>NZ_JACOQD010000010.1 GCF_014297365.1 Winogradskyella echinorum | reverse complement strand
TAACAGAGATGGATTTAAGCCTTAAGAACGCAGAGATTACAGGTAATAATCCAAACTATTCTGTAAGCTATTACGAGACACAAGCCAATGCAGATTCAGAAACAGATCCCTTACCAACCTTGTATACCAATACCAGTAATGGTCAGATAATCTATGCTCGTGTAGAAGATATAGGAACAGGTTGTTACGATACCACCACCTTAGAGTTAATTGTGCAACAAGCACCAATAGCCTTTACCCCAAGCCCATTGTATTATTGCGATCCGGATAATGATGGCATAGGAGTGTTTACTTTAACAGACGCCAATAATGAAATTACAGGAGGAGCACCAGGACTTATGGTAACCTATCATGAAAATTACATTAATGCAGATAATAATGTAGATGCTATAGATACAACGATAAATTATAACAATATAGAGCCTAATACACAGATTTTATATGCACGTGTAGAAAGTGCTACTATTACAACGGATTGTGCCACTATAGTAGCGTTAGAATTAATCGTAGAGCACACGCCACAACTAGTAGCGCCAACACCATTAGAAGTCTGTGATGATATATCAGCAGATGGTTTTGCGAACTTTGATTTAACGAGCAGATCTCTAGAGATTCTTAACGGTCAAGATCCCATACAGTATGAAATAAGCTTTTATGAGACACAAGGCAATGCAGCATCAGCAAGTAATGCCATAGTAAGTCCAACAAGTTATACCAATACTACAGCTTTTAATCAATTCCTTTGGGTACGTGTAGAAGACAATACAACAACATCAGGCTGTTATAAGCTCATTAATTTAGAGTTAATCGTAAACCCATTACCAGTTTTAGTAACACCATCACCATTAGAGTTGTGTGATGTAAACAACCCAGGAGATGGTCAAGAAGGCTTTATTTTAGAAGAAGCCGATGCCGAGATATTAAATGGGCAAGGAGGTGTGAGTTTAACCTATTATGAGACACAATTAGATGCAGATAATGCGACCAATCCAATAGAGAGTCCATATGTTAATACCAGTAATGCCCAAACAATATTTGTAAGAGCAGAGAACAATGACACAGGCTGTTATAATACCGTGACATTAACCTTACGCGTAGAACCTATACCAACGCCAACGCCAAGTGACCAATTACCAGATATGGAACTGTGTGATGATGTCAATACAGGAGATGGAGTCGAAGTATTTGATTTAACAGAACAAGAAACTTTAATTCTCAATGGAGAGAGCGGTGTCACACCAACCTACCATGAGACGGAAGCCGATGCAGAATCAGGTAGCAACGCCATAGCAGACCCCACACAGTATACCAATACCAATACAGACACACCATCCCAACAGATTTATGTTAGAGTCACCAATGACGTTACAGGTTGTTATACACTAGTCGATTTTGCTATTATTGTACACCCATTACCAGAGGTTGTAGCAGTAACCGACTTTATACAATGTGAATTAAACACCGATGGTTTTGATAGTTTTGATTTAACAACAAAAGATGAAGAAGTTTTAAATGGTCAAGACCCAAGTCAGTTTATAGTAAGCTATCACGCCACAGTAGCCGATGCAGCATCAGGAATGAATGGCTTGGTAAGTCCTTACACCAACCAAAGCAATCCACAACAGATTTTTGTAACAATTACAAACAATGTTACAGGCTGTAGTATTAGTACACAAAGTTTTAATATCCAAGTCGATGAAGCTGCAGAAGCCAATTCAGATATGAATCCAATACTATATGAAACCTGTGATGACAATATGGAAACCGATGGAGACCCATCAAATGACAGTGCACAGTTTGATTTAGCAACACAAGCTGATCAGGTATTAGACGGCCAAGACCCAGCGAGTTACATCGTAACGTATTATGCTACAGAAGTCGATGCCAATTTAAACGTAAATCCATTACCAACATTATATGAAAATGTTACCAACCCACAAGTCATTTATGCCAGAGTAGATAATAATACCCTAAGTGTTATCCCAATAGCATTAGATGTCACAGCATTAACCACTGGTTTAGACTTAGATGGTAATGGTACTATAGATACCTATGATACTAATGCAGATGGTGTTTTTGATCTTGTAGATGTAGATGGAGATGGACTCTCGGACGCTATAGATGCCAATGCAGATGGTATTGCAGAGTATGTAGATATAGATGGTGACGGCATAGGAGATCCTGTAGACTTAAACAACGATGGTGTGTTTGATAATGAGCAAGATGGCTCAATTTGTTATGCAGTAGCACCATTAACCTTACAGGTGAATCCATTACCAGAGTTTGATTTAGCTGACAGTTATATATTATGTATAGATACTAATGGTACAGAAATTTTAGATCCATTAGTGTTAGATACAGGCCTATCAGAAACCGCCTATAGTTTTGAGTGGAGTTATAATGGTACAGTTTTAGCATCAGAAATAGGTTCAACACTTATGCCAACACAAGGAGGAACCTATAGTGTAACAGTAACAGATATGAGTACTTCTACAGTGACCAATTGTAGCAATACAGACACCACAGAAGTTATAGAAAGTGCACCACCGAGTTTAGAAGTTAACTTAGTAACACAAGCTTTTGCAGATAATAGCGTTATAGAAGCGTTAGCAACCGGCATAGGAGTGTATGAATACAGTTTAGATGGAGGACCATGGCAAGACGAAGGGATATTTAGCAATGTCTCATCTGGCACCCACGAAGTCACAGCAAGAGATAAAAACGGCTGTGGCATAACCAGTGCATCTATATTTGTAATAGACTATCCAGCGTACTTTACACCCAATGGAGATGGCAACCACGATACATGGAACATTCCGGGTATTGGAAGTAGCGCAAAAATTTATATATTTGACCGTTACGGAAAGTTACTGAAACAGATCAGTCCAACAGGCTCAGGCTGGAATGGGACTTTTAATGGTAACCTAATGCCAACAAGTGATTACTGGTTTACAGTAGAGTACGATGAACCTCTAACTGGCAACCGCAAAGAATTTAAAGCCCATTTTACCTTGAAACGATA
>NZ_JACOQD010000001.1 GCF_014297365.1 Winogradskyella echinorum | reverse complement strand
GATTGTTGGTAATTTATTTGAGTCAGCATCAGCATCAGCTTGGCTGTTATGGAAAGTTACCAAAAATACAGTTGGGTTCTGACCACCTAAAATAGTTGCCTCTTGGCTGCCTAAATTAAATGTGGCTATGCCATCATTACTAACATCATCACAAACCACCATATCTTCAACCGTATTGGCTATAGCTTTTGTGGTTACCACTAAATTAAATACTGGTAAGGCTGAAGCATTATAACAATTACTATCACCTGTACTCTCTACTCTGACATAGATAGGCTCTGGATTAATTAAATTAGTATATAAGTCGGGTAAGACTCCTGTACCTGAATCGGCCTCAGCAAAACTTAAATGGTAAGTCACATTAAAATCTGTTGCAGACTGACTACCTAATATTACTAAATCCTGAACACTCAAATCAAACGCTTCGACACCATCATTACTCTCATCATCACATAACTCTAGGTCTATAGCTGGGTTAATGGTCGGTTGACCAACAGCTGAAATAGAAAAAGATGTCGTATCAAAACATTCTTGACTATTGTCTGCTACACGTGCCCAAATTTCCTGTGGGTTACTAATATTAGTATAAGTTAAAGGTAAGGCACCAACATTATCAATTGCATCTTGCTCTGTAAGATGATAGCTAATAATAAAATCACTTGCATCTTGAGCCCCAAGAATTTCAATATTATTTTGAGACAAATCAAAATCTGCTATACCTGCATCATTACAAATAAATAAATCATTTGCTGGATTAGCTATTGGACTAGGTATAAATTCAACTAAAATAGAATCTGAAGATTGACAAATACCTGTAAACACAACATCTACAGAATATATACCTGGATCTGAAACAGTAAGTATAGAACTTGTTTCACCTACAATTTCTACTCTATCATCTGGCATTGTTGGATCAGCAGCATAATACCAAGTATGGTCAGCTAAAGGTACCGCAGTATCTAATGTAATCGTTGTACCACCACACTCTGCTGTACCTTCGGCAATTGTAATATCATCACCTAAATCACCTCCTAAATCAAAACTACCTGCTTTAAGAAATACTCCAGAATCATAATTATTATCTCTATCATCAGCGATAACTAATTTTATAGTATAGTTTTCACCAGGAGTAACAGCAGATTGTGCTGTAAACACTGTTGTTCTTCCATCAAATGCTATTGGAGATTGATTATTTGGTGTATAAGCTCCAAAATATTGCTCATTAGCACCACCACAAGCAGCACCATTATCTGGGTGAATATTAGTTACCAAAATTGGTGTTGTTGTTCCAGGAATAACAGCCAAATTAGTTACATTACCCAATGAGTCTGTCAACAAAAAGGCAAACGCGTCAGAGTAGTTACACTCAAAGCCTCCCATATCATACTCTTCTGATGCCATTAAAAACTCAAAACTAATACTATCTGCAAGTGGAGTAAAATCGAATTGAATAAAAGTAGCATTGTGAGAATCTACCCCTAAATAAGTATCTAAATCTAGATCTCCTGGCCACGTATTTGATCCATCACCTAATATACCATTATTGTTTGGTCCTCTGGCCTCACTAGCATCACCAGTGGTTAATAGTAATCCGTCTTCAAAAGGAAAACTTTGTCCATTACTAGAAAAATAGCCAATTCCATTAGGTTCAGAAGCACTAAAATTTGTTCCTGTTGAGGCTATAATATTAGATACTGAAGCACATGGACTATTAACCAATACATCTTCAATTAGTTGTTCTGGTGTAAATGTACCTTGATCTATAACGACATCATCACCTAAAACAAAAACTGTAATTGTAGTTGAACCTGAACAGCCTTGAGGATTATCATCAGTAACTGTTAAGGTTACTGTATAAGTACCACTGTTAGCAAAGGTATTAGAGACGTTAGTGCCTGTAGCTGTATTTCCGTCACCAAAATCCCAATTATAAGTTGCATTTGATCCGTCAACAGTAAAGGTTGCAGTACCTGTGAAATCAACAGTTTCTCCTGGTAATATTGATACAACACCAGCACTATTTGTTGCAGGTATTGTGCTATCTACAAAGGGAAATATTAGTTGACAAGCCGTAGCACATAAAATATCAGCCTCCCAACCATTAAGGTTACCACTATCGCTAGAAATAAACTCTACAGTTAAACAACCTGAAGTATTTCCATTTGAAGCCGAAATCGTTCCAGGACTATTTGTGCCAGAAAATGTACCTAATAAAGTTGCTGAAGTATCGTCACCATCGTATATATTCATTACATCGGGTTGCAATCCCAATTGTGTTGTAAAAAGTGTGAAGTCTAAAATGATGAACTCATCTACATTTTGAGGACAGATCGTTGTCACATAATTTTCATCATTACTATAATTAGCAAATTCACCACCAGAATCATAAAACTTATCTGGTGCGCAACGTGTAAATGTACCGTTTTGCATTAAGATGTCTTGCGAGAAACATATTGTAGTCATTAAGAATGCTACAAAACATAATATTTTTTTCATGTTTGGTTCTTTCAAAATAACCCAAATAAATACTAGCAAGAATATATTTATTTGAAGCAGTTTTTGGTTGAGGACGGAATTTAAACAAATATTGCGAACTGGCTCAAAAATTCAGTTAATAAACAATTATTACAGATGAACGTTTCCGGTAGATATTTCATATTTTTGCAAAAAAAAGATGTCAAAGACAAAAATCTCTATAGTACCTACGTCAAACGAAACTATTTTAAAGTTTGAAGCAGACCGTTTTTTAACCAATCATAATAGTTTTGAGTTTAATAATATTGATGATGCTAAACACTCTCCTTTGGCTCAACAATTGTTTTATCTTCCCTTTGTAAAGAAAGTATATATTGCTTCTAACTTTGTGGCTATTGAACGTTACAATATTGTTGAATGGACAGATGTACAAGAAGAAGTTGCCACTCAGATTGAGAATTATTTATCTAATGACGGTATAGTTATTACCGAAGATGCAATTAAGCCTAAAGCAGCAGTTACAGTGTATGCCGAAAGCACACCAAACCCAAGTGTTTTAAAGTTTGTTTGCAATAAAGTATTAGTGCCAAGTCTATTTGAATTTACTTCTATTGAGGATGCCAAACCTTCTCCTTTAGCTACTGCATTATTTCAGTTTCCTTTTGTAAAGAATATCTTTATGGAAAAGAATTTTATTTCCATTACAAAGTTTGACATTATTGAATGGGAAGAAATTACACTTCAACTAAGAGAATTTATAAAAAATTATGTTGAGGATGGTAAAACCATATTAAATGATGATGCACCTCAAAAGCTTAATAAAACTGAAGAAGCTATTGAGCAAAAGTTTGAGGCTCTAGATGACACCTCAAAAAATATAGTAAATATTCTAGAGGAGTACATAAAACCTGCTGTTGAAAGTGATGGTGGCAATATCGAATTTAAGTCTTATGATGCTAATACAAAAAAAGTTGAAGTATTATTACAAGGAGCATGTAGTGGTTGTCCTTCATCAACGTTTACTTTAAAAAATGGAATTGAAAATATGCTAAAAGAAATGCTTAAAGATAATGCCATTACTGTAAATGCCATTAATGGGTAAAATCCTTAATTTTTTAGTGACCTATTCTATTTTTTTGTTTCTTATCTATATAAACCTAAAAATTTAAATTATTATGGCAGTATTAAAAGTTATTGAAGTATTATCTAACTCTAATAAAAGTTGGGAAGACGCAACTAAAAAAGCAGTAAAAGAAGCTTCTAAAACTGTAAAGAACATTCGTTCTGTATATGTACAAGATCAAAGTGCAATAGTTAATGGTGATGATGTAACTGAATTTAGAGTCGCTTTAAAATTAACTTTCGAAGTAAAATAAATACTAAACTCGACTTAAAAAAGTCGAGTTTTTTTATAGAACAAAAAAATAAACCAACATGGACACACAAAAATGGATTGACAAAGGTTATGACTTAATTGTTGACTTTGGACCAAAAATTATTGCAGCTATACTGATATGGATAATTGGTAACTGGATTATTAAAATGGTATTAAAAGGCATTAGAAAAGCAATGACCAAAGCTAATTATGATGAAAGCTTAAAGAAATTTTTACTTAATCTAATTACTTGGGTTTTCAAAATTGTATTAATCCTAGTTGTTTTAGGTACTGTTGGTATTGAGACTACATCTTTCGCTGCTATATTAGCTGCAGCTGGTTTAGCAGTTGGTTTAGCTCTGCAAGGCTCATTAGGAAATTTTGCAGGTGGAGTTTTAATTATGATTTTTAAACCATTTAAAATTGGTGATTTAATTGAAGCTCAAGGTGAAGTTGGAATAGTAAAAGAGATCGAAATCTTTACTACAAAAATTACTGGTCTTTCTAACAGAGAAATTATTATACCAAATGGAGCTTTATCTAATGGCAATATTATAAACTATACAACAGAAGGTACTAGAAGAGTAGATTTAGTGTTTGGTGTTGGCTATGATTCTGACATTAAAAAAACAAAAGAAGTCTTTAGTCAGGTTTTGGCATCTAATCCAAAAGTTTTAAAAGATCCTGCACCTACAATTGCAGTTTCAGAATTAGCGGATAGTTCTATTAACTTTGTAGTTAGGCCTTGGTGTACAGCTGAAGATTACTGGAATGTATATTTTGGAGTAACAGAGGATGTTAAAGAGGCACTCGATGCTGCTGGTATTGAAATACCTTACCCACATGCAGTGGAAATACAAAAAGAAGGTTAATTCTTCTTTTTAAGAGCTACAAAATCCTTTAAATAATAAGGTTCAAAATAAGCGACATCTTCGGTGTCGCTTTTTTTGTATTTCTGCTCTGCTAATAACGCCATTTCGTTTGCAGATGGTAATTTACCTTCAACATAAATTGCATTTGGGTGTTGAATTAAACCTTTAGTTTTCTCAACTCCATTACCTATAAAATATACTTTATTTGTTTTAAGAAGCTCGTTATAGCTTTCTTCAGTTAAAATTTCTGCTTCTATACCTCTAACCAGCTCCAATTTAGAATTGTAAATCGCAGAATAAACTTCCATTCTACGTGCATCTAACATTGGTATTATTAAACCATTATCAATTTGTAATTGATGCGCTAAACTTACTAAAGTTGATATAGCAATTAAGGGTTTATTTAGAGCAAAACACAAACCTTTAGCAGATGACACACCAATACGCAAACCAGTGTAAGATCCTGGCCCTTTGCTTACTGCAATAGCATCAATTTCTGTAGGTTTAATTTCTGAAATTTTAAAAACTTCGTCAATAAAAAGGTGCAAAGTTTCAGCATGTGAATATCCTGAACTATTATCTTCTTTTAAAACTAAAGTCTCTCCATCTTTAGATAGAGAGACTGAACAATTTGTAGTTGCTGTTTCTATATTAAGCACTAATGCCATAAGCAAATATGTATTAGACTATTCTTCTTTTTCTTCTGAAGTTTCAGTCTTTTTGTCTTTATCTTCAATTAAATCTCCTGGCTTAAGTGTTTTTGACACCATGTTATATGGACCTGTTATAATTTTGTCATCCTTAGTTAAACCTTCAATAATCTCAATATTTGTGTCGTCTTGAATTCCGGTTTTTACGACTTTTAATTTCGCCTTACCATTAGCGTTAACAAAAACACATTCAAATTTTTCTTCTTCTTTAGATGAATCGTCTTCATCTATTTGAGAAGATTTACCGTACGGCTTCTTTGTTGAACTTGTGTCTGTTTTGATTACAATAGCACTTATTGGCACGGAAATAGCATTCTCTCTTTTCTTAGTGATTATATCTACAGTAGCGGTCATTCCTGGTCTAAATGGTGAGTAAGATTCTGGTTTACCTTCGGTTAAATCTTTGTACGACTCTTCTAAAATTCTCACTTTCACTTTAAAATTGGTTACTTGATCTGCCGCTAATGTTCCTGCAGCTGAGTTTGCAATTTCAGTAACTATGCCTTTAAATTCTTTCTTTAAATAAGCATCTACCTCCACAATAGTAGAATCTCCAATACTTACTTTTACAATATCATTTTCATTAACATCTACCTCAACTTCCATGTTATTAAGATTGGCAACACGCAAAATTTCAGTTCCTGCCATTTGCTGAGTTCCCACAACACGTTCTCCCAACTCTACATTAAGAAGTGAAATTGTTCCGCTCATTGGCGCATAGATTGTTGTTCTGTTAAGATTATCTTTAGCTTCACTTACAGTTGCCGCAGCACTTTGCACATTGTAATATGCAGAACTTTTACCAGCTTCAGCAGTTTCGTATGCTGCAATTGAGCGATCCCAATCTGCTTTAGAAATAACGCCTTTATCAAAAAGTGTTTTATTTCTATCATAGTCAGCTTTTGCTTGTTTTAAATTAGCCTCAGCCTGTTCTAAACCTGCTCTTACATTCTGATACGTTGCTTGTGAACGACTAACAGCAGACTGAATTAAATCTGGATTTACTCTTACCAATAAATCCCCTTTTTTTACTTCTTGTCCTTCTTTAAAAGGTAACTCCAAAATTTCACCAGACACTTCAGAAGATATTTTCACTTCTACTTCTGGCTGTATTTTTCCTGTGGCAGAAACAGTTTCTACAATATCTCTTAAAGTAACCTCCTTAACCGTGACTTGTTTAAAGTTTCCTTTTTTTCCAAACATTGACTTTCCAACTACTAATGCAATGAGCAGAAGAACGACAATTCCGATAATTATTTTTACTGTTTTACTCATAATTAAAATTTTAATTCAGTTGCCGGTATCCCGAAAAATAATTCAAGAACTTTTAACTTAAATATATAATCGTACTTGGTACGATTTAATTCAATCTTAGCATTATCATATCTTAATTTTGATTGGCTAAAATCAAAAGCATTGGTTAAACCTACATCGTAACGTTCTTTAGCATAATTATAAGCTAATTGCTGCGACTCTAAAGCCAATTCTGCTGCCTCGTAAGATTTTAGTGCTCCTTTTGCATCTACATAAGCCTGATAGACAGTTGACTCTAAATCTAATTCTGCTTGCTCCAGTTGAAATTTAGAACGTTCTAAGTTAATCTTATTTCTTTGAACATTACCTTTAATATTAAATCCATTTAAAATTGGAATATTTAAATTAAGACCATAACCTATACCATCATTTTGATATAATTGATCGGTAAATGAATCTGCACCTACTTCTACAGGAAATGTATTAGGAAACTCACCAATTACAGCTTGCCCAGTCCCTTCAACTGTACCAATTTGTTCTGTAATTGTTGGGTTATTTGGGTCTAATCGCTGAATAAAAGATGGTGTATTAGTGTATCTTGTGTTATATCCAAAAAAAGCAGATAAAGTTGGTAAATTTGCTCCTTTAGCAATTTTTAAATCCATTTCTGCTAATTCTACATTTTGCTGAGCTATCTTTATTTCTGATCTATTTTCTTTTGCAGATGCAATAATTTCTGAAATATCTCTACCTGCAACTCCATCATCAACAATATCATAGCCCTCATCTTCAATATCAAAATTCTCATAATCCTTAATTAGTAATAGTTGTGCTAAACTAATTAGCGAAATTTGGATGCTATTTTCTGCGTTAATTATAGATTGCTGCTCGCTTGCATCTGTAGCCTTTATTTCTAATAAATCACCTCTAGGTAATGAACCAGCATCTACTAATTCTTGTGTTCTTTTTATTTGTTCTTTAGTAACTTCGTTTTGCGATTTTAAAACTTCTAGATTGGCCTTATTAAGAATTACAGCCAAATAACCGTTAGCAACAAAAAGAGATATATCATCTTTCATTTTGTCCAAATTATATTGACTTGCTAATTTAGAAATCTTGGCACGTTGCAGTGATCTCACATTTCTTAAACCATCAAAAAGCGTATAACCAACATTTATATTACCACTAGCTGATAAAAATGTAGTGGTTTGCGCATTGTTAGTTACGGGGTTAAAACTTAAACCTGTATTTTCCGAAACACCTGCACCTGCACTTAAACTTGGAATAAAATTTCCTTTAGCAGTAAGCATTTCTATTTCTGCAGTCTCAATATTTAACTCGCTTTGCTTAATAGAAATATTATTTTCTAAAGCATACTGAACACATTCTTTAAGTGTCCATTTTTTATTTTGAGCTTGTGCAAAAACTCCAAAAAGAAGTAATGCTACTATGATTGATTTTTTCATGATGTCTATTTGTCTATATAAATCTTAAAGTGTTACAATAAATGTTAAAATTATTATTGTGCATATTTTGGAATACCCTGAATCTGGTTCCAAACCTTTATTTTATCGTCTTTTGTAATTCCGCTTTTTACTTCTACAAAGATACCATCGCTAATACCAAGTTCTATATCTTTTCTTTCGAATTTTTGGTCTCCAACCTCAACTTCGACAAATGGCTTTTTAGTTTCATCATCGTATTGAACTAGAGCTTCTTTTATAGCTAAAACCTTTTCAACTTTATCTAAAATAATAGATGCATTAGCACTAAGACCTGCTCTAATAAATGTTGAATCAATTTTTTTAAGCGATCCTTTAATTTCAAATTGAATTGCTCCATTTTCTGCTACACCTTTTGGAGCAATATAATCTAAAATTGCATCAAATTTTTGGTTTTCAATAGCACCTACAGTAATCTCTAATGGTAAACCTTCTTTAATTTTACCTACTTCGCTTTCATCAACTTTTCCTTCAAAAATCATCTGTTTAACATCTGCTAAGGATGCAATTGATGTTCCTTCGTTAAAATTATTAGCTTCAATAACTTGATTTCCTGCTTTTACAGGCACATCTAATACCATACCTGAAACCGTTGCTCTTACTTGCGTTTGTGCTATATTACCAAGTCCAGATGTTGTACCCGTTTTAATAATATCATAGTTTTGACGCGCTTGGTTTACACTAATTCTTGCTTGCTCAACCTGTTGCTTTGCTTGTAAATAAGTATTATTTACTTGATCGAATTCGTTTGCTGCAATAACACCTTTATCAAACAATTCCTTTTGACGATCATAGATTGTTTTTTGAGTTTTAAAATTAATCTCCGCAGTTTGTAAAGTCGTTCTGTTTGATGCTATATTATTTTTAGCATTGGTTAAATTAGATACATTTGGTATTACTTTAATCTGAGCAATTAAATCACCTTGTTTAACGTATTCGCCAGCTTCAATAAAAATCTCTTCAATAACACCAGAAATATTAGGCTTTATTAAAATTTCTTCTTTTGGAACAATGCTACCAGTCGCTACAGTTTTAACTATAATAGTTTCTTCTGTTGGTAACTCTGAAGTATAAGTAATGGGATTTTCTTGATTTTTTTGCCATAAATAATATAATGCTGCGCCAAAGACAACAACAATTAATATTAGTGCGATTACGGTTTTAGTTCTTTTCATGGTTATGTATGATTGATATAAATTTATTCTATTCTTAAAGCGTCAACAGGTTTCATTTTGGTAGCACTATTTGCAGGAATTAAACCTGCTAATACACCTGAAACAATTAATATAATTAAAGCGGTAAATACAACTTGCATACTTACACTTGGATTTGCAAAATTATCTACAGGACCAGCATTGTCTAAAATGGTATTCATTACCCAAATAACCAGTGCCGAAAAGGAAATACCAACCATACCAGATAGTATGGTTAAAATTAAACTCTCTTGCAAAATTTGAGATTTTATAGTCCATGGACTAGCACCTAAAGCACGTCTTACACCGATTTCTTTGGTTCGTTCTTTTACTACTATAAGCATTATATTACTTATACCTATTATCCCAGACATCAACACAAGCGCACCAACAAAATAACCTACAAGTGAAAGTATTGTAAAGAGACCATTTACACGCCCAAATTGTTCTGATAAATCGAAATGACCAATTGCACGTTCGTCTGTTGGATCTATTTTATGTCTTGATTTCATTAAATCAAAAACTTGCTGTTTTAAGGATGTTATAGTGACACCATCTACTGCAGTAATCGCCATCCAACCTACATTTTCACCTCTATTAAAGGCTTGCCCAAATGTTGTAAAAGGCATATAAATGGTACTAGCATCTTGCTCTCCATCTCCTTGACTATTACTCATTTTAAATGTACCAACTACCAAAAAGTTAACGCCATTAACTTTTATATATGTACCTAAAACTTCTTCATCTTTATCGTACATACCTTTAACAACTCCTGTACCAATAACACAGACTTTTCTTTTGGCTTCAATATCTGAATAACTGATAAATCTCCCCTGAAGAATATCCATAGGTTGTTGCTTAATATATTCTGGATAATCTCCATAAATTTCAAACGCACCAGTTTTAGTACCTCTAGTTACATTGTTTGCTCCTCTAAAGCCACCTAATTGATTTCTAGGAGACACATATTTTATATTGGGAATTTCGGACTTAATTGCGGCAACATCGCTTATTTTGTAATTAAATCGACGTCCTTTAGGTAATCCCTTGTACGGTTTTGACGTGCTTTGAGCCCACATAAACATAGAGTTAGTGGCAAAGTCACCAAAATCTGCAGTAACACCATTTTTTAACCCATTTGTTAGCGCCAATAGCAATACTAAAATTGTGATGCCCCAAAAGACACCAAATGCTGTTAAAAACGTTCTAAATTTATTAGCGTTTAAAGCTTCGAGTATCTCATCCCAACGGTCTTTACTAAACATAATTATTCGTCTCTAAGTGCTACAATTGGTTTAATCTTCGCTGCTCTGTATGCTGGAATAAATCCGGCTAATGCACCTGCTATTACTAATAAAAATACCGTCGTTATTGCTATATTGAAATCTACTTGTGGGTATTTTATAAAGTCACTCTCTATTTGCGGTCCTACGAGTTCTAATAACCCAAGCCCGAGAATTAACCCAAACAAACCTGCTAACATAGTTACAAAAACTGCTTCTTGTAAAATCATTCCAACGATAGACATTGGTAGTGCACCCAAAGCCTTTCTTATACCAATTTCTTTTGTACGCTCTTTTACTATAATAAGCATAATGTTGCCAACACCAACGATACCAGCGATAATGGTTCCAATACCTACAAACCAAAAAACCGCCTTTATAGTGGCAATTAATGAATAGATTTTTTGCGCTTCTTCAAGTGTATTATTCACTCTAACTGCACTGACATCATCTGGCGCGACTGTATGAATTTCTTTTATTTTCTTCTCTATACCAAGAGCAATAGCATTTGAGATGGCTACAGCTTCATCAAAATTATCTGCCATTTTTACGGTAAATGCCATATTTCTGATGTTCTCTCCTGCATTAAATACTTTTTGAGCTGTTGACACAGGAATATAAACTTGGCCTTCTTCACGGTCTCCACCTGGATCAAAAAAGACACCAATAACCTTAAAGTTCATTCCATATATCTGAATGTTTTTATTTATTGGATCTTTACCTTTAAAGAGGTCTGTTTTAATTTTGTTACCTATTACAGCTACTTTTTTGCTCTCGTTAATATCGGACTGACTAATAAAGCGCCCAGAACCCATATCTGCATTTTCAATAAATTGGTTATCTGGTAGTGTACCTCTAACACGATAATTTCCTGTTTCGTTATTGTATGTAACCATTCCTCCCCAAATAGCGTAATCTTTTGTGCGATATTCAAAGTAGTCATCGTATTCGTTTTCAACGGCATCGAAAGTTGAATTTTTGAGTTGAATATAGCGTCCCGGATTTAAGCCTTTATAACCTTTGGTTGTTACACCTGTCCATACTGAGACTCTATTGGTTGCATCTTGTTCAAACTGTGATTTTACACCATTGGCTATACCTTCACTAAAACCCAAAAGTATAACTAATATAAATATACCAGAAGCTACCGAGAGCCCTGTTAAAAAAGTACGCAGCCTGTTTTTACGTAAAGTTTCAAATATTTCTTGCCAACGTTCTATATCAAACATGCTCCGAAGCTCTAACTTGTTTTACAGTACTATCGTCTATAATTAATCCGTCTTTAAGATTAACTATACGCTTTGTCATATGTGCTATATCATCTTCGTGCGTTACAACTAGGATGGTTTTTCCCTCGTCATTAATTCCTTGAATAAGCTCCATAACTTCGTAAGAAGTTTTAGTATCTAAAGCACCTGTTGGCTCATCTGCCAGTAATACTTTAGGATCACTTGCTAATGCTCTAGCAATCGCGACACGCTGTTTTTGACCACCAGAAAGTTCGCTTGGTAAATGGTGAGACCATTCTGCCAAACCTACTTTTTCTAAATAATGCATCGCTCTTTCTGTACGTTCTTTCCTCTTTATGCCCTTGTAATACAATGGCATCGACACATTATCTAATGCGCTTTTATAATTGATTAGGTTGAAAGATTGAAAAATGAATCCGAGAAATTCATTTCTATATTTAGCTGCTATTTTTTCATTAAGATTTTTAATAGGAACATTATCAAGAATGTATTGTCCCTCGTCAGCCTCATCTAACATTCCTAAAATATTCAATAATGTAGATTTACCAGAACCTGAAGATCCCATAATAGATACGAGTTCTCCTTCTTTTACATCAAAGTTAATGCCCTTGAGTACGTGAAGCGAATTGCTTCCCATATGGTAAGATTTGTGTAAATCTTTTATTTGAATCATAATGCAGTTGGTTAACGAATGCAATTTTAACGAAATTCGAAGGTTTTTTATGCCAACAAATTGTTAATACCTTATAAACAGATACCATTAAGACTTTGTGATTAAGAAAATGTTACACCCTTGCGCTTATTTTTTTAAGCTTTTAGATTTACTGTATTTTAAATAGATAAAATATGCTATTGCTGCTACCAAAATGTATGGTATAGCCATTAAAAAAATAATACCATCATTAATACCTTCTGCGGCTGATTGGTCTTCACCACTTTCTAGAACAGCCCTACACATTGCACATTGTGCATTTATCTTTAGAATAAAGAAAAAAGAGAAGAAAAAAAAGACTGCTTTTTGTTTCATTAGTTAAACATAATAGGGAGAAATCATTAAATACACAACGACTCCTGTTACTGCAACATATAGCCATAATGGAAATGTGATTTTAGCAATTTTTTTATGGCGTTCTATACTATTGGTTATTGCTCTTACATAGGTAATCAGGACAAATGGAATAATAACAATAGATAATAAAATATGTGTTATTAAAATAAAGTAGTAGATATATTTAATAAATCCTTCTCCTCCAAATTTGGTAGAATCGCTTGTCATATGATATGCTATATACATAAGCAAGAACGCTAAGGATAATAGTATGGCAAACTTCATTAAACGCTCATGCAGTTTTCTGTTTTTATTTTTAATCGCCATTACAGCTATAACTAAAACTACTGCTGTTACACCGTTTACTGTAGCATATATTGGAGGCAAGAATGTTAATGGTTCTACATCGAAGCCTAAACTACGCAGGTTAACTCCAAATAAGGCTGCTACTGCAACCGGAATAATAATTGAAAGTGCAACAATCCACTTATTATATTTCTTTTCTTGTTCTAAATCTTTATTTGTATTCATAAGTTTTTACAATAAACCTTTTGACTTGTCTCTAGGCGATAAAATTTACTCTTGCAATAATTTAGTAATGTCTTCTTTTAAAATTGTTATTTCTTGCGAAATTCCATCTTCATCTACACCAACAGCTTCTGGTACTAATCCGTTATAAAAAATTAAAGGATTTCCGAAATCATCTTTTCGAGAACGAATAAAACCTTCTTTATCTATTAAGGCAAAATTCCCAGAATGTTCAAAACCACCTTCTACCGTTTCGTCTTTTGCTGTGTATAAATTAAAACCTTCGTTAGCTAATTTATAAATAGCTTCTTCATTACCTGTCATTAGGTGCCAATTAGGATTCGTAATTCCGTACTTCTCTGCATAGGCTTTCAATACTTCTGGAGTGTCAACCTCTGGAGTTATAGTAAATGAAGCCACCCCAAAATTTTCAAAACCTAGAAACTGGTTTTGTACTTCTACTAAATTACGATTCATAATTGGGCAAATGGTTGGGCAGGTTGTAAAAAAGAATTCTACTACATAAACTTTACCTAAGTAATCTTTGTTAGTAATTGTTTCACCTTCTTGGTTTGTAAAACTAAATGCTGGTACTTTTTTAGGTTTACCATTAATCTCTAGATACGCTAAATCACTTTTATTTGATTTTTCTATACTAGTTGTAGATACATCTTCACTTCTACTTCCATTTCTAGTAATATCGTCTTTATTGATACGATCAATTATTTTAGGAATAAAAATAATTCCAAAAACCAAAATAATAAATGCTATACCTACGTATGAATAGTTTGTTTTTTTACTCATTAGTTTGTTTTAAATCTTTTGTTCTTCTCGTATTTGAATCATCGAATTTGCCTTTGCGTTTTTGACGGTATTCTGTAAACAGAATTCGCATATCATCACTCATCATATTCTTAATTTCGGCAACTTGAATAGTATTATAAGAATAGACACTAAAAGTCGGTTTATTGGCTTCTATTTCCTTTTCATCTCTACCATCAATACGTCCTCGTTGGCTTAAGTCTTTATCAATAATAAAGACATTATCCGTTGATAAATCTTGTTTTAGGTTTTCTTGAGTTTTTAGACTATTGTAAAGCATTTTTATTTCACCTTCTGTACCGAACACATAATGCCAAAACTTTAAATCTTCATAAGTATTAATTTCTTTCTTAAGTTCTTTAACATCATCCTCTGTTCCTTCTGGCACCACAATTACTATCTGAAATTTTTTAAAGCCCTTAAATTTGTCATATACCAGTTCTTTTAAATTAGAAGCTGCTATGGCATTTTGCAATGGCGTTTTACCTAAAAATCCTAAAACCGTGATATGGTCTTTAAACACAATGCTGTCAGTACGGTCTGAATAAAAGTTATCAATATCAGCAACAGTAAGATTTACAACGTTTAAGGGTTCGTAGTTGTGCTTAGCAGGATATAACATAAGCAAAAAAGCAACTGGTAAAAAGAATAAAATACCTAGAACAATATTACGTTTTGTGTTGCTTGTTTTCTTCATATTGCAAAAATAAAAAAGGTGGTTTAGAAAAACCACCTTTTAATATCATTTAACACGTTTTACTTCTCTCAGAGAAAGTAATTTTTATGTTTAAAAATCTCTTTTGATTAATGGATGCTCACCTGTAAAGTATACATCAAATACATAACCACCTTCTTGTAAAAGAATGAATATTAAATAGCAGATTAAGAAAACTCCTGTCCAAACAACCATTTTTCTCATACTGCCTGTTTCATCTCTCATGTGCATAAAGTCCCAAGTAATGTAATATGCTTTTACAATTGTTAATACGATGAATATTAAATTTAATGGCTTCATATATACAATAGGTGAAAAAAGAATATTACCTAAAGTAGCTAAAAAACCACCTTCAAATGGATCCATCCATGTATGCATAAACATATCTGGTTTGTATATACCTAATACCACTTCTACTGCTGTTACAATAGTAAGGAATATTAGTACTCCCCAAATTTTACTTGTGTTAGACTTAAATTTTACTAAGCCTCTAAATATTTCTAATTTATGTTCGTGTGCCATAACTTATTCTTATAAAATCTTTTAAACTAGGTAGAAGAAAGTAAATACAAATACCCAAACTAAATCGACAAAGTGCCAGTATAAACCAACTTTTTCTACCATTTCGTAACTTCCTCTACGCTCATATGTTCCTAGAATAACATTAAAGAAAATAATAATGTTAATCACAACACCAGAAAATACGTGGAATCCGTGAAATCCTGTAATGAAGAAAAAGAAATCTGCAAAAAGTGTAGTACCATATTCATTTACATGAAGGTTGGCACCCTTTACAACTAATTTACCATTATCTTTTATTTGCTTTAATGATTCTGCTCTAGACAACACCGTCTTATGACCTTCATCATTAATTTCTTGAGTTCTTACTAAGATGTTATCATTCGCTGCTAAACCAGTGTATATTTCATTTACTGAATAAGGCGGCAAAGTCTCTTCAGTTACAAACCAAAGGCCGTTTTTACGCTCGTGCTGAACTCTATCTCCTGCCTGAACTGCCGCAAAGTCATCTATAGAAATTCGCTTAAATTTTTCTTCACCATCAACGGTTACGTACTCACCAAACTGTAGAATATTTCCTCCTTTAGTTTGTACAGCTCCATAATCTCCTTGAATAAATGTTGCCCATTCCCAAGCCTGAGACCCAACGAATATTGCTCCACCAATAATGGTTAAGAACATATACAAAGTTACTTTGGCTTTGTTCATATGATGACCAGCATCTACAGCTAGTACCATTGTTACAGACGACATAATAAGAATAAACGTCATAAATGCTACATAGATCATTGGCAGCTCCTGACCATGTAAAAATGGTACGTGAGTAAACACCTCATCTGCAATTGGCCATTCCTTTATAAACTTGAATCTTGAAAAACCATAGGCTGCCAAGAAGCCCGAAAATGTTAATGCATCCGATACGATGAAGAACCACATCATCATTTTTCCGTAACTTGCTCTTAAAGGCTTATTGCCTCCTCCCCAAGTTTTTCCTTCTGTACCAGTACTTTCTACTGTAGAATCCATAGAATTTATTTAAATTTTAAGATTGGACAAAAATAATCAAATTATATATCTAAAAAAATATAAAAACAAAAAGAGCACAAGCCAAAGTACATCTACAAAATGCCAGAAATTAACTGCGAGTTCAAAACCCAACATATTGTTGGAGTTATACTTTTGTTTAAAATGATTATAAATTACGACAACTATACATATTAACCCAGCAATAACGTGAGCTATGTGCACAATTGCTATTAAATAGATGAACGAAATTGTAACATTACTTGTTGGCCCAGTAAAATTATAACCAGCTTCAATAATCTGACCAAATCCTACAAATTGATTGTATACAAATGCAACACCTAACACTAAGGTTGCTAATAACCAGACCGTTACCATTTGCCTATTATTTTGTCTAAGTGCACGTTTTGCTAATATAAATGTGAAGCTACTTACTAAAATAACTACAACACTTATTATAAAAGCATTTGGCAATTGAAAATCGTTTAACCAATCTTCACGCTTTCTACTTACTATAAAGGCACTAATTAAACCTGCAAAGGACATAATTAATGAGCCAATACCAAACCAAAGCATCATCTTTTTAGATCTCGCTCTTTTCTCTTCTTGAGTTCCTTGTGTTAAATCCATTTATCTTAAAAATTTATCAGCCACATATATAATCTGCAACATTGTAATATAAAATACACTAGACAACATTAACTGTTTCGCAACTTTTACTGTTCGCACTTTAAATAATTTAAAGGCATAAAACAACATCACCATTCCTAGAACAAACACCAAAACGGCACCAATTATAGACAGTTTTAAATCACCTGTAAATCCGAATACAGGAATTATAGATGCAATAATTGTCCATACACTATACATAATAATCTGTACTGCAGTGCCTTTATCTGGCTTACCTGTAGGCAGCATAAAGAAGCCTCCTTTTTTGTAGTCTTCAAATAAAAACCAACCTATGGACCAAAAATGCGGAAACTGCCAAAAAAACTGAATTGCAAATAAAGTACCAGGTTCAATACCAAAACCATTACGAGCTGCCACCCAACCTAACATAAAAGGAATAGCACCTGGTAATGCTCCAACAAAAACCGATAATGATGTTTTAGTTTTTAATGGAGTGTAAACACTTGTGTATAAAAAAATAGATATCGCTCCCCACATTGCTGTTTTTGGGTTAATAACATATAGAGTAATTATACCTAAAATGGTAAAAGTCGTTGCGATGATAAATGCTGTATTTACAGTCATTCGACCAGCTGGTATAGGTCTATTTTTAGTGCGATCCATTAATGCATCTAAATCGCGCTCAATAATTTGATTATAAGCATTTGACGCTCCAACCATAAAATAGCCACCTAAAGCCAATAAAAAAAGTGTTGTAAAGCTTATGGTTTCTGCACCAAGAAGATATCCAGCAATAGAAGAAAACACCACACTAATGGATAAACCCATCTTAGTGATTTCTTTAAAATCAGTTACCACAGAAGCTGTTGATACCGAAGATTTTGTGCTACTCAAAAGGTGTTCTATTTAGTTCTATTCTTTGCGAGTGCAAAGATAGTTTGAAATTTAATGATGAGCAACGTAAATTATTAGTTTTATACAATACTATTATTGAACTTCTAACCTAATCAATTTAGAAAATTTGGAGGAGATTTCTATCTAAAAATCATTATACCAATTAAACAAATCTGTTCTTACACCAAAACTAAACCAAAGCGTATTAGATTTCATTGTTGTAGGTGTTATGGCTTCAGGATTAAAATCTCTATATATAATATTTGTAAAAACTTTTAGATTAGTAGCAGGATTTATTAAATAACCAGCTTGTAATTCTGTCATAAAACTATTGGTTTTGTTACCTTGACCTATTTTAATGCCTGTATCAGCCACTCTAAAGTCTTCATCCCCATATATATTACCACCATAATTAAAGCTATCTTCATCAGTATTAAAATCGAAACCACGTTGGCCAATTATAAATTTAGCATCCCCAAACCAGCGTTTGTAATTATATCTACCAATTAACACCAATTCTCTAAAATTTGCGCCCCAAAGATGGGCCATTGGTTGATTGTTATGCGCATAATTTAATACAACTGTATTATGAGCATAAGTATATGGCCTAACTTGATTATATTCGGCTTGAAGCAATAAATTATCTAGATTAAATGCGTTAAAATATTTTGCTCCTATCTGAAAACCTAACTTATTTTTCCAACTTTTCTCACCACCTGTAACATCACTAACAGAAAATTCATCAATTAAAAATTGACCATATAGATTAACTTTATTATTCCACTTATACTTACCAGATAAACCTAAGATAGCATTACCATTACCTTGACCCGTTTGAAACTCAATAGCTCTAAAAAATATAATAGGATTTAAATAGTTTAGATCAAAACCTCTATCATTAGAATTTTGCCACATTACAGATTCAAACAAACCTATATTTAAACGTTTAGAGACATTCCAGCTGAGATAGTGATTAGCCATATATTTTGTTCTAAAGGTTTTATCCTCAATTACATCTTCTCTAACATCTCTTAAAGACATCCAAGTACTCGTATATTTTATTTTCCAAAACTCAATATTTGTTTTAAAAAATGGATAAGGGCTCGCAACATCACTTTGAAACAACGAACGATAACCATCACCTATAAAATTTTTGCCATGACCAAATTGCACGTTAAAAAACTTTGAAGGTGTATAAGATAAGTAGGCTTCTGCAACAGGATAATCGTAAGAATCGTCTTTAAATCGTTTGGCAATACCACGACCAGGAATTAAAGCTGGATCTGGACCAAATGCCCTAATATTTTCTGCATATGTATTAAAGTAATCCGCAAAACGTCCTTGACTTTCGTAAATTGAAGTTGATAAATTAAAATGTTTTCCTAAACCAGCCTGAATAAAAATACCTCGAGTATTATTCCATGTAGAACTAAATTCTGCCTCACCATCCTTACCGACCTGTAAGTCTAGAATTGGATCTACGGTAAACCAATAATCCTTGCCTTGCACACTTACTAAATGCTCGTTGTATAACTTTCTACCTATCCAAGAATCCGTATCCTTAGCTAAGTTTTCCTTTTCTGCTTTTATATCGTAATATTTGGCAACATCACTATAAACAAATGGTTTTGCTGCAGTATGACTATTTGTACCTAGAGCATTCATTTCGTCATCAAATCGTGCATAGTACGAATGTGTAAATGGTATGTTTAACTCACTAGTATATTCTAATTTTTCGTAAGGTTTTATTTTAGCTTCAACAGTATCAAACTCATTTGATAAAGTAGTATTAAGATTCTCTTTACTATTTCTATCTGATTCTACCTTTACAATTTCGTCTTGCTGTCTTATAGGTTCAGTTAATGGTATTGCTATACTTATACTGTATTGCGCAAATGTTGGTTCACCATTATATGTAGCCGGTTTAATTTTTGGTAGCAAATCAAAAACACGTTTACTTTCTACTTTTAATTCTTCATAAATCGCATCAACATAAATTAGCTTAAACTCCCCTTCTTTATTAATTTCGAATAATATTTGAATATCTCCTCTATAAGATTCTTTATTCACTATTTCTGGCACATCAAAATTTTTGTAGATAAAATTATTTAAGGTGAAATTGAAGCATGATTTTAGTTGTTCTATAGCTTCAGATTCACATTCATTAAATACAGGTGGTTTTTCGTAAGTTATAGGAGTTTGAGTAAAACCTAATAGCGACATTGAGAGAATAGCAAAAAGCAAAATACGCTTCATAGAAGAAAATGGATTTAACGAGTGAAAGATACTTATTTTTTTAGTAACCCTAAACTGAAAATCGGATATTAAAAAACCGTTATTGAAGCAATAACGGTTTAGAGTTTTGTGAAGATTATTTCTATTAATCTCTAATATCAAAAATTATAGGAAGCGTATAAATTACACCTACAGGAACATTGCGTTGTAAACCAGGTTCCATTTTAGGTATTTTATTAATAACACGATTAGCTTCTTTTTCTAAAACATTGTGAGGACCTCTAATTTTTACATCAGTAACGTTACCATTTTTATCTATAGTAAATTGTGTATTGATTCTTTGTCTACCAGATAAACCATACTCAGAACCTAAATCGGTATTAAATCTTTTATT
Organism: Winogradskyella echinorum; assembly: GCF_014297365.1. Lineage (GTDB taxonomy): Bacteria > Bacteroidota > Bacteroidia > Flavobacteriales > Flavobacteriaceae > Winogradskyella > Winogradskyella echinorum. The sequence goes on along the minus strand of NZ_JACOQD010000001.1, from coordinate 1,603,140 downwards.
AATGAGTTTCGTAATTTTTTCTGACATACATTTTTTTCGTTTGTCATTAGTTTTGTGCCTTTCACATCCTGGATAAACTGGTACTTTTTCAATTTTTGAAAACGGCACAAAAATAAGATCATCTATTGGAGTTGCATCAACAATATCACCAGGATCGGCTATAGGATCATCAGATAAAGGGGTTGGATCTGTTACAACTAAATCTTCAGGTTCATTTTCAATATAATCATCCTCAACCTCTTTAACTTTTTCTGTTAATACGGTTTGTTTAACTGCTTTCTGCTTCTTTACCGTAACATCTGGCTCTACCCTAAACTTTTCTGCAACATCAATAGTTGCGAGTTCTGTAGATTCTACAGTGTCAAAAATAAGTTTCTTCTCTTGAAACTGCATTTCAAAAAGTGCATAAGTACCCAATAAACAAAGTATCAACCCTATTTGGAAATATAGGGTTGAGTTTTTTTGTAAATTTGCATCATGCTTTTGTGATTTCTTTACTTCAGTAGTGCTCTGACCAGCAATACCGAAGTCATTTTTAGAATTTTTCATAATACGTATTATTTAAATGTTAATATTATGATAAAGTCACAATAAGTATACCAAAAAGAAAATCCCGTCCAATTAATTTTGAACGGGATTTTTGATATTTAAAAAAGTGCTATCTAATCTTGCACTGAGAATACGATTGGAATAGAGAATGGCATCACTACCGCTTTACCTCTTTGTCTTCCTGGTTTCATTTTTGGTAATTGGCTAATTACACGTTTAGCTTCTTTTTCTAATCCTGGATGTGGCCCTCGAGCTAATACACTAGTTATATTACCAGATTTATCTACCTTAAACTGAACAAAGATTCTTTTCTTACCTGGAGGTAGACCTAAGTCACTAGCTAAATCTACATTAAACTTTTTGCTAATAAACTTGTTTACCTTATCATTCATACATTGTTTCTTAGCAGCATTTCCTTTTTTATTTTCACAACCAGGAAAAACGGCAACATTTTCAATAACGTTGAATGGTACTTCTATATCTTCTTCTACCTCTTCTACTTCTACATCCTCTACTTCCACAATTTCTGTTTCCATTTCTGTTTCTGTAGATTCAATAACCGTCTCTTCAACTTCTTCCTCATCTTCTACCACTTCAATAACTTCTGGAGCTGCAGGTGGTGGTGGAGGTGGTGGTGGAGGTGTAACAATTTGTTCTGTAATTGGCACTTCTTCTTCTAATTCATCATCTAAATTAAGAGAGTCTAATGCTATATCTTTATCGTCGTAAGACTTGTAGTTTATAGACATGTATGTAATGGCAAGCATTAGTGCAAGACCAACTGCAAAGTATATTGAACTGTTGCGACTTACATCCGATTTCAGATTCTTTTTAGGTTCCATAATATTGTGTTTATTATAACATTGCTAATTTAACTAAATAATAGTAAAAAAAACAAGGCTTTGTGTTATTTTAACTTATAGATGTTAATTTTTATTGCAATTAATGTGCCAAGGATTACTCCTAAACAGTTTGCTATTAGATCATAACTATCGTAGGTTCTGTTAGGATTTAATTGATGCTGCATCAATTCTAAAGCCGCACCAAATATAATAGTACAGCTAAAAACAATTAATGTTGCGTGTTTTTTGGGATGTGGCTTAAAGTAAGTTACCCATAAAAACGCTAATAACAAATATGCCAACAAGTGATATATTTTATCATCAAAAGAAGACCCTAAACTAGGTACACTTTTTAAGTTGATTAGACTAACAACAGTCAGCCAAATTGTATAAATTATTGCAACTGGTAAAAGTATTTTTTTAACCACTAATAAGTGCTTTGTAATCTTCTGCCGATAACAAATTGTCTATTTGAGAAGCATCAGAAAATTTTAATTTTATCATCCAACCTTCACCATAAGGATCTGAATTTACTTTTTCTGGTTCGTCTTCTAAACCTTCATTAAATTCAATTATTTCACCAGACAATGGTAAAAATAAATCTGAGACTGTTTTTACAGCCTCAACTGTACCAAAAACTTCTTCAATATCTAAAGTTTCATCTAATGTATCTACTTCGACATAGACAATATCACCAAGTTCACCTTGTGCAAAATCTGTAATGCCTACTGTAGCAAGATCACCTTCTATCTTAATCCACTCGTGGTCTTTAGTGTACTTTAATTCTGATGGTATATTCATCTTTATTGTTATAATATATTAATGAAACAAATGTAATTTTTTAATTGCTTTCATTCAAAATTAATTACCAAAATTATAACGCAGTGTAATTCCTGATCTTAAAGACGTTTGTGGGAAGGAGGTAGAAATCGCAAAATCAGAAAACGTATAATCGAAATAGAATATAGCTGATAGATTTTTGCTAAATGCGTAATTAGCTGTGTATTTTAATCCCCAAATGGTCTGCCCAGCCGTAATTTGATTGTTTTCTAAATCTAAATATCTAATAATGGTTTTATTATCTCTAACCGAAATATCTGCTTGCATATCTAAATCACTCACAATAACTTGCTTCGCACCTGCCAATTTAGAACGAATTCTTAAATCTTTAATTCTGTAACCTAAACCTAGCGTATAAACTTTACCTTGAATCTCAGTCATTAAATTATTATCAAAACTAAGCGATAAGGTTCTGTCTGTTTTAACTTCTGCTAAGACTTTTACTGAATTTTTCATTTCAAAGTCTAAACGAATTAATGGACTAAATTGCTCCTCTAAGTTAATATTACTATAAAGTGTTTCATTTTTAAAATTACCTGCCTGGTCTACTGCATCTTCATTTGCTGGTGCATCAGCAGCAAAATCATAATCTGGAGCTTCATAGTCTAAATTAGTTCTAAACTGATTTATAGTATAACGTGCTCTATATCCATGCTGAATAGAAAAACGTCTAAAATTTTTCTTAAACCATGGGATTTTCATTAAGCCGGTATATTTCAATGTCCAATTTGGAATTGGCACATCTCTAAATGCACCTGTACTAACTTTGTCTGGATTAGAACCTTGATATGCAGATAAAAACGCTGGCAAAAGAACACGTTGACTGTTTTTACCAAATCCTAAAGGATAACCTTCAGCATCTAAATTTGCAGGATCATTAATATTAATTCCAGCTTTTCTAGCTAGTCTATTCGCTATAATTAGTCTGTTTTCTCTAAAATCATCAAAGGTTGCAGACTGATTTTCGTCACTTTTACTAAATGCCGTTTTAATCATTGCCGTTGATATATTAAAGTTTCCAAACGTATTAGGCGTTAACGAAATATATTCTTGATCTTCTACCCTAAAGTTTTCTGAGAAATTTTCTGCATAGGTTCTATTACCTTGTAGGTCAATTTTTAAATCACGCATTGGCTCAACATTAACTGAGTAATCGAGCGTCTTATTTTGTGTTTCTGTATATTGTTGATTAAAATCCTGAAAATCTGTTAAATACCCTTTGTTAGCAACCAAGTCTCTAATATCTCTTTGGCTTCCAAAGGTATAACCAAGGGTCGGTCTAAATGTGCCTACAAAACCTGGAGTTGGTAAATAACCTGGCAAGTATGTACCATTGTTTTCAGTATAACCAAATTGAACACGTTTTACCATAGTAATAACATCAATTAATGTATTGTATGCTTTTTTACCAGTACTAAGTTTATTAGGATCTTTGGCTTGTTGTTCTTTATCTGTAGCAGATACATCTGTTTTAGTATTACGACTTCTTACGGTTGATGTTCTATTTCTTCCTCGAGAATTACCCTTCCTTACCAAACCTAAAGTTTTGTAAAAGGTCTCCATATTTAGGGTTGTATTTATATTATGCGTATTTGAATTTTGAATAGAATGACCTAAATCGTAAGCAACACCATCTATCTCTAATCCTTCATTTAAATCTGAGCCTTTTTGCCACTGAAAAGCACCATTGTAAGCGTAAGTTGTTCTTAAGAAACTTAGGGCTGGTATTTTATATAAAGGCAACTCGTAATTAACCTGAAGCTGTTGCGTTTGGTAATTTGGATCACCAAAATCAAAGAAGCCATCCCAAACATTGAGTTCTGGATCTTGTCTGCCATTAATACGGTCATCAATAAAATAATTACGTACAATATTAGTATTGGCAGCTGTAAAGTTTAAACTCAAAGCATCCGTTAAGTTATAATTTATTGCATATTGAAAATCGAATGTATAGTTTCTTCTAAATAATTCTTCTATACCTATATTTTCACCTCCTAATTCTACTTCTCTAAATTTTTGCTTGCTAAATTGTCGATTAATATCTGTATTAACTGAAAAACTTGATGGCAATAAATTAAGATTGAAATCTTTTAATATTTTCCAATTTTTACCTGTAAATAAGGAATCGTTCTTTTTAAAAGGCTCAATTCGTAATGGCTCAAAAGCATGACTATAATTAACACCAGCTCTTACATTTTGATCGAGTGATTTCTCGATTTCAAAATCTCGATGCTCAACTTTATTGTAAGAATAATTAAAGGTTAAATTCTCAACATCGTAAAAACGTGGTTTTGCATCACCAGTTCTTTGCTTTCGGACTCCAATAAAATTAATACTCTTTCTCTTTGTATAATTTTCATTTACCCTTAAAATAGAATCTTGATCTGTTGTATTATCTAATTGGGTTTGTAATTCAATATCCCTATAATATTCATCGTATTGTGGAGTAATAGTTTCTTCACTCTGTGAATAGTTAAATGGAATTTGCACTCCCCATTTTTTTGGTAAAAGCTGACCTAATTGCACATTAGTAACGACGTCGTATTGCTTTACATCTTCTCTACTTCGTTCATTTGGTCCTTGCTCAATGCCGCCAAAACCTACTGTACTTCTTCTTCCTGTTGCACTGATACTTGCAAAATCTGCAATGTTAGTATCCATACTCAATATCGCTGCCCAACCTCCTTCATTATCTAAATCGGACATACGTAATTCATTAAACCAAACTTCACCACATGAATTTGTACTTGTAGAACCAGAGTTTTTAAGACCTACCATAAGTACTCTTATGTCTCCGTAATTTGGATTTCCTTTTATAGCTACACGTTGTTGACCAGTAGGTAAAGGTGAAAATTCTGAAACAGGATTCTCATTGAGTTCACCACCTATGACATCATAGAATGTTGGATCGTCATTAGACAATGATTGGTCAAAAATACCTTTAGATTTTATTTGCTGAAAAACCTCTAATGGAATATTTATCTCATTAACCTCGGGCCAAATACGCTCTTCAAGACTACCTTCAGCCAAATCTGATGGCAACAATGGCACTTCTATTTGATAGAAGTTTTGTGTTAAATCATTACCCATTCTTATAAAAGCAATCAACTCTCCTTCCGCAAGAGATTGCCCTTCTTGTGGTTCTGCATGTAAAAACATACGTAAGTTTTTATACTGACGCATATCTACACTAATATTTTTAAATACACCACGAGAATCTTCAGGTTCTAATTCACAGGCTTGTAATACTAAAGATTGTTCGTTCTGTCTAACAACTGTATTGTTATTATTTAATTCTTCTCGTCTTACACCTGGTGGAATTACATAATCTCCATCATTTTCTTGCACTCCAATTATACCTACGTTAAACTCTGCATCTGCACTATTATTTGTAGGATCATTATCTAAATCTAGTGTATAACGTCTCCAATCACTACGCACTAAATCTAAGGTTGCAAAACGTAAAATCGTATTTTCTGTAAACTCTCTCAAGTATAATCGTGCAAAGCGAATAGACCTAATATCCGTAATGCCACCTATGGCGCTTGTAGGCTCATTTATTGGTAATCTATATTGATACCATGTAACATCTCTTTGGTCACCGTTTGGCAGTGTTACTGTTCTTACTTTTACATCATTAATTTGAGGGTTATTGATATTTAAGTTAGATGGATTCATATCAACTTCATATTCATAATAACTATCAATAGTATTCATTGTATTATCTCTATTGATATCCTCCACATCTGGTTGTGTTGTAGAACCTCTATTGGTATCGGTAAATACATCAGGTGTATTTCCATCTACACCATTATAATTTTTATAACGCTCTGGAATATTACCATCTGTATTTAAATAGTATCTGTAATTATCCTTAGAAGGATCTTCACCAAATTGGGCGCCAAATTGTGCAAGTTCTTCTGCATCGTCATATCCATCAAAACCAACATCTTGATTTGCACGTTCTGCTCCAGTAGTTCCAAACGTATATATTAATGATTGATTTTGAGGAACAACACCACCAAACGCAGTTGGATTTAATGTTGAAATATCACCATCTTCTGGTAAGCCGTTTTCATATTGCTTTTTACCATCTTTCAGTATATCTTCAGAAATATTACCTAAGTTTAATAATAACTTTCCGCCTTGGCTCGTTGGATTATCTAAAAATGGATCTTGTACCCAAAATTCTATATACTCAACATTGGCTTGCTCAAAATCGGTAGAAGTAATTTGCCTTGTGATACCTGCCCAAGTTTCATTTGGGTTTAAGGCTGCTCCGTTAGCCGCATTAGGATCGAAATTATAAGGTCCACGCTCTGTTGGGTAATATGATAAATCTAGTGTATTAATAACTGATGTTTGTCCTTGTACAACATCTACCTGAGGGAAAATCTCTTCAATAAATACACGTCTGGTATATAAATTTGAAACATCGTCGTCTGTAATACCATTTGGACGCTGATTACTAAAAAATATAGGGTCAATGGTGTACCAGTTTAAAAATGCTCTGCCATAACCATTTTCTATACCAGGATCTTCATTTCCAGGAATTGTAGCTGGTAAATCTTTAGGACGACTAGACAACGTCCAAGACAATGGACTCAATAAGTCTATTGCCCCTTGCGTGCCTTCAAAATCATCTATATACGCTGTGGCTTCCCCGTCAAAATCGGCGCCTTTTGGTGCTCCGGGCAATAGATAAGCAAATTCACCTCTCACTGAAAGGTTAGATGGAACATCTGTATCTATATTCGGTAATTTATTAGCCAAACGTGTTAAAAATGGCACTTCAGTTGAATAGTTACCATTAAAACCAAAAATGGTATTATTAATAGGCTCGGAATTATAATTTGCTTTCTGAGTTATTGGTCGTTCATTTAAGTTTAATAAGGTAGCACCTAAGACAAAATTTTCATTGAATTGGTGCTCTATATTTATACCAGTAAAACGCTTAGTTTGTTGTCCAAAAACCGCATTATTCTCTACTGAAACATTAATTGGAGTATTAGATGCTTTTAATGCTTCATCCAAAATCTCTACACGACCTATTTGGTAATTAACCTGATAATCAATACCCTCAACAAGCACGCGTCCTCCAGCAGTAACTTTTACAGAACCTCTAGGCACATTAAATGCTCCAAGAGGTATACCTCCACCAGAACCACTACTTTTAAAACGTCCTTTAATTTGAAATTTATTCTTTTTTACCTCATCTAAAGCTTGTGTTTTTGTTGATTTATATAGTAAATCGTAAACATACTTTTCTTGGTTAGGGTTGGTATAAATATCTTGCTCGTAATCGGTAGCATTGTTACCTGGGTTACCATCATCATCTAACACATCGAATAAATACCGACCAAAAGGCTCCGCTTTAGTAAATATAATTTTTCCATTTTGAGATAGTACAGTCATTCCTTCTACATAATCAAAGAAACCATCTCCACCCTCTTGTGGATCATTATTAAAATTCAATTTATCTAAATGAAATAAGCGTATTAAGGTAGTTTCATTTATTTCAGTATCATCTGCAGTATTTGCAGGTGTGTTATTATCAAAAGGCGGAAAAGTAGTACCTTCTACTGGTCTAATAAAATTAACTGGTGATGCTTCGGTATAAAAAATGTTTAACTTAAAGTCTTCTTGACTCAACTGATAAGCACCAGTGTCATAAATATTCTTCATCATTAAATCCCAAATTGGTTGCTCTACAGATGTCACTGCACTTTTCAACATTTTTAAGACTAAACTTTGAGGAGTACCGGTTGAAAGAACAAAACTATCATTTATTCCATCAACATTAGTGTCTTGACCATTATCAATAGTGCCATCACCATCTACATCAGCATCTGTTTGGTCATTAATACCGTCACCATCAGTATCTGTACCATTATCATCAGTTCCGTCACCATCTACATCCACATCTGCAATATCTGGAATACCATCCAAATCTTCATCTGAAAGGGTTGATGATGAATTAACACCATCATTTGCAAATTCTCCAACTTGATAAACTTCGCCTCCAAGTGTATATTGAAACGCAACCGCTAAAACCTCATCATTAAGTAATCTTTGATTAAGCGAAATATATCCTAACTCTGAGTTTAAAACATATTCTTGACCTTCAGTTAATTTTCTTGCTGCTTCAAGTTTCCCATAATCAAAACCTTCATTTACAGGAACATTAATTCCGGTCTCAACTATGGTAACATCTCTAACGGCTTCAGTTAAAAGAGATCCTGGACCGCCTATATTAGTAGGATCAAAATCATTATTTTCATTATTTGGAAGTGCTCCTGGATTATTTACAAAGCCTGCTGGTAAAGGGTTTAATCCAATATTCTCAGCTTCGGACTCACCTAAATCCTGAAATGCTACAATATTTCTAACATTTTCGGTTTGGTTATTTCTATTAGTTACCCAAACTTCTACTCTGGTAATTTGTAGCCCTCTATTATCTATATATGGATATTGTAATAAGGCTTTATCATAATTATCCCTAAAATATTGCGCTAGATAGAAGTGTCTATTTTCATCATAGTCTCTTGCAAAAAACTCAAATTCCTCTAATGTACCACCACCTTGTGCAACAACAGATTTAGACTGTGATTGCTGCTCAGAAAACACAGCAGTAACTCTAGTTTTACCAAATTGTAATTCTGTTTTAACACCAAATAAACTTTGTGCACCAGTAATTAACGAACTATTTAATGGCATATTAACGTTACCAACTTCAATCTTACGTATAATATCGTCCTCAGTTGGTGTGTACTCTAACTTAACAAGTTGTTGAAAATCTAATGACGCTTCTGTGTCGTAATTCGCGGTTACTTGAAGTCTTGTACCTACTTTTCCTAATAGACTTAAACCAATTCTTTGATCAAAATCAAAGGTGAAATTAGTTCTGTTTCTTGGAGAAAACGTAGGGTTATCTTGTTTAGAGAATAAAACACCTAAGTCAACATCTACCGAACCTTGAGGGACTACATTTATGGTATTACCTCCAAATATAGTTTCAAACAATCCTGAATTGACATAAAACTCTGGTAACAAATTTTTCTGATCCTCTTCTGTTCCTTCTTTTTTTCCGGAAGCAGCATCAGCCATTCTCTTATAATATTCTTTTAATTGTTCCTCCAACACGAGTTTACGAAACTCTTTTGGTGTTAAAATTAAGGGGTAATTGATATTAAAATTTCCTATTTTTTCTGTATAGATATAACGATCTAAAATAGGATCGTAAGTATATTTTGAAACAATGCTATTGGGATTTGGCATATTTAGCTTACCAAAGGCAAATGTTGTTTTTGTAGAGTCTTGCGCTTGCTCTGTTTCTTGCGCACCAACAGTAGCACTCATTAGCATCATAAAAGCCAATAAGTATAAAAAACTAAAGGAGTTGAGTTGCGTATTGTTAGTTATATTCAATTGCATTATAAGTTTTTTAGAGCTTCTTTAATAATTTGCTCTACAAGGGCATCTGGTTGTGTTTTCAAAATTCTATCAACCACTTTTTCTGATTGTTTTTTGTTAAAACCTAAAACATCTAAAGCAGATAACGCCTCATCTTTGTGTGTATTGTTTGGTATTAAAGAAAGTTCGTCAATACCATAGACTTTTAACACTTTATCTTTTAAATCTATAATGACTCTTTGTGCTGTTTTTGCACCAATTCCCTTTACACTTTGTATTAAAGCCACATCACCACTAGCTATACCTTCTTTTACTTGTTCTGGTGTTAAAGAAGATAACATGGTACGTGCTGTATTAGCACCAATACCACTAACAGATATTAATAATTTGAATATTTCGCGTTCAGCTTTTGAAGAAAACCCATAAAGGCTATGTGAATCTTCTCTTACTTGAAGATACGTATATAGTTTCAAGTTTTCTCTGTCTGGAATTTGCGAAAACGTATGAAGTGAAATATTAATAAAGTATCCTACACCATTGCAATCTATAACAACATCCGTCGGATTTTTTTCTACAAGTTTGCCCTCTAAGTGTGTAATCATTTATTACTATAGGTTAATGTTTCAAATGTAATAAAATTATTTTCATTACAAAGGCTTCATAAAGCCCAAGAAAACAACTATTTCTGCTGTTTTTTTTCACGCTCTTGTGCATCGATAACCGAAATAGCTGTCATGTTTACAATTTCATCTACACTTGCACCTAATTGTAATATATGAACTGGCTTTGCCATACCCATCATAATTGGACCAATTGATTCTGCTTTATTGAGTTCCTTCAACAATTTATACGTAATATTTGCTGAATCTAAATTTGGAAAAATAAGCGTATTCACTTTTCTACCTGCCAATTTTGAAAACGGAAAAATGTCTTGAAGCATTTTAGAATTTAAAGCAAAATCTGCTTGTACCTCACCATCTACAATCATATCAGGATACGCTTTATGTAAATACAATACAGCTTCTTTTACTTTTTCTGCACGAGGATTTTCTGATGATCCAAAATTTGAATACGATATCATAGCTGTTACAGGATCTATACCAAACATTTTAGTAACTCTAGATGTCATACGTGCTATTCTTGCTAAATCTTTAGCAGTTGGGTTAATGTTTATAGATGTATCACTTAAAAACATTGGTCCTCTCTGTGTCATCATTACATTGGTAGTGGCTACTCTAGAAACCCCTGGAGCCATACCTATTAATTCTAACATAGGCTTTACAACTGAAGGATAATTGCGTGAATATCCTGTTATCAAGGTATCTGCGTCACCTACATTTACCATCATTGCAGCATAATAATTACGCTCTCTCATTTTCTTTTCTGCAGAATATATTGTAACTCCTTGTCGTTTACGTTTTTCCCAATATGCTTTAGCATAACGGTTTTTTCGTTCTAATTCTTCGTCTGATTTAGGGTCTATAATTGGCACATCAGCATCAAACTCAATCTCTTCCATGAGTTCAATAATGGTTTCTTTTCTACCCAAAAGAATAGGATGAGCAACACCTTCATCGTAAGCAATTTGTGCCGCTTTTAATACATCTAATTGGTCTGCTTCAGCAAAAACTACACGTTTAGGATTCGTTTTTGCTCTACTCAATAGCATACGAACAAGCTTATTATCTGACCCTAAACGTTCGAGTAAAGAATTTTTATAACGATCCCAATCTTCAATAGGTTCTTTGGCGACACCACTTTCCATTGCAGCTTTAGCAACAGCTGGCGGAACTTCTGCAATTAATCTTGGATCAAATGGCTTTGGAATGATATAATCTTTACCAAAAGTAAGACGTGTTTCTGCATAAGCAATATTAACTTGTTCTGGCACTGGCTCTTTTGCTAATTTAGATAAAGCCTTAACAGCAGCCATTTTCATAGCTTCGTTAATTTTAGTTGCTCTTACATCTAATGCACCTCTAAAAATAAACGGAAAGCCTAAAACATTATTTACTTGATTAGGATGATCACTTCGGCCAGTTGCCATAATTATATCATCTCTAGTATCTATTGCTAATTGGTAGTTAATTTCTGGAACCGGATTTGCCATCGCAAATACTATAGGGTTTACAGCCATTGATTTTAGCATCTCTGGTGATACTATATTAGGTTGAGATAAACCTATAAACACATCTGCATTTTCCATAGCTTCAGCTAACGTATCAATTTTGCGATGTGTAGCAAATTCAGCTTTTTGAGATGTAAGATTATCTCTATTCTCTCTAATAACACCTTTGCTATCTAACATTACGATGTTCTCTCTAAGTGCACCACATGCTTGGTATAATCTTGTACATGATATAGCAGCTGCACCAGCACCACTTACAACAATTTTTACATCCTCAATCTTTTTTTCCGCAATCTCGAGAGCATTTATTAATGCCGCAGCAGATATTATTGCTGTACCATGTTGATCATCGTGCATTACAGGAATGTCTAACTCTTCCTTTAAGCGACGTTCAATTTCAAACGCTTCTGGTGCTTTTATATCTTCGAGATTAATACCACCAAAAGTTGGTGCTATATTCTTAACTGTTGCAATAAATTCTTCAATGTTTTCTGTATCCACTTCGATATCAAAAACATCTATATCTGCAAATATTTTAAAGAGTAAGCCCTTACCTTCCATAACAGGCTTAGAAGCTTCTGGACCAATATTTCCTAGCCCTAAAACCGCTGTTCCATTAGATATTACAGCAACCAAATTACCTTTAGCGGTATATTTATATACATTTTCAACATCTTTTTCGATTTCTAAACATGGCTCTGCCACACCAGGTGAGTAGGCTAAGGACAAATCGCGTTGCGACGCATACTTTTTTGTTGGTACTACTTTTATCTTTCCTGGAGTTGGCTTTGCATGATATACTAAAGCCTCAATACGTTTACTTTGTTTACTCATAATCTGAATGGATTAAGACGCAAAGATAAGTATTTGAACGTTTGTTATAAATATCTAATTGATTTAAAAAAATTCCGTTATTTAGTAACTTATAACACATCCCTTCAATGAAATATTTCTTTTTATTTCCTTTGCTTTTATTGAGTTTAAATATTCATGGTCAATCCCATAAAAAATTCACACTTATCGATGATACAACAGAAAATGTTATCCCTTTCGCTAATGTATTGTTTAGTGAGGTCGATTATAAAGGGACATCTACAGATATTGATGGAGTTTTTTATATACCTCGTGATATTGAAATAATAACTATTAGTTATGTTGGTTATGAAACCAAAACCTTAAGGTTAAATAAAATCACATCTCAATTTATTAGGTTAAAATCTAAAGTTAGCGAGTTAGATGAAGTTGTAATTGATGGCGAAAATCCTGCACATCGTATTATTAGATTGGCTGTTGCTAGTAAAGATCTTAATAATCCTGAAAATTTAAACTCGTATACCTACAAATCTTACGACAAGATTATTATAACAACTGGAAACCAAAAAAAGGAAAGGGATACTATTAGAGAAAAACTCGATAGTATTATGAAAGGTTCTTATTTTTTTATCACAGAGACCATTGCCAAACATAAATATCTAAAACCAAGATTCTCTGAAGACAGTGTTATAGCAACAAGATCATCCGGATTTAAAAACCCTCAATTCGCCATGTTAGCGAATGCTTTTCAGCCATTTTCTTTTTATGAAGAACATATTTCATTGTTTGAAACGAATTACCTGAACCCTATTTCTAAAGGTAGTACACGTAAATATAAATTTAGGCTTAAAGAAGAATATATTAAAGGCAATGATACTGTTTTCGTAATTTCCTTTGAACCGAAAAGCAACAGAAATTTTGAAGGTTTAAAAGGCTTTCTACAAATCAATTCTAATAAATATGCTGTACAAAGCGTGGATGCTACGACATTTAATTCTGGAAAAATTAATGTTACCATTCAGCAGAAATACAATTACATTGAAAATTCGTATTGGTTTCCTGAACAATTAAATTTTGAAATTAATGTAGGAGAAGGTTTTGGAAGCGCTAAGTATGTCGGTAAAAGCTATTTGTCGGAAATTAAACCTAATGCATCATTATCTAAAAAAGATTTTCCATTTTTTTCTGTAACATTACCTAAAGGAGCGAGCTCTAAAGGCGATGACTTTTGGTCACTAAACAGAAGAGACACCTTAGACTTTAGAGAAAAAAGAACTTATGCTTTTATAGATAGTTTAGGTGAGAAAATAAAAATAGATAAGATTTTTAACTTATTACCTAGTCTGCTTAAAGGACGTATTCCTTTTAAATATGTTGATGTGGATATAAATCAACTACTACGATATAATAAATACGAAGGAAATAGAATCGGGTTGGGTTTGTATACAAATGACGATATTTTTAAAGATGTCTCCATTGGTGGTTATGCGGCTTACGGTTTTAAAGATAAAGCCTGGAAATATGGTGGAGATCTTTTAATTGAAGTTCCAGGAAAAAAGGATATTTCTATTCAGCTAAAATATGTAAACGATTTACGCGAAACAGGTAAATTCTCTGGTAATAGCGTTGAAAACCCCTTTGTACAGCGCAACTGGATTGCTAGCCAAATGGATGGCATTGAAGCCTACAGTATTAATACCAACATGAAACTCTACAGAAATATAAATTGGTCTTTAGGCTTTAATACGGCCAAAGTTACTCCGCTTTATGATTATCAATTTGTGTATAATGGCTCTTCAATTACCAATTATACAAACTCTGAAATAAATCTGGGTATTGGTTACCACGTAAAAGAAAAGCTGGTTAACAACTTTGGTATCACAACCAGAATGCCTAATGATGCACCTGTGTTCAACCTTATTTATTCGAAAGGATTAAACGGAACTTTTGACAGTGATTTTAGATATAACAAATTACGATTTACGTTAGACCATAGTTTTAATACCAAAGGACTTGGTAAAACAACTTACCGTTTAGATTTAGGTTATATAGATAGTACACTCCCTTACGGATTATTGTTTACTGGAGAAGGCACTTACGATAAAGATATTCCTTTTGTTGTTCGAAATTATTTTCAAACAGCTGTGCCTTATGAGTTTTTGTCAGACAAATATGCGCATCTATTTACTACACATAATTTTGGAAGATTGTTTAATAACAAAGGTTATCTTCAGCCAGATGTTTTATTGCACAACAACTTTGGAGTTGGTCGTTTAGATAATGCTTCATCTCATCAAAGTATAGCTTTTAAAACCAAAGAAAACATTTTTCTTGAAACCGGTTTAGAGCTTCAAAACCTTATTAAAATACCTCTTATGGAATTAGGTTATTTTGGAATTGGAGTTGGTGCCTTTTACCGTTATGGATATCATCATCTAGAAAAATCCAGTGATAACTTTGCCTTTAAATATTCTATGGGTTTTAGCTTTAAGTAAAGCT
The DNA here is from genome assembly GCF_014297365.1 of Winogradskyella echinorum. Taxonomy (GTDB): domain Bacteria; phylum Bacteroidota; class Bacteroidia; order Flavobacteriales; family Flavobacteriaceae; genus Winogradskyella; species Winogradskyella echinorum. The sequence goes on along the minus strand of NZ_JACOQD010000001.1, from coordinate 1,588,056 downwards.
AAAAACTTAGCACTTTATTTTCCAATTCATTTTTATAGGTAACGGTAAACTTGTAAGTCTTAAGGTTTGCATTTAATTGCGCCATATGTCCGTTGTTTTTCCAAACTACATCAATTTCATTTTCTAAAGATTCATTGATTTTTATATTACCTAAAAATGCTTTTGAAGTATTTCTTAACCGAATTAACTTTAGCTGATTATTAACAATATCAGTTTTAAGCCCCTTTTTAATAGTATCTAGAGATAATGTCGTTCTATTAATTTCTTTATGTCCTCCACTACCAGCTTCGTCTGCAGCCTCATAATCGTTTTTTCCAGCAAAAATATCTAGATACCATATTTGCGGAATACCTGGCATAAATAACTGAATAGCTCGAGATAATAATAATTTTTGTTCATTTTCACCTAATGCGCTAAAGAATGTGGCATTAACTTGATAGTAAGAAATCTTTTTACCAGAAGGGTCATATAAATTTTTTACTCTACCTCCACGATCCATAATCGCATTCATTATATCTTCTATCTCTTCATCTTCTAATAAGCCTTTGTTATATGTACCATTAACTTCTTTCCCTTTTAAATCTAAAACAGGAATTCCATCGTGGCACCCTAACATGTTTACAGTCTTGTAATCTTTATCAATTATTTCTTTGGCCCACTTTATCAAGGCTTTATTTTTACCTTTTTCTAGCGTATGAATAACTAATCCTGGCAAGAAAAAATCATATATTTGGTAACCTTTCTCGGCAACCTCATCGTGTAAATCTAACCCATATTCTGCATGGATTTCTGGCAAGAGTATTAATTCATTTTTTTTGGCAATTTGGTTAATGCGCTCTAAATGTTCCCAAGTACCTGGCTTATTGAAAAAGTTAGATTGTCCAACTTCTTTATGCAAATATGCAAAGGCATCTAATCTCAAAATTTTACACCCAAAACGCTTTACCTTAGCTAGTGTTTCTTCATAAAAATCCCAAACCAATTCAGAATTTGCATTAACATCCATCTGACCCAAATAGGTGCAGTTGCGGTCTACTACGTTTTGTATTTCGTGTTTTAAATGATTGAAATTCTTAAAGTCTATAGAACTAAAATCTTTATTTTGCTCTATAGCCTTATTAACCTGTTCTACTATTATTGTTTTGTCGACATTATTTAATTCTTTAATACTATTTAAATCAGCTTCAGAAATTTTATTGTAAGTAATTTGCTGATAAAAAGTATTCCAATACGGTTGTTTAGACCCATCTGGAAAAGGTACTTTTAAAATAGGTAAGCCTGATTTTCTCATGAATAACTTATTGAGAAATTCTTCTTTGGGGATTATAATTCCATCTTCATTTTTTGTCCCGTTACCTTCCCAAAAGGTATTCCAGTTAATAAAAAAGTCTTTGTATTTAGAGTCTTCTCCATGCTGTAATAAATCTTTAAACTGAGGTGAAGCAACAGATAAATGATTTAATACTATATCAAACTTTAGCATAATATTTAGCTCATTCAATGCCATTAAATCTTCTTCTGAAACTAATTCTTTATTAAGGTTATAGTCAATTACAGAAAAACCTCTGTCTAAATCACTATTGAAAAAAGTAGGTAGTACATAGAATAAAGAAAATGCATCTTTAAACTCGGGCATTTTAAGCATTTTAATTGTATCGCTTAATTTGTTACCAATACTATCTGGATATGCATTTAGCATTACACCATTTGAAATCATATGGCTCATTTTTTAGATTCTTAGTAAATAATTACTATAAAAGTTTAGATAAAATATCGATGTTATCTGGTAGTCTTCCAACGTTTTGAAGTTTTAGGGCCGCCAATTGCAAAGCAACCTCTAGACATTCCTTACTAGGCTTTTCTTTAATGTAAGCGAATAAGAATCCAGACCAAAATGCATCACCAGCGCCAGTGGCATCCATTACATTATCTACTTTTATGGCTGGTAATTGTATAGTTTCTTTATTTTTTTGAGCTAATTTAACACCTTTACTACCCAATGTTAAACATATTGTGTCGACTCCTTCGTTATGAAAAAATTCAAAAATTTCATTGTGTGGTAATTTGCGCTCAAAAAGCCTAAGCATATCGTCCTCACTAATTTTAATTAATGGATTAAATTTGCAATACGCTGAAATTACTCTTAGCGCTTCCTCTTTATCGTCCCAAAGCTCATCGGCATAATTAATATCAATACTTAACTGACAGCCTAAGTTAAAAGCTTCTTCAGCTTTTGTCAATATAGTTGATTGAGCAGGGTTTTTACTAAGAGCAAAGCATGTAGTATGAAAAATATTAGTATATTTTAATAGCTCCCTAGAAATTTGATCTTCTAAAATAAAATAATCCGCCTCGCGATAAGGTATAAATTCTGGTGTATTTTGAGTTCTAGAAACAAAGATTACACTAGTTGGTTTTTTCTCTATTTTAGAAATGGATTGTGTATTTACATTAACTTCATTTAATCGTTCAAAGATGTATTCGCCAAAACCATCATCGCCAACACTGGCTACCATTTTAGAATTTAATCCTAACCTTGCCGAATTCATGGCCACATTAGTAGGTGAACCTCCTAAATACCTATGATAATCTCTCGTATTATTAATTTGAACATCTTTTTGATGTCCGATAAAATCTATTAGGACTTCGCCTACACATAGAATGTCTATGTTTTTCATAATAAATTTAGATTAGATTTTTAGTGACTTGTTGATGGTGGTATAATAGTATCTGATGTTTTTTTATTCTTAATAAGCATCGTCAAAACGGCGCTAATGATTAAAAGTACTCCAGCAAATGTTATAGCTTGACGTGGATCATTATTTAAAAAATGTTTTAAAATATAACCGAATGATACAGTTTGCAAAATCATTGGTACAACAATCATCATATTAATAATTCCCATATATACTCCATACCTTTCTTTTGGAATTTCGGAAACTACCAACAAATATGGTATACCCATCATACTTGCCCATCCAATACCAAAACCTGTTATTGCAAAAAATAATAAGTTTTTGTTTTCTATATGAGGGAAAGCTAAAAAACCTATTGCAGCTATAAGTAAACAAAAGGCATGCACCCTTTTTGCACTGTACTTTTTCGCAAAGCCAACTAAAGCAAATGCTACCAAAAAAGTAACCACATTGTACCAACCGTTAACGAGACCTGTCCAGCTTACTGCCTCACTATAAGCTTCTTTATTATCAGGTGTTGCATTCCAAACAGAAAGGGCAACACTTTTTGATGAATTTTGCCAGTAACAGAATAAAGCATACCATTGAAATAAATATACCAATGCTAACTGCCACATTACTTTTGGCATATCTTTTATGGCGGCAAAAATTTCTATCAAGGGCCCTAAAACACTTCGTTTTTCACTTTTTAATTTTGCCAACTCTTCATCAGTTGGTGGAATTTCTTTTGTTTTACTAATACTCCATAATATTGAAGCTATAGAACAAAACGCTCCTAAGAAAAAGGAAGCATATACCCAAGTTGGTAATGACCCAGTCATTCCTATAAAAATCATAGGAAAGATAAACAATGATAAATTAGCTAAAACTTGCCCCAAACCAGTAAAGAAGCTTTGCATTTGAAAACCTAAAGGTTGTTGCTCATCATCTAGATTATCTGCAATAAGAGCTCTGTAAGGTTCCATTGCTGTATTATTACCTGCATCTAAAATCCAGAGTAAACCAGCAGCCATCCATAAACTACTACTAAACGGGAAAGCTAATAGAGTTAAACTACATAAAATTGCTCCAATTAAGAAAAATGGCTTTCTTCTTCCGAATTTTGGACTCCATGTTTTATCACTTAAAGCACCAATAATAGGTTGAACTAATAATCCTGTAACTGGCCCAGCGAGATGTAATATCGGAATTTGATCTGGACTAGCACCTAAGAAATCATAAATTGGTGTTACAGCACTTTGTTGTAGACCAAAGCTATACTGAATTCCGAAAAACCCAACATTCATATTGAGTATTTGCCAGAAGCTTAATTTAGGTTTTGTCTTTAACATAGTTCTGATTTATTTTAAAAATTGTTGTTAATTTGATACCCTCAATTAGTCGTTTTAAGAAAAGAGCCAGTGATAAATATTTAGCACTGACTCTTTTTTACCAATCAATCAAACTTAAAAATTATTATTAACTCAAATAATAAATTCTTTTCTTAAAATTTATATTGTAAAGATAATGTTGAAGAACGACCACTAATAGATCTTGCTCTTACTAATCTATTACTACCGAAAGCACCATCACCATTTCCTTCAACCTCAGTAATACCTACAGTGTCAAATAAATTGTTTACACTTAACACTAAAGAAAGTCCTTCAGTTAAACCAGCTCTTCCAATTAAATTAAAATATGCATATCCTGGCATAACTAAATCATTATCATCTTGAGCATAAGATTTAGATGTTCCTAAAACACTTAATGCTACTGAATGTCTGCTATCTGCACCGAAATTATAAGAAGGCGAAAAATTATAAACAAAATCCGCTTGTCTTCTTGGTGTATTACCTTTATTAGCTCCACCATCAATTTCTGCTTTTGTCCAAGTTAAAGAACCGTTTACATAGAAGTTCTCACCAAAAGCTAAAGCTGTTTCTGCTTCGATACCCAATGCTTTAAATGGGTTACCAACAGTTCTATTTAATTCATTACTAATTCCTTCTTCAGTGTTACTCATAAAACCTGTTAGATTAAGGACACCATTTTTAAGTCTTTTCTTGTAACCAACTTCTAGTTGAGAAAGTTCATCAAATTGAACATCACCTTTACCATCTGTTCCATAAGTATTTCTATCTGCAGCTCTACCTGAAGCACCTGCACTATATCTTGCAAATACTGCAGAACCATCATCTATTTTATAATTTAAACCAGCAGAATATGATACAAAGTTGTAATCATCATTAACGATTTGTCCATCTGCACCTGATACGATTGGTACAACTTGCTCAATACCTTGTATAACACCATCACCATTGTAATCGTAAGAATCAGTACTAGTTGGACCTGCCGCGATATTACCATTAACCTTAACATTCTCAAAACGCACACTTCCATCAAAGTTTAACTTGTCATTAATGTCAGCATCTATACCAACATACGGTGAATTCACTGTATGCACAGTATTATACTTACGTTGACAACAGTTACCCCAAACTGGTGTACCATAAGAATATTGACCATTTCTTGAGAAACCATCAAAATCAGCTAACCTTGCATCTCCTCCTCCTTTAACTTCAGAAAGAAAAGAGCTCCATTGCCATCCTATTTTAGTATTTTGTGTTGCAGTAAATAAACCAGCAGTAACACCAACATTATCGCCAATTTTTTTAGACACTTTTACGTCACTAAAAAAGTTACTTAAATCATCTACAGTTACATCGAACATATGTATAATTTGTGCTAATCCATTTGATGGATTAAAAGCTTCTCTAGCACCATCTGCATAAACTAATGGTTCTGCACCAGCACCTGCAGCATCTCTGGCAGTTGCCTCGATATCTGCAACTGTACCAACAGCAGCTGTAAATGGAGCAACCCATTGACCACTATTATTAGAATATCTTGCTTTACCTGTTAACGTCCAATCGTTAGGTAATGTAAACGAGAATTCAGCACCAATTGATTTTGATATTGGGTTATTACCATTCCTAACATCATTAGTATGATTTTCACCAGTAAATGGAGATGTACCTGCACTTTGCTGTAAATATGCTGATTGCACAGCATCTGATGTTATATCAAATCCAGGTAAGTTAGAATATGTAGGATCGTCATTATCACCCTCTAATAGCATTGGCATTGGTAAATACATTACTGATTTGTCATTTAAAAATTTGGTATACACACGTACATAACCACTTTCAAATCGTTTAGTAATATTTGCTTTAAATTGTCCACCTTTATTTCCTTGGTAACCAATTTCTCTTGGTCCTTCACCATTTCTCATAAATCCACCAATATGATAAGACAAACCATTACCTAATGGTGTACCATATTCAAAATCTAATCTGCTTGTCTGGTAATCCACTCCAAATGTAGTCGCTATAGAACCACCTTCTGTAGAACCAGTTTTACTAATCATGTTGATAATACCTGCAGGACCATTTGAAGTTTGCGTAGATGCAGAACCACCTCTTATAGCTTCAACTCTTGCTATATTTGAGTCTATTCTTAAAAAATTATCAGAATTTCCAAAAGATGTATCACCAAATAAATTTAATGGTAAACCATCTTCTTGAATTTGAAAATATCTTGAACCACCAGAAGAAACTGGTACACCACGCACATTAAAATTGGCATTACCTTCACCACCTGATGATTCTGCACGAATACCTGGAACATTTCTAAAAAGTTCACCAGCACTTCTTGGCGCAGCTTGTTCGATTAGTTTAGCGTCTATTGTGGAAACAGAGACACTCGACTCTAGTTTAGATTTTGGGTTTACAACACCTGTTATCACCACCTGATCTAATGATTCCGCATCCTCCGCCATAGTAATATCAACAGTAATGTCACTACCATCAATTGTAATAGATTTTTTAAATGTTTTAAATCCTAAATATGAACCTATTATTGTATAAGTTCCGTTTTCTACATTAGAAATTATATAATTTCCATCCATATCAGATACAGCACCTTTTGATGTACCTTCTAAAATTACATTTACACCAGGAAGAGTCATACCTTCAGTATCTTTAACGATACCTGAGATACTGCTTTGCGCAGAAACCACCACTGTTATCATTGTAAACAGTAATAGCAAATACATTTTGTTGTTTATTGATTTCATTTCATCAAGTTGTTTAATTAGTATTTTATTAGCTTAATATTTGTCAAATTTATATTTATGTGTAAAAAAAAATAAAGAATTCTCATCGAAAACGTTTTCGTTTCACCGAAAACGTTTTCGATTTTATTATATTTGCTATTATTTTTCTTCTATTATGAAACCCGTAACCCTAAAACAAATTGCTGAAACATTAAATATGTCTGTTTCAACAGTTTCAAAAGCCCTAAAAGATTACCCAGATGTTAGTAAAAAGACTAAACGCTTGGTAAAGGAAACTGTAGATCTTCTCAACTACAAACCAAATGCATTTGCAGTTAATCTCAGAACTAAAGAATCAAAAACAATAGGTCTTATAATTCCTGAAGTTGTACATCATTTTTTTTCAAGTGTAATTAAGGGAATTATTGCTAGAGCTGAAAAAAAAGGTTATCTGGTTATAATTCTTCAATCCAATGAATCTTATGAACTTGAAAAGAAACAAATTGATTTATTATTAAGCAAAAGAGTAGATGGCATCCTTATTTCTCTTGCTAATGGAACTGGTAATTTTAAACACCTTAATGATTTAATTTCACAAGACTTACCTCTGGTAATGTTTGACAAAATTGCAAAAATCGTTAATTGTTCTAAGGTTATAATTAATGATCGTAAAGCAGCTTATACGGCTACACAGCATTTAATTGACACTGGCTGTAAGCGTATTGCACACTTTAGAGGGCCACTTTTACCACAAAATTCAATTGATCGTTTTTTAGGTTATAAAAAAGCTCTAACAGATAACGGTTTGCCTTATGATCCATCTTTAGTCTATATCTGTGAATGTGGTGACAATAGCTTTGAAGAAGGTAAAGAGAGTGCGAGAAAATTGTTAAACGACCATACAGATGTAGATGGTATTTTTATTAATACAGATATGGTGGCTATTGGTGCTATTACTGAATTTAACAAATTAGGAATTAAGATCCCTGAGGATATTTCTGTCGTTGGTTTTAGTAATTGGTTTATGTCTTCTGTTATATCACCTACTTTAACCACAATCAACCAACCTGGATATGAAATGGGTAAAGAAGCCTTTAAACTTTTATATAAGGAGATTAAAAACAGAAAACAAAATTCACCTATAAAATTAAAAACTATAGAATTAGAAACAAAGCTTATTAAAAGAGGTTCAACAAAAAACTAGTCTTTAATAAAATCAATATTCCGCTTCAACCCAGAAAACTTTGTACGCTTTACTGCTGATTTTTTAAACACTTTTCTAAACGTATCTTCTGTAATTTCTTCCCAGTCTTTTTTGGTCATGGATAATAAATCTGGATGTGGATTGAATAAAGGTTCACTATGCGATTTAGAAAAGCGATTCCAGGGGCAAACATCTTGACACACATCACAACCGAACATCCAATCATCAAATTTTCCATTAAATTCTGTTGGTATGTTTTCTTTGAGTTCTATGGTGAAATACGAAATACATTTGCTACCATCAACCACATAAGGTTCCGTTATGGCTTCTGTTGGGCACGCATCAATACAGGCTGTGCACGTGCCACAATGGTCAGTTACTGGATAATCGTAATCTAATTCTAGATCAATAATTAATTCTGCAATGAAATAGAAAGAACCGACTTGTTGGGTTAGTAAATTGGAATGTTTCCCAATCCAACCTAAACCCGATTTTGCAGCCCAAGCTTTATCTAAAACTGGTGCTGAATCTACAAATGCTCTGCCACCAACCTCACCAATTTCATCTTGAATAAACTGTAATAATGATTTTAGTTTGTCTTTAATAACGAAGTGATAATCTGTGCCATAAGCATATTTTGAAAGCTTATAGGAATCTTCGGTTTGAATTTCAGAAGGGTAATAATTCAGTAGCAGGGACACTACACTTTTAGAACCTTCTACTAATAACGTTGGATCTAAGCGCTTATCGAAATGGTTTTCCATATAACGCATTTCGCCATGAGCATTATTCTTCAACCATTTTTCGAGACGAGGTGCTTCTTCTTCTAAGAATTCAGCTTTACTAATACCACAAGACAAAAATCCGAGGCGTTTGGCTTCGGATCTAATGAGTTCTGTATATTTAGTTTTGTTGTTTATCATTATGGTATTCTGAAACGAATTCAGAATAATAAATTGGGCTAAAATAAACCTCCTTGAGTCGGTCCTTTTATTTTCCCTAAATGCTTATATGCTTGTTCTGTTACCTCACGGCCTCTTGGTGTGCGCATTATAAAGCCTTGTTGTATTAAAAAGGGTTCGTAAACTTCTTCTATAGTTTCTGTACTCTCACTTACAGCTGTTGCAATTGTACTTATTCCAACAGGCCCTCCTTTAAATTTATCGATAATAGTAGTTAGGATTTTGTTATCCATTTCATCCAAACCATGAGTATCTACATTCAATGCTTCAAGAGAAAACTTTGCAATTTTAATATCAATTTTACCATCACCTTTTATTTGCGCAAAATCTCTAACTCTCCTCAATAAAGCATTTGCAATTCTAGGTGTCCCTCTGCTACGTCCGGCAATTTCAATAGCTGCTTCCATAGAAATTGGAACATTTAATATCGATGCACTACGTTGTACAATCGTGGTTAATAAATCTGTTTTATAATATTGAAGTCTACTGCTTATTCCAAAACGGGCTCGCATTGGAGCTGTAAGTAAACCAGAGCGCGTTGTAGCACCAACTAAAGTAAATGGATTTAAATTGATTTGAACTGTTCTGGCATTTGGGCCAGACTCAATCATAATGTCAATTTTATAGTCTTCCATAGCTGAGTACAAATACTCTTCTACAATTGGGCTTAAACGGTGGATTTCATCAATAAATAATACGTCACGATCCTCTAGATTAGTTAGTAATCCAGCTAAATCACCTGGTTTGTCTAAAACTGGTCCAGAAGTGACTTTTATGCCAACATCTAATTCATTAGCTAAAATATGAGCTAAAGTAGTTTTTCCTAAACCAGGAGGTCCATGAAACAACGTATGGTCCAAAGCTTCATCTCTTAGGTTAGCAGCTTGAACAAATACCAGTAAATTTTCTAATACCTGATCTTGGCCTGTAAAGTCTTCAAAAGTTAATGGTCTTAACTTTCTTTCGACATCCAATTCTTCAGGACTAAAATTATCGTTAGATGGATTTAGGTTTTCGTTCATAGCATATTCTCTGAAAACAGGAATCTCATTAAATTAATATTCAATACTCAAATATAACGAAAAAGCCTTTCTGTTTTCAGAAAGGCTTTAATATTGTGAATCACTTTAATTGATATCTCATTTATTAAAAGGGATTTAATGATGTAGTTCCTCTTCACCTTCTTTCATTGGTACATTCTGAGGTACAAAGTCATCATCGTGTCCTGGCTTACTGTAATCATAAGACCATCTGTAAACATGAGGAATTTTTCCTGGCCAGTTACCATGTATATGTTTTACTGGTGCCGTCCACTCTAAGGTGTTAGATTTCCATGGGTTCTGTGGTGCTTTTTTACCAAAGAACATACTGCTAAAGAAATTGTATAAGAATACCAATTGGAAAATACCACCTACAATAGCAAACATTGTTATAACAACATTGGCATTTGCAGTATCATCAAATAATGGGAAATTTGAGTTTGTATAATAACGTCTTGGTAAACCAGCCATACCTATAAAGTGCATTGGAAAGAATACACCATAAGCACATATTGCTGTTACCCAGAAATGCAAATAACCTAGGTTTTTATTTAGCATTCTACCAAACATTCTAGGGAACCAATGATAAATACCTGCAAACATTCCATAAAGAGCAGATATACCCATTACTAAATGGAAGTGCGCTACTACAAAATACGTATCGTGTACATTAATATCTAACGCACTATCCCCTAAAATAATTCCTGTTAATCCACCTGTAATAAATGTAGAAACTAACCCGATTGAAAACAGCATGGCCGGATTCATCTGTAAGTTACCTTTCCAGAGAGTGGTTATATAGTTAAATGCTTTTACTGCAGAAGGAATGGCAATTAATAAGGTTGTAAATGTAAATACAGAACCTAAGAATGGATTCATTCCTGAAATAAACATATGGTGACCCCAAACAATTGTAGATAAGAATGCAATTGCTAAAATTGAAGCAACCATGGCACGATATCCGAATATTGGTTTACGTGAATTTGTTGCAATAATTTCTGAGGTAATACCTAATGCTGGTAATAATACAATGTATACTTCAGGGTGACCTAAGAACCAAAATAGGTGTTCAAATAATACAGGTGAACCACCTTGATAATGTAATACTTCGCCTTGAATAAATATATCTGATAAGAAGAATGATGTTCCAAAACTTCTATCCATTATTAATAATAGCGCTGCAGATAATAATACTGGGAATGAAATTACGCCAATAACTGCCGTTACAAAGAATGCCCAAATTGTTAATGGCAATCTTGTCATTGACATACCTTTAGTACGTAAGTTTATTACAGTAACAATATAGTTCAATGAACCTAGTAGAGATGATGCAATAAAAATTGCCATAGATACTAACCATAAGGTCATACCCATACCAGATCCTCCTTGCGCCATAGGCAATGCCGAAAGCGGTGGATAGATTGTCCAACCTGCTGCTGCAGGACCTGCTTCTACAAATAACGAAATAATCATTATTACACTAGACAAGAAAAATAACCAGTAAGAAACCATATTTAAAAAGCCCGATGCCATGTCTCTTGCACCAATCTGCAATGGAATTAAGAGGTTACTAAATGTACCACTTAAACCTGCAGTTAATACAAAGAAAACCATTATAGTACCATGTATTGTTACGAGTGCTAAATAAATATCTGCATCCATAACACCTCCTGGTGCCCATTTACCTAATAAAGCTTCAAATAATACATTTGGCTCTTCTGGCCATGCAATTTGCATACGGAACATTATTGACATTAAAACACCAATAACACCCATTATTGTACCTGTAATAAGGTACTGCTTTGCAATCATTTTATGATCTTGACTAAATATATATTTAGTTACAAAAGTTTCTTTATGATGATGTACGTCGTGATCGTCGTGACCGTGTGTATCTACTGTTGCTGACATAATCTCTTTATCTATTTCTTAAAATGATTTTATTATTTGTTTAATGAATTAGCAAAGGTTTTTTGCTCTTTCATCCATGCATCGTATTCTTCTTGTGTCTCTACAATTATCTTCATTTGCATATTGTAGTGTGACTTCCCACAAATCTTATTACATAATAATAAGTAATCAAATTCATAAGGATCTAGAGCCTCTTCACCATTTGCAGCTAACTCTTTACTTTTTTCAGATCTAATTGCATTGATATTTTGAACCTTATCAACTATATCTGGGTTTTCACGCATTTCTGCAGTTGTAATTGTTGGGGTAAAACCGAATTGAGTTACCATACCTGGTACACAGTTCATCTGAGCTCTAAAGTGAGGCATATAAGCAGAATGCAATACATCTTGAGAACGCATTTTAAATAATACAGGTTGACCAACTGGTAAGTGTAACTCTGATACTATAACATCATCTTGCGCATTAGGGTCATCTTCTGCAACACCTAATATATTTGCTTTATCTAAATCTATTAATCTTACGTTAGCTTGACCAAGTACATTATCCGCACCACCATATCTCGCTTTCCAGTTAAACTGTTGTGCATATAATTCAATTACCATAGGATCTTCATCCTCGTCAATATTCATTATATCATTCCAGGTAAATAATCCATAGATGATTAAACCAGCTAAAACAATTACAGGAATTATGGTCCATACAAACTCTAAAGTGTTGTTATCTGCGTAGAACAATGCCTTTCTACCTTTTTCACCTCTATATTTAAAAGCAAAATAGTGTAACAAAAATTGTGTAACGGTTTGAACTATAAAAATGAGAACCATTGAGATAATCATTAAATTATCTATTTCTGGTCCATGCGCAGAGGCTGCATTAGACATTAATGGTAAATCACCTAAATACCAAAAACTAGCTATGGTAATTACATAGATGAATACTAAAAATCCCATCATTAAGTAGCCATTAAGTTTGTTGTCATTATCGTCCGCAATTTGCGTATTAGATGAACCAACTTGAGCTAAATCAAAAATCTTTATCATTTGCCATAAGGCAACTGTTACAAAGAGTACAATTATAATCGTTAATAAAGCAGTCATTATCGTTTCTGTTCTTTTTTAATAATTAATAATGGAAATGTTCACTTTCCTTAATAAATGGATTTCCTTTTGCAAGCAATGGATATTTACCGAGAGACCAAAATACAGTCAGTAAAAATAAACCACCAAATAGTAGTATTGCTCCTATCTCTGGCACACCTATAAACCATCTATCACCAACAGTTGCAGGCATAATCATATTGAAAACATCTATATAATGTCCACAAAGAATTACAATACCAGCCATAACTACGAACCAATTGATTCGCTTATAGTCACTATTCATTAATAATAATAAAGGAAATACAAAGTTCATTGCTAACATCCCAAAAAATGGAAGTTTATAATCTGCAATTCGAGTTGCAAAATAAGTTACCTCTTCAGGAATATCTGCATACCAAATTAACATAAACTGTGAAAACCATAGGTAGGTCCAGAAGATACTTATCCCGAACATAAATTTGGCTAAATCATGTATATGGCTATCATTTACAAACTCTAATAAGTTTTTAGATTTTAAGTATATGGTTACTAAAGCAATTACAGTGATTCCACTTACAAACATACTTGCAAATACATACCATCCAAATAATGTACTAAACCAGTGAGGGTCTACACTCATTATCCAATCCCAAGACATCATAGATTCCGTATAAATATAGAATACTAAAAATGCTGCAGAAATTCTGAAATTCTTCTTAAAGTTTCTATTATCATTTATATCTGCGTTATCTTGAGCAACCGAAAACTTTCTTGAAAAATAACGGTATACAGACCAACCAGCTAAAAAGATGATTCCTCTAATAAAAAATCCTGTTTTATTTAACCATCCCGATTTACCAGCAACTAATTTATCGTAGTTTTCATGGCCAACTTCTGTAACTCCATCTTTCAACCATACAAATAAATGACTGTCTGCAACAAATGCAATCAATAACACTAAAATACCACCAGGTAATACATAAGATGTAATACCTTCCATTACTCGAAATAATACTGGCGACCATCCGGCTTGAGCTGCATATTGTACAGCATAAAACGCTAATGCACCTAGAGCAATCATAAAGAAAAAGAATGCTGCTACATATAATGCAGAATAAGGTCTATTGTGTATTTGGTGTAATACATGTTCTTCGTGGCTAACTTTATGCCCTTCTTCAGCGTGCGCTTCTGCACCATGAGCATCATCGTCATGAGCCTTTTCTACATGAGACTCAGATTCTCCGTGAGATTCTGTTGCATCTTCGTCACCATGATGAGCTTCACTTTTTAGTAAAGCCTCAACATCTTTTACAGTTTCATATTTATGAGAATCCATAAAACCGTAACCAACACCTAGTACTCCTAAGACTATCATTACAATAGCGGCTATTTTTAATCGATTTGAAATTTTATATTCCATTTATATAATCTTTATCTAAATCTTATTTTTTTAAATCAGCTTTTAGTTTTTCAACATAAGCTACAACATGCCATCTCTCAGTTTCACTTAATTGATTAGCATAAGAACCCATGGTATTTTTACCATAATATATCGTATGGTAAATGCTTCCTGTAGTAATATCTTTATCAGCATAACTACCAGGAATAATTAACTCCTTTTTAGCTAAAGTACCGTTTCCATCACCTTTTGTTCCATGGCAAATTGCACAGTAAATATCATATAGAACTTTACCTTGTTCATAATCAACCTGAGTTGAGTCTAATGGGCTAGTTAAATTTAATTTAGCTTCTTCATAGCCTTCTGTAGTATTATCAATTTCAAAAGGCATAAAATCACCTCTTGGAATAGTTCCTTCTGCTGGCAATTGTGCTTCTACTCCATTAGCGAAAGCATCAGATTCTTGATATGTTTCATAACCAACCGACTCATACATATTTGGCATGTACTGGTAATTTGGTCTTGAATTCTTTTGGCAAGACACAAAGCTCACCAATAGAATTGATACTACGATATATTTTGCTGCTATCTTCATATTAATGTGCATCTTCGTCTTTATCAACTATATTTATTTCAACAGCTCCGGTTTCTTTTAATAATGATGTTAATTCATTTTCATTATTATGTACAGCAATTTCCATTAAGAAATGATCATCTGTTGTTCTAGGATCTGGATTCTCTGCTTTTTTAAATGGCCACATTCTACTTCTTAAATAAAATGTAATTACCATTAAATGCGCCGCAAAAAATACCGTTAGCTCAAACATAATAGGTACAAATGCTGGCATATTTTCTAAATAACTGAAACTTGGTTTACCACCAATATCTTGTGGCCAGTCTTCAATCATTATAAAATTCATCATTGTAATAGCTACTGTTAAACCAACACAACCATACAAAAATGATGCAATAGCTATACGAGTAGGAGCTAATCCCATTGCCTTATCTAGTCCATGAACTGGAAATGGTGTATAAATTTCTTCGATATGATGTTTTTCTGCCTTTACTGTTTTAACAGCAGACATTAATACATCATCATCTGTATAAATAGCATGAATTACTTTCGAAGCTTCCATAGACTATATTAGTTGTTTAATAAATTTTTAGCTTGCCCTGACCAATCATCACGTTCTGCTCTTCCTGGGAAAGAACCTGTAATTGAATCTAACAAATCATATTCCGTTTTTGTCATCTTACTAACTTGTAAGAATGTGTATATACCAATACTATTAAGTACCTCTTCCATTTTAGGCCCAACACCACTGATTTTCTTTAAGTCATCCGCAGTTTCGGTAGAAGCATCAAAGGTTCCAATACTTCCTAAAAGGCTATTTACTTTATCGGCATTATCGCTAGATGGTAAAGTAGACTCTACTGGTTTAGTTGCTGTAATAGTCGTAGTTGCTAAATTAGATGTTCTAGCATCTGCACCTGTTCCTACCAAACTATCACCACGTTCTCTAATATTTTTGTAACGCTCACCAGATGATTTTAAAATAGTTTTTACCTCTGCTTGAGCAATTACTGGGAACGTACGTGAGTACAATAAGAATAACACAAAGAAGAAACCTATTGTTCCGATAAAGATTCCGATATCAACAAATGTTGGTGAGAACATTGTCCAAGACGATGGTAAATAATCTCTATGTAATGATGTTACAATAATTACAAAACGCTCAAACCACATTCCAATATTTACAACAATTGAGATAAAGAATGAGAACATAATACTCGTTCTTAGTCTCTTAAACCACATAAATTGTGGAGAGAAAACATTACAAGTCATCATTGCCCAATATGCCCACCAATAAGGTCCTGTAGCCCTGTTTAAGAACGCATATTGTTCGTATTCTACACCAGAATACCAAGCGATGAATAACTCTGTGATATAAGCTACACCAACGATAGAACCTGTAATCATAATTACTATGTTCATTAGCTCTATGTGTTGCACTGTTATATAATCTTCTAGATTACACACTTTACGCATAATAATAAGAAGTGTGTTTACCATGGCAAATCCTGAGAAAATCGCACCAGCAACGAAATACGGTGGAAAAATCGTAGTATGCCATCCTGGAATTACCGATGTTGCGAAATCAAAGGATACAATTGTATGTACAGAAAGTACTAATGGTGTTGCTAAACCTGCAAGAACCAAAGATACTTCTTCAAAACGTTGCCAATCTTTAGCACGACCAGACCAACCAAAACTTAATAAAGAATATATTTTCTTTTGGAATGGCTTAACTGCTCTATCTCTAATCATTGCAAAATCTGGTAATAAACCTGTCCACCAGAATACAAGTGAAACCGATAAATAGGTAGAAATTGCAAATACATCCCAAAGTAATGGCGAGTTAAAGTTTACCCATAACGACCCGAATTGGTTAGGGATTGGCAATACCCAATATGCCAACCATGGACGACCCATGTGAATAATTGGGAATAAACCTGCCTGCACAACTGAGAATATTGTCATGGCTTCCGCAGAACGGTTAATTGCCATTCTCCATTTTTGACGGAAGAGAAGAAGTACTGCAGAAATCAATGTTCCTGCGTGACCAATACCAACCCACCAAACGAAGTTAGTAATATCCCAAGCCCAGTTTACAGTCTTGTTAAGACCCCAAACTCCAATACCAGTTGATACGGTATAAATAATACAACCTATTCCCCAAAGGAATGCAACCAAAGCAATGCTGAAAACAATCCACCATGCTTTGTTGGCTTTGCCTTCTACTGGTCTTGCTACATCTACTGTAACATCGTGATACGATTTTTCTCCAGTAACTAAAGGTCTTCTAATAGGTGCTTCGTAATGAGACGCCATAATTATATACGTGTTTCTTTAATTTTTATTTATGCTTTAGATGTATTTCTCACTTTAGTTTGATACATAACATTTGGTTTTGTACCAACACTTTCTAATAAGTG
This sequence comes from Winogradskyella echinorum, assembly GCF_014297365.1. Taxonomy (GTDB): domain Bacteria; phylum Bacteroidota; class Bacteroidia; order Flavobacteriales; family Flavobacteriaceae; genus Winogradskyella; species Winogradskyella echinorum. The sequence continues at coordinate 1,570,672 of NZ_JACOQD010000001.1, read as the reverse complement.
ATACATACGATCATCTTCTTTTAATGCTGTAATTTTACTGTCTTTGTTATTAACATCACCGAATACCATTGCTCCGTTTCCACATGCCGCAGAACAAGCTGTTTGGAATTCTCCGTCTTTAACTTCACGTCCATCACGTTTAGCATCTAGAATTGTTTTTTGTGTTTTTTGAATACACATCGAACATTTCTCCATAACACCACGAGATCTCACAGTCACATCTGGATTTAATACCATACGGCCTAAATCATCATTCATGTAATAGTCAAACTCATCATTCTTGTTGTACAAGAACCAGTTAAAACGACGAACCTTATAAGGACAGTTGTTTGCACAATATCTTGTACCTACACAACGGTTATAAGCCATGTGGTTTTGACCTTGACGACCATGAGCAGTTGCAGCAACAGGACAAACCGTTTCACAAGGTGCGTGATTACAGTGTTGACACATTACTGGTTGAAACGCTACTTGAGGATTATCAGCAGGACGTTCCATTTCACCAAAACCTCCTAAAGATCCATTGTCTCCAAATAAACCATCAAACCCTTCTTTCTTAGCGTTATCTGCTTCAAATTCATCTTGATGAGAATAGTATCTATCAATACGCAACCAGTGCATATCTCTACTACGTCTCATTTCAGATTTACCAACAACAGGTACGTTGTTTTCTGCATGACATGCAATAACACATGCTCCACAACCTGTACAAGCATTTAAATCAATTGATAAATTAAAATGATGACCAATTGAACGATCAAACTCATCCCATAAATCTACATCTGGAGATGTTACAGGAGTTTCAATATGATTAAGAGACACAACAGGAATTGCATTCCAATGTTTCTTATCTTTTGTATTAAAAATTTCTAAAGTCGTTTCTTTGATGATATCTCCACGTCCCATCAACGTATTGTGAAGCTGTACGCAAGCAAACTCATGTTCACCAGAAGCTTTACTAATAGTTACTTCTTGTACTGCATTAAAGTTTTTATATAATGGATAAGCGTTAACACCTGTTTGCATTTCAGATTTTAAACCAGCTGTTCTACCATATCCAAATGATAAACCTACTGAACCTGGAGCTTGACCAGGTTGAACTATTACTGGTACTGTAATTGGCTCTTGACCACTCACTGTAACTGTAGCATAACTACCATTTAAACCACCATTAGCGACATTCCAGTTTTTTAATTCTAATTTTTCAGCATCAGCTTGAGAAACTGTTAAGTAGTTATCCCAAGTTGTTCTTGTAATAGGATCTGGAAACTCTTGTAACCATGGGTTATTAGCTTGTTGACCATCTCCCATACCAGTTTTAGTATATAATGCTAATTCCATAGCACTACTTTTAACAGAAGAGGCTAACGCTCTAGCAGCATTTCCGCTAGGTGTTGTTAATTCTTCGTCATCACTTTCAGCAGCATCAGAAGTTACTTCAGTGTTTGTTGGCGTATTCGATGCAACAAAAACACCATCTTGTACCGCTTTATTAAAAGACGCTCCATTTAGTATTTCAGAGCTCCAAACTGATTTTAAATAATCTCTATAAGAAGCACTATTACCATTCCATCCTAATAATACTTCTTGAAATTGTTTTGTATCAAACAATGGACGAATTGTTGGCTGCATCATTGAATAATGACCAGACTTTAATTCGTAATCTCCCCAAGATTCTAAGTTATGAGGTGCAGCTGCAATATATTGGCATAATAAAGAAGTTTCATCTTGCTTCATAGAAAAAGCAATAGATAAATCAACTTTACTTAAACCTTCTTTAAAGTCTGAAGCATTTGGTAAAGTATATATTGGGTTAACACCATTCATAATAACGGCACCAACTTTTCCTGATTTCATATCAGAAACCAATTGCATTACTGCTTTATTGTTTCCTTGTCTTGTTTTTATGGTCGTTTTAGGGTCAAACGCTTTACTTTTTAAGTATTCGTTTATTTCTAATACCACAGTCTGTGCATTTACATCCTGGATTCCTGTAACCACCACAGCATTGCTACCTGCTAATCTAATTTCCTTAGCTGCTGCTTTAACTGCTGCATCTAATCCTTCAGAAAGTTTAACACCACCTGCAGAATTCCCTGTAACTTCACTGTATAATTTTACTAAAGCTAGTTTTTGCTCACTTGGCTTTAGTGGTATGCGCTTATCTGCATTTGCACCAGATAAAGACATGTTAGATTCAAATTGAATATGTCTAGACATTTTGCCATGATCTGGAATACGCTTTTTAGCGTAACCAGATTCAAAACCTCCACCTTGCCAATCTCCTAAGAAATCTGCACCAATGGAAACGACAGTCATAGCTTTAGAGAAATCATAATTAGCCATTCCTCTAACACCATACTTAGCTTGGTAAGCATCTAATGTTGCTGACTCAGATACAGCATCGTAAGACACATGTCTTACATTTCCATACTTTTCAGTAAACTCAGCAATTAGTTTATTTGTAGATGGACTAGGCATTGTTTGTGTTAAGAACACTATTGCTTTTCCATCACCTAAACCATTTAAAGCTGAAGTTGTTTCAGACATAAATGTTTCCCAAGAGATTGCTGTTTCACCTTTCATTGGTGATTTAACTCTTAGATTATCGTACAAACCTAAAACTGAAGCATTAACTCTTGCATTTGCAATACCGTTAGTTCCGGCATCCGTATTATTTTCAATTTTTATTGGTCTTCCTTCTCTTGTCTTTACTAAAACACTAGCAAAATCGAATCCGTTAGCAATTGTAGTTGCATAATAATTAGCAACACCAGGAATAATCTCTGTTGGTTGCACTACATACGGAATAGATTTAATTACTGGCCCCTCACAAGCTGCTAAAGATGCAGCTGCTGTACTGAAACCAACGTATTTTAAGAAATCACGACGCGATGTTGATGAAGACTCTAAAGATTCTTTATCACCTAAAAATTCATCTGTAGGAATTTCTTCTACAAATTCGTTTTGTTGTAGCGCCTCAACAATAGAGCTATTTTCGTTTAGCTCTTCAACACTTTTCCAGTATTTCTTGTTTGATGACATATAATTATGAATTACTTCTATTTATTAATAATGACATTTACCACATTCTAATCCACCCATCTGCGCTGCAGTTAACTGCTCAACTCCATATTTCTTAGATAGTTGTTCGTGAATTTTTGTATAGTAAGCGTTGTCTTTAACTTTTACATTAGTTTCTCTATGACAGTTAATACACCAACCCATAGTTAATGGAGCATCTTGATACATAATCTCCATTTCCTCCACAGGCCCATGACAAGTCTGACATTCTATACCGCCAACAGTTACGTGTTGTGAGTGATTGAAATATGCAAAGTCTGGTAAGTTGTGAACACGTATCCATTTCACTGGTTTAGAGTCACCTGTATAAGCAGTACCATCCCAACCAACTGCATCATATAATTTTTGAATCTCAGCATTGTAATCTACTCCATATTCTTTCCCTTCTGCCAAGGTAGCAGGTGCTACTTCTGAAATTGATTTATGACAATTCATACACACATTAAGCGACGGAATCCCAGATGTTTTACTCACTCTTGCAGAAGAGTGACAATATTTACAATCTATTCCATTATCACCAGCATGAATTCTATGAGAGTAATGTATTGGCTGTACAGGTTCGTATCCTTGATCTACACCAATTTGCATAAAATAACCGTATGCGAAATAACCACTTGCTAATAAGAAAAATATAGCAGTAACTAATACTAAAAATTGATTTTGAACAAAAGCTTTCCATATTGAATCACCACCTTTTTTTGAAGGCACTTCAATTCCTTTAGCCTCAGCAAAACGATTCAATGTGCGTTTCACTAAAATCAATGCCATTGCTAATAAGCCAAATAATACGGCTAATGCTCCCAGGATTATGTTATTTGAAACCCCACCTTCACCTTGCGTATTTGTATTTGGATCAACAGTCGGTACAACCGGCTCTGGTTTTGGCTGTGCAGTATAAGCAAGAACATCAGAAATATCTTGATCTGTTAAAGATGCCAAAGCCGTCATCGGACTCTGGTTATACTCATTATAAATTTTGTTTGCGTAAGGATCGCCAGATTTGATAACAGCGGCACTGTTACGAATCCAAGCATTAATCCATTCTCTATCTAATCCATGTTCTTCTGCTAACCTAGCTTCCACATTACGTAAAGCAGGCCCTGTCATTACTTTGTCTAGTTTATGACATGATGCACAATTAGCTAAAAATACTTTTTTTCCATTAACCGGATCGCCTTCTTGGGCTGAAAGTGAGGTTGAAAACGTGAGTAATAAAATAAAACCTAAATAAAGAATCTTTGAGGTTAAATTACGGTAGATCACCTGTTTCATATTGTTGGTTGAATTATCTTCTAAACTTTGGTACGATTTTTTCATTCAATTTGAGAACAAAACATGTTTATAAAAACTCATGCAAAAGTAATATTTAAAGTCGATTTTAGAAATGTTAGCGAACTGTTAATACATAATTTATACCAATTCTAAATAACATATTTTACCGATTTACGTTGAATATAATATCTTTGTATTTTAAAAGTAAAATTTATGACATTAAAAACCAAATACATAAGCTTCGTAATCTTTCTGTTTGCGATTTCTCTTACAGCTAATGCTCAACAAGGGGAAGTTAAAGTAACTCAAGATAGTGATATTGTTAAATTACTAGAATACAAAAAAGATATTAAGACTTCTAAAGTATTTAAAATACAAGTATATCAAAGTGTTGACCCTGATAAAGCTGAACGCGAAAAGGCCAATTTTTTAAATTCATATAGTGAGTGGACTGCAAAAATTGTATGGAACACACCAAATTACAAGGTTTGGGTGGGAAATTTTGCCACAAGAATTGAAGCTGACCGTGCACTAGTAAAGATTAAGAAAAAATATATGTATGCTAATATTCTTCAGCCTAAATCTGATGACTAAATCTGTCATTTTATAGCATAAAAAAAACCGACAATAACTTGTCGGTTTTTTTACGTCTATAATTGAAATTACTATTTCAATTTCTTCTTTATTTCTACTTCTTCGAACGCCTCAACAACGTCTCCGATTGCAATATCATTGAATCCTTTAATTTGCATACCACAATCATAGCCTTTAGCCACCTCTTTAACATCATCTTTAAAACGTTTTAGAGCCTCTAATTCACCTGTATGAACAACGACACCGTCTCTAATAATTCTAATTCCAGATTTTCTATAGATTTTACCATTCATTACCATACAACCTGCTATATTTCCAATTTTAGAAACTTTAAATATTTCTCTAATTTCAGCTGTACCAGTAACTTCTTCTTTTACTTCTGGCGATAACATACCTTCCATTGCATCTTTAAGATCATTAATAGCTGCATAGATAATTGAGTATGTTCTGATATCAATTTCTTCTTTATCTGCAATCATTCTTGCGTTACCTACTGGTCTCACATTAAATCCTACAATAATTGCATCTGAAGCTGTTGCTAATAACACATCACTTTCTGTAATGGCACCAACACCTTTATGTATAATATTAACCTGAATTTCTTCAGTAGATAATTTTTGGAATGAATCGGTTAAAGCTTCAACAGATCCATCTACATCACCTTTAAGGATAATATTTAACTCTTGGAAATCACCAAGTGCAATACGTCTACCGATTTCATCTAATGTAATATGACGTTGCGTTCTTACAGACTGCTCACGTTGTAATTGTGTACGCTTGGTTGCTATTTGTTTTGCCTCACGTTCATCTTCGAAGACATTAAACTTATCACCTGCCTGTGGAGCACCATCTAAACCAAGAATAGACACCGGAGTTGCAGGACCAGCTGCAGCTACATCCTTACCACGTTCGTCTTGCATAGCTTTTACCTTACCACTATTTTTCCCTGCTAAGACATAATCACCTACTCTTAATGTACCAGCTTGTACTAATATAGTTGAGACATATCCTCTACCTTTATCTAAGTAAGCTTCTACGACAGTACCAATTGCCGGTTTGTTAGGGTTAGCTTTAAGTTCTAATAATTCAGCCTCAAGCAATACTTTTTCTAGTAATTCTTTAACACCTGTTCCCATTTTAGCAGAAATATCGTGAGATTGAATTTTCCCTCCCCAATCTTCTACTAAAAGATTCATTGCTGCTAATTGCTCTTTTACTTTTTCTGGATTAGCATCTGGCTTATCAATTTTATTAATGGCAAATACTATTGGAACTCCTGCTGCCTGAGCATGTGAAATTGCTTCTTTTGTTTGTGGCATAATAGCATCATCTGCCGCCACAACAATAATGGCAATATCCGTAACTTGAGCACCACGAGCACGCATCGCTGTAAAGGCTTCGTGACCTGGTGTATCTAAGAATGCAATCTTTTGTCCATCTTCTAGCTCTACACCATATGCACCAATATGCTGTGTAATTCCACCAGATTCACCTGCGATTACATTTTCTTCACGTATGTAATCAAGTAAAGATGTTTTACCATGATCTACGTGACCCATTACAGTAACAATAGGTGCACGAGGCTTTAAATCTTTAGGGTCATCAACAAATTCTTCTATTGATTCTTCAATATCTGCTGTAATAAATTCTACTCCAAAACCAAACTCTTCTGCTACTATAGTAAGTGTTTCTGCATCTAATCTTTGGTTCATGGTAACCATCATTCCTAAAGACATACATGCTGAAATAACTTCAGTAACACCAACTTCCATCATAGTAGCAATTTCACTTACAGTAACAAATTCTGTTACTTTAATGGTTTTACTTTCTGCTGCTGCTATTTCTTGATCGATTTCCGTTTGTTGACGGTGTTGATCTCTTTTCTCTCTTCTGTATTTAGCTCCTTTACCTTTATTAGACTTTCCTTGAAGTTTCTCTAAAGTTTCACGGATTTGCTTTTGTACTTCTTCTTCACTAGGCTCTTCCTTAACCACTTTTGGTCTAGAATTACCTCTACCTTTTCCGCCACTACGTCTATTATCGTAGTTTGGTTTTCCACCAGAATTATTATCTCCTGCTTTACTAATACGACGTCTTTTACGCTTATTAGCATCACCTGAGGCTGCTGGCTTATCTTCTTTCTTCTTTTTAGGTTTATTAAACTGCGAAAGATCAATTTTCTTCCCTGTCGTTATTGGACCTGTAAGCTTTTTGTATTTTGTTTTTAGCGTTTCTTCTACCGGCTCTGCAGCTTTAGCTTCATCAACTTTAGCTTTCTCTTCTTTTTTTGCTGATTTTTTAACTTCCGCTTCTTTTTCTATTTTAGGCTCAACCTTTTTAACTTCAGGCTTTTTCTTTGGCTCTTCAGTTTTAGCCTTTGGAGTTTCTTTAACTTCGGCAGGTTTAGATGCTTCTTTTTTAACTGCCTTACCTTTATCCAAGTCGATTTTACCAACTTTTTTAGGACCACTTAAGTCGGCTTTTGCCTTTACTATTGGCTCTTTTACAGCTTCTTCTTCTTTTTGTTTTTCTTCAATTTCGCGTTCGCGTTTTTCTCTAAGTGCCTCTTTCTCTTTGAGTTTAGCTTCACTTACTTCTTGAGCTTTTTCACGCTTAGTAGCATCTGTCTGAAATTCATCAGAAAGCGTATCGTAAACCTCTTGCGAAATTTTGGTATTAGGACTTTTCTCTACCTCGATACCTTTGGATTCTAAAAAATCCACAGCACGATCGATAGAGATGTTTAATTCCCTTAATACCTTATTTAATCTTGTTTGAGCCATAAATTGCCTGTAATATAACTTAAATATATATGATACCTATTCAACTTCAAAATGTTAATTAAAACATTTTAAAAATATAAGATGGTATTAGTCTTCAAATTCTTCTTTTAGAATTCTGATAACTTCTTCTATAGTTTCTTCTTCTAAATCTGTACGCTTCACTAAATCAGCAACATCTTGTTCTAAGATACTTTTTGCTGTATCTAAACCAGCTTTGCTAAATTCTGAAATAATCCATTCTTCAATTTCATCAGAGAATTCTTTTAATTCAACATCTTCTTCTGCTCCTTCTCTAAATACATCTATCTCGTAACCTGTTAATTGACCAGCTAAACGAATATTGTGACCACCTCTACCGATGGCTTTTGATACTTCTTCTGGTTTTAATAGCACCTCAGCGCGCATATTCTCTTCATCTAATTTTAAAGAGGTTACTCTTGCCGGACTTAATGCTCTTGTCACAAACAATTGAATATTGTTGGTGTAATTAATAACATCAATGTTTTCATTTCCTAATTCACGAACAATTCCGTGAATTCTAGAACCTTTCATACCAACACAAGCTCCAACAGGGTCTATTCTATCATCGTAAGAATCTACCGCTACTTTTGCTTTCTCACCAGGAATACGAACTACTTTTTTAACAGTAATTAAACCGTCAAAAACTTCAGGGATTTCCTGTTCAAATAATTTTTCTAAGAACAATGGTGATGTTCTAGACATTATAATTGCTGGTTTACTTCCTTTTAATTCTACGCTTTCTATAATTCCTCTAACATTTTCACCTTTTCTAAAGAAATCTGAAGGAATTTGTCTGTCCTTTGGAAGTATAATTTCGTTACCATCGTCATCTAACAAAATAATTGCTCTATGACGAATGTGATGTACCTCTGCTGTATATATTTCGCCTTCTAATTCCTTAAAGTGCTTGTATATATTTGTATTATCATGCTCATGGATTTTAGAAATTAAGTTTTGTCTTAATGCTAAAATTGAACGACGACCTAAATCAATCAGTTTTACTTCCTCAGCAACATCTTCACCAACTTCAAAATCTGGTTCTATTTTTTGAGCCTCAGATAATTCAATCTCTTGGTTTGGTTCTTCGACTTCACCATTAGCTACAACAATACGGTTTCTCCAAATTTCTAAATCTCCTTTATCTGGATTTATAATGATATCAAAATTATCGTCATCACCATATTTCTTCTTTAATGCATTACGTAATACATCTTCAAGAATCGCCATTAGCGTAACTCTATCTATTAATTTGTCGTCTTTAAATTCTGAAAATGATTCAATTAACGCTACATTTTCCATAACTGATATGAATTAAAATTTTATTTTAACTTTTGCTTCTTTAATATTATCGAAAGCAACATTGGCTTGTTTAGCTACAGTTACTTTTCCTTTCCCTACAGGTTTTGGTTCTCGTGCTTTCCAGTTTAAAACCACACCCTCTTCATTTACTGCTGTAAGTTCACCTTCAAAATTTTGACTATCTAAAGTCTTAATTTCTAGATTTCGACCTACATGCTTGTGGTATTGTCTAGGTAAAGTTAAAGGCGTTGCTGCACCAGATGATAATACTTCTAAAGAAAAATCGTGTTCATCTCTATCTATATTATGCTCAATCGCTCTGCTTATAAACATACAGTCTTCGACCAAAACACCATTATCACCATCTATTACAATTTTAATGGCATTATCACTAGACAAACTAAAATCTATTAAGAACAAATCTTGTCTTTCTTCTAATGCCGTTTGTAATAAGTCTTCTACTATTTTCTTAAACATTATTTGATATAAAAAGAGAGGACTTTTCGTCCTCTCGCTTATTTATTTTTAGTAAACAACGGTGCAAATATACAACATTTTTATTGATTTTTCAAAGCTTCGTAAAGTGGATTTATTTTCTTAAATTTATAAGACTAACAAAAAAACAACATCAATGAATAAAATTTTAGTTCCCACCGATTTTTCAGAACAAGCGGAAAATGCATTAAAAGTAGCTGCAATGCTTGCTAAAAGACACGAAGCCGAAATCTATTTATTACACATGATGGAAATACCAATGCAACAAATAGATCCTGGTGCCGTACAAAGTGATATACCAGAAGCTTTATTCTTTATGAAGTTGGCTCATAAAAAGTTTGAAGATTTATTGGCGAGTGATTTTTTAGAAGGTATTACTGTACACGAAACAGTTAAAGCAGATATTACATTTAATGAAATTAAAGATGCTTGCAAAGAGTATGACATTGATTTAATTGTTATGGGGTCTCACGGAGCAACAGGCCTTAAAGAAATGTTTGTGGGTTCTAATGCAGAGAAAGTAGTACGAACCTCTATTGTACCAGTTTTAGTTATAAAGAACGAACACCAATCTTTTGATGTTTCTGATTTTGTATTTGCTTCAGATTTTAAAAACGACAACAAAGAAACTTACAAACAAGCTGTTGAATTCGCAAAAGCATTTAACTCTAAGATTCATCTCTTAATGGTTAATACTGCAAATAATTTTATGACCACATATGATGCCAATGCGCGCATAAATGATTTTATTGCCGGACAAACTTATGATAACTACACCATTACAATACATAACGATACAACTGTAGAACAAGGCATATTAAACTTCTCTAAAGATATTGATGCAGATTTAATTGGTATAAGCACACACGGACGACAAGGCATTGCTCATTTCTTTAATAGCAGTATTAGTGAAGATTTAGTTAACCATGCTAAAAGACCAGTAATAACCTTTAAGATTTAATTTTTATAAACCGCAATAAATTGAAAAATCCTAAGCGTAAATTGGTTAGGATTTTTTTTCTGGTTGGCTCAATAGGTTTTACTGCATCTAGGCTCTGCATAAACCACTCAACCCATTAAATTCTTAATAAAAAAGAAAAATCCTAACTCATTACTGAATTAGGATTTAAACTTTTGTTGGCCCACTAGGTTTCGAACCTAGACTCTTCGGTACCAAAAACCGATGTGTTAGCCAGTTACACCATGGGCCAATCTCAAAAGAGGTTGCAAATTTAAAACAAAGTTTTATTTGGGCAAAAAAAATCAAGAAAATAATTAAAAATACTTAACGTTAACTTAAAAACGTAGGCATTACTATAATAATTAGTAAATTCGCCAGCATTAATAAGCTAGGTTTTTATGACAGATTTTAACTTTAAAAAGTGGAATGCCATTTTAGGATGGTTTGTTTTTGCAGTAGCATTTACGGTTTATGCACTTACTATAGAACCAACTGTTAGTTTTTGGGACGCAGGAGAATATATTTTAACGTCTTCAAAATTACAAGTTGGGCATCCACCTGGAGCTCCACTTTTTCAAATGTTAGGAGCATTTTTCTCAATATTTGCGTTAGAACCTTCTCAAATAGGTATGATAATGAATATGATGAGTGCTGTTGCAAGTGCTTTTACTATTCTCTTTATGTTTTGGACTATTAGCTTATTATTAGTAAAACTAGTAAAGTATAAAAAAGAAGAAAATCCAGGTAAAGCCTATGCTATATTAGGAAGTGCGTTAGTAGGCAGTTTAGCCTTTACATTTACAGATTCTTTTTGGTTTAATGCTGTAGAGACAGAAGTATATGCTATGGCAACGCTTATTATGGCTGTAATGTTTTATTTAGCATTACGCTGGGAACAAGACATGGACACATCCAGAGGAAACCGTTGGTTAATTTTAATTGCTTTTGTAATTGGATTATCTTTTGGCGTCCATTTTATGGGCTTATTAACCATTCCTGCTATTGGTCTTATTTATTACTTTAAGAATTATAAAACCATTACCGTAAAGAATTTTATTATTGCCAATATAGCATCCGCTGCTATTCTACTTTTTATATTCAAATTATTGCTTCCATCTACACTTAAATTGTTTGGTTATTTAGAGGTGTTTTTTGTAAATTCAATAGGCTTACCTTTTAATTCAGGCACCATAATTACTGGATTAATGGTTATTGGTCTATTTTATTTTGGACTCAATTATACCAAGAAAAAAGGCATGTTACATGCAAACACTTTGGTACTTTGTCTTATGTTTATTTTTATTGGATTTTCGTCGTGGATGATGTTACCAATAAGAGCTAACGCTAATGTAATAATCAATGAAAATGACCCTTCGGATGCTCGAGAACTTTTAGCTTATTACAACTTAGAACAATATCCTGAAACACACTTGTTTTATGGCCCTCAGTTTACCGAAGTATATTCTGGTGCAGATAAAGATGAGCCTTATATAGATGATAAGAAAAACTATGAACGTGATGAAGAACTTGGTAAGTATGTTGTTATAAACGACTGGAAAGGCAGTAAACAAAATTACAACCACGAACACGCTTCAGTTTTACCAAGAATGTGGAGCAGTGAGCATGCAGAAAACTATATGATGTTTACTGGCTTAATTGAATTTAAAGCTAACCCAAATATACAAACCCAAGCCCGAAGACAAGCTTTAAATGCAGGTTTACCTGAAGAACAAGCCAATCAGTATGCGTTACAAGAAAAACGACAATTTGACCAAATCATTAATGATTTTAAAATGCGCATTGCCCAAGGTGAAATTGATTACGAAGATTACAACAATTTTTTAAAGCGCTATGGCCAACAATATTTAATTGTTGAAAAGCCTTCTTTTGGGGATAACTTAGCTTATATGTTTCAATACCAATTTGGTTATATGTATTGGCGTTATTTTATGTGGAATTTCACCGGAAGACAAAACGATATTCAAGGTAAATACGATGATTTTAATGGCAATTGGATTTCAGGAATTAAATTTTTAGATGAAATACATTTAGGTATGTCTCAAGACAATTTACCAACAGATGTATTAGAAAACAAAGCTCGTAATACGTATTATTTCTTACCATTATTACTAGGACTAATTGGCTTTTTCTTTTTACTAAATGTAGATAAAAAGCGTTTTTGGGTATTACTTGTGTTTTTCTTACTAACAGGTATAGCTATCCAATTTTACACTAATGTTAGACCGTTTGAACCTCGTGAACGTGATTATTCGGTCGTAGGTTCTTTTTACGTTTTTGCCATTTGGATAGGATTCGGTGTTTACGCATTATATGATATCTTAAAATCGAGCATTAAAACAAAATTATTAGCACCAGTAATTACCTTAGTTTGTATCATTATTGTGCCTGGCATTTTAGCAGCAAATAACTGGGATGACCATGATCGTTCTGGCAAATACACTGCCAATGCCATGGCTCGCAAGTACTTAGAATCTTGTGCACCAAATGCTATTCTCTTTACCATTGGAGATAACGACTCATTTCCGTTGTGGTATTTACAAGAAATTGAAGGAGTACGCACAGATGTACGTGTTGTAAATACTAGTTTATTTCAAACGGATTGGTATATCGATCAGATGAAACGCAAAGCTTATGAAAGTGACCCTATTCCTTCTAAATTGACTCACAAACAGTACAGAGCAGGCACTAGAGATATTACCATATATCGAGAAATAAACGAGCAAATTGCCAATGACACATTGCCTATTAAAGACTTTATGGATTTTGTTTCGAGCGAAAAACCTAATACCAAATTTAGATATGTAATTGAAAAACAAGGTGATGACCCAGAAGGTTATCCTAAATACATTTTAAATTCTAATTACTTCCCTACAAGAAATATTAGTATTCCTGTAAATAAAGCTGAAGTTCTTAAAAATGGTTTAGTACAAGCTAAAGATGCGGATAAAATAGAAGATAATCTATATGCCAGAATTGGTGGAAGTTATATCTACAAGCATAGACTGCTAATGTTAGATATTATTGCCAATAACAATTGGGAACGTCCTATCTATTTTACAGGAGGTGCGTTTAGTGACGAAGATTACATTTGGTTAAAAGACTATTTACAGTTAGATGGTATGTGTTACAAATTAGTACCTATTAAAACTCCAGTAGATAGAGCAAACCCTTACGATATGGGCAGAGTAGATCCAGATTTAATGTATAATATGGTTAAAGATTGGGAATGGGGAGGAAGTGAAAACGATATTTATCTCGATATAGAATCGAGACGAAATGGAATAACCTACAGAGGTAATTTGGCACGTCTAATTGAGCAACTTATCAATGAAGACAAATTAGATAAAGCGGAAGAGATTGCTGATATCGCCATGGAAAAAATGCCTGTAGATAAATTTGGGTTTTACTCATTATTAGAGCCTTATATTAGCGCATATTACGAAATAGGAAATGTAGAAAAAGGTAGAGCATTATTTAAAGATGTTGCCAAGAAATATCAAGAAAATTTAGTGTATTACAGTGGTCTTTCTATTGAAAATCAAGAAAGAAAAGTTGGAGAGGAAATCTATTTAGATATACAACGTTATAGAGCGTTAGTGGATATTTTAGTAATCTATAATGATAAAGATTTTGCCTTAGAAGAGACTAAAACATTTAATAGTTATTTTAGTTTATTTGATGAATTAATGAGTCGTTACAGTGAGGAAGAAGCTCCACAGATACCAGAGGATCTAGACTTAAATACAACTGTAAAAGACACAATTAAAAATTTATCACCTGAACAGTAAAAAATAGTATGAAGATTATTCCAGCAAAAACTCCTGGATTTGTAAAAACATTATTTCCAAATTTTATTTGGAACATTTATACCAATGAGAAAGAACTCTATCTTACTTTTGATGATGGGCCCACACCAGAAATAACAAACTGGGTATTAGATACATTAAATCAATATAACGCAAAAGCAACCTTCTTTTGTATTGGCAATAATATTGAACGTAATATTGAAATTTTTCAAAATATTTTGGCAGGTGGACACGCAATTGGTAACCACACATATAATCATTTAAAAGGCTGGAAAACAAAGACTAAAGACTATGTTGGTGATGTGGAATTGACGGACTCAGTGATACAATTTCAAATTCAAAATTCAAATTTTTCAAACCTATACCAACAAAGGTCTACCAATCTTTTTAGACCACCATATGGTAAGTTTAAAACTAAACAAAGTAAAAAACTTCAAAAACTAGATTATAAAATAGTACTTTGGGATGTATTGTCTTACGATTGGGATAAATCTGTAAATGAAGGTACTTGCTACAACAACGTTATTTCTGCTGCTAAAGAAGGCAGCATTATTGTGTTTCATGATAGTGTTAAAGCATCACGAAATTTAAAATATGTGTTACCAAAAGTTTTAGATTATTACACCGAAAAAGGATATGTATTTAAGGCTTTATCTTAAACGTATTCTTGAATAATACCAATTAGCGTATTAGCATCTTGCTCACCACTATGACGCCATTTCATTTCGCCATTTTTGTAAATAATTAAAGTAGGCAAACCTTTTACTCTAAGCGCTTCTGCTAACTCCTTGTTTTTATCTACATCTATTTTTATCACTTTGGCTTTATCACCAAGTGCCGCAGCTACATCTCTAAGTATTGGATGCATTGCAATGGACTGATCATTCCATTCTGTGTAGAAGTCTAATAGAACTGGAATTTCGACATCTATTAATTCCCCAAATTTTGACATATTATTTAGTTTTAGTCAAATAAATAAGTCCTTCAAACTTATACAATATTCTTGTACTAATTGATTGTAATTAAAGCACTCATAAGATAAAAATAAGCAATTCTAAACAATTATACTTCTTTTATCCCTTTTTTGAGCTCTATCACTGTTATTTCAGGCCATATTCCTACGCGACCAGGATAACCCAAGTAACCAAACCCTCTATTTACATTAATATATTGGTCTAACTCCTCATAGATTCCAGCCCAATGTTTATAACGCCATTTTACTGGACTCCATTTTATCCAACCTGGAATTTCAATACCAAATTGCATACCATGTGTATGTCCGCTTAAGGTTAAATGATATTTATAGGCATCGTTAATTACCTCAGCTTCCCAATGACTTGGATCGTGACTCATTAAAATTTTAAAATCTTCAGGCTGAATTTTTGAAGATGCCTTTTTTAAGTCACCTGCTTTTTTAAAACCACCTTTCCCCCAGTTTTCTACTCCAACAAGAGCTATACGCTGTCCATCTTTTTGAAGATAGCGATGTTCATTTAATAATAAATCAAAACCTATTTCTTTTTGAATCGTCATTAAATCTTCTAAATTTTGCGCTTTATCTTCTTTATTTGGCCAATCTACATAATCACCATAATCATGGTTTCCAAGTACTGAAAATTTACCATCTTTTGCTTTCAACCTTTTAAATGTGTCCTTCCAAGGAATCATTTCTGAAGCCTTATTATTTACCATATCTCCTGTAAATAGCAACACATCAGATTGCTGTTCATTAATTAAGTCAACTGCATATTCTATCTTTGCTTTATTATCAAAACTTCCAGAATGTATATCACTAATTTGGGTTATTTTATAACCATCAAAAGCATCTGGTAAATCCTCAAAATGAAGTGTATAATTAAGTACTCTAAAATTATATTTACCCTTATACATGCCATAAAGTAATGATGAAAATGGAATAGCCGCTAGACCAAGTGCTATCTGACTTACAAATTTTCTTCTTGATGGTAAATAAAAAGATTCTTTAGTTACTAATTTATCGTACAATCCTAAGGCACTTCTTATAATATCTTCTCCTAAAAGAATAGGGACTAAGACTAAATTTAATGACATAAACGACAATAGAAACCCAAAAGCATAACTCTTAGAAGGACTAAGAACCCGACCTTCACTAGAACTAGCAAATTGAAATATAAAATTACCAACTATAATAATAGCAATAGCTATAAAAATGTAATGCACCCAACTATACTTAGTAATTGTTTTTATGGCCTGAAAACCATAAACAGTCAATATTAAGTATATAATAATAAAAATTATCCAACGCGTCATAGACTAATTTTGAAATGCAAATTTAGTGAACGAAACTACAAACTATCTTATAAAATTGTTAATGCATTTAATGTTGAAGTTAACTGGTTTCTTGTTTTGGGTAACAAATTCGATAGTTTTTGACTCATTTGGCAGTAAGTCGAAGAAATTATCAGAAAAATGTCCTTTTGCTTTTGTGAATAAAAACACATCTTTTTGAAGGGTTTTACTTGATAATTCAATTTTAAAACCATCTTTTGTTTTTGAGATTGTTTGCTGAATTTCTGCTTGTTTCAATTTTAAATCCTTTGGTTTTACGAGGTAATGTAGGTTCCTTTTATTTTTAAAATATGAAACAACGACAACTTCCGATTCAGCAAGATTTAAATCTCTTAAATCTGTTTCACGTTTAATGTCGCTCGAATTTGAATTTACAGTAGCCTTTTCCAATGTTAACCATAATATATTGCCGTCAAAATCAATAATTTTTATTAGTAAATCGTCATTATATTCATTTAAATCATCATTAACAATCCAAGTTTCCAGAATACCATTTTCAACTTTTGAAGATATAAATAAGTTCTCGAAACTTCGTTTAGCATTATAATGTAAGGCTTTCCAATTTCCAAAATAATCGATACTGCTCCAAGATACTGCTGGCCAACAATCGTTAAGTTGCCAATACAAAGTTCCCATATTATAGGGTTTAGCTCGTCGTTGTGCTTCAATACCTTTAGTAATTCCATAGGCTTGTAAAACTTGGCTCATATACACATAGTCCTCTGGACTTTCTGGCACAGGAAAATCACGCTTCATATAATCTTCAATAAATTGAAACCCACTGGAATGTTTTTGATGATTTTTAAAGCCTTCGGAAGTTATTTCTAGACTATCATTCTGATTAATGAACCGAATTGTTTCATAACTCGGAAACGACTGAAAGCCAAACTCACTCATAAAACGTGGTACGTTTTCTTCTAAGTGTTCAAACGGATAACCATCGTGCCAAATCCACCAATCATGTGCATCACCTTCCGTTTTGTATTTGGGATTTCCTCTGCCATATTTTGGAGAGGATTCCCAATAATCTGTGTCTGTTAATTGCTCAACTGTATTCGGTAAAATAGAATCAAATACTTTTAAATAGTTGTTCCAAATCTCTTCTTTATCTTCTTCACTTCTACCATCTTGCCAACCCCAACGATGCCATCCTTCTGAGTTTTCATTGTTACCGCACCACAACGCAATTGAAGCGTGATTCCTAAGCCGTTTTACATTGTAACTAGCTTCTTGCTGTACATTTCCCAGAAAATCATCGTCACCAGGGTACATAGCACAAGCAAACATAAAATCTTGCCAAACTAAAATACCTTTTTCATCACATAAGTCATAGAAAATATCATTTTCATAAATGCCTCCTCCCCAAACTCTAAGCATATTCATATTGGCATCGACCACATCATTTAAGAGTTTTTCATAATGGGCATCTGTGACGTTATTCTGAAAGCTATTTTGCGGAATGTAATTCGCTCCTTTTGCATAAACTGGCACATCGTTGACTTTAAAATAAAAGGACTCGCCAATACTATCTTTTTCAGCGACTAGTTCTATGGTTCTTAATCCTTTTTTAATTGAAATACTGTCTAGAATTTTATTTTCTTCTTTTACAACCACCTTTATATCATACAAATAAGGTTCACCTAGATTGTGAGGCCACCAGCGTTTCGGATTTTTTAATTGTAAACGAGTAGCCCAAGTATAACCTTTTAGAACTTCATTGGGAGTCTTCATTAGCTTATCATTAATGTAGATTTTATAAGTTAAATTTTTATCTAGTTCTACATTCGAAAGTTTTTTAACATCAAGTAAAATATCCGCGATAGAATCATTTAATTTAATTTGTTTTATGTCTATTTCTCTTATTTTATAATCATTCCAAGCCACCAACTTAATCGGTCGCCAAATCCCACTAGTATTCAACTTCGGTCCCCAATCCCAACCGTATTGAAATTGTGCTTTTCTTGTGAAAATGCGTTCACCTTCTGGTAGTTCATATGATAATTTTTCTTTTTCTGCTTCTTCAAATTTTGACGTGGATTCAAACAAAATTCTAATTTCGTTTTCTGTTTTCAAAAGTGACTTAACATTTACATTCCATGTTCTAAACGCATTATTAGCACTCAGAATTAAACTATCATTTAAATAAACCGAAGCATAGGTGTCTAAACCTTCAAAATTGAGTTCAAAGTTTTTCTTTTGCAGTGTTTCTTCGTCTAAAGAAAATGTCGTTTTATATTCCCAATCGGTTTCAGAAACCCATTGTACGTTTTCCTCATTCTTGCCAATAAATGGATCTTCAATTAAACCAAGTACTAACAAATCGGAATGCACATTACCAGGAACTGTTGCCGATTGCCAAACCGAATCTGTTACTTTTTTGAATTGCCAGTTCGTATTCAATTCTATTTTAACTGGCACATCGTATTCTGGTTGACAGCTAAAACAAATTAAACATAAAGTGAAGAAAAAAAATAGGTGTTTCATACAAGGCCTTTTGAGACTTTTCTGGTTTTAAAAACCTGAAAGGTCTAATTTATTACATCTAAAATGGCTTTAATTTTTTGAGGATCCGAAGCTGTTAATGGCATCGAAAATAATGAATCATCCATTTCTAGTTGAGATGAGGCTGATGCGTGAATTTCTTTTAGTCCTGCTTCTTTAAATTTTGATGCATTTTCTGAATTTACACCACCTCCAGCTAAAATCGCAATTCTTCCGTTTGATAATTCATAAAGTTCTTTCAGTAAATCTATGCCTAATTCCGCCGATTGTTTTTGACCAGAAGTCAGAACACGTTCAACTCCCAAATCAATTAATTGTTCCAAAGCTTCTTTCGGATTTACGACCTCATCAAACGCACGATGGAATGTGAATTTCAAAGGCCTTGATAATTCTACTAGTTCTTTTGTTCGTTTTAAATCTATAGTTCTATCAGCGTTTAAAACGCCCGAAACAATACCTTGACAACCCAAATCTTTGCAGAGTTCAATATCACGTTTCATAATTTCAAATTCATCTTCTGAATACACAAAATTACCACCTCTTGGTCTGATTAATACAAATACAGGAATACTTAAATAGACAATAACTTGTTTCAGTAATCCATACGAAGGTGTGATGCCACCAACCGATAATTTTTGGCATAATTCTATGCGATGTGCTCCTGCGTCGCAGGCATTTTTTGCAGATTGATATGAGTTGGCGCAGATTTCTAGTTTCATATATTTCCTGCGAAGGCAGGAATCTTTTTAATTTATACTAAGTTACTTCAAAGTGGATTCCTGCCTGCGCAGGAATGACAAATCTTGTTGTCACTTCGAGTGATTCCGATTTTTATCGGAATTGTATCGAGAAGTCTTTACTTGGTTCTCGATACAAAATTGCAAAAAAGCAATTTCACTCGAACTGATGCTCTAATTCACAATTATCTCATCAATAAACGTCCAAGCCTTATTCCCAGCACCTTGTTTTCCTTCTGGGATTGTTCCGAAATTTGGAATTTTTAAAATAATTTTTTCGACCTTAATTTCTAAATCCTCTATTTTAATTAACTTACAATCAAACTCAATAATTTTGTCATTTGATTTTTTCAAATTGTGTTTATCTGTAAAACTCATCCCATCCTGCAATAAATATTCAATTACTATTTCTCTTGGCGCATATATCCACTGCCCATTCCCATTATAAAAGCGTGTTTCAATTGTATTGATTTCCTTTTCCTCACCCAAATCAATCGTAATCTCAATATCATCTCCCCAAAATCCTAACCATTCTTTATCTCCATATCTTGAATCACTTCCACTAATACCATTAATTAAACCTTCAACTCCACTACCAGAATACGATTTATGCGGCTCTTTATTTATAGTAATTTTTGCACCGACGGCTTTATGAAAAACCATTTCTTGGGTAAAGGTTTTCCCTAGTTGTTTTTCGGAATTAAAAACGGCAGCATTTAGTTTTGTGCTTTTTGTAATTGGGATTCTTTCTGTATAAATTTCGGATTCTAAATTGGGTTCAGTTCCGTCTAAAGTATATCGAATGGTTTTGCCTTCTGTTAGAGTTTTAAACTCAAAAAAAGCTTTTCCATCTTCTGAAACTAAGTCTCCTTCAATTTCATATAAATGATTAGCATAGTTGATATCTAATATATCCAAACGTTTATGAAAATGTTCTAATCTTGATACAAAATCTTTATAATTTTTGTTTTCAGGGTTGGACCAAACCACTTCACTCATGGCCAACATTCTTGGAAAAGCCATATACTCAAGATGATCTTCGATTGGTATATATTCTGTCCAAATATTGCCTTGCGCACCTAAAACATATTTTTGTTCTTCCTTGGTTAACTCTTCAGGAATTGGGTTAAAACCATACACTTTTTCTAAAGGTAAAAAGCCACCAATAGCCAATGGTTCGTCTTCTCCATCAGACTGGTAATAATCAAAATAGCAATGCGATGTAGGTGTCATTACTACATTGTGTCCCGACTTGGCTGCTTCCACAGCTCCACTTGTTCCTCTCCACGACATAACGGTTGCATTTGGTGCTAAACCACCTTCTAAAATTTCATCCCAACCAATAATTTGTCTGCCTTTTGAATTGAGATACTTTTCCATCTTTGTGATAAAATAGCTCTGTAATTCGTGCTCATCTTTCAACCCTTCACTTTTAATTAAAGCTTGGCAATGCGCACAATTTTTCCAACGGGTTTTTGGTGCTTCATCACCACCAATATGAATAAATTCACTTGGAAATAGTTCTAAAACCTCATCCAAAACATCTTCTAAAAATGCAAATGTCTTTTGGTTTGGGCAATAAATATCTTCAAAAACTCCCCATTTTTGAGCTACCTTAACTTGTTCTCCTGTACATCCTAATTCTGGATAAGCCGCAATGGCAGCTTGTGCATGTCCTGGCATTTCAATTTCGGGAATCACAGTCACAAAACGTTCTTTAGCATACGCTACAACTTCTTTAACCTCTTCCTGCGTGTAATAACCACCATATTTTTTTCCATCAAACTGGTGTGGTTGGTCACTGTAATGTCCAACTAAAGTTCCATCTCTGTAAGCCGCTATTTCTTGTAATTTGGGATATTTTTTAATCTCTATTCGCCAACCTTGATCGTCGGTTAAATGCCAATGAAAAGTATTCATTTTTAGCATTGCAATCGCATCGATATATTTTTTGATGAAATCTACCGAAAACATATGTCGTGATACATCTAAGTGCATACCTCTATAAGTAAATTGAGGAGCATCTTCAATAACTAAAGCAGGAATATTGACTTGACTTCCTTCAAAGCTTCCACTTTCAAATTCAACTGGTAATAATTGTCTTAATGTTTGTACTGCATAAAATGCGCCTTGATCTGTACTGGCTTTTATTTCAATCTTATCTTCCGAAATATTAAGACTGTAGGCTTCTTTACCTAGATTTTTATCTACAATAAAAGTTATATCATTTCCTGAGTTGACTTCTATACCTCCACTTTCTAAATAGCTCTTTAAAAAGTCGGAACTAATTTTAAAAGTATCTTCAGAATTAATACTTGTTGCACGATTTAAAACAAAAACCGACTTAGAAATGTTTATTGAATTGGGCTGTGGAATTATAGCAACTTCTTGTGCTTCAATAGGCTTATGTTGGCAACTTAAAACCGTTAACAACAAAATGATAAAACCAAACGATGTCTTGAAATGCATTTTAGTATATTAGATGCATTAAAATTAGCAATCTTTTGAAGAATCCTAAACTTATTTCTGCTTTCATTGCGCTTATCATACTTTTTGGGTGCGAGAAAAAGACTGACATTCAACCTGCTAAAAAAGATCAGCCACTCATTAACTACGTTAACACCTTTATTGGAACTGGTGGTCATGGCCACACCTATCCTGGTGCAACGTTGCCTTATGGCATGATGCAATTAAGTCCAGATACACGATTAGAAGGTTGGGATGGTTGCTCTGGTTATCATTATTCCGACAGTTATATTTATGGCTTTTCGCATACGCATCTCAGCGGAACAGGCATTAGCGATTATGGCGATGTGCTTTTAATGCCAACCAATAAATTTCATTTTAACAATGGTGCTGATGGTAAAGAGGGCTATCGCGCTCATTTTTCTCATGGCAACGAAGTTGCTGAACCAGGCTACTATAAAGTGCATTTAGATTCTACCGATATTGATGTGGAATTAACTGTTTCAAAACGTAGTGGGATTCATAAATATCAATATCCAAATTCCAATAAACAATTTTTAGTTTTGGATTTAGAACATCGTGACAAATTGCTTTCTGGAGAAATAAACGTAATTTCTGATACTGAAATTTCTGGCCATAGACATTCCGAAGCTTGGGCGAAAGATCAGCGCTTATTTTTTTATATAAAATTTTCGCACTCTTTTAGAACTGACCCTAAGGAGTCGCAATTTAGATTCTTAAAATCAACCGATAAACAAATAGCAAATTTGCTATTTAGAAATCCCAATAATGAACCTGTATATGTCAAAATCGGAATTTCCGCCGTTGATATTGAAGGTGCGCGTAAAAATTTAGAAGCCGAAGTCGGAAACAAAGATTTTGAAACGGTAAAAAAAGAAGCTCAAGATTATTGGGAAGAACAGCTAGAAAAAATCGTCATTGAGAGTGATGATTTGAATAAAAAAACAAATTTTTATTCGGCTCTTTACCATACCATGATTGCACCAAACCGCTATCAAGATGTGGATGGTCGTTACAGAGGTATGGATTTAGAAATTCACAATGCCGATTTTGATTATTACACGGTGTTTTCACTTTGGGATACGTACAGAGCTGCGCATCCATTATACACTATTATCGAGCAAGAAAAAACCAATGATTTTATCAATACTTTTTTAGCGAAGTATGATGAAGGTGGCATAATGCCCATGTGGGATTTAGCCGGAAATTATACGGATTGTATGATTGGTTACCACGCAGTACCAATAATTGCAGATGCCTATTTAAAAGGCATTAGAGGTTATGATACTGAAAAGGCTTTTGAAGCGATGAAACATTCTGCCACACGAGATAAATTTGGCTTAGAAGCTTATAAAAAATACGGTTTTATTCCTGTGGATGAGGAAAGTGAATCAGTTTCTAAAACCTTAGAATATGCTTATGATGATTGGACGATTGCGCAAATGGCAAAAGCTATGGGCAAAACCGAAGATTACAAAACCTACATTCAGCGTGCACAGTATTACAAAAATGTGTTTGATCCCGAAAGTAAATTTATGCGTGGTCGTTTTAGAAATACGTGGTTTGCACCTTTCGATCCGTATGAAGTGAATTTTAATTACACCGAAGCCAATTCTTGGCAGTATAGTTTTTATGTGCCTCAGGATATTTCAGGGTTTATAAATCTGCTTGGAGGAAAAGATAAACTAGAAGCACAACTCGATGAATTATTTAGCGCAAAGACTGAAACATCAGGTAGAGAACAATCTGATATTACTGGGTTGATTGGACAATATGCACATGGTAACGAACCAAGTCATCATATGGCTTACCTCTATAATTTCGTCAATAAGCCTCATAAAACGCAAGAAAAAGTGCATCAGATTTTAACTGAGCTTTACAAGAATGAGCCTGATGGAGTTTCTGGAAACGAAGATTGCGGACAAATGAGTGCTTGGTATGTGTTGAGCTCTATGGGCTTTTATTCGGTAACGCCTGGAAGTAATGAGTACATCATAGGAACACCACTTTTTGATAAAGCAACAATTAATCTTGAAAATGGGAAGCAATTCAAAATGATGGCTAATAATTTAAGTGACACCAACATTTATATTGAAAGCGTAGAGCTGAATGGCAAACCCTTAGAACAAACCTTTATTAAACATTCTGATATTGTTGAAGGCGGCACTCTTGAGTTTAACATGACGAATCAACCTTCAATTTGGGGAACAAAAGAAGGCTCAGAACCAAAAACCGAAATCACAGAACATCGTATTTTACCTTCGCCATTTATTGCCAAAGGAGATATTACGTTTAGAGATTTAACTGAAGTTGTTTTAGGAACTTCGGAAAAAGAGGCTAAAATCTATTTCGCTATAGATTCCGATGACTTTAAATTGTATAAAGCACCATTTACCATTTCAAAAGATTGTAAAGTGAAGTTGTATTCCGAAAAAGGAGACTTAAAAAGTCCTGTTTTAACGACACCATTTTTCAAAATAGATCCTAATCTTAGTATTACTTTAGAAAGTGAATTTGCTAATCAATATTCAGCCGGAGGAAACGATGCCTTAATCGATGGCATAAGAAGTACTAAAAATTACAGAACAGGAAGTTGGCAAGGGTATCATGACCAAGATTTGGTTGCTATTGTGGATTTAGGACAACAAAAGGAAATTTCAACTGTAAAGATTAACTTCTTACAAGACCAAGGTGCTTGGATTTTTTATCCTACTGAAGTGCAGTGTTTGATTTCAAAAGACAATAAAAATTTTAAAGCCTTACCATCTCAAAAAATTGATGCTTCTAATAAAAATAGTGAACTTGAAATAAAAACTGTTGAATTTAAAATTCCAAAAACTGAATATAAATACGTAAAAATTATAGCCAAGAAAATGGGGAAACTTCCAGAGTGGCATTTGGGTTACCCAATGGATGGCAGAAGCTGGATTTTTGTGGATGAAATTTCGATTAAGTAACAAAGACCTGTAGGTTTTAAAAACCTGACAAGTATGAAACAACAACTATGGCATTTAACGCATTAATACCAACACTAGAAGTTGAAAACATGGATGAAACCATTGCGTTTTATGAAACTAATTTAGACTTCGTTTGTGTTAATAGAGATGATAATCATTGGGCCTTGATGACTAAAGACGATGTTGACATTATGTTATCATCACGTTTTAATAAGGATGAATTTCCTAAAACAACTTTTACAGGGAGTTTGTATATTCACACGGATGATGTTGATGTACTTTGGCAAATTTTAAAAGATAAAGTATCTATCTGCTACCCTTTAGAGAGCTTTGAATATGGTATGAGAGAATTCGCCATTTACGATAATAATGGCTACAGAATACAATTTGGACAAGAACTTGAAACTAACTAACAACTAATAAAAAATGAGCAACCAAAACAACAAATCTGCATTAGCTACGCTATGTACAGTCTTCTTTTTCTGGGGATTTATAGCAGCTTCAAATAGTGTGTTTATACCCTTTTGTAAAACCTATTTTAACATCGATCAATTTCAGTCGCAATTGGTTGATTTTGCTTTTTATGGCGCTTATTACATCGGAGCATTAGCTCTTTTTGTTTTATCGAGTATTATAAAACGAGACATCCTTAATAATTGGGGTTACAAAAACGGTATTGTTTATGGTTTGTTATTATCTGCAATAGGAGCTTTTATTATGTACCCTGTAACCGCTGGAGCAGAACAAGGCCAGACAGGAGTATTTTATTTAGTGCTTATCGCCTTTTTTATTGTAGCTCTTGGTTTTTCGTTACAACAAACGGCAGCCAACCCATTTACTGTGGCACTCGGTGATCCGAAAACAGGATCGCATCGTCTGAATTTAACAGGTGGAATTAATTCCTTCGGAACAACCATTGGTCCTGTTGTAGTAAGCTTAGTTATATTTGGTTCGGCATCATGGAGCACTGACGAATTAGCTCAAATGATTACCAATAATGAAATCACCTTAATCACAGTTCAAAAATTATATTTAGGAGTTGGAGTTTTATTCTTAATTGCTGCTGCACTATTTCATTTTTCAAAAAAATTACCAGCACTTAAATCTGAAACTGCTTTTGAGCCAGCTAATAAAGCACGTAACTTATTAATCGTTTTAACCTTAGTTATTGTTGGTTGCTTCGGTTATATTTTTAGTACTTATGCTGGTAACGAAACTGCTACAGAAGAGATAGAAAACATTAGACTCATTTTACTTTTTGTGGCTCTTGTCGCTGTAGTGGCTTCGGTATTTTATGCTAATACTAGCGCAAGCAAAAATGCTAGTGGTTGGGGAGCGATGAAATATCCACAGCTCGTTTTGGGCATGTTGGCAATCTTTACTTATGTTGGTGTAGAAGTTACCATTGGTAGTAATCTTGGAGAACTCTTAAAACAACCTTTTGAAGGCACAGATCTAAATGCACTTGGACTACCAGTACTCAATGATTCTCAATTAGGATCCTATATTTCTTTGTATTGGGGAGGATTAATGATTGGTCGTTGGGTTGGAGCAGTAACTGTTTTTAATCCGAGTAAAGGCCTTAAAAAAGCCTTGCTAATTATTGTTCCTTATGTAGCATTTGGAGTTATTATTTTGGCAAACTCTATTAAATATAGTTTCACTACAGACGAAATATTATTCTTTGCTATTTGTATTGCAGTACAAATTGGAGGTTTCTTTTTAGCCAAAGATAATCCTGTGCAAACTCTGAAAATATTCAGTCTTTTAGGAATTTTAGGAATGCTAATTGGTCTTTTCTCTTCAGGAAATGTTGCTTTATTCGCGTTCTTATCTGGTGGTTTATTCTGTTCAATAATGTGGCCTTGTATTTTTACGTTGAGTATTGCTGGATTAGGAAAATACACATCACAAGGATCGGCATTTTTAATAATGATGATTTTAGGTGGAGCCATTATTCCACCTGTTCAAGGTAAATTAGCTGATGTATTCTCAATTCAAGGTTCGTATTGGATAGCAGTCGCTTGTTTTGCTTATTTATTGTTTTATGCGTTTAGAACTAAGACGGTTTTAGACAAACAAGGTGTGACGTATTAATCACTTCGACTTCGCTCAGTGACCAAAAAGGAACAAAAATAAATTCAGGATAAAATGAATCGTAGAAAATTTATAAAAAATGCATCCTTAACTGGAGTTGGTTTAGCGGTTGGAAACTCTCTTGTAAGTTGTGCAGAAAACTCATCGGACAAAAAAGTAATTGTAAATATTGATAAAGTTTCTTTACCACTAGTCATTGCCACATGGCATGTAAAAGAAGCTACGGCAAAAGCTATGGAAGTTCTCGAAGCTGGTGGTAATGCTCTTGATGCTGTTGAGCAAGGTTGCCGAGTTGAAGAAGCCAATGAAAAAGGCCAATCCGTTGGAAAAGGTGGATTACCAGATAGAGATGGTAATGTAACACTCGATGCTTGTATAATGGACAAGCATGGAAATTGTGGTGCTGTTGTTTATCTTCAGAATATCACACATGCGGTTTCTGTGGCTAGAAAGGTGATGGAAGACACACCTCACGTAATGTTAGCTGGTGAAGGTGCTAAACAATTCGCCATTTCAAAAGGTTTTGAACCTGAAGATTTATTAACCGAAGCTTCAAAAGAGGCATGGAATAAATGGAAAGTTGAAGCCAAATACAAACCCATTATAAACATTGAAAATCACGATACCATTGGTATGTTAGCTATTGATAAAAATGGTGACATCTCTGGTGCTTGCACTACAAGTGGCTTGGCCTATAAAATGGGAGGACGTGTTGGTGATTCTCCAATTATTGGTTCTGGGTTATTTGTAGATAACGAAATTGGTGGTTGTGTTGCCACAGGTTTAGGTGAAGAAGTAGTGAAAACTGTTGGGAGTTTTTTAGTTGTAGAATTAATGCGACAAGGCAAGTCACCACAAGAGGCTTGTGAAGAAGCTATAAGCAGAATAGTGAATAAGCCTAACAGTGATTACAAGAATTTTCAAGTTGGGTATATTGCTGTAAATAAAAAAGGAGAAACAGGGAGTTACTCAATCCATCAATGGTTTAGCATGACTAAATTTCAAAATGGAATTAATGAACAAATTCAGTCTGATTATTTTAATAAGGTTTAAAACCACTTAATAGTCAACCTTACCAACTTTTCTTTCAAATTTGTATAAGGCGGAAATAATAACTCAGTAACTCCAAATGTATGTTGTTTTACAACAGCACGTTTATTGCTAAAAGCCTCAAAGCCAAAAAATCCATGGCTTTTTCCAATGCCACTATTATTGGTGCCTCCAAAGGGTAAATTATGATTGGCGTAATGTATGATATTATTATTTATACAAGTTCCACCAGCTCTAGTATTCTGTATGACCTTTTTAGTATTCGCTTTACTTTTACTGTAGATATACAGTGCTAAAGGTCGTTCTTTAGCGTTAATATAGTTTATTGCTTCATCTAATGTTTTATACGTTACAATTGGTAAAATAGGTCCAAAAATCTCTTCTTGCAGTAATGTTGCTTCATCTTTTAAGTTAGAAATTATCGTAGGTGCAATATATTTTGAATCCGAATCTAATTGACCACCAACTTCAATTTTAGCGTTGAAGTTTTCAGCATTTTCAATATGAGATTTTAAACGTTCAAAATGCTTATGCGTTACAATTCTGGCATACGATTTTGAATCTTTAGGTTGCTCTGTATAAAAACCCTTTATCCATTTTTTACAAGATTCTATAAATTCTAACTTTTTAACTTCATCTATTAATACATAATCTGGTGAGACACATATTTGACCTGCGTTCATATATTTTCCCCACATAATTTTTTTAGCAGCCTTATCTATATGAGCAGTACTATCTATTACAGTTGGTGATTTTCCTCCAAGTTCTAATGTTACCGACGCTAAATTTTTTGCAGCAGCCGCCATTACAATCTTGCCTACATTTGGAGAACCCGTAAAAAAGATATGGTTAAAAGGCAATTCTAACAGTGCAGTAGAGACCTCAATTTCCCCTACTACCAAAGCTACTTCATCTTCAGAAAATACATCTATAACAATTTTAGCCATTAATACTGAACAGTTTGGTGTCATTTCAGAAGGCTTAATAATAGCAGTATTTCCAGCAGCTATTGCAGATACTAATGGTCCAAAAGTAAGATTAAAAGGAAAGTTCCATGGTGAGATAATTAAACACACGCCTTTGGGTTCATAAATATAATACGAACTTGAGCCGAGCATAGACATTGGTGTATTAACCCTCTGTTTCCCCATCCATTGATGTAAATGTTTTTTTACATACTTTATATCTCCAATGATTTGATACACTTCAGAAAGCTCAGTTTCTACCACCGGCTTACCTAAGTCTTTATACAAAGCTTCTTTTATCTGTTCTCTATAAGTCACTTCTATAGCTCGTTGAAGCGCATTCAATTTTTTAACTCTTTGACGGTAAGTGCTTTTACCTATTTTAAATTGATTCTCTTTTTGTTTTAAAAACAATTGATAATATGGATTGTTTATAATATTACTCATGCCTTACCTGCGTATTTACTAGCCTTACTGCTGGCTTTGTGTATTTCATTAATAGATTCAATTCTTAGTCTTAATTATGATTTATGCAATCGGAATTAAATTAATAATTAAGCCATTTTACGGGGCTTAAAAGTTCAATTTATGCACTTCATCGATGTTTTTAACCATGAATTGTCAGTTATCTATTTATCGCCTTGTTTCATCTAAATTTTTTACTAACAACAAATATCTAACGTTTCTTTGAGTCGAAGTTAATATTAAAATCCCTCACATTATTATGAAAAAAGGTTTATTCATCATATTATTTTTAACAATGTCGCTAGCAGGATTTGCTCAGCAAGATGTAATAGTTAATAATGAAACTGAGGTTGTTGTAACAAATAAAGTTATAAAGCCTGAAGCTAAAGAAGCCCGCATTTCTGCTAAAGTTAAAGCGAAGGTTTTAAAAATGAATCGTAAAAAGAGTAACGAAATTATAAGTATTAAAGCTTACAGAAAAAGTCTTCAGATTAGAGTTAAGACTAAAAAGCTTTGCTAGAAAATATAGACTAACAAAAAAGCCGAAACATATGTTTCGGCTTTTTTTATATCACATATTATCAATCAGCGTAATTTAATTCGCCTCTGGCTTCTTGCTCTTTAAATTTCTTTACCAAGTCTAAAGCATCAGGAATAACATCACTACATAAAATAATAAGAGAACCTTTTACAGCATTTTTTACAGCGAATTTAATGGCTTCTTTCTCAGAAGGTATAATGGTAGTTTTCTTATTGGGATCTTTCATTTTAATGCCATCGTTTAGCATTTTAATAAGTTCCTCTTCTGTTTTTCCTCGCAGGCGCTTGTCTTGTCGTATAATTATTTCATCAAACATTTCAGCAGCTATGCTTCCCATTTCATTATTATCCTCTACTCGTCTATCACCTATACCAGCTATGATACCAACTTTTACCGTCGCTTCTAACTCATCCGTAAATTTCTGTAATGCTCGCATACCTGCTGGGTTATGCGCATAATCTAATAATATACTAAAGTTATTAAATTCGAATAAATTTAAACGTCCTGGAGTTTGGGTCGCGGAAGGAATAAAAGTTTCTAAACCTGCTTTCATATCCTCTATACTAATACCCTGTACGTGAGCAGCTAAAACAGCAGCTAGTACATTTTGAATCATAAATTTGGCTTTTCCTCCATAAGTCAATGGAATATCTTCTGCTTTCATTAAACGCATTTTCCATTCTCCTCTACAAATAGTTACATAACCATTCTCATATACAGCTGTAATACCATTTAAGCGCTGCAAGGCTTTGATACGAGGATTATTTTCGTCCATAGAAAATAAGGCCACATTACAATCTACATTGCGTCTCATATCATACACCAAATCATCATCTGCATTTAAAATAGCATAACCATCTGGTAAAACGGTTTCTGGCACTACAGCTTTAACCTTTGCTAACTGCTCAATAGTATGTATGCCTTTTAAACCTAAATGATCTTCTGCAACATTTGTAACTACTGCTACATCACATTTTTTAAAACCCAAACCTGCTCGTAGCAATCCTCCTCTTGCACATTCTAAAACCGCAAAGTTTACAGTTGGATCTTTAAGCACAAATTCTGCACTAGCTGGACCAGTACAATCACCAGTCATTAGTAATCTATTCTGTATATAAACACCATCACTGGTTGTATAACCAACACGATAACCTTTCATCTTCGCGATATGTGCAATCAATCTAGTGGTTGTAGTTTTTCCATTTGTACCAGAAGTGGCTATAATAGGTATGCGACCTGTGTCACCTTTTATTGGGAATAACTTATCTATTACAGGAGCTGCCACATTTCTTGGTAATCCAGATGTTGGTGCTAAATGCATTCTAAATCCTGGACCAGCATTGACTTCTAATACGGCTCCACCAGTTTCGGATAAAGGTTTAGAAATATCAGTAGTCATTATATCAATTCCACAGATATCTAAATCTATAATTTTAGAAATTCGTTCCGCCATACTTACATTAGCAGGGTGAATAATATCTGTAATATCTTCAGCCGTTCCTCCTGTACTTAAGTTGGCTGTATCTTTTAAAATTAAGCGTTCACCTTCAGCAATAACAGACTCCAAAGTGTAACCAGCATCTTTTATAATGGTTTTGGTTAATTCATTTACTGTTATTTGTGTTAGCACATTTTCGTGTCCAAATCCACGACGAGGATCACTATTAACATTATCTATAAGTTCTTGTACGGTCGATTTGCCATCTCCAATAACATGTGCTGGTGTTCTAATGGCTCCAGCAACCAATTTATTATTAATAACTAATAATCTATAATCATCACCAACTATAAATTTTTCGACAATAATAGCTCCACTTTTAGAGCTTTCTTTAGCATGATGGAATGCTACTAAAGCATCTTCATAATTATTTATATCTACTGTAATACCACGACCATGATTTCCATCTATGGGTTTAATTACTAAAGGAAAACCTACATAACGACAAGCTTCTTTTAAACTACGTTCCCGACGAATTATATCACCTTTTGGCACTTCAACTTCTGCTTGTTCTAATAGGTATTTAGTATCCTCTTTATCGCATGCCAACTCTACGCCAATACTACTTGTTTCCGAGGTTACAGTTGCTTGAATCCTTTTTTGATTTGCACCATATCCTAATTGACAAAGTGAATATTTATTTAAACGAATCCAAGGAATTCCTCTTGCTTCAGCTTCCGCAACAATAGAACCAGTACTTGGACCTAAGCGATCTGCTTCTCTCAGCTCGCGCATTTCTTGAATATCTTCTGCTAAATCATAATCTTCTCCTGCTATTAGTGCCTCACAAATACGGACAGCAGATTTAGCTGCATATCGTCCTACAGACTCTTCCATATAGGAAAAAACTACATTATAAACACCTTTTTCTCCATAACCTCGTGTTCTACCAAAACCTGTATCCATTCCTGCTAAAGTTTGAATCTCTAAAGCAATATGCTCAATAACATGGCCCATCCAAGTACCTTCATCCACACGCATAAAAAAACCACCTTCGCAACCCTCAGAACAACGATGAGAATACATGCTTGGAAACATAGCTTTTAATCGCTCTGGAAAACCATCAATTTTATTAGATGGTAGTTCTTCCATTTCTTCGAGATCTAAAACCATTACAATTAACTTATGTCTTCTTACTGACCAATAGTTTGGTCCTCGCATGGCGTTTATACTTCTTATTTCCATTGTAGTTGGTTTTTTAGCAATAGGTTAGTTTTGTTAGTGAAAGATTATAAATATAGTATTTTTCAATAGAAAATTTCACTTATTTTTGCTCAATATTTTAGATTAAAATTATGCAGAAGATTAAGGGAACCTTGATACCAATAGGTGGAAATGAAGATAAAGGTATTGAAGCCGATGAGATGTATACCTTAGAATTTATTGACGAAGGTATTTTATACCATGTCGTTAAAGAAGCTGGTGGTATTGACGCTGAGATAGTTGTAATTCCAACGGCATCGAGCATTCCAGTTGAAGTTGGTGAAAATTATTTAACTGCGTTTACAACTTTGGGTTGTAACAATGTTACTGTTTTAGATATAAGATCTAAAGAAGATTCTGAAAAAGAAAACTCTATAGAACTAATAAAAAATGCAGATTGTGTAATGTTTTCTGGTGGTGATCAATCTAAAATCACAGATAAGATTAGTGGTACAACGATTCATACCATTTTGGTAGATCG
Source organism: Winogradskyella echinorum (assembly GCF_014297365.1). Classification (GTDB taxonomy): domain Bacteria; phylum Bacteroidota; class Bacteroidia; order Flavobacteriales; family Flavobacteriaceae; genus Winogradskyella; species Winogradskyella echinorum. The sequence continues at coordinate 1,537,025 of NZ_JACOQD010000001.1, read as the reverse complement.
TTATAAAAACGAAAAAGGTTTTGTGATAGCAGGTACTAGTGCAGGTGCTATGGCAATGGCAAAAGAAATGATTGCCGGTGGAAGTGCTTCCGAATCTTTTATTAAAGGTGCTGTAAATATGTATAAAGGCTTAGGGTTAATCCCTGAACTGATAATCGATACACACTTTATAAAGAGAGGTCGATTTGGACGCATATCTGAAGCTGTTGCTCAATTTCCAAAACTGATTGGTATTGGTTTGGCTGAAGACACTGGATTAATAATTAAAAACAACCATTTTGAAATAATTGGCTCTGGAATGGTTATAATTTTTGATGGTCGAAAAATTAAACACAATAATCACAGTGTTCTTAAGGAAGGAACACCAATGTCGCTCACAAATCTAAAAACTCATATTTTATCTAATGGTGACCGTTTTAATATTAAAAACAAAAAAATAGAAGTTCTCCCTATTGAAGCTCCTTTTATATAGCTTCTACTAATTGTTTTTTAAATCTAATTCCATTTCAAATTGGTCTACAGTATTGTTTAAACCATACATATCAACAGCTTTAATTTTAGCGGTTAACCTATCATCAATATTATTAATTCTAACATCTTTCTGTATAGATTGAATCGCAGAAAAAAGTGTTGGCCAACTAGTTGATGTTTCAATTAAAACTTCAAGTTGAGCGATGTATCCATTTTCGGGGTTAATTACAAAAAAAGATTGTACTTCGTTTTCAACTAAAACTTGAAAATATTTATAATTCCCTTTTTCTAGACTATTATTTTGGTTATCCCAAGAGTAAAATTCTTGATTTGGTATATCGTTCCAATTAACCATATCAAAATCTAACTCTTTTACGCTATATTCATTTTTAGTTACGACAAGAATTGTACCCGAAAAACATTTATAATATTTACAATTTTTAAATCCTATACCTTCATAAGATTTAATCGCTTTTTCATTTTCGGTAATCACTTCGAGTTGGCATTTTGTAATTCCGTTTTTAATTAAAACAGGAATTGCATAATCGTAAATCTCTTTAACAATAAGCTGTCCTCTATATTCAGGAATCACTCCTGTACCAGAATTATAGGCTATTAAATGACCTTGACGATAATCTATAGCATTGATGATAAAGCCAACTAATTTATCACCATCAAACATACCATAAGATAAATCATAACGTACTCCAGCCGCTTTCCAACGTTCACGATAAAAGTTATGATCTGTTGGCATTTGTACAAAGTAATTTTCAAACGACAACAGAAAACAGTCCATTATAGTTTCAAAATCTACATTACCTAATTGCCTAACAACCATTATTTATAGATTAAAATTTCTTCTCTTCCGCCTGAAGATTTACAAGCACGATACATACCTTCTGTATTAAATGGCATCGCTATATTGCCATAAGTATCCACAGCAATTAAACCTCCATCTCCCCCAATTTCTAGAATCCTTTTATGTATAACCTCGTTAGAAGCATCTTCTAAACTCATGTTTTTATGTTCCATTAAGCAAGCAACATCATAAGCTACAACACCTCTTATAAAAAATTCACCACTTCCGGTACAACTAATAGCACACGTTTTATTGTTGGCATAATTTCCAGCACCAATCATTGGAGAATCACCTACACGTCCCCATTTTTTATTGGTCATACCACCTGTAGAAGTTGCTGCTGCAATGTTGCCGTTTTGGTCACAAGCTACCGCTCCAACGGTTCCAAATTTAGAATCTTTCTTAGTACTATGATCTAACTGAAAACTATCAGTATCTTTTATTTCTAACCATTGTTTGTGCCTAAATTCATCATAGAAATAAGAAACATCCTCCAACTTATAATCGAGTTCTTTAGCGAACTTCATCGCCCCTTCTCCAGCTAAAAATACATGTTCACTTTTTTCCATTACATCGCGCGCCAAAGACACAGGGTTTTTTATACCAGTTATTAAGCTAACAGCTCCAGCATTCAGTGTTTTGCCATCCATAATACTGGCATCCATTTCGTGAGTTTCTGTTGCTGTAAAAACAGATCCTTTACCTGCATTAAACAAATACGAATCTTCTAATATTTTTACGGCTTCTTCAACGGCTTCAATTGCTGTTTTACCCGAATGTAATACATCATAACCTTTGTCTAAAGCAAGTTGAAGAGCTGCTTTATACTTTGACTCTAATTCGGGAGTCATAAGTCCTTTTATTAAGGTTCCGGCTCCTCCATGTATAGCAATTGAGAATGTTGACATCTTTAAAAATTTTAATGTGGAAAATTACGAATTGCATTTCAATTAAACGCTTAAGTTTTCGTAGTTTTATAGACTTCAAAATTTAATTTCATGTCAGACCAAAAACGTCTCTTTCTCGTTGATGCCTATGCCTTAATTTTTCGTGGGTATTATGCTTTTATAAAAAACCCAAGGATTAACTCTAAAGGTGAAGATACCTCAGCCATTATGGGCTTTATGAATTCACTCCTAGATGTTATAAAACGTGAGCGACCAGACCATTTAGCCGTTTGTTTTGATAAAGGTGGTAGCGTAGACCGCGTAGAAATGTTTGAAGCTTACAAAGCCAATAGAGACGAAACACCAGAAGGTATTAAAACGGCAATTCCTCACATATGTAATATTCTCGAAGCGATGCATATTCCTATCATGGTAAAGGAAGGTTACGAAGCCGATGATGTTATTGGAACACTATCACGCCAAGCCGAAAAAGAAGGTTATAAAACCTATATGGTAACTCCAGATAAAGATTTTGCACAACTAGTTACCGAAAACATCTTTATGTACAGGCCTGTTTTTGGTGGTGGCTATGAGACTTGGGGAATTCCTGAAGTTCAAAAGAAATTTGAAGTTACTGACCCAATGCAAGTCATTGATTTTTTAGGCATGATGGGAGACTCTAGTGATAATATTCCAGGCTTACCTGGTGTCGGTGAAAAAACAGCTAAGAAATTTTTAGCTGCATATGGAAGTATGGAAAACCTTTTAGCCAATACACATGAGCTTAAAGGCAAAATGAAAGAAAAGATTGAAGCCAATAAAGAGCTTGGGTTACTTTCTAAACAATTAGCTACCATTATGCTAGATGTCCCTGTAACGTTTAATGCTAAAGATTTTGAACTCGATCATCCAGATGTTGAAAAAGTAAAAGAAATTTTTCAAGAGTTAGAATTTAGAAGATTAACCGACAATTTCTTGAAAACGTTTACCTCTGGTGAGCCAGCAACTCAAACCGATACTACGCAAAATCAAGAAGCACCTAAGACCACTCCAAAAGAAGAAAAATCAGCAGGTGCAGGACAATTTTCATTGTTTGGTGGTGCCGAACCATCAGCGACAGAAGCCGTTTCAGAATTTACACGAAAAACTGCCGAAACGACCTCACATTTTTATCAAAGTGTAGCCTCAGGCATGGCAACAAAACTGTTTGTAAAGAATTTAATGAGTCAAACTTCTGTATGCTTTGATACGGAGACCACAGGTTTAAATCCGTTGACTGCCGAATTGGTTGGTATTGCTTTTTCTTGGGAACCAGGTAAAGGTTTTTATGTGCCATTTCCAGAAGATAGAAATGAAGCACAAGAATTAATAGAAATCTTTAGACCTTTTTTTGAAGATGAAAACATTGAAAAAATTGGTCAGAATTTAAAATACGACATTAAGGTTTTAGCCAAATACAATATTGAAGTAAAAGGCAAATTGTTCGATACCATGTTAGCACATTATCTCATAAATCCAGATATGCGACATAATATGGATGTTTTAGCAGAAACTTACCTCAATTATACACCAATTTCCATCACAGAACTCATTGGTAAAAAAGGGAAGAATCAGTTGTCCATGCGTGAGGTGCCATTAGAAAAACAGACTGAATATGCTGTTGAAGATGCAGACATCACTTTACAACTCAAAGAACATTTTGAAAAAGAATTAGGCGAAGCCAATACCCAAAAATTATTCGATGAGATTGAAATTCCACTACTTCGTGTTTTGGCAGCAATGGAATTAGAAGGGATTAACCTCGATAAAGACTTTTTAAATTCGCTATCCGAAGCGTTAAATGACGATATTCAAAATCTTGAAAAAAGTATTTATGAAGCTGCAGGCGAAGAATTTAATATTGCCTCACCAAAACAATTAGGTATCGTGCTTTTTGAAAAAATGAAATTGGTAGATAAACCAAAGAAAACTAAAACAGGACAATACGCTACAGGTGAAGATATCTTATCTTATTTAGCAAAAGATCATGCCATTATTCAGCAAATTTTAGATTACAGAGGCCTTAGTAAATTAAAAAGTACTTATGTTGATGCATTACCGCTTCAAGTTGAAGAGATTACTGGTCGTGTTCATACCGATTACATGCAAACCGTTGCTGCAACTGGTCGTTTAAGTAGTAACAATCCAAATTTACAGAATATACCTATCCGAACAGAACGTGGTCGTCAAGTTAGAAAAGCATTTGTACCAAGAAACGAAGAATACATTTTACTTGCTGCCGATTATTCGCAAATAGAACTACGAATTATTGCCGCTTTAAGTGAGGAAGAAAATATGATAGAGGCTTTTAAGAACGGTGAGGATATTCATGCATCAACCGCCTCGCGCGTTTTTAATGTGCCATTAGCGGAAGTCACTAGAGAACAACGTAGTAATGCCAAAACTGTCAATTTTGGAATTATCTATGGTGTGTCTGCTTTTGGGTTAAGTAACCAAACCGATTTGTCACGAGGTGAAGCCAAAGACCTTATCGATACTTATTACGAAACTTATCCGAAACTAAAAGCCTACATGAGTAAGCAAGTTGATTTTGCGAGAGACCATGGTTATGTGCAAACCGTTTTGGGTCGTCGTCGTTATTTAAAAGACATCAACTCGCGTAACGCTGTGGTTAGAGGTGCTGCAGAACGAAATGCCGTAAATGCACCAATTCAAGGAAGCGCTGCAGATATTATAAAAATTGCCATGATAAATATTTATAACAAATTAGAAGCTGGTAATTATAAATCTAAAATGCTTTTACAAGTACATGATGAATTGGTCTTTGACATTTACAAACCAGAACTCGAAGAACTCACTACATTAATTAAAACCGAAATGGAAAACGCCTATAAATTAGAAGTCCCTTTAGATGTTGAAGTAGATACAGGTTTAAATTGGTTGGAGGCACATTAATTTAATTTTAATTTGAGATATTTTAAATATTTAGTGATTCTTTTAGCTTTGGTCAGTTGTTCTAAAGACATTTATCGTGTCTCAAAAACATCATATAAAAAACAGGCAAAGGTATTAGGTAAGAGTTTAAAATATATTCAACCAGATACTCTCAATAATAAGGTTATCACTGTTATTGAATCACAGAATTTTAGTTTACGAAAACCAAACTTTATTGTTATTCATCATACGGATCAGGATAGTTGTGAAGAAACATATCGCACTTTTGCACTAAAACAAACACAAGTTAGCTCCCATTATGTCATTTGTGATGATGGGACAGTAACCCAAATGCTAAATGACATGCTTCGCGGATGGCATGCCGGAAATTCTAGCTGGAGATCAGTGACCGATTTAAATAGTGTTTCAATAGGAATAGAGTTAGATAATGATGGAGAAGAACCTTTTTCGTATGCACAAATTAATAACCTAATTTGGTTGCTTGAAAATTTAACTGAGAAATATAACATACCAAAACAAAATATTATTGGTCATGCCGATGTTGCTCCAGGTCGAAAAACGGATCCAAGTGCACTTTTTCCGTGGAAAATTTTGGCAGAAAGCGGATTTGGAATTTGGTATGACGAAACTAAGCTCGATTCGGTTAAACTCGATGAAAACTTTAATTCAACAAAGGCATTAAGTTTCATTGGTTATAACATAAGTAATCTCGAAAATGCCATCTATTCTTTTAAACTACATTTCAATCCAACTGAATTATCCGATACATTAACTGAAAAGGATAAAAAGATTCTGTATTTATTAGAAGAAGAACTTTTAAAACTTTAATTGTATAAACTAGATACAACTACCTACGTCTTTTCTTTTTACGTTTCTTACTCTTAAACCTCACTTTATCTTCTGGTTTTCGTTGGTTAAATGGCACAGCATCATTAAAGGTGTTTTTAGCTTCACCTTTAGGCTTATTTTTACGCCATTTTTCATCCTTTTTTGGAAGTAAAACGTCTAATAAATCTTGACGCCCAAGTTTATTTAACGTCTTTCTAATCCACGCTTTATTCTCATCCTTATACCAAAAGAAAAAACGGTGTTGTTCATCCTTTTCTTTTTTAGTAATTGGTGTATTAACTTTCTTTAGCGTATATGGATGGTAGCCACTGTAATAAATAACTGTGGCAACTGTCATTGGTGTTGGTGTAAAGCCTTGTACTTGCTCTAACTGAAAGCCCATGTCTTTGGTTTCGGCAGCAAGATTGGCCATATCCTCAACCTCACAAGCTGGATGATTTGAGATGAAATACGGAATTAACTGTAAGTTCAGTTTATTCTTAATATTGATCTTATCAAAACGTTCTTTAAACTTATGGAAATAACTAAAAGAAGGTTTTCGCATCAATTTCAATACAGGATCGCTAGTATGCTCTGGTGCTACTTTTAGTCTACCAGAAACATGTTTAGTCATCACTTCTTCCGTGTAATCATCCAACTCTTTTGGATCAGCATTCTTGTTGAATTCTGGCACCAACATATCATGTCTAATTCCAGAACCGATAAATGATTTTTTTACCTTCGGATGACTATCAACTGCTTGATACAATTCCGTTAATGGTTTATGAGACGTATCTAAATTGCTACAAATCACTGGCGAAATACAACTTGGTGCCACACACTTATCACATATGGCTTGCACCTTCCCTTTCATTTGATACATATTAGCACTTGGTCCACCAATATCAGATAAATAGCCTTTAAAATCTGGCATATTAGCAACCGTATCTACTTCTTTTAAAATAGATTCCTTGCTACGAGACGCAATAAATTTTCCTTGATGTGCAGAAATGGTACAAAAGCTACAACCACCAAAACAGCCTCTATGAATGTTTATGGAAAACTTAATCATTTCAAACGCAGGTATCGGTCCACGCTTATTATATTTTGGATGTGGTAATCGGGTGTAAGGCAAATCGAAAGAAGCATCAATTTCAGCTTCCGTCATGGTCGGATAAGGCGGATTAATCATCAACGTCTTATCACCTACTTTCTGAAAAATACGACGCGCAGCCAATTTATTAGACTCTTGTTCAATCACCTTAAAATTAGAAGCATATTGTTTCTTGTCCTTTAAACAAGTTTCGTGTGAAGCAATTTCAACATCTTCCCAATTACTATTTTTCGGAATTTTATCTTCTTTATTTAAAAGAACGGCTGTTTGTAATACTGTATTTATACTATTAAAAGGCACACCTTTTTCTAACAATCGTACAATTTCGCGCAATGGTTGTTCTCCCATTCCATAAACCAACATGTCTGCTTTAGAGGTTTCTAATATGGTTGGCATGAGTTGGTCACTCCAATAATCGTAATGTGTTACTCTTCGCAAAGAGCCTTCAATACCACCAATTAAAACTGGAGTATCGGGCCATTTTTCTTTTAGAATATTAGAATAGACGGTAGAAGCATAATCAGGTCTAAACCCAATGTCTCCGTTTGGTGTGTATGCATCTTTATCTCTTCGCTTTTTATTAGCATTATAATTGCTAATCATAGGATCCATACAACCACCTGTTACACCAAAGAATAATTTTGGTTTGCCTAGTTTTACAAAATCCTGAAGATTATCATTTACATTCGGTTGAGGTACAATAGCCACACGCAAACCCATACTTTCTAACAAACGTCCAATTACTGCAGGTCCAAATGTTGGGTGATCTACATACGCATCTCCGCTAAATAGGATAACATCGAGTTCTTCCCATCCGCGAATTTTCACCTCTTTGTTTGTGGTAGGTAACCAACTAGAAAGTCTTAGTTCTTGATTCACAATGCAAAAGTAGTTAAAAATGTTGCTTCTACACTTAAAGCAAAGAAATGTAATACGCATAGACTTTAAATTTTTAGTTTTTTTGAACTAATATTGCAGTCTCAAATTAAGTATGAGTATCATTTCAAAGGACATATCAAAAGCGGTTGCATTACTAAATGCCGAAGAAATTGTTGCTATACCAACGGAAACGGTATACGGTTTGGCAGGAAATATCTATAGCGAAAAAGCGATAGCTTCTATTTTTGAAACTAAAAAACGTCCATTTTTTAACCCTCTTATCGTTCATATTCCGTCTACAGAATATCTTTCTAATATTGTAGATCACATTCCTGAAAAGGCAAAACGCTTAGCTAATGCTTTTTGGCCAGGACCAATTACTTTAGTTTTAAAAAAGAAAATCACCATACCAGATGTAATTACAGCTGGTAAAGATACTGTTGCAGTGCGTGTACCAAATCACCCTATAACATTAGAGTTACTCAACCAATTAGATTTTCCATTAGCAGCACCAAGTGCAAATCCGTTTAGTAGTATTAGTCCGACTACAGCAGAACACGTTGAAACTTATTTTAAAGACGCTATTAATATGGTACTCGATGGAGGTGCTTGCACAAGCGGCATAGAATCCACTATTATAGGTTTTGAAAATGATGAGCCCATTATTTATCGTTTAGGTTCAACAGCCATTGAAGATATAGAAGCCATCGTTGGTAATATAGAAATAAAGAACACTAAAGAAGTGGCACCTGATGCACCTGGTATGTTAGAACGTCATTATGCGCCTAAGACTAAAACGATTCTAACAGACAATATTTCTACTATAGTAAATGAATATAAAGGTAAACGTATAGGAGTGATAACATTTAAGTCTGAAATTGATAATACTGATATCGCAGTTCAGATTGCACTCTCTAAAACAGGAAATTTATCAGAATCTGCTTCAAATCTTTACGATGTTTTACATCAATTAGACAAGATGCATCTCGATGTTATAATTGCTGAAAAACTCCCAGATTATGGTTTAGGTAAATCCATAAACGATAGATTACTTAGAGCTACAAAATAATCTTTATAATACATTCATTTAAAACTAATTATTTCTTCATTAAAAAAGTTTACGCAACGTTTGGTAATCCAATAGTTTATCGTAAATTTGCAAACTCTTTTTTCGAAGAGGAATGTTTAATCTTTTGCGCTGTGAAGCGTAATAATAAATCAAATTAGTGTGGATACATTAAGCTACAAAACAGTTTCAGCTAACAAAGCTACCGTTAATAAGGAGTGGGTTTTAGTTGATGCTGAAGGACAAACTTTAGGTCGCTTAGCTTCAAGAGTAGCAATACTTTTAAGAGGTAAGCACAAACCTAATTTTACGCCACACGTTGATTGCGGTGACAACGTAGTTGTTGTTAATGCAGAAAAAATCAACTTAACTGGTAACAAGTGGACAGATAAAAGTTATATCCGTCACACAGGTTATCCAGGTGGTCAAAGAAGCCTGACTGCTACTGAATTGTTTGAGAAAGACCCAACCAGATTAGTAGAAAAGTCAGTAAAAGGAATGTTACCTAAAAACAAATTAGGTGCAGCTCTTTTTAGAAATTTAACAGTTGTTTCTGGTACAGAGCATGCTCACGAAGCGCAAAAACCAAAAGCAATTAATTTAAAAGAAATTAACTAATGGAAGTAATTCACAAAATTGGCCGTAGAAAGACGGCTGTTGCTCGTGTGTACGTTGCTAAAGGAAAAGGCAAAATCACGGTGAACAAAAAAGACATGACGGATTATTTTAGTACTGCTACATTGCAATACAAAGTAAACCAGCCTTTAGTCATGACTAACAATGATGGCAACTTTGATATTACTGTTAACGTATATGGAGGTGGTATCACCGGCCAGGCAGAAGCAATACGTTTAGGATTATCTCGTGCTATGTGCGAGCTAGATCCTGAAAACAGACTAGTATTAAAGCCAGAAGGTCTATTAACAAGAGATCCAAGAATGGTAGAGCGTAAGAAATTCGGACAGAAGAAAGCGCGTAAGAAATTCCAATTCTCGAAACGTTAATATCCAAACAACATTTAATTCAGAGTCTGTTCATTCAGATTCTGAATTATCTTATTTTATTGAAATCGTCGAATATTTCGACAAAGTTAAAACCCAGTTATTGTTATCCATGATGGAAACATCAGGATTTAGTTTAGCATCTAAATGGTTAAGGCGAGCATAAGCAACCACTTAATCATTGCTATTCAACAGAACGTAAACTATTACAAAATGGAAAAAGTAGAAGTAAAAGAATTACTTGAAGCAGGTGTACACTTTGGTCACCTAACACGCAAGTGGAACCCAAACATGGCTCCTTACATCTATATGGAGCGTAACGGCATCCATATTATCAACCTTTACAAAACAGCAGCAAAAATTCAAGAAACTTCTGAAGCATTAGCTAAAATAGCAGCTTCAGGAAAGAAAATCTTATTCGTTGCTACTAAAAAACAAGCTAAAGACATCGTTGCTGAAAAAGCAGGTGCTGTAAACCAGCCTTACATTACTGAGCGTTGGCCAGGTGGAATGTTAACTAACTTCGTTACAATTAGAAAAGCCGTTAAGAAAATGGCTTCTATTGATAGAATGAAGAAAGATGGAACATTCAATTCTTTATCTAAAAAAGAACGTTTACAAGTAGATCGTTTACGTGCAAAATTAGAAAAGAACTTAGGTTCTATTTCTGATATGACACGTTTACCTGGAGCTCTATTTGTAGTTGATATTATGCGTGAGCATATTGCTATTAAAGAAGCACAGAAATTAAATATCCCAATCTTTGCTATGGTAGATACTAACTCTGATCCTCGCGAAGTAGATTATTTAATCCCATCTAACGATGATGCTTCTAAATCTATTGACAAGATTTTATCTATCGTAACTTCTGCAGTAGCTGATGGCTTAAACGAAAGAAAAGCTGAACGTGCAGAAAAAGATGGTAAAGCCCAAAAAGCTGATGCTAAACCAGCTGCTAAAAAAGCTGAAAAAGCTCCAGTAGCGGCTCAAGAAGAAGAATAAATAACATTTATACAATATTAAAAGTCATTTAGTTCTTTTCTCTCTTGAAAATTAATTGAATGACTTTTTAAATTTAAAAACTATGGAAAATACTGTAAAAATTACAGCAGCAGAAGTAAACAAGCTAAGACAAGCAACTGGTGCTGGTATGATGGATTGTAAAAAAGCTCTAGTTGAAGCTGGAGGTGATTTTGACAAAGCCATTGAAGTACTGCGTAAAAAAGGACAAAAAGTAGCAGAAAAAAGAGCCGATAGAGATTCTTCTGAAGGTGCTGCTGTCGCTAAAATTAATGCAGACAACACTTCTGGTGTTGCTATTGTATTAGGATGCGAAACTGATTTTGTTGGTAAAAACGAAAACTTTGTGAAATTAGCTAACGACTTAGCTGATATAGCATTAAATTATAATACAAAAGAAGAATTTTTAGCTGCTGATTTTGGTGGTATGACTGTCGCTGAAAAGTTAACAGAACAAACTGGAGTTATTGGTGAAAAATTAGACATCACGGCTTTTGAAAAGTTAGAAGCTCCTTTTGTAGGACAATATGTTCACATTAATAAAATTGCTGCTTTAGTTGGTTTATCTGCAAAAGTAGATAACGCTGAAACTTTAGTTAAAGATATTGCAATGCAAGTAGCTTCTATGGGAGCAACTACATTGTCTTACAAAGATTTTGATGCTGCATTTATTGCATCAGAAACTGAAGCTCGTATCGCAGTTATTGAAAAAGATAATATTGAATTAGGACGTTTAGGTAAGACTTTAAAAAATGTACCACAATACATTTCTATGGCTCAGTTAACTCCAGAAGTATTAACTGCAGCTGAAGATGCTGCCAAAGCAGAATTAAAAGCTGAAGGTAAACCAGAGCAAATCTGGGACAGAATTTTACCAGGTAAAATGGAGCGTTTTATTTCTGATAACACTACTTTAGATCAAGAACAATGTTTATTAGATCAAAAATTTATCAAAGACGAAAAGCAAACTGTTGCACAGTATGTTGAGTCTTATGGTGATGTTGCCGTTACCGGTTTTAAACGTGCTACAGTAGGATAATCTGGTATTACAGAATAACTATATTTAAAAAAGCTTCTCAAATTGAGAAGCTTTTTTTATATCTGTAACTATGGAGAATTTTCACTTTTACAAAAGCTAATAATTATGTAGCTTTGTTCAACTTTCAAAACTACTCATGAAATGAGCTATATTCACTTATTAATTTTAACCGATAAGTTTTTTAGCGAATAACATTAGACAATAAAAAAATAGATAACTATCTAATGAAATATAAAAGAATACTACTAAAATTATCTGGCGAAGCCTTAATGGGAGACCGTCAATATGGTATAGATCCAGAGCGTTTATCAGAATACGCTAAAGACATTAAAGAAATAACAGATTTAGGTGTCGAAGTTGCGATAGTTATTGGTGGCGGAAATATTTTTAGAGGTGTTGCAGGCGCAATGAATGGTATGGACCGTGTTCAAGGAGACCATATGGGAATGTTAGCTACTGTAATTAATGGTTTAGCTTTACAAAATGCACTAGAAGATGCAGATGTAAAAACAAGATTACAAACTGCTATTAAAATTAATGAAGTAGCTGAGCCATTTATAAGAAGAAAAGCAATGAGTCACCTAAGAAAAGGTCGTGTTGTAATTTTTGGTGGTGGTACTGGTAACCCATATTTTACTACAGATTCTGCAGCAGTATTAAGAGCTATTGAAATTGAAGCCGATGTAATTTTAAAAGGAACTCGTGTGGATGGTATCTATACAGCAGATCCAGAAAAAGATAGTACTGCCGTTAAATTTGATCATATTTCTTTTAAAGATGTATTACTAAAAGGTCTAAAAGTTATGGATACTACTGCTTTTACTTTAAGCCAAGAAAATGAATTACCAATTATTGTTTTTGATATGAATAAAAAAGGAAACTTACTTAAAGTAGTTTCTGGTGAAAATATTGGAACTGAAGTAAACGTATAAAATTGGCTTAAGTTTTGATAACTAATATTTAAAAGTTAACACTATGGACGAAGACATTAAATTTATAATAGATACAGCTAAAGAAGCTATGGATGCTGCAATAAAGCATTTAGAAAAACAATTAGTAAACATTAGAGCTGGTAAAGCAAGTCCTGCTATGTTAGGAAGCGTTATGGTAGACTATTATGGCTCTCAGACTCCACTTAGTCAGGTTGCAAATGTTAATACACCAGATGGTAGAACCATTTCAGTTCAGCCTTGGGAAAAAACAATGCTTCAAGAAATAGAACGCGGAATTATGGTTGCTAATTTGGGCTTTAATCCTATGAATAATGGTGAAATGATAATCATAAATGTTCCACCTTTAACTGAAGAGCGTCGTAGAGATTTGGCTAAACAAGCAAAGGCAGAAGCCGAGGATGCTAAAATAGGTATTAGAAATGCTCGTAAAGATGCTATGAATGATATTAAAGGCACTGATGTCTCTGAAGACTTACAAAAAAATGCTGAAATAGATATACAAGAACTTACCGATTCTTACGTTAAGAAAATAGATAGTATTCTAGACGTAAAAGAAAAAGAAATCATGACCGTTTAGTTTTTAATTATAAAACTTACATCTCAAAATTATTGTGATGTTTTTTAAATCATTATTTATAGCACTAAATGCGAAGATGTATTTTTGTTGTTTTACTCCTAACCTTTGCAACAAATAGCTTTGCTCAGGATCCTATTTCTCAAAAAAAGGATTCTACTAAGTCAGCTCAAGATTCTATTAAAAAGATTGAGTTTTTAAAAAATATAGGTAATGGCTATTTACCTTTTAATCACTTTAATGTAGATCTACGCTATCTTATAAAATTTAATCAATACGAAGGTCTTAGAAGTGGTCTTGGTGGTGTTACTAATGATCGTTTTTCTGAACATTATAGAATAAACTCCTACCTCGTTTATGGTTTTAAAGACAAACGGCTAAAGTATAAAATTGGTGGTGGTTTTAGAGTTAATGAGGCCACCAACACATGGATTAACCTTGCTTATACTGACGATTTACAAGAAACAGGTAGCTCTAATTTTTTAACCGATAAGCGCTTTTTTACTTTTTTTGAACCTCGTTTATTAAACATTGATTTATTTCACAGACATATCACTAAATCTATTGCATTAGAACATAGAGCTTCAAATAATTTACTTACAGAAGCACAATTATCTATTAGCAAAATCAATCCAACCTATCAATACAATTTTGTATTAGATGATCGTAATTATAACAAGTATGATTTAAGTATTGCTCAATTGAGCCTTCAATGGAGTCCTTTTAGTACCTACAAATTAGAAAATGATAAAATAAAAGTGGATAAAGAGGGTTATCCTAAATTTACACTTCAATATTCTCAAGGCTTCAACTCTGTTTTTGGGAGTGATTTTAAATTTTCAAAATTAGATTTTAGAACTGTACAACAATTTAATCATAAAAACAACGCTATTACTAACATTACACTTGTTGCAGGTATGGCAAGTGGAGATACACCGATAACTCATTTGTATCATGCATACCCAAATAACATCAGAAAAGAAACTATTCTTCAACGCTTCTCTGTTGCTGGTTTAAATAGTTTTGAAACTATGTACTTCAATGAATTTTTTAGCGATAAATTTTCAACTTTACAATTAAAGCATGCGTTTAAGCCTTTTAAAATTTCAGATTGGTTTAAACCTCAATTGGTACTTATATCTAGATATGCAATTGGAGATATGGAGAATATAGATAGGCATCAAGGTATAAACTTCAACACACTCGACAGACTCTACTCAGAATCTGGCTTTGAAATTAATAAATTGTTTTTTGGTTTTGGGCTAAGCTTTGCTTATCGTTATGGCGGTTATCACTTACCTAATTTAGAAGATAATATTGCTTTTAAATTTACATTTAATATTTCTTTATAGAATAAATTATATTCCTGTTAATTCACTAACAAATCCTTAGGTTTTTTCTACCTTTGCCGCTCATTAATTAATGTATGTTTAAACTATTTACCACAGGGTTTTGGGAAACTATTGCGAGGTTAATTCTTCGTAATAAAATTTTCATATTAATTGCTGTTATTTTGGCGACTGTGTTTTTTAGTATGCAATGGAAACATATGCGCTTTACCTATACAGAAGCTAATATGTTACCGGATGAGCATGAGGTAAACATAACATATAACGACTTTCTAAAAGTTTTTGGTGAAGAAGGAAATCTTATTGTTCTTGGTGTAAAAGATTCGAGTTTGTTTACTGTAAAACAACTGAATGCCTGGAATAAACTTGCAGATGCTTTTAAATCTTACGAGGAAGTTGAAACGGTTTTATCTATAAAGGACCTTCAAAAATTAATTAAGAACACAAAAAAAGAACAGTTTGATTTAGAACCTTTTATTAAAGATTCAATTACAAGTGCTGAGCAGATAGACAAGCTTCAAAACGAATTATTTAAACAATACCCGTTCTACGACAATTTTTTATTTAATGCAGAAACAAGAACGATTAGGTCTGCTATTTATCTCAAGAAAGATATTGTAAACACTTCAGCCAGAAAAGACTTTATAATTGACGTACTGTTACCAAAAATTAAGGCATTTGAAAGCAAAACTGACCTGTCTGTGCGTGTGTCTGGAATGCCATATATTAGAACATTAAACGCACAAAATATAGTTGATGAAATTCCTGTATTTATTGCTGCAGCATTGTTGGTAACCTCTTTAATTTTCTTCTTATTCTTTAGATCTTTTAGAGCCACCTTTATTTCTTTAATTGTGGTTTGTGTTGGTGTCATGTGGACTTTCGGAATTTTAGGCTTACTAGGTTACGAAATCACTGTGCTTACAGCTTTAATTCCACCACTGATAATTGTTATTGGGATTCCTAACTGTATATTCTTAATTAATAAATACCAGCACGAAGTTAAATCTCATGGTAACAAAGTAAAATCTTTACAACGTGTTATTACCAAAGTAGGTAACGCCACATTAATGACTAATGTAACTACAGCATCTGGTTTTGCTACATTTATTCTTACAGAGAGTAAATTACTAAAGGAATTTGGTATTGTTGCTTCATTAAGCATTTTAGCCATATTTATCTTATGTCTTCTTGTAATTCCGATAATGTATACATTTTTACCTTATCCGAAACAACGCCATTTAGAACATTTAAATAAACGTTGGATTGGTGGTTTTGTAGATTGGATGGAACGCATGGTAAAACACAAAAAAATTACCATCTACGTTACAGCATTTATCTTAATTATGGCAAGTATGATTGGTATGAACCAGATTAGAATTTCTGGAAGCCTAATTGAAGATATGCCACAAAACAAGCAGTTTTTTAAAGACATTCGGTTTTTTGAAAATGAATTTAATGGTATTATGCCATTAGAAATTATGGTAGATACCAAACGTAAAAAGGGAGTTATGAAATTAGCAACCTTAAAACGTATTAATGAGCTCGAAGAACTTATTGATGAAACACCAGAATTATCGCGACCAATTTCTGTAGTAAGTTTGGTAAAATATAGCAAACAAGCGTATTACAACGGTAATCCTAAATATTACCAATTACCAACGAGCCAAGAAAATAGTTTTATACTTTCCTATGCTAAAAACTCAAATTCTGATGTCGATTTATTAAAGAATTTTGTGGATAGTACAGGTCAATATGCACGTATCACCACCTTTATGAAAGATATTGGTACAGATAAGATGGAGCGTATAGAAGAAAATCTTCAGAATAAAATAGACAAAGTTTTTCCAAAAGAACGATACAATGTAATAATGACAGGTAAAGCCTTGGTGTTTCAAAAAGGTACTAAATACCTAGTGAGAAATTTAGTTATTTCATTAACGCTGGCTATTTTTCTTATTTCATTGTTTATGGCCTACTTGTTTCGTTCATTTAGAATGATTATAGTATCCTTAATTCCTAATTTATTACCGCTTTTAGTTACAGCAGGTTTAATGGGCTATTTAGGTGTACCTATAAAGCCTTCAACCATATTAGTTTTTAGTATTGCCTTTGGTATTTCTGTAGATGACACCATTCACTTTTTGGCAAAATACAGGCAAGAATTACAGGCTAATAACTGGAAAATTAAAGTATCTGTCTACGCTGCACTTAGAGAAACTGGAGTGAGCATGTTCTACACCTCTATTGTTTTATTCTTTGGTTTTTCAGTATTTACAATTTCCAGCTTTGGTGGTACTGTGGCCTTAGGTGCATTGGTATCTATAACCTTACTATTTGCAATGCTCTCTAACTTACTTTTATTACCGTCGCTTTTACTATCATTAGAGCGTAATATTGCAAATAAAGAAGTATTGAGAGAGCCATCAATTAATATTATTCCTTCGGAAGATGATACCGAAGACGACATAGAAAATAAAGAAGAAAATTTATCTTAGCATTTCAAAAAAATTAAACATGACAACAAAATCTGTAGCAGAACTACTTTCACAAGATGTGACCTTACAAGATGTTACCGTAAAAGGATGGGTACGAACATTTAGAGCAAACCGATTTATCGCCTTAAATGATGGCTCTACTATTAATAATATTCAGTGTGTAGTTGATTTTGAAAATTTTGATGAGGCCTTATTAAAGCGAGTAACAACTGGAGCTGCAATTCATGTTACAGGTGAATTAGTGGAAAGCCAAGGAAAAGGACAATCTGTAGAGATTGTTGTTAAAACTTTAGAAGTTTTAGGAGACTCAGATCCTGAAACTTATCCAATTCAACCGAAAAAACATTCGTTTGAATTCTTAAGAGAAAATGCACACCTACGCACGAGAACAAATACGTTTAGTGCTGTGATGCGATTACGATCTTCATTATCATTTGCCATACATAAGTATTTTAACGAGAATGGATTTTACTACATGCATACTCCCATTGTAACTGGAAGTGATGCAGAAGGTGCTGGTGAAATGTTTAGAGTAACTGGCTTAGATGCGAAGAACCCTCCATTAAACGAAGACGGAACAGTTAATTTTAAAGAAGATTTCTTCGGTAAGGAAACCAACTTAACCGTTTCTGGTCAGCTTGAAGCTGAAACATATGCAATGTCTTTGGGTAAAGTTTACACTTTTGGTCCAACATTTAGAGCTGAGAACTCTAATACTACGCGTCACTTAGCAGAATTCTGGATGATTGAACCAGAAGTTGCTTTTATGAATTTAGCTGGTAATATGGATTTAGCAGAAGATTTTATGAAATCGGTATTAAGCTATGTTTTAGAACATAATAAAGAAGATTTAGAATTTTTAGAAAAGCGACTTTTAGACGAAGAAAAAACAAAACCACAAGCCGAACGCAGTGAAATGAGTTTAATTGAGAAAATTAAGTTTGTGGTTGATAATAACTTTAAACGTGTAAGTTATACAGAGGCAATAGATATTCTGAGAAACTGTAAACCAAACAAGAAAAAGAAATTTAAATATATAATTGAAGAATGGGGAGCGGATTTACAATCTGAACACGAACGATTTTTAGTAGAAAAGCACTTTAAATGTCCTGTAATATTATTTGATTATCCAGCAAACATAAAAGCCTTTTACATGCGTTTAAACGAAGATGGTAAAACGGTTAGAGCTATGGACATTCTATTTCCTGGCATTGGTGAAATGGTAGGAGGTTCTCAGCGTGAAGAACGTTTAGACGTGTTAAAAGAAAAAATGGCTGCATTAGACATACCCGAAGAAGAATTATGGTGGTATTTAGATTTACGTAAATATGGTACAGCTGTACATTCTGGTTTTGGTTTAGGTTTTGAACGTTTAGTTATGTTTGCAACCGGAATGGGAAATATTAGAGATGTAATTCCTTACCCAAGAACACCTCAAAATGCAGAGTTTTAATTACTTTTATAACTAAGCTGAATTTATTTTATGTCATTAAAACAATTTTTACAATTTAAACTTTCACAAAAGCTGTCTCCACAGCAGATTCAACTCATGAAGTTGATTCAGTTGCCTACACAAGCTTTTGAACAGCGTTTAAAACAAGAATTGGAAGAAAATCCTGCACTAGATACTGGGAAAGAATCGGAAACTTCTGAAGATAATATTGATGACTTTGATAATTCTAACGACGAATTCAATGACAACGAAACCATCGAAGCAGATGATATTAATATCGATGAGTATTTAAGTGATGATGAAATCCCTGAATACAGAACACAAGCCAATAATTACAGTGCAGATGATGAAGATAAAAGCGTACCTTATGCTGCTGGTACGTCTTTTACACAACATTTAATCAATCAGTTAAATACATTTAGACTCTCTGAGCAAGACCAAGAAATAGCATATTTCTTAGTTGGTAGCGTGGACGAAAGTGGCTATATACGCCGTTCACTGTCTGATATTACAGACGATTTAGCTTTTACTCAAAATGTTTTTACAACTGAAGAAGAAATTGAAAAAGTACTTAGAATTGTACACCAATTAGATCCTGCAGGAGTTGGTGCACGCAACTTACAAGAGTGTTTGAGTATTCAATTACACAGAAAAGAACAAAATCCAGATGTAGAATTAGCTATTGCCATTATAGACAAAGGTTTTGAGCAGTTTACAAAAAAGCATTACAAAAAGTTAATGCATAAATTTAGCATTGACGAAGAACAACTTAAAGACGCTATAGAAGAAATAGAACGTCTCAACCCAAAACCAGGAGGTTCTTATGCAGGTAATAATAAAATTGTTGAACACATTGTACCAGATTTTGCTATTAAGATTGTTGACGGTGAATTAGAGCTAACACTCAACGGCAGAAATGCTCCAGAGCTTCATGTCTCACGAGAATATAACAATATGCTTAAGGGTTATAAAGACACTAAAGAAAAGTCTAAAGCTCAAAAAGATGCTGTAATGTTTATTAAACAAAAGCTTGATGCAGCTAAATGGTTTATTGAAGCGGTAAGGCAACGCCAACAAACGTTGTTTGTAACTATGAGTTCTATTATGCATTACCAAAAAGAATACTTTTTAACTGGTGATGAGCGTAAGTTGCGACCAATGATTCTAAAAGATATTGCTGACGAAATTGAAATGGATGTCTCAACCATATCACGTGTTGCTAATAGTAAATATGTAGATACACCTTACGGAACAAAATTGATAAAAGAGTTCTTTTCAGAATCTATGACTAACGATCAAGGTGAAGAAGTTTCAACTAGAGAAATTAAGAAAATTCTTGAAACCGTTATAGAGGAAGAAGATAAAAAGAAACCTTTAACAGACGAAGCCTTGTCTAAAATATTAAAAGAGAAGGGGTATCCTATAGCTAGACGTACTGTGGCAAAATATAGAGAACAGCTAGATATTCCTGTGGCACGATTAAGAAAAGAGCTTTAGTCCTTACAACTTTCGCAATAGCTTTTTCTTAAGTAGTCGTTTCTGAGTAATTGAAATGTTACACCTCCATCTTCAACAGCATTAAATAAAGTACAGTACCGCTCTTTATTTAGATTTATTGCATTAAGCATTATAGCCCTATAATCATCTGTTTTTGTTAATTCTTCATTAATGAGTGTTAGATTTAAATAGTAAAATAATAAATCTTCATCTACTTCAATAGAACGCGCTCTATTAGTTAGCAACTCGGCAGATTCTTCAATATTAGCATAATACGATAAGAATTGTGCTAAACTAAAATAATCAAAATCTGAAAGCTTAATTTTTTTATAAGAATTGGTGATATAACTCACAGACTTGTCTTTGTTAGCATAGTCTCTCTTGCGCATATAATTCTCACTTTTAATAATATGATAATTTATCATCATTCTGTCTATAAGCTGTTTCGCTATACCAAAGCTTTTAAGTCCGTATATTTCAGTCTTTAATTTTTGTTCATTAACAGGTTCGAAATTATATCTCCAAATTTTAATTTTTAATGCCACTAAATTATAACGCACCTTAGCATTTTTAGAATCTAATTTCTTTAATGCTTCTAGTTCGTCTCTTACTATTATTATCTGGCGTTCATTTAACTGATATTTTATAGCACTATTATTATTTAAGAAGTTGATGTATTTTAATTGGTTCGGAATTTCCATCTGTTTTAATACATCTGGAGAGATTTCCTTATTTTTTAATTTTTCAAAAAGTGAATTTTGTATTTGAGATGCTTCATCCAGTCTATCAGCTTTTATAGATGAATTAAATAGGTTAACTAACTGGACTGGAGACTTTGCTTTATAGATATCCTTTTTCTCGAGTTCTAAGGTAATTACGGCTTTTCTGTGATTTTTTAAATATGGCTCCATCTCTTTAGAAAATGCACCTACTAACTTTGATTTTAATTGTGATTTACTGAGTTCTTTTAAATTTTCATAAGGACTCCCTTCAATATCATTTAAAAACTCAACCCAATTTTCTGAAGATGTAATTGACGTTTTAATTGTTGGTTTTTGATACGTTTGTATTGCTTTTGCTATACTATTAGCACGTTGCTCTTGTAGCTCAATATTACGTTCTAAGCTTCCTTCTATGGACGAATACGCTTTAATATTAATTGTTTTAATATTAAAATCTGTTAAGTTTAAAGAATCGTAAACAGGTTTTATATCTTCTGGCGAATACTCAGATTTATTTTTTTTAAATGGAATTGTAAATTTAAGAGTTTTATATCTAATCTTAAACTGTTCTTCTGTATTTACTACTTTTTCATTTTTAAAACTTATAGAATCGAGATACATTCCCATATCTAATAAGTCCCATCGATAAGCTTTTAAGTCAAAAATAGTTTGATATCTGCAAAGTACTTTATTAGCTAAAAATAAAATATTATACTCTAATTCTTTATCTTTTATATTGTCTGGTACTTTACCAACTAATACTCTATAAGTGTTTTTATCTATAGATTTTAACCCACTTTTTAATCTTGATGAAAATACTGGCCTTAATAATGTCCCTTTTATTTGTTCCATTTCAATGGCTTCAATATCACAGTCATAAATTTCTTTAGAGACAACATCTATAGCAATACCATCATTAGCATTTTTAAACAATTTATTAAACCAAGCTTTATCATTGACCTGAAAATAAAGATTACTATTTTCTCTTTTTATTGAAAATTGAACTTCTTTAGGTTTTTGCTGAAATGCAGCAAAACAACTTCTACATTCATTATTTCGCTCCACTTCTGTTTTAGGAAAGACTATACCATAATTGCCTTGAGCCAAGGTATAATTGATGCCAAATAAAATTAGCACACTAAGAATTATGTGTTTTTTGATCATTAGTTATGTTTTTCTTTACCAATTTAAGAAAATTGTATAATTACTAATAAACTATACTATATGTATTTAAAGATAAAACTTTACATTTGTTATTACTAATGAAAGACTTTATTTTAAAAGGCATATCGTTTATTTTTCACCCGTTAATTATGCCACTTTTAGGCGTACTTTTCTATTTTTCTAAAACACCTCGTTTTATCCCAGAACCTATTAAAAATGCTAAAGTCTTTTCAATAATTATTCTCACTATAGTTCTCCCAATTTTATTATTCTTCTTACTTAAAACAATTAATAAGGTAGATTCTATTTATTTAAAAAGTACAAAAGAGCGCTTAATTCCACTATTTATAAACTGTGTAATTACGGTATTAATTCTAATACGTGTGTTAACTTCTAATGAAATCATAGAATTATATTTCTTCTTTTTAGGAATTCTTTGTTCTACTTTAACATGCTTTATATTGGCCATTTTTAAAATAAAAGCAAGTATTCATATGATTGCGGCTTCGGGCTTTTTTATGTTTGCCGTAGCACTAGGTATTCATTATCAGAAAAACATCAATGGTACAATCGCCTTAATGATGATTATACTTGGTGCAATAGCAACCTCTCGATTGCACTTAAAAGCACACACCAATCAAGAATTAATTTTAGGGCTTTTTACAGGTATTTTTCCGCAATTGATATTGCTCAACTATTGGCTATAAAACATAAAACATGAGTCCTATTTTTAAGGATTTCATGTCTATAGTATCATTGTTTAGTTTAGCACTATTATCAAAAATAGAATTTAATCCATAGTAAACATGAAAATTCCACGTACCATAGCCAGCACTGAGAGTTAAACCATATTGTAATTTATTAAAGGTATCAATATTAGATAGGTTTTCATTACTAGCTTCACTCTTAAATTTTGTGGAGTTGTATACTAAATAACCCAGTTTAAAACCTGTATATATTCTCCAAAAATTATATTCTGTCGCAGTAGAAGTTCTCCATCTAATTTCTAAAGGCACTTCCACCAAATAAGTAGTAAACTTGTTTTTGGAGACATTTAAGTCACTCTCATCTATAATACTGAATGAAATATCATTATTAACCTCTTCAATTAACATGCTTTTTTGATTATAAGAATTGGTTGAAATGCCTAAACCTAATCCTATAGCAAAATTTCGTTTTTCGTTTAAAGGCATATCTCTAATAAACCCGAAATGAAAACCAGATGAAAAACCACTTTGTGAGACATCTTTAGGTTTATTATTAAGCAAATTGTAGGTTACAGAAGCATAGAACTGATCCTCTCTGTAATTTTTATAAAGTTCGGCTTTATCGGTATCATTATTTTGAGAAAACCCAAAATGTCCTACACTAATTAAAAAAAGTAAAAACGTTAATTTCATATACTAAAACTACAAAATCTTTAATTGAACACTAAGTCTTTTCTACAAAAAAACGTCCTGATTAATCAGGACGTTTTTATATAAAATTAAGATCATTTTAATCTTATTGTTCAGTTTTTGTATTTGCAATATACATTACCTTTAAAGCATTAGCTTTACGTAGTTCTTGCTTAATATCTGATACTAAACCAGCATTGGTGTTTTTATCCACCTTAAGACCCACTACAACTTTACTTTGAAGTTCTTCATTTAAATCTGCAATTCCTTGTAATATAGAAGGCTTTACGTCATCTACTCCAATAAAAGCATCATTAAATTGAATGCGAGGTTCTTCACCAAATTGCTTAAACTGACTGCTAGGCTTACCTGCATAGATAAAAATAGTTCTGTCTTTTTTCAACTTTTCTACTTGATCTGCACTTGGTAATTGATTTTCAATCATTAAAGAACTGTCTCTCATTACAGTTGCTACCATGAAAAAGAAAAGCAACATAAATACAATATCTGGAAGTGATGCCGTTGAAATCGCTGGCAATTCACCTTTTCCTCCTTTTTTAAATTTAGACATAATTTGTTACTTTTAAGATTTATCTGGTTCTGCTTCAGACAATTTCATTGGGAATAATTTCTTAATGGTCTCAATACGCTCATTAAGTTTTTCATCCTTACTAAATTGATTCTTTTCCTTCTCTTCTAACATTGCAGTAAAAACTTTATCTGCATCTGGATAATACTTTTTATATAATCTCGTTGCCTCTCTTTCTCTTAAGAAATTATAAGCTGCAACAAGTTCATTTTGTACATCCATGTACTGTTCGTAAGAAGTTTCTCTATCGTGCTTCATGGAGATAATTGCTTTGTCTGGGTGATCAGAAGAAGTTTCTGAACGTTCACCTTTACAATAATCACAAGATTCTCCAGCTGCGTTTGTACCACCTCCATTATCTAAGAAGGCAATTGTAGCCTCTCTTAATTCTTCTAACGGCATTTCCTCTTCTTCAACAAGAAGTTGGTTATTACGGTTAATTAAAACAGTAAATAAATTTTTCTGTTTTATAATAGGAGGTTCTACTTCTGTGTCGTCAATAGGTGGCAAACTTCTTAATAAACCTTTGTCTTTTTCAATAGTTGTTGTTACTAAGAAAAAGATAAGTAATAAGAAGGCAATGTCAGCCATTGATCCTGCATTTACTTCGGGTGCCGATCTCTTTGCCATACTATATTTATTTACTAATTACTTTTTTAACTCCTGAGAAAATCATAGTTACTGCAGCAACTGCTAACAATATATAGAATGCTACTAAACCAGCTCCAACCATATGAGATTGCCCTTCTGTTGCAACTCCATCTTGTAAATCATAGGTCATTGCGTCTCCTCCAGATACAACATAGGCAATTATTAATACTGCTGCAAATGCACCAACACCTATTAATGTATTCTTTAAGCCACTAGTATTTGTAAACAAGTTTTTCAAAACAAAAACTAATACAAACAATATAGTTAAACCTAATATTATATAACCTATCCAAGCCATTGGCTCAAAGAGACCATCTTCTCCACCTGTCTTAAGGGCTTCATCACCAGCAGCAATAATTCTAATCAGAGATACTATTCCGACTAAACTTAAAACAGCGGCTACTATTTTTAATATTTTGTGCATAATTAATTTTTATTTTTTGTGTCTTACTAATAAATCCATCAATGTAATTGATGCATCCTCCATATCATTTACTATACTATCAATCTTAGCGATGATATAATTATAGAAAATCTGAAGTATAATTGCTACAATAAGACCAAATACAGTTGTTAAAAGTGCTACTTTAATACCACCAGCAACTAAAGATGGCTGCATATCACCAGCTGCTTCAATTTTATCAAAGGCTTGAATCATACCAATTACTGTACCCATGAAACCAAGCATTGGTGCTAAAGCGATAAATAATGAAATCCAAGATACATTCTTTTCTAATTGTCCCATTTGTACACCACCATATGCTACAACAGCTTTTTCAGCAGCATCGATATCCTCGTCTGCTCTGTCTAAACCTTGATAGAAAATAGATGCAACAGGTCCTTTTGTATTTCTACAAACTTCCTTAGCAGCTTCGATACCACCTGAGTTTAAAGCATCTTCTACATTTTGGGTTAATTTTTTTGTGTTTGTTGTTGAAAGGTTTAAAAAGATAATTCTCTCTATAGCTATTGCTAATCCAAGAATTAAACATAGTAGTACAATACCCATAAAGCCTGGACCACCTTCAATAAAACGCTTTTTTAATTCTTGATGAAACGTCAAGTCTTCAGAAGTCTCTTCTGCCTGAGTTACACTTGTTACAGTTGCTGATGTTGTGGCTAATGTTGTTGCATTTGCATTAACAGTTCCGATTGCCATTAAACATGTAATAGCGAGGATAGAAAATAATCTTTTCATTGTTCTGATTCTTAATTTTATTAGTTAAAGTGTTAAAGATAAAAAAAATAATGTAATTATGTAGTTAAATTTCAGCAGAGAGGAAGGGATTCGAACCCTCGATACCCTTTTGGAGTATACACACTTTCCAGGCGTGCGCCTTCGACCACTCGGCCACCTCTCTGTAAATTGTATTAATAATTACATAGGTGCCAAATAACAAAAAAAACTTTAAACGCTAAAATTTATAATGTTATTTTTAAGACATTTCGCCTCTTAAAGATGTTTCAAAAATAGATTTAAAATCTTTTAGTTGAATTTTTTCACCCAAAAGATACATTAATTTTGTAATCGCTGCTTCTGTAGTGATGTCATTTCCAGAGATTACCCCTATCTTTTTTAGTTGTGAACTGGTTTCATATTGTCCCATAGATACACTTCCTCCTGCACACTGTGTAACATTAATAATATGTAGCCCACTTGCAATAGCATCTTTTAATAAGTTAATAAACCAAGTTTCGGTTGTAGCATTGCCAGAACCATAGGTTTCAATAACTAAACCTTTTATTAATTTACTTTTAAGAACAGCCTCTAAAATTGGCCTAGAAATACCAGGAAACAATTTTAATAAACCAACATTGGTGTCCATTGCAGTGCGTACTACTAATTTTTCGTTTTGTTTTGTGCGCCATAAATAGTCTTTATTTATTTTTAAATGTACACCAGATTCTGCTAAATGGGGATAGTTTAAAGACTCAAAAGCTTCAAAATGTTCTGCATTTATTTTTGTAGTGCGATTACCACGGTATAATTTGTATTCAAAATATAAGCCTACTTCTCTTACTACAGGTAAACCATTTTGGTGCAAGGAAGCCATTTGTATAGATGTTATTAAATTCTCCTTGGCGTCTGTTCGTAAATCCCCAATTGGTAATTGAGAACCTGTAAATATTACTGGCTTAGATAAGTTTTCTAACATAAAACTTAAAGCGGAAGCTGAATAACTCATAGTATCACTTCCATGTAACACAACAAAACCATCAAATTTATTATAATTATCTCCTATAATATTAGCAATGTCTGCCCAATATTTAGGATTCATATTTGAAGAATCAATTGGATCTCTAAAAGAAACAGTTTCAATACTACAATCTAGTAAACGCAATTCTGGAATACGAGTTAATAGACTATCAAAATCAAAAGCTCGCAATGCACCTGTGTCAGCATCTTTTACCATACCTATGGTTCCGCCAGTATAAATTAATAAGATATTTGGTTTTTTCATGGTTTATATGCCGAAGACATCTTTAGAGTTTTGCGTAGTAATATGAGCTATCTCTTCTTTACTAATACCGTAAAGTTCGGATAATTTTTCTAACACCTTATTTATATAGGAGCTTTCGTTTCGTTTACCGCGATATGGTTTTGGCGCTAAATATGGAGAATCTGTTTCTAAAACGATATGCTTTAAGTCTATTTGATTAATAAACTGATCTATTTTACCATTCTTAAAAGTAACTACTCCACCAATACCTAATTTCATATTGTAAGCTATAGCTTGATTGGCTTGTTCTATATTGCCAGTGAAACAATGAAATATTCCGTATAAATCTTCTGATGTTTCTTGCTTTAAAACTTCAAATATTTCATTAAATGCTTCTCTGCAATGAATTACAATTGGAAGTTTATATTTCTTGGCCAAATTTATTTGATGTCTAAAAGCTTCTATTTGTATACCCAATGTAGTTTTATCCCAATATAGGTCAATCCCAATTTCTCCAATTGCATAAAACTTTCTACTTGAAAGCATCTCTTCAACATGGTCTAACTCTTCCTTGTAATTATCTTTTACATGTGTTGGGTGCAGCCCCATCATAAGAAATACATGATCTGGAAAATCTTTTTCGAGCTGAAGCATAGCATCTGTATACGTAGAATCTATTGCAGGAATAAAAAACCGCTTTACATTAGCATCAATAGCACGCTTAATCATGTCTTGTCTATCCTGATCAAAAGCTTCGCTATATAAATGGGTATGTGTATCTGTAATAATCATGATGCAAAAGTAATTGATTAGAGCATTATACCAATTCTTATATTTGTACAAATTAAAAAAATGGAAACATTAAAAGACTTCCTTATTAATAAAGGTTATTCTAAAATTAAATTAAAGCTTACAAAAACAAATCACTTTGAAATTAAAGCTTCAATCAATGGAGTAAAGGGCTATTTTATCTTAGATACTGGAGCTTCTAGTAGTTGTGTTGGTTTTGAAGCTATTGAACGTTTTAATTTAAAAGTAAAAGATTCAGAAATAAAAGCAGTTGGTGCTGGTGCTTCAGACATGATGACTAAGATATCTAACTCTAATGCCTTAAAAATTGGCAAATGGAAAAAGAAACGAGTGGCCTTAATTTTATTCAACCTTACCCATGTTAATAATGGACTCTTAAATCATGATGCCCAACCCGTAGATGGTATAATTGGAGCCGATATCTTAAAAAAAGGAAAGGCTGTAATTGATTATGAAAAAAAATACCTTTACTTAAAATTATAAGATTTTATTCTACCTAAAAGATTCTTCTTATCTTTACTAATAGTTGAATTAATAGCAAAATGAACCCTAACATTATAATTGCAGACGACCATCCTCTGGTTCTTAAAGGTCTGCATGATTTTCTTATTGAAAAAGATTACAATGTTTTAGCCAGTGCCAAAAACGGAAAAGAAGCTTTAGCACTCATAAATGCACATACACCAGATATTGCCATTTTAGATATTAAAATGCCATTTCTAACAGGTTTGCAAATTGCTGAAAAATGTAAAGTTGAGAATTCACCAACCAAAATTATTCTTATAACTTTTGAAAAAGACGAAAAGACTTATAACGATGCAAAAGCATTAGGTATATATGGCTATGTATTAAAAGAGTTTGCGCTTGAAGAAATTGAAAATTGTATTGCGGCAGTTATTAAAGGTAAGACTTACTTTAGTCCTGAATTATTAAGTTTTCTAGAGCAACAAAAAATCCCTGAAAATTTTGAAAAATTAACCAATCATGAAAAAAAGATTGTATCATTAATTTCTGCCAACAAAACAGGAGTTGAAATTGCAGAGCTTCTTTCTATATCTACACGAACAGTAGAAAAACACAAAAGCAATATTATTAAAAAGCTAAACTTAGAAAGTAAACAAAATAGTCTTCTTATATGGGCTAAAGAAAACGCTGAATTTTTAAATTCTTAAAAAAAATCAAAAAATACGTAAAGTTACGTATAGTATTGTATTAATATATTTATGACCTTTACACTGTTATTAATTAAGGGTTAATAACAAGCTATTAATAGTTCTATAGGGATTACTAAAGCCTTGGATGCAAATTCAAGGCTTTTTCATTGAAAAAAAATCAAAAAATACGTAAAGTTACGTATAGTATGGCACCATATTTATTCGGAAATTTACATCAGCTATTAATCAAAGCCTCAAATTAAGTTCTTATAAGCTCTAGATTAACTTATGATTTAGAGCTTTTAAAAAAAAATACAATTATGGAAACAATGAAAGACAATACTGCAAAAAAAGATAAAGTATTTATCATCCTTTTAATTATAAGTTCTATAATTATAATCTCAGCCAATATCGCTGTTAATTTCTTTAGTTAATTTTAGTTAGTTACTCTTTGTTAGTTAGGGGTAAAAAAAAAGCGCAATTTTAAAAAATTGCGCTTTTTTACTTTATATAAATAGAACTTTATAATTCTAAAGCTTTGTTTATGTTATTATCCATTAATAATTCTACAGGACTTTCTAAAGCTTCCTTAACAGCTACTAGGAACCCAACCGATTCTTTACCATCAATAATTCTATGGTCATAGGATAATGCTACATACATCATAGGATGAATTTCTACTTTACCATCAACTGCTATTGGACGCTGAATAATATTGTGCATTCCTAATATACCACTTTGCGGTGGGTTGATAATTGGTGTAGATAACATACTACCAAAAACTCCACCATTAGTAATGGTAAATGTTCCACCCGTCATTTCATCTACAGTAATTTCTCCTTCTCTAGCTCTAATCGCTAAACGCTTTACTTCAGATTCTATACCTCTAAATGATAAGTTTTCTGCATTTCTTATTACTGGCACCATTAATCCTTTAGGACCAGAAACTGCGATACTAATATCAACAAAATCATAAGACAACATTTCTTTACCATCTATCATAGAATTAACAGCTGGATACATCTTTAATGCTCTAACCACAGCTAAAGAAAAGAAACTCATAAACCCAAGACTTACACCATGCTTAGCTTTGAAATCTTCTTTATATTGTTTACGCAATTCAAAAATCGGAGTCATATTAACCTCATTAAATGTGGTTAACATTGCCGTTGTATTCTTTGCTTCTACTAATCGTTCTGCAACTTTACGACGCAACATAGACATTTTACTGCGCGATGTTCCTCTACTTCCTCCTGTTGGAGTACCCATAGATGGCACAGCATTTACCGCATCATCTTTTGTTATTCTACCATCTTTGCCAGTGCCTTTTACAGTAGAAGTATCTATTCCTTTTTCAGCTAAAACCTTCTTAGCTGCAGGACTAGCACTACCTGTTGCATATGTTTTAGATTCTGTTGCAACTGGTTTTGGCTCTTCATTTTTAGGAGCTTCCTCTTTCTTTTCTTCTTTAGATGGGGCATCACCACCTTCTGGCTTAGCTGCACTCGTATCAATTAAACATACGATAGCACCAACGGCCACAGCATCACCTTCTTCTGCTTTTAGTGTAATTGTTCCACTAGCTTCAGCTGGCAACTCTAATGTTGCTTTATCACTATCTACTTCTGCAATGGCTTGATCTTTTTCTACATAATCTCCATCTTCCACTAACCATTCTGCAATTTCTACTTCAGTAATTGATTCGCCTGGTGAAGGCACTTTCATTTCTAAAATCATGGGCTTTATTATTTAAGCTCTAATTTGAGTTGTTTTAATTTTTTATCTCTGGTTGTTTTTGGTTTTATCAAAAACATAATCTATAACTTGTTGATGTCTTATTTTAGATCGCACGGAACTACCTGCTGCAGGTGCACCATATGGTCTTCTACTTGCTGATCTAAATTGTTTAGCCTCATCAAAATGCATTAATATATGGCTGTAAGCACCCATATTTCTTGGTTCTTCTTGAGCCCAAACTATATCATCTGCATTTTTATATTTTTTAATTACCGCTCTCATTTCTTGGGCTGGTAGCGGAAATAACTGCTCTACTCTAACTAACGCCACGTCAGTTCTAGCTAGTTTTTCTTGTTCCTCTAATAAATCATAATAGAATTTACCTGTTACAAAAACTAAAGTATTTACTTTATCTGCTTTTGCAGTTGTGTCATCTATTAACATTTGGAAACTTCCATTTGCAAATTCATCTACAGTAGACACAACTTTTGGGTGACGCAATAAGCTCTTTGGTGTAAACACAATTAATGGCTTTCTAAAATTAGCCTTCATTTGTTTACGCAATAAGTGGAACATATTAGCAGGTGTTGTACAGTCTGCCACAAACATATTGTCCTTTGCACAAACTTGTAAATAGCGCTCCATACGACCCGAAGAATGCTCTGCTCCTTGACCTTCGTATCCATGAGGCAATAACATCACTAAACCATTTTGCGTTTTCCATTTATCCTCACCAGAAGATATATATTGGTCAATCATAATCTGAGCTCCATTACTGAAATCCCCAAATTGCGCTTCCCAAATTGTTAATGTATTTGGACTTGCCATGGCGTAACCATAATCAAAACCAACAACACCATACTCTGATAATAATGAATTGTATATATTAAATTGCCCCTGATCTTTAGATACATTTTTTAGCAATATAATTTCTTCTTCACTATCTTCAACTTTTACTACAGCGTGTCTATGAGAAAAAGTACCACGTTCTACATCTTGTCCAGAAATTCTAACATTAAAACCTTCGGCTAAAAGGGATCCATAAGCTAAATGTTCTGCCATAGCCCAATCTAATCGATCTTCGTCGAACATAGTTTGACGTGACTCAATTAAACGCTGAATTTTTCTAATAAACTTCTTGTCTGATGGTAAGTTAGAAATGACTTTAGTAATATCTTTTAACACCTTTTTAGAGACCTTTGTATCTATAGGTGTCATCATTTCCTTTTCATCTACACGCTCAAAGTCTTTCCATTGCTCGTGCATAAAAGGTGAAATCACTGTTTTCTCAATTTTACGAGAATCTTCAAGCTTTTCCTCTAACTTATCTTTATACTCTTTTTCTATTTTTGCAACAAAATCATTATCGATAACATTTTCCGCCAATAATCTTTCTGCATAAATATCTCTTGGGTTTTTGTGTTTAGAAATTGCCTTATAAAGTAATGGTTGTGTAAATTTAGGTTCGTCACCTTCGTTATGACCATATTTTCTGTAGCCTAATAAATCAATAAATACATCGCGCTTAAATTTCATTCTAAAATGCAATGCAAACAGTGTAGCATGCACAACAGCTTCGGCATCATCTGCATTAACGTGCATAACTGGTGATAAGGTTACTTTACCTACATCTGTACAATAGGTACTAGATCTACCATCTAAATAATTTGTAGTAAAACCTATTTGATTGTTTACAACAATATGCACCGTACCATTGGTTTTGTAACCATCTAATTGTGCCATTTGAACCAACTCATAAATCAATCCTTGTCCAGCGATTGCAGCATCTCCATGCACAACTATCGGCAGTACTTGTGATGCATCTTCTATTTCGTTTTTGTCTTGCTTCGCTCTAGCAATACCTTCTACAACTGCTCCAACAGTTTCTAAGTGCGAAGGGTTTGGAGCAATACTTAAGTTTATATTTTTACCTGTATCAGTTTGGCGATCACTCGTCCAACCTAAATGGTATTTTACATCACCATCAAACACCTTTTCTTCGTAATCTTTACCATCAAATTCACTAAAGATGTCTTTTGCTGATTTTCCAAAAATATTTGTCAACGTACTTAAACGGCCACGATGCGCCATACCCATAACAAACTCTTTTACTCCATAACCAGCTGCTGTTTCTATCATAGCATCTAAAGCAGGAATAAGAGATTCGTTTCCTTCCAATGAAAAACGCTTTTGACCTACATATTTAGTATGCAAAAAGTTTTCAAACGAAACGGCTTCATTCAACTTTCTTAAAATATTCTTCTTTTGGTCAGCTGAAAATTTTGGATGATTATCATTGACATTTAGCTTATCTTGAATCCACTGAATTTCTTCAGGCTTTCTTATGTACATATATTCAACACCAATAGAATCGCAATAAATACTTTCTAGGTGGTCTATAATACTTTGAAGCGTTGCTGTACCTAATCCTAATATCTCACCTGCAGAAAATGTAGAACTTAAATCACTTTTAGATAAACCAAAGTTTTCAATTTCTAGTGTTGGAGCATATTTTCGTCTAGCTCTTACAGGATTGGTTTTTGTAAACAAATGACCTCTACTTCTGTAACCGTCTATTAGTTTTAAAACCTGAAATTCTTTTTGGAGTTGTTCTGGTATTTGAGTAGAAACACCTTCAACAATTTCTCCCTCCATTCCATAACTTTCTGAACCAAAATCGTAACCTTGAAAGAAGGCACGCCAACTTGGTTCTACAGAATCAGGATTTTTTAGATATTGTTCGTATAAATCAGCAAAATATGCTGTGTGCGCTGCGTTTAGAAAGGAATATTTATCCATTATTTTTTACGAGACATTGTCGTTTCAACAAAATTTCTCCAAAAATACAACTTTTGCTAAATATAGCTGCGGTTTTATTATATTTATAACAATTAGAAAATAACTATTTTAAATATGGCAAATTATACCTCATTAAGCATAAAAAAAACAACAATATTTAGCATTTTAATCAGTTTTTTTATCACATTTTCATATTCTCAAGATAATCCTGATAATCAACAAAGCTTTTGGAAAAATGTACAATTTGGAGGAGGTATTGGTCTAAACTTTGGTGATGGCTTTTTTAGTGGTGCACTATCGCCAAATGCAGTTTATAGGTTTAACCCATATGTTGCTACTGGTATTGGACTCAACTTTTCTTATAGTTCGCAAAAAGATGTTTTTAAATCTACTGTTATTGGTGGAAGTGTCCTTGGATTATTTAATCCATATAGAGAATTACAAATATCTACTGAATTTGAACAATTACATGTTAGCAGAAATTTTGATGAAGAATTTATAGCAAATGCTGATGATGAGTATTGGTATCCTGCATTGTTTTTAGGACTTGGTTACACTAACGGAAACGTAACTTTTGGCATTAGATATGATGTATTATATGATAAAGACAAAAGTATTTATAACGAAGCTTGGATGCCGTTTGTACGATTTTGGTTTTAATTTAATTAGGTTCAGTAAGGTATTATATTATTGATTTTTACTTCTATACCAAACCTTTTGCCATTCGCGTTGCAAAATTAAAAACGCAACGTCCTCAGAAATTTTGATTGTATCTGCACCTTCGAGTGACCTAATTTTAAGTTCTGAAACATCAACCTGATAAAGTAAATTAAGATAATCTGAAAATTTGCTTTGTATAAGATGAATCACTGTGTCTTGTAATACTAACTTTAAACTTGTAGGCAAAGTTTCTTCATTAAACTCAAGGTCTATATTAGCAAGAAGCAAATCTTTATTAAGTTGAAGAATGAGCTTTTTATATAGATTTAGCGTATTAGCTTCTATAATTAAATCTTCAAAATTTGAAGGTAAACTCATTATACATTTCTGTTCATTAATTGCTCGCCAAACAATTTTAATAATCGTTTTTTATCTTCAGATATATTTAAATGTTCTAAAACCGTAAATGCTTTATTGGTATAATCTTTAACTGCTTTTTGAGTTTCGTTTGCAGCACCTGTTTTTTCAAAAAATAATTTTACGGCTTTTACTTTATCATCATTAGAAATCTCGCTTTTATCCATCAATGACAACAATTCCTTTTGATCTAAATCAGTACCCAATTCTAGAGTTTTGAGATACAAATAGGTCTTTTTGTTTTCCAAAATATCTCCACCCACCTGTTTTCCAAAGGTTTCAGGATTACCGAATGCATCTAAATAGTCATCCTGAAGTTGAAAGGCAATACCTAAATAACGTCCAAAATCATATATTATATTTTGATCATTCTCTGAGGCGTCTGCAACAATAGCTCCCATTTTCATAGCAGCTCCGACCAAAACAGCTGTTTTATATTCTATCATTTTAAGATATTCTGGTATGGTAACATCGTTTCTAGTTTCAAAATCAATATCGTATTGCTGACCTTCACAAACTTCTAAAGCCGTTTTGCTAAACAGCTTTGCTAAAGATTGAAATGTATTTGGTTCATAATTTTCAAAGAGCTGATAGGCTAAAATTAGCATGGCATCACCAGAAAGAATACCTGTATTCACATCCCATTTTTCATGCACGGTTGCTTTTCCTCTTCGCAAAGGAGCATCGTCCATTATATCATCATGTACCAAAGAAAAGTTATGAAACACCTCGATAGATAAAGCGGCATCCATAGCTTTTTGTGCTGTTTGCCCAAAAACTTCAGAAGTCATTAAAGTTAAAACTGGTCTTAACCGTTTTCCTCCTAGGTTAAGAATATAATTAATTGGTGCGTAAAGATTATTTGGCTCTTTATGCACTGTAAAATCTTCTAAATAGGTAATAAAAGATTTCTGATAGGCTTCAATCTGTTGCATAACAACAAAAATAATGCTTTATAGATATTTTATGCTAATGTTAATCGTGTTAAATAATTATTAAAACCAAGGAAACTATTTTGGTTTTTAAAGTTTCCTGTTGTAAGTTTGCGCTCTAAATTAGTAGTAAGTTCGTTTTTACGGAATATTTTATATGAGAGAGAAAATAATAAATAAATCTAGTGAGCTTTTTTTAAACTTTGGTTTTAAAAGTGTTACCATGGATGATATAGCCAGTGAAATGGGTATTTCTAAAAAAACTATTTATGTTCATTTTCCAAATAAAACAAAATTAGTTGAAGCAACAACATTACAGATATTCGAAACTGTCTCTTGTGGCATAGATAGCATTTGCGCTTTACAAAAAAATCCTATTGAAGAAATTTTTGATATAAAGCAATTTGTTATGGAGCACCTTAAAAACGAAAAGTCTTCACCTCAATATCAATTACAAAAATATTATCCTAAAATTTTTGCAACCTTAAAATCAAAGCAATTTGAAATAATGCAAGGATGTGTTGCTGATAATTTAAATAGAGGGTTAGAACTAGGTCTGTATAGAAAAACTATTAATGTAGATTTTATAACTAGGATTTATTTTAATGGTATGATAACACTAAAAGATCAAGAATTATTTCCTCTTAAAAAATTCTCTATGAATACTTTAATGGAATATTATTTAGAATATCATTTAAGAGGTATTTGCACACCTAAAGGCCTCGAAACATTAACCAAATTACTAAAAATCAATCTAAACTAACATAAACCTTATGAGAAAAATACTCATACTTATATCAAGTTTAATCATTACTTCAATTGGTTTATCGCAAGAAAAACCATCAAGTTTATCACTGCAAGAAGCAATTGATTACGCTTTACAGAACAATAGAACTGCTATTAATGCAGCTCGCGATATTGATGCTGCAAAACAGCAAAAATGGGAAACAACAGCGACTGGGTTACCACAATTGAGTGCTAAAGTAGATTATCAGAACTTTTTAAAACAGCAAGTACAAGTTATACCAGCAGAGTTTTTTGGTGGACAACAAGGTGAATTTGCCGAAGTTACATTTGGAACCA
Organism: Winogradskyella echinorum; assembly: GCF_014297365.1. Classification (GTDB taxonomy): domain Bacteria; phylum Bacteroidota; class Bacteroidia; order Flavobacteriales; family Flavobacteriaceae; genus Winogradskyella; species Winogradskyella echinorum. The sequence goes on along the minus strand of NZ_JACOQD010000001.1, from coordinate 1,500,026 downwards.
AGCAAAATATGACTGCTTTTACTACACTTAACCAAAAAATATTTGATGGCTCATACATTGTAGGTCTTCAATCTGCTAAAGTATTTTTAGAAATATCTAAAAATGCTAAAGTAAAAACCGACCTTGAAGTTAGAAAAGCAGTTATAGAAGCCTATGGAAATGTTTTACTTGCCGAAGAGAGCATCAAGATTTTTGAACGTAACATTGAGGTGCTAGAAAAAAACCTTTTCGAAACACAGAAGATATATGAAAACGGACTTGGAGAAGAAGAAAGTGTTGAACAATTACAAATTACATTATCTGGTGTAAAAAGTAATTTAAACAATGTAGAGAGATTAAAAACCCTTGCCTATCAAATGCTTAATATAACATTAGGCTTAGATGTATATAACAATCTCGTCTTAACGGATAGTTTAGAAAGTTTAACAGACCAAAACATTTCATTGAGTATTCTAGAAGTAGAGGCAAACCCAGAAAGTACCATTGACTATCTCATTGCCGAAAATGATACAGAATCAAAATCTTTACTTTTAAAACTTGAAAAAAGTAAAGCATTACCGACTCTTAATGCTTTTATTAATGGTGGATATTCTGCATTTAGTGACAAGTTTACGTTTACTAATAGTGATCAAGATTGGTTTGGTTCATCATTAGTTGGTGTAAGTCTAGATATTCCCATTTTTAGTTCTGGCATGCGAAGCGCAGCAACGCAACGTGCACAAATTAATTACGAAAAAGCAAAAGCAGAACTAACAGAAACTGAACAACGTATAAAACTTCAAATTGAATCAGCTAAAAGCGATTATCGATTTGCAATAGAAGATTATCAAAACAAAAAGGAAAATTTAGCCTTAGCTGAGCGTATTGAAGTAAAAAACCAAACCAAATTTTTTGAAGGTATTGGCTCTAGTTTCGAACTAAGACAAGCACAAACACAATTATATACAGCTCAACAAGAATTATTGCAATCTATGTTAGATGTCATAAATAACAAAGCCGCTTTAGAAACTGTATTAAATAACACAACCTTAAACTAATCGACCATAATATCAAATCATGAAAAAATTATATACCATAGTATTAGTCGCAATGCTTTTAGTCTCTTGTGGAGGAGAAAAAAAGAAGAATTCTGTAGAAAACGTTTTAGAAAGTAACAATATAGAAACTATAAGAAAAAAACGTGGAGAATTAGTTAATGAGCAACAAGCCATTAACGAAAAAATTAAATTACTCGATGAAAAAATAAAAGCCATCGATACGGTAAAACACGTACCTCTTATTACAACCTTTACTGCTAAAACTGAAAAGTTTGAACACGTTTTAGAGCTACAAGGAAATGTAACCACTAAAAATTTGTTAACCATAACACCAGAGTATAATGGTATATTAACAAATGTGTATGTTAAAGAGGGACAGAAAGTAAGCAAAGGACAATTGCTAGCTAAAATTGATGATGGTGGATTAAGCCAACAAGTTGCTCAATTACAAATACAAGCAGATTTGGCAAAAACTACATACGAGAGACAAAAACGTCTTTGGGATCAAAATATAGGCAGTGAAATTCAATTTTTACAAGCTAAATCAACATACGAATCGCAACAAGAAGCTGTAAGCCAATTGCAACAGCAAATAGCTAAAACCGCTGTTAGAGCACCATTTTCTGGCACCATAGACGATGTTATAACAGAACAAGGAAGTGTTGTAGCAGCAGGACAATCACCTTTAATGCGAATAGTTAACCTAGATAACATGTATATCGAAGTTGAAGTACCAGAAAGCTACGTCTCAAATGTTGTTAAAGGCAAAAAAGTAGAAGTAAATATTCCTGTTTTGGGCAAGACTATTGACACCCAAATCCGTCAGGCAAGCGATTATATTAATCCTGCAAACCGAACATTTAAAGCAGAAATTGAAGTGCCTAATAAAGATAAAGATATAAAACCTAATCTTACTGCTCGTTTAAAAATAAACGATTACACCAATGAAAATGCCATCTTAATTCCTCAAAGTGTTATTTCAGAAAACGCTGATGGTGAACAATATGTGTATATAGTAACGGACAAAAACGTTGAAGGAATTGGTACAGTAAAACGTTTGATTATTGAAACGGGTAAAACACAAGGAGACGTCATTGAAGTTTTAAAAAATCTTGAAAATGGTGTAGAAATTGTTAAGGAAGGCGCACGTAGTGTTAAAGACGGACAATCTGTTGAAGTAATCAACTATAAAGAAGAAAACAATGGCTAATAAGAAAAAGAAAAATACCGAAAAAGAGTTTGGGTTTTCGTCGTGGGCAATAAATAATAAAACTACGATGTATGTTCTTATTGCAGTCTTCTTCTACTTAGGTGTTTCTGCTTTTTTTAGCATGCCTAGGGAGAATTTTCCTGAAGTGAACGAAACCAAAATTTACGTAAGTACAGTATTTCCGGGCAACACTGCAGAAGATATTGAGAAGTTAGTTACAGATCCTTTAGAAGACCAGTTAAAAACTGTAAGTAACGTAGTTGAAATTACTTCCACCTCTCAAGAAGATTATTCTATGCTTATTGTAGAGTTTGATGAAAACATAACTGTAGAGCAAGCAAAGCAAAAAGTAAAAGATGAGATAGATAGTGAAACTGCTGGAGAAGATTGGCCAACATTTAATGGTGCAAAGGTAGAACCAGATGTTTTTGAATTGAGTCTTTCGGAAGAAATGCCAATCCTTAACATCAATATTTCTGGCGATTACCCTATTGAAAAACTTAAAGATTTTGCCGAATATCTTCAAGATGAAATTGAAGATTTACAGGAAATCAAAAAAGCAGATATAAGAGGAGCTCAAGAAAAGGAAGTCGAAGTTGCTGTTGACATCTATAAAATGATGGCTGCAAAAGTTACGTTCAGTGATATTCTTGGTGCAATAAGTCAAGGAAACATAACACAATCAGCTGGTAACTTAAAAGCTAGTGGACAACGTCGTACCATTAGAATTATTGGAGAAATCGAATCACCATCTGAACTCGAAAACTTTGTTGTAAAATCTGAAAACGGAAACGCAATCTATTTAAAAGATGTTGCTTCTGTTTCATTTGAAGAAGAAGACAAAACTACTTTTGCTAGAAAATCTGGTGAACCTGTTGTAATGCTCGATGTTAAAAAACGTGCTGGAAAAAATATGGTTGCAGCAGCAGAGCAAATTCAAGTCATTGTTCAAGACGCTAAGGACAATGTGTTTCCGCAAGACTTAGAAGTGTCTATCACTAACGATCAGTCTTCTGTAACTATTGGCCAAGTTGATGACTTAGTAAATAACATCATTTTTGGCGTCATCTTAGTAGTTACCGTTTTAATGTTCTTCCTAGGGTTTAAAAATGCTCTATTTGTTGGGTTTGCTATACCAATGTCTATGTTTATGTCACTCATGATATTAAGCTTAATTGGTTATAGTTTAAACACCATGGTGCTTTTTGGTTTAATTATGGGACTTGGAATGCTTGTAGATAACGGTATTGTAGTTGTTGAAAATGTCTATAGATTAATGGATGAAGAAGGCATGAGTCGTATCGAAGCAGCCAAGAAAGGAATTGGAGAAATAGCGTTCCCAATTATTATTTCAACCTTAACCACGGTTGCTGCCTTTGTACCATTAGGACTTTGGCCTGGCATTATGGGAGAATTTATGAAGATTCTGCCTATAACATTATCTATTGTACTTGGTTCTTCATTGTTTGTTGCTATATTTTTCAATTCAGTATTAGTATCACGCTATATGACAACTGAAGATAAGGATATGCCTATAAAGCAAATCATTAAAACGACTTCAATTGTTGCTGTAATAGGGTTACTCATCTTATTATTTGGAGGAGCCTACAGAGGTTTAGGTACTATAATGATCTTTACAGCTTTAATGATGTGGGCTTATCGCTTTTTTATTAGAAAATGGGCTAATAATTTTCAAAATAAATCTTTAGTTAAACTTGAAAATTGGTACGAACGTCAATTACGAAAAGCACTATCTAAAAGAAAACCATATATATTAAGTATTGGAACTTTTCTATTATTAATTGCAGCATTTGTAGCATTTGGTATTTCCCTTGCTACACAACGTACAAAAGTTGAGTTTTTCCCAGATAATAAACCAAACCAGATTATTGTATATATAGAATATCCACAAGGTACAGCCATTGAAAAAACCAATGCGATTACTGCCCAAATAGAAAAACGCGTATTTGAGGTTATTAACCAAGATAAATACATGGATAATGGCAGAAATTTCTTAGTGGAAAGTGCTGTGTCGCAAGTTGGTGAAGGTGCTGGAAATCCACAAACCGATGGTGGATCTTCTGCTGAAATGCCTCATAAAGCCAAGATTACAGCTTCAATGCGAGAGTACAAATACCGTCGAGGAGAAGATAGTGAACTCTTGCGCCAAAAAGTACAAGAAGCATTAGTTGGCATTTATCCTGGCGTACTAATATCTGTAGAGAAAAATGTTGATGGACCACCTGCTGGTTCACCAATAAATATTGAAATTGAAGGTGACGATTATAATGAGCTTATTGCGACTGCAGAAAAAATGCGTGAATTTATTAACTCTAAAAATGTAGCTGGTATTGATGAGCTAAAAATTGATGTTAATAAAGATAAGCCGACCATGTTAGTGGAAATTGATAGAGAAAAGGCTGGTGAATTAGGTGTGTCTGCAAGACAAATTGGTGATCAATTACGTAATTCAATATTTGGGTCTAAAGCCGGAATTTACAAAGAAGACGGAGACGATTTTGATATATATGTGCGTTTTAATGAAGCTAATAGATATAACACTAGCGCGCTATTTAATCAAAATATAACCTTTAGAGATAATACTGGTCAGATTAAAGAAATTCCATTATCTGCTGTTGCTAAACAAAAAAACAATTCTGGTTTTAGTGCCATAAAGCATAAGGACACTAAGCGTGTGGTTACAGTTTACTCTGCTCTAGCGCCAGGTTATACAGATGCTGGAGCGATTGTAACGCAGATTCAAAATGAAATGAAGAGCTATGAAGGTTTACCTGATGGTATTAAAATAGATTATACAGGTCAAATTGAAGAACAAAATAAACAAATGGCTTTCCTTATGGGAGCATTCTTTACAGGACTTGGATTAATCTTCTTTATTTTAATTTTTCAATTTAATTCTGTTTCTAAACCAACAATAATAATGCTCGCTATATTTTTGAGTTTTATTGGTGTGTTTGGTGGTATAGTGTTATCTGGTAGTGCCTTTGTAATTATGATGACGATGGTTGGTATTATTTCACTAGCCGGAATTGTAGTAAATAATGGTGTGGTACTTTTAGATTATGCTCAACTCTTAATTGATAGAAAGAAAAACGAACTCGATTTAGACGAGGATGAATATCTTCCTAATGAAGACTTATTTGAAAGTATTGTTAAAGCAGGTAAAGCACGTCTAAGACCTGTATTATTAACTGCAATAACAACTATATTGGGGTTAATTCCTTTAGCTATAGGTCTAAACATTAACTTCTTCACATTATTTGCAGATTTTAACCCTAACATATACATGGGTGGAGATAATGTGGTTTTTTGGGGACCATTAGCATGGACCGTAATCTATGGTTTATTAATAGCTACGTTCTTAACGTTGATAGTGGTACCAATTCTTTTCTATCTAAGTGTTAGACTAAAAATGTGGATGAATAAAGATAGAGTGGCAAAATCACCAGAAGAGGAATTACCTCAAGAAGTTTTTAATTTAGATAAAAGAATTGACGAACAGTTCTAAATGATATAATTGATATTTTACTATCAATTTACAATAAACCTTTTTATTGAGAATTAGTGAAGGTTTGATTAATAGCGAGAAAAGCCTCAACAATTGTTGAGGCTTTTTATATAATTATACCATAAGTTGCTTAAATTTGCACGATTAAAATTTCAATATGTATAGAAGTCATAATTGTGGTGAATTAAGAGCCACAGATAGTAATACAGAAGTTACACTTTCTGGTTGGGTACAAGGGGTAAGAGACAAAGGATTTATGATATATATCGATTTACGAGATCGATATGGTATTACGCAATTATATTTTGACGAAGAACGTACTCCAAAAGATATTATAGAAAAAGCACAGAATTTAGGTCGTGAGTTTGTTATACAAGTAAAAGGACAGGTTATAGAACGTGCATCTAAAAACCCAAATATTCCAACAGGAGATATAGAGGTTTTAGTTTCAGAATTAACGGTTTTAAATAAAGCGTTAGTTCCTCCTTTTACAATTGAAGACAAAACGGATGGTGGTGATGACATAAGAATGAAATATCGTTACCTAGATATTCGTCGTAATCCTGTAAAGGAAAGCTTAATCTTTAGACACAAGGTAACACAAGCGGTTAGAAATTATCTATCTAATCAAGATTTTATAGAAGTTGAAACACCCTATTTAATAAAATCAACACCAGAAGGTGCACGCGATTTTGTTGTGCCTTCTCGTATGAATGAAGGTCAATTTTATGCATTGCCGCAATCGCCTCAAACCTTTAAACAATTGCTTATGGTTGGTGGCATGGATAAATATTTTCAGATTGTAAAATGTTTTAGGGATGAAGATTTACGTGCAGATAGACAACCGGAGTTTACACAAATAGATTGCGAAATGGCTTTTGTTGAGCAAGAAGATATTCTAAATATTTTTGAAGGCTTAACTAGACATTTACTAAAAGAAATAAACGGTGTTGAAGTAGAAAAATTCCCAAGAATGCTCTACGATGATGCGATGCGTTTATACGGAAATGATAAACCAGATATTAGATTTGGGATGGAATTTGGTGAATTAAATGAAGTCGCACAGCATAAAGATTTTGGTGTTTTTAATAATGCGGAATTGGTTGTTGGTATCGCTGTACCTGGCGGAAATAGTTACACAAGAAAAGAGATTGACAAGCTTATTGATTGGGTAAAGCGTCCACAAGTAGGTGCTTTAGGTATGGTTTACTCGCGTTGCAATGAGGACGGCACATTTAAATCTTCGGTAGATAAATTTTACGACCAAGACGATTTAGCAAAATGGGCAGAAGTTACAGGTGCAAAATCTGGCGATTTAGTTTGTGTATTATCTGGAGACAAAAATAAAGTAAGAGCTCAGCTAAGTGCTTTACGTATGGAATTAGCAGAACGTTTAGGACTTAGAGACCCAAAAGTATTTGCACCGCTTTGGGTAATAGATTTTCCATTATTAGAATTAGATGAAGAAACGGGTCATTACCATGCTATGCACCATCCATTTACATCACCAAAACCTGGACAAATAGAATTATTAGATTCTAAACCAGGCAAAGTAAAAGCTAACGCCTACGATTTAGTTTTAAACGGAAATGAAATAGGAGGAGGTTCTATTCGTATTCACGATAAAGCAACACAAGCCATAATGTTGAAACATTTAGGCTTTTCTGATGAAGAAGCAAAAGCACAATTCGGCTTCTTAATGGATGCTTTTGAGTATGGCGCTCCACCACATGGAGGTTTGGCTTTTGGTTTAGACAGACTGGTTGCCATTTTAGGAGGCCAAGAAACCATTAGAGATTTTATAGCTTTCCCTAAAAACAATTCTGGTAGAGATGTAATGATTGATGCACCTGCACCAATTGATGATGAACAGCTTGCAGAACTAAGTTTAAAATTGAATTTAAAATCATAAATAATTAAATCCTGCTTCTTGCAGGATTTTTTATTAGATTTAAACTATGCCAACAAAATCAAATTTTTTTAAACGTTTTCTCATCTGGAGATATAAGCACATCTCCGAAAAGAACTTTGTGTTTATTTTAAGTTTAGTTATTGGCTTATTAGCAGGATTAATTTCTGTATTAATAAAAAATATCACCTTTGCAATTGAAGCTATATTTGAAAAAGGGATAATTCTATCTGAAAATAGCATCTATTTTATTCTGCCAATCATTGGGCTTTTTCTCGTATACTTGTTTGTAAAATATATCTCAAAAAAACCGAGTGGACATGCTATACCTTCAATATTATATTCTTTATCAAAACGAGACGGTATTTTAGACAAAAAAAATATTTACCTACCATTAATTACTGCACCTTTAACTGTTGGTTTTGGTGGTTCAGTTGGTTTACTAGGTCCTGCAATACTATCAGCTTCATCATTAAGTTCTAACTTAAGTCGGTTACTACATATTGATAGAAAAACAAGAAGTTTATTAATTGCTTGCGCATCTGCAGGAGCTATTGCTTCAATTTTTAAGTCACCCATTGCAGCTGTTATTTTTGCAATTGAAGTTTTTAGTTTAGATCTTACATTTGCTTCCTTATTACCACTTCTAATTGCCTCTGTTTCATCTGTTATCACCTCCTATTTTTTCTTAGGTGACAGCGTACTTTTCAATTTTACGGTGTCTGATAAATTTGCTATTAAAGACACCTTTTTTTATATCTTATTGGGAATTGGAACTGGAATAGCATCTATTTATTTTTCGAAAATCTATTTTGGTATAACATCGTTTTTCAATCGATTTAAATCTGCAAGACATAAACTTATTATTGGCGGATTAGCCATTGGTGTTATGCTCTTTTTTATTCCTCCACTCTATGGTGAAGGTTTCGGTTTTATTAATAACTTAATGTTAGGCAATGACATTGAGGCTTTAGGCAATACTCCTTTCGATTCGCACATAGATAATATATGGATTGTAATTGGCTTGCTTTTTGGCATTACTATATTTAAGGCTATTGCCATGACTACAACTTTTGCTGCTGGTGGAACTGGCGGAATCATTATACCAACATTAGTAATGGGAAGTGCATTAGGAAATGTAGTTGCCAAGGTGATTAATAATTGTGGTTTAGGTTTTTCGGTCTCTGAAGCTAATTTTACACTAATTGGAATGGCCGGCCTTATAGCTGGTGTGCTGCATGCACCTTTAACTGCCATTTTTTTAATAGCAGAAATTACGGGTGGCTACGAATTATTTGTACCATTAATGATTACAGCTTCTATGTCCTTTATTATTAATAAGAATGGATTAGACTATACAATATATACCAAAGAACTTCTAGAAAAGGGAGCGCTTTTAACACAAAATAAGGACAAAAGTGTATTAACCTTAATGAAATTAGATACGGTAATTGAGCAAAATTTTATTCAACTACATCCAGAAATGTCATTAGGTGAAATGCTTAAACATGGTGTTTCTAAATCTAACAGAAACCTTTTCCCTGTTACCCACACTGATGGCAGTTTTATTGGCATACTTTTACTAGACAATATAAGATCTGTAATGTTTGAACAAAGTTTATATAATTCTACTACTGTTGAAACCTTTATGCAAAAACCACCCGAAATAATATATTATGAAAATGATTCTATGGAAAAGGTGATGCAAAAATTTCAAACATCTCGTGCATGGAATTTACCTGTAATTAAAGATAATAAGTATTATGGGTTTGTGTCTAAATCTAAATTGTTAACTGCTTATCGAAAGGAATTAATTAATTTTACATCGTAATAATTTAATGGACAGTCATATTGAATATAATCGTATTGACCATTCTTAATATTTAAAATTAGTGAAACCAATACACATCATAACTCTTATTGCTTTTTTAGCCTCAATTACTAGTATAGTATGTGGTCTTGTTTTGGATGTCAATTATGCTCAAAAACTTATTGGTTTTGGTGTTGTTGGCTTATTTTTAGTTGTTTTTCCTTTGTTTTCGTATTACAGATGGAAAGGTAAAGACGTTAAAGATTATATGCTTACAAAAGAAAACCTAGATAAAATGCGTGAGAACCAACGCGAAAATAAAATTTAGTTTTTCACAGAAAGAAGTCATAAATTTACTTAATCGCTTTATTCGCAGTACTTCAAAGGCCATAAAGAAGTTATATTTAACTCATTAATTTTCAATATTTTAAAATAAAACGATTTATTAACAATGGCATTAATATAAATTATATCTTTGTACTTTAATTTTTATTTATATTATAATGACTGGAACAGTTAAATTTTTCAATGATTCAAAAGGATTTGGATTCATTACCAACGAAGAAACAGGAAAAGACATCTTTGTACACGTATCAAACCTTAATGGCGTAGAATTACGCGAAGGTGATAACGTAGAGTACACAGAAGAAGAAGGAAGAAAAGGAATGGTAGCTGCAAACGTGCAGGTATTATAAGTATATATCTTACAAGTTTCAACGCTCAATCTTTGATTGGGCGTTTTTTTTTGTGCGTTTTTTTAAGGTGTTATGAATAAAATAGGCAATTCACTTTTAGTAATCTTAACAATATAATAAGGTTGCGTCATTATACTAGTAGCCATTCCTTGTGGAGAATTACGACTAATACTAACTTCAATATTTTTGGAATTAGGCTTAATCTCTACATCTAAACTGTGTCCCCCAGAAGTTTTAACATCATCAAAAACAGCAATAACTGAATATTTAGAAAAATCTACTTTAGATTCTGAAAAACCAGCAGATACCTTATTAACACTATTCATTTTTGCCATTAAAACTTGCCAATCTTTTTCATTATTAATAATAAGATTCTGTGCTATAATGTTCTCTTCACCTGAGCCATAAAGATCCCCTTTGGCAATTAAAGTAATGTCCTCTTCACTCATCTTTTCTTGGTTTTGTGTGGATTTACAGTTTAATGCAAATAGTAGTATAAAGGTTACTAAAATCTTATTCATTATTAATTAGTTTTAATTCAAATTACGCTTTTCAATAAAAAAACGTTTCATTAATTCTGAAGCTTCTTCAGCTAAAATTCCTTGGACTACTTTAGTTTTAGGGTGAAGTTTTGTTCCCATGGCTTTAAATCCTCTTTGCTCGTCTGAAGCTGCATATACAATTTTAGAAATTTGGCTCCAATATAAAGCACCTGCACACATTTGGCAAGGTTCTAAAGTTACATACAATGTACAGTCTGTAAGATATTTTCCGCCTAAAAAATTAGCTGCTGACGTTATGGCTTGCATTTCTGCATGAGCTGTTACATCGTTTAGAAGTTCAGTAAGGTTATGTGTTCTGGCAATAATTCGGTCTTTGACTACGATAATAGCACCAACCGGAATTTCACCTTTTTCAAAAGCCACCTCAGCTTCCTGAAGTGCCTTTCGCATAAAATATGTATCGTCAAATGGATTTATCATAAATGAATTAAAAAAACCAAGATACTAATTCTTAATAATTTTTTCATTGTAATTAAAGTTATCACCTTTAATATTTAAAATATACAATCCAGATTGTAATTGACTTGTGTTTATAGTAATAGCATTAAATAATTCTTTTCTCATTTCTAACACTACTCTACCATTAATATCTACCAAAGTAATTGCTGCACTTCCATAATTATGACGAGTTGAAATTATTAATTCTGTTTGCGTAGGGTTTGGAAAAACCTTTAAGTTATCTTCAGAAAATTCGTCAACGCTTAAACTAGAACAATTAGCCAATGATGGATCATCACTTGGTGGCATTGTAAAATCTTCCATTTGATCAATTCTAGAGTCCGAACTTCCTTGTTGAGCACCAAAGCCTAATCCACGCGCAGCAAATACCTCCCAAATAATGCATTGATCTACTCCACCAGTAGTAGCCATATCAGCTGCTAAAATAGCATCTCTACCATCTACAAAACCAGGACTACAAGGTTGTAACTTTAAACCGTCAATAACCAATTTCATCACTCTGTTATTACCTCCATTTCCATTATACAAATCTGAATCAAAACCATATTTATCAATGTAAGCCCAAGTTAAATCCCATAATACAGTTGCCCAAACAAAACCAATACCATGTGGTTGAGCAAGTGTATTAGATGCATTATATGTAAATCCATTCTCAGAAAAATCAGTAGTATAACGTGCTGGACGTATACCACCACCACTTACAGGTTGACTTATTGCAAATGTTCCTATACCTCTTCCATCATCAGAAACATCTGTTGGTTTCATTGTTACCATTAGTCCAAACCAATCGGACCAACCTTCACCCATTTGTTCATTATTAAAAAGACAATTAGCAGCAGCTGGTCCTCCGGCTAATCTATTTGAAATACCATGTCCATATTCATGTGCTATAATTCCATTATCAAAATCTCCATCTATAAAATCTGTTATATCTGGTCCTAATAAGCTAGCGGTAATATTGTCTCCATTAATAAGGGCAGAAATAAGTGATTCACCTATAGCCTGTGGAAGCATTAGCGAAGGTATTGACACAAAATCTCCTTGAGCTCCTGCACCCATAACAATAGCTGCTCCAGGTTCATTATTAACTACAATAGCAGCTACTGCACCAGCATTCTCAGCGGCTAATACTTTTGCCCCAAACTCACATGTTCCTCGTCTTATAACTGCAATATTACCATTGAGTGCTGCTGAATTAGTAATTCCCTCGCAAGCATCATAAATATCAGTACCTGTATCAGTTGCTAATACTAAACTAGATGTAATAGGTGTTATAGAAAATATATCTCCAAATCCAGCTCCTACACCTTCATAAGTACCTGCCAAACTTCCATCATCAATAATAACTCTTGGACTAACACTTACTCCAGGTGGAGACCATAAGAACATCTGCATTCTTGGATTAAAACCATCTGGTGGAGTACCAAAGTTAGCATTGTTAAAGCCACTACCATCTTGTGCGTCTGCAAAAACAAAATCATTACCAGAACCTAGGTTACTATAATTAGTCTTTTGAAAATTTCCAGCACTCTCATTAAAACCATGCTGAAACCAAATATCATGCATCATATTATTGAGGTAAAACAAATTTGTAATTGCCGCTTCTTGATAGTCTAATGGAGATAAATTAAAATCTAATGGAAAGTCAAAATTTAATGTCGCTGTTCCGTTAGGAGAAAAACTGTTTCTAGGATTATTACCCTCAATATCATCTTTAGCATAAACATTATTACCTCTTGCTATTGTATATTCTGCACCTATAATTCCATTATCATCATGCCAACCAAAAGGTGATGCATCATCACTTGCAGGCTCTGAGACTATCTGTCTTACACCATGATTAGGGCTTTCTATTGGTAATGCAAAAACATTATAATTAGAACCATCTACAAGAAACGAATTTGGAGATGTAACTAAATTATTAAAATCTACCTTCTTGGTGTGTTCTGAATGCTTATGACTTTTATCAAACGTACATGATAAAATCAAGTCATTCTTTTCTATAATTTCATTATTTAAAGCATTTACTCTAACACTCCACCAATGCTTGTTATCTTTTGCATAGATAATAAAATCCCAAGCTAACAGTAAACTTTCTTCTTGTTTTACATAAACCAATTCAGCTGATATTTCTTCCGTTGAAATACCTGCATTAGAGAACACATAACGATTCCCTTCTTGTTCTAGTTGCTGTATGTTTTGTAAAGACCCTAATTCTAATTGTGTAGCAACTTTCTGAATTGCAGAAACAGGAGAATTAGAAGGAGATGTAGAATTAACCTTACTAGAAATAGCATTTAAAAATCTATTTGCGTAATAAAAGACTTTACCATCTTTAACTGCGACACTAGAGATAGCATTAAAAATTCTAATTCCTTCAAACGTCTGATTAACATATAATTGGGTTATATCTGTGCTTTCAGAATAATGTGTGTTGTTTATAACCAAATGTTGTAAATCTTGGCTTTCAAATTTAAAATCTGATTTTTTATCTTCTAAATATTTAATTATCAATGTTACATATTCTGAAGATTTAAGATCATTTTGACCAAATACGTGTGAAGCTGATATTACCATTAATAGTAATATCAGAAATAAGTTGTTCTTTTTCATAGAGTTAGATAATAGCTACCTATAAGTCTTAAAAACTCGTTTAGACTTACAAATTTCTTTTTCGTTTTTCTCAAATGTAAGGAATCATTAAGGATATTGAAAACCTAACGCATTGTCCCTTTAAAAATCGGCAAGAAATTTGATGACATATAACAAAGCTATTAATTATGAAACCAAACTATTCTATCTCAATACCTGCACCTTGCCACGAAGAATGGTCTAAAATGACTCCAAATGAAAAAGGTCGGTTTTGCCAATCTTGTTCTAAGACTGTTGTAGATTTTACTAAGATGAATGTTAATGAAATTCAAGATTATATACAACTTAACAAAGACAAACGCATTTGCGGACATATTAAGCAAAGTCAGCTAAATTCGATTAATCTGAAAGTTCCTGAAAGTATTTTTAATCAACATTTAAACTTTCATAGATTATTTCTTTTAGCATTATTACTTACTATGGGAATGACTCTTTTAAGTTGTGAAGACGAAAAAGGAAAAACTAAAAAAATTGAAAGTGTAGAAATTATTAAATCACATAAAAAATCTATTGATTCTATTTTTAAATGTGAAGGAATTAAAGAAACTCATCAAGATTCGATCAATAAAAAAGGAGTGAAAGCTTCAAAAGGTAAAATAACTGAGCAACAAATTCTAGATGGTATGATGGTTATTGAAACAGGTGATATAGAAGTAATACCTAATGATATAGATAAAGAAGAACTTATTGACATAGATTCATTGGAAATTGAAATTCCAGAAATTGTAGGAGAAATAATAGTACCACCTCAAGAAGAATTTGTATCTGGTCTTTTAGTTTTTGAAAATCCACCTGAATTTGAAGATACACCTAAAGACTTATCTCGCTCTGAAAAGAAAAAACACTTATCTAATCGAGTAACAGAAATAGTACAAGATAACTTTAATCTAAAAATTGCAGAGAGCTTAAACTTAAAAGGTAAACAAAGAATTTATACACAATTCAAGATTAACGAAAATGGAGCTGTTGAAGATATCAAAGTAAGGTCCTCAACACATTCGGCATTAAAAGCAGAAGCCATTCGTGTCATAAAACTTCTACCTTTGTTTAAACCTGGAAACCAGCGTGGTAAAAATATAGCTACGATATACACCTTACCCATAGTTTTTATAATTGAAGACTAATAAAATCTCGTATTTTTACGAGGTGAAAAAAGAGCTTCTAAAACATATTAATTTACCTAAGGATTTACGCCAACTTAAAGTCGATGATTTATCATATTTGGCTAAAGAGTTACGCGATTTTATTATCAATATCGTTGCTGCTAAAGAAGGTCATTTAGGTGCAAGTTTAGGTGTTGTGGAGCTTACTATTGCATTGCATTATGTATTCAATACACCTGATGACCTATTAATTTGGGATGTTGGTCACCAAGCTTACGGACATAAAATATTAACTGGTCGTAAAGATATTTTTGAAACCAACCGACAACTCAATGGTATAAGCGGATTTCCTAAACGAAGTGAAAGTGAATATGATGCTTTTGGTGTTGGCCATTCATCCACCTCAATTTCTGCAGCTTTAGGAATGGCTATTGCTTCACAACTAAAAGGAGAAAATAAACACCATATTGCTGTAATTGGAGATGCATCTATTGCTAGCGGAATGGCTTTTGAAGGCTTAAACCATGCAGGAGTAACGGATGCCAATTTACTAGTTATACTAAACGATAATGCTATTGGCATTGACCCAAGTGTTGGTGCTTTAAAGCAATATTTAACCAACGTAAAAAAGGGTACTGAGAAACAAGACAATATTTTTGAAGCCTTAAATTTTAATTATTCTGGCCCTATAGATGGTCATGATTTACCTGTATTACTTTCAGAATTAGAGCGGTTAAAATCAGTAAAAGGACCAAAGTTTTTACATGTTATCACTACCAAAGGTAAAGGCTTAAAACAGGCCGAAGAAAATCAGGTTAAATATCATGCACCAGGTAAGTTTAATGCAGAAACTGGTGAGTTAAATACAACATCTAGCGAAAAATTAGCACCTAAATATCAAGATGTATTTGGTGAAACCATAGTAGAACTGGCCTTAAAAAATGAAAAAATAATTGGCATTACTCCAGCTATGCCAACCGGCAGTTCATTAAAATATATGATGGAGGAAATACCTGATCGTGCTTTTGATGTTGGTATAGCAGAACAACATGCTGTTACTTTAGCTGCAGGTATGGCAACTCAAGGTTTAATTCCATTTTGCAATATCTATTCTACATTCTTACAACGCGCTTATGATCAAGTTATCCACGATGTCGCTTTACAAAAGCTACCTGTAATCTTTTGTTTAGATCGTGCTGGTTTGGTTGGTGAAGATGGTGCAACACATCATGGAGTTTTTGATTTAGCATATTTAAACTGTATACCTAATTTGGTGATTTTTGCACCAAAGGATGCTATCGCACTAAGACATATAATGTATACGGTACAATTAGGAATTGATTTTCCAATAGCTATTCGTTATCCGAGAGGTCGAGGTCATCTTTTAGATTGGAAACAACCATTTAAAAAAATTGAAATAGGAAAAGGAGAATGTCTTAAAAAGGGTAATAAAATTGCAATTCTTTCTATAGGTACAATGTTTAAAGCTATAGAAGATGCTATTTCTACTATAGACCAAAAAGATGCCATTGGACATTATGATATGATGTTTGTAAAACCTTTAGATCTTAAATTACTACATCATATATTTAAAACATACAAGGCTGTAATTACTATTGAAGATGGAACAATAGTTGGTGGTTTTGGAAGTTCAATTTTATCCTTTGCTAGTACCTCTAATTACAAGCAAAAGGTAGTAACATTAGGTATTGAAGATAAATTTATAGAACATGGAAAAATCGACCAATTAAGAAAGCTTCAAAAATTGGACGTATTATCTATTAAAAAAGAGCTTGAAAATCTATTGCTCTTCGTCGAGAGTAGCTAATTCAGATGGTTTTTCAACTTGTTCTACTTCTATTTTTTTGTAAGTAGTTTGCACTTCATTAGTGCTAGAAATATCGTCTATCATCAAAAGGCAAGTTACAACAACAAAGAAGATAACTAAACCACCTAGTATATTATTTCTCATAAGTAGGATCTTTAAAATTTGATTAGGCTGTAAAATAAAACAATTTATCGTTAAAAAACAAATAAATTCGACAAAATGTATTTTTTTATAAGATATTGCCTTTTAACTTTTTATGTAATAACATAGCATTTGTATCAGATAATTTTGAAATATATAGACAAACAGCTAGAAGATTTTGGTATAGCGAACCGTTTTTTAACTTCACTGTTTTAGGTAATATATTTAATAATAACTTATCGTAATTAGATATATTGCCTTCAAAATAATTAAATGCCATTTTACCAAATGCATTAAGAAGTTGATTTAAAATTTCGTAACCTGCAATTTCTTTATTAATAACTTCTTTAGATTGGTAAACATTCTTTACACTGATATTAATAATATCTTTTATCTGCGCTTTATATTGACTTACATCCAATAAAGCAGTTTCAAATTTACCAGTCAAAATTTCGTCTTCATGTTTCATAAAAAGAGAAGCAGCCTCGTCAATTAAAGTTCCGATGGCTAGTGCACGTAAGTAACTAATGCGGTCTTCGGTTGTTTTTAAGGTATTGTAATTTTCGGTTATAATTTTACCTCTTACCAAATTGATTAAATATTCTAAGGCATATTCTTCTTGTATAAGCCCAAGGTTAATTCCATCTTCAAAATCTATAATGGTGTAGCATATATCATCCGCTGCCTCCACTAAGAACGCTAATGGATGTCTTTGAAAACTTAAATCATTATTACTTCGTTTGGTTAAACCTAATTCTGTAGCTACATCTACAAACATGTCTTTTTCACTTTGAAAAAAACCATATTTTTTATCTGCTATATGGTTTGTTGGCTTTTTAGGTAAGGATTCTTTTGGGTATTTCATAAAAGCACCAAGTGTTGCATAACTTAATCGTAATCCACCTGCTCTACCTTCTCTACTTTCAGCTAGTATTTTAAAGCCATTAGCATTACCTTCAAAATCACATAAATCTTGATATTCTTTATCAGTCATTAAGTTTTTAAATGCCGCACCTTCTCCTTCCATAAAATAGGCACCAATTGCTTTTTCACCTGAGTGGCCAAAAGGTGGATTACCAATATCGTGAGCTAAGGCAGCAGCGGCTACAATGGTTCCAAAATCATTCATCTTATAACCATGTACATTTTCGAGATGTGGATGTTTCTCTAAAAGTAATTTACCGACTTTTCTTCCTAATGATCTACCAACAACACTAACTTCTAAACTATGAGTTAAACGCGTATGCACAAAATCTGTTTTAGATAATGGCACTACTTGTGTTTTATCTTGCAATCCTCTAAATTCTGACGAAAATATAATTCTATCATAATCTGCATCAAAAACCAAGCGAGTTTCATCTTGTTCTTTTCGTAATCTTTTATTGGTATCGCCATAGCGCTTTAAAGAGAGTAATTGTTCCCAATTCATAGTTTATTTCTTAGAGAATGCAAGATAGATAAATTGCTATAAAATTGATTACAAAAAGTCTAGTTAGATATTACAGATTTCAATGTTAACTAATTGTTTCTTTAATATAAATCAGTTTAATACTAAGCTAACACTAAACTAACCTTTTGATTACAAATCTTTAATTTTTGATTAACCTTTAAACAAGATTAAGGCTGTTACTTTGCACCTAAATACAAAAAAATCAAATCTGTATATTAAAATTTAACTCATGAAAAAATTACTTTTAATCACGTTAGTAGCTTCATCACTAGTATTTACTGGTTGTTTTAAAGATGATGATACTCCAATTATTATTGAAGAAACTACAATATATATAAATGATGGTGGTTCTGGCGCGGAATGCCCAGTTGTTGCTGTTACGGGCGCAATTACTACAAACACAACTTGGACTGCTGATAACATTTATCAATTAAACCAAAAAGTAGTTGTAAGCGATGGTGTTACTTTAACCATCAACCCAGGAACAATTATTAAAGGTTCACCTGGTACAGGTTCTTTAGCTTCTGCATTAATTGTTGCTAGAGGAGGTATGTTAAATGCTCAAGGAACAGCTGACCAACCTATTATATTTACTTCTACAAGCGATAATATTTCATGTGGAGAAACAGCAGGCACAAACTTAGATCAAAACGATAGAGGTCTTTGGGGAGGATTAATTGTTTTAGGTTACGCACCATGTTCTTTCTCTGGTGATATTACTGAAGCACAAATAGAAGGTATTCCTGCGGCTGATACTTTTGGTCTTTATGGTGGTACTGATGCTGCTGATAGTTCTGGTAACTTACAGTATATCTCAATTCGTCATGGTGGTGCTTTAATAGGTGAAGGAAACGAAATTAACGGATTAACACTTGGTGGTGTTGGTACTGGTACTGTAATTAACAATATAGAAGTTGTTGCTAATGTAGATGATGGTATTGAGTTTTTCGGAGGAACTGTTGATGCTTCAAACTTATTAGTTTGGGCTCAAGGTGATGACGCTTTAGATATAGACCAAGCTTACTCTGGTACAATTGACAATGCAGTTGTTGTATTAGGTGATTTCTCTGACCATGCATTTGAGATTGATGGTCCAGAAGGTTCTGCTACAGGTTCATTTACATTACAGAACGCGACTATTATCGGTAATTTAGTTACTGAAAATGGTGAATATGCAGATTACAGAAGTAACGCAATGGGCACTACAAATAATATTTACGCTTACGGATTTAAAGATTCTTCTGATGTAGAATTAGACAACGATGGCGTTGCTACAAATTACAACAATACATTATTAACATTTGGAACTTGGCAAATAGCCTTGCCATCTGGTGTAACTAATGTCGAAGATATATTTGTAAATAAAGCAGAAAACGTAAATGTATCTGGATTTGGTTCTACAGCAACTGCGGTAACAGAAGGTTCACAAACTGTTGGTGCTACAACATCTAACTTAAACTGGACATATGCAAATACTGCAGCTGGATTAGGTTTCTAAAAACACTTTTTAATATACCAACCCATCGTTTATTTATAAGCGATGGGTTATTTAAATTTTAACATGAAAAATATACAAAACGTTTTAACTTTTGTTTTCTTTCTAATTACTTCTTTATCTTTTGCACAAGGAACCGTTTCGGGAACAGTAATGGATGGTGAATTTAACGAGCCTATGGCTTTTGCTAACATATTAGTAAAAGGAACAACCACAGGTGTTAGTGCTGATTTTGATGGAAAATACGAACTCGAGTTAGAAGAAGGTACTTATACATTAGTCTTTTCATTTGTTGGATATGTGTCTCAAGAAATAACAGGTGTTGTTATTAAAAATAATGAAGTCACAACCTTAGACATTGTATTACAAACAAACTCATTAGATGCCGTAATTATTACAACAACCACAAAACGAAATACTGAAAACTCTGTATTAAATCTACAAAAGAAATCTGTTGTAGTATTAGACGGGTTATCTGCACAAGCCATTAAAAGTTCTGGAGCAAGCAACGTTGCAAGTGCTGTTAAAAGTGTGCCTGGCGTTTCTATACAAGGTGGAAAGTATGTTTATGTTCGTGGATTAGGTGATAGATATACCAAATCTATTTTAAATGGTATTGATATTCCTGGTTTAGATCCAGATCGTAATACCATTCAAATGGATTTATTCCCTACTAACATTTTAGATAATGTTATTGTATTAAAATCTGCTTCTGCAGAATATCCAGCAGATTTTACTGGTGGAATTGTAAATATTGTAACTAAAGATTTTCCGTCTAAAGCAGAATACACTTTATCATTAGGCATGGGTTACAATCCAGATATGCACTTTAATAATAATTACTTAACCTCTGGTGGAAGTGATACCGATTTTTTTGGTTTTGATGATGGCACAAGAGATTTACCAATACACAGATATCAACCAATACCAGGTACCTTTGAAAATAAATTGTTACTAACAACACTGACAGATAGGTTTTCAAAAGAACTTAGAGCAAAACAAGAAGCGAGTGGAATGAACTTTGACCTTGGCTTTACTTTAGGTAACCAATATGATTTGGGTGATGATAAAATAGGTTACCAAGCCTCATTTTCATACAAAAATGAAACTACCTTTTATGAAAACAGAGAAGATGGTGCTTTTGTTAAAAACAATTCAGACTCATCTGATAACAACTTAAATTTCACATTAGCTTCAAAAGGTTCTGAAGGTATAAATAATGTTATCCTTAACGGAATGTTAGGTCTAACCTATAAAACAGGTTTATCTAAATTTAAAGCCAACTTATTGCATATTCAGAATGGTGAGTCTGGTGCTGGTTTCTATAATCAAGTTATTTCACAAGATGGTGTAGGTGGTGGATTAGAACCATTAACAAAAAATGCAATTACATATACAGAACGTTCTGTTACTAATTTGTTACTTTCTGGTATTCACCGCTTAAGTGATAACGAAAATGCCTTTAACTTAGAGTGGAAATTTTCACCAACGTTTTCTAAGGTAATGGACAAAAACCACAGAATTACACCTTTACAACAAGCAGATAATGGAGATTCATTTATTAGCCCTTCTGCTTCTACCTACCCGATTCAATTATGGAGAAATTTAATTGAAGAAAGCTGGTCTGGTAAAGTTGATTTAGATAAAACTATAGAACTTTTTGGAAGGCCTGCAAAACTGAAGTTTGGTGGAGCTTATACCTACAAATTTAGAGATTTTAGTATTGATGATTATACGTTTAACATTCAAGGTGATGATGCTTTTATAGCGAGTGGTGATGTTGATCAATTATTAAATTCTAATAATATTTGGAATCCAGACACAGATAATGGTACATTCTTAGTTTTTGGTGATCAGTTTAATCCAAATGACGCTTATGAGGGTGAACAGGGAATTGCTGCAACATATTTTTCTGCAGAATTTAACCTGTCAGAAAATTTTAAAACAGTTTTAGGTCTTAGAACAGAAAAGTTTAATTCGTTTTATACAGGTCAAAACAATACGATTGTTTATAATAGAGAATCAATTTTAGATGAGTTTGACTTTTTTCCATCCGCAAATATAATTTATTCATTAAATGATAAATCTAATGTAAGAACGTCATACTCTCGTACAACGGCTAGACCATCTTTTAAAGAAGCATCTGTTGCTCAAATTTTTGACCCTATTACCAACCGATTGTTCATTGGTAATATTGATTTGGTACCAACTTATGTAAATAATTTTGATTTAAGATATGAGCATTTTGGAGAAAACGGTCAAATGTTTGCCGTTAGTGGATTCTATAAAGATTTTACAGATCCTATTGAGCAATCTTTCTTTTTACAAGCACCAACGCAATTAACAGTTGATAACCTAGGTAATGCAACAGTTTATGGTGTAGAATTTGAACTTAGACAACGTTTAGGCTTTATATCTGAAGGTTTAAATAATCTTAAGTTTAATGCCAATGTCTCATTAATAAAATCTGAATTAACTATGTCTGATGACGAGTTTGAAAGTCGCTCGCTTGCAGCAAGAGATGGTGAAACCATTGAACGCGAAAGAGATTTACAAGGACAGGCACCATACCTAATTAATGTAGGTTTAGATTATAACAATTCTGATATAGGTTTACAAACTGGTTTATTCTATAACATTCAAGGTTCAACATTAGAAGTTGTAGGTATTGGTTTAGTGCCAGATGTATATACACAACCTTTTAATAGCTTAAACTTTACACTTAACAAATCATTTGGAGAAAGTAAAAACTCTTCAATAGACTTAAAGATTACTAATATCTTAGGTAGTGAAAGACTAAGCGAATACGAATCTTATAAAACTGAAAACCAAACCTTCTCATTAAGAGATCCTGGTACAGAAATATCTTTAGGGTATTCTTTTAAATTCTAAGGGTAAAAGAATACATCATGTTATTAATTAAAAAAAGGCTTTCTATTAATAGAGAGCCTTCTTTATTTTTTAAAAGATTATTTTATCTATTAACGGCAACTTTGGTTTTATTGTCCCATTTGTTAACACTAACAATTTTAGAATCAATGTAATCTACTTCTTTTAAAGAATCACCTTCCCAAAAGAACCATTTACCAACTTTTTTACCAGCTTCATAATTTCCTATAGATACTTTGTTTCCTTCAGCATCAAAACTTGTCCATTCGCCATGTAGCTTTCCATTAGTATCAAAAGCTCCGGTTTGCTGAACTTTACCATTCTCATGGAAGTAAGTCGCTATTGTTATATCACCCTTCTTTTCTAATTTAGGTTGTATTTTGTCTTGTGCGTATGAAAATCCTACACACAACATTACTAATAATATTACTATCTTTTTCATATCTATTTGGGATTTAAATTATTGTATTACTCAAAGATACCTTTTATTTTACATTTAGACAACATTTACATAACATTTAGTTAACATTAAACGCGCAAACACCTGTTTTTGTGAATTTTACGTTTCACTAATTTACATAGTTACAATCTTTTAGATAAGAAATATTAATCTTAATAATTAGATAATATTTACATTACATTAATATTACTTTTAGTCTCCATATTTGTAAGGTGTAATAATATCACAATTAGTAATTCATAATTTTTATTAGTTTTTGTCGACTTAATAAATATGATTTCTAATAAGGCTGCTTTATTAAAAGCAGCCTTCTTTTATAGCTTAAATTTACCCTTATAATAATACATAGGAAACATTTACTTAACATTAAAGTTAGTTCTTTGCACTCGACAAAAACTAAATAAATTTTAATGAAACTTAAAGATCTACTCATTGTCATTATACTTATGGCAATAACTTCACTTAATGCACAAGAAATTAGTGATACATCATTTGGAAAAGGTTTAATAAATTTTGTTGCTAAAGACAGTTCTTTTAGTGTAAAATTTGCACCACGTTTTCAAGTGCGTTCTATCTCTTCTTGGAATTATGATGGTAATCAGTACGGAAGTCCAGAGCATAATTTTATAGTACGTAGAGCACGTTTAAAATTTGATGGCTTTGCTTATAGCCCAAAATTAAAATACAAAATTGAGCTAGGTTTATCTAATAGAGATATATCTGGAGCTAATGATTTTAACAGAAATACACCAAGATATATTTTGGACGCCGTAATTATGTGGAATTTTGCTGACAATTGGGAATTATGGGCAGGACAAACAAAATTACCTGGTAACGTAGAGCGTGTTGTATCTTCTGGAAATCTTCAATTGATAAATCGTTCGTTATTAAACAGTCGATTTAACATAGATCGTGATTTAGGAATCCAATTACGTCACAAATCTAACTTAGGTGGTGATTTTTTAATGCGCGAAAAATTTGCAATATCACAAGGGGAAGGTCGAAATGTTACAGAGGGTAACGAAGGTGGGTTACAATATACTGCACGTTTAGAGTTTTTGCCATTCGGAGCCTTTAAATCTAAAGGGGATTATAGTCAATCCGATTTAAAACGTGAAGAAAAACCAAAACTAATGGTAGGTTTTACTTATAACTATAATCAAAATGCTGTTAGAGAAAGAGGATTTGCTGGTGATTATATGATTAGAACAGATGGTTCTATTTATGAAACTGACCAAACTACAATATTCGCCGATGCAATGTTTAAGTATAATGGCTTTTCTTTTATGGGAGAATATGCAAAGCGCACTGCTGGTGATGAAATCGCAACTGAAGCAGATGGTACAACACCTACTGGAGACATTGTCTTAACTGGTAATGCATTAAACTTACAAGCGGGATATTTATTTAAAAGTAATTACGAAATAGCTGCACGTTTTACAACTTTAGATTTTGAAAACGTTACTGGAGCCTTGCCTACTGAGCAATATACTTTAGGAGCCTCGAGATATATTGTTGGACATAAATTAAAAGTTCAGTCAGATATTAGTTATACAACTATAGATGGCAATGACGATAATATTAGGTTCAGATTAGGATTTGATATTCATTTTTAAAACATAACATTAACATAACGTATCTGACCTAAACAGTCTAGATATTTGCAAAACCAAAAATTATGGACAATATGTATTTATTCATGTTAATTGCCATCACTGTATTAGCTGTTGCTGATATAATAGTTGGTGTAAGTAATGATGCTATTAATTTCTTAAATTCTGCTATTGGCTCTAAAGCAATTTCTTTAAGAACTATAATGATTGTAGCAAGTTTAGGTATTTTTATTGGTGCAGTCTTCTCAAGTGGAATGATGGAAGTAGCACGTAAAGGTATTTTCGTTCCTGCTCAATTTGAGTTTGGTGAGATAATGCTCATTTTTATGGCTGTAATGATTACAGATATTCTGTTACTCGACTTTTTTAATACATTAGGACTCCCTACATCTACGACGGTATCTATTGTTTTTAATTTATTAGGTGCAGCTGTAGTAATGTCATTGATAAAAATTAGTCATTCAGAATCTGAGACTTTTGCTGATTTAGGAAATTACATTGCCACCGATACAGCCTTAACAATTATTAGTGGGATTTTGTTATCTGTTCTAATTGCGTTTTCAGTTGGTGCTCTAGTACAATGGATATCAAGACTCATTTTTACATTCAACTACGAGAAAAAAATAAAGAATTTCGGAATCATTTTTGGTGGTGTTGCTTTAACGGCAATAACTTATTTTATCTTTTTAAAAGGATTAAAAGGAACACCTTATTATAAGGAAATGAAAAGTGTGGTTGAAGGAAATGAAGTATACATTATACTTGGAAGTTTTGTCTTCTGGACCTTGTTTTCTTTCTTATATGAAAAATTAACGAAAAAAACAGTCTTACTTGTTGTAATTGGAGTTGGTACTTTTGGGTTAGCTCTAGCATTTTCTGGAAATGACTTAGTAAACTTTATTGGAGTACCAATGGCAGCATACCACTCTTATGAAGCTTGGGTTGCTGGAGGTATGGATATTAACATGTCAATGGCTGTATTAGATAAAAAAGTTCCTGCAGAGCCTTTATTACTATTTATTGCGGGAGCTATAATGGTATTAACATTATGGTTTTCTAAAAAAGCTAAAACGGTTGCTGAAACGGAAATAAGTCTATCTCGTCAAGGAGAAACACACGAAAAATTTGAACCTAATGCACTTTCAAGATCTGTAGTAAAAGGTACTACTCAATTATCAAATTATCTTAGTGTTGTTCTTCCAAAATCAATTCAAGAAAAAATAGGTAAGAGTTTTGATAAACCAGATATTGTTATGACAAAGGATCAAAGTATCGAAGCACCTGCTTTTGATATGATTAGAGCATCTGTAAACTTAATGGTGGCTGGTGTGTTAATTGCTATTGCAACATCAATGAAATTACCTCTATCTACAACTTACGTAACTTTTATGGTTGCCATGGGTACGTCTTTAGCGGATAGAGCTTGGGGAAGAGAAAGCGCTGTATATCGTGTAGCTGGTGTACTAAATGTAATTGGCGGATGGTTTGGTACAGCTTTAGGAGCATTTATAGCTGCTGGAACAGTTGTATTTTTAATAAACTGGAATCCTAGTGTAATAACACCTATTTTACTTCTACTAACAGCTATCTTATTATACAGAAATTACAAATCTCATAAAGATAAATCAACTAAAACAGCAGATGAAGACAGTTTAAAATCTACAGGAAGCAAATCCGTACAAGGTGTTATACACGAAAGTGCCGGAAACATTTCTAACGTAATTAAACGTGGAAATAGAATATACACTAACGCTGTAAATGGATTGGCCAAACAAGATTTATCTTTGCTAAAAAAGAATCAAAAACAAATTGATAAGTTATCTAAAGAAGTTGATAGTCTGCGTGACAATATATTCTACTTCATTAAAAATTTAGACGAAACAAGTTTAAGAGCTAGTAGTTTTTATATTAACATTTTAGGTTATTTAGAAGATATGACACAATCTTTAGAATACATTTCTAAAGTAAGCCACAAGCATGTAAACAATAACCATAAAAAGCTTAAGTTTAGTCAAATTAAAGAGCTAAAAGAAGTTGATGACACTTTAGAAGTTCTTTTTACAGATACAAAAGCTGCATTCGATTCTCGTTCGTTTGAGCAAATTGAATCGATAATTAATCGTAAAAAAGAATTGTTAGATTTAGTTACTGATAAAATAGTAAAGCAAGTTGCACGAACTAGAACTGAAGAATCGAGTCCAAAAAACACAACGCTTTATTTTGGATTATTACTTGAGACAAAAGATTTATTAAATGCTACAATGAACTTACTAGAAGAGTATCACAATTCCTTTGATAGTTCAATTGAACCTGCAACTATTTCAGTTGAAGATGATGAAACCAATAAAAATTCTGAGCTTTCAGAATAAGAAGAAATAGAGTATAACTTCATTTAAAGCCATCGATATATTATTGATGGCTTTTTATTTTGTAATAGTTATCAGTATAAATCCTAAAACGGCTCCTATAACAATTGTCCAAATTGTACTCACCTTAGTTTTAAAAGTTAAAACAACAGATAGTAAAGCAATAACTATGCTTTGCCATTCTATAAGTGTTTCCTTAGCCATAACAAAAAGAACAGCAAGCATAACAGCTACAGCAGCTACATTGACCGAATCTAAAAAGTATCTTAAGATTTTAGATTTCTGCATTTTAGAAATAAAAGGATTTAAAACCAACACAAATAAAAATGATGGTAAAAAGATAGCAGTTGTAGCTACTAAGGCTCCAGTAAATCCAGAAAGCTGATACCCAATAAACGTCGATGTAGATAATACAGGTCCAGGAGTAAATTGCCCAATTGCAATAGCATCAATAAGTTCTGCTCTTGTTAGTAATCCTCTTGATACTAATTCTGCATCTAAATAAGCAAAAAGCACATAACCACTTCCATAGAGTATAGCTCCTACTTTTAAGAAAATTAAAAAGAGTTTTAAGGAAGAAACCTTTGCCAATGTAGCATTGATTCCAAAAAACAATAATAAAGGTTCAACTGAGTTTAAGGTTGATATCGTCTTGGATTTCAAATAAAAATACAGCATACCTATAACTCCGGCTGATAGTAATGCTACCACCTCATTAACACCAAGAAAACTTACTATTACTACTGAAACACCAAGTATAATAAGTTCTGCACTCTTAATGGCTTTTTTACCAAGTTTTAAAATAGCCGAAGCAATAATGGCCAAAACAGCAGGTTTAATGCCATAAATAAAAGGCTCTACTTGTGGTAATTTACCATAACTCACATATAAATAGGCTAATAAAGCAGTAATAAAGGTCGCAGGTAAAATAAAAGCAAGGCCTGCAATAAATAGTCCTGCTTTACCTGCTCGCTCATAACCACAATGCATAGTCATCTCTGTAGAATTTGGTCCTGGAATTAAATTGGTTGTACCTATTAAATCCAAAAAATAATCACGCGTCATCCACTTTCTTTTTTCTATAATCTCATCTTCCATCATAGCGATATGTGCTGCAGGCCCACCAAATGCAAAACAACCTAACTTAAAAAATACTTGAGCAACTTCTTTTAATCTAGAATTCATTTTTAAAATTTAACATTGTTAACATCCAAAAGTAACATTTCATCGTATATAGAACTGTAAACTAATTTAAACCAAAAGTTAAAACAATGAAAAGATTTTCAATTCTATTAGTAACAGCTATTATATTAAGCTCTTGTGTTTCAAAGAAGAAATACTTGGCCTTAGAACAACAACATGGTGAAACTGTAAGCGAACTTACTAAAACACGTGTTGAAAAAGAAGACTTAGAAAATAAGTTTGCTGTTATAGAAGCACGAGTAAATGATTACAATTCTAAAATACAATCTTTAAATAAGGATGTTGAAGGATTAACTATAGAAAACAAAGCTAAATTTGAGGTATCTAAAGATGGAACTGTAGCATCTGTAGCAAGTAAAGAAAAAATGCGTGCTACTTTACAGAACATAGATCCTGAAAAGTTAGCTGGAGCTAAAACATTAAAAGATTCTATGAACTTAGCCGTACAGCATAATTTAAGTAAAGCTATGAATACTAGTGATCTTAATGAGGATGAAGACATCGTTGTAGATATCAACGAAACTGTAGTAATGATATCTATTGCTGACGATATGTTATTTAACACAGCTAGTTATAGAGTAGGAAATAAAGCTGACAAAATCTTAAAGAAATTGGCAGATGTTATCAATTCTGAACCAAGTTTAGATGTAATGGTAGAAGGTCATACAGATTCTAGATCTATCAATACAGAAAAAATTTCAGACAACTGGGAATTAAGTGTATTACGTGCTACTTCTGTTGTTAAAAAATTACAAAATCAATTTAATGTAGCACCTGAGCAATTAATTGCTTCTGGTCGTAGTAGCTACCAACCTTTAGTTGAAAACGATTCAAGAGCTAATCGTGCTAAAAACCGTAGAACACGTATTATTTTAATGCCAAACATTGACAAGTTTTTTGCCTTAATGGAAGCAAAATAAATCAAATCTATCTTAGATTTAATACCTAAAAGCACTCTCCCGTAAAATTCGGCATTGAGTGCTTTTTTTTATGCTCTAATTTGTAATTTGTAGAAAAATTAAAATCTATGAAACTGCTCTTTACATTACTTTTCTTCTGCTATGCATTTAATGGTATAAGTCAAAATATTACCACTACACAATTACTAGATAATGCTATAGAATATCACAACCCAAATGGTGATTGGCACAGCTTTAATAATGAGTTTACTGTTGTTATGACTACCCCAAATTCGCCAAAAAGAACAAGTAAAATCACAATTAATTTACCTGATGAATATTTTAGCGTTAAAGCAACTAAAGATACTGTTACAACTACATACACAGTAAATAAAGGAAAGTGTCTAATGCAATATAATGGCAAAGCTATTGATAGTATCACCGCTAAAGAAAAGAAGATGTCTTGTGATAGAGCTACGCTATATAAAAATTACTATACGTACTTATATGGCTTACCAATGAAGCTTAAAGATCCTGGTACAAATCTTAATGATAAGATTGAAAAGAAAACCTTTAAAGGCAAAGACTATTTAGTCTTAAAAGTGACTTATGATGAAGCCGTTGGTAGTGATATGTGGTATTTTTATTTTAACCCAAAGACTTATGCTATGGAAGTGTATCAATTCTTTAAAACAGATAAGAATGGTAAAGAAAAACCAGATACTGGTGAATATATTTTATTGTCTGAAGAAGCTGTTGTAAATGGCATTAAAATGCCTAAAGTACGCGCTTGGTATTATAATAAAGATGATAAATATTTAGGAACTGATACTTTGGTGCAGGAATAACATATTATCGCCTTGTCATTCTGAACTTGTTTCAGAATCTAAGCTATTTTAAGATGCTGAAATAAATTCAGCATGACAAAAACTAAAAAAGCATCTCAATAAATGAGATGCTTTTTAATTTTATTTATAAAATTCCTTTTCTACTTTGTTTAAGTTTCATTAAAATAAAGCCAAAGAAATTGTTTAACCTTCACAACTAGCACATTCTTTCTTTTGTTTGAATTTCTGTGCAGCATTCATACTGTGTTGGTAGTACAATGATTTTACACCTAATTGCCAAGCTGTAACATAAAGTTTATTAATGTCCTTAACTGGCATATCTGGATGTACCATAATATTTAAAGACTGTCCTTGATCAATGTGATTCTGTCTGTTTGCCGCTTGATAA
This sequence comes from Winogradskyella echinorum, assembly GCF_014297365.1. Classification (GTDB taxonomy): domain Bacteria; phylum Bacteroidota; class Bacteroidia; order Flavobacteriales; family Flavobacteriaceae; genus Winogradskyella; species Winogradskyella echinorum. The sequence goes on along the minus strand of NZ_JACOQD010000001.1, from coordinate 1,469,479 downwards.
ATAATGGTCATTTGGTCAATTTCAGAATAGGTTTTAAACACATCTTTTTCTAATTCTGTTAAACCTTCTAAATGTTGTACAGAACCATCATAATCTCTAATGCTTTTCCAAACTTCAACCGTATCCATTCCTTTTTCTTTAAGCAATGCTTTTAAGAATGGGTTTTTTATTGTTGTCTTTATCTTAGCAATATCCTTTACATAACTGTTAGACCAAATTGGTTCTATACCTTGTGATACTTGTCCTAAAATAAATGCAGAAGATGTTGTTGGTGCTACAGCATTTAATGTAGCATTACGTCTTCCGTAACCTTTTAATACTTCTGGCTCACCGAACATAGTTGCCAATTCCTCTGAAGCCTTCACTGACTTTTCTTTTATCGTCTTAAAGATTTCGCTGTTTAAGTTAAATGCTTCTGCACTATCAAACGGTAACATTTTAGACTGTAATAATGAGTGCCATCCTAAAGCTCCCATACCTAATGCTCTATTTTCTTTAGCGAAGTTGTATGCTTTCTCCATAAACATAAAAGTTTGTCTATCATCTCTATCTGGAGAATCTCTATAAACTTCTAGCTTAGTTACAAACTCTTCTAAAACAGCATCTAAGAAATAGACCATTGTTTCAACCGCATCTGTATCTTTCCACTTATCGTAGTGTAATAAGTTTATTGAAGACAATACACATACAAAAGACCATCTGTCGTTTGTTGGCAGCATAATCTCAGAACACAAGTTACTTGCGTAAATCTCGTGCTTGTTTTCTTGATATACTTCTGGTGCCGCATTGTTAGCATTATCTTTAAAGAAGATATAAGGGTATCCTATTTCTCCTCTACGTTGTAATACTTTTGCCCAAATGGCTCTTTTTTCAGTATCACCATCGATCATTTCTTGCATCCACTCATTTCCAACAGTAACACCATGTGTTAGCTCTTGGATTGGATTACCTTCTGTACCGATTTCTAAAAATTCATTTATATCATTATGTTCTATTGGTAGGTATGGGGAAAAACGACCTCTTCTCACTGAACCTTGACTTACGACATCAACCATTTTTTCAAATAATTGCATAATATGTACAGCTCCAGAAGATTCTCCGTTATTTTTTACTGGTGCACCTCTATGACGAAGCTTACCAAAGTAACCAGAAGTACCACCTCCTAGTTTAGACATCATGCCAACTTCAGATTGCGTATATAAGATATCACCCATATCATCAGAAATGTGCGAACCAAAACAACTAATTGGTAAACCTCTCCTTTTACCAAAGTTAGACCATACTGGTGATGCTAATGAATAATAGCCTTCTGCCATATAGCCATAGAACTTGTCAGCAAAACCTGGAATCTTTAAGATTTTTTCAGCATTATCCGCAATTTCTCTAATTCTAGCCTCTGGCGTAGTACCTTCTGTAAGATAACCCGACGACAAAAATTTGCGGCTATGGTCTGTTAACCATTTTATTTCTGGTTCTTTATTAGCCTCTTTAATGGCTTCTTTTCTGGCTTTTATTAATTCATCTTGTGGTGAAGTTGTTGTAGTTTGAGGGTTTACTACTTTGTTTTCGAGATCTAAGTTAGTTTTGTCGTTCATGGTTTAAAATAAGTCGTCTGGTGTTACACTTTTAGTTCTTTTTGCATAGTTGATTGAGCGTTTCACAAAGAAATCTCCGTGTTTGGTTCCAATAATTTCATCATCGAACCATTCTGTTTGCTCTAGTAAGCTATTATCAACTTCAAATATTTTATCGATCCCAATACTTTCGAGGGAATTGTTAAATCTTTGCTTTATAAATTCATTTATTACATTCTTTGGAAGGAAGTCCAATTCACCCGCTTCAAAAATCCAATCGATGATTCTGCTTTCAGACTCAAAAGCTTCTTGGCACATTACTTTTACGATGGTATTGTGCTCTTCTCCAAACCAAGTTGGATTTTCATCTTTTATGATTTTAATAATATCGATTCCGAAATCACCGTGAATTTGCTCTTCTTTAGAAGTCGCCTCAACAACATTAGAAATACCTTTTAGCATATTCTTGTGCTTGTTGAATGCCATTATAATTAAAAACTGAGAGAACAGGGATACATGCTCAATAAAGAGTGAGAATAATAAAATTGATTCTGCATACTCTTTGTTGTCTTCACTTTTTGCATTTTTTAAAGCTGTCTCTAAATAATGAACACGTCTCATTATTACAGGATTTTTCTTTAATCTTCTAAACTCATTATTAAGACCAAGAATCTCTAATAGATGAGAATAAGCATCGTGGTGACGTACTTCACTTTCTGCAAAAGTTGCTCCTACAGATCCTATTTCTGGTTTTGGCATTTTATGGTAAATGTCTCCCCAAAATGACTTTACAGCAACTTCTATTTGAGAAATAGCCAACATTGTATTTTTAATTGCATTTTGCTCTACAATGGTTAATCTTGTTTTAAAATCTTGGATATCACTGGTAAAATTAAATTCAGAATGTATCCAATACGAATGTCTAATCGCATCAACGTATTCGTTCAATGCTGGATATTCATACGGTTTTAAGTTAATTCGCTTCTCAAAAATATTTGTCTTTCTATTTCTAGCTTGCTCATCTCTGTATAGAATGTAGGCTTTTGCAACATCTAAAAACTGACTATCCATCAATTTTAACTCAACAAGGTCTTGTACTTCTTCTACAGTTGGCACATATCTATAATCTCTGCCCTTTCTCTCTAATAATTCTTGCATAACATTCACTGCAATCTTATTAGCATCTTCTTTTGTTCCATTACCAACAGACATCATTGCTTTTTCTACAGCATTAGAAATTTTATTTAAAACAAATGGACTTGTTTCGTAGTCTCTTTTTATAATTTCCGTAATCTCTAGTTGTTTAGTTTCCATGGTTTAATTTTAATTTTTGAGGCTAAAGATGTATTAGAATGGTCTGTAATCATTCTAAATATCTATAGCAAATGCTGTAAAATGTGTTATTAGTTTTCTTTATTAAAAAGAAATAAAATGAGCGTGAATGTTAAAATTGATTTTTGAAATGGGCTCTGTTTTTATAATAAAAGAGCTAAAAATCTATTCTATTTTGCCTTGAACAAAGATTGACAATTGTAAGAAATAATAAAAGGGTATTTTGTAAACATTGTCAACAAGTTTTTAACAAACTCTTGTAATGCCTATAAAACCTAAGGATTATTAAAAATAATGCTAAACATCTGTTTTTCAGCATTTTAAACAGTTATTGTGTATTTATTTTTTGTAGGTGTAATCGTATTAAAACGATGGTAAGCAAGCGTATTTATTGTGGTTTTGTTGGTAGAATTTTTCAATACTATAAAATAGAAAAGAGCGTTGAATCAACGCTCTTTTTTCCCTAATAACTAACTAAATGAAAAAGTAATTTTTTTTAATTACCCCTTTATTAAATTAACACTGAAACAAAAATCAGAATTTAATTAATTCAAATTTTTAGCGATTAATAGCAATTAACCTTAAAAGCAAAGTCCCCACTCTTACTTTTAATTATTTGGTCAGTTTCATTACTCAAATATCTATATAAAGAATTTCACTTTTTGCCCCTAATGTATAATTGGTAAAAAAAAATGTATAACTGGCTAGTTAAATTTTAGCTTATTGCTTTTGAGCATGTTATACACAAAACGAAGCATTGCACACATATTTATATGCATAACAATCAATATATACATATATTTATATTCTATATTTTATTCTATGTTAAAAGCAGTAATTGTAGATGATGAGCCTAAGGCAATACAGGGTTTAATTTGGGAGCTAAGCAACTTTAGTAACGAAATTGAGGTAATAGCCTCATTTACAAATCCAGACGATGCCTTAAAGTTTTTAGACTCTAATACACCAGATTGTCTATTCCTAGATGTACAGATGCCAACTATTGGAGGCTTTCAATTTTTAGAACAATTAAAAAGCATAGATTTTGCTGTAGTCATTACTACTGCTTATGATGAATATGCCATAAAAGCGTTAAAGCACGAAGCTATTGACTATTTATTAAAGCCTATAGACTCAGATGATTTAAAAGATACCATCGCCAAGATTAAAAAACATGGCGAACGTACAATTAACTCAATGAAGTTTGAACGCATGTTATCTAATTTTAATTCAAAATTCGATAAAAAACGTATAACCATTAATACAGATGGTAAACTTCTTTTTTTAGATGTAGATGATATTGTATATGTAGAATCTGATGGTAACTATAGTACTCTTTTTTTACAAGACCAGAAAAAGATTGTGGTCACTAAAAAATTAAAAGAAGTAGACGCTATATTACCAGAACATTATTTTTTTAGGATACATAATTCATACATTATCAACTTAAATAAAATAAAAGCTTTTATAAAAAATGAAGGCTATGTGATTATGGATAGTAATCATAAAATCCCTGTGGCAAGACAACGAAAATCGGATTTTCTCGAAAAGTTATAATTTATGAATTACTCATTATCTCATAAGCTTATAGCTCTTTTTATATTGATTGTTTCAATATCCTGGAATGTTGATTCTCAAAATAATGATTTTGAAAATGCATTAAGTCATATTAAAAATTCAACACCGACTGCATACAAACAAATTGATTCAGTTTTAAAACCGTTTGAAAGAGATAGCATAAAGATGAGGCAGTTTTTAGAAACCTCTAAACGCATCTCTTATAATGAAGGTTCTAGTTACGCGCTTAATGCTCTTGGAGTTATTAATAGAAATATTTCTAAATATGATGAATCCATAAAACTTCATCTAGAAGCTAAAGACTATGCCGAAAAAGCAGAAAGCGATGAACTTAAGATTATCAGTCTAAACATGATTGGTGTTGCCTACAGACGAACAGATATTATTAAACCTGCATTAGACTACCATACAGAAGCTTTAAAAATTGCTTATTCAGTAATAAATCCTTCGGAAACAATAACCTACAATATAGCTGTATCTCAAAATAGTATTGGGAATATATATCTTGCCTTAAAGCAATATGAGATGGCTATAAACCAGTTTAACAAATCCCTAGAAATTGAAAGGAGAGCAGACAATAAATTAGGTTTAGCGATTAACTACCACAACATTGGTTATGCCAAAGAAGCCTTAGGGGATTTGGATACGGCTCTAATAAATTATAAAAAATCACTTAACTACAATAATGCTATAGACTCAGAAATTGGTAGAGTTATCTGTTATAATAGTATCGGTGGAATATATTTAAAAAAAGAAAACTACAAAGACGCTGAGCCTATTATTAGAGATGCTTTAGAAAAAGCATTAAAGCTAGACGACCAATTTTATATATCATCTACCTACCTTAATCTTGGGCAATTAGAAATGGCATTAGGTCAAAATTCACTTGCTGAACAAAACCTAAAAAAAGCATTAGATATTGCAGCTTCTTATAATTTAAAATCATCTGTTGCAGAATCTAGCAAACTCTTATCAGAAATAAATCAAGAAAAAAAGAATTATAAAGTCGCATTAGAATATTACCAAAAAGCAGTAGAAATAGAAAATACCATACTCACAGAGCAAAATCTACAATATGTTAATGATATTGCTTTAGAGTATGAAAATGAAGACAAGAATAATCAGATAAAGGCTTTGGCATCAGAAAACGAAGCCGTAATGCAACGTTTAGAAAGAAATAAAAAAATATTGCTTTACACCTCTCTATCGTTAGTTATTCTAGGCATCGTTTTATTTATCCTCAATAGAACAAAGGCCTTAAAGCGAGATAAACATATTTTAACCTTAGAACAAGATATGTTGAGAAGCCAAATGAATCCACATTTTATCTTTAATTCTTTAAACTCTATTAAACTCTACATTATAAATAACGAAAAGGAAAATGCGGTTTATTACCTCAACAAGTTTTCAAAATTAATTCGAAAAATTTTAATGGCATCAAAGGAAAAAGAGACCTCATTACATGATGAACTTGAAACTATGAAGCTTTACATGAATATTGAAAACATACGTTTTTCTAACGAGATAGATTTTAAAATCACTGTAGATGAATCTATTAACACCGAAATCACTAAAGTACCATCATTAGTTTTACAGCCCTTTTTAGAAAATGCATTATGGCATGGTTTATCTTCCAAATCTAATGACAAGAAGATAGAGCTTAATGTGATAAAAAAATCTTCAGGCTATATAACTGTAGAAATTATTGATAATGGTATTGGTAGAATAGCCTCAAGAAAAATACAAAACAGCAAAAAGTTAAAACGTAAATCCGTTGGTATTGATATTACAAAAGCACGTCTTGCTAATTTTTCAAAGGCATTTTTAAACTCTTATATCTTAGAGATTGAGGATTTATATGAAAACGACAATCCTTCTGGCACTAAGATAATACTACAAATTCCTACTAATAAATTAAAAACTAAGGCACTAAGATTAGCCACCAAAAGCTCCTAACATAGAACCATATTTTGTTGTATCTAAAGAAAAATCGGTTTCTTCTAATCCAGTACATTGCATCGTCATATTGTTTTTAGACTTCTTTTTATCTTCAAATATCATTTCCATCATTAATCCACTTTCTGCATACTTTTTCATTAAATCTGGATTAAATCCTTTTGGCATATTTTTCATATTAGATCCAAAAACTTGATTAAAACTTACTGGCACGTCATCAGTAATATAAAATGTCATTTTTATTTTATCATTTTCACTTATATAACCTTCACACTCATAGCCATTAATTGTTTTAGAATCTATCTCAGTAAATGTATAATCAGACATATCTTCCGTTTCAGTACCAAAGTCAGAAGCTTTCAATTTTGATTTCTGAACCACTTTTTTGCCCATCATTTCCATAAACATTGCAGTTACCCCTAAATCTGCATCCATAACCATAAACATTTTTGTATCCTCACTACCTTTTGTCATTGCAGCTGTATCAAAGCCAAAATAAGCAGCATCTTCCTTTAAATAGTAATCCAAAGTAACATCGCCTTTCTTATGTGTCATCTTTAACTTGTAGATATAATCAAAATCATAAGTTGATGGTAATTCTACTTTCGATGCCTTTTGTGCAAAACCGTTATTTGATAATAGCAAAAACGAGATTAATACAATAAATTTTGAAATGTGTTGCGTTTTCATTTTTAGTAGTTTTATGAATTAATTAATAATAATTTTTTGTGTATGTGTTGCACTATCTATATCAATTTTTAATATGTACATTCCAGATTTTAAATGACTTACATCCAAATTGTCTTTAGATCTAACACTTGCAACTTGTTTACCAACAACATCAAACAGCTGCAACCTACTAATTGATTGATTAGAAGCAACATAAATTTTACTGTTTACTGGATTTGGATAGATATTTATATCGGCTTCTATCTCTGCGGTTGCTATACTTAAAACCTCTGGATAAGATATATACTCGGTTGCTAAATCATTATCAATAAGTTTAAATGCAGTAACAGAGGCGTGTGTCCAAAGACTGCCTTCACTATCTATTGCTAATGCCGTTGGTCTGTAGTGATCTAAAGCAGGCATCACAGAATTGGCATTCTCTAAACTAACATTGGTAAGAGTAGGGTTAACATCGGTCGGATTTTCTATAGTTGTAATTGATGCATTGTCATTGGTTAGCAAATATGCTTTTCCGTTAGTATCTATTACAATATCTTTAAGATTATAAATTTCTACATAATCTGCTGCTTTAAATTCGTAAAAAACACCAGATTCTTCATAAACTGCCGCAGTAGGACCAAGAAACCAAACACCACCATTTGGAGCAGCCACTATTTTTTTTGGAGTAAAACTCCCAACAGATGATAAATCGTAAGTTGTAGACGAAAGTGTAGTAATATTAAACTTCTTTATTTCTAAAGTGCCTGTATATCTCATAAACCAAACATCAGCATTATCATCTATTGCAAAATAATTAGCATTTTGGTACCAATCTTCGTCTAAATTGTATGAAATGACAAAAGCATCATCTTTATAAACATCGATTCTTTTATTTGATCTATCAAAAACCCAAATCTGATCTGCAACACGTTTCATATCTGTTGCTTGATTGGTCATTGTCTGAAAAGAAGTCGCATTTGGAAAATTAATTTTTTTCAACTCAATCGGACTTCCACCTCTTACAATTGCATTATCATCATCATCCACAACACCAAATAAACTTAGATTTTCAATATCAATAGTTTGGTGTTCATCATTTGCATCTCTGTATATAACCACATCGTCGTAACCATTAAACCACCATACACCACCATTATTATCTGGCATATTATAGGTAAATCGTCTATTCATTCTGTTAGACAGATTACCATCCTCATTATCATTTCTACCAGACCATATATCATTGGCATTAATTAAAACTTCGTAATTACTGGTACTCCCTGAAGAAAAGTCTATCGATGTAAAATAAAACTGATTATTTCTGAAGTAAATTTCACTTGGATTATAAGTCATTGGAAAATTTAATGTTGATATTTCGGACAACGGCAATAAATCCCAATTGGGAGTATTTCCTGTAAATGACAATTCCATTAAACCAGAATAATTAGATGCATTTACCCAAATCTCATCATTATCGCTAATAGCCACATTTTGAAAAGCGTAATTTACAGCTGCATTAGTTTCTGAAACTAACTGATACATATCATAGGTCTCCGCTGCAACATCAAATTTTACTATGCCGCCATCAGAACTACCATTACTTATTGCCAACCATAGATAACCATTAGTATCAAACTGTAAATCATTTACTCTATCAAAAGGTAAACTTGGAGTGGTAGAAGAATTATATGGTGTGGTAGCAAAGTTGGTGACATTAATTTTAAACAAGCCATTTATACTTGCTATATACAAATGATCATCATTATATATTAGTGTAGAAGTATCTACACTAGCACTAACATTACCTGCAGTTGTTAATTCTATAACAGGAGTTAAACTAGCTCCGTCATAAGAAAATAAGTAGCGACCATTTGCACCACCTCCATATGCTATAATCCAAGTAACGCCTCTAGTAGCATCATAGGCAAATAAATATGGGTATCGGTTATTAGGAAAATTAACAGGACTTAAGGTTTTTTGTACTCTATCGTATATATTAAAGCCATAATTTGCATTAGATGCCTGTATAATGACTTTTCCATCTGGTAAAACTAGTCCATTACGTATAGTTGCGGTATTTGTCCAGTCTCCTTGGGTATTATATGTTGGTATTGCGATATTAGGAATATTCTCCCAAGTACCATCTACATTTCTAATTGACAATCCTTCACGAGTAACATAATACTCATCATTGTTATAATAATTAGGTAACATATGTCTTACTCCTCTATCGTTTAGACCATAACTTCGTTCTACAACACCGAGGTTATCGCTGTTATCACAAAATGTAAGTTTATCAGTGGCTTCTGGAATTGAATTACCACATTGATTTGGGTAAAATGTAATTTTTGTGCCTACAGTAAAGGCTTCTGTTTTAGTAATTTGCGCAATAGTTTTAAAAGAATAGAACAAGACAAATAACGTTAACAACTTAACTTTCATAGCTGGTATTTAAATGATTAAACCGAAAAATTAAGCTATTTTTCTAAATCCTATTGTTAGAAATGTATAGTTGGAAGAAAATTCTGTAAAATCAGAATATTTAGAATACTGATAGCTATATAATTATTTCATTTTTTCTGCAACCTTCTCTAATTCAGCATACCAATCTTCGCCAAATTTTCTAATAAGCGCTTCTTTTACAAATTTGTAAACAGGTACTTGAAGTTCTTTCCCAAGAGAACAAGCATCATCACAGATTTCCCATTTATCATAATTAACACCAGAAAACTCAGAGTATTCTCTAACCCTAATTGGATACAGATGACATGACACAGGCTTTTTCCAAGAAATTTCTCCTTGATTATATGCTTCTTCAATAGCGCAAAGTGCTGTATTTTTCTCATCGAAAATGACGTAGGCACAATCGGCTCCATCAATAAGTGGAGTTTCCAAATCCCCAAAAGCAGTAGTTATTGAAGTCCCTTGAGCTTCTATAGCATCAATTCCTTCTTTTCTTAGAAACGGTTTTAGTTTAGGGTAGATATCTTCAAGTATTTTTACCTCATCTTTATCTAAAGGTGCACCAGCATCTCCATCGATACAGCAAGCGCCTTTGCAGGCAGATAAATTACAGACAAAATCCTTTTCTATAATGTCTTCTGAGACTATGGTTTTTCCGAGTTGAAACATGCGACAAAAATACCAAACTTAACCACAATTTAATATTGAAAATCTTTAATAATATCGCACCTTTGCAAAAAATTTGAAAAAACGCAAGTCATGCAATTAAATTTTAAAGAAATATTCACCGCCTTTATGGTATTATTTGCTGTTATAGATATCATCGGAAACATTCCGATTATTATTGATTTACGCAAAAAAGTTGGACATATACAAAGTGAAAAAGCATCACTTATTGCTGGTGTAATTATGATTGTTTTTTTGTTTTTAGGGCAAAGTTTATTATCTCTAATAGGAATAGACGTTAACTCGTTTGCTGTTGCTGGAGCATTTATTCTATTTTTTATTGCACTAGAAATGATTTTGGGTATAACCTTATATAAAGATGATGAAGATGGTGGCATTACTGCTTCTGTTTTTCCATTAGCTTTCCCACTAATTGCAGGTCCAGGAAGTTTAACTACACTATTATCGTTACGTGCTGAGTTTGCAATTCAGAATATAATCATTGCTGTAATATGCAATGTCATAGTAATTTATATTGTTTTAAAAACTTCTGCCAAGATTGAAAAAATTCTTGGTCCTAATGGTATTAACATAATAAGAAAAGTTTTTGGCGTAATTTTGTTAGCAATAGCCGTAAAATTATTTGCTCATAATATTAAAGAGTTATTGGCTTAAAATTTTAAACATGAAAATATTTACACTTATTTTATCAATAATTGCAGTAGCGCTCATTATTTTTAATGTAACAAAGTTAAACTTTGATGCACTTTTGGAAGGTGAAAGTTTTACAGCAGTTATTACTATAGTTGCTGGATTATGTGCAATTATTCTATTACAAATTCTAAGAATATCTAAGAAAATAGAAACATTAAACAAGCAACGTTAATGACTTTAGATGTTTTAATTATTGGTGGTGGAGCTGCAGGCATGTCTTGTGCACTAGTTTTGGGTTCGGCAAAAGATAAAGAATTTGCTAAAAACAAAGAAATCGCCATTATTACACATCAAAAAACATCACATCTTCAAAATGCTTTATTCAATAATGTTTTAGGTTTAACTCCTGGTACTTTAGGTGCTGAAATTTTAAAAAATGGTAAGCAACAACTTAATGATTTATACCCTCATGTAAATCAAATTGAAAACGAAAAAGTAACTGCAATAGAGAAGCAACTTAAAGGTTTTTTAATAACTACAAATAAAAACACATACCATACTAAAATTGTAGTGATTACGGTAGGTTATACAGACCTAATCAACATTGATGGTTTAGAGAATTATATTGAACCTCATCCAAGAGCTGTACCTGAGAAAAATAGAATCTGGTTAAAAAACACAGATCATCTTATTGAAGAAAATCTATATGTTGCTGGTACTTTAGCAGGTTGGCGTAGCCAGTTCGCTATAGCTAGTGGAAGTGGTGCACATGTTGCTACAGATATTTTAACTTTATGGAATGGTGGTAAACACACCAAAGTACATGATAAAATGCACTAATTGATTATTGCTTAAAATCAGGATATTGAGTACTGAGTAGAATCACCTCTTGCACCATAACATCTTCTTTATTGATAATTTCTTCAAAAGCATTATCATCATATAATTGACGGGCAAGCGTAGCTTTTATAATACGTTTAATTTCATCATTATAAGCTACAAAAGTGATATTAGTGCTTTCCTTTCTATTAATAAATTCTTGAAAGCGTACAACGATATCATCGCTAACTTCAAAATTATTAATAAAATCGTATTTAGTTACATTTGCATATATGCTGCGATCTTTATCTAATTCTTCAAAAACAAAAAAACCAAAATGTCCTCTTCTTCGGAGATAATTAATAGTTTCATTTTCGAACAAACGATCTACAGGCACAAAAACATCTGGAATAATACCTCCTCCTCCATAAACAACCTTACCTTTTGGTGTGGTAAATTTTAGAGAATCATCAACTTCTATACTTTCTTCATCTACTAGCTCCCCTGTTCTTAAACGTTTGTAGTAGTCGTTATGATAACCTCTACTGTCTCCGTTAGTATATGGTCTTTGAATAGAACGACCTGTTGGTGTATAATAGCGAGATACCGTTAAACGAACAGCACTACCATCACCTAAAGCCATTTCTCGCTGTACTAAACCCTTACCATAAGAACGCCTTCCTACAATAATACCTCTATCATTATCCTGTAGTGCTCCAGCAATAACTTCACTTGCAGATGCAGAATTTTCATTAATTAAAATATAAATTTCACCATCTTCAAAATCTCCTCTACTTGTAGCATAGGTTCTTTCCTCTCTTCCTTTTTTATCTCTTGTGAAAAGAATGAGTTTGTCATCCTCCAAAAATTCATCTGCAATTTGCTCTGCTACACCTAAAAATCCGCCTGGATTATCACGCAAGTCCAAAACCAACTTTGTAGCTCCTTGGTCTTGGAGGTCATCTAAAGCTTGTTTAAACTCTTTATAGGTAGATTCTGCAAAACGATTAATTTTTATAAAACCTAACTCATCAGATAACATATATGCAGATTCTACACTTTTAATTGGTATGCTTTTTCGTTTTATCTCAAACTCTAATAATTCATTCTCCCCTTTTCTGTAAACGGTAAGCTTTACTTTAGAGTTTTTTTCTCCTTTAAGTTTTTTGGTAATTAGGTCATTGGTAATATTACTACGACCAAAAATAGTATCACCATCTGCGTATAAGATTCTATCTCCACTTATAATACCTGCACGCTCACTAGGACCACCTTCTGTAGGTTTTATAACAGCTATAGTATCTCTGTAAGGATAGAAGTTAATTCCTATACCAACAAAATCACCTTTCATACTTTCCGTAATTCGGGCTAAATCTTCTTTTGGAATATAAGTTGAATGCGGATCTAAATTATCTAAAATACCATTTACAGTTACATCAACTATGCTATCTGTATTAATTTCATCTACGTATTCATAATCGATATAATCTATTAATCGGTTGAGCTTGTCTTTTTTACTATTGGTTGTAAACAGATTATCCGATGTATCTGTAAAACTTAACTTACCGCCAATAGTAACTCCTACTGCAATTGCAACACCAATAATAAGTGGTATGTATTTATTTTTAGTTGCCATATTATTTCCCATCTAAATAGGAATCTTAATTTAAATCTTCAATATGTTCTAACTCTATCCCTGCTTTTTTTAAAAATTGCAAGCCAGAATCATCTTTATATCCCTGTTGATATACTACACGAATTATGCCAGCCTGATGGATTAACTTACTACACTCCTTACATGGAGATAATGTAATATACAAAGTTGCTCCTTTACAAGATTGGGTTGATGAAGCTACTTTTAATATTGCGTTAGCTTCTGCATGTAGCACATACCATTTGGTATAACCTTCATCATCTTCACAATAATTTTCAAAACCTGTAGGTGTACCATTATAACCATCAGAAATTATCATCCTATCTTTAACAATAAGTGCACCTACTTGCTTACGTTTACAATGAGAAAGCTTGCCCCATTCTTTAGCAATGCGCAAATAAGCTTTATCGTAACGTAACTGTTTAGTGTTTGACATTAATTATTATCTTAAAAAAATAGGCCTGTAAAATAACGAATATAAATGGTTCGTATTTTATAACCAATTTACAATCCGTAAAATTTAACCAAACTTTAAGTATTACTCAATAATTCGCTTCCTAGAATCATCGGTATTATTAATCCTATAACAATAGAAGATAATACCATAATCCAATCGCGACGCGAAAACCTGAAGATTGTTTGACATAAAAATCCTAAAAATAAAACAACAAATACAATAATTACTTGAGCAATTTCAATACCTAAAGCAAACTCTATTAGAAGTTCAATTCTATTTTCAGATTGACCGGCAAACATTTTAAATTCTCTTGCAAAACCAAAGCCATGTATAATCCCAAAAAATAAGGTGGTAAGAAATAGCAGGTTTATTTTATTATTTTTTGCATTTTTACCCGCAGTAAACACATTGTATATAGCTGCAATTAAAATGGTTACAGGAATTAAAAACTCAACTAACTCACCATTAACACTCACTATACCATAAGCTGCTAAAACCAATGATAACGTATGGCCAAGAGTAAACATGGAGACTAACAATAGTACGCGTTTCCAATCTTTAAATACATAAGGAACAGCCAATACCATTAAAAAAAGTACATGGTCATAGCCGTTAGGATCTAGTACATGGTTAATGCCATATTTTACATTAAACCAAAAATTTTCTAACATAATTACTGTGTTTGGGTAATCAAAGTTACAATTAAAAAGTAATATCATTACCTTGAAATAACGTCAATAAAATTTGCTTATTCTATTTTTCTTTCGGAATATTGTGGTAACAAAGTTCAACAACTTATTGAAATGTTATCAAGAAAGGTGGAGGGATTAGACCCTGTGAAGCCTTAGCAACCCTTAGAATTACTAAGAAGGTGCTAAATTCTACTTGAAAAAGCAAGTCATTTTTTGCAAATTTCGGATAGATAACTCAAAACTAATTACTCATCTGTAGTTAGAATTTTCTTCATAACATTTTTCTATTAAGCGTACTTTTTAAAAAGTGCTTGACTTTTGGTTTAAATAATTTAATAAACTAAAAAAATGACAACCGTAAACCTAGTAATATTCGGAATAGGAAATGTAGGCTCTACACTAATCGATCAGATTCAGGAAATTAACCATAGATTAATAGAAGATCAGCAATTAGAATTACAATTATCTGCAATTGCTAATTCTAAAAAGGCACTTTTTGGCAACCATACTAGCAAAAATTGGTCAGCTGATTTTAAAAATGTTTCCACTCCTTATAAGATTGAGGAAATTATTGAACATTTTAATTCTAATAAATTAGAAAATAGAATTGCCATTGATGTTACAGCAAGTGAAACGTTTGTTTATAATTACGAACTGTTAATTAATAATGGATTTCATATAATTTCAGCAAATAAAATAGCGAATACCTTAAGTTTTAATTTCTATAAAAACTTAAGAAACGTTTTAAAAAGAAACCATAAAAAGTTTTTGTATGAAACTAACGTAGGTGCGGGATTACCAATTATTGAAACCGTTAGAAACCTTTATCAATCTGGAGACAACATTACAAAAATAAGGGGTGTTTTTTCTGGGTCTCTAAGCTATATTTTTAATAGATTTTCAGAAGAACAAATACCATTTAATGAAATATTACATACGGCCTTAGAAGAAGGATTAACCGAACCCGATCCTAGAGAAGATTTATCTGGTAAAGATGTTGCAAGAAAGTTGCTAATTCTAGCCAGGGAACTAGGCGTAAAAACAGAACTTAACGATGTAAAGGTAGAATCTTTAGTTCCTCAGCAATTACATGAAAAAACAACTTTAGAGCAATTTATTGAGCGTTCAATAGAGCTAAATCCCATTTTCGAAAAAAATAAAAATTCTCAAAGTTCAGGATCTGTATTGCGTTACTTAGGAGAACTAGATATTGCAAAAAACTCATTAGAAGTAAAATTAGTATCAGAACCTAAATCCTCTTCTCTAGGTCAACTAAAAGGATCTGATACTTTATTTGAATTATATACAGAAGGATATAACCAACAACCTCTTGTTATACAAGGTGCTGGTGCTGGAAACACTGTTACAGCAAGAGGTGTTTTATCTGACGTTTTAAAATTATCTGAAAGCTTAAATTAAGATATGAAAGATCCATTTTTAGAAACAAAGGCCATACGCACTCAAATTGAGCGCACTCAATTTTTAGAACATTCTAACCCTTTATATCTAACATCGAGTTACGTGTTTGAAGATGCTGAAGATATGCGTGCGTCGTTTGCAGATGAAAAACAACGCAATATTTACAGTCGCTATTCTAATCCAAATACTTCTGAGTTTGTTGAAAAAGTTTGTGAAATGGAAGGTGCTGAACGTGGTTATGCATTTGCCTCTGGTATGTCTGCTGTGTTCTCAACATTTGCGGCATTATTAAATTCAGATGATCACATCGTTTCCAGTCGTAGTATTTTTGGTTCAACGCAGACCATGTTCAATAATATATTGCCTAAGTGGAATATTTCAACAAGCTATTTTAAGATAGATGAATTAGACAAGATTGAAGAATTAATTCAACCGAACACCAAAGTAATTTATGCTGAAAGTCCAACCAATCCAGCAGTTGATATTTTAGATTTAAAACGACTTGGTGACATCGCAAAAAAACACAATCTTTTATTTATAGTCGATAATTGTTTCGCCACACCATATCTACAACAACCCATAAAATTTGGAGCAGATTTAGTGATTCATTCCGCAACTAAACTAATGGATGGACAAGGACGTGTTTTAGGAGGAGTTACTGTTGGTAGTGAAGATTTAATTCAGAAAATATATCTGTTTTCTAGAAATACTGGGCCAGCACTCTCACCATTTAATGCTTGGGTTTTATCTAAAAGTTTAGAAACTTTACCTGTAAGAGTTGACAGACATTGTGATAATGCCTTAAAAGTAGCTGAGTTTTTAGAAGCTCACGATAATGTGAATTTTGTAAAATATCCGTTTTTAAAATCGCATCCACAATACAAATTAGCCAAACAACAAATGAAGTTAGGCGGAAGCATCGTCGCCTTTGAAGTTAAAGGTGGCATCGAAGCAGGTCGAAAATTTCTAAACTCCATCAAACTCTTGTCTCTTTCAGCAAATTTAGGAGACACTAGAAGTATTGTAACACATCCAGCATCTACAACTCATGCTAAAATACTAGAAGATGTACGTTTAGAAACAGGAATAACAGCAGGATTAATAAGAGTCTCAGTTGGATTGGAACATCCTGAAGATATTATTAACGATTTAAAACAAGCATTGGAAAACTAACGTCACTTCGAGTGATTTTATGACACTAGAATAAAATTGTATCGAGAACAAATGAAAAAGAAATGAGTAGAATAAAACAAGAATTACAAAAACGAATCTTAGTGCTCGATGGAGCTATGGGAACTATGCTTCAGCAATACAATTTCACAGAAGAAGATTTTAGAGGTGAACGTTTTAAAGATTATCCATCACCTTTAAAAGGAAACAATGATTTATTATCCTTAACACAACCAAAAGCTATAGCAGATATCCATGCAAAGTATTTTGAAGCTGGTGCTGATATCGTAGAAACCAATACCTTTTCTGGTACAACCATAGCAATGGCAGATTACGACATGGAAGATTTAGTGTATGAGTTGAATTTTGAATCGGCTAAAATAGCTAAAGAAGTTGCAGATAAATTCACTAAACAAAACCCTGAAAAACCTCGTTTTGTTGCTGGCAGTATTGGACCAACCAATAAAACAGCAAGTTTATCACCAGATGTTAATCGACCAGAATACAGAGCAATTACTTTTAATGAATTACGAATTGCTTATAAACAACAAGTTGAAGCGTTAATTGATGGAGGAGTTGATATCCTTTTAGTTGAAACCATTTTTGATACACTTAATGCAAAAGCAGCATTATTCGCTATTGAAGAAGTAAAAGAAGAACGAAATATTGATATACCAATTATGGTGTCGGGAACAATTACCGATGCTTCGGGTCGAACTTTATCTGGTCAAACCGTTGAAGCATTTTTAACTTCAATATCCCATATTCCTTTGCTAAGTGTAGGTTTTAATTGCGCGCTTGGTGCCGAACAGCTAAAACCTTATTTACAACGTTTATCAAATGAAACTGAGTTTTTTACCTCAGCACATCCTAATGCAGGTTTACCTAATGCTTTTGGAGAATATGACGAATCACCAAAACAAATGCAAAACTATATTGAAGATTATCTTAAGGACAATCTAATCAATATAATTGGTGGCTGTTGTGGTACAAGTCCTGAGCATATCAAAGCTATTGCAGAAGTTGCTCAAAATTACAAACCAAGATTAATTCAAGAATTCGCATAATGGCAGAATCTGACTGTACAAAATATTTAACATTATCTGGACTAGAACCTTTAGTGGTGACGCCAGAAAGTAATTTTATCAATGTTGGAGAACGAACCAACGTAACAGGCTCACGAAAATTTCTTCGCCTAATAAAAGAAGAAAAATATAATGAAGCACTAGAAGTTGCAAGAGACCAAGTAGATGGTGGTGCACAAATTTTAGATGTTAATATGGACGAAGGTATGCTCGATGGTGTCTATGCCATGACGACTTTCTTAAATCTTATTGCATCAGAACCCGATATTTCCAGAATTCCTTTGATGATAGACAGTTCAAAATGGGAGATTATTGAAGCTGGTTTGCAAGTCGCACAAGGGAAATGTGTAGTGAATTCCATAAGTCTAAAGGAAGGCGAAGCTGAATTTAAACGTCAAGCAAAATTGGTGAAACGTTATGGAGCCGCTGTCATTGTTATGGCTTTTGATGAAGACGGACAAGCAGATACCTATGACAGACGAATAGAAATCTGTAAACGCTCTTACGATATTTTGGTAAATGAAGTCAATTTCCCACCTCAAGATATCATCTTCGATCCTAATATTTTTCCGGTAGCTACAGGTATGGAAGAGCATCGTAGAAACGCTATCGATTTTTTTGAAGCCACAAAATGGATTAGAGATAATCTTCCTTATGCCAATGTTTCTGGTGGAGTGAGTAATGTCTCATTTTCGTTTAGAGGAAACAATATTGTTCGTGAGGCAATGCATTCTTCTTTTTTATATCATGCCATTAAAAAAGGAATGAATTTAGGTATCGTTAACCCAACAATGCTCGAAATTTATGACGAAATAGACAAGGACTTATTAGAGCTGGTTGAAGATGTACTATTTGATAGACGTGATGATGCTACGGAACGTTTATTGGATTTTGCTGAAGAACTTAAAGCAAAAGGTTCAACATCTACAAGCAAAGATGCCGCTGTACAAGAATGGAGAAGTGATGCATTACAAGACAGAATTACACACGCCTTGGTTAAAGGTATCGATGCTTTTATTATTGAGGATGTTGAGGAAGCACGCCAAGCTTCCGACAAACCCATTGATGTTATTGAAGGTCATTTAATGATTGGTATGAATGTGGTTGGAGATTTATTCGGAAGCGGAAAAATGTTCTTACCACAAGTAGTAAAATCGGCACGAGTAATGAAAAAAGCTGTGGCTTACCTTCAACCTTTCATTGAAGCAGAGAAAGATGGCAAACAAGAATTCGCTGGTAAAATATTAATGGCAACCGTAAAAGGTGATGTACACGATATTGGTAAAAACATTGTAAGTGTCGTTTTGGGTTGTAATAATTACGAGATTGTTGATTTAGGTGTTATGGTACCTCCTGAAAAAATTATAGAAACAGCCATAAAAGAAAATGTAGATATTATTGGGTTGAGTGGTTTAATTACCCCATCGCTTGATGAAATGGTTTACGTTTCAAAAGAATTGGAAAAACAAAACATCGAAATTCCATTAATTATAGGCGGCGCAACTACTTCTAGAGCCCATTCAGCCGTGAAAATTGCACCACATTATAGCAATACGGTTGTTCATATAAATGATGCATCAAGAGCTGTAACTGTGGTTGGAAATTTGCTTCAAAAAGACAGTAAAATATATAAAAATCAGATTAGAGAAGAATATGATTTGTTCCGAGAACAATTCATGAAACGTGGTAAAAAGAAAGAATATTTGTCTATTGAAAATGCTCGAGACAATAAATTTAAAATCGATTGGCACACTTCTGAAATTGTAAAACCAAAGCAACTTGGCATTCAAATTATTGAAGATTTTGATATTAAAAAACTCGAAGGTTTTATCGATTGGTCACCATTTTTTAGAAGTTGGGATTTACATG
The DNA here is from genome assembly GCF_014297365.1 of Winogradskyella echinorum. Lineage (GTDB taxonomy): Bacteria > Bacteroidota > Bacteroidia > Flavobacteriales > Flavobacteriaceae > Winogradskyella > Winogradskyella echinorum. The sequence continues at coordinate 1,449,422 of NZ_JACOQD010000001.1, read as the reverse complement.
GAAAATATCCTGCAATCTTAACCGATGAAGTCGTTGGCTCTCAAGCCACAGAATTATTTGCTGATGCTCAAGTATTACTCAAACGCATTTTTGATGAAAAACTTTTAAAAGCAAAAGCTATTTTCGGATTGTTTGAGGCCAATACGGTTAATAATGATGATATTGAGATAGAAACCAAGCAACAAAACCAAAACACCAAATTTCAATTTCTTACTCTTCGTCAGCAATCCAAAAAAGCAGAAGGCAAACCAAACATTGCCTTAGCCGATTTTATAGCACCAAAAGTATCAGGAAAACAAGACTATATGGGTTGTTTTTGCGTATCCACAGGATTTGGAACCGCAGAATTAGCCGCTAAATTTGAGGCAGAACACGACGATTATAATTCAATTATGATAAAAGCTTTAGCAGATCGTTTAGCAGAAGCCTTTGCCGAATATTTACACAAAGAAGTACGAACAAAACACTGGAGCTACGCTCAAGATGAAAACCTTACTAACGAAGACTTAATAAAAGAAAGTTACAAAGGTATTAGACCAGCACCAGGCTATCCAGCATGCCCAGACCACTTAGAAAAGAAAACCATCTGGAAACTTTTAAATGTTGAAGAAAAAATTGGTGTAAAACTTACAGATAGCTTAGCCATGTGGCCAGCGGCTAGTGTAAGTGGCTATTATTTTGGAAATCCTGAAGCCAAATATTTTGGATTAGGAAAAATTAAAGAAGACCAAATAGAAGATTATGCCAAACGTAGAGGCATCAGTACAGATGAAGCCACAAAATGGTTGAGTCCTAATATAGCAGATTAAAAAAAAAGTAATAGAAAAAAGAAATATCTGCTTTCGCAGACATTATTATGAAAGTAACAGAACACATAAAAAAAGCTAACGGAAAAACACAGTTTTCCTTCGAGATATTACCACCTTTAAAAGGACAACATATTCAATCTATTTTTGATAACATCGATCCATTAATGGAATTTAAACCTCCGTTCATTGATGTCACTTATCACAGAGAAGAATACGTATTTAAAGAAGTCGAAAATGGGCTACTTAAAAAGCAAGTGGTTAAAAAAAGACCAGGAACCGTTGGAATTTGTGCGGCTATTCAAAACAAATATAGTGTTGATGCTATTCCGCATATATTATGTGGTGGTTTTACAAAGGAAGATACTGAAAACTTTCTAATAGATTTAGACTTTTTGGGTATTGAAAATGTAATGGCATTGCGTGGAGATGCTGTTAAAAGTGAAACCTATTTTAAGCCCGAAAAAGAAGGTCATTCTTATGCTAATGAACTCATCTCTCAAATTAACGATATGAATAATGCTGTATATTTAGATGATGAATTACAAAACAGTTCTGCTACGAATTTTTGTATTGGTGCTGCTGCATATCCCGAAAAACATATGGAAGCTCCAAGTATAGATAGTGATATTCATTTCTTAAAAAAGAAAATAAAAAATGGTGCCACATATGTCGTAACTCAAATGTTTTTTAATAATCAGAAATATTTTGATTTTGTTGCAAAATGTCGAAAAGAAGGCATTACAGTTCCTATTATACCAGGTTTAAAACCAATAGCTACAAAAAAACAATTGAATCTTATTCCGCATCGTTTTCATGTAGATTTACCAGAAGAACTAATTATTGATATTGTAAAATGCAAAGACAATAAAGCGGTGAGACAAGTAGGTATTGAATGGTGTATTGAACAATCCAAAGAGTTACAGAAAGCTGGTATTCCTGTTCTGCATTATTATTCTATGGGTAAGAGTGATAATATACAAGCTATTGCTTCAGAACTTTTTTAATATAGGCGGTAAGTTAATGTCTTTATTAGTAGTTTTCTTTTTGAAAAACTCTCACATAGTCTATTAGCATTTGATTAGGAAAAGCAGTATCATCTATACCATGTCTTCCTCCTAACATACCACCAACAGCTACATTAATTTTTAGATGGAAATCTTGATCAAAAGGCCACTCATCTTCTGTTTTCTTTTCATTTTTAATATGGTTGTAAATAACATCATCTAAAAGAAAATCCATATGATCTGGCGTCCAAACCAAACTGTATGTATGAAACTTTTCGTAAGGTTCAGCAACAAAAGCATCTTTTCCTTTTTGAGTTCCTAACATGTGGTTAAATGCTTTGGTATGTATAGTTCCAAAAATAGAATCTGGATTATATCCTACATGCTCCATAATATCTATTTCACCACAATTTGGCCAACCCTTTTCTTCCCAGTTTTTTCCAAGCATCCAAAATGCAGGCCAAAGACCTACACCTTTTGGTAGTTTTGCACGTATATCTATGCGTCCATAGGTCCATTCTGCTAAACCTTTAGTGGTAAGGCTTGCTGACGTATAGTTTGCTATTGCTTTGTTTTTTCTCCAATCTTTGATGTCAGCAGCTTCAAAGGATTCATTTTTAATGTCTTCTTTGTGAGATTCAATAATAAGGTTTCCATTTTCTATTCTAGAATTCTTAAGACTATTGGTATAATATTGTTGTTCTTGATTTCTAATTAAACCAATTTCGTAACCCCATTTTAGAGTATCTGGTTTTCCTTTATTACTAAATTCATCACTCCAAACTAATTTATAATTTTCTTTAATTGGACTTTTAACTAGTCGCTCTAATACCAATTCTGGTTCATTAGTAGTGATGTAATCGAACTCATTGGCAAGCAACCAATCTATATCTTCTGTTTTGTTAACTGTCCAAGCATTTAGTTTAAGCCCTAGTTTTTTTGAATCTGAAATCCACTCTGGATGTTTTTTAAAAATAGTGAAATAATAATCTAAGCCATCAATACTATCGGTCTTAAGTTTTTCTGGATTTTTAGATCCATCTAAATACATCACTTTTGCATTAGCATCTAATTCTTTAATTCGTTTTATAATCTCATAACTAAAGCTTATGTAATATGAAATATATGGTTCTGCCTTTAGCTCTTTTACCAATGCCACAGTAGCATCTGCCATTATTTTATTTCTCCCTTCAATTTTCGAAGGTTTAATTTCGCAAACTAAACCGGTTGAGTTATTATTAATCATACCAGCTACAATGTAATCTCTAAGCGTTGGCAGTTTTTCGCCATTTGGTAATTTTATTTTTGCTAATTCTTCGTATGTTTTTTCTTCAATAATTAAATCATTATAATCTGCATCGTGCGTTACAATAAGAACATTATCCTTTGTCATACGAACATCAAATTCTGATCCAGCACAATTAAGTTCTATCGCATGTTTTAAAGCTGCAATTGAATTTTCGGGTAAGTTTTTAGCCTTCCATGCTCCACGATGAGCAATTACGGGATTATCTGCAAATACAATTTTGCTGCTTTTTTGACTTAAATCGCAAGAATAAATGCATAAACAAACAAAACCTATTAAAATATTGCGCATACTATTTATTATATATGTAGAATTATTTTTTGCATTAAGTTACAAGGCAAGTTAAAACCTGCCTTGTATATCTTAATACGCTAACTCAATTAATTTTAGTAACCATCATTTTGTGGGTAGCCTGGCCCTAATAAATCTAAGTCTCTTTGTGCAATTGGCCAATTTATAAAATGTGGTTGCCAGTTATTTCTAGGATCTTTTGACCCAAGGTTTGCAGGGAAATACTCGCCATCACCAGCATAATTAGTGATTTGAAAGTCAATAACATCTTGTCCCATTCGCTTTAAAGTAAACCAACGCTGACCTTCAAAAGCCAATTCTCTAGCTCTTTCGTCTAAAATTGTTTGTTCATCTACTGTGGTAACCGGATCAGCCCCAGCTCTAGTCCTAACCGCATTTATATAAGGTAATGGATCTCCTGTAGATCTCATTATAGCTTCAGCAGCAATTAGGTAAGTTTCTGCTAATCTATAAACCGTAATATTACTTCTATTTAAATAAGAATCTGGATTGTCGTCTTCTTGAGCAAACTTAATACATGAAGGATGCATTCTTTTATAATAGTTTTGATATGTGCTACTTGGATTATTTAAATCTGTAATAGGCTCATAATTATCTACCTGTTCTCCAATGCGATCTCCAGAAGTATAATAATACTTAAGTCTAAAATAGGTGTCGTCGTCTCTTGTATCATTTGGATCTTCTGCTAGAAGATTTAATAAATATAAATTTGGTAACACTCTTGAAAATCCTCTACCTCCTTGTTCTATATTAGCTTCTATCCCAGAAATTTGGAAATATTGAGTTACATAATTAGCATTCATCATAGTGGTATTACCACCACCAAGTAAATCATCTAATGATTGAATAACAAATAGTGATTCTGAATTATTTCTATCACCTGCAAATACATCTGCAGTACTAGAAACTAAACTATGTGGACCTTCTTCAATTGTAGAAATAGCTTGGTTTTTCGCTTCTGTCCAATCTCCTTGCCACATTGCTACTTTTGCCTTTACGTGCTTAGCAGTTCCTTTTGTAACACGACCAAACGTATCCGTCCATTCTAAATGATCTATTGCAAAGTTAAGATCACTATTAATAAGAGCAAAAATTTCAGCTTCCGAAGATTTATCACTTACAACATCAAAGGCATTATCTACTGTCACTGTTTCAGTGGTCACATAAATATTATTAAACATTCTATATAAATAAAAATATGAGTGTGCTCTAAAGAACTTAGCTTCTGATATAACTTGATTTCTTACTTCTTCACTGACATCTGCAACTTCGGCAGCATTAATTATAGCAGTTGCTTTATTAGCGATGTTATAATAATGTTTCCAAAATAATGAAGACACAAAGTTAGCACCTTGATCTACCGGAGAAATACCTCTTTCGTATCTACCCATTAAACCTGTATAACCAGTTCTACTAAATGCTAAATCACTTCTTGAAGACATTAAAACAGCTCCCATAAAATCTTCAGTGCTAGCATCGTAACGATCTCTTTCAAATTTATATAAACTAACTACACCAGATTTTAAGCCTTCTTCTGTTGTGTATATATAATCTGAATCAATAACTGTACTTGGATTTTCTTCTAAAAAATCCTCGCATGATATTGTAAAAAACAATACCATAAGAAGTAAACCACTTCCTTTTAATTTTCTATAAAAGTTTTCTGTATTCATCATTTTTTATTTTTTAAAATTTAACTCTTACACCAAAGGTGAAACTTGTTGCATCTGGATAACCAGTATCTGCATTAGAAAATGTAGATCTAATATTTACTTCTGGACTATAGCCTATATAATCCGTATCTGTAAATAAATTTGTACCTGTGACGTAAAGTCTAATCTGATCGAAATTTAATTTCTCTGATATATTTTTATTTAATGTATATCCTAAACTCACTGTTCTTAATCTTATATAAGATGCATCTTTTACTGCTAATGCATTAAGGTATAAAGGTGTAGCATCGAAATTAGGTCTAGGGAAAGAATTAGATGGGTTTTCTGGTGTGTAGTAATCTACTTTTACGCCGTTTACTTTACCAGATAATGTTCCACCATTATTAAATTCTGATAAAAACGGATTAACTTTTGTTGCACCTTCTACCACGTAAAAATCAACTAATAAATCAAATCCTTTATACTCAAAGGTTGTTGACAATGAACCAAACCAATCTGGATTTGGGTCTATAAACACTCTATCCTCTGGAGTAATTTTACCATCTGGACCAGGAATTATATTACCTTCATCATCAACTCCATTTACATCCTTAACTCTAATATCTCCAGGTCTAAGGTTATCTTGTGTAATCGAAGAATCTGGATTTGCTTGGGGTGCATTAGCAAAGTCATCACCTTCTTGCCAAATACCATCAAATGCGTATTGATAGATAACTCCTACTGGTTGGCCAACATAATAATTGTACGTATCATCTCTTGTTATAGTGTCTCCATTACCATCATTGTATAATTCTAATAATTTATTTTTGTTATTAGACCAATTTGTAGATACTGACCATTTAAAATCTTCAGTATTAAAAATGTTTGCTGTTAAACCCAATTCTATACCTGTATTTTGTAGTTCACCTGCATTAAAGTATGTAAACGTATACCCAGTAGTAGATGGTACTGCTCTTTTTAATAGTAAGTTTTTTGTTCTGGCATCATACCAGTTAATATTACCTACTAAAATTCTATTGAAAATTGAGAAATCCATACCAACATTGGCCGTTGTAATTCTTTCAAATTTTAATCCTGGATTTGGTAAAATTGTTGATGGTGAAAAACCTGAAGCGGATTCTGCATCAAATATATAAGGTTCTGGATCTGCTGTAAATAACGAGGTATAAGGTATACCTAAATCGTTTACTAATGAACCATAACTTAACCTTAATTTTAATTCTTGAATAGCATTTGCTTCTTCTAAAAAGCTTTCATTGTGCATTTTCCATGCAAAAGATGCAGCTGGGTTATAACTCCATTTTTCACCTTCTCCATTTAAAGAAGATCCATCTGCTCTCATTGTAGCAGTAAACAAATACTTATTCATTAAATTATAACGTGCACGCACCATATATGATAAGTAATTAATTTTATCCGAGTCGCGTTGTACTGTAACATTACCTATTGCACTTGCTATACCATTATAGCCATTATCTTCATTTGTAAACCCTTGCCCTTCAGTAAACGTTCTATTAACCTGATCTTCTTGAGCTGATTGTACTAATGTAACATTTAAACTATTATTCTCATTTAACTCTTTATCATACGTTAAAATATTTTCTACTAAAAAGGACTCTCTTAGTCTGCTATCTATACGTGCAATACCGTCAACATCATCACCTGCTGAACTTAATGAAGATAGATATTGTCCTCTTTCTGATGTTCTCCTAGTTAAATTAGCTTTTAATTGATAGGTTAAGTCATTTGTAATTTTCCAAATAGGTGTTACATTAATAACAAAATCATTGCCTGTCTCTCTATTATCTTGTTCTCTTAAATTCCATAACGGATTTACAGCAGAAAGTTCTTCACCACTTGGAAATTGAGTAAGTCGACCATCTTGGTAGGCGCTACCCAAAGGAGAAAACGTAATTACATTTACATTTGCCGCTCTATTAGTATTATCATTCAAAAGATTTAAGTCGAAATTAACAGAAAATTTATCGCTTATTTTTTGATCCACATTTAAACGTAAGGTTTTCCTTTCGTAATTAGACGTTGGAATAATTCCTTGCTCTCTAAAGTAGTTTACACTACCAAAAACTTTTGTTAAATCTGTACCACCGCTAATACTAATAGCTTGACTATTTACAAATCCGTTTCTCATTAATTCATCTTCCCAATCAACAAAATTATTGTTAGCTATATTTTCTAATTCTACTTCAGAAAAAATGTCTTCATCATTAGGATACGAGTCATCGGCAATATTAGATCGAACAGCTTCTCGTCTTAATTGCGCAAATTCTTGCCCACTGTAAACATCGAAATTACGCTCAATAGTTTTGGTTGTTAAAAACCCATGATAACTAACACTAACCTTACCTGTTTTACCACGTTTAGTAGTAATTAATACCACACCGTTTGCTCCTCTAGATCCGTAAATTGCTTGTGCTGATGCATCTTTTAGAAACTCAATAGATTCAATATCATCTGAATCTATATCTTCAATACCGTCATCTCTAACGATTCCATCTACTACATAAATGGCACTAACATTGCCTTCTATAGAACCTTGTCCTCTAAAAATAATATCTGATGTACCACCAGGTCGTAAAGTACCACCTCCGACATCTACTTGTAAGCCGGCAATTCTACCTCTCAACATTTCATTAACATCAGATGTTGGAGAGAGTGTTGCTTTAGAAAGGTCTGTAGTAGCAACAGCATTTACAATATCACTTTTCTTTTGAGTACCATACCCAACAACAACAACTTCGTTTAAAGCTGAGTCACTTTCTAAGTTAATAGTCATTTCTCCTGTTGCAACTGTAAGTTCTTGTGTCTTAAAACCAACATAAGATACCACTATAATACTAGAAGCATCTTTTACATCTAATGTAAAATTACCATCGAAATCGGTTTGCACTCCATTATTAGTACCTTTTTCTAACACAGATGCTCCTGGTAGTGGCATATTATCTGCTGCAGAAAGTACTTTTCCCTTTATAGTTGTTTGTGCTAATAAAGAAAAGGAACTGCAAATTAAAAATAGACAGAAGAATATTTCAATTCTTGATCTTTGAAATTTTAATTTCATAAATATTGTGTTTGATTAATTAATTCGAATACTCAAAATTAGATAGCAACTAAATATTCTACGCTGGTCTAATTTTATGTTATTGTAAATTTAAACCTAAGAAATTGTTAATTTGATAATAAATACCTCGATAAAAAACCAACATCGTAAATATTAACAAAAATGACAATTGATAAAGTCTTCAGAAATACTATAAACACTAGTACTTTAAACTAGCCGTTTTCACTTAACAAATTCTTAATATTAGATAAAATTATCCACTTGTAGGGGTAAAGTCGTGGTAAAAAAGATGGTTGTCGAGGTGTTAGAATTTTAAGATATAATTAACTAGGCTATCATCGTGATTTAATTGCAACCTTTTGCGCAATCGGTAACGTTTAGTTTCCACACTTTTGATAGATATATTTAATAATGGTGCCATTTCTTTAGAGGATAAATTCAATCTTAAATAGGCACAAAACTTTAAATCGTTAGGAGTTAAATCTGGATGTGCAGCTTTAATTTTATCCATAAAATCTTTATCTGCATTATTAAAGGCTTCTTTAAAAAATTTCCAGTCTTTGTTATTGTTTAAATTATCGTCAATTAAGTTTATCGCGCTTTTAAGATCCTTTTCATTTTTTACATTCTTAAGCTCTTTCTTAATTTTGCGAAGCAACTCATTCTTTTTAATTGTACTCATTGTAGATATTGCCAGTTCACGGTTTTTACTTTCAATATCTTGATTTAATTTTTCGTTTTTTATCTGAATTATTGTTCGTTCATTTTTTATCTGCTCATGCTTTATAATTCGTTCGTAATAAAACTTATAAGCTTTATGGATTAAAAAGCCCACACCACATAGACTCACAAAGTATATGAGTAGTGCCAAATTAGAAATATACCAAGGCCTATTTACAACAAAAACATATTTTACCGTATTATCTGTGAGTTGATTACCAACTTTTCCCCTTACTTCTAACTCATAATCACCAAAAGGTAGATTTTCGAATTGAATATTAGACTTTTTAGACCAATTACTCCAATTATCACTTTGTCCAGATAATCTATACTGATAATTAACATCTAAATATTTATTGTACGCTGGCACAGAATAAGTAAAGGACAAAATACCTTGCTCGTGCTCAAATTCTCCTTCCTCTATTAAATACAAAAGCTTAGGTTCTGCGTCTAAATCTTTCTTTTGAATGGCGTTAAGATAAATCTTGTAATTAAGGTCATTTTTAATTTTAGACAAGTCCATAATTAAGTAGCCGTTTACAGTACCTATTAGATATTTTTCTTGCTCTATGTGTTTTATGTTTTCGAAACCTAAAACCCCTTTCCTTAAGTTTAAAGGAATTGAAATATTTGTAACTTCTGGTGTATTGGTGAGATTGTTATAGGCAATAAAACTAATATTGTCCTTAAAAAACATCCATAATTTACCCGTTTTATCAACAACTGTTTTTCCTGAAGTATAACTCTTTGAAGCAATTAACTGACTTAACTTATCGTCTTTTTCAAATTTGTTATTTTCCTTGTTAAATATATATATACCATCCAATGAAGCATATAGTATTTTATCTTGATAGGTAATAAGACTAGAGTTTTTGCCGGTTGACAATTCTTCAATAACCACCACATTCTCAGCTCTGGTTAAAGTATCATTTAATTTTATTTTAAAAACACCTAAATATTCATGATTTACAAACACCTCATTAGAATCATTGATTTCAAAAAAACGCGATGAATTTTTAAAACCTTCAATTCTATTTTTAAGATTCCAACTGTTATTAGTCTTTTCTAAAATATATAGACCATCATAGTTTCCTTGTAAAATAACATTTTCTTTACTCGGTAGTTTTTTAAAATTCCAAGCTCCCAGAACAGAACTGATATTCTTAGCCACTCCTTTTTCAATTAAAAAGGTTCCTAAATGATGACCACAAAATAAGGTATCATCGTTGTAATTATACAAACTCCATACTTGCCCAGCTGTTCCTTCAACAAAAATAAAATCTTGATTGGTCGATTTTAAAGGTTTATAAAATAAGCCTTGATTGGTACCCATATAAAGAAACTCATCAAAAATTAATGTAGAATAAACGGTACCTAAATCACCATCGTAATCGATAAATGTTTTTATATGTGAAGTTAAATTTATACAATCAATACCATTATCTAAGCCAACCCAAACATTGTCTCTATTATCTTGAAACAAGTTTAGCACTGTATTATTACTTAAGCCTAGTTTCTGATTTATTTCAAATTCAATATCGCCTTCACTACTAATTTTTATTACACCTTTTGATATTGTTCCTGCTACAAAACTTCCATTTTTTAATTGTATGCCATTTAAAATACTCAACTCTTTTAATCTTGTATTTGCTGAGACATTCCAAGGAAGTAACTCTCCATGTTTAAATTGAAAAAAACCTGAACTTCTGGTAAGGACTATTATTTCATCTTCATTTTTAAAAATATTAATGACTCTATCTTCTAATACAATAGTATCATTAATTAATAACTTTGGCTCTCCTTTTTCTATACCATATACACCTTCTGTATCAACGTGATAGTATATCTTGCCGCCTACATTAAATACTTTATAAATAATATTTTCTGAGGTTATTGTTTTAAAATTTTCGGTTTCTTTATTAAAAAAATACAAGACATGACCAGATTGAAAAACAACCCATGTTTCATATTCAATTATATTCCATATCTGATCGTCATTAATACCGACATCATTTAATTTTGGAATAAGAGATGTATAGTTTAATTGCCCTAACTTATCTCGTTTCCAATATCCAAATTCTTCATAACAACCCGTATAAATTCTATCATCAATAACATTTACAGCTCTTAATATGGAATTATTAGGAGATAAATACGTGTTCCATTCTGAACCGTTGAATTCTAAAAGCCCTTTGTTATTAGCGACATAAATGTAGTTGTCATCATCTTGAGAAATCATCCAATTTTGATTGTCACCACCATAATCTGAAGTTTTAAATTTTTCTATAGGAGGTAACTCTTGACCTTGCAAAGTCAAGATTAAAAGCATAAGAACTATGGTTAAGATATTTTTCATCAGTTTGGTAAAGATAATATTAAACCATTTCAATTTTAAAATAACAATAAAATGCCAACTCGGTTAGAATTGACATCTTTTATATATAAATTTTTAGGTCGTTTAAGACAACCCAAGCATTAGCAATGCCGCTATTACACCACCAACTAAAGGCCCCAAAACCGGAATCCAAGAATAAGACCAATCACTCTTTGCTTTATTTTTTATTGGAAGAATAGCATGCATTATTCTCGGCCCTAAATCTCTAGCTGGATTAATAGCATAGCCTGTAGTACCTCCCAACGACAAACCAATAGACCAAACCAAAAATGCAACAGGCAAAGCACCTAATGAACCTAAACCAACAACGCTTTTGGTATCATTTATTGTTGCATCTGTAAAATAAAAAATAGTAAAGAGTAGGACAAAAGTACCTATGACTTCACTAAAAAAATTTGTAAATGTATTTCTTATTGCTGGTGCTGTACAAAATACTGCTTTTTTGGTATCTGCATCTTCAGTTTCATCAAAATGACTTTTATAAGTTAGCCAAACAGTTGTTGCGCCAATCATAGCTCCTAACATTTGGGCCAAAATATACATTGGCACTTCTGACCAAGAAAAACTACCTGCAACTGCTAAAGAAACTGTTACCGCCGGATTTATATGCGCACCACTATATGGACCTGCAATAACAACAGCTACATAAACTGCCAAAGCCCAACCAGTTGTAATTACAATCCATCCACTATTATTACCAATGGTTTTATTTAAAACAACATTAGCCACAACTCCTCCACCTAATAAAATTAAGATCGCTGTGCCAATTACTTCTGCTACAAATGGTGTCATAATATAATTATTTAGAGTTGTTTTTTGTCCAATATTCTAAAGCATCAATGGCCTTATACCACCCTTTAATATTAGCTTCTGTTTCTATTCTATCTTTTGTCGGTGAAAATATTTTGTCCGTTTGCCAGATATCTTGTATCTCTTTTGAGCTTTCCCAATAACCTACCGCTAATCCTGCTAAAAATGCGGCACCCATTGCTGTGGTTTCTACAATTTTTGGTCTAACAGTTTCAGTATTAAGTACATCAGACTGAAACTTCATTAGCATATTATTAATTGTAGCTCCACCGTCTACCCTTAATTCTTTAATAGAAATACCAGCATCAGCTTCCATAGCCTTTAAAATATCCATAGTTTGAAATGCAATAGACTCTAACGCTGCTCTAGCAATATGAGCATCTGTGCTTCCTCTTGTTAAACCAAACATAGTACCTTTAGCGTGCTGGTTCCAGTGTGGTGCACCTAAACCTGCAAATGCAGGAACAAAATACACGCCATCGGAACTATCTACTGAAGAAGCTAATGCCTCAACATCTGAAGAATTTCTAATTATTTTTAAACTATCACGTAACCATTGTACTACCGCACCTGCTATAAATACACTTCCTTCAAGGGCATATGTAGTTTTTCCATTTATTTTCCAAGCAACCGTTGTGAGCAAATTATTTTTTGATACAATTGGTTTATCACCAATATTCATTAGCATAAAACAACCTGTTCCATAGGTGTTTTTAACCATACCTGGTTTTGTACACATTTGACCAAACAAGGCTGCTTGTTGATCACCAGCGATACCTGCAATTGGTATTTTAGCATCATAAAAAGTTGATTTTGTGTACCCATAAACTTCACTAGACTGTTTTACATTTGGCAACATACTTTTGGGGATGGTTAATAGCTCTAATAACTCATCATCCCATTCCATTGTTTTAATATTAAACATTAACGTTCTAGAGGCGTTAGTTACATCTGTAATATGTTGTTCTCCTTTAGTAAAATTCCATACTAACCAAGTATCTATAGTTCCTAATAATAAATCTCCAGCTTCAGCTTTTTGTCTTGCTCCAGCAACATTATCTAAAATCCATTTTACTTTAGTGCCAGAAAAATAGGAGTCAATTACCAAACCTGTTTTGGTTCTAATCATCTCCGTTTTACCTTTGCTTTTTAATTCATCACAATAGTTTGAAGTTCTTTTATCTTGCCATACTATTGCATTATAAATAGGTTCGCCTGTTTTTTTATCCCAAACCACAACTGTTTCACGCTGATTAGTAATGCCAATTGCTGCAATGTTTTCTACGTTTAAACCTTTTTTAGCAATGGCTTCTGCGGCTACACCTGCTTGAGTTGACCAAATTTCTTTTGGGTCGTGTTCAACCCAGCCTGGTTTAGGAAAATACTGAGTAAACTCCTTTTGTGCCATTGATACAATATTTCCTTGTTTATCAAATACTATAGCTCTAGAGCTTGTTGTACCTTGATCTAAAGACAGTATATATTTTCCCATGAGATATTATTTTAATACGTATTGTTCTGCGATACTAATAAATTTTGAAATCTGCTCTGCTCTCCAACTTTTTGTTTCATTGAGCTCAGCTCTTAATAATTCGCCCACCATTGGAGCTATTTCTATTGCTGCTTTAGCATCTAAAAACAAAACACGAACTCGTCTTGCCAACACATCTTCAATCGTTCTTGCCATTTCGTTTCTTACAGCCCATACAACTTCAGCTTTAGTAAATTCTAGTCTTGGGTGTAAATTTTCGCCTAAACTAGCATCTTCATTAATGATTTGTTCAATTCCTTTACGGTCAGTTCCATAAATATAAAGATGATTAGATCTATCTACGGTTCCGTTAGCACCATGAATTAATAAATTTTGTGTTTTACACTCAGCTTTGGGTAGTTTCTTAAGTTCTATAATTTTATTGACTGTGTCTTGCGCCATTCTTCTATACGTAGTCCACTTACCACCTGTAATGGTAATCAACTCAGAATCCGAAACTATTATTTTATGGCTTCTAGAGATTTCCTTTGTTTTTTCAGATTTATCCTTTGGCGCAGCTAATGGTCTTAGTCCTGCAAAAATACTTAGCACATCATCTTTACTAGCTTTTTTATTTAAATATCGATTAGCTGTTTCTAGGACAAAATCTACTTCCTTATCTAATGGTTTTGGTTCTAAACTATGGCTATTAAGTAACGTATCTGTTGTGCCAACTACTACTCTGTTGTGCCATGGAACTAAGAACAAAACTCGTCCATCATCTGTTTTAGGAATCATTATAGCATCGTTTCCGGGCAAAAATGACTTATCAAAAACCAAATGAATTCCTTGGCTAGGGCGAATACTGTTTTCTGCGGAAACATTATCCATTTGTAAGACCTCATCAGAAAAAACACCCGTTGCGTTAATAACCACCTTAGCTTTTAATGCGTAATCTAAATTCGTTTCTGTATCAGTTGCAACGACTCCGTTAACTAAACCTTTCTCATTTTTTTGAAGATTTTTCACCTTAAAATGATTTATAACAGTAGCACCATTTTCAATACAACTTTGTGCAATATTAACGGCTAATCTCGAGTCATCGAATTGACCATCATAATAAACAACGCCACCTTTTAAATTATCCGTTTTTAAGGTTGATAGTCTCGATATAGTTTCCCTCTTTTTTATTCTTAAAGATTTACCAAAACTCAATTTTCCAGCTAAAAAATCATAAACTTTTAATCCAACAGTGTAGAAAAAATTATCCCACCATCTATAATTAGGAATAATAAACGATTGGTTACTCACTAAATGGGATGCATTTTGCAACATTAAGCCTCTTTCAAATAAAGCCTCGCGCACCAAATCAATATTTCCTTGAGCCAAATACCTTACACCTCCATGCACTAATTTTGTACTTCTACTCGACGTACCTTTTGCAAAATCCACTTGCTCTAGCAATAATGTTTTATAGCCTCTTGTTGTGCAGTCTAAAGCGACTCCCAAACCTGTAGCGCCACCACCAATGATTATAACATCCCAATTTTCGTTGGATTTAAGTTGATTAATAAGATTCTTTCTATTGAACAAAACTTAATTTTATATTTACAATTAGTTTCAAATATATAAATATTTATTTAATTCGAAACAAAACGAAACTTAATTGTATAGTTTTTTAATTAAAATTGTTTCATTTAATTTCGTTTATTATATTTGTATCACAAATGAAGAGACATCAAGACATATTAGCGAAACTCGAAAAGGAAAAACATTTAGAAGTCTCAGACTTATGCAACATCCTAGACGTTTCCGCTGTCACCATTAGAAAAGATCTAAAAGTTTTAGAACAAAAAGGACTATTATACAGAACCCATGGTGGTGCTTCCTTAGAAAATCCTTACATAAATGAGAGAACAGTTTTAGATAAAGAAAAAATTTCTGTCGAGGAAAAAAACGGAATTGCACAATTAGCTGCTAGTAGAATTGTAGAGAACGACTCTATAATGATTGCTTCTGGCACAACAGTACAGGCACTTTCAAAATTTATAAAAGCAAAAAATAAACTAACCGTTATTACATCTTCAATCAACGTTGTTCTTCATTTAATTAATGATAGCAACATAGAAATATTACAACTAGGTGGATATATAAGACATAGTTCTGGTTCAGTAATTGGTAATTATGCAGAATATATTCTAAAGAATATTTCGTGTAGTAAATTGTTTTTAGGGGTTGATGGTATCGATTTAGAATACGGACTTTCTACTACTAATTTAGAAGAAGCCGAACTTAACAAGAAAATGTTATCGGCTGCACAGAAGGTAATTGTGCTTGCTGATTCTTCAAAATTTGGAAAAAAGAGCTTTGCTCGAATTTGCGACTTATCTAATGTAGATGAAATCATAACAGATAATGGAGTTTCAAAATCTATTTGTAAAAAACTTGAAGAAAAAGAAATAAAAGTAACCATTGTAGGCGAACCCAATAAGTAAAACTTATATGAAACAATTCTTAATATTTACGTTTTCTTTACTACTTATATCATGTAATTCTAAAAAAGAAAAAACAGAAGAAACAACAGTAAATGAAAAACCTAACATATTATTAATTGTAGTTGATGATCAAGGTTATTCCGATTTTACACCTTTTGAAGCGCACGATAAAACTGTTTCTACACCTCATATAGATCGCTTAGGGAAATCGGGAGTAGTTTTTACGCAGGCGTATGTAACTGCACCTGTTTGCAGTCCGTCTAGAGCTGGAATTCTCACAGGTAAAAACCAATTTAGATGGGATAAACCTGCAAGTTGGGGTCCTGGTTTGCCAGATGATGTAAAAACCCTACCTGAATATTTAAAAGAAGTTGGTTATGAAACCGCACGAATTGGGAAAAATGATTTAGGGCGAAATTTTCATAAAAACGATGTAAGAGAATACCCTCTAAATCACGGTTATGATGAGTTTTTAGGGTTTTCTGCTCATGCCCACGATTATTGGCTAAACTCACAAACTATAAAAGACCGCACTCCAGATCCTTATGGTACAAGTGCATTACTTGGCCCTTTAATGCATAACATGGGTGAAAAAAGTTACGAAGAAGGTTATCTCACTGACATTTTTACTGATGAGTCTATAAAGTTTATAAAGCGTAAAAGAGATAAACCCTTCTTTTTAACCTTGTCCTATAATGCGGTTCATCACTTAATACACGAAGTACCAAAAAAATATTTAGATAAATACAACGTTAAAGAAATTCCTAATTACAATCCTGATAGTTTATTAACTTACAGTCATCATAAACCTGGAAGTTATTCAGCCTACTACGACAAATACTCAAGAGTTGGAGCCATAAATACAGATGACTTAAGAAAATATTATTTAGCTAACCTTAATTGTTTAGATGATAATATTGGTAGACTTTTAGATGCACTAAAAGAAACTAATCTAGACAAAAACACATTGATTGTTTTTATTTCAGACAATGGAGGTTCACCTCTAACAGGCTCAAATAACTCCCCTTTAACTGGCGGTAAATATTCACTTTGGGAAGGCGGCATAAGAGTTCCAATGGCCGTAAGCTGGCCAGGTAATGTGAATAAAGGTAAAGTAGAAACGCGTTATGTGTCTGCAACGGATATTCTACCTACAATAGTAAAAGCTGCAGGAGCAACATTAACAGATAAAGATATCGATGGCATTAACATATTTGAACCAGAAAATGACCGCTTATTGGTTTGGAAATGGCAAAAAACTTGGGCAGTAAGAAAAGGTAACTGGAAATTAACCAATGCTAAAGAAAACCATTGGAAAAGCGAACCATCGGCCCAATATATTGCTCCTATTAGAGACGACTTAACTTTAAAATTATTTAATATCGAAGAAGATCCAGGGGAAAGAAACGACCTAGCAAGTATACATCCTGAAATAGTTAGAGATCTTGAAGCTGCCTTTAAAAATTGGTGTGAGTCAAACATTAAATAAGGTTCATAAATGGCATTGAATCTAGAAACCTTGGTATTTAAGAATAAAAAAGGATAACCAAATTTATTGATTATCCCTTTTAAGTACTCAAGGTGGGAATCGAACCCACACTTCCGAAGAAACTGGATTTTGAATCCAGCGCGTCTACCAATTCCGCCACTTGAGCAATTTTGGACTGCAAAAATAGAAAATAAATTCTGCCAAGCAATTAAAATTAGTGGGTTTTATGCTTTTGTTCGCTAAATAATTCCCTAAATTTGAACTTTGAAAAAAAACCTCTCTTTTAGACACTAAACCACTGAAAACAAATGTCGTACGTAACTAAAGAAGCTAAAATTTTTACTTGTTCCCAAAGTGAAGACTTAGCAAAACAAATTGCTAAAGCCTATGGAGTTAAATTAGGAAATGTAATTACATCTACTTATAGTGATGGTGAGTTTCAACCATCTTATGAAGAATCTATTCGAGGAACACGTATTTTTATTATTGGCTCAACCAATCCTGGACCTGAGAATTTAATGGAAATGTTATTAATGATTGATGCAGCTAAACGTGCGTCTGCAAGACATATTACTGCAGTTATGCCTTATTTTGGATGGGCAAGACAAGATCGAAAAGATAAACCTAGAGTGCCTATAGCAGCAAAATTAGTCGCTAAAATGCTTGAAGCAGCAGGAGCAACCCGAATTATAACTATGGATTTGCATGCTGACCAAATACAAGGGTTTTTTGAAAAGCCAGTAGACCATTTATTCGCTTCAACCATCTTCTTACCTTATTTAAAAAGCTTAAACTTAGAAGATTTAACAATTGCATCACCAGATATGGGAGGCTCTAAAAGGGCTTATGCTTATTCAAAAGCTTTAGGTAGTGATGTAGTAATATGTTACAAACAACGTGCTAAAGCCAACATAATCTCACACATGGAACTTATTGGAGATGTAACAGGAAAAAATGTAGTACTTGTTGATGACATGGTTGATACTGCTGGCACATTAACTAAAGCCGCAGATTTAATGATGGAACGTGGAGCAAAGAGTGTAAGAGCTATTTGTACGCATCCAATTTTATCTGGTAGTGCCTACGAACGATTAGAATCCTCTAAGTTAGAAGAGTTAATTGTAACTAACTCTATTCCTATTAAACAAGAAAGCAAAAAACTACGTGTTTTAAGTTGTGCTAATTTATTCGCTGAAGTAATGTATAATGTACATCATAATCAGTCTATTAGTAATAAATTTGTAATGTAAATTAAGTTTAATTCATTTTAATTTTTTATTGCTTTAATAGGTTATAAATGATACACATTTATAATAAAAATAAACAAAGCCCAAAAAATAGCTTATAAAGGCTAGTATTTCCATATAATATTTCTAAATTTGCAGCCCTCTAATACAAAAGAGGATAAACCTTCAAAATGAGGGAATTAATAATTATTAAATAAACAATTTCAAAAATGAAATCAATTACAATTAACGGATCTCAAAGAGAAAGCGTGGGCAAAAAGTCAACAAAAGCCTTACGTAATGCTGGTCAGGTTCCTTGCGTTATATACGGAGGAGATAAGCCATTGCATTTCTCAGCACCAGAATTGGCTTTTTCAAAACTTGTATACACTCCAAATGCGCATACAGTTGTGATTACCCTAGATAATGGTGAAAAGTTTAATGCAGTTATGCAAGACATCCAATTTCACCCAGTAACAGATAGAATCATACACGTTGATTTTTATCAAATTTTCGAAAACAAACAAATCACAATGGAAATCCCAGTAAAAACTGTGGGAGTTTCTAAAGGTGTTTTAAATGGTGGTAACTTAAGAATGCCTTACCGTAAACTTAGAGTAAAGGCTATACCGTCTAAATTACCAGATTTTATAGAGATTGACATTACTCCATTAAAAATTGGAAGTAAGTTTTACATCACAGAATTAGAGAATGACGACTACAAATTTTTACACCCAGATAATACTGTTGTTTGCCAGGTAAGACGTAGTAGATTAGCTGTTGTTGATGTAGATGAAGATGAAGATGATGATGAAGGAACTACAGATGCAGGTGATGTACCAGCAACTGAAACTGACGATGTCGCTGCAGTAAAAGAATAGATTACAACTATTTCAAATATTAAAAAGCATTCTATAACGGAATGCTTTTTTTATTTTTACAGAAATTGTAAATATGTGGCAGACTATTAAAAATTGGTTCGGTTTTAGTAGCAATACAGAATTAAATGATGTCGAAAAAATGAAAAAATTCTTAATCGTTGGTTTAGGTAACATTGGAGAAAAATATACTAATACCAGACATAACATAGGTTTTAAAATATTAGATTTTCTAGCTAAGAACGAAGAGTCCACTTTTGAAACTCAAAAACTTGGTGACCTAGCTACAATAAAGGTTAAGGGGCGTACACTGATACTTTTAAAACCTAGCACTTATATGAATTTGAGTGGTAAGGCCATTAAATATTGGTTAGAAAAAGAGAAAATACCTTTACAAAATTTACTTGTTGTAACTGATGACCTAAATTTACCTTTTGGTTCACTTCGTTTAAAAACCAAAGGTAGCGACGGAGGTCATAATGGTTTAAAAGACACACAAGATAAATTGCAAACCACAAAGTACAACCGTTTTAGATTTGGTATTAGCGATACTTTTAGTAAAGGAAGACAAGTAGATTATGTACTTGGTGAATGGAATGACGATGAAAACTCTAAATTAGAGGAACGTTTAAAAACTTCAGCAGAACTTATAAAATCATTTGCACTGGCTGGTGTTAACATTACCATGAATCAATTTAACGGAAAATAAAATGTAGCTTTGTTTTCAACAATTTCAAAAGCGAAAAACATCAATTTAGTTTAAATTTGACTACAAAATCACCAAAAGTAACCACTATAGGAACCTTCGATGGTATTCATATTGGGCACCAAAAAATATTAAAACGTGTTGTTAAGCTTGCAAAAAAACAAGATTTTGAACCTGTGGTTTTAACCTTGTTTCCGCATCCTAGAATGGTACTACATAAAGACGATTCTATAAAATTATTAAACACAATAGATGAGCGTGTTGAGCTATTAAAGTCATTAGGCATAAAGGAGGTAATAGTAAAAGAGTTTACTAAAGAGTTTGCTAACCTTTCTGCAAAAGACTACGTTAAACAAATTTTAATTGATGAGCTAAATACCAAACAAATAGTTATTGGATACGATCATCACTTCGGAAAAAATAGAAGTGCTAATATCGAAGATTTAAAAGAGTTTGCTCAACTCTATGACTTTAAGGTTGAAGAAATCTCTGCACAAGACATAGAAGATGTTACGGTGAGTTCTACTAAAATTAGAAATGCACTTAATAAAGGAGAAGTAGCTTTAGCAAATTCATTTTTAGGATATAGTTTTTTTATTACGGGAACCGTAGTTAAAGGAAAAGGCTTGGGCAGAACTATAAATTTCCCAACAGCTAATATTTATATTAAGGAGACTTATAAATTAATTCCTAATGACGGAGTGTATGTTGTAAAATCTAAAATAGCAGGTCAAACCGTTTTTGGTATGATGAATATTGGTACTAATCCAACTGTTGATGGAAAAACACATTCTATTGAAGTCCATTTTTTTGATTTTAATGCGGATATGTATAACACTGAGCTTAAAGTTGAATTTTTAAAACGTTTACGTAGTGAACAAAAATTTGAAAGTATAGAAGCTTTGAAAAAGCAACTCAAAAAAGATAGAGAGGCAGCTTTTGAATTTATAAAATAAAAGCATGAATAAATTCTTATTTAAACATATAGATAATTCTGGACTTATAATTTTTAGAATTGTTTTTGGTTTACTGTGTTTTTTAGAAGCTTTTGGTGCTGTACTAACAGGTTGGATTAGACGAACATTAATAGAGCCTGATTTTACCTTTTCTTTTATAGGGTTTGAATGGTTACAACCACTTCCTGGCAATTGGATGTACGTTTATTATATCGTTATGGCAATTTTTGGCTTGCTAATTATGGTTGGTTATAAATACCGATTTAGTATGCTAATGTTTGCGCTTATGTGGACTGCAACATATTTAATGCAAAAATCGTCATATAATAACCATTATTATTTATTAGGCCTTTTAAGTTTTATAATGGTTTTGCTTCCTGCACATCGTTACGCATCCATTGATGCTAAACTTAATCCATCCTTAAAAAAAATATCAATGCCCAGTTGGTGTAAGTGGGTTTTTGTAATCCAATTATTTATTCTCTATAGTTATGCTTCAATCGCTAAGTTATATCCAGATTGGTTAGATGCTTCTGTGGTTAAGCTTTTAATGAGAAACAAAGCCGATTACCCAATTATTGGTGAGCTTTTACAACAATCAACTATTCATTATTTTATTGCTTATGGAGGCATTTTGTTTGATGGGTTAATAATTCCATTATTACTAATTAAACCAACTCGTAAGTACGCTTTTTTTATTTCTATTTTCTTCCATCTATTTAATTCAATAGTGTTTCAAATAGGTATATTTCCTTATCTAGCTTTGGCTTTTAGTTTATTCTTTTTTGAACCAAAAGTTATCAGAAATATTTTTTTGAAACAAAAGCCCTATTATAATGATGAAGCTATTATTATACCAAGCCATAAGCCTATTTTAATCTCATTGTTTTCTATTTATTTTCTAATTCAGGTTGCATTGCCTTTAAGGCATCATTTTTTTAAAGATGATGTTTTATGGACAGAAGAAGGCCACAGATTATCTTGGAGAATGATGCTACGTGCTAAAAATGGTAGCACTAGGTATAAGGTAATTGATGAAGCTACCAATAAGCAAATTCCAATAAAAATAAATGACTATCTCACTAAAAAACAACGACGAGGAGCTAGTACTAAGCCAGATGCTATATGGCAATTTGCACAGCACTTAAAACAAGATTTTGCAAAAAAAGGCATTTCTGTACGAGTCTATGTAAGTGCCTTTGTGAGTGTAAATGGAAAACCTGCAAAACAGCTTATTAACCCAAATGTTGATATTGCAAACGAGGAATGGTACCATTTTAAACATCATGATTGGATATTACCTTCAAAATAGACTTCTTTTTATTTTTATCTGGTTATTTTCTTTTTACTTTTGTGGCTTGATTTTCTTACGCTTTTAGGCGTAAAATCTAAAAATACAGATATGTTACAAGTTGCTTTTATTAAAGAGAATAAAGAAGATGTCATTGCACGTTTAGCAAAGCGAAATATCGATGCTACCAAAATTATTAATGACGTTATTGCATTAGACGAAGATCGCAAAGCGATTCAAACTAATTTAGACAATACTAAAGCAGAATCTAATGCTATATCTAAAGAAATTGGCAACTTATTTAAATCTGGTGAGGCACAAAAAGCAAATCTTTTAAAAGAAAAAACCACCCAGCTCAAGGAAGTTACAAAAACTTTAGAGCAACAACTTAATGACAAGGTAGATGGGCTAAATGAGTTATTGTATAGAATTCCTAATGTACCAAACCCTTTAGTACCTGCCGGAAATACTGATGAAGATAATGAAGAAACGTTTAGAGAAGGAGATATACCAACATTACATCAAGGAGCCTTACCTCATTGGGAGCTAGCCAAAAAATACGATATCATAGATTTTGAATTAGGTAACAAAATTACAGGTGCTGGTTTTCCTGTATATAAAGGTAAAGGTGCCAGATTACAACGTGCGCTAATTACATATTTTTTAGATAAAAATACTGCTGCAGGTTATACTGAGTACCAAGTACCACATTTGGTAAATGAAGCATCAGGATTTGGTACAGGTCAGCTTCCAGATAAAGAAGGGCAAATGTATCATGTTACTGCAGACAACTTATATTTAATCCCTACAGCCGAAGTTCCTGCTACAAATATTTTTAGAGATTCACTGTTAAACGAAAGCGATTTACCTTCTGCCATTACAGGATATACACCTTGCTTTAGACGAGAAGCAGGAAGCTATGGTGCCCATGTTAGAGGTCTTAACCGTTTGCATCAATTTGATAAAGTTGAAATCTTACGTGTTGAACATCCTGATAATTCTTATAAAGCATTAGATGGTATGGTGGAGCATGTAAAAGAGATTTTGAAAGAATTAAAATTACCATACAGAATACTAAGACTTTGTGGTGGAGATTTAGGATTTACTTCTGCCTTAACCTACGATTTTGAAGTGTTCTCAACCGCACAAGACCGATGGTTAGAAATCTCTTCTGTGTCTAATTTTGAAACTTTTCAGGCTAATCGCTTAAAATTGCGTTTCAAAAATAGTGAAGGTAAAAATGAATTGTGCCATACTTTAAACGGAAGTTCTTTAGCATTACCAAGAGTACTTGCAGGTATATTAGAAAACTACCAAACAGAGGATGGCATCAAAATTCCAGAAGTTTTAGTCCCTTATACAGGCTTTGATATTATTTCGTAACGCTAAAGAATAGTCTATATTTCACTTCAATTGTTAAAAAAACAGGTTTTTTATCGATTTTTATTGTATTTCTTCGTTTATTTTAATTATTTTTATGATGTTAGTAGTCCAAATTAGCAATTAACCTACTAATGAAAAATTTAAAACGAATTGTCGTACTCGTTTCATTGATTGTTATGGTAAGCAAAGTCTTATTCTAACTTTTGTTTGAAATAGTAAATCATAAAAAAAACCGAGTCAAAGTAACTGAATCATATTTATAACGAATAATGGTTAATAGCACATTTATTTTGCTGGTCAAAATGCCTAATCTTTTAGTTTAGGCATTTTTTTTATAAAAACATTCACAATATCTAGATTAAGCATTTGTTATATTTACAAAAAAACGCTTTAATGCAAAAGGTAATTTTAATCTTATTTATACTATTTGGCCTCAAAACTAGTTTCTCTCAAGATAACGAAGTACTAGCAGAAAGCTATTATAAAAAAGGGGAGTTTAAAAAAGCACTAATTATATACCAAAACCTAAACAAAGAAAAACCATACAATTACAAATACATATACAAATTAGTAGATATACATCAACAATTAGAACAATTTGATGAAGCAGAAAACATACTTATTCAAAGATTAGAAAAAATACGAAATCCCACATTAATTGTTGAGTTAGGTTATAATTTTCAACTTAAAGATAGTATAGATAGGGCTAATAAATTGTACGATGAAGCCATTTCGTATATAGATGAAAAACCTAATTACATATATAGTATAGCCAAAAAATTTGAAGATCACTCTTTAAATGAACAAGCCATAAAAATTTACAATAAAGGTAAAATACTTACTCCAGATAAAAACTATAGTTTGCAGTTAGCTCGAATTTATGGTGACCAAGGAGATATTGAAAATATGTTTAATAGTTACATCGATTACATTGCCTATAGACCAAACTATTTAAACAATATTAAACGTGCTGTAAGTGATTTTATTTCCGAAAATAGTAATAACGAAAACAATACTTATTTAAGACGTTCTTTACTAAAAAAAATACAACAAGAACCCAATCTTTATTGGTACGAAATGTTGAGTTGGTTATATGTACAAGAGAAAGCTTACAACAAATCATTTATACAAGAAAAGGCCTTATATAGACGTAATCCAGAAAGCTTAGATCGTATTATAGAATTGGCTATTACTGCACACCAAGATAATGACAATGATACTGCTAAAGACATTTTTAATTACATCATAGAAACCACGCAAGATGCTAGCACAGCTTTAACTGCTCATCAGTATATTTTAGAAATAGATACTAAAAATGCGGATGCTAAAACACTAAAACGTATTGACGAAACTTACACTCAACTATTCAATGAATTTGGAAAGTCTGAATTAACACTTCCTCTTCAATTAGCTTATGGAGAGTTTTTAGCCTTTCATCAAAAAGATACCGATGGTGCCACCGCATTTCTACGAAAAAGTTTGAAGCTTAATATTTCCCAATTTCAAGAAGGAAAGGTGAAATTACTATTGGCAGATATTTTAGTCTTACAAGAAAAATTTAATGAAGCATTGATATTCTATTCGCAAATTCAAATGAATTTAAAAAATAGTGTAATGTCTCAAGAAGCTAGGTTTAAAGTTGCAAAAACAAGTTATTATAAAGGTGATTTTGATTGGGCAGAATCGCAACTTAAAATACTTAAATCATCTACATCCCAGTTAATTGCGAATGACGCTTTAGATCTAAAGCTATTAATTTCTGATAATAAATATGAAGACAGTACAAAAACAGCATTAAAATATTATGCTAAAGCAGATTTGTTAGCTTTTCAAAACAAAACAGATGAAGCTATTTCGCTTTTAGATAAGATTTTGACTGAACATAAAGGTGAAAGTATTACTGACCAAACCTTGTTTAAACAAGCAAAATTATTCGAAAAGAAAAAGCTATACAACAAAGCGGAAGCCAACTATCTAGAAATTATTAAGGACTACAAAGAAGATATTTTAGCAGACGATGCACACTACTATTTAGCAGAACTCTACAATACCTATTTGGCAAAGCCAGAAGACGCTAAACAACTCTACGAAAAAATCATCTTTGAGTTTGAAGATAGCATCTATTTTATTGAAGCTCGGAAGAAGTTTAGAATGCTGAGAGGTGATAGTATTAATTAGTTTTTGAAAATTACAAGCAACCTTTCTTACATTTTTGAATCTATATAAAAACATTCGATGAAAAAAATTTTTAAAATTATTCTCTTTACCCCTTTTTTATTAGCAATGCAATGTGATGATGATAGTACCGAAAGCACCTTAATTTTCAATGATTATAATGTTTATATTACTCCTCAATCGTCTTTTTCGGTAAATGACACAATATGGTTAGAGGGTATTGTTTCTTCAAAAGCCTATGATTTAGCAATCAATGATTCTATCATTGCTAATAGATCTACAGGTGACACTTTTTCAATTATGAAATTTATTGAACCCACGCAATCTTCAAATTGTAAAGATGCAATTGACAAATTTGAATTGATTTATAATATTGGACTATCTACATTCCTTCCCATTTGCGAAAATGCACAAATGACATTACATTCAGAAATTTCTAATGACAATTTATCTTATAAGTATAAAATAGGACTAAAAGCCCTAGATCCTGGAGATTATGTTGTCAGTTGGCAAAACAGTATAGTAAAAAATGAAAATAGAAACGAATATATCATTGAAAATTATCCTATCGAGCACCATGCAAATCAGATTGGATATAATAAATGCGGGAATGTTTCTTGGAGATTCTTAAATGAATCTGATAAAGAGTATTATTTTAGTATTGAGTAAAAACACCTTATATATTATATAGGTTTTTTACAAAAAGACTCAATAAATTATTTCATCATAAAACTCAAAGAATGATTATATACAATGTTACTGTAAACGTCGATAAATCTATAAACAAAGAATGGTTAGACTGGATAAAAGAACACATTCCTCAAGTATTAGCTACTGGCAAATTTAAAGAAGCAAAACTAACTAAAGTGTTAGTATCCGATGAGGAAGCAGATACGTATTCTATTCAATACAGAGCACATTCTAGAGAAGCTTTAGAAGATTATTATGCAAATGATGCGGAAGGGCTTAGACGAGCAGGGTTAGAAAGATTTGCAGATAAAATGTTAGCTTTTAGAACAGAATTAGAGGTTATTGACGAGTATTCGGTGAATTTTAAATAGTTCGCAAAGCCGCTAAGGCGCAAAGTTGTACCTTTAGGCTCTTTACGACTCTAGGTCTTCTAGAGAAAACATAATTATGACGGTAAAAGCAAAAAAACATTTAGGACAACATTTCTTAGAAGATGAGTCCATTGCTAAAGATATTGCTGATAGTCTCTCGCTTAAGGGCTATAACGATGTCTTAGAAATTGGTCCTGGAATGGGTGTACTTACAAAATATCTATTAAAAAAAGACATCACAACCCACGTAATAGAAATAGACACAGAATCTGTAGACTATTTAAAAAACAATTACCTCAATCTTGCAAATAGAATTATTGAAAAAGACTTTTTAAAGTACGATTTAAACCTCGTTTTTAATGAGAAACCGTTCGCGATTATAGGTAATTTTCCTTATAATATATCCTCACAAATTCTATTTAAAACCTTGGAGCTTAGACATCAAATTCCTGAGTTTTCTGGCATGTTTCAAAAAGAAGTAGCAATGCGTATTTGCTCTAAAGAAGGTTCTAAAGTTTATGGTATTTTATCTGTATTAACACAAGCATTTTACAATGCAGAGTATTTATTTACAGTATCACCAACGGTTTTTAATCCACCACCTAAAGTAGATTCTGGTGTTTTATTACTTACAAGAAAAGAAAATTACAACTTACCTTGTGATGAAAAGTTATTCTTTAGAGTAGTAAAAACAGGCTTCCAACAACGTAGAAAAACATTACGTAACAGTTTAAAAACATTCAATCTGTCGGATAATTTAAAAGCAAATACTATATTTGGGCAGCGACCAGAGCAATTAAGTGTTTCACAATTTATTGAGCTCACTTCGCTGATTGAAAATGATAGTCATTAATAATTCTCTACGGTCGTATTGAGTGTAGCCGAAAAACTCGAAATGACTAAGGATTTATAATAAACGCTAAACCATCACGTGGAAGATATCCAAGATAACATACAATTTCAACTCACAGATGAGCTTATAGAAAAAGTAGAAATTCTTGTCGAAGACGAAAACGACAAAGAGATAAAACTACTTTTAAATGAGTATCACTATGCAGATATTGCAGAAATTATTGATGAACTCGATATTGATGATGCTGTATATGTTATTAAACTCTTAGACTCTGGTTTAACTTCGGACATCTTAATGGAGCTCGATGAAGACAATCGAGAAAACATCCTTAAACAGTTCTCTGCAAAAGAGATTGCCGAAGAAATTGAAGAGTTAGATACCGATGATGCTGCGGATATTATTGCAGAGCTTCCAGAAGAACGACAAGAGGCCGTCATATCTCAAATTGAAGATGAAGAGCATAAAGCAGAAATCCAAGAACTTCTTACCTACGATGATGATGTTGCTGGTGGTCTTATGGCTAAAGAACTTGTAAAAGTCTACGAAACATGGACCGTTGCTGGTTGTTTACGTCGTATTAGAGGTCAGGCTAAAGAGGTAACACGTGTACATTCTATCTATGTTGTAGACAAAAAAGAAAAACTAATAGGTCGTCTATCACTTAAAGATTTAATTGTTGCAAAAAGCGACCAAAAAATAGCAGACATTGCTAAAGACAATGTGGACTTTGTGAATGTAAATGACGATGCGGAAGATGTTGCTAAAGTAATGGCAAAGTATGATTTAGAAGCCATTCCTGTTGTTGATGACAACCAAACTTTAGTTGGTAGAATTACCATTGATGATATCGTCGATGTTTTAAAAGAAGAAGCCGAAAAAGATTACCAACTAGCTGCTGGTATTACACAAGATGTTGAAGCAGATGATAGTATCTTACAACTTACAAGAGCGCGTTTGCCTTGGTTATTTTTAGGACTTGTTGGCGGAGTTGGTGCATTTTTAATAATGGAAGGCTTTCAAGAAGCTTTTAATAAATATGCAGTATTATTCTTTTTTACACCACTAATTGCCGCAATGGCTGGTAATGTTGGTGTACAATCTAGTGCTATTATTGTGCAAGGTTTAGCAAACGACGATGTAAAAGGGAGTATTAACAGTAGATTAATTAAAGAAATGCTACTAGCAGCACTTAACGGAACAATTTTAGCCTTATTCTTATTCTTATTTGTTTGGGCAACTAAAGGCGATTTTTATACTGCATTGGCAATATCTATATCATTAATCGCGGTAATAATTGTTGCTGGATTAATCGGAACTTTTGTGCCATTATTTTTAGACAAAAGAGGTATCGATCCAGCTATTGCAACAGGACCTTTTATAACAACTAGCAACGATATCTTCGGAATTCTAATCTACTTCTGGATTGCTAAAATGATTTTAGGTATTTAATTTTTACCTGTTCTTCTCAACTTTGTCATGCTGAACTTGTTTCAGCATCTCATTATTTATACTTTTAACATATGAAAGCAATAAACATAAAAGACAAGCACGCGTTATTTTCTAAACAATGGCATCCACATCGTATTGCAACCGTAGATGATATGCAAGTAATACTTGCAAAAATTAAAGGTGAATTTGTATGGCATAGTCATGATGATGAAGATGAATTATTTCAGGTGATAAAAGGGACACTTTACATGCAATTTAGAGCCTCGTCCGACGAAGCCGGAAGCGAAGGCGGAATCCGAACCGAAGTTGTTAAAGAAGGAGAAATGATCGTTGTACCAAAAGGAGTTGAGCACAATCCGTCAACCAAAGATGGTGAAGAAGTGCATCTTTTACTTTTCGAAAAATTAAATACAGCACATACAGGAGATGTAGAACACGAAATGACACAAACTGAATATCCTTGGATATAATACATTCCTGCAAAGGCAGGAATCTACATTAAAGTATTAATTTCAAATGGATTCCTGCCAACGCATGAATGACAGAATTACGATTATGAGGGTATTACACATAGATAAAAATCACGAGCTACTCACAAATCAACTCAATGATTTAGGTTTCACCAATCACGAAGATTACACATCTTCAAAAGAAGAAATCGAAGCAAAACTTTCTGATTATGATGGCATTATTATTCGCAGTCGATTTACTATTGACAAACAATTTTTAGATGCAGCCAAAAACTTAAAATTCATCGGAAGAGTTGGTGCAGGTCTAGAAAATATAGATTGTGATTATGCTGAAGAAAAAGGTATCTACCTTATCTCTGCTCCTGAAGGCAACAGAAATGCCGTAGGTGAACATGCCTTAGGAATGTTGCTTTCTCTTTTCAATAAATTAAATAAAGCAGATAAAGAGGTAAGGCAAGGTAAATGGTTACGAGAGGCAAATCGTGGGCTAGAACTCGATGGCAAAACTGTTGGACTTATTGGTTATGGTAATATGGGAAAAGCCTTTGCAAAAAAGCTTAGAGGTTTCGATGTAGACGTACTTTGCTATGATATAAATACTAATGTTGGTGATGAAAATTGCAAGCAAGTTTCACTAGAAGAACTGCAAAATAAAGCAGATGTGTTGAGCTTACACACTCCACAAACACCACACACTGTTAATATGGTGGATTCTAAATTCATTAATAGTTTTAAAAAACCATTTTGGTTAATTAATACTGCTCGTGGCAAGAGTGTGGTGACAGAAGACTTGGCAGAAGCATTAGATTCCGGAAAAGTTTTGGGTGCAGGACTCGATGTGTTAGAATACGAAAAGTCATCTTTTGAAAATTTATTTACTTCGGATAATATGCCAAAAGCATTTCAGTACTTAATAGCATCAGAAAATGTTTTACTCTCTCCTCATGTTGCAGGTTGGACCATAGAAAGCAATATTAAGCTTGCCCAAACCATTGTTGATAAGATAAAAGCAAAATTTTGCTAAATTTAAAGCATGAAGAAAACCATTTTAGTTTTTGGATTACTCATTTTAGCTTTACTACTACTTTTTCAGTTTAGTAAGTATGCTGTTATTTCGGGTAATTTAAATTCGGAAATAGTAATTGCCATAATTGCTATTGTTTTCTTTTTTATTGGTGTATATCTCAATAAAAAAAGCCTCCATAAACAAGACAACAATTCCGCAGAAATAAATCATAAAAAAATAGAAGACTTAGCCATTAGTAAGCGCGAGTATGAAGTACTTTTAGGTATTTCCGATGGGTTGTCTAACAAAGAAATTGGAGAAAAACTTTTTGTTTCAGAAAGCACTGTGAAAACTCATGTTTCAAACTTACTTTCTAAATTAAATGCTAAACGACGAACACAAGCGCTTCAAATAGCTAAAGACCTCAAAATAATCTAAAATAAAGGCATTAGCACTAAAGTATGATGGCTTTTGGTACTTTAGTATGAGACCTATTTTATACGACATACTTACTTTTGGACTATTAATTAAATCCAATTTATTTATGAAAAATACAATTATTAAATTTGGAGGCTACGGTCTCATTACAGGCTTTGTAATTTTTACATTACATCTTGTTTTTGGCATTGAAAATCTTGATTATTCAACAAATGAAATATTAGGATATATATCTATTTTCCTTTCTTTATCCTTCATCTTTTTTGGAATTAAACATTATAGAGATCGCATAAATAATGGAGTTATCTCTTTAGGAAAAGCTATTGTTATAGGCATACTCATTTCATTACTTGTTGGTTTAGGTATAGCGATTGCAGATTTTATATATACTAAATTTATAGATCCTTCCTTTTTTAGTAATTACGAACAACAATTAATTGACCAAGGAAAAGCAGAGGACATTATAAAAATGACCAGTACAAGTGCCGCTTTATTTATGCTCGCTCTTGTTACAATAATTGGATTTATTATATCTTTAATATCTGGATTAATTCTACAACGCAAAAACTAAATTAATTAACCATGCAATACAAAGCAGACTCACCAGAAGACTATATAAGTCAACTCCCTGAAGACCGAAAAGCACCAATGACAAAACTACATAACCTCATAAAAGATAATATGCCAGAAGGTTTAGAATCTGGTATGGGTTATGGGATACCAGCATATTTTGTTCCAAAATCAGTATATCCACCAGGATATCATTGTAAGCCTTTTCCACCTTTACCATTTATAAATATTGCATCGCGAAAAAACTTTATAGCACTGTATCATTCAGGCTTATATGCCAAAAAAGAACTTTATAACTGGTTTGTGGCTGAATACCCTAAACATGCAAAATACAAATTAGATATGGGCAAAAGTTGTGTGCGTTTTAAAAAAGTAGATGACATACCTTATAAATTAATAGAAGAACTTTTAGGGAAAATGACTGTTGACGAATGGATTGGGATTTATGAAAAAGCTATAAAAAATTAAAGTATTAAGAACTATTTGTTATGCTGAACTTGTTTTAGCCTTTCAATTTAAGATAATCAAAGTTTAATTAAAAAGATTACTGCTTTCGCAGAAAATAAATATGAAAAAACGAGTAACAGGAATTGGAGGACTATTCTTCAAAACAAAAGACCCTAAAGCTTCAAAAGATTGGTATAAAAAACATTTAGGCTTTAATACAGACGATTATGGTTGCACCTTTTGGTGGAAAGATAAAGAAGGAAAAGATTGTTCTACACAATGGAGTCCATTTGCAGAAGACACTAAATATTATGAGCCTTCTAAAAAAGACTTTATGTTTAATTATAGAGTTGAAAATTTAAAAGAATTATTAGCAACTTTAAAAGAAGAAGGTGTTACTATAGTTGGTGAAATGGAAGAATACGATTATGGTAAATTTGGTTGGATACTCGATAACGATGGTAACAAAATTGAGTTATGGGAACCAATTGACAGTGCATTTCAATAACTTTGACCTCATAAAAAAGAGCATTTGTCTTATATAGAAATACTTCAATCTTATCATTTAACTGCATTGCAATGGTTAGCCATTGGATTTGCAGTTTTTTTATTGGGTTTATCTAAATCGGGTATCAAAGGAGTAAGTATAATAATTGTAGTAATACTAGCCTTTGTTTTTGGTGAAAAGGCATCTACAGGGATTCTACTTCCTATGCTAATTTGTGCCGATATTTTAGCTGTAATTTATTATAACAGACATGCAGATTGGAGTATAATTAAAAAGCTTATTCCATGGATGATTATTGGTGTTTTAGTTGGTGTATGGATAGGTAATGACATTTCAGAAATTATTTTTAAAAGGCTAATGGCTATAATAATAATTGTTTCCGTTGCTATTATGTTTTATATCGAAAAACGAAAATCTAACAACATACCTACTAATAAGTTGTTTTCAATTGGCATGGGCTTTTTAACTGGTTTTACAACGATGATTGGTAATTTAGCAGGTCCCATCTCTAATATTTATTTTTTAACCATGCGGTTTCAAAAAAATGAATTTATTGGAACAGCAGCTTGGTTATTTTTTATCATAAATATCTTTAAACTTCCGTTTCATATTTTTATTTGGAAAACTGTTACTGTAGAATCTTTAGTTTTAAACTCAGTTTTAATTCCTGCTGTAATTATCGGTTTTTTATTAGGCGCCTATATCGTTAAATTAATTTCTAATGTTAATTATAGACGCTTTATTTTAATAGTTACTGCTTTAGGTGGTCTAATTATGTTGTTTAGATAATCTAATATTATATCAGTTTGTAACAATATTCTACCTTTACCTACATATAATTAAACCATTTTACAAATGACTGAAGACAAAAACAATTTAGAAGAAAACATAAATAGCGTTGAAGAAACCGCTAACGAAGTTGTAAATGATACTTCTAATACAATTGAAGATAAGACTAATGATTTAAAAGAAGGTGCTGCTGAAGCTTTTGATACTGCAAAAGAGAAAGCTGGTGAACTTGCAAATGATGCTAAAGAAGTTTTAGGTAATGTAAAGGATAAGGCACAAGAATTTATAAATGAGGATGCCAAAGACATATTTGATAATGCTAAAGAAAAAGCATCGGAATTTGCTGATGAAGCTGGAGAGAAAATAAGTGAATACACAGATGTTGCAAAAGAAAAAGCTGCTGAATTGGCTGAAGACGCCAAAGAAACTTATGAAGAAGCAAAAGTAAAAGCAAAAGAGTTTGCAAATGAAGCAAGTGAAAAACTTAGTGAATTTGCAGATGTCGCTGAAGATAAATTAGAAGATTTTGCAGAAGACGCCAAGGAAACTTATACAGAGGCTAAACAAAAAACAAAAGGTTTTTTTAGTAAGCTATTTGGAAAAAAATAAACTTGTATAGGCTTTTTCATTAACTTTATGGTCTAACCAAAACAATAAAATTATGTCAGACGATGGTAAAAATTTAAGCGATGATCTAGATGATATGCTAGATGATGCTAAAGATGGAGCAAAAAGAGCTGGAGAAAAAATAAGTCAGAAAGCTAGTGAATTAGCAAATGATGCTAAAGAATTTGCAGGAGACGCCAAGGAAAAAGCTGCTGAATTTGCTGAAGATGCTAAAGAGGTTCTCAGCGATGGCAAAAATGTTGGGATTATTGCACATTTATGGTGGATAGGATGGATTATTGCTATGATAATGAATAATGGTAATAAAACTGAACATGGTAGCTTTTACATTAGACAAACTCTTGGTTTACTAATCTTATCATTAGTAAATTACTTATTGTATTTTATTTCACCTATGATCGGAGGTATTGTCGGATTACTGTTATTTGTATTATGGATTATGAGTTTGATAGGTTCTCTAAGTGGTGAGAAAAAACCAGTATTTTTGCTAGGTGAACAATTTCAAGATTGGTTTAAAAGCCTTTAAAATATTAAAACCCAGAATTTAATTCTGGGTTTTTTCTTTTTATTCTTTTTCTAATTACCACCTAATCCATAATCTAAAGGCAACGTATCACCAACACGTTGATTACCTAATGCACCACTAAAGTACACTCCAATAATTGGTGTGTAATTACCATAAGTATCCACATAGAATTCATCGACTTCTAATTGCAGTTCAGATTGTATTTCTTTGTCGTACAAAATGGTAACCTTATCTTTTAATTTCACCTTTTTAAAGTCAGAATCAACAACATCTTCTACCTTAAAATAATCCCATTCTTCTACTCTAAAACTTCCGTAATATATCCAATAACCTTCCTCTCTAAGGGTTTTATTGTATAAAGAGCGTATAAAATGTTGTACAGAACCACTATAAGCTAACTTTCTATTTTTAATGGTTTTCTTTGTATTAAAATCATCTAAATTCTTATAAAAAGAAGTCCCAAAATAAGTCACAGAATTTACTGTAAATTCTCTTGTTTTCACATTTACATATCTAAAGTTAACTTCAAAATCTACAATATCAAATGCAACTTCGTATTGTAGTGCTTTGTTGCTTACTATAACAGGAACTTTAGCACTCGCAAATAATGATTTACTTCGCTTATCGTATTTCAATATTAGATCATCTTCATTAAGAATTTTACAAGACTTGGCAAATTTAGACGTGCCTAAAAACTCTCTTCTAAACAAACGTAGCTTCTGCCGTCTTGTTAAACCATCATCATATTCTATATAAACCTCATCTAAAGCACTAGTTGCTTCCGTAAGCTCAATGTTTTGGTTATTTACGCTCCTGTAATTAGAAATAAAAACTTTTTCATAACCCAAATAAGAAATGACTAAAGTAGATTGTACAGCATTTGTATAAGTGATTGAGAATTCACCATTTTCATTAGTAGTTGTACCTATAGTTGTATTATCAAAATACACTGATACCGTTTCAATAGGCTGTTGAGTTACTTTATCTATAACTTTACCTGTAAAGGTTTGCGAAATGCAAAATAAGGGTGAAAAGAGGGCTATAAAACAAAGTTTACTTATCCTCATGGTTATCCATGAATTTACGCTCTAACTCAGCTTGAAATTCTTCCATTACAGGTCTCACTGTACTTTCAGGTAAGTCTGCAATTTTAATATACATTAAGCCATCTACAGCATTATTAAATAATGGATCTACATTAAATGCTACAAGTTTAGCATTCTGTTTAATATACTTTTTAAGTAATACAGGTAATCGCAGAGCACCTGGCTCAACTTCGTCTATAATTTTATCAAACTTGTTTAAATCTGCTTCGGTTTCATCAAAAACAAAGTCTTTATCTGCATCTTTCAGTTTTACTTTAAATTCCTTTTTAGGATGCACGTATTGAGCGATATAAGGATCGTAATAGTGAGATTTCATAAACTCAATCATTAACGATTTTGAGAAGTTTGAAAACTGATTACTTATACTCACACCACCAATTAAGAATTTATGCTCTGGGTAACGTAAAGTAGTGTGTACAATCCCTTTCCATAATAAAAACAAGGGCATTGGTTTTTGCTGATATTCTTTAATAATAAATGCACGACCCATTTCGATAGATTGGCTCATCATTTTATATAGCTCTGGCTCAAATCTAAAAAGGTCTTGTAAATAAAACCCATCGATACCATGGCGTTCAAAAATTTGAGAACCTAGTCCCATTCGGTAAGCGCCAGCAATAACATTTTTCTCATTATCCCATAAAAACATGTGGTGATAATAGGTGTCAAACGTATCTAAATCAATAGCCTCGTTAGTACCTTCACCGACTTCTCTAAATGTAATTTCGCGCAGTCTCCCGACTTCTCTTAATATATTAGGAATGTCTTTAGCTTCTGCCAAATAAACTTCATAATTTTTACTAGTTAAAAGCTTACAATCTTTAAGTTTTAAAGCTTCAACCTCAGAAATCATAACCTTAGAGTCAATAGGAGTAACTATTCGTTTAGGAACCTTAGGGACTTTAAGCGAAGACTGAATGTTTTTTAATATTTTTTCTTTAGGCTCAAATGCATGAGACAACATATAGGTTTTCTTTCTTAAAAATTCTGAAAAATCCGAAAGACTTTCATGCTCTTTTTGATCTTTTAAAGAAATAGGTTTACCTATCCTTACTTTTATAACACGACGCTTTTGAGTCAATAATTCCGAAGGTAACTTTGCCGTTCTCAGTGTGTCGCTAATTTTAGAAAGTCTGTAAAACAAACGGCTATTTTTAGCATGAAAATAAATTGGAACTACAGGAACTTGTGCTTTTTGTATAAGTTTCATTGCAGCATCCTCCCACTCTTTGTCAACAACAAGTTTTCCATCTTTATATGTTGAAACCTCACCTGCCGGAAAGACTCCTAATGGATGTCCATCTCTCAAATGCATAATTGCATTTTTAAAACCAGCAATACTGCTCTTTACATCCTTTCGGTCTTCAAAAGGATTAACAGGCATTATATAAGGCTTAAGCGGTTCTATTCTATGAAGTAGAAAATTAGCTATAATTTTAAAATCGCTTCGTTGTTCTATCATTAATTTTAACAATAGAATACCGTCTATACCACCCAAAGGGTGATTAGAAATGGTAATATATGGACCCTCTTTAGGCAAACGCTTCATGTCTTCTTCAGGAATTTCAAACTTAATTTGAAATTCGTCTAAAATTCCATCTAGAAATTCGAGATTACTAAGATGCTTATTGCGTTTATAAATTTTATTGAGTGTAGATATTTTTAAGACTTTCATCAATACCCAGCCAAAGAAAGTTCCTAAAAAACCATACTTATCTGCATGGATTGCTTTTGCAACTTCCTTAGCTGTAACTAAACCCATATCAGATGATTTCCCCATAAAACAAATGTAGTAAATGTTATTTAGTTACTATTTGAACCGTTCCTTGCGCTAATTGCTTCAATAATACGGTTTTATCTTTTTCGAGATCTTTTATTGCAGCATCATTATAATGCCTAATAGTATAAAGACTCACATTATTGTGACATGTTACTTTAAATTTAGCTTTTAAATGTTGGAGTAATTTTTCGAGATTATTATATAAATTATCTATACAAACCGAAAAACTAATCGCTGAATTCTGAATAACATCAACTTTCATTTTATACAAATGTAATAAGCTAAAAATCTCGCTAATATTTTCTTCTACGATATATGAAAAATCTAAGGACGATAATGAAATTAAAGTCTGATTTTTCTTTACAATAAAACACGGAATTTCTGGTTCTAACGCTTTACCCTTACTCACACAAGTACCTTCTGCTTTGGGATTTAAAAACGATTTTACATACAACGGAATTTCCTTTTGCTGTAATGGTTGTAATGTTTTGGGATGTATAACAGAAGCACCATAAAATGCCAACTCTATAGCTTCTCTATAGGAAATTTGATGCAGTAACTGCGCATTTTCAAAATAACGTGGGTCTGCATTTAATACTCCTGGTACATCTTTCCAAATGGTAACACTATTGGCATTTAAACAATATGCAAAAATAGCAGCCGTGTAATCACTTCCTTCTCTACCTAAAGTTGTAGTAAAGTTATTAGCGTCACTACCTAAAAAACCTTGAGTAATATTAAGAATTGAAGGGTTAAAAATTGATGCAATATTTTCTTGTGTTTGCTCCCAATTAACATTAGATCTTCTATAATAATTATCCGTTTTTATCAATTCTCTAACGTCTATCCATTTGTTTTTGAGACCAATTTCTTTTAAATAATGACTTATTATAGTTGTAGAAATCAGCTCTCCAAAACCAATGGTCTGATCGTAAACATAATTATAATCTGGTGATTTATTACTTTTAAAAAAAACTGCTAACTCATCAAAAAATGCTCTTACATCTGAAAATACTTGATGACGTTCATTTTCAAACAAATCTAAAAGAATTTCATTATGATATTTAATCACTTCATGAATTGAGCTTTGTAATTCAGACTTATTTTCAAAATAATTTTTAATAACCAATTCCATAGCATTGGTCGTTTTTCCCATTGCAGAAACAACCACAAGTGTATTATCATAACCAGTAGTTTTTAAAACCCTTGCTAAATTTTTAACACCATCTGCATCTTTAACAGATGCACCACCAAATTTAAAAACACGCATATCTTTACTTCATCATCCCGATACTGAGGGAAAAATCTTTTAATTAATATTCTCTAAGTAGTTGTCTATTGCTTTTTCATCAAGTTGTACCACGTCCCAATCGCGCATTACATTCGCCCCTTTTTTCTCATAGAATGATATTGCAGGTTCATTCCAGTCTAACACTTCCCAACTGATGCGTTTTACACCAATTTCTTTTCCATATTTTACAACTGCATCTAAAAGTTGAGTGCCCAGATTTTTTCCTCTGCATTTTTCACTAACAATAAGATCTTCTAAATGTAATACTTGGCCTTTCCATGTAGAATATCTGGTGTAGACCAATGCAATACCTTCGACAGTATTGTCTACTTCAATTACAAAACAGACAAACTTAGGGTTATTACCAAAGCCATCTTTTTCTAAATCAGAAAGTGTCACTTCTACGGCATCAGGTTCTTTTTCAAATAGCGCCAATTCGTGTATTAGTTTTAATACGCTTGGCATATCTTGTTTTGTGGCTAATCTTGGTTGATTCATTATTTTGTTAAAATAGGAATTCAAATATAATCTAAAACTCGGTTTACTAACAATTTATTTGCACTTCGAAAACGTTATAGTTTGTTAAAAAATGCGATATTTGTGCAAACTAAACAATATTAATGTTTCATGGCAAACTCTAATCTCAACCAAACTTTAGGTGAATTTATAATTGAAAATCAAACCTCTTTCAAATACACTTCTGGTGAACTCTCAAGACTTATAAATTCTATTCGTTTAGCAGCTAAAGTAGTGAACCATGAGGTTAACAAGGCTGGTTTAGTTGATATTACTGGTGCTGCTGGAGATACTAATATACAAGGTGAAGATCAGCAAAAATTAGATGTATATGCTAATGATAAGTTTATACAAACTATGACCAAACGAAATATTGTTTGTGGTATTGCCAGTGAAGAGGAAGATGATTTTGTTGCTATTAATAGCCAGGATGAAAACAATCAGAATAAATATGTGGTTTTAATTGATCCTTTAGATGGATCCTCTAACATAGATGTAAATGTTTCTGTTGGGACCATTTTCTCTGTATATAGAAGAGTTACTCCTGTGGGTACACCTGTTACTATTGACGATTTTTTACAAAAAGGAAATCAACAAGTTGCAGCTGGCTATGTAGTCTACGGAACCTCAACTATGTTAGTTTATACAACTGGAGATGGTGTAAATGGTTTTACATTGAATCCGGCCATAGGAACATTTTATTTATCGCATCCGAACATGCAATTTCCAGAAGACGGAAATATCTATTCTGTAAATGAAGGAAATTATATTCACTTTCCTAAAGGCATAAAAAACTATATTAAATATTGCCAAATGGAAGAAGGAGATAGACCTTACACCTCACGTTATATTGGTTCGTTGGTATCCGATTTTCATAGAAATATGATAAAAGGAGGCATTTATATGTACCCAAAAAGTTCTAAAGCTACTAACGGTAAATTACGGTTATTATACGAGTGTAACCCAATGGCCTTTTTAGCAGAACAGGCTAACGGAAAAGCTAGTGATGGTTTTACACGCACTATGGATGTACAACCAACAGAGTTACATCAGCGTGTACCTTTTATTTGCGGGAGTAAGAATATGGTAGAAAAAGCCGAGGAATTTATGCGAAATGCCGAATAAATATATTCAACTATAATATACAACATAAAAAAAGCGAACTTTCTAAGTTCGCTTTTTTTTATGTTGTGGGTGTTTACTCGTTCATAGACTTAATACCTTCCATAAAGGCATCTAAATCTACTTTATCGTGAGCTAAAGTTAATGCTTTATCTGCAATGTACTTTACGTTATCTGAGTTGAATCCAAGACCAACACATAACTTTTCTAATAAAGCATGCTGATTTGGACCTTCAATATCATCTATCCATACCATACGAGCCAAATCGTATAAACGTTCTAAACGCTCATCGTAAGATATTGGCGGATTAATTGGATGGCTTTTATAATCTTTAAGTATAACTTTATAATCGTTATCTGTAATATCTAATCTTGTAGCTAAACGGTCTAAAAACGCTTTTTCTTGCTCATCTATGATACCATCACTCATTGCAACTCTAACTATAGCTGCAAAATGGTCTTCATTACGCTTTTTAAACCCGCTCTCAAATAATTCTGAAAATGACATATATATTAAGTTTTTTAAGTCAGTGCAAATATAAATCTATTCGAAGCATTTATCATAAATAAAGCTTCAAAATATTTTATATTTGCACCTCAAATAAAGGAACTTGAGTAAAACCTTCATTTCCCAAACATTCGCTCAGACTTTGCAATTGCAAAATCTGCAAAATGCTATTGCCCAAACCGAACTAAACACCCATTTAAAAGGACTAGTCGGGTCTTCTTTTTCTATTACAATTTCAGAAGCTTTTAAAACAGCAGACAAACCATTTTTAGTTGTTTTTGATGATAAAGAAGAAGCTGCTTATTACCTAAATGATTTAGAACAATTAATTAATGATAAAGATGTGTTGTTCTATCCTGCCAGTTATCGCAGACCCTATCAAAACGAGGAAACTAATAATGCCAATGTACTTTTAAGAGCCGAAGTTTTAAACCGAATAAATTCGCGTAAAAAACCTTGTGTTATTGTTACCTATCCTGATGCACTTTTTGAAAAAGTGATTACTAAAAGAGAGCTAGAAAAAAATACGTTGAAAATTTCTGTTGGTAACGAATTGAGCATCGATTTTGTAAACGAAGTATTATTTGAATACAAGTTTAAACGCGTAGATTTTGTAACAGAGCCTGGTGATTTTTCTGTACGAGGTGGTATAGTAGATGTATTTTCATTTTCGCATGACGAACCTTATCGTATTGAGTTTTTTGGTGACGAAGTTGATAGTATTAGAACCTTTGA
This sequence comes from Winogradskyella echinorum, assembly GCF_014297365.1. Lineage (GTDB taxonomy): Bacteria > Bacteroidota > Bacteroidia > Flavobacteriales > Flavobacteriaceae > Winogradskyella > Winogradskyella echinorum. Next base: position 1,407,442 of record NZ_JACOQD010000001.1, on the reverse strand, counting down.
TGTAGAGACGCAACTATCAACAGAGCGCATTAAAAAGGTTAGTATTATTCCTAATGTAGCGAATAAATTAATTGCCGAACAGCGCGAGAGTTTTTTAAAATATATTTCTAATAAAACAGTAGTTTTTTCTAAAAATGCATCGCTTATATTTTCTAGAATTGATGACTTCTATAGTAAAGCCACCGAAGCATACAATGCCTTATCGGGAGAAATAAAACATGCTTCACCTGAAGAATTATATTGTAATTCAGAATTAATAAAACGTCAGTTTTTAGAATATTGTCTAGTAGAGTTTGGCTCTACAGCCATAATGAGTAATCAGGTCATTACTTATAACACAAAACCGCAGCCAGCTTTCAATAAACAATTTAATTTATTGATTGAAGACTTAAATGAAAATCACCAAAATGGTATTACCAATTACATTACATGCGTAAGTGAACAACAAGCAAAACGCTTCCATGATATTTTTGAAGATCATGAAGGTGAGGTACATTACAAAACGATTGTTCTTTCTCTATACCAAGGTTTTATAGATACCGAACACAAAATTGCGGTTTATACAGATCATCAAATTTTTGACCGTTATCATAAATTTCATCTAAAAAATGGTTACGCAAAGAAACAAGCCATCACATTAAAAGAGCTTACTAATCTCGAAATTGGTGATTATGTAACTCACATAGACCATGGAATAGGGAAATTTGGCGGATTACAAAAAATTGATGTCGAAGGTAAAAAACAAGAGGCTATAAAATTGGTTTATGGTGAGCGCGATATTTTATATCTCAGCATTCACTCATTACACAAAATCACCAAGTTTAATGGCAAAGATGGTAAACCACCAACGGTTTACAAATTAGGTAGTAAAGCCTGGAAAACACTTAAACAAAAAACCAAGTCTCGTGTTAAGGAAATAGCGTTTAACCTTATAAAGTTATATGCCAAAAGAAAACTAAAAAAGGGATTTCAATACGCGCCAGATAGCCATATGCAACATGAGTTAGAAGCCTCGTTTGTTTATGAAGATACACCAGACCAAATCACATCTACAGCAGATATAAAAGCTGATATGGAAAGTGAAAGACCAATGGACCGTTTGGTTTGCGGAGATGTTGGTTTTGGTAAAACCGAAGTTGCCATAAGAGCGGCTTTTAAGGCTGTAGATAATGGTAAGCAAGTTGCCGTTTTAGTACCTACCACAATTTTAGCTTATCAACATTCTAGGACTTTTAAAGAAAGATTAAAAGATTTTCCTGTAACTGTAGATTATGTTAACCGATTTAGAACAGCTAAAGAAAAACGAGAAACATTAGAAGGGCTTGAAAAGGGGAGTGTGGACATCATTATAGGCACGCATCAGTTGGCAAATCCTAAAGTGAAGTTTAAAGATTTAGGTTTACTCATTGTTGATGAAGAACAAAAATTTGGTGTTGCAGTAAAGGAACGGCTTAAAACCATAAAAGAAAATGTTGATGTACTTACATTAACGGCCACTCCAATACCTAGAACACTTCAATTTAGTTTAATGGCGGCTAGAGATTTGTCTGTAATTACAACAGCTCCTCCAAACAGGTATCCTATAGAAAGCCACGTTATCCGTTTTAATGAAGAAACGATTAGAGATGCTGTGAGTTATGAGATTCAACGTGGTGGACAAGTATTCTTTATTCATAATCGTATTGAAAATATTAAAGAAGTCGCTGGTATGATTCAGCGCTTAGTTCCAGATGCTAAAATAGGTATAGGTCATGGACAACTCGATGGAAAAAAACTTGAGCAATTGATGCTTGCTTTTATGAATGGCGAATTTGACGTTTTAGTGAGTACGACTATTATTGAAAGTGGCTTAGATGTACCAAATGCCAACACTATTTTTATAAATAATGCGAATAATTTTGGACTAAGCGACTTACACCAAATGCGAGGTCGTGTTGGTCGTAGTAACAAAAAAGCCTTCTGTTACTTTATTACTCCAGAGTATTCGGCAATGACTACGGATGCTCGTAAACGTATTACAGCCCTAGAACAATTTACAGAACTTGGTAGTGGATTTAATATAGCCATGAAAGATTTAGAAATTAGAGGAGCTGGTGATTTATTGGGTGGAGAACAAAGTGGTTTTATTAATGATATCGGTTTTGATACGTATCAGAAAATACTAAACGAAGCTATTGAAGAACTAAAAGAGTCTGAGTTTGCAGATTTATATAAAGACGACGGTAAACCAAAACAGTATGTTAAAGATATAACCATTGATACAGATTTTGAATTGCTTTTTCCAGATGATTACGTTAATAATATTACCGAACGTTTAAACCTTTATACGAAACTAAACGAAATAAAAACAGATGAAGATTTAGACAAATTTGAATCTGAAATTATTGACCGTTTTGGTGAATTACCTTCTCAAGTATCAGATTTATTAGATAGTGTACGTCTCAAATGGATTGCCACCAAAATGGGAATTGAAAAACTCATAATGAAAAAAGGCAAACTGATTGGTTATTTTATTCAAGATCAACAAAGCGGATTTTATCAAAGCGAAGCGTTTACTAAAGTCTTACAATTTGTGCAGATGAATGTTGGTAAATGCAAAATGAAAGAAAAACAAACACGTAAAGGACTTAGATTACTACTTACTTTCGAAAATATAAAATCTACCAAACAAGCACTTGTTGCATTATCTAAAATAAATGAATGATAAAGGTCATTTAAATCATTTATTGTGGCTCTTAGTTGGGACAATTTTTATTAGTACCTCTGGTGCATTAGGCAAATATATTAACATGCCTACATCTGTCATAATATGGTGGCGTGCAATTTTAGCAGCAATCTTTTTATTACTTTTTTGTTGGTATAAAGGCATTAACTTAAAGATTAATTACGGTAAAGACCGTTGGACATTTTTTATTGCAGCCTTATTAATGGGTGCACATTGGATTACCTATTTCTATGCTTTAAAATTATCTAATGTAGCAATTGGTATGTTGTCTATTTTTACATTTCCTGTAATTATTGCACTACTAGAACCTTTATTTTCTAAAACAAAATTAGATCCTATACATATTGTTTTAGGACTAATGGTACTTCTTGGTATTTATATTTTAGCACCAGATTTTAACATAGAAAGTGGTTATTTACAAGGTATTTTATTCGGAATTCTTTCAGCATTGTGTTATGCCATTAGAATTCTCATTCTAAAAAACCATGTAGCTAATTACAACAGTACAATGCTAATGTTTTACCAGGTAGCTATAATTAGTGTGGTCTTAGTACCTGTGCTGTTTTTTATGGATACAAGTAATATTACCACGCAGTACCCTTATGTTATTCTACTAGCCTTAATGACTACAGCTATTGGGCACACTTTATTTGTTAGTAGTTTAAAATACTTTAAAGCAAGTACAGCAAGTATAATTGGTAGTATACAACCCGTTACAGGAATTATAATTGCCTACTTTTTCTTGAATGAAATACCAACAATACATACATTTGTTGGAGGTGCTTTAATTTTAGCTACTGTAGTTATAGAAAGTATTAGGTCCAAAACCAAATAATGGCGTAATTTTTGCCGTTATTATAAATAGAAAAAAATTATGAAGAAAATTACACTATTGCTTTTATTATTTTGTTCAATAGGTCTCATCGGCCAAGAAAAACTAAAAATTGAAATTGACAATCCAGAACCTAGAGTTGGACAAAGTGTAACGTTTTCTATAGACATGGACTTTTTAAATGACTACTTTAAAAATAAATTAGGTAAAAACATTGAATTTTCAAATTCTTCATTGTTTGCGATGCATTCTAAAAGTTTTGAGAGAGTAATTGTTTTTAAAAAAGCAAAAAAACATAAAATAGGGCCATTTAATTTTGAGTTTAATGGTACAAAATATTTTACAGATATCATTGAGGTAAACGTTTTACCAGAATTGCCAATTGAAAGAGGAGTTTGGGTAAGATTGACCGAATTTGAAGGAGAAAAATATATTATTCTAGAACAATTAATTGAAAACGAATCGAATTTTAAAGAACATGAAGATGGAGGTTTTTCGCATACTATTGGAGGAGTTTTACCTAAAGGAAAAGAATTTGCAGAATTGCATGAAGAATTAACTGATGGAATTGAGTTAAGCAACTATAGCTCATCATCTCATACGTTAACATCAAAGGACTCCAAGCAAATGGAAGTCGGTTTTTCTTATTCAATTAAAAAGTATAGAATTGAATTTAAAGATAATTTTGATGGGTCTTATACACTATCTAAAAAAGATTTTGAACATTTACCAGAAAAAATTGATCTCGAAAAAATTGAATTAAAAAATAAGTAATTAAACCTTATAAATCTCAACTCATAATGAAGAAACTATTAATTTTCTTTTTACTATTACCTTTGATACCTTTTGCACAATCGGTAAAAGGAAATTTCTCTCCTGCAGAAGAGTTTTCTTATGCATTTTTATATCAGGCGACACCTCAAGGTGCCAATTACGTTAATCGTGGTGAATTAGATAGTGAGGGTAACTTTCAAATTCCACTAGATTCAACCGTAACACCAGGTATTTATAAAATTGTTTATGCGGTTCCACCAGAAGAAAATAACTTCGATTTTATCTATGATGGTAAAGAAACTGTAGCATTTAACTTTAGCTATGATAAAGGAGTAGAATTTACTGAATCTGATGAAAACAAACTTTGGCTATCTTACCTAAAAAGTATAGACATGATTAACCAAACCATCAGCAATTATTACTCTAAAGAAAACACAGATAAAGAAGGATTTAACTCAATTTTTAAGGTTTTAAAAGACACCCAATTAGCATATGAGGAATCTGCAAACGGAAAACTAGTAGCTGCTTTTATTTTAGCTAATAGACCTTATATTCCTACAACTTATGAAGATTTAAGTACTTATTCTAAAAACTTAAAACATCAGTATCTCAACGCTATTGATTTTAGTAATTATTTATTACAAAGTTCTACATTTTTAGTAGATAGAGTTACGTCTTATGTGTTTAACATTGTTGAAAATCCGAGTGATGCTACTTATAAGAAACATATTGATGATGTTGCTACAGCAATTAGCAATAATGATTTAATTATAAAAACGAGCCTTTTAGAAATACTATGGCAACGTTTTGTGACTTTAGAAAATCACGACGTAGCAAATTATATTACAGAAAAGTATTTATTAGATTTAGCTAATAAAACTGAAAATAAGGTATTGGCTGAAACTATTTCGTCTTATAAAAACACCTCTATTGGTACTAAAGCACCAGATTTTGAAATTGCTTCTAACGATAAAAACACAAGTTTACATCAATTAGAAGGTTCAGAAAATTATCTTCTTATTTTTTGGAGTAGTGGATGTGGTCACTGTTTAAATGAATTGCCTAAAGTAAAAGAATTAGTAGCACAATATCCTAAATTAAAGGTTGTTGCTTTTGGTTTAGAAGATAACACCAAAGATTGGACTGAAGAAATAAAAAAGTATCCAAACTTTATTCATAATATAGGTTTAGGAAAATGGGACAACCCAATTGTAAAAACCTATGGAGTAGCTGCAACACCAATGTATTTTTTACTTAGTAGTTCTAAGATTATTATGGCTAAACCTTATGATTATGAGGCTTTAGAAGTTGTTCTAAAAAGTCTATAAATTCATTTGTCAAAAAATAAAAAACCTGCTTATTTACATTTGCAGGTTTTTTTATGAATTTTAATTAATCCAAATGCGGAATCCTTAGAACTTGCCCAGGATAAATCTTATCGGGATCTTTAAGCATTGGTTTATTAGCCTCAAAAATTTCGGGGTATTTCATTGCATTTCCGTAATAATGCTTTGCAATTTTGCCTAAAGTATCTCCGCTTTCTACAGTATGAAATTGTGCTTCTGGCTCAACATGCTCCACTGTCATTTGATCATCAACTATTGCAATTCCTGCTGTGTTTCCTATTACTAAAACTACTTTTTCTTTTGTAGCCTGATTGTAAGCCTTACCAGATACTCTTGCCATTTCATCATCTACAAATACATTAAGATTTTCTACTTGCAAACCTAAATCTACAATAGTTTCTTCTAAATTTCGAGCAGCAGCTTCTTCTATTCTAAGTTCCTTTGCTTCTGCTGCAGCTTTAGCCTCCGAAGCCTCTTCTTCTGTTGTTTTACCAATGCCAAAAACTTTGGCGCCTGCATTTTTAATAAATGAAAATAATCCCATGATGTTAGTATTTATTAGTATTTCGTTTAACGTGTATTTGTAAAGTTGGTGAAAATCTTTTGTATTTGCAATTCAATCATCAAAATAAGATTTAATGTTTTTGGTATAATCAATAGTAGCTAAATCAATTATATAAAAGAAAAACGCTCAGTAAAACAAGTGTTTTATCTGAGCGTTTTGAAACTAAATAACCAACCAAAATTTAGCTTCTAATTCTTGTATTTTCTCTTAGGTTTTCAACCTTTTTAGATTTTTGCTTACGCTTCTTAGGTTTATCTAATTGCTTGGTAATTTTACCTTGTGTATCAGAACTTCTATAATAAGCTATGTAAGCTCTACCTGAAAATTCGTAAACTGTACCAGAATCTGCATGCAGCAATTCAATTGTACTATCATCTATAACGCTGAGTTCAAAGAATTCATTGTCAAAGAAATCATAATCTAATGTTAATGTTTTTAGGTACATATTTCCACTAACATTTCCTACACCATATTCTCCTGTATAATCCCAATAAATGTTATCTGTATTGTATACATTTTCATCTTGCGAGCTTCTAAATGTAGAGTCGTTACCACCAGATAAAAACTGCAAGTAGTTTTCATTATCAAACTCATTTAGTGCACCAAAATTACTTGTATAGGTTTTTTCCCAAGCCTCGTACTCTTGTAAGAAATAATGAATATTATCATAGAATACCATATCATAATCAAATGTTGATCGTTGGTAACCATCTAAAAAGTATGAGGTATCATTATATGGATTATATAACTCAATGGTGTTATAATCTACCTGATAAACATCGAAACTATCAAAACCATCAATAACATGGTCAACATCCAATATCATATCATAAGCACTATAATTACCTATTTGTACTCCATAACCATTACCTTGACTACCTATACCAACTAAATTATTGTTAGCGTATAAACGACCATTATCAAAACTCAACGTAAAGGCAATTTGTAGAAACTGTGTTTCACCATAACCTTGAGTAGCATTAATATCTACATACCATAAATCGTAAGAATTTAATAATTGATTTAAAGAAACTCTTGGGTTATCATTAATATGTGCTTCCTCAACATAACATGAGGTAAACAATGCTGCACTTAGTGCAAATCCTAGTAGTAATTTTAATGTCTTCATAATCTTTCGTTTTTAGGGTTGTTACTAAGGTAATTTCAAAACGCGTGCCAAAAATTAATTTTTATCTTTTCCATGCTGTTATATTGAGGGTAGTTAATATGCAATTATAATAGAATACATCGTTTCTCAACAGCAATCAAAATAACAGAGAAATAACAAAAGTTTCCTTACTTTTGAAATATATAATCGACACAAAAATCTATGAGTAGTACCACAAAATATGCTGTTTTTGGAGCTGGAAGTTGGGCAACAGCCATTGTAAAAATGCTTTGCGAAAACTTAGATGAAGTTGGTTGGTATATGCGAAGTGTTTATACCAAAGAACATATATTAAAAGAACAACATAATCCTAGTTATTTAAGTTCGGTTGAGTTTCATACAGAACAGTTAAGGCTCAGCAATGATATAAATGAAATGGCAGATTGGGCAGATGTGCTCATTTTTGTTATTCCGTCTGCATTTATGCATAGCGAATTAGAAAAACTCACTACAGATATTAGTAATAAAGTTTTGGTCTCAGCTGTAAAAGGTATAATCCCAGAAACTGGTTTATTGGTAGGTGAGCATTTTCATGATATTTATAAAATTCCTTTTGAGAATATAGCGGTTATTGCTGGTCCTTGCCATGCAGAAGAGGTTGCTTTAGAGCGGTTATCTTATTTAACCATTTCTTGTGCAGATGCAGAAAAAGCGCAAGCTATAGCAGATAATTTATCGAGTGATTATATTAAAACAAAAATTAGTGATGATATTATTGGTGTAGAGTACGCTGTAATGCTGAAAAATATTTATGCTATTGCTGCCGGAATTGCTCATGGCTTAGGCTATGGAGACAACTTTCAGAGTGTATTGATGAGCAATGCTATTAGAGAAATGAAGCGTTTTATAAAAAAGATGCACAAAATGAAACGAAACATCAATAACTCAGCCTATTTAGGAGATTTATTGGTTACAGGTTATTCCGTGTTTTCTAGAAACAGAATGTTCGGTAACATGATTGGCAAAGGCTACACTGTAAAGTCTGCACAAATGGAAATGAATATGGTAGCAGAAGGTTATTATGCCACTAAAAGTGCCTTTTTACTAAACGAAAAAAACAGCAAAAAGACTAAATTACCAATTATAAATGCTGTGTATGACGTGCTTTATGAGAATAAAAATCCTAAGAAAGTATTTAAGAAGTTAACTGAGAAGTTGGATTAATGAAAATTACGAACCAAAAGTACAAGAATCTTAATCTTGCCAATGAAGAGAGTCGTGGTGAAAATTTAATCATTGATTTTATCATCTCTTCTTTTTTTGGATTACTGGTTGCTTACCTAACATTTGAAAGTTATAAAGTCGCCTTTTTAATGTATCTGTTTGTTAGATTTCTTTATTATTTTGGTTTTGAATTAGCTTTAGGAAGAACTCCTGGGAAATATCAAACACAAACAAAAGTTGTTACTAGTAGTGGAAATCCACCAACGATCATACAACTTTTAATAAGAACACTAAGTCGTTTTATTAGCATATTATCTGGTGTTAGTGATGATGAACGTGCCATACACGATAGTTTTTCTAACACCTATGTAATTAAAGATATAGAGCTAAGGAAAATTGAAATTAAGCAGCCTTTAATTTTAGTTTTTAATCAAACTATTCTAGGCTTTTTAATTTTCTACATTGTCAACGAGAACAAGATAGAAACATTAGAAATGGTTGCACTTGCATTTTTATGCATAGCATTCATTAGTGGTCTTATATTTGGAATAAAAAAAATTACAGCTTCTACTTCACCAAAACTCCCTTCAGCTGCATTAAAGGAACAGTCTGTAAAGCCTTTAGATTAATAGTGTTCTTTCTAAATAAGTACGACTTGTCATACATCTGGTTGCCTTCAAAAAAAGTAATCTTAAACTCGTTATTTAACTCTAGTACCTTTTCTTGTAAGTATTCTATTTTAGCATAGCTTCTTGCTGGCAATTTAGCCAAAGTATGACGCATTGGAGGTGTCATTTTTTTTTCAGAATAGCCTTGAGACACAATGAGAACTGTTTCTAAATCTTTATCAGAGTTATTAATGATGTAGGCATTCCAATCTTGCGTTTTATATTCTGGATGCTGTTCTTGCACAACCGCAACATGTACGTCTTTTACATCTGGTATTTTAATATCTTTTTTCAAAAGAAATTATAATGAAGATTTAAACTGCTCTAAGAAACGCACATCATTTTCGCTTAATAAACGAATATCACTAATTTGGTTAAGTAACATCGCAATACGGTCTATTCCCATACCAAAAGCAAAACCAGAGTATTCTTTAGAGTCAATACCACAATTTTCTAAAACATTAGGATCTACCATGCCACAACCCATAATCTCTAACCATCCTGTTCCTTTGGTTATTTTGTAGTCAGTTTCGGTTTCTAAACCCCAATACACATCTACCTCAGCACTTGGCTCCGTAAACGGAAAGTAGGATGGACGTAATCTAATCTTAGATTTACCAAACATCTCAGTAGTAAAATATTGAAGTGTTTGCTTTAAATCTGCAAAACTCACATCCTTATCAATATATAAACCTTCAACTTGGTGGAAGAAACAATGCGAACGTGCGGAAATCGCTTCATTTCTATAAACACGACCTGGTGAAATTGTTCTGATAGGTGGTTTATTATTTTCCATATAACGTACTTGTACCGAACTGGTATGCGTACGTAATAAAATATCTGGATCGGTTTGAATAAAAAAGGTATCCTGCATATCTCTTGCCGGATGGTATTCGGGCAAGTTTAATGCTGTAAAATTATGCCAGTCGTCTTCTATTTCTGGCCCTTCACTTACATTAAAACCTATACGAGAAAAGATATCTATAATCTGATTCTTTACAATAGAAATAGGATGTCTAGCTCCTAAAGCAATCGGCTCACCAGGACGCGATAAGTCTCCATACACACTATTTTCTTCCTCCTGATTTTCAAAAGCTTCTTTTAAAGTATTAACTTTATTTTCTGCAGTTTTCTTAAGCTCATTGATAGTCTGACCAAATTCTTTTTTTTGGTCGTTAGCAACATTTTTAAACTCAGCAAAATATTGTTTTAAAAGTCCTTTAGACCCTAAATATTTTATTCTAAATGCTTCAACCTCTTCTTTAGATTGTGCTTTAAAACTTTCGGCTTCTGCTATGAGCTCTTTTATCTTATCTATCATGATATCCTTAATTCAATCTGCAAATTTAAAAAATCTTAACTGATATATTCTGTTTCTATAAAATAGTTAACAATGGCTTCTTTCATTAAAATACTTTGTTCGCCAGCTTTTAAATGTGGTAATTGTGCTTTAACCTTATAATGTGGCCAACCATCGTCATCTACAAAATCAAATTCATAAAAACCATAAGGCTCTAAGACTTTACAAATGGCTATATGCATTAAATCTAGTTTGTGGTCTTTTTTATATTCTCTATGTATTTGCCCAAGTTCTTGAACACCAATAAGATATATAATTGAATCTAGATCTAATTTATCACCATCTGCGAATTGGTTAGAAAGTTTTTCTACCACTAAATCCCATCGTTTTTTTAATTCCTCGTCTCTTGCCATAATTTATCTAACACAATCTGCGTTATAGAATTGGCAAAGTTAATTTATATTTGCTAAAACCGCTAGTATTATGAGTATCATTGATATTGTTTTGGGAGCCCTATTATTATTTGGGCTAATTAGAGGAGCCATGAAAGGGCTTTTTGTTGAAGTTGCTTCTTTAGTTGCCTTAGTTTTGGGTGTGTATGGAGCTATACACTTTAGTGGATTTGCAGCTGAGTTTTTAGAATCTAAGGTAGACTGGGCAGAAAAAACCATTAATATTGTTGCCTTTGCCATAACTTTTGTACTTATTGTATTAGCCATTAGTTTAGCCGGAAAAGCACTAACTAAATTAGCCGATTTTGCAGCTTTAGGTATCATAAATAAATTAGCTGGTGGTATTTTTGGAGCACTAAAAATAGGCTTGATTTTAAGTGTACTACTAATTGTTTTCAATAAATTAAATAATACGCTTCCATTTATGGAAAAAGAAGATTTGGAAGAAAGTGTGCTTTATGAGCCTGTAAAATCTTTGGCTCCTATGATTTTCCCTAATCTTATTAAAAGTGAATCTGAAGAGGAAACGAATGACGAAGAAGCATAAAAAAGCCACTCTTGCGAATGGCTTTAAACTTATAGCATACAATTTTTAAGAATAAAACTCTACTTCTCCGGTACTAATGTTATACATACCACCTACTATTTTAATTTCGCCATCTTTTTCCATTTCGTTTAGAATAACACTCTGATTCTTAATATTCTCTAGAGTCATTTCAACATTTTTTTTAGAGACAGCATCTACAAATTCTAAATTTGAAGAATTTCGTTTAGACTCATCGCTAGGTTCTTCTACAGCATAAACCGCTGGTTCAATTTTATTAATTAAAGTAGTTAGATTACCCATTCTAGCATGATCACAAGCACCTTTTATTGCACCACAACTTGTATGTCCTAATACAACAATTAATTTAGTACCGGCCAATTTACAGGCAAACTCCATACTTCCTAAAATGTCTTGATTAACAAAGTTACCTGCAATTCTTACACTAAATATGTCTCCTAACCCTTGATCGAATACTAATTCAGCAGAAACTCTAGAGTCAATACAACTTAAAATTGTTGCAAAAGGAAACTGACCATCTGCAGTGTCATTTACTTGTTCAAGTAAATTTCTATTGGCTTTAAGGTTATTCTGAAACCTAATATTACCTTCTTTTAAAAATTCCAGAGCTTTTTCTGGGGTCATTGTTGCTTGTGTTTCTTTAGTATGTGCTTTCATTTTTATTGTTTTTAATATTTATCTTTTACATTTTCTTTTACCCATTTTAAACAGGTTTTAAAATCTTTGAAAATATGTTCATTCGGAATAAAATCTGGAATAATATCAATGCGTTCCATCATATAACGCGGCTGTTTTAAGAGACCAACGAATAAAACTTCAACATCATCCTTTTTTAATTCTTGTAACATATCCTCCATCGCATACAAACCAGATTGATCCATATACTGCATTCTTCCTAATCGTAAAATAACAGTTTTGGCTGTTTTAGGAATTTGTTCTGTTAAAGCTTGAAAATCGCTGGTAGAACCGAAGAAGAGTGGTCCCTTAACATGCTTAATAAACACTTCTTCTTTTAAATTTTCAGGAAAATTACCTTCATCTGCCCATGCTTCTTCTTTTAAAGATTTTACATCAGAACGTTCTGCTGTTAAATCCCCAATTTTTTTCATGAACATTAATGACGCTATTACTAAACCTATACCTACCGCATAAATTAAATCCCAAAAGGTTGAAAGTACCAATACAACTAACATAATTAATACTTCTGAGCTTAACCTTATTTTAAAGAATTTAAAAAGAGAAATAGAAATGTCTTTTGGTAAACTCGGAATTGCTTTAAGTCCTTTGTAATCCATTACACCAATACCAACAGTTATTAATATACCTGCTAATACAGCTGCTGGTATTTTTGATGCCACAGGTGCCAAGGCTAACATTATAACTAAAAGCATAATGCCAGCTATCATTCCTGATAGTTTTGTTTTACCTCCAGCATTAATATTTACAACAGTTCTTATTGTTGCGCCTGCACCAGGAATACCACCAAATATTGAAGCAATACTATTACCAATACCTTGCCCAATTAGCTCTTTATTAGGCTTATGCTTGGTTTTTGTCATATTATCGGCAACAACACTTGTTAACAATGAATCTATTGCACCTAATAATGACAGCGCAAGTGCTGTAAATATATATGGTGAAATACTACTTAAGCTAAAATTAGAGAACATTTCTAATTTAGGTACTGGAATACCACTTGGTATTTCTGAAATTGGTAAATAAGCCAAGTTAAAACCATAAGCAATACCAGACATAACTACTAATGCAACTAATGTACTAGGAATCTTAGTAGTAATCCGTTTAAAGCCATAAATAATAAAAATTGTACCTAAAGCTAATATTAGCTCTAACCATTTAATATTTTTTAAAGCTCTTGGTAAAACCTTTATAGCACCTATAGTGCCCGAAGCTTCTTTTGCAGCTAGTGTTTTAGATTCGGTTAAAATTTGCTCTGGTGTTATTTTACCAGCGCGTTCTATGGTTTCTTTAAAGTCTTCTAGTACTAAAATTCCTTCACCAGCCTCATCCTTTAAAATATTTTCTAGAATAACTTCTTCTGCTTGCGGTTTAAATTTATTTACAAATTCTGTATCTTCTTTTGGGTTATAACCTAAAGAAGGTAAAATCTGTGTGAGTAAGATAATTACACCAATTGCAGTCATAAAACCAGAAACTACTGGGTAAGGAATGTATCTTATATATTTTCCCACACCCATTAATCCTAAGCCAATTTGTATTAAACCTGCTAACAAGAAAACCGTTAAAATAGCTGGTAATGCTTTTTCTACACTACCATCATTAGCGGCTACAATTCCAGCAATAACAACCATACTTACAGCTGTCATAGGTGCAGTTGGCCCAGAAATTTGCGTGTTAGTTCCACCAAAAAGGGCCGCAAAAAAACTTATAAATATGGCTCCATAAAGACCTGCTTCTGGCCCTAAGCCAGAAGACACACCAAATGCTAATGCCAAAGGCAGAGCTACAATCCCTGCCGTGATACCACCAAATGCATCACCTTTAATGTGTTTAAATAAGTCCTTCATAGTTTATTTATACCTTTTTTTTAAATTTAAACAAATAATAGTTAAGGTTAGAACTTAAGTTAAAAATTGACGAATGCAATTAAATTAATTTGATCTCTACCAGATGTTTCAAAAAATTGATTCATATAACCTAACTCTAGCCTAAGATTTTTTGAAAATTTATATCCCAAACCTCCGTAAACTCTATTTCTGTCAAATACTGAAGATTCCGTATTTAAAAATATCTCATTATAAATAGAAAGATATAATGGATTTTTTGCATCTTCTTTGTACTGTAACGGAATATTAAGTCCTAAAAAGTAACGTAAACGCATTCTAAAATCGTCTTCTACAAAACGCTGTTCAAATCGGTAACGATGGCTTAAACCTACCTTACCAATTTTTTGTTTTGTTGTAAACTGTTGAAAAATACGATGTTCATTTACGGATACTTTATCATCAGAATCGCCAATATAATTTTCCGATAGAATATAACCATAACCAAGTAAAATATTTGAATTTGCAGTAATATTATAGCCCAAACCAGTTCGTAATAATAACTGCTCTAAATCACCAGCTGCATTATAATTTCTGTATTGTACCTCGTTATGGATATTCCATTTATCATTAAGTTGTTTATTTCCAATATATATAAGCCAATTACCTAAATTACTATCTTGAGCATTCATTAAACTAGGTAACGATAGTAAAAATGCTATCATAACTATTCCTAGCTTATTTTTCAATTTATTCATTGGCATTTGTCTGTGCATAAACGATTGATTTTAATTTAAAACTATTATTTTTTACGCTCTCGAAACCAATAACGAAACATCCAATTTACCTACCACTTGTTTTAAAGGAGTTACTGTATTTGTGATATTCTTTGTTTCATTTTTATTTCTATCCACACATAATAAATTAATCTTACTTTTTAATAGGTATGAAGAAAGCGTAGTTATTGTATTGGCATTTTTCTCAAAAACATATTCCACCATTTTTTCTTCATTTAACGTAGACGCAGGTTTTGATTCACTCTGAAAATCAACTACTTTAAATGATTTTAATGGAGTTGAAGTATGAGACACTAAATTTTTAGACATTTTAGTATCAAATATCTTTTTAGAACCATTTAAAACTCCTAAGGTCATTTTTTCATTAGGTTCTAACACATTATTTGGAGATGAAATCATTACAATACCATCAAATTCTTTTAGTATAAAACTAGTTATACTATCACCAACTAATTTTAAAGGTTTAGAATCTCTTTGCCCTAATACAATTATATCTGGTTTAGAATTTTTGATAGAATTTCTTATTTCATCTTTTAAATTTCCAAATGAAAAATTATAATCAATGTCTATATCGTATGATTTTGAAAGCGGGTCAATTAATCCTATTATTTTATTTTTAGTTTTAATAAAAGCCTCATTTATACTTCGCATTGCAGACAACTGATTTTCTCTAGTTACGATTTCTGTGTGTTTTTTAACATGAAAAAGTTGTAAATCCGCATCAATCATTTTTGCTAAACTCACACTATTTTTTAAAGTTGTACTAGAGTTTCTCTTTAAGTCTGAAAGGACTAAAATTTTATATTTATCATTTTCCATAATGTTTTATTTAATTAGGCTGTTTTAGGTCTTAATTTAAAGAATTCAATAAAACTATCTGGATTTTCAATAGTACCTCGTTCTGAAATCAACTTTATATCTATATTTCTTTCTTTTGCCTTAAATGCAAAGTCATCTAGAATCTCTATAATATCATTATCAAGATATCTTGTTTCTCTTACATCTAATTCTAAGAATGTGTCTCTTGGTAAACTTTCTAACTCTTTTAAAATGGCTCCTTTATTAAAAAATGTAACCTCTTCAGCAAGTGTCATCTTAATTTTATGTTTTCCGTTGCTCTTGTCTTCGATATGAAGAAAATGAGAGTTTTGGTAACTCTTAATTAGTATAACAACAATACCTACAGCTAATCCTAAGCCAATACCTACCAATAAATCGGTAAATACAATACCTAAAACAGTTACAAAAAACGGAACTGATTGTTTCCAACCTAGATCATACATTTTTTTAAACAATGACGGTTTTGCCAATTTATAACCAACAATTAATAAAACAGCAGCTAATACAGACAGCGGTATCATGTTTAATAATCTTGGTATTAGAATTACTGAAATTAATAATAAGAAACCATGTATAATTGCAGACATTTTACTTTTACCACCAGATTGTATGTTCGCAGAACTTCTTACAATAACTTGTGTTATAGGAAGACCACCTATTAATCCTGAAATTACATTTCCTGTTCCCTGAGCTAACAACTCTCTATTTGTTGGTGTTACATTTTTATCTGGATCTAACTTATCCGTTGCCTCTACACACAGTAAAGTTTCTAAACTTGCTACTAACGCAATTGTGAATGCTACAACCCAAACTTCAGGATTTGTAATCTCAGCAAAATTAGGGAAGCTAAATTGACCTATAAATGAATCGAAATCATCAGGAACTGGTACACTAACTAAGTGAGATTGTGCAATTGCTAAACTCTCGTTAGACTGTGTTATAACATAAAATATTATACCTACAACAACCGCAACTAATGGCCCTTGAACAATTTCGAATATTTTTCCTTTTTTAACTAAAACATTACTCCACAGTAATAAAATACCTAGCGATATAAAGCCGATCACCATAGAACCAACGATAATATTATCAAAGATATTCCAAAGAGCTGAGAACGTGTTTTCACCAGACATTTCCATAAAGCTAGAAGCTCCTTCTGGTTCTGCATCATACCCAAAAAAATGAGGTATTTGTTTTAAAATAATAATAATACCGATACCTGTCAGCATACCTTTAATCACTGATGATGGAAAATAATAACCAATAATACCAGCTTTTAGCACACCAAAGAGTAACTGAATAATTCCTCCTAGTACAACAGCGACTAAGAAATTTTCATAACCTCCTAAAGTACCTATTGCGGTTAATACTATAGCTGCCAAACCAGCGGCTGGTCCACTAACTCCAATTTTAGAACCACTTAAAGAGCCCACAACAATACCTCCAATAATACCCGCAATTAATCCTGAAAATAATGGTGCTCCACTGGCCAATGCAATACCTAAACATAATGGTAATGCAACAAAGAATACGACAATACTCGCTGGTATGTCGTTTTTTAATGTTTTAAACATTTGTAATAATGATTTTTCTCTATTGAAAAGAATTCAATAGTAATTTTAATATTTTTTAAGGGGACAAAATGTCCAACGAATAAATATTAAATAAAATCGGGTGGTGGTGATATTAGATTAAGATGAGGCTTAGGATAGTGTTTAAACGTATATCCTATAAGATGTGAATTAACATTATCCTCAATTAAAAATTCAGGATCAAGGCTAATTTTTTCAAAAACCAGCTTTAAGTTTTCGTTTTCTTCTTCCTCGTTTATACTATAAAAGCATGAAACATCATATGTGTCGTCCAAAGATAGAATTATAGTAGGTGCTGAAATTAGTGCCATAAATAATATGGTTAATATAACAGCTATTCTATATTTTGATTGGCTAAACATAAGCCGTAAATATAATATTAAGTATTTAACATTCTGTTAAATAATCTCTAAAAATCCTTTAACAGTTTTAAATCTTTGGCAGGTAACCATCCTGTAGAGTTGTCTGAAATCTTAATTTTTTTCCAATCCTTATACGTCTCTAATATTTGTACTTTGGTACCTTCGTGCAGTCTAAACACTTCTTCACTTGTTTTATTTGCTTCCGATTTAACTCTACTTTCTTGTTCAAAAACAATCGCTGGATTATCTTTTTTATTTAAACTATTTTTTTGAAACGCCATAGCTACCGAAAAACAAGTCAGCAATAAACTTAAAACACTAGTTATAAAAGCTATTCGTTTTTTTGAAGTAGTATAAGAAAAATGGTAAACTAAAAATAGTAATACAAACAAAAGCGCCGCACTTACAGCAATCTTTGCCCATGTATCTGTGCTAAAGGTATTTATTATGTTCTTAATAATTCTAGAAAATCCAACTTCGGGCACTTTATCAATCGCATCTATGGTCATGTTTTGTGCAAAAGCCAAATTATTTTTTATGTCTTGATCATTTGGGCTTAGTAGAAGTGCTTTTTCATAATAATATATACTCGGAGCTATATTATTGAGTTTATAATTAGCATTGCCTAAATTAAAATACAACTCAGCAGAATGCATGTCTGAATCTAATATGGCTTCATATTTATCAACTGCTTCTGCATATTTACCATCATTATATAATGCGTTAGCCTCTTCAAAACGTTGGTCATTTTGAGAAATTCCAAATAAACTAAAACAACATACAACTATTACTGCGAATGCTCTCATATTACCTCATTTGTTTATCAATTAATGAAATCGTTTTTGCCGCTTTATCATAATCGTTTTGCATGGTAACTTGCGTAATTGGTGTATATCGTGCCAATTCACAGTTTTCTAATATTGAAATAAAATCTGAAACAACATTCTCTTCTATTTGTCTTTCTCCAAGAAGGTTTTCAATTTTTTCTTTATTAAAATCGCTAGTTTCAATATTTAATTTTGCCTTTAAGTAATTATGAAGTGCTCTTTCTAAAGCTTCGTAAAATGCTTCTTTTTGCCCTAAAGCTTTTTTGGCAGCACCAAGGTATTTCTTAGCCAATCGGTCTGCTTTTCTTATACGATTACCAGTTACATCAGCATCACGCTCGTCCTTTTTCCTTCTAATAACTATGGCTAGAGGTATAGCTAAAAAAGGAAGTAATAACATAGACCAAAACCCAGTTGACTTAAAAAACGGTTGATTAAGCGTACTCACCCAATTTGATGATGTTTTTATAAATGCAAATGTATTATTATTGGATGTTACTGTTTGTTTAGTATTTGCCACAGTTGCATTTTCACTATTATTAGCCGCTGTTGGCCCTTCTAATACATCAATTACAATTTCATCTGAAGTTATACGCTTATAACTTTCGGTTTTTAAATCGAAATATGAAAATGAAATTGTTGGCACGGGATATTTTCCACGATACTGAGGAACAAGTGTATAAGTGTCTGAAATACTTCCTCGCATACCACTTAAATTAGTGCGAACGTTTTCTTTGTGTTCTGGTTCGTATACCTCTAAAGAACTCGGAACAGTTAATTTAGGTAATTCAAATAATTTTAAATTTCCTTTTCCTGTAACTTCTACTTTAGCTTGAAGCGATTCTGTGGCATTCAATTGAGTTTTGGTTGTTGTAATATTAAAATCGAAATCACCTACAGCACCTTTAAAATCTGAAGGTTTACCTTCTTCCGGTAATTGTTTTACGTTAATCGTTCTACTGCCAGCTGTGACAGTTTGTGGCACTTGGGTCATCATTTGCTGGCCAAATATATTAGCTCTTCCTGTTGGTACTTCTACCATAACTTCTAACACTAAAGGCTCTAACTTTAATTTACCTGTTTTTTGGGGATAAAGTACAGTTTTACGCACTACAACATATCTATAATCTTCCCCTTTATACTGTCCTCTCTGCGTAGGAAACCCTTTTACTTCTATATTCTGATTCCAAAAATCATTATACCTTGGGCTATCTTTTTCTGACCAACCACTTACACCAGTTTCTTTAGAAACATACAACTTATAAACCACTGTAATGGCTTCATTTAGGTACGGATTTGAATTAGAAACCTCAGCTACTAAGTGAATATTATCTGAGGCAATATCTGAAGCATCTGGCGCACCATTTGGCCTATCAACTGCGGCTGTAACAGTAACCGTTATTGGAAACGTTTTATAGGTTTCACCATCAATCTCAATAGTTGCTTGTTTAATTGTAAATGTACCTCTCTTTTTAGGTGCTAAAAAATAACTATAGGTTTTTGAATAGGTCTTTTTACCATTTGCATAAGAATTCATTAAAGATGTGTTAGGACCTCCAACTACAGTAAAATCTTTAAAGCTAGGTGGTACAAAGTTGTCACCATCTTGATTCATTTCAAAATCTATTCGTAAACGTTCGTTTACACCAAGTTTCTTCTTGCTTACTTTAGCTTCAAACTTAACTTGTGCAGAAGCTATACTTGTAGCAAGTACTAAAAATAAAATTGATATGTGTTTTGTGAGTTTCATTCAATTTACGATTTTAGATTTGCGATTTACGAGGACATTAAATCAAAATTCGTAATTCAACAATCGTCATTCGTTTTTACCAGTCTTTTTCAGTTTTTATTTTTGCTCCTTTTTGTTTTTCGGCATTAATTTTTTCCTGCACTTTTTGCTCTTGGTTTTGCATAGCTTCTAAAATATTTTTTATCTGCTGCGGAGACATTTGTCCTGGTTTTGGTTTTGGCTTTTGATTCTTATCTTCTTTATCACCTTTACCATCATCTTTTTTATCATCCTTTGGCTTTCCGTTTTCATCTTCCTCTTTATCTCCTTCCTTTTTGTCCTTATCGCCTTCGTCTTTTTTATCTTGTTCTTTTTTATTTTCGTCTTCCTTCTTTTGGTCTTCTTCTTTATCTTTTTCTTCTTCTTTATCCTCGTCCTTTTTGTCATCTTCTCCACCACCATCTTTTTGCTGCTCTGCACATTCCTTAGCTAAAGCATAATTATAGCGAGTTTCTTCGTCGTTTGGGTTGTTTCTTAAGGCATCTTTAAAAGCTTCAACGGCTTCTTTACATAATTCATTTTGCATTAAAATATTACCGATATTGTGATATGCTCTGTGTTTTTCGTCTTTAGTAGTAGCATTCTTAGCTGCTTCTTGACTTCTGTATAATGCCTCATCAAAACTACCTTTTCTAAAATATGAATGTGCTAAGTTGTACGCTCCAACCGTTTTATTTGGAGCTTCTGAAATGGCTTTTCTATATTCCATTTCGGCTTCAATGTAATTATCCTCATCAATCAACTCATTAGCTTTATAAACTAAGTTCGTTGCTTTTTGTTTAGCTTTTAATTGCGCTTTGTCTACTTGCTGGGCAATCCCGAAGCTTCCAATTAAGAGCGTTATAAGTGCTATATATAATTTCATGCTTTTTTTATTATTGTCTTAAACTCTAAATTAATAAAGCCTTTTATGATTTAGCGTTAAAATAAATCTAAAAATTTTAATTAGCTAATACTTGTGATTTATATTGATGCTTCATTAAATAAGTTCAATTTTTTTAACCATTCTGTTTTTCGTTCTAGGAAAAATATATCTATAAATAATAATAGAATTCCTAATCCTAAAAACCATTGAAACTGATCTTTGAAATCTGCAATTTGTTTAGACTCAAATTCCTTCTTATCCATTTTATCTAAAACATCTTTAATAGTATCCACAACTTCGTTTGTATTTCTACCATTAATATATATACCATTAGTTTCGGTTGCTATTTCTTTTAAAGTTGTTTCATCTAAACGTGTTATTACAGTTTCTCCGTTTTTATCTTTTTTATAATTTAAAACGACACCGTTTCGCTTTATTGGTATTGGACCACCTTTAGTATCACCAACTCCAATTGTTAAAATTCTAATGCCTTCTTCATTGGCCTCTTCTGCAATGTCAACTGCTTCACCTCCATGATCTTCGCCGTCTGAAATAATGATGAGCACTCTATTTGTTTGCTCTTCGTCATCGTAATAAGTTTTTGCCAACTGAATGGCTTCATGAATTGCTGTTCCTTGTGAAGAGAGCATGTCTGTATTCATATTTTGCAAAAACATTTTAGCAGATGCATAATCTGTTGTAATTGGTAATTGCGGAAATGCTTTACCTGCATAGGCTATAATCCCAACACGATCACTAGCTAAACTATTGATAATTTGAGTAACTAGTTGCTTAGATTTTTCTAGTCGGTTTGGCGCAATATCTTCTGCAAGCATACTTTTAGAAACATCTACTGCAAAAACAATATCTACTCCTTGACTACGCACTGTCTCTAATTTTGTGCCAATTTTAGGGTTTACTAATGCTAATGACAAACACGCAAAAGCACCACAAAGCACCACTACTTTTAATATACTTTTAAATAACGATTGATTAGGACTCAATCGTTTTAACAAGCCCGAATCCGCAAATTTTTTCTGAGCAGATCGTCTCCATATTTGAAGCAATACAAACAGCAAAATTATTACCGGAATAGCCAGTAACGTCCAAAACCATATTTTTTCATCGAGTCTAAACAAAGCTTCTAAATATTGTGTTTCTTAATAATAATTCAATTAACAAAAGTAAACCAGCTAGTAACACTATTGGCCTATACTTTTCTTCATAATTATAATACTTCTTTTCTTCTACTTCAGTTTTTTCGAGCTTATTAATTTCATTATAAATCTCAGCCAACTTTTTATTATTAGTCGCCCTAAAATATTTCCCGCCAGTAACCTCGGCAATTTCTTTTAGAAGCTCTTCATCAATTTCTACTTGTTGACGACCATATCTAAATGTTCCATTTGGGTTTATAGATATTGGTGATAATGCAGTTCCATTCGTTCCTAAACCAATAGTATATACTTTAATACCATATTCTAAAGCCAGTTCACTAGCAATTTTAGGGTCAATAAATCCGCCATTATTAACACCGTCAGTTAAAAGAATTATCACTTTACTTTTAGCTCTACTATCTTTTAAACGGTTTACAGAAGTTGCTAGGCCCATGCCAATAGCTGTACCACCCTCTATAATTGTATTATATTTTATATCTCTCATTGAGCGTAATACAATAGACTTATCGCTAGTAATTGGTGTTTTTGTATAGGCTTCACCCGCATATTCTACTAGACCAATTCTATCGTTTGGTCGACCATCAATAAAATCTGCAGCAACTTTTTTTAAAGCTTCTAGTCTATTTGGCAATAAATCTTTAGCAAGCATACTTGCAGATACGTCAATAGCCATTACAATGTCTATACCTCGAGTTGTCTTTGTTTTTGTTGAAACATCTACAGTTCTCGGTCGTGCTAATGCGGTAATTAATAATCCTAGAGCAATTAAACGCAGAGCAAAAAGCAAATGTCTTAGTTTAGACCATATTGAAGAGGTTACTTTAAATCCTTGAATACTCGACATCTTTAACTCAGCGGTTTGCTTATTATGCTTAAAGACATACCAAATCACTGCTATTGGTATAAGCAATAACAGCCAGAACAATTCTTTATTTAAAAATTCTATATTATCAAACATCATTATTGTTCTTGTTCTTCTTGTTCAACGGCTTCATCGGGTTTTAATTCTACTGAATCTATAATACGCTCTACCATTTCTTCTGCGTACACGTCATCTACTCTCCAAACAATTACAATTTGTTGAATTACATTTTCGGTTGTGAAACTCAAGAAAACATAATTACCTTTTTCAAAGCTACCTTCTGTTATACCAGGAAACTCTGCCGTTCCGAAAGTTTTTAGACCTTCAGCAGCATTAGGTGTTATAAACTGTTCATTCTTTGTAATGATATTTTTAACACCTTTGGCTTCCCATGTCTTTAAATTCCCTTCAATTACTGTATTTATATTAATAGCTTTCTGCTCTTCTACAGCTTCAGCATCTTCATTTTTAGGTGTATTTAAATTGGTTGTGCTTGTAATAATATAAAAGCGTTCCATTAAACTTCCATAACTAAACATGGCAATTTTCATTTTACCTTTAGCTTCATCTGGCAGCTCTACTTCTTCTCGTTTTAGAACTTTAGGTGTCTCGATAAAAATTGGAGGAAATCCATAAGCACTTTCTACCCAGTCTCCTTCTAATAGCTCTTTACTTTCGTGTCCAACAATAGTATCTTTTACGTAACCAAAACCATATTTTATTCCAAAACCAACAAACGTAGCAATAAGTAAGAATACAGAAATAGCCACAGTAAGGATTACCTTTTTACGTTTCTTTTTTCGTTCTTGTTCTTCTTTATATTGTTTATCTAATAGTTTTTCTTCTTCTGTAGGTTCTGGTAAACTTTCCTTTACACGATCTATTTCTTTATCTATAGTTGCTTTATCCATTTCTGCTAATGCAGTATCTGGTGCTGACTTTGCAAATTTCACTAAATCAGCACGTTTTAAAATGGATTCAAGATTCTTTATAGTGTCTTTTGATAAATCTATTTGATTACCTTCTTTTAATAAGAAAAGTCTAGAAATAAGTTGATCTGTTGTACTTTCTAATGCACGATCGTAAACTTTTTCGTCGAGATATTTTCTAATAATAAAAGTTAGTTCTGAATAATAATCTTTAACCTCAGAACGGATTAAATACTGGCTCTCATCTAATTTCTTTAAGGCCAATTTTGCACGATCATATGGCGGTAATAACGCAATTTCTTCTTCCTCTGTTAACGGTTTTTTTCTCCAAATAAACCAGTACAATAAAAACGCAACTAAAGCTATTGCTGCCAAAATACCTAACAGCCATTTCCACCAATTACCTCCACTTTTTTCTACTTCAATAATGGGCTTAATATCGTAAAGTTTCTGTTTTGTTGTATCTACTTCTATGGAATTAACTTCAACTTTTAATGAGTCTGTAAAAAATGGTTTTTCTCCAATAATTACTTTTTGTCTCGGAATTGTATAAGAACCAGAATCGAATTGAGTGAGTTTATATATTCTAGACAACAAGAATTTAGCTTCTTGTTTTGTGGTATCTATTTTTAAGGCTTCTACATTTTCTAAAGGCATAAAAGTTTGCCCTTCTGGGAATACAACCAATGCTGTAGAATCTGCTTCAACTTTAATTTTATAGTTGATTTGTTCGCCAATTCTAATTTTTGTAGTATCGACTTCTGTTTTTACCTGGCTAAAAGAGATAAGGGATAAGAGAAAAAAGATGATAGATAAACCTAATCTTTGTTTACTTACCAAAATGACGCTATTTAACTTTTTACTTTTCACTTCTAACTTCTAACTTCTAACTCTATTTAACCTCTTCGTTTAAAATAACCTAATAATTTTTTCACGTAGCTTTCATCTACACGACAATCAATAGTACCAGCTCCAGATTTGGTAAACGTATCTTTAAAATAGTTAACCTTTTCGTTGTAAAATTTACCGTAATTAACTCTCACTTGTTTTGATGCCGTATTTACGAGCATTAACTCTCCTGTTTCTTCATCTTCCATTTGTACCATTCCTAAATTAGGAATTTCGGCTTCGTGCTTATCAAAAACCCTAATACCTGTAATATCGTGTCTGCCAGAAGCAATTTTTAAATTCTGCTTATAGTCGTCTGCAATAAAATCTGACAATACAAAAACAATCGCTTTTTTCTTCATTACGTTAGACAAGAATTTAAAAGCTTCTGCAATATTTGTTTTTTTACTTTTTGGTTTAAATTCTAAAAGTTCTCTAATAATTCTTAATACATGAGAACGCCCTTTTTTTGGTGGAATATAAAGCTCTATTTCGTCCGAAAACAAAATTAAACCTATTTTATCGTTGTTTTGAGTTGCAGAAAAGGCTAAAGTTGCAGCAATCTCTGTTACAATTTCGTTTTTAAATTGATTTTTGGTTCCAAATAATTTACTACCAGAAACATCTGCTAACAACATCATCGTTAGCTCTCGCTCTTCTTCGAAAACCTTTATGTACGGTTCATTGTAACGCGCAGTAACATTCCAATCAATATTTCTTACATCATCACCATATTGGTATTGACGTACTTCAGAAAAAGTCATACCACGACCTTTGAAGGTAGAGTGATATTCGCCTCCAAATATATGATCAGACAAACGACGCGTCTTAATCTCTATTTTTCGTACTTTTTTTAGAAGTTCTTTAGTATCCATTTATTCAGTTTGCAGTGAGCAGTCTTCAGTTTGTAATTAATAAAATCAGCATTCAAGTAAGTTTCAACTACTTGATATTAATTTATTTACAACTATTTATGGTACTTCAATCTCGTTTACAATCTTATTGATAATGTCTTCTGAAGTTATATTTTCTGCTTCAGCTTCGTAAGTAATACCAATTCTGTGACGAAGTACATCATACACTACGGCACGCACATCTTCTGGAATTACATAGCCTCTTCTTTTTATAAATGCATAACATTTAGCAGCAGTTGCTAAGTTAATACTTCCACGAGGTGAAGCTCCGAAAGAGATTAAAGCTTTTAAATCCCCAAGTTTGTACTTTTCTGGATAACGTGTAGCGAAAATGATATCTAATATATATTTTTCTATTTTTTCGTCCATGTACACCTCACGAACAGCTTCTTGAGCTTTTAAAATCTGAGAAATAGAAACCACAGGATTCACTTTATCCCAAGCACCTTTTTAAATTAGCTCTCATTATTAATTGTTCCTCATCAATCTTTGGATAATCAATTACAGTTTTTAGCATAAAACGGTCTACCTGAGCTTCTGGCAAAGGATAAGTTCCTTCTTGCTCAACAGGGTTTTGAGTAGCCATTACTAAAAATGGTTTATCTAAAACAAAGGTTTCATCTCCAATAGTAACCTGTTTCTCTTGCATGGCCTCAAGTAGTGCGGATTGCACTTTTGCGGGAGCTCTGTTAATCTCATCCGCTAAGACAAAATTTGCAAAGATTGGACCTTTCTTAATCGAAAAGTCATTCAATTTCATATTATAAATTAATGTACCAACAACATCTGCAGGTAATAAATCTGGTGTAAACTGAACTCTACTAAAACTTGCATCAATAGCTTTTGATAATGTGTTAATTGCTAGAGTTTTCGCTAAACCAGGAACACCTTCTAGTAAAATATGTCCTCGACCTAGTAAGCCTATAAGAAGGCGCTCTACCATGTGTTTTTGACCAACTATAACCTTATTCATCTCTAAGATTAATAAGTCAACAAATGCACTTTCTTTTTCTATCTTTTCATTAATTGATTTAATATCAATTGTATTCGTTTCTTCCATTATTTATAAAGTTTAAGAGCGATTTTTTTAAGTATTTTTTACGAGGATGCAAAATGTTAAAATTATTCGTTAGTTGCTGTTAACATTTGGTTAAAAAAAGAAAGGCTACACCAAAGTGCTGCCTTTTTTTCATAATAATCATAAATTAGTATTATTAATATCTAAGTTGTCTTATTTCTGTGTAAAGTTTTGGATTTAAAACCATCATATTTTCATCTTCATTAAAGCTTACGGACTCATCGATATCTATATTAATAATAAAGTCATATAACCGATTAGGTAACAATTCTATTTTTACCAAATTTGAAGGTATTGCATTACCTAAATTTAAAATATCTAAACTATATAATGTATTATTTAAGTCTATAAAACTATTGTCACCTAGCACTAATCTAATCTCATAAATATAAGTTGATTCTATTTCAAAATTATCTACAAGCTCTAATTCTGAATGCTCTCTAAAATCGAAAATATTATAGGTTCCTGTATTAACTGCATTAAGACTTATCCATGCATTTGTTGCATTATCATCTTCCTTTACTTTTAATTGCACATCTTCAATTTCAACATAGACTTTATTAAGGTCTCCTATTGTACTTTTTAGCTTAACGCTTATGTTAGACACTTCAGTCCTCGAATAAGTTTCGTCTGGTGTACAGCTTGCAAAACAAGCTATAAAAATGACGCTAAAAAAAAGGAATTTTAAAGATTGTAAACGCTTCATAATTTGGGATATGGAATAATTACTACCAATAATACTTTATTCTTTATGTTTTGAGTATTTTTATACACCAATTACAAAAAAACCCTCATAAACTGAAAAATAAGTGACATATTCTCGATTAATTGCAGGTACCATGACCTGGGGAAGTTGGGGGAAACAACTTTCAAAAAAAGACATGGTAGCTTTAATGCATCATTGTATTTCTAATAAGATAACTACATTTGACCATGCCGATATTTATGGTGCTTACACGACCGAAGCAGAATTTGGTAAAGCCTTTACCGATTCTGGAATAAAGCGTGAAGAAATTCAGCTAATTTCTAAATGTGGTATTCAATATTTAAGTGAAAACCGAAATAATAAGGTTAAACACTACGACTATAATAAAGATTATATTATTTGGTCTGTTGAACAATCCTTACAACACCTCAACACGGAATATCTAGATTTATTATTACTGCACAGACCTAGCCCTCTAATGGTGACAGAAGAGATTGCAGAAGCTATTACCATTTTAAAAAAAGAGGGTAAAATTAGAGACTTTGGCGTGTCTAATTTTACGCCATCTCAAATGGACATGATTGGGTTGAGAGTAGATATTGATGTCAATCAAATTGAGTTTTCGCTAACCGAACATTCTGCAATGCATAATGGCAGTTTAGATTATATGAAAACTTGCGGTATTAAACCTATGGCTTGGTCTCCATTAGGCTCAGTGTTTAGAGAAGATAACGAACAAACCAGGCGTATACATAAACAGCTTGGACAATTAATGGAAAAATATAATGCCACTGAGGACCAATTATTATTAGCTTGGATTATGAAACATCCTGCTTATATACATCCAGTAGTTGGCACAACGAATAAAGATAGATTGAAGCAAGCTGTTGAAGCAACAAAAATTGAGCTAGAACTAGAAGATTGGTTTTTAATTTTGGTGGCTTGTCAAGGGCATAAGGTACCATAGTTGTTTTTTCTGCCAAGATGGAAATCCATGTTTTAAAATACAGTAATTAACTAAATAGATTCTTGCTCTCACAAAAATAATAGAATTATGAAAAAAACAGCATTAATAACAGGAGCAACAAGCGGCATTGGTAGAGCAACAGCGCATTTGTTTGCAAAACATGGTATTAATCTAATCTTATGTGGTCGCAGACAACAACGCTTAGATAGTATTGAAAAAGCCTTATCAAAAGAAACAGATGTCCATACTCTTAATTTTGATGTTCGCGACAGAGAAGCAACTTTAGAAGCTATTGGATCTTTACCAAAAGAATTTCAGACTATAGACATCCTTATCAACAATGCTGGCAATGCACATGGTTTAGACCCAATACAAACTGGTAATTTAGATGATTGGGATGCTATGATGGATATAAATGTAAAAGGTTTACTTTATGTTAGTAAAGCAATTATTCCCGGAATGACTGAACGCAAATCTGGACACATTATTAATATTGGTTCTTCTGCTGGGAAAGAAGTCTATCCTAACGGCAATGTGTATTGTGGAAGTAAACATGCTGTTTTGGCAATTACCGAAGGCATGCGTATAGATTTAAATCCATTTGGTATTAAAGTAGGTGCTATAAATCCTGGTTTAGTAGAAACTGAATTCTCAGAAGTTAGGTTTAAAGGAGGTAGTGCCGCAGATAATGTTTATAAAGGCTATAAAGCATTACAAGCTGAAGATGTGGCTGATGTCATATACTTTGCTGTATCTAGACCTGCTCATGTTAATATTGCAGATGTATTAATGTTTTGTACAGCACAGGCGAGTTCTACTATAGTGAAGAAATCTAAATAACAAGATTCCTGCCTTCGCAGGAATGACAGACATGATTAATAAGAGGCTCTTAATAAAAAACCTTCTCGCTCACAACGATGAGAACAGCTTCTATGACAAAAAACGAAAAATAGACATAAGCTTTAAAGAAGGGAAAGCCAAGTTTTTAAAACACATTTGCGCACTTTCTAACAGCAACCCCAAAAACAATTCTTACATTGTTATTGGTGTAGAGGACGAGGACAATAAAATTATTGGTGTCGATTTTTTTGATGATAGTAAAATTCAGAATTTAATAAATGCCTACCTCACTAACCCTCCAATTGTTCAGTATGAGAATATTCCATTTCCACACTTACCAGATGATAAAGTTGTTGGTTTAGTAACCATAAGACCTATTGATAAAATTACTTCTTTAAGAAAAAATATTTGGAAATATTATGGCGGCTCAGTGTTTTTTAGAGATGGCAGTATGAGTATGCCTAAAGTTTTTGATATTGAAATAAAAGACGTTAACTCTAAAATTGTTGCTGCCATTGAGAACCATGCTCAAAACAATATTAAGTTAACCCTCGATGGAGTTTTTGATTTTATGAATAAGCGCCAAGATTTTAATCCGCAGTACAAGGTCTTTAAAGAATACTTTGTATTGTGCTGGTCTGGAGATAAAAAGCATGTGAAGAAGGAAGTTTTTTTTTCTAGAGTAGATATAGAATTAATAAATGAGCAAGTACGTTTGTTTTATTCAACATTAGACGAAGTAGCCATTTCGTATACTGAAGATTCTTTTAAAATTGTAGAATATGTAAGATTAGGGCTTCAAGAATCATACAAATATTATAAGCTCGAAGAAAAAACCATTCATTTTGATGATAATGCTAACTATTCCATCGAAGCAAACTTAATTTTTGATCCACCACAATATGATAAAAAAGTATTGCATCACATCCATAATGCCAATAATGCCATTTTAGAAAAGCTTGAAAAAAATATATCATTAAATAATAATGAAGAAGCCGATTTGAAAAATTTAGCTGCTAGTTATTTAATATGTTACCTCAACGGATTTGATGATGCATTACTTAAACTAGAATATGCTAAGCCTTATATTAAGCAATACAGTTCAGCTCTCTATAGTTCTTACAAAGAAACACTTAGAATATTGAGAAAAGTAAAATATAGTTAGTTCATCGGATTAAACAGATTTTTTAACCTGATTTTCTGCATCTTGTCGAAGGCACTTTCAAAAACAACACAGATTATACATTTTTTTTGACCATTCATCAAAAAATTAAAGAACCAAGCAAAATAACTTGCATCTTTGAAGTGCTATTAATCAATTATTTAAACCTTGTTTCTGTTAGCCAAAAGCTTTTAATCGAAACAAGGTTTTTTTTATACCCTTAAATAAAATTTAATGATTTCTGTTTTGAAGGAAGGATCCCTTCAGTAGAAACATCCATCCATTGTGAGAGAATTGTAGCATACACAGACCTAAAATCTATACTGTATTTTAAATCTCCATTAGTATCTAAATCATTTAAACTCGCTAAATCATTGTAAAAACCTGCTTTCTTTAATTGCTTACCAATAATAAAGACATTGTTAGCTGCACCATGATCTGTTCCATTTGCCGCATTTTGCTTCACACGTCTTCCAAACTCAGAAAACGTTAAAATCAACGTATCCTCAAAAGTTTCATTTCGTTTTAAATCTTTTACAAAAGCCGAAACACTCTCTGCGTATTGAGATAATAATCTTGATTGCTTGTTCTGCTGATTAGCATGTGTGTCAAACCCGCCTAAAGAAGTATAGAATACCTTAGTATCTAGACCAGAATTAATGAATTGCGCCACATTTTTAAGTTGTTTGCCAAAACCATTCTGAGGATAATCTTGCTGTGATAATTTTACTTGGGTATTCTCATAAATATATTTTGCAGAAGACTTGGCCTCAATCATAGTTTGGTAGAGATATCCCAAATTATGTTCACTTAAATGTGTGTCGTTATAATGGTTGAGTACATTTTTAAAATAAGGGTCTTTTGCCGTTCTGTGCAATACTTTATAATCGTTAGTAGCAATACCATTAAAGTGTTCACCTTTCATAGCTAAACTTAATTGCTCATCCATTTCTATAGCATTATATGGTTTTTTACCATATTTATCTAAGTAACGACCAAGCCATCCGCTTTGTAAATATTCGTCCGACCCACTTGCTGTTTGCCAAATATCCATAGATCTAAAATGTGAACGCACAGGGTTTGGATAACCAACATTATTTATTATTGAGAGTTCACCTTTATCATACAAGTTTCGCAAAGGTGCTAGACTCGGATGAAAACCTAAATCGTCATTTAATTTTATAATATCTTTTGTAATAGCCAATCTTGGCCTAGCGTTATAATACAAATCATTATTATGAGGAATAATAGTATTTAACCCATCATTTCCACCTGCAAGCTGAATTATAACTAGGCGTTTATAACCTAATTGTTTAGTCGCAACTGACTCAAATGCCTTGACAAAGCTTGGCACCAAAAAAAGGCTACTCGCTAAGGCTGAATTTTTAATAAATTTACGTCTATCCATAGTTTACAGCATTAACACATTTGGTATTCTGGTAACGACATTAACTGAATACAATAATCTTGTTTAGATTTTTTATTCAGTGTTTTTAGGTAATCAGAAGTCCCATTATTGATACTTCCTTGAATAATATAATCTTGAAGATTTTCTGTTTCAACTAATTTGAAATTGTCTAAAAACACTTCCCAATCTGGCATGGTTTTAAAAGGTAATTTACCTTTATTTCGTTTAAAATATTTCTCTCTAAAACTATCATTAAAATCTCCTTGTTCTTTCAATGAAATTATAGCATTATTAAATATTACGGAAGGTAATTTTAATCTTACCATAATGGTATTTGCATCTATCCAAGCCTTATCTCCTTTCCAACCTGCAACATTTGGTGGATCTAACAAGGTTTGACCTAAGAGTCGTTGCATTTTAATAAGGTCATTTTCTCTTTCAAATTTTACAGGAATGGTGTTTGCCATACCTACTAAAAACTCAATTGGCGATTTTATTTTTGCTCCTATATGCTCTTTATCATAAAACCAATCCGAAGTAAATACAAAACGCATTAATGTTTCAATATTATAATCCTTGTAAAACACATCTGCCATAGCTTCAATGTGCTTTTTATTGGGTTTAGGATTTACAAAATAGCGATAGATTTTATCCGATATAAAGTATGCACATTGTTTATTTCTTAAAATAATATCAATTATATCATCACCTGAGAAGTTACCAGATTTACCGAAGAAAGTTTTTATACCTTCATCGTGCTGACGCTGTCTCATAATAAAATCACCTTTAATACTGTGATTATATCCTGTAAATGCCCTAGCACTTTCTTTTATATCTTTTTCAGAATATTGGCCTTCACCTAATGTAAAAAGTTCCATTAACTCTCTAGCAAAGTTTTCATTTGGTGTGCGTTTTTTATTTTGTTTTCCATTAAGATATTTTAGCATTGCTGCTTCTTTTGATATGGCTTTTACAAATACTTTAAAATCCCCTAAAGCATAAGCTCGTAACGTATTATTAAAACACTGTACATAGAGTATATTATTATCCTTGCACACAAAATGATTAGCCCAAAATAAAGTCATTCGTTCTCTTAATGTTTCTTTAGGACGAACCAGTCTATTGATCCAAGCGTAATTAAAATCTAATATCTTTTTTCTGCTTTTCTCCCTTAATTCATTTTGTAATTTTGGGTTATCTTTTAAGTCTTTCAGTTTTATGCCATTGAGATATGAAACATCAACTGTAAGAGGAGATATGGATTTGGAGTTATTAAAAATATCTTCAATAATAGTTTTCTTATCAGTTTTTGAAATCTTTTGATTTGATAGATTAATACCAAATCCTGCTCGCCAATAAAGATGTTGAAGTTCTCTCTGTGTCATGTGTTATTAGACTGATAAATAGTATAATGGTTTAAAACAAAAACCGCTTCTTATATAGAAACGGTTTTTTGTAGTAATTATTTTTAATGAGATTATTTACCTCCATCTAGCTCGTCTTGCCATTTTAGCAAGTCTTCCCAACGACCTTCAGCAGCCATTTTAGCTTGGTCTGGCCAAGTCCCAGGATTGTGAATTTTAAAACGATCTCCTCCACTTTTTAAAACGCTCTGGCATTTATCTATACTACATTCTGATAATGCCTTCCATGTTTTTACATCATGGTTATGAAACAATTCTTGAATTTTTGGCCCAATACCTTCAACAATCGTTAAATCATTTTCTTTTATTTTCTTGCCAAAAACCGCTTTAGCTGCATCTGCATCAAATGCAACTAGCGCTGCTGCAGGTGCAGTAAAAGATGATGCCAAATAAGTATTTGCTGTTTTTAAATCGGATTCAAGTTTTGTTTTTGCCGATAACGAAGCTGATAGGTCTGTTTCTAATTTTGTTCTACTTAATTTGCACGCTTCTAAATCTGCCTCAAGCCTTGCAATTCTGTCGCTATCATCATTTCCTCCTCCAAAAAGTCTTCCTAATAAATAGCCTAATAATGCACAAATTAGACCTACAAGTAATGGGATTAATATACACCAATTCATAATTTTATAATGTTTTAAGTTTGTTAGTTAATTGTTATTTCTGTACGTCTGTTTTTAGTACGTCCTTCTTCTGTTGCATTATCAGCAATAGGTTGAGTTTGACCTTTTGAAGTTGCTTCAATATGATCTCCTAGTATACCGTTAGAAATAAGGTATTGCTTTGCAAAATCCGCTCTTCCGAGACCTAAAATCATATTTTGATCTGCGTTTCCTGTATTGTCGGTATGACCAACAACTTGAACTTTTACGCCTAGCTTATCTACACATCTTGATATATCTGCTATTTTCTGACGCTGTTCTGCTGTTAAATTTATTTGTGCAGCTCCTGTCTTAAAATACAGTACAATCGGATTTTTTCTTATAGAATCACAAGCTGCAGCTAAAGCTTCATCTGTAGCGCCTTCTTCAAATGTTACCATTCCAAATTTTAATGGCCCAAATAAAGTGTTTGTCTCATCAGGATTAATTGAATCATTCAATTCTCCATGAATATCTATCTGCTTAGAAGGAACTCCCTGTGTTACTAAATAGTTTTTAACCGCATTTGCTCTTGCCAATCCTAAGTTTGGGAACGCTGAATTATTGGTTTCATCATTTCGATAATAACCTGTAATATCAACATCCTTTAATGGATTTGCTAGCAAGTAATCTTTTAGTTTTATAACCTCAGCAGAAACGCTTTCGGAGATTGGTTCTAAAATTGAAAAGTTCGATGTTTTAAAATTAAAATTGTCATTAATTTTAATATTGAAGTCACCATCAGCATCGGAAATAGCAAAAGCATTTCGAGTAGCTGAAATAACCTCAGGTTCTGCTACAATATTAGTCTCTTCTGTTTCGACTTCTTTGTTAGGATTACAATAGCAATCATCACACAAATAGCAATACAATAAAGTACCAATAATAATAGTAATCAAAATACCTAAAAGGTAAGATGTTTTTTTACTCATTAGTTAGTGTTTTAAGTTAATGACCCTTAAGATATTAAAAAAATTAACACCTTTTAGTCATTAGTCTGAAACACAATACTTAAAAAAGTCACAAAATAGCAGCCTATTGTTAAAGATTAGAGAAAAAATTACCATTATTAATTGTAAACTTTAATCCAATTCCGAAATTGTGATATTTAATTTTAGAAAAATTACTTTGAATTTCTGGTGCAGTTCTAATATTGGTTGTGTCTGTACGGTATGAATAGTCTATAAATATTGAAAACCTATCTGAAACATCGTAACTAAGATAAGTTTCATAAATTAAAACTTTAGCGCTATCGTGCTGTTGATTAACTCTATTCTTTTTAATATAGTTTCTATAATCAGCGTAACCAATAGGCGCAATACTAGCTGCGAAAGACAACTTTTTTGAAACTGAAAATTCGTAACCAAATTGTAGATAACTAGTGGTTACATAACTACGTTTGTATTTACCTGTAAAACTAATGTCCGTGATGTCTAAATATGTAGAGTTAAAAAAACCACCTACAAAAAAGCGTTTGTAAACAAATAGTTGTCCTCCAAGCTTAAAACTTAAGTTCCCATTTGCTCCTTTTCCAATATTACTATCGTCATTTATAATTGGTTGAAAAACTCCTAATGTAAATATTGCTGTTTTCTGAAATACTTCTACTTCTGAACTATCAATTTTTCGATCATTAAATTCATCGTCAGAATTTTGAGAATTTAGAATAATGCTAAAAAATAACGTGCAAACTAGTAAAATTCTCATCCTAATAATTGAAGTTAAATTCAAAATTTATATCGTCTATGGTTAAAACCTCAACTACTTCTGGTTGATCGTTTATGGAATAAGTGAATATAACGTTAGCACCTAAAAATGACAAAAAATCACCAGAAGCATCTGGTCTTTCATCATCTAGAAACCTACCTCTATTCATTTGCTTATAACAAGCAGTCTCAACTTCATTTAAAACACCGTCTTCGTAGACTTCTAAACAGGGAATTGAGGTATAATTAAAATTATATTGTAATTCTGTGCCAGCAGGACTAGACCTTATAATATTAAATTCAAAAAAAGCTTTTTTGGGTAACGATATTGTTTCTAAATCAATTAAATAATCATCTGGTATATAAGTTTCTGTGTTTGTTCTGTACATATATTTTGAAAAATCTTCACCTCCATATACCTCAATAACAAAATCTTCATCCTTCCCTAAAAGTGTAATTAGTGAAAAAGTTCCGTCAATATCACTTGTAGTGCCACCCAAAAGCACACCACTATCTTCATTACTTGGATCTGAGTTGTATAAAAAATTCTCATCTCTTCTAACAAATACATTAATTTGAGAATTGGAAATTGGTTGATTGTTTTCATCAACAATTTGTCCTTTTATTAAAAGTCTAGCGTTATTTTCAAAAGGGACTTCACACTGTAATAAAAACAAGATAAAAAGTAAGAGTAGTCCTTTAAACTTTGCCATTCTATTCATTTAAGTCGTTTTTATTTAAAGATAGTAATATTAAAAAATGGTTGCGTCAATTAATGTTAAAAAGAAAGCCACATCTTGCGATGTGGCTTAATATTATTATTCTTTAAAAGGTGGTGGTGGACAAACTGGATATACATATTCCTCTGGAATTTCTTTATTTTTTTCAGTGTAATAAAAACCAAAAATATGTTTCCACCAGCTTTTTAAAGCATCTTGCTCCGTAAATAAATAGGAGTTCTCTATTTTATAAGTGTCACCCGAAATATTTACACTTATTATAGCAGCAAAATAATATTCAATACTTTCTTCATCAACTCTTTTGTAAGCAAATAAGTTATAAGCATAATAATTTGAATCAATAGAAGGCTCAACAATACTTCCAAATTTTACTTCATTTGGTTTATTTTTAAGTGCTTCCTTAAATTCTAAAAGCCTCTCATAAGTATAAGTGCCCTTCGGTGGTTGTGAATTTTTTAAATACGCTATGTTACCAATTTTTAAGCTATTAGTAAAACTCTTACCCAATGAGTCAATTAAACTATAATTAATTTCATTTTGAGAGAAACTATTTAATATAAAAGTTAATGCACAAAATATTGAAATTGAGCCTTTTTTAATCAAAATGAAATCTTTTATAAATCAAACTTAATGCCTTGCGCTAATGGCAATTCATCAGAATAGTTAATAGTGTTTGTTTGTCTTCTCATGTAAACTTTCCAAGCATCAGATCCAGACTCACGTCCACCACCTGTTTCTTTTTCGCCACCAAAAGCACCACCAATCTCAGCTCCAGAAGTACCAATATTTACATTCGCGATACCACAATCACTACCTGCATAAGACAAGAATTTCTCTGCTTCTTTCATTTCGTTAGTCATAATAGCTGAAGATAATCCTTGGGCCACTCCGTTTTGTTTAGCAATAGCGTTTTCAACATCACCAGAATATTTCATTAAATATAAAATTGGAGCAAAGGTTTCGTGCTGAACGATTTCAAAATCGTTTTCAGCTTCAATAATTGCTGGCTTAACGTAGCAACCAGATTCGTAACCTTCACCTTCAAGAACTCCACCTTCTACTAACACATTTCCACCTTCTGCTTTTGCTTTTTCAATTGCGGCTAAATACGTATTAACTGCATCTTTATCGATTAATGGGCCAATATGATTTTTTTCATCTAAAGGATTACCAATAGTTAACTGCCCATAAGCACCAACGATGGCATCTCTTACTTTATCGTATACCGATTCGTGAATTATAAGTCTCCTCGTAGACGTACAACGTTGTCCGCACGTACCAACCGCACCAAAAACAGCACCAGGAACTACTACTTTTAAATCGGCAGTTGGTGTGATAATGATAGCGTTATTTCCTCCTAATTCTAATAACGATTTTCCGAAACGTTCAGCAACTGTTGCTCCAACAATTCTACCCATGCGTGTAGAACCTGTTGCAGATACTAGTGGAATTCTATGGTCAGTAGTCATAAACTCACCAACTTTGTAGTCTCCATTAATGATACAAGAAATCCCTTCTGGATAGTTATTTTCTTTTAAAACATCTGCAATAATATTTTGACACGCTATTGAGCATAAAGGTGCTTTTTCAGAAGCTTTCCAAACACAAATATCACCACATATCCATGCTAAAGCTGTATTCCAAGCCCAAACCGCTACTGGGAAATTAAACGCAGAAATAATACCCACAACACCTATTGGATGCCATTGCTCTCTCATAACGTGGCCTGGACGTTCCGATGGAATAGTTTGTCCATTTAACTGACGAGATAAACCTACAGCAAAATCACAGATATCAATCATTTCCTGAACTTCTCCGTAACCTTCTTGAAGCGATTTACCCATTTCGTAAGACACTAATTTACCTAATGGTTCTTTTAAATCTCTTAGTTTATTCCCAAACTGACGAACCACTTCTCCACGTACAGGTGCTGGCACATCTCTCCAAGATAAAAATGCTTTTGTCGCAGCATCCATTACCTTGTCATAATCTGCTCTAGTAGTCGATTTTACTTTTCCAATTAATTGACCGTCAACAGGCGAGTATGATTCTATAATTTCTCCGTTTGAAAAATTATTAGACCCTGTTGAAGTGCCATCATTTAAATCTTTAACACCTAACTGGTTTAAAGCCTCTTTTATTCCGAAATCGGTAGCAACTGCTTCCATATGTGTTTAAATTTTATGAATTATTAAATTTTTATGCAAAGTTACTAATAAATTGTCAGTTTTACTTGAAGCGTACTACCTAAAAATGTAACTTTAAAGCACTTATAAAATCTAACCTAACATGAAAAAAATTATTCCGATTATTCTAGCTTTACTTTTATGCATATCATGTAAAAAAGAGAACAAATCAGAAGAAACAGCAGTAGCTAAAAATCAATCTGAAACCACAATAGAAAGACCTGAATTCGCAATAATAATTCATGGTGGAGCTGGCACTATTTTGAAGAAAAACATGACGCCAGAAAAGGAAGCTGCATACAAAGCTAAATTAGAAGAAGCAATTAGGGTTGGTTATGAGGTTCTTAAAAATGGAGGTTCTAGTTTAGATGCGGTCACCAAAACCATTAACATAATGGAAGACTCACCGCTTTTTAATGCTGGTAAGGGTGCGGTATTCACCAATGCAGAAACTAACGAATTAGACGCGTCTATAATGGATGGTAAAACACTTAATGCAGGTGCATCTGCTGGTACAACAACCGTTAGAAACCCTATTGATTTGGCGAGAGCTGTAATGGATAATTCTAAACACGTCATGCTTTCTGGTAAAGGGGCTGAAATTTTTGCCGAAGAACAAGGATTAACGCTAGTTGAGCCATCTTATTTTCATACAGACAGACGTCTAGAATCTCTAAAACGTGTTAAAGAACGTGAAGCACAAAAAACTAATAAAATAGATACAGAATCTGCTTATTTGGATTTCTATGATGCAGATATTAAAAATGCTAAATTCGGAACAGTGGGTTGCGCAGCACTCGATAAAAATGGAAATTTAGCTGCTGGCACATCTACAGGAGGAATGACCAATAAGCGCTATGGAAGAGTTGGCGATGCACCAATAATTGGTTCTGGAACTTATGCTAATAATGCAACATGTGCAGTATCGAGTACTGGTTGGGGAGAATACTTTATAAGAGCGCAAGTTGCACATGATATTTCTGCTTTAATGGACTACAAAGGCTTAAGCCTCAAAGAAGCTTCTAAAACAGTATTAGATAAAGTTGCAGAATTAGGAGGAGATGGTGGAATTGTAGCCGTAGATAAAAATGGAAATATGGTTGCAGAATTTAATACTGCTGGCATGTATAGAGCTACAATGAATGATAAAGGTGAATTAACTATTGGAATCTATGAGCAATAATCTGTAACATTTTAATATATTTAAACACAAATAGTTAACCAACCTCAACTACAACCATTGACCTAATTTACTTTCAACCTAAAAGAAAGTAAATGATAACATTATTTCGCCGATTTAGGCAACGTCTTCTAACCGAAAACAAATTTTCGAAATACCTCATCTATGCTATTGGCGAAATCATCCTTGTAGTCATTGGTATTCTCATTGCCCTAGGCATTAATAACAACAACAACTTCAACGAGCAGAGAAAGCTCGAACAGGAATACCTCACGTCTTTACAATCAGAATTTAAAACCAACCTAGATAGAATAAACACCTCTATTAAAGTCAATGAACAACGTGTACAAACGTTAGAAAAAGTATTGACTTTATTTAATAAAAATGCGCTTGATACCATTAGACCACAGACAATCTCTCAATTGCTTGGACCTATTTTTGGCAGCGATATTCAATACACACCAGCAACGGGAGTCTTAAATGATATTATTAGTTCTGGCAAACTCAATCTTATTTTAAATAAAAACTTAAGACAAGATTTAGCTTCTTTTGAAAGCACAATAAATGTTTTAAGCACTCAGTTAAATGATGCCGATTTTACCCAACGAAAATTAACAAGTCTATTTTTTAAAAACGGAAGTGCTAAAACTATTGTTACGGATTTAAAAATCATTGACAAAGAATTTCAATCTATATCTTCTAATACAAATAACAAGGACATCTTTAATTCCGTTGAATTTGAAAATTATTTAGTGGATTACTACCTATTAGCTAAGGCCACAAATGGACCTCTATTATTTAGCGGTATTAAATCGCAAATAGAAAGCATATTAAAAGAAGTTGAAAACGAATTAGAAAACAAATAAGCTATTAATTAAATATCAACATCATGAAAAACAAAAAGCCAAACTGGACTAAAACCGAATTACAGGTTTACATTATGTTACTATGCGCTAATGCAGATAAAAAGGAAACTGAGGAAGAGTTAGAAATGATACAAAGCAAAACCTCTACAAAAACCTTTTTAAAAATGCATAAAAAATTCCATGAGCATTCTGAAAAAAAGCGATTAGACAAAATTGAAAAGGTTATTAATAACCACGATTATAGCGAGATGGAACTTGCGGCTTTTAGAAGAGAAATGTATAAGATATTCTTTTCGGATTGCAGTTTTAGCTTGATGGAAGAACGTTTAGACATGACGCTAGACAATATACTTTATTAGTTTAATGATAAAATTCTTCCGTCATATACGTCAGCGTTTAGTTTCTAAAAATAAGTTTTCTAAATACCTCATCTATGCCATTGGTGAAATTATCCTCGTTGTTTTAGGTATTTTGATTGCTTTACAAATAAATCAAAATGCAGAGAACAAAAAGACTAATAATACCAGAAAAGACTATTACGTACAACTATTAGAAGACCTAAACAAAGACAAGCAGTTTGCAAATGAGATTATTAAGTTGTTTGAGAAAGATAGAGAGGAATACAATACTTACTTAGAAATATATTCCGCAATTGATTTATCACCATCACAAGTCTATGATCATCTCATGACATTAAATATAATGTCTACACCCTTGTCATTCAATTCAAACACTATAGAATCCTTGCGCAGTAGTGGAGAAATTATTTTAATTCCTTTAACTATTAGAAATAAGCTTATTGATGTACTTCGATTTCAAGAAGAAGTATTGAAAAGCAGTGATTATTCAGATAAGGGAAAAAACAATGTGCTACAGGACTTAGGGATTTATAGAGGAGCATCAACATTGGATAGTAGGCTTCAAAATCAATCTCAACTGAAATCTTATTTAGAGTTTGACAAAAATATGCCACAAATTATATTAGGCTTGGATGCTGTTCAAAGGTGGAAAGAAGTCTCAGAAAACGATTCAATTAGTTATTTAAAATTAATGACTGAAGATATTGATGTCGTTATCGATCTGATAGAATTAGAGTTAACAAAACACGAAGGCTAGTATGATTAAATTTTTCAGAAAAATTAGATATAACCTAATGGAAGCAGGAAAAACTAGCAAGTACCTTAAATACGCCATTGGCGAAATTATACTTGTAGTGATTGGTATTCTCATTGCCCTACAAATTAATAATTGGAACTCAACACAAAAAGACATCGCTAAAGAGCAGCAAATCCTATTAAGTCTTCAAGAAGAATTTAAACAAAATATTGAAGAACTTAGTTTTGACCAT
The DNA here is from genome assembly GCF_014297365.1 of Winogradskyella echinorum. Taxonomy (GTDB): domain Bacteria; phylum Bacteroidota; class Bacteroidia; order Flavobacteriales; family Flavobacteriaceae; genus Winogradskyella; species Winogradskyella echinorum. The sequence goes on along the minus strand of NZ_JACOQD010000001.1, from coordinate 1,365,269 downwards.
CACGTAAACATGGGAAGTATAAATGCTGTAAAGACACTTTTAAATCTCGATAAAACTACAGATTTTGAAACCAAAACTATAGATAGTCTATTGGGTCAAGCGTTCAACTTCGCAACTTTCGATGCCAGATTAGGAGTTATCAACGACATTAGTTCATCTGGAAATCTTGAACTCATTAGAGATGTTGAACTACGATACAAGTTAAACCAATGGACAGGCGAATTAGCCGATTATAAAGAAGATGTTATAATTAGAAGAGACTATTGGATAAAACATACACCATCTTTGGTTCATAAGTTCTTACCTATACGAAATCAAGACATGTTTATGGATCGAGAAGATTATGTAAGAGACATTGTAATTAAGCCTATGGAAGTTCCAAAATCTAATTACGTTGCATTTTTATCGAGTTTAGAAGTGGATGGTTTTTTATTTGATTATTATATGAATCAATCCTATGTGAGTACTAATGAGGACTCAATAATGAAGTTTTTAAAAGAAACGCTCTCCTTAATAGAAAAGAATATAGAACTATGATTAAATTCTTTCGTAAAATACGATACAACCTCATGGAAACTGGCAAAACATCCAAATACTTTAAATACGCTATTGGCGAAATTGTGCTTGTAGTGATTGGTATTCTCATTGCATTGCAGATTAATAACTGGAATGAAAAGCGTCTTCAAAAGCTCACCTTAAGCAACTACTACCAGCGCATGCACGAAGAGTTAGAAAGTAGTCGGGATAATCTAGACAATTTAATTAATGGCATTGATAGTTTAATAATACTAAATAGAAAAACGCTTGAAATACTAAGTTCTAACAATAAAGATTCTATACCAACGCTACAAAAAACCTTAGGTGCATTAGGTACAGCTTGGATGAATAATTTTAATTATCCAATTACCGAAGAGTTTATGAATGAAGGCTATTTAGCCAAAGTAAATAACACTAAAATTAAAGACGAGTTACAAGCATTTAGTATTCAACTGAACCTTTTTACAGCTCTTGATAAAGGAATAGGTGATCAATATTTATTGACCATAGAGCCTTTTATTAACAAACATCTTAATTACTCACAAATTGCTCTTGATAGGTATAAAACCAGCCTCGTATCAGGAGGACCTAAAACAGATTTTGAAAGGCTGTTTAATAATTTAGAAGCATGGAATATCATAACATTTAAGTTAGAGTTGCTTATTTCTCAAAAGTACGCTTTGCAAGAATTTAAAGCCATGACAGAGCGCCTAACCAACTTATTAAATTCAGAGCTAAATTAAAAACCATGATAAAAGTTTTTAGACATTTTCGCAAATCGTTACTCATGGAAAACAAAACCAGCAAATACTTTAAATACGCTGTTGGTGAAATTGTGCTTGTAGTGATTGGTATTCTCATTGCATTGCAGATTAATACATGGCAACAACACAAAAAAGACAAAGCTCTAGAACAACGCTATCTTAAAAATCTCGTTCTTGAGTTAAAAAAAGATTCCGTAGCATTACGCAACAATGCATTGCAACTAGAGCGGCAGGCTAATACCAAAAACCCGCTACTAGATATGTTAAGCGAAGGAAAAGAAACTGACTCGCTTAAACTGTTTTTTAATTTACAATGGAGGCCTATATACACTTATACTCCCCTAAAATCTACATACGAAGAAATGACTAATAGTTCTCATCTCAATATTATTCAATCAGACGAGGTAAGAAGTGCTATTGTAAAAATGTATAACAGTTATGAAGACTTAGAAAAGGATGAAGATTTTCTTCTAGATTATTTTAAAAACTTAGTCAATGAATTATCTAAAAAAGTAACCTCTATTTACGATCCAAGTATTGAAGACATTTTAGCTTTAAGTAAGGACAAATATATTATGAATAGTATTCGCTTAAATGGCGCGTACAGTAGGCTAAATAATTATAATGAAAAACTAGATGAATGTAGTCAGCTATTACAACAAATAAAAAACTACCAAAACTCTTTAAGATGATAAAATTCTTCCGTCACATTCGGCAAAACCTAATTATGGAGAACAAAACAAGCAAATACTTTAAGTATGCCATTGGAGAAATTATCCTTGTAGTTATAGGTATTCTAATTGCATTGCAGATTAATAATTGGAACGAAAATCGCCTTCAGAATCAAACTTTAGAAAACATTTATTCAATCATTGCTGAGGATCTAAAAAATGATATTGAAGACACCAATGCAATTTTAAAAGGAAAAAAAGAATTGGAGCCTACTTTTAATAAAATATTAGACGGTTCATTTACCAAAGACGATTATAAAAATTGCGATGGATGTGAATACATTATTATTGGAGGTCCCGATCTCACAATTGAAAAAAGAGGTTATAATCTCTTAAATAATTTCAACTCCTCAAAAACAAATGCAGACGGTTTAACAAACAATATTGTACAGTTTTACACAAAACAACTAACTAAACTAACCGTGGACGATGATTTAAGAACAAGCGATATTGCAAACAATATTAATGATTGGAAAAGCAAATATAATTGGTATTCAGACTATATCACAGGACGAAATAAAGACGGATTTATTGAATATGCGTTAGAAAATCTCGATTATAAAAATAGAGTAGCAAATCATTATATGCTTAATTATACTATTTACATTCCTAAACTAGAAGACTTTAATGCTGAAGCTAAACACATTTTAAGCCAATTAGAAGAAAAGTTGAAATGATAAAATTCTTTAGACATATAAGACAAAACCTCATGGAAACCGGCAAAACACCCAAATACTTTAAATACGCTATTGGCGAAATTATCCTCGTAGTTATTGGGATCTTGATAGCCCTACAGATTAATAATTGGAATGAAAACAGAAAAAGTGACATTTTTGAAAATGAAATTCTAACACAAATCCGTGCCAATCTTATAAAAGATCAGTTAGTATTAAAAAAATTTATTACAAATGCTGAAAATGCTGGTACTTCAACTGATAAAATTTTAGCTGAGGATTTATCACTTAAAGTCAATGATAGTATTAAGTTTTGGTTAGGTGAAATTGTGAGATTTGATAGATATAGAGCCTTATCCAATGCATACGAAGTACTTAAATCTCAAGGATTAGACAAAGTGAGTAATAAACAACTTCAATTTTTACTTGGTATGTATTACGACGACCAATCTGTTGCAGCCAGAACAGCATGTCATGACTTAGAAATTATGTTTATTAACGATTGGATTCCAATTCTTAAGAAGAATATTATACATCAAAAATTTGGGAAGATAGTTGAACTACAGGATTATTCAGAATTAAAAACGAGTGGTGAAATTAGAAATCTGCTAATCTTAAATCGAGATAACTGGAGTGGTAGTAATGAAACTCTTAAGGACACTTATAGTCTTATAGATAAAATTTTAGAGATTATTAATACAGAACTTAATGATTAAATTTTTCCGCCATATACGTAAATCCTTGATCATGGAAAATAGAACCAGCAAATACTTAAAATACGCTATTGGCGAAATTATCCTCGTCGTTATTGGAATTTTAATAGCATTGCAAATTAATACATGGAACCAAAATAGAATTGATTTAAAAATTGAAAAACAGTTATTGTCCGAACTTTTAGAAAATTTAGAAGTTAACGAGCTAAGACTTAAAAAAAGTATTGAAGAAGAATATCGTACTGGTAAATCAATACAATTTGTTGTTGAAGTTTTAGAAAACAAAAGTGTTTATAATGACAGTATGAATTACCATTTCGGTAGAGCAGATTTCACTTCAGATATTGTAATCGCTAAAACTGCTTTTGAAGCTATTAAATCAAGAGGGTTTCAAATCATCACCTCAGATGCACTAAGAAAAGAAATAATCGATCTTTTTGATTCAGAATATACCGTTTTATTGGCACAAACGGTTCGTTTAGAAGATCAGTTTTGGCCAAATGCAGCCTTACCGCTTTTTCATAAACATTTTAGACTTTTAGAAATGAAAGCAAGAACCTTTGAAAAAACACTTTATGATGCCAAACCTATTGATTATGATGCGCTTTTACACGATGAGGTTTATATTAATATGATAAAACATAGAGGGTCATTTAGATATGCTGGAGCAGATTTAAAAAATAAGGCTTTAGAAAAAACCAGAGCACTTAAAGAACAAATTATTAGTAACCTAAAAACGTTGTAGTGCTATCATGATAAAATTCTTCAGAAAAATTCGCCAAAACCTAATTATGGAAAACAAAATTGGCAAATACCTAAAATATGCCATTGGCGAAATTATTCTCGTTGTTATTGGGATATTAATTGCCCTTCAAATTAATAACTGGAATGAAAACCGAAAATTGAACATACAAGAGCAAAATGCTTTAAACAATATTCATCGAGATTTTTTAAAAAACAGAGAGATCTTAGAAGAAGTGAAAACAAGTACTCAATTAATCATGACCTCAGGTGTACAGATACTTAATCATACCGGAAACAAAAAAATACCAGACACAGAGCATGCTTTTAACGATTTATTAAATAAACTATTCAACAGCTCACCATATTATCCACAAAATGGTTTTTTAGATGACTTATTGAGTTCCGGAAAACTAAGCATATTTAAAAGTGCAGAGTTAAGAAACTTGCTGTCGTCTTGGAAACCAGAAGTTGAAATTTTAGAAGAAGGGTTTATTACTGTAGATAAAAATGAGGATATCTTAAATCTCTACATCCTTGAACGTGGCAGTTGGCTTAATGCCGATCAAGTAGGCGAATACAATAGAAATGTTACATTTCCATTATCTGGTTTTAAGGTAGATAATAGGGATTTACTAAAAGCACTAAAATTCGAAAATTTGGTTGAAAATTTAGTCATAGCTGCTGACAATTATTATTCATCTCAAAAAAAATCAGAGCAACTACTCAATAAAATAGTCACCTTGCTAGAAAGCGAAATACATAAAAAATAATGCTTAAATTCTTTCGTCACATCCGTCAAAGCCTCATTATGGAAAACAAAACAGGTAAATACCTCAAATACGCTCTTGGAGAAATAATCCTCGTCGTTATTGGTATTCTCATTGCATTAAGTATTAATAATTGGAATGAGAACAGAAAGGACAAAATTAAGGAAGCAGGTATTTTAAAAGAGCTAAATACTGATTTTACAAATAACTTGTTGCAGTTTGAAAATGTTAAAAAAGTACACTCTAATTCTTTAAAAAGTGCTGAAAAATTCAAGATGTATATAAATCATTCGGATCTTTTATCTGTTAAAGATAGTATAGCAAAATACTATTTTTCAGCCTTTAACGGAGTGTCTTACAATCCATCAAACGGTGTTGTAGAATCATTGATTTCTTCTGGTGAATATCAACTTATTAAAAATGACACCTTAAGGAATTATCTTATTTCGTGGAAAGATGCTCTTCAAGATTTTATTGAAGAAGAAGATGTATCTAGAAAACTTTGGGGAGAGAAAATTGAACCATATATTATTGAAAGTGGTGATTTTACCAATTTAGCAAGCCCAAAAAACTTCAAACTTATTACCACTGATCAATTCAAAAATCTCACGGAACGACATATTTTTTATCTTAAAAATATTATGAGGTCTATTGAAGATGAACCGCTTCAGTATCACCTGAAAGAAATTGTACGGCTTTCTAAAAAACAAACTGAATGATAAAATTATTCCGTCATATCCGCAAAAACTTACTCATGGAAAACAAAACATCCAAATACTTCAAATACGCCATTGGCGAAATTATATTGGTGGTTGTAGGCATTTTAATCGCGCTTCAAATTAACAATTGGAATGAGAATAGAAAGATAAGAGCCTCTGAAACTGAAATTCTTCAGAATCTTGAAATTGAACTTATATCTAATAAAAATAAGCTTAAAGAAATTATTGAAATTCATAAAAGAGGTCATGATAATGGCTTATATATGCTAAATCTCTTTGGTAAAGATGTATCTCAAATACCACATCAAAAATTAGATTCAATGCTAATAAGTGTAGAAAGCGCCAATACTTTTGAGGCCAATGATGGGTATATAAAATCCCTAATAGCATCAAGTAAGATTGACTATTTACAAAATGCAGAACTGAAATCGTTTATCGCATCCTTTGGGTCCATGGTTGAAGACGCCACACAAGAAGTTGGTTACGTTTTTGATTTATTGAACAATCATTTTTACCCTATAACGGATGGAAAATTAAATGTTTTAAACAGATGGTCTATTTACTATAAGGATTTTCCAAAAGGCTCATATACATCAGACTACGAATGGTTTTTCAATAATCGGAAATTAGAAGATTTAATGGCAGGTGTAGTGAGTTGGAAAAAAGAAATCATCACAGATAAAGAAATCCTCTCCGATAAAATTGACAGAATGCTTCAACTTATTCAGAATGAATTAAAATCTAAAAATTAATTATGATAAAGTTTTTCAGAAAAATTAGACAAAACTTGCTTTTAGAAGGCAAAATTGGAAAATACCTTAAATATGCCATCGGTGAAATTATACTTGTTGTTCTAGGTATTTTAATTGCCTTACAATTAAACAATCTTAATGATGAAAGAAAAACCGAAAATTTAAGGCAAGTTTATTATAAACAATTATTACAAGATTTTGAGAACGACAAAGCATATATAAAAGAGCATTCTTCAAGAATAGATTCTAATATGGTAAAATTTAGAGCTTTTAAAGACATCTATAATCAGCCAAACTTACCAATAATTGAAATAGTTTCTGCAACTGGAAATTTAGATTGGCAACTTTATAATGTTCAATTCAAAACTAATACGGTAAATACGTTACAGAATACTGGTGACATCAAATTAATACCACCAACCATTAGGGAACAAGTAATCCGTTTAGATAAATATAAAGAAGCGACAGAAGAGGCTTCTGAATACAATAATGGTGAAGCTGGTAAAGCGGGTGCAACGGCAGCTAATAGATATGGGAGTCCAGAATTTGCCTATAAAAACATACAAAATCAACCCAAACTGTGGGAACGGGTATTTGAAGAAAAAAACTTAATAGAGCTTCTTATTAACTTCGAAAGGTGCCAACATATGAAGGCTAAATCGGAAAAAGGAAGTCTTAAAAGATTTAAGAAAATTATATCTGATATAGAAGAAATTGAAATTCTTATTAATAAGGAATTAAAAAAATAACTAAAGCACATCAAAATGCATAATTAATTACTAAAATTCAAAATACTTTATTATTAAAAACCGCTATTAAATGATAAAATTCTTTAGAAAAATTCGCCAAAACTTACTTTCAGAAGGTAAAACTGGAAAGTATTTTAAATATGCAGTCGGAGAAATTGTGTTAGTTGTGATTGGAATTTTAATTGCCCTTCAACTTAACAACCTCAATGATGAAAGAAAAACTGAAAATTTAAGGCAAGTTTATTATGAACAATTATTACAAGATTTTGAGAAAGACAAAGCATATATAAAAGAGCATTCTTCAATAATAGACTCTAATATGGTTAAAGTTAAAGCCTTTAAAGAAATCTATAATCAACCAAACCAGCCAATATTCCAAATAATTTCTGAATCTACAAATTTAGATTGGGCTTTTAGAAATGTACAATTCAAATCTAACACAATTTCAACTTTAGAAAACACTGGAGATGTTAAACTAATACCACCTAATATTAGAGAAAAACTAATTAGTTTAGAAAAATATAAAGAAGAAACAGAAAATGTTTCTAAATACAATAATGATAGAGCAGCAATAGCAGAATTTAATGCAAGTCAAATATACGGCAGTGTAGATTTTGTGTTTGAAAATATTAAAAACCAACCTAAACTATTAGAATGGGTATTTGATAAAAATCGTCAAATAGAACTTCTTGTAGCATTTGAGTCCAGTCAAAATAACAAAGTAAATTCTGAAAAATCAAGTCTTACGAGATTCAAGAAAATTCTATCTGATATGGAAGAAATTGAAATTCTTATTAATAAGGAATTGAAAAAATAACGAAAACACAACATACTTTATTATTAAAAATCGCTATTCAATGATAAAATTTTTTAGACGCATACGACAGCAATTACTCTCAGAAAATAAGTTTAGTAAATATTTACTTTATGCCATTGGAGAAATTATCCTCGTAGTTATTGGTATTCTTATTGCACTTCAAATTAATAATTGGAACGCTCAGCAAAAAGAGAAAGAAGCCTTAATGAAAACCCTTTCAATCATAAAAAATAATATTGAAGATGATATTTTAATGCTTGATTCATTAAAATCAAAACGAGAAAAATTAATACCACTTTATAAAAAGGAACAACTCACTTTTTTCAACAATACCTACGATTTGGAAACTTCTATGAATGCCATATATGTTTTTGATGTATTTAATTTTAAAGCAAACCAAAGTGGTTTCAACACGTTAGAGCAATCGCCTTATCTGGCATTAATAAATGGCAGTAACCTGCATAAGTTATTACTAGTGCGCAAATCTGCCATAGAATATCTATATATAACAGAAAATGAAACTAATACAGGAGTAGATAATTTAGAAACGCAGTTAGAACACACGTTTGATATGAAAATGGGATACACCATTTTTATGAGTGCTAAAGAGCAGCAAGACGCTAAAATCACTATTACAGATATTGATGCTTTTGTAAAAGAAGTGCATAATTCTGTGCTTTATAGAAATGCTATAACAAAAGCATCTATTAGAGACAAAACTATTATTCCTCAGTACGATGCTTTAATTCAGCTTAGTAAAGATGCCATAACTGAGATTAATAAAGTTACCGAGAGTCCATAGTATTTTTAGCGTCTAATAAAACCTAGACCTTATTGTCATTCCTGCGAAGGCAGACAAACCTTTAGGTTCAGCGCAGCTAATCCACATGTAATAATCGAATGAAATGCATAAAAATGTTCATCAATACTACTTATACATACTTTCAAATAAGTACAACGGAACATTATATATTGGAATTACATACGATTTAGAACGGAGAATGTTTGAACACAAAAACAAACTTATTGATGGATTCACCAAAAAATATAGTCTTAATCGATTAATCTACTTTGAAACGTTTCAATACGTCAATGACGCCAAAAAAAGAGAGAAAAATATGAAAAAATGGAAACGTCAATGGAAAATAGATCTTATAGAAAAAGAAAATCCTAATTGGAGAGATTTATCTAAAGACTGGCCAAGTCTCTAGATAGTAAAAAATGACCAATACAGTGGATTCCTGCTTTTGCAGGAATGACAAAATCATACAAAAACAATCCCAATTTCATTAACTCATCTGGTAACAATTCTTAACTTTAAGAACAATTTAACAACCACCAAAAGTCTAAACCCTTAAAAATTGGCGTAACTATTTAACAAGAATGTACCTACCCTTCTTTTTAATCAAAGTTTTACTCTTAATACCATCGACACCATGAACATCAAAAAACACCTCCTCCTACTTCTTATTCTTAATTTGGTATTTTCTTGTAAAAAAAAGCCTGTAGAAACCGATAACATTTTTAAGTATAGAGATTATATCAGCTATACCACTTCTGGAATTGTTTCTGTATTAGAACCTATAAAAATTAGCTTGGCCAATGAGGTTGAAGGATGGGAAGCAGAACAAAACATTGATGATGCTATAATAAAAACACAACCTCACATTCAAGGCACATTAAAAGCTCTCAATAAACACACTTTATTATTTACTCCAGATGAGCCATTAGAACCAGCAACAGAATATGCCGTTACTGTAAAACTTGGAGAACTCTATAAATCCATACCAAAAGAGTTTGAAGATTACACCTTTCAGTTCAAAACCATTACTCCGAGCTTCAGCATTATGACTAATAACTTGCAATCGTACAGCAAAGAGTGGCAGTACGTTTTAGGTCAATTACGCTCGTCGGATGTAATTACTTTAGAAGATGCCAAAAAATTGGTATCAGCAAAACAGAATAAAAAAGACCTCAACTTAGTTTGGTTAGAAATGCCAGAACCGTCTAAATATTTTGAATTTAGAATAGACAGCATCAAGCGCAACATTGAAGACAGTAAAATTGATATCGCTTGGGATGGAAAAGCCATTAAGGCCGAAAACAAAGGAGACAACTTCATTAATATTCCTGGAAAAAACAACTTTAGCATTGTAGAAACACAAGTTATTCAAAATCCAGAACAATATTTATCACTCAACTTTTCCGACCCTTTAAAAAAACAACAAAACTTTGCTGGTTTGGTCACTATTCAAAATGTAAAAAACCCAAAATATATTGTTGATGGCAATGTTTTAAAAGTTTATCCAGACACTAAATTAGTTGGAGATATAAAAGTCGATGTATTTACAGGCATAACAAACACAGACGGTTTTAAACTCAAAAAAGCCTTCTCGCAAACCTTAACTTTTGAAGAATTAAAACCACAAGTAAGACTAATTAGCAATGGCTCTATATTACCAAATTCTAAAGATTTAAAATTCAATTTCGAAGCTGTTAATTTGAGCAAAGTCGATGTGCGAATCATCAAAATATTTGAAGATAATGTTCTTCAGTTTCTTCAAGAAAATAATATGAATAGCAATTACGAACACTCTATAAAACAAGTCGGTCGTCGTATTGCTAAAGAAACGATTACTTTAATAGGAGATGAAAATTTAAATACTGGCGAATGGAAAGCATACAGCATCGATTTATCTAAATATTTACAGGCAGATCCTGGTGCAATTTATCGCATTGAAGTCAGCTTTAAACAAGACTATTCCTTATACGATTGTTCTTCCAAATCAGAAACCACAGAGATTGAAGAAGACGATTATTATGACGAGTATTACGAAGAAGATTTTTACGCCTCTGAAGACCTTACAGAAGAGGAAGAAGAACTGAGAGAGGAACGTTATTGGGATAATTTAAGCTATAGCTACAGAAACACTAATTACAGATATAGTGACAGAGATAATCCTTGTACAAAGTCATACTTTAATTACGGAAATCGTGCTATATCGCTAAACTTAATTGGTTCTAATTTAGGAGTTATAGCTAAGCAAGGCAATGATTTCAACTACTTCTTTGCAGTCACCAATATACTTTCAACAGACCCAGAAACAAATGCAAACGTTACACTATATAATTATCAGCAACAAGAAATCGCAAAAGGCAACACCAATAATGATGGTATTGTAGAAATCGATGCTAAAAAACGAGCAGCTTTTGCTATAGTTTCTAAAGGAAAAAGTGTGAGCTATGTAAAATTACATGATGGTAATTCTTTATCACTAAGTAAGTTTGATGTGTCTGGAAACAGATTGCAACGTGGACTAAAAGGTTATATTTATGGTGAGCGTGGAGTTTGGCGACCTGGCGATAGTTTGTTTTTAACCTTTGTGCTGAATGACAAAGCAAACAAGCTACCAAAACGTCATCCTGTAAAATTAGAAATCACAGATCCTGTTGGCAAGTTAGTATACAGAAAAGTGTCCATAGATAACATTAATAATTTCTATGATTTCACAGTACCAACCTCTACCGATTATAAAACCGGAAACTACAACGCTAAAGTTTCTGTTGGTGGAGCTAATTTTACAAAAAGCCTTAAAATTGAAACGGTTAAACCTAACCGATTAAAAATTAAAATAGACTTTGAAGACGAAGTTTTAACCAATAACAAACCGCTGCAAGGAGACTTAAACGTAGCATGGTTACATGGCGCGCCTGCAAAAAATTTGAAAGCTGAAATTAAAGCAAAATTCACAACGTCATACACCAGTTTTAAAGGTTATAAAAACTATGTGTTTAGCGACCCAACTAAAAACTTTAGCTCAGAAGAAACCAATGTATTTGAAGGCTATTTAGATGCTGAAGGGAATGCAAAGGTCGATTCAAAATTAAATATTGGCAAGAATGCTCCAGGCATGTTAACAGCTCAATTTTTAGTACGAGCGTTTGAAAATGGCGGTGATTTCTCACTCGATGCCTTCACCATGCCTTATGCACCTTATGAGAGTTTTGTTGGTTTACAATCACCAAAAGGCAACAACTATGGTTCATTCTTTACAGACGAAAATCAAACGTTTGATATTGCAACTGTTACCGCTGAAGGCAAACCAATTCAACGCAATAAATTAGAAGTAAAAGTCTATAAAATTGAATGGCGTTGGTGGTGGAATTCCTCTTACGATAACTTATCGAGTTATGTGTCGAGCAATTACCACAGACCTGTACAGCAATACGAAATCGATACTGATGCCAATGGAAAAGCGAGCTTTAAAGTCAATATTCCAGAAAGTGATCGTGGACGCTATTTAATTAGAGTGGTTGATCCTGTGAGTAGTCATGCCACAGGACGCACAGCATACTTCTACAAAAACTGGTGGTCTAATTCGGCAAGTGGAGATAAAGAAGCCGCAAAAATGTTAGTCTTCTCAACAGATAAAGACAACTACAATGTTGGCGATACAGCTAAACTTACGTTTCCATCTGGAAGCGAAGGCAGAGCTTTAGTAAGTATTGAAAATGGAACCGAAGTGTTACAACACCAATGGGTAAAAACCAAGCCAGGTGAAACTACGGTAGAAATTCCTGTGACGAAAGACATGGCTCCGAATGTGTTTATTAATATTTCATTATTGCAACCACATGCCATTACCTCAAATGATTTACCAATTCGTTTGTTTGGAGTTATTCCTATGATGGTAGAAAATCCTGAAACTCGATTAGAGCCACAAATAAAAATGCCAGATGTCATTCAACCAGAGCAATCTTATGAAATAAAAGTATCTGAAAAAAACAATAAAGCCATGACTTATACTATTGCAGTTGTTGAGGAAGGCCTGTTGGACTTAACCCGATTTAAAACACCTAATGCTTGGGATAGTTTCTATGCTCGTGAAGCTTTAGGCGTAAAAACTTGGGATATTTTCGATGATGTTATCGGAGCGTATTCTGGTAGCATTGATCAAGTCTTTGCGATTGGTGGAGATGGAAGCGCAGCTGGTGGAAAAAACAAAAAAGCGAATCGCTTTAAGCCTGTAGTAACGTATTTGGGACCATTCCTTTTAGATGCCGGAAAAACAAAAACACACCAATTAAAAATGCCAAATTATGTTGGTGCTGTAAGAACAATGGTTATTGCAGGAAACAGTAATACCGAAGCTTATGGAAGTGCTGAGAAATCTGTAAAAGTTAAAAAACCATTGATGGTTTTGGCGACGTTACCTCGTAAATTAAGTCCAGGTGAAAAGGTAACACTTCCTGTTACGGTTTTTGCTATGGAAAACAAAGTGAAAGATGTGACACTTTCTGTAAATGTAAGTGATGGCATTACCATAAAAGGCAATAAATCACAGTCATTAAAATTCAGTAAACCAGATGAAAAGATGGTGTATTTTGAATTGGATGTTACCAAAGCAAAAGGCATTAATACCATTGAAGTTGTAGCCACAGGAAATGGAGAAAAATCGACTTATAAAGTAGAAATTGATGTAGAAAATCCTAATCCATTCACCTCGCGAGTTATTGATAGTGAGTTACAAGCTAACGCTAAACAAACCGTTGAATTTTCAACCTTTGGAGTACCAGGAACCAACTCGGCAACGGTGGAATTTTCAACCTTACCACCTATGGATTTCACAAAACGATTAGCGTACTTAATTCTTTATCCTCATGGTTGTGTTGAGCAGACCACCTCTAGTGTTTTTCCACAATTATTCTTAGCAGATATATTCGATTTAACACCTCAAAAGAAAAAGCAAGTACAGCGTAATATAGAAAGTGGTATTAATCGCTTAGGACGTTTTCAGAATGCAATTGGAGGATTAGGCTATTGGATGGGTGAAAATTCAGCAAATGATTGGGGAACAAGTTATGCTGGGCATTTTATGATAGAAGCCGAGAAAAAAGGATTCGTTTTACCGCTAAGTTTTAAGAGCAATTGGATTGCCTACCAAAGACGAGCAGCACGTAATTGGAGACCAAGTTACAAATCCTATCATACTGATTTTGCTCAAGCATACAGACTGTACACTTTAGCTTTAGCTGGTAGTCCTGATTTAGCAAGTATGAACCGATTAAGAGAATTCGATGAAATTTCTAACGATGCCAAATGGAGATTAGCAGCAGCTTATGCTTTAGCCGGACAGAAAGAGGCAAGTGAGGCCATTTTAAAATCGGCAAATATAGATTTTGAAGACAACGAAGCTAATCACTACACCTATGGCTCTGTATATAGAAATAGAGCAATGGCATTAGAAACTATGCTACTAATTAATCATTCTCAAAAAACAGATATAGCAAAGTCTATTGCAAAATCTTTAGCAAGCGATCGTTGGATGAGTACACAAACAACAGCTTATAATTTATTAGCTCTTGGAAAAATGATAACGCAGAATGGTGGTAAAGAATTAAAACTCACTTATACCATAAACGGTAAAACTGAAACTATTGACACTAAAAATGGTATTTCGCAACGCAATGTTTCTATAAAAGAAGGTGAGAATCAAATTGCAATTACTAACTCAAAAGACAATTTGGTTTATGTACGAGTTTTAAATTCTGGCAAACTAAAACTAGGTGATGAAATTGCAGAGCAAAGAGGTTTATCAATTTCAACCGTTTATAAAGATTTGCAAGGCAATAAAATCGATGTTACCAAATTACAACAAGGTCAGGATTTTGTAGCAACGGTAAGTATTTCAAACTTAACAAGAGATTATGTAAACGATGTTGCATTAACACAAATATTTCCTTCAGGTTGGGATATTGTAAACACACGATTTACCGATTTTGGAGATACCACAGTAAGTAATGCGAGATATACAGATATTAGAGATGATCGAGTGAACTTCTATTTCGATATGAATAGACAAGGAAAATATGGCACTAAGACCTTTACAGTGATGTTAAATGCATCTTATTTAGGCACCTATTATTTACCAGGAGCGCAAGCTGAAGCCATGTACGATAATGATGATTATTTAGTACGAAATAAGGGTAAATGGGTAACTGTTGAGAAATAACCAAATTCCTGCGTAGGCAGGAATCTCAAAAAACAATGCTAAACTACTTGTCGGTCGACAGACAAGAATCCTAAACATAAACCGCTAAAATGTTTAACTTAAAAACAAGTAATTATGAAAAATTTAAAAATGATTTTAGCGATCGCTTTAGTATTCAATATGGCAATTGCAACGGCACAACAAGAAGCGTATGTAGCAGCAGAAAGTGGATTATCTCTTAGAGACCAGCCAGATGTTAGCGGAAAAATGCTTACAAAATTAGCTTATGGTGAAGCCATTGGTTTACTAGAAGAAACAGATAAAAACCTAGTCGTGTTAGATGCTGGTGAAAAAATCAGTGGAAAATGGGTGAAAGTAGAAACCAGAAACCACATTGGTTATGTGTTTAATGGGTATTTATCACCAAATAAAATTGCAAGAACAATTCGACTTAAGTTCAATGATGTAAATGTGGAAATTAAAAACTTAGCTACAAGTGATTATAAGCGATCACATAATTTAAAGGAAGCTGATTCAACTACAATTAAAGTAGATATTAATGATAAACCTGAAGGGAAAAATATTGTTCTAATAGAGAATGATTATAAGCAAGTAAGCCTATTTCAACGTTATGAAAATAGTTTCTCTTACATGAGTGGTGATCCTAAATGTAATACTAATGAATGGAAACAATTTAGTACAGAATGGAAGCCACTTAAGCAATTAAAGTCTAATACGTTTGAAACATTAACATACACTGAAAAGGACTGGATTAATTTTATTGAAACAGCTATCAAGGATTTAAAAGATGATGTTGAAGACAAATGTGGAAAAGACTGGTTAAATTATGTAAAAACTATAAAAAACCTAAAAGATTATCCGGTTAGCATTTCAACAGAGCGTGTTTTTATTAAATTTATCTTAACAGATTCTGAAGATAATATCACAGAAAAAATAATTGAATTTGAGATGCCAAAAGGGTCTTGAACCATAAAAAAAGACCTTTTAGATTTGTCTTGCTGAACTTGTTTCAGTATCTCATCTAAAAGGTCTAATAAAATAGATATGAAAAACTCTAAACCATACTACGCCGTAATTTTCACCTCAACACAAACTGAAACCATTGAAGGCTACTCAGAAATGGCTGTAAAAATGGAAAATCTAGCCAAACAACAAAAGGGTTTTATTGGTATAGATTCTGCCAGAAATGAAGTCGGCATAACAGTAAGCTATTGGGAAAGCTTAGAAGCCATTAAAAATTGGAAAGCCAACACAGACCATTTATTTGCACAACAAAAAGGACGCGAGCAATGGTATAATTGGTACAATGTAAAGATTTGCAAAGTAGAACGCGAGTACGAATTCATGAAAGATCTTTAAGACTTGTCATGCTGAATTTATTTCAGCATCTCAAATATAATTCTTCAACTACACTCAGTGTGACTGTCTCTTAAGAATGAAACTAATAAACTACATAAAACGCAACAAGATAAAATCGGCAATTGTCGCTATACTTCTTGTGGCTTATTATTTCTGTTTACCAAAACAATTATTCAAAGACCCAACAGCCACAGTAATAACAAGTAATTCTAATGAATTGCTAGGTGCACTTATTGCAGATGATGGACAATGGCGATTTCCTGCAAGTGATAGTATTCCAGATAAATTTAAAACCTGTATTCTTCAGTTTGAAGACGAATATTTTTACAAGCATCCTGGTTTTAATCCTATTTCAATTTTTAAAGCTTTAAAAGGCAATTTAAGTTCAGGTTCTGTAAAACGTGGAGGTAGCACTATTACACAACAAGTGATTCGTTTATCTCGAAAGGGACAATCGCGTACATATTTTGAAAAGTTTAAAGAATTAATTTTAGCCACACGACTAGAATTTAGGCTTTCTAAAGATGAAATATTAAATCTTTATGCCAGCTACGCTCCTTTTGGTGGCAATGTAGTAGGCATCGATGCTGCATCTTGGAGGTATTTTAATAGAAATGCTTCGGATTTATCATGGGCAGAAAGTGCAACCTTAGCCGTTTTACCAAATGCACCGAGTTTAATTTATCCAGGGAAAAATCAAAAACGATTATTAGATAAGCGCAATCGTTTATTGAAAAAGCTATTTGAAAATGGTACCATAGATGAATTAACTTATAGATTATCTATTGAAGAAGGTCTGCCGCAAAAACCTTATCCTTTACCACAAATTGCACCGCATTTACTTCAGAAAGTTGCTAAAAAACACAAAGGAGAACGCATTAAAACTACAGTAAAAACTTCGTTACAAGAGCAAACAAATTCTATAGTTAAACAACATTACAACCTATTAAAACAGAATGAAATTTATAATATTTCGGTTTTAGTTTTAGATGTCAATACACGAGAAGTGTTGGCTTATGTCGGCAATGCACCAACAGATAAAGCACATCAAAAAAGTGTTGATATTATTGATAAACCAAGAAGTACTGGCAGTATTTTAAAACCGTTTTTATACGCTTCAATGTTAGATGCTGGTGATTTATTACCCAATACTTTAGTGGCTGATGTGCCAACTCAATTTGGCAGTTACCAACCGGAAAATTTCAATAAATCTTACGATGGAGCTGTATTTGCAAATGAAGCCTTATCGCGATCATTGAACGTTCCTGCAGTGCGAATGCTTCAAGATTTTGGACTAGATCGCTTTTATCATTATTTAAAGCAGCTTCAACTCAAAGATTTAAAATACAATGCAAATCATTATGGTTTGTCTTTAGTGCTTGGAGGTGCAGAAAGTAATCTTTGGGATTTATGTAAAAGTTATGCTGCTATGGCTTCAACCTTGAATCACTTTAATGATAATTCGAGTAAATATT
Source organism: Winogradskyella echinorum (assembly GCF_014297365.1). Lineage (GTDB taxonomy): Bacteria > Bacteroidota > Bacteroidia > Flavobacteriales > Flavobacteriaceae > Winogradskyella > Winogradskyella echinorum. Next base: position 1,347,455 of record NZ_JACOQD010000001.1, on the reverse strand, counting down.
TTACCAACGAATTTGTCCAACCTACTTATATCAATGAAGAGGCTGTAAATTTTGGAAAGCTTCAAAATGAAAAAGACGTTTTTGACGCGGCTTCCATCTTTCTCACTTTTGAAAGTATGAAGCAAGTGAACCGACCAGAAGGTGATGATAGTTGGGAATATTACGATTCTTCACAAGAGGTGGCATGGAAAACAGGAACCAGTTTTGGATTTAGAGATGCTTGGGCCATTGGCACAACAAAAAATTATGTAGTTGGTGTTTGGGTTGGTAATGCAGATGGTGAAGGACGACCAGGTTTGGTTGGTGTACAAACCGCTGCTCCTATTCTATTTGATGTCTTTGATGTCTTACCTAAAAGTAAATGGTTTTCGCAACCATACGACGAAATGTTAGAAGTAAATATTTGTAAAAAAAGTGGCCATAGAGCTTCTTCAATTTGCGATGACACCGAAATGAGATATATTCAAAAAAGTGGGCAAAAAACAGCACCTTGTCCTTTTCATAAGTTGGTGCATTTGGATAATTCAGGGCAGTTTCAAGTGAATTCTTCATGTGAAGCCATTTCTAATATAAATAACACTCCTTGGTTTATTCTTCCTCCTTTGCAAGCTTATTATTTCAAAAATAAAAACCCATTTTACAAACCACTTCCACCTTACAGAAATGATTGTGCTGAAGCTTCAGGAATTAGTATGGAATTTATTTACCCAAATCAGCAAAGCACTATTTTTCTGCCTAAAGATTTTGATGGCAATACCAATGATTTAATACTAAAAGTTGCACATTCAAAACCAGAATTAGAACTCTATTGGTATATTGACAGTCAATTTGTTGGCAGTACAAAGGATATTCATGATATGGCTGTTATACCAACATCTGGAGATCATATAATTACTGTTATGGACGAACTAGGAAATGAACTAAAACATAAAATTACAATTTCGGAATGATTCCATTCAACTGCAAATTCCTATTTTTACAGAAATAAATCAACTTATTAGTTATGGAAATTGTTCAATTTATACATTCAAAATGGGCTTATTTAGTACTATTAGTATTAATATTAGCCACATTTAACGCACTTATTAAATTTTTCGGTGATAAAGAATTTGATGCCAAAGACTTTAGAATTTCATTGTTTGCACTGATTACAATGCACATTCAATTATTAATTGGCATTGTTCTGTTTTTTATGAAAGATTATTTTGGTACTATAAGCGAAGTTGGAGGTATGGGCGAAGTAATGAAAAATTCTGCCTTAAGAAACCTAATTGTAGAGCATCCGCTCACAATGATAATTGCAGTTACGTTAGTAACCATTGGTTATTCTAAACACAAAAAGAAACTAACTTCTAAGCCAAAATTTAAAATGTTAGCAATCTTCTATACCATTGCTTTAGTTTTAGTACTGGCAAAAATTCCTTGGAATCTTTGGTTTTAAGATAAAATTGAAAAAGCGTCTAGAAATAATTCTAGACGCTTTTTTTATGTTTTTAATTAATTTTATTTTTCTGTTTTAGTCTTTTCCGTTTTCACCTCTCTTATAAGATATATATACGCTGGGAAGTGATCACTAAAACCACCCGTAAAACCACCATCTGCGAAACTTCTAAACGGGTAACCTTTATAACGTCCACGTTTATTGGTTAGATAATATTTATTAAATATACCTGCTTTATAAAACCTAAATGAAGAATAATCTTTTTCTAAAAAAGGTTGGGTTATTAAGATCTGATCAAACAAACTCCAAGCATCTCTATAAGCATTAGAACCTAAACCTTTTTTAAAGAATTCTTCCATTGGATTGTAAATTCCTTTAAAACCAACTTTTTTAGGCTTTCTTTCTGCTTTTAAAACATCCTTTACACTTGCATTAGTTGGGTCATCATTTAAATCTCCCATTGTAATAATCTTAGCATAAGGATCTATGGACTGTAATGAATCAATTATACGTTTATTCAATTTTGCGGCACCAACTCTTTTAGACCTACTTCTTGCCTCACCACCACTTCGAGATGGCCAGTGGTTAACAATAATATGAATTAAATCACCTTCTAACTCACCACTAACTAACAACTGATCTCTTGTATAAACTCGCTTTCTAGTTAAATCATCATAAATTAATAATTCATGAGAACTAGTTGTTATAGGCTTAAAAAGCGCTTTTTGATAAATCATCGCCACATCAATTCCTCTTTTGTCTGGGGAATCAAAATGAATAATCCCATAATCTTTTTGTAACAACTGCGGGTCGTTAACTAGATCTACTAAGACTTGTCTATTTTCTACTTCAGAAACACCTAAAATTGCAGGTGTGTTCTTAGTATCTTCATATCCTATATCGGCAACTACTCTTGCCATATTCTTCACCTTTTTCTCATAAACTTCGGCTCTATTGGCTTCATTCATTTCCATAATAGGACTAGCCTCGTCGAATTTTACCGGATCATTAATACTATCAAATAAATTTTCTAAATTGTAGAAGGCTACAGTGTGGATTTTAAACTTCTTCTTTTCTTGAGCATTTACATTAATAAATGCAAAAATGAATAAGGTAATAATACAGAGATTTAATTTTTTCATATAGCGTATGTTATGTTAACATTAAGTACTTTACAAATCTTGAGCCAAAAGTATATATTTATTATAAATAATGTAAATTTGCACGCCCTAAATGCATTATAATTGAATCTACTAAGATTATTAACTTTAAAATTAAGTATGAAAAAAAGTTTAATTATTTTATTATTTGGAATTTTTTCTTCTTTTACAATGACAGCTCAAAGTACCATTATAAAAGGTAGTGTAAAAGATGCTGCATCTTCAGAACCAATTCCAGATGTAACAATAACTATTGAAGAAACACAGCAAACTACATCTACTGATGGCTTCGGAGAATTTATTTTTTCTAGTAATGTACCATTAGGAGAACAGGTTTTAAAAATTTCTAAACCAGGTTATGTTACTAAACGTTATCCTATTGTTGTAAACGAAGGTCAGACTGTTAACATTACAGATATGACTTTAGATATTGATGTATCTGATGATCTCGATTTATTTACAATAACACTTTCTGATGATGAACTAAATGATGACACAAGTGGTGCAGATAATATTTCTGGATTACTGTCTTCTTCATTAGATGTTTTCCAAAGAACTGCAGCTTTTGAATTTAGCTCATCATTCTTTAGAGTAAGAGGTTTAGATTCTGAAAACGGTTCTGTTTTAATTAACGGAATTGAAATGAACAAACTTTTTAACGGAAGACCACAATGGAGTAATTGGGGCGGATTAAATGACATGATGCGTAATCAAGTGTTAACGACAGGTCTTACACCATCTGACTACAATTTTGGTGGTGTTTTAGGAACATCTAATATAGTAGCTAGAGCTTCAAGTTATAGAAAAGGAGGCCGTTTTACTTACTCTTCTTCAAACAGAAGTTACACAAATAGAGTCATGGCAAGTTATGCTTCAGGTATGGTTGAAGGTGGCTGGTCTTATGCTTTTATGTTAGGAAGACGTTGGGGAGACGAAGGTTATCAAGATGCTACGCTATACGATTCTAATTCATTTTTTGCTGCAATAGAAAAGAAAATAAATGATAAACACAGCATAAACTTTACATCAATATATACACCAAATAGAAGAGGGAAATCTTCTCCTAATACTCAAGAGGTTTATGACCTTAAAGGTATAAAGTACAACGAATATTGGGGCGAATTAGATGGTGAACAACGTAACTCTCGTATAAAAGAAGTAGAAGAGCCAATTTTTATGCTTAACCATTATTGGGATATTTCTAACAAAACAAGTTTAAACACAAATATTGGTTATCAATTTGGGAAATTAAGTAATAGTAGATTAGATAATTCTGGCGGTGCAAATCCAAGTCCGGCATACTATCAAAACCTACCAAGTTATTACTTAGCTGATACAGATGGTCCTGATTATGCAGGTGCATATCAAGCTGAACAGAATTTTTTAAATGATGGACAAGTTAATTGGGAACGTCTATTAGATGCTAACACTACAAATAACATCAACGATTTAAGTAGTGCATATGCATTATACGAAGACCGATCTGATGATACACAATTAACAGTTAATTCGATTATTACTACCGAAATTAACGAGAATATAATAGTAAATGGTGCTGTAAATTATAAGAACTTTAAATCTGAAAATTTTGGTGAAATTATTGATTTATTAGGTTCAACTGTTGGTGTTTTAAATATAGATGCTTTTGACAACTATCAATTCGATACTCAAAACCCTAATAGGCTTGTAGGCGAAGGTGATAAGTATAGATATAACTATAACTTATATGCTGATATTATTTCTGCTTACGCTCAAGGACAATTTAAATATAATAAAGTAGATTTTTATGTATCTGCAAGTGTAACAAATACCACGTACCAAAGAGAAGGGTTATGGGAACATAGTAGATTTCTTGGCGATGGATCATTTGGAAAAGGTGAAGAATTAACTTTTACAGGTTTAGGAGCAAAAGCAGGATTTACTTATAAAATTTCTGGTAAGCATCTAATAGATTTAAATGCTGGTTATATAACAAGAGCACCAAGTTTACGTAATACATACTCTAACTCTAGAGAAAACCATAACATAGTTCAAAACATTGACGAAGAAAAAGTAAGCTCTGCTGATATAAGTTATATTTTTAGATCACCAATTGTTAAAGCTAAAATTACTGGATTTTATTCTAAAATAGAAGATGCCAACGAAGTTGGATTTTTCTTTGCTGATGGATTAAGTGGTGGTGCTGACATAGAAAATAATGATACTTCAGCTTTTGTTCAAGAGATATTACAAGGTGTAGACAAAAAACATTTAGGTGTAGAATTAGGTATTGAAGCACAAGTAACACCAACCATTAAATTAAAAGGTGCTGCTTCAGTTGGTCAGTATACTTATGATAATAATCCAGATTTATATTTAACTTCATCTAGTTTTAATACACCAGATGGTGCTATCGAATACGGACAAGCAAATTTAAAAGATTATAAACTTGCTGGAGGTCCTCAAAGAGCTGCTTCTATTGGTTTTGAATATAGAGATCCTGACTTCTGGTGGTTTGGTGCTACTGCGAACTTTTTCTCTAATGCTTATTTAGATATAAATACGCTAACTAGAACGCGCAACTTTTATTTAGACTCAGACGGCTTACCATTTAATGATTATGATGAAGAAATAGCAACAGAATTATTAAAACAAGAAAAGTTTGAAGATTACATGGTAGTGAACCTTGTTGGTGGTAAATCTTGGAAAATTGGAGATTACTATATTGGTTTATTTGCAAGTGTAGGTAACCTTTTAGATAAAGTATATAAAACTGGTGGTTTTGAACAAGGAAGAAATGCCAACTATAGAGAGTTAAGAGACGATAATGCAAATCCAACACGTGTTTTCGGACCAAAATATTGGTATGGACGTGGCACCAATTATTTTGTTAACTTAAACGTAAGATTCTAAAAAAAGAAAAATTAAAACAATAATATTACAACATTATGAAATGTGAAACATTCATGAATTCAATAATTTTAAATAAAAGTGTTATGAATAAAACGAATAAATTTTTAAAATTAATCCTAGTATTAGTTGCTTCTGTAGCTATTACATCTTGTGTACAAGATGACGACTACACAATACCTAGTAGTTTAGGAGATGAAGAAAATGCGCTTTTACAAACGCTTTTAACAGATGCAACAGAAGTTTCATTTGCGGAAGTTAAAGCGATGTATGATAATGATCCTAATGGAGATGGCGACAATGACGATGCTATGCCTTTTGAAGTAGATACAGATATATATGTAAAAGGTTATGTATCTTCATCTGACCAAACAGGAAACTTCTTTAAAGAATTTTACATTCAAGACAGTCCTTCTAACCCAACTGCAGCTCTAAAAGTAATTTTAAATAGAGTTGATACATACAACCAATTTAATTTTGGTAGAGAAGTATATATTAGCTTAAAAGGTTTATTTGTTGGTGAAGAGAGAACAGGAAATGGAATTACTACAATAGGTGGTTCTACTGAAACTGATCAATTTGGAACTACAGTAGAAAGCCTTAATGAAAACCAAATAAAACAATTTTTATTGAGATCAGAAACTACTGCAGAAATGACTCCTTTACCTGTATCACTTTCTCAAATAGCTAATATCCATGTTGGTTTATTGGTAAGCGTAAGTAATGTAGAATTTGCAGATAACTTAGCAGGATTACGTTATTTTGATCCAATTGAAACGTTTGATACAGCAAGAACATTACAAGCTTGTGAAGGTGCATCTTATACAGAACTTAGTTTAGAAACAAGTAGTTTCTCTACCTTTAAAAATGAACTACTTCCAACAGGTAATGGTACAATTACAGCCGTTGTAAGTAAAACGTTTGATGGTAGTAGTGTAATCTTAGCTTTAAACTCAACAGAAGATGTAGATATGGAAGGTGCAAGATGTACATTATCAACTCCTATTTTCTTTGAAGATTTTCAAGATGCTCAAGATAATACTAACTTAAACACTCCAGGTTGGGTTAATTTTGCAGAAGAAGGTGGCGAATTATGGACTGAACAATTATTTCAAGATATTGGTACAGCAGAGTTTTCTTCATTTAGTACAGGAGATGTACTTAACGTTGGTTGGTTAATTTCTCCAGGTATTGATATGGACGCGCAATCAAACGAACTTTTAAGCTTTAAAACTGCGCAACACCATTTAGATGTAGATTCTGAAGATAATGGTATTAAAGTTTATGTGTCTACAGATTTTGATGGAACAGATGTATTAGCAGCAACATGGGAAGAGAAAACAGCAACTTTCCCAACTTCTGATACTGCTTGGTATGAATTGATTGGATCAGGATTAATTGATTTATCATCTTATACAGGTACATTACATATAGCTTTTAGAGTAACTGGATCTGGAACAGATACTTCTCTAGATGGAGCATTTCAAATTGATGATGTTGCTGTAGTTGGTAACTAAATTATAGTAATCATAAAAATAAAACCTGCTGATTTTAGTCAGCAGGTTTTATTTTTTTAAGCATATCTTGTTATCATGTTAGATACATTATATATATCGATTTTTAATCATTACAAAAAGTCTCTAGGGAAGCGAAGCCTTATAGTTTCATTAGTCTATATAAATCTATTAGAAATTTCTATTATACTTGCCCTAGGCGCTTTCTTTTTGGCTTTTGCTAGTCAAATGAAAATGGCTGTAATGTCTAGTACTAAGTTTTGGGTTTTATTTATAATCATTGCTCTATTTGTAGCATTTAAAAATTGGATGCGTTTTAATGGAAAGAAAAGAACTATTCTTAACGCAAAATCTAAGCATAAAAAAACACCTGTTTACCTTTTATGGTTATTACCTTTAGGATGTTTTGCCATTGCATTTATCTTACTACAAGTGCAATAGTGTTGAGTGTATAAATAAAAAACGCCATCCTTATGGATAGCGTTTTAAAATTTTATTTGATAACAAATTTATTCACTCTTTTTCTCACCGTTGCAACATGCCTTTTTGCAATCTTCTTTGCAAGCAGCTTTTTCTGCTTCAGTTTTGTTAGCGCAACACGCTTTGTCACAATCTGCTTTACAAGATTTCTTCTCTGCTCCAAAGGAATCGACTTTGTGCATGTCTTTAACTTTATAGATATCTGCTACTTTAGTCACTGTTTCTTCTAAAGACTCAGGTGAAACTTTAGCTTCATCATATTCAACCATTGCTAAACGTTTGTCAAAATCAACTTTTGCAGACTTTACACCTTCCATTTTAGCCATTTTCTTTTCAATGGTTTTAGCACAACCCATAGCGCAAGTCATTCCATCTATTCCAAATTCTACTTTAGCATAGGTAGCATTTGGGTCTAAAGTGTAAGCTACATCTTTTTTAGAAACTTCTACATCTACAGTCTTTACTTCTGGTTGACTTTCATTCTTACAAGATGAAATAACCAATGCTAAAGTCAAAACGATACATATATTTTTTAATGTCTTCATAAATTAAAACGATTATATTTTGGATAAATCTAATAAATATTAGTGCTTCTTGCGAAAGAATTAACGAATTTTGTGACACTTTTACATAACTCTTGTATGAAAAACCTTAACATTAAGTGGATTTACCTATTAATACTATCAATAATATGGGGAAGTTCATTTATACTGATAAAAAAATCATTAACCGGTTTAACCGCCTACCAGCTCGGAGCACTTAGAACAATAATTACTGGTGTTATTTTACTTGCAGTTGGTTACTCTAAACTAAAGACTATACCAAAATCTAAATGGAAATGGCTTTGCATTTCTGGTCTTTTAGGTTCATTTTTACCGGCATTCTTTTTTGCCATTGCAGAAACAGAAATTGATAGTGCTGTAGCTTCAATATTAAACTCATTAGTGCCATTAAATACTATTTTATTAGGATTTGCTGTCTTTAAAATTGCATCAACAAAACGACAAGTGCTAGGTGTTATAATCGGCTTCATTGGTACAGCTATTTTAATCTTTAAAGGCTCAGAGTTAAATCCTAATCAGAATTATTTATATGCTGGTTTTGTGATTGCTTCTACGGTTATGTATGCGGCAAATGTTAATATTATAAAACGTTATTTACAAGAGGTGAAACCTTTGGCAATTGCAGCTGGTAATTATGTTTTTATTGTTATACCTGCATTGATTGTCCTTTTGTTTTCGGGTTTTTTTACTTCAGAAACATTTAGCAATCCTAACTTAACTAATGCATTATTGTATGTTACTATTCTTTCTGTTTTTGGAACAGCCATGGCAAAGGTGATATTTAATAATTTAGTACAAATTTCTACTCCTGTATTTGCATCTTCGGTAACCTATATTATGCCAATTGTTGCCTTGATTTGGGGAGTTATAGATGGTGAAGCTTTTAGTTTTATACAAGGTCTTGCAGCCCTATTAATATTAGTTGGTGTTTATTTATCTCATAAACGCAAAGCATAAAAAAAACCGAAGTTTTCACTTCGGTTTTTATAATTTATTAAGGACGTTGATACTTAATCGAAATCAGCATCAGTAACACCTTCATTTACTTTTAGATCTTTTATGATAAAAGCAATTTTACGTGGTCCGAAAGTCTGAGAAAGTTTAAATGGAAACAATATACCTCCCACTTCTTTATAATCCTCGAAAAACATAGTTTGCGAACCTGCTGGAGAAGATTTTACTTCGGCAATTTTTAATCCAGTTTCAACACTGTAGTAAATTGATGTATTCTCACCTGCATTTACCTTGTATGCTTTTTGTCCATCAAAAACTTCAATTTTTTCTAAAGTTGCACCACCGTTTAAGTAGTTAATTTCAGGAAAAGGAGACGACTCTAGTTGTGCTGCCTTTACTTGATCTTCTGTCATTTCAACCTTTTGACCACCAGCTGAAGAATATCCTGCACTACCATCTAATACTTGTTTTTGAGCTCCCATTGGAGTTTTAACAATTTGTAACAATTGGTTCTTAGTTGTTTTCTTCATTTCAAGGTTTAACATCACTCCTGGTTGCAACTCAGCTTCAGCTTGCATTGAAACAGAGTTTACATTATCTAACTTAGCTTTTCCACCTATTTTTTCAATATATGTATTTAAAACCTTAGTTACATCCATATCTGCTGGTATCGGGATTTCAAATACTGGCTTCTCAACAGACTTTGCATAAGTATCGTAATACTTAATAGGAATACCTGTTTTTTCAAGATTCTCTATAACTTCACTTCCTTTACCAACAACAACAATACGCGCGTTTTCTGTTTTAAAATACTTATTTGCAACACGAGTAACATCCTCTTTACTAACCGCATTAATTTTTTCTAAGTACGTTGTATAGAAATCATGTGGTAAATCATTTAGCTTAATATCTAATGCATAACGTGCTATGGTTTGAGGGCTTTCTAAAGCCAATACAAAGTCACCAACATATTTTGCTTTAGCGTTTGCTAAATCTTTAGAATCAACTGGTTCTGTTTTTATACGGTTTATCTCCTTTAATGTTTCTACAACTGCACTATCTGTTACAGCATTTCTTACAGCTGCTCCAGCTGTAAAACGAGATGCATTCCATCTACTTGTACCAACGCTAGAACGTGCTCCGTAAGTATAACCATGTTCTTCACGAAGATTCATGTTTAAATAACTACCAAATCCACCACCTAAAATTTTATTAGCAATTAAAACAGAGTGATAATCTTCATCCTTCTTTTTTAAATCTACATTGTTAGTCAATGATATATTAGACTGAACCGCATTTGGCATATCAACAAAGTTAATTTGCGTGTATTGTGCATTTGCCTGTGGTTCTGGTAACGAAATATCTATACTCGCAGCTTTTTCCCATTTACTAAAATGCTTTTTAAGTTGCTTTTTTACATCTCTAATATCTACATCACCTACTACTACAATATATGCATAGTTTGGGTTAAAATATTTTTCGTAAAATGCTAATACATCTCCAAACTCTATGTTCTTTACTGTATCTTCAGTTAAAAATTCTCCTCTTGGGTGATTAACACCATACGATAAAGCCGAACCTACTCGACTTGCAACTGCATCAACACTTTTTTCATTAGACTTTATGCTCTCTATAAGTTTTTCCTTTTCTTTTTCAAACTCTTCTTTAGTTAATAAAGGATTAATTGCTGCATCTGCCATTAACTCAATAATTCTATCAGAATATTTAGATAATGAACTTGCAAAACCTCCTTGAGCGCTAAAACCAAGTCTTGCACCTAAGAAATCTATTTCTTCGTTAAATTCATCTTTAGAGATATTAGTAGTTCCATTTCCTAACATTGCTGCTAGAATACTAGAAACTCCTGCTTTTTTACCTTCAGTAATTGGTTTATTATCTATAGTAAGCGAATAAGATACTCTTGGTAATTTATGGTTTTCTACAACCAGAACTTTTATGCCATTTTTTAATTCAAATTCACCAGGAACTTCTAAAGTAATTTTAGGAGCAGGACCTGGCTCAGGCATTTTAGATCGATCTATTTGAGCATTTACTCCCATTGCCATTAAAAACAATACGACAAATGCAGATATTTTAGTTTTCATATTAAAATTAGTTTTCATCTTATTTATCATCTTTTTTCGGTAAATACTCAAGTACTAAACGTTGGTTTTTGTTTAAATACTTTTTAGCAACATCTCTCATTTCTTCTCTCGTAATAGAACGGTAAATGTCAATTTCATTATTAATTAAGTTAACATCACCATATAACATATAGTAACGTGCTAAAGAGTTAGCAATACCAGAAATACTAGAATTAGAATTTACAAACTGATTTTCGAATTGATTTTGAAGTTTTTGATAAGCACGCTCAGAAATTAAATCTGTTTGAATGTTTACGATCTCTTCATCCATTTCAGAAATTAAAGTTTCTAAAGTTGTTTCGCCTAATGGTAATCCGAATAAAGCGTAAATACCATAATCTTCTTGGCTAATATTTACAGCTTGTACTTGTAATGCTTGTTTTTGCTCATCAACTATTTTCTTATATAAAACCGAACTTTTTCCACCACTTAAGTAACTAGAAATCATATTTAATACATACGAATCTCTATGCTTAAAAGAAGGAGTTCTATATGCTGCAATAACCGCTGGAATTTGAATATTTGGATCATAAGCTGTTCCTGTCATTGACTCAGTTATAGGTTCTTCTCTTGGAAGGTCTCTTACAACATCCTCTCCTCTAGGAATTGGTCCAAAATAATCTTTAATCATTTTCTTAACAGCAGCTTTATCAATATCTCCAGCAACAACTAATACAGCATTGTTTGGCACATAATATTTTTTGTTAAATGCCTGAAACTCTTCTAACGTAGCAGCATCTAAATGTGCCATTTCGCCTATAGTAGTGCCTTTATAAGGATGCACTTTAAACATACGTTTCTTAATTTCGGCTAAAATGTTACCGTAAGGCGAATTATCTACACGCAAACGCTTTTCTTCTTTTACAACTTCATTTTGTGTATCTACACCTATTTGATTAATGATTGGGTGCATTAAACGTTCCGATTCCATCCATAAACCTAATTCTACACTATTAGAAGGGAATACTTCATAGTAATATGTTCTGTCATCAGTAGTGTTAGCATTGTTACTACCACCATTAGAAGTTACAATATTAAACCATTCTCCACGCTCAATATTTTCTGTGCCTTCAAATAATAAATGCTCAAAGAAGTGAGCAAATCCTGTACGTTCTGGATTTTCATCTTTAGCACCTACATGGTACATTACAGAAGTTGTTACAACTGGAGCTGTATTGTCTTGATGCAAAATAACATGCATTCCGTTGTCTAAATCGTACTCTTCAAATTCTACTTTTTGTGCATTGGAATGAAACCCAACAAACAATAAAAGCGATAGAGTAAATAAGCTTTTTTTCATTATTAAGTGTGTTTAAATTTTAAATTGTTTAAAGTTAGTCTTTACTAAATGTTGATTGTTACACTAAGTCTAACAAAAATAAGTAATGATTACTCTTTTTTAACATAATAAAATGTGAAAATGTATTAACTAATCATTTTGAGTCTATTATTTTTTTTTAATCTTTATGAAAACTCACTAAAAAAAGCTGCTGAAAACGCCCGAAACGTTTGTGAATTACGAATTTAGGAGTATATTTGCATCCGCTTTCTGAGAAGAAGGCCATTTATTTAATAAACAAATTAATAAAAACGTTACGCTATGTACGCAATTGTAGAGATAGCAGGGCATCAATTTAAAGTTGAAAAAGACCAAAAAGTTTTTGTTAACCGTTTATCTACTGAAGAAGGTAAGAAAGTTTCTTTCGATAATGTTCTTTTAATAGGTGATGGTAACAATGTTACTTTAGGCGCCCCAGCTATAGACGGAGCACAAGTAAGTGCAAAAGTCCTTAAGCACCTTAAAGGTGATAAAGTGATAGTTTTCAAAAAGAAAAGACGTAAAGGTTACCGTGTTAAGAATGGACACAGACAATCTTTAACTGAAATCGTAATTGAAAGTATTGTTGCTTCAGGAGCTAAAAAAGCAGCTCCAAAAAAAGAAACTAAGAAAGCTGAACCTAAAGTAGAAGCGAAAGCTGCTGCTCCAAAAGCTGAAAAAGCTGCACCAAAAAAGGCTGCACCTAAAAAAGCAACTGGTAAAGCTGACGATTTAAAGAAAATTGAAGGTATTGGGCCAAAAATAGCATCTACATTAGTAGAAGCAGGTATCGCTACTTTTGCTGATTTAGCTAAGGCTAAACCAGAAGCAATTTCTGAAATCATCGCAGGTGTACGTGGAAACCACGTAACTGATACATGGCCAGCACAAGCTAAATTAGCAGCAGATGGCAAGTGGGATGAGCTTAAAAAATGGCAAGACGAATTAGATGGTGGTAAAGCATAATTGCTAAACCGCTTAAGTATAACAATATAAAACTTATAGATCATGGCTCATAAAAAAGGAGTTGGTAGTTCGAAGAATGGTAGAGAATCAGAATCGAAACGTTTAGGCGTTAAGATTTTTGGTGGACAAGCTGCTATTGCTGGTAACATTATCATAAGACAACGTGGTAATACACATCACCCAGGTGAAAACGTTTACCAAGGAAAAGACCATACTTTACATGCTAAAGTTGATGGTTTAGTAAAATTCACTAAGAAAAAGGACAATAAGTCTTACGTTTCTATTGAGCCTTTTGAGGCTTAAGAAATTATTTTTCTTTGTCTACTGAAGCTTTAACGAAAGTAGATTACAAACAAATTAAACCCTCTCTGAAAACAGAGAGGGTTTTTTATTTGTCATATATTTTTGCTATGCTGAATTTATTTCAGCATCTCGTTTATTCTATTTGAAAAGATATTCTGAAACGGGTTCAGAATGACACTTAACCATATAATTTACAATAAATTTTATGATTTTTGGTTTTCTTAATAACTCCTAGCCATAGCTTATGAAACAATTTATTCTCTTAATTTTTATGTTAAGCCTAATAATGAGTTGTAAATCTTCTCAAAGTAAAACTCAACTCATCACCGAAAATCAAGCCCTAAAAGAACGCATCAAAAAACTTGAAGCTGTTGATACAGTAAATAAAGAAGTTGCTCTTGAGGTGAAAAAAATGAATGTGGTTTACAGAGGTGTTGCTAATCCTATATACATTTCAAAACCAAATGCTTTGTCTTTTGAAGCAACTGCACCAGGACTGGTAAAAAAAGACAATAAAGGTAACTATGTATTATCTGCAAGAAGTGGTAATTCAGTTGATATAAAAATTAAGTCTGTACTTAAAAACGGTGATTCTTTAACTGAAACTAAGACTTTAAGAATTAAAGATATTGGAAAATTAAACGGTACAATTAACGGTTTAGGTTTTGGCAACAAATGTGAAATAAGGCTAACGAAAGAAGAGTTAAAAAAAGCAACAATAGGGGTAAAGGTAAATGACTTTTTATTTGATTGGAACTTTGTGGTAGCTGAATTTAAAGTAGCATACAATGAAGAAATAATACTTGATAATGATGGATTTAAGTTTACAGATTCATCGAAACAAGTAATAAAAGAATTAAAAGTAAATGATTTGATTATAATATTTGATATTAAAGTATTTATCTCAGGAATAAATACTTACCGTACCAAAAACCCTGCTCCAATCACTGTTAGAATAATAGAATAAACATTACACAATCTCCATCTTCTTCAACAGAAAACTAGCATTCATATTCTGGCAAACACCTTGTTTTAATTTGTAGTCAAAATAAAGCTCGTCGTTAATGATTTCGGCATCAAAGTAGTAGTTCTTAACGGCTTTTAGTTCTTTTTCGATTTCTGTTAGACTTAAATCGTGTGTGGCAATAATGCCTGTAGCATTAAGTTTTACAAGTTTTTCTACAAACTTACGTGAACCTATAGCCTTATCTGTGCTGTTGGTTCCTTTTAATATTTCATCTAAGATGATAAAATAATTAGTGTCTTTTTCAACGGTGTCAACAACAAATTTAAGTCGTGTTAATTCACTAAAAAAGTAAGAACTGTCATCTGTTAACGAATCTGTAGTTCGCATACTTGTAACGAGTTTAATCGGCTTGTACTTACTGTGCTTAGCACAAACTGGTAGTCCAACATTTGCCATTACAATATGAAGCGCAACCGTTCTTAAAAAAGTACTTTTTCCAGCCATATTGGCTCCTGTAACTATAAAGAATTGTTCTTCTTCTAGTTTTAAATCACTATCAACGCGCTTCTCTGCATTTAACAATGGATGTCCTAATCCTGTAGCCGATATTGTGTTCGATTCGTTTGTAATTTCTGGATAAGAAAATTCTTGATGATTAAAAGCATAATTTCCAAAGCTATTGTAGGCATCGAAGAAAGTAACGACTTCAAACCAATCTTCTACCTTATCTGCATATTTAGTAATCCACTCTTCTATTCTGTAACTGTTTCTAATATCAATTAAAAAATAACCGTTACCCAAAATAGCTGAAATAAGATTGTTTCTATTATCCAAAGCATCTAAAGCTTTTGAAAACTGTGAGAATATATCTGAAGCTCTACGACTTTCAGACTGAATTAGCTTTTGTTTGGTTTTCAATAATTCAGAATTAAACTCTGATGTCTCAATAGCTTTTAACAACAATGCATATTGCCTAAAAGTATCCTTCGCTCGCTCAGTATATTGCGCAAGTACGTTTATTTTTTTCAAATAACGACCTGTAATTCCAAGACCGAATAGCAACCAATAACCTATAATTGAAATAGGAATAATTTCAGCAATTCCTAATCCTAAAAGCACTATTGAGGCCATACCAAAACCAATTGCTAATGCATATTGCGTTTTTCCTAAAAACGGTTGATAGTCCTTTAGCCACGTAATAATAGAAACTGCCGAGTGTTCCGTTTCAATACCTTGGGATACAGCCGAATAGTTTTGTCTCCATTTTGGTAATGATGCTAACTCTTGAATAGCTTCTTGCCTCTTTTTAATATGAGAAATATCATTTGCGAGCAATTGTTGAATTAATTTATCTGTTCCTTCTTTTATTGCAGTTCTGTTTATAAAATGAAAGAATGATCCCTTTCCAAATAAGTCGATATCTAAACTATAGAAATGCTTTGGGTTTTGAAATTGTGAGCCATCTGCTCTATCATGAAAATCACCTGAAGCTATCTTAAGCTCATCTTCATTAATAACTGCTAATCTTTTGTGCAGTGCTCTTTGAGTTTTTAAATCTGTGTATTTAGATAATAAAAAAAGAAAAACAGTAATACCGACAACACCAATTATAGCAGCAATTTTCCATTGCCCAAACGTAAAATAAACACCAAATGCCGTTAATACAAAAACAGAAAGTCTTAGTAAACTAAATAAGCTCATTTGCTTAAAAATACGCTTAGACTCTTGCTGATGTATTTCTAATTGTTCAGTATAAAAAGCATGTGGGTTTTGCATAATGTTACTTAAAGTTCGGAATCATCAATAGCTGTAAATACAGACAAAATGATTTCTACAGCGTTTACATAAAACTCTGGAGTAATGTCTTTAAAATCGTCCGTTGGTTTATGATAAGCTGCATGATCTTCGTTGCCAAAGTAAAGGAAAGGTATTTTGGCAGAATGAAATGGTCCATGATCCGAAGCCATAGTCCAATCTTGTTTTCCGTCAGTTCCATCATGTCCTTGTGATAATTTTGAAGAAGTTGGATTTTTAAAACTATTAAGAATTGACGAAAGCCATTCTGTATAACGTGCACCAACAACATATAATTCGTCCTTATTACTACGGCTAATCATATCCATATTTAAGTTCACTAAAATTTTGCTTTTATCAAAAGTTTCTACAAAATGTTTAGCGCCTCTTAGACCTAATTCTTCAGCATCAAAGGCAGCTAATATAACCGAGTGTTTAGGAGGATTCTTTATAAAATATTCTGCAAATGCAAACAATGCAGCAACACCAGATGCATCATCATCTGCTCCATTATATATTTTTCCGTTATGTACACCCAAATGATCATAATGTGCACTAATAACTATATACTTTTCGGGTGTTTCGGTTCCTTTAATTTCTGCTAAAACGTTAACCGCTTTATATTCCTTTTTTCTTGCTGTAAATGAAAAAGGTTGTTCAAAGTTATCGTTATAGCCGGTAATATTCAGCTTTTCAAACTGTTTAATAATATAAGCTCTAGCCGAGTCGTTACCTTTTTCGCCAGTTCTGCGGCCTTCATATTGGTCTGAACTTAAGGTTTCAACATGCTTTAAGAGA
Organism: Winogradskyella echinorum; assembly: GCF_014297365.1. Classification (GTDB taxonomy): domain Bacteria; phylum Bacteroidota; class Bacteroidia; order Flavobacteriales; family Flavobacteriaceae; genus Winogradskyella; species Winogradskyella echinorum. The sequence goes on along the minus strand of NZ_JACOQD010000001.1, from coordinate 1,330,164 downwards.
TTGTTTTTATCAATTTTTATGTTTTTATTTTGCGCAAAACCAAATACAGTAAAAAGGAGAAGAAAAGTAAGGTTAGTTAATTTTTTATTCATGTTAGGGATTTAAAATTGGAACTAAATTTAAACAAAAAATCCTAAGCACTCACTTAGGATTTTTATAAATATATGTTATAATTTTTAGCCTTTTAGACTTGCTGCTAAATACTCACGATTCATACGTGCAATATTCTCTAGAGAAATGCCTTTTGGACATTCCACTTCGCAAGCTCCAGTGTTAGTACAGTTACCAAAACCTTCTTCGTCCATTTGTTTTACCATGTTAAGAACACGGTCTGTAGCCTCTACTTTTCCTTGTGGTAATAATGCAAACTGAGATACTTTTGCTCCAACAAATAACATTGCAGAAGAGTTTTTACAACTTGCCACACAAGCACCACAACCAATACAAGTTGCTGCAGAAAACGCATCATCAGCATCGTGTTTATTCACTGGAATTGCATTAGCATCAATAGTATTTCCTGAAGTGTTTACAGAGATAAATCCTCCAGCGTGTTGTATACGATCAAAAGAACTTCTATCTACAATTAAATCTTTAACCACAGGAAATGCTGTTGCTCTAAATGGCTCAATTGTAATTGTATCTCCATCTTTAAACATACGCATATGTAACTGACAGGTTGTGATTCCACGGTCTGGACCATGTGCTTCGCCATTAATATATAAAGAACACATCCCACAGATACCTTCACGACAATCATGATCGAAAGCTACTGGCTCTTCTCCTTTGTTTATTAACTGTTCGTTTAGTACATCTAACATTTCAAGGAAAGACATATCTGGTGAAATATCGGTGACTTTGTAGTCGACCATACTCCCTTTATCACTTGCGTTTTTTTGACGCCAAATTTTCAGTGTTAAATTCATATTCATAGCTTTCCTTATTTATATGATCTTTGTTTTAATTCAATATCATTAAACTCTAATTGCTCTTTATGTAAAACAGCATCACTAGGTTCTCCATTATATTCCCAAGCCGCAACGTATGCAAAGTTTTCATCATCACGTAAGGCTTCCCCTTTTTGTTCGCCATCTAATTCTACAGAGTCTTCTCTAAAGTGTCCACCACAAGATTCTTCTCTATTTAGTGCATCTTTAGCGAATAGCTCTCCAAGCTCTAGGAAATCTGCTACACGACCTGCTTTTGCTAATTCTTCGTTGTATTCTTCGTTAGTGCCAGGAACTTTTACATCTTTCCAAAACTGAGCTCTAAGTTCTTTTATCTCTGAAATTGCCTCAGTAAGTCCTTTAACATTTCTAGACATACCAACTTTGTTCCACATAATTTTTCCTAATTTCTTGTGGAAATAATCTACTGAGTGTGTACCTTCATTAGTTACAAAGAAATTTAATCTATCTTTTACTTCCTTTTCCGCTTCTTCAAACTCTTTAGTATCTGTAGAAATTGGTCCTGTTCTAATATCATCAGACAGATAATCACCTATTGTATATGGTAATACAAAATAACCATCAGCTAAACCTTGCATTAATGCCGATGCACCAAGTCTGTTTGCACCATGATCTGAGAAATTAGCTTCACCAATACAATATAAACCAGGAACCGTTGTCATTAAGTTATAATCTACCCAAACTCCACCCATGGTGTAGTGTACTGCAGGATAAATCATCATTGGTGTTTCGTATGGATTTTGATCTACAATCTTCTCATACATTTGGAATAAGTTTCCATACTTATTTTTTACAACTTCTTGTCCTAGTTTCTTAACTAAAGCGGCATCATTTTCATTTAATCCTTTAACGTGTGCTTGCTCCTTTCCGTAACGTGTTATTGCCGAAGCAAAATCTAAGAAAACAGCTTCACCAGTAGCATTTACACCAAAACCAGCATCGCAACGTTCTTTTGCTGCACGAGAGGCAACATCACGAGGTACTAAGTTACCAAAGGCAGGATAACGACGTTCTAAGTAGTAATCTCTATCTTCTTCTGCTAGATCTTTTGGTTTTAAAGTTCCTGCTTTAATAGCCTCAACATCTTTCATGTGTTTTGGTACCCAAATACGTCCATCGTTACGAAGAGACTCAGACATTAATGTTAGTTTAGACTGATGGTCTCCAGAAACAGGAATACAAGTTGGGTGAATTTGTGTGTAACATGGATTTGCAAAGTAAGCACCACGTTTGTGAGCTTTCCATGCTGCAGTTACATTACTTCCCATCGCGTTTGTTGATAAGAAGAATACGTTACCATAACCACCAGTTCCTAAAACAACAGCGTGTGCTGAGTGTCTTTCAATTTCACCAGTAATTAGGTTACGTGTTATAATACCACGAGCTTTTCCATCAACTTTTACAACGTCTAACATTTCGTGACGGTTGTACATTTTAATTTTACCACGACCAATTTGACGGTTCATAGCAGAATACGCTCCTAATAATAATTGTTGTCCTGTTTGTCCAGCTGCGTAAAAAGTACGAGATACTAATACTCCTCCAAACGAACGGTTATCTAATAATCCACCATACTCTCTTGCAAAAGGAACACCTTGAGCAACACATTGGTCAATAATATTTGCAGACACCTCAGCTAAACGGTAAACGTTTGCCTCACGTGAACGATAATCTCCACCTTTTACTGTATCGTAAAATAATCGGTATGTTGAGTCACCATCACCTTGGTAGTTTTTTGCTGCATTAATTCCTCCTTGTGCTGCAATAGAGTGCGCACGCCTTGGCGAATCTTGAAAACAAAATGCTTTTACATTATATCCTAGTTCTGCTAAAGTAGCAGCTGCAGAACCACCTGCTAAACCAGTACCAACAACAATAACATCAATGTTACGCTTGTTAGCCGGATTCACTAAGTCGATATTATTTTTATAATCTGTCCATTTATCTTTAATTGGACCTTTTGGTATTTTTGAATCTAAAGCCATAGAAAGCTATTTTTTAATGTCCTGTTAAATGATGAAATAATGCAATAAAGATGAATCCTAACGGAATACCAATTGCATATACTTTACTAAACGTTTTCAATCCTTTGGTGTACTTATTATTTGCACCAATAGATTGAAATGCCGAATTAAAGCCATGTAATAAGTGTAATGCTAAGAATACAAATGCTACAACATAAGCTCCGACACGCAATGGACTATGAAATTTTTCAACTAATTCATGAAAATATCTGTATTCCCCATTATGCATACCAGACATATCACCTACGATATATTTTGTATTGATTTCTGGAATCCAAAAATCAATAAAATGCAATACCATAAAAGCTAATATTGCCAAACCGCTCCAAATCATATTTCTACTCATCCATGTAGAATTTGCAGCACCATTATTTTTTGCATAACTAATTTGTCTTGCTTTATTGTTTTTTATCTCTAAAACAAAACCCATTACAAAGTGAAAGATTACGCCAAAAATTAATACAGGTTGTAATAGATATTGTACAGCCCAAAAGGTTCCCATAAAATGAGAAACCTCATTAAACGTATCTCCGCTAAACACTGAGAGTAAGTTAATTGCAAAATGTTGTAATAAGAAAACCATCAGGAAGAGTGCCGAAAGTGCCATGGCAAACTTTCTTCCAATCGAAGAATTTAGAATTCCGCTCATTATAATTGTAGTTAATTATTTGTATTACAAAGATACAGCGCAATTGGTTTATTGCCAACTGCGCTGTATTTTAATTACCTATTTAGAATCGTTTTAATTAGCTTTTATTATTTAATATCAAGCTTTGTCTTAGCATTATCTATTTGAACTGTATAAATACCTTTTGGTAAATAATATTTTCCATTACCAGATTTTTTAACCTTAATACTTGTATTTTCTTTCATTAAGGCTTTTTTTCCTTTTTCAGTTAATTCTAAATTGTAATCTACATAGTTAAAACCTTTATCAGCGTTAACCTTGATTCTATTTAGCTCTGCTCCTTTTTCTGATAAAATTTTAATTGTTTTTGATCCCGAATCAGCGCTATAAAATTGAATCGTTTCATTAGGCTCAAAAGCATTAGACCATTGACTACGCGAACTTCCCCAACGACCAGAAGAGCGGATAGGACTCATTTCGAAAATTGAAATCGTTTTAGACTGCATATCTGAATTCATCTTTTGCAACGTGGCAATATTCGCTTTATAAATACTTCGACCATGTGTACCTAATAATAAGTCTTTTGCCTCTGGTTGAATAACCATATCATGCACAGCAACATTTGGTAATCCGTTTGAAAACGCCTCCCAAGAGTCACCATTATTAAAAGACACATAAGCTCCATTATCGGTTCCTAAGTATAAAATACCTTCGTTTGAAGGATCTTCTTTAATTACATTTACCGGAGATGTTGGTATGTTACCACTTATATCTTTCCAAGTTTGTCCATAATTATCACTCATATAAACATATACTTTAAAGTCGTCCCAACGATATCCATTCAATGTTACATAAACACGTTCCTTTTTGTGTTGCGAAGCAATAACTCTACTTACCCATAAATCTTTTGGTAAATTTCCTGTAATATTGGTCCAACTGCCTCCAGAATTTTTAGTCACACTAACCATACCATCATCACTTCCAGCATAAATTAATCCGAATTGAAATGGACTTTCGCTAATAGAAGTTAAGGTGCCATAAGCCACATTTCCTTTTTTACCTCCATTGGTTAAATCTCCACTTATAGCTTCCCAATCGTTTCCTTTATTCATAGAACGCATTAATTTATTACCTCCTAAATACAAGATGTCTTGATTATGTGGTGATAATAAAATTGGTGTTTGCCAGTTGAATCTATAAGGTGTTTCGCCTAAAGTATGCTTTATATCTAAACGTTTAAACTCACCGGTTTCTCTATTTATTCTATAATAATTTCCGAACTGAAAACCAGTATATACTAAGTTTGCGTCTCTATTATCAATCTGTACTTGCATACCATCTCCTCCCATAATAGATTCCCATGGATATTTACCACTTTGGTGCCAGCTACTATTTTGTCTGGCATTGTTTGCACCAACCCAAACTCCATTATCTTGTAAACCACCATAAACATTGTATGGTTTTTCATTATCTACATTAATTGAATAAAACTGCCCTACTGAAAGTGAATTTAACTTTGTCCAATGCTCTCCATCATCGTAACTCATGTTTAAGCCTCCATCGTTACCATTAATTAAATGATTAGGATTGTTTGGATTTATCCATAAAGCCTGATGATCTGAGTGCACATTTTCACGACTAATAGAAGTGAATGATTTTCCACCATCTTTAGATTTTAAAAATGGAACTCCCATGATGTAGATTCCGTTTTCGTCTTTTGGACTTACTCTAATTTCTCCAAAATAATAACCATAACTAAAGTATAAGCCATCTATATAATCCTTGTGTGTTTTTTTCCATGTTTTTCCGCCATCAGTACTTTTGTAAACTTCGGCACCAACAACAGGAGTATCAAACAACATCGCATTAGCATCTTCTAGGTAGTGAGCTAAATCTATTGGTTTTACACTGCCACTACTTACTAATTGTTTAACGTTAGAAGCTCTGTATTTTTCTTGAAATCCATTAGTTTTTAAATAGGTGTTAAGCGCTTTGTCTTCGAGCTTCATAAAATCTGAAACACTCATGGTTTTAAAATCATCTTTCGTTAACCCAGAAGATTCTCTTTTTTTAGCCTCGCTTTTTCTATGAAACTGACTGTCGTGTAATGCATACACTATATTTTCGTTAAACATTGCAATACCAATTCTACCAACACCATCTCCTGTCGGAAAGCCGCTTTTTGCAGTGGACACTTTTTCCCAAGTATCTCCTCCATCTGTACTTTTATAGATGGCAGACCCTTCACCACTTCCTGTAAAATTCCATGCTTTTCGATCTCGTGTCCAAGACGATGCCATCATTACATCAAAATTACCTGGTGCGTGTTGCACATCAATAATTCCGCTCATAGTATCTACAAACAAGGTTTTGTCCCATGTTTTTCCTCCATCAGTCGTTTTATAAATACCACGTTCGTCATTAGGAGAATACAAATGACCAGTAGCTCCAATAACCACTTCATCCGGATTATTTGGATTAATAAGAATACGACCTATATGATGCGAATCTTCTAAGCCAACATGTTCCCATGTTTTACCATTATCTGTAGATTTTAATATCCCAATACCTGCATAACTAGATCGAGAGCTGTTATTTTCTCCTGTACCAACCCAAATGGTTCTGGTTTTCCAATCGACAGCAATATCTCCTACATTTTGAGTAACCGCATTATCTAAAATTGGTGTAAATGAGGTTCCATTATTAGTTGTATGCCAAACACCACCAGACGCATAACCTACATAAAACTCTGAAGGCATCTCTGGATTTGCATCTACATCGACCACACGACCACTCATCACTGTTGGTCCAATATTTTCAAAAGGCACATTTTTAACCAATGACGATTGCATCATTGCTTCTTTTTGTTCTAATGCTTTTTTTACAGTTTCAGCAGATGTTGCTGGTTGTTGCGCAATGGCAAAAAATGAGCTCACAAATAAGATGAGCGTTAGGAATTTTGAATGTGACATGTTGGTTGGTTTTTAGCTTTTTAAAACTGTCATAATTAGACAGTCTTTTTTACTTTATCAAGTTTCTAAAATTAATCATTTCCATCAGAATTATAAAGAACGACAACTAAAGTTTAACACTATCTGCTTTTTGTTTATTTGATAATTTTGACCCTCAAAATATATCAATTTCATTATTTTTTAACATTTTTTTAAATAATTTCATTACATTGAGCGCGATTAACTAATAAATTTATATTAAAATGGAAGAGTATTTACCTTTAATTATTCAATTGGTCAGCGGAGCTGTCGGTGGAAATATCGCTGGCAAGCTTATGAAAGGATCATCTTTAGGAACACTTTGGAATTCAGTCGTTGGAATTCTCGGTGGAGGACTTGGCGGAACCGTTATGGGCATGTTAGGCCTTGGTGGTGCTGAAGCTGCAGAGGCTTCTGCGAGTATGGATCTAACAAGCATTTTAGGCAGCGTTGCTGGAGGTGGTGTTGGTGGTGGTATCCTTATGGCTATTATTGGCATGGTGAAAAAAGCAATGGCTAAATAACTTTTACCAAATTATACAAATGAAGGCAATCTTATTACAGATTGCCTTTTTTTATGCCTAGCAAATTGGTATTTTTGAAACACTTAATTAAGATTTTGTTCAACAATTAGTTTTTGTCCATCTGAACTTGTTTCAGATTCTGAAATAAATTCAGAATGGCAACGATTTATATTGCAGATTAATACAATAAAAATTTTCAAATGAAATACGATTTAATAGACCGCAACCTCTTTATAAAAAACCGTAAAAACTTTGCCAAGTTTATGCAACCAAGCAGTTTGGCGGTTTTTAATTCTAACGATATTTACCCAATTAGTGCAGATAGCACCATGCCTTTTCAGCAACATAGAGATATTTTTTATTTAAGTGGTGTGGATCAGGAAGAAAGTATTTTGGTACTGTTTCCAGATTGTCCAAAGGAAAAGCATCGTGAGATTTTATTCTTAAAAGAAACCAACGAGCACATTGCTATTTGGGAAGGTGAAAAACTGACCAAAGAAAAAGCCTTTGAAACTTCTGGTATAAAAACTGTGTACTGGTTGCAAGACCTAGAAAAAGTGATGTTCGAAATTATGACCCAATGCGATACGGTTTATATTAACACCAACGAGCATTACAGAGCTAATGTAGAAACCGAAACACGCGAAGACCGTTTTACAAAATGGCTAAAAGACAAATATCCTGCGCATAGTGTGGCAAAGAGCAATCCTATTTTGCAACGTTTGCGTTCAGTAAAAGACCAGATTGAAATCGATTTAATTCAGCAAGCTTGTAACATTACCGAAAAAGGCTTTAGACGTGTTCTACAATTTACAAAACCAGGTGTTTGGGAATACAATCTCGAAGCCGAATTCATGCACGAATTCCTCAATAACCGTTCTAGAGGTTTTGCTTATACTCCGATTATAGGTTCTGGAAACAACGCTAACGTGTTACATTATATAGAGAACAACCAACAGTGTAAAGCTGGCGAATTGATTCTTATCGACGCAGGCGCAGAATATGCCAATTACTCGAGTGATATGACGCGTACCATTCCTGTTTCTGGTAAGTACAACGACCGCCAAAAAGCGGTTTACAATGCCGTCCTACGCGTAAAAAACGAAGCCACAAAAATGCTTGTTCCTGGTACGCTTTGGGAACAATACCATATTGAAGTTGGCAAACTTATGACGTCTGAACTTTTAGGTCTTGGCCTTTTAGACAAAGCCGATGTACAAAACGAAAACTCAGATTGGCCAGCCTATAAAAAATACTTTATGCATGGCACGTCGCACCATATGGGATTAGACACGCACGATTATGGTTTACTACACGAACCTATGCAAGCCAATATGGTCTTTACCGTAGAACCTGGTATTTATATTCCAGATGAAGGTTTTGGCATCCGTTTGGAAGATGATGTGGTGATACAAGACAATGGAGAACCTTTTAATTTGATGCGTAATATTCCTATTGAGGTTGAGGAGATTGAGGAGATTATGAATTCTTAAAAATATTATCAAAAATGAATAACGAGCAACGTTTATTACTTTTAGAAAAAGCAAAACAGTTTTTTAGAGATGAAATAGTTGAATCACATATTACCAGAGCCTGTGCAAAAGCTGGGAAATTATCGAATTACAATGTAAACCCTTTTCTGTTTAAGTATTTAGCTAATTTTTTAAAAGGTAACGATGACCCTAGAAGTATCGCTGAGGCTTTGGTACTACCTAGGGTATTAGGCTCATCAATCAACACTTCATTTGGTATGAGAATTCAAAAACTAATTAGTGAACTTTTTGAAGGATTCGGGTCTACAACACCAGGAATAGATATTGAATTTATTGATGCTATAGATGGTAGTAAAAAATATTGCCAATTAAAATCCGGACCTAATACAATAAACCACGATGACGTTGAAACCATATTTGGTCATTTTCAAGGGACTATTAACTTAGGCAGAACAAATAACTTAAACATCGGAATTAACGACATGATTGTTGGAGTTATCTATGGTGAGGAAATTGAATTAAGTTCACATTACAAAAGAATAAACGAAAGATACCCCGTAATTATTGGTAAATCGTTTTGGCATAGGTTAACAGGAAAAGATGATTTTTATTTTGAACTCATCGATGCTGTTGGTGATGTTGCCCTAGAAGTCGATGGAACAAAAGTATTAGAGGAAACTATTGATGCTTTATCAATAGAAATAGAAGCTAAATTTTCCTGATTATTCCGATAAAGTTTATTTAAAAACTTAATAATAGAATAACCAACTTCCAGACCCAAATTACAAGGAACTGCATTTCCTATTTGTTTATATTGCTGAGAAACAGAACCCATGAATTTCCACTCATCAGGAAATGTTTGAATTCTTGCATATTCTCTAACCGTAAAAGGTCGTGTTTCATCTGGATGACAACGCTCTGTTTGTTTTTGGGCAGGACTACATGTTAGAGTTAAGCTCGGCTCATCCCAACCAATTCTTCTTGCCATTCCTGTTTTTCCTCCCCCTAAATAAAAACTTTTACCCATAAATTCTTTCTGAATATCTAGTGGTAAATCTCTCCAATAACCTTTTGGAGGTACTAAATCTAAAACTTCCTTTTTATGTTGAGGGTATTTTGAGCCTTCAGATTTAGGAACATCAGAATCATATAAGTCCCCTTTTTTTAAAGCATCCACAAGATTATAAATTTTGTTATATGGTTTCGGATATTCATAATTAACTTCAACATCTTTTCTAATACCAACCAAAATCAATCTTTCTCGTTTCTGTGGAACATTATAATTGATAGCCTTTAACACCTTAACAGGAACAACATTGTATCCAATTTCGTCTAGAATAGATATCATACCCTGAAGTGTTTTCCCTTTTTCATGTGACAATAAGCCTTTTACATTTTCACCAATACAAATAGGAGGTTTAACCTCATTTACGACCCTTGCAAATTCATAAAACAGAGTTCCTCTTGCATCTTCTAACCCTAATTTCTTTCCTGCATAACTAAATGCTTGACATGGAAACCCACCTGTAACAACATCAACTACATTTCTATATTTTTCGAAATTAAAACTTTTGATATCACCTTCCAATACATTCCAATTAGGTCTATTTTCTCTCAGTGTTTGACAAGCCCATTTATCTATTTCATTTAAAGCAACACATTTTATTCCAGCTTTTTCTAAACCAATTGCAAGACCACCAGCTCCTGCAAATAATTCTAAAACTTTGTATTCCTTAAAAGGCTCTTCAAAATTATTCGTAGTTTCCTCAATTTCATCATCAAACAACCCAATTAAAGAATCAATTTCTGATTTCTTATAAATTCTATAATCACTAATGGGTTCTCTAGCTGCAATCAATTTTTCATCTCTATCCCATCTTCTAAGAGTTTCTTTACTTTTGCCAAGTTTTTCGGCAGCTTCTGAAAGCGAATAATAATCTTTTGTAACCATATTATACAACCTTATACAATGGTTACAAATTTAAACGTATTTTTTAAATATAAAAGATTTGATTTAAGATTTATTATACTAAATAAATTGTCAGAATAACATTCCTCTTAAACAAACTACCACACTGAGATGATTCTAGCCGATTTAAGCTCTTAATGATTTGATGATTTTTCTAAACTCCAACAACACTCTCCTCAAAAACATAACGCTGTAACTTCTGCAAGGTTTCTAACTTATCGCTAGTATTTACCAATAGTGAAATGTTGTTGTTACTACCTCCATAAGCAATCATACGTACATTAACATCTTGTAAGACTTGGAAGAGTTCTGGCGTGTCTGGATGGTAAATAATTTGGTTACCAACAAGGCAAACAATACTCATATAATCGTCGATTTCTACGGTGGCGAATTTTTCGAGTTCTTCTGTGATGGCTTCTAAATGGGTAACGTCGTCTATGGTTAAGGACACTGCAATTTCAGAGGTGGTAATCATGTCTATAGACGTTTCGTACTTTTCAAAAACCTCAAAGACTTTCTTTAAAAAGCCGTGTGCCAATAACATACGTACCGACTTTATTTTAATGGCTGTAATGCCATCTTTTGCGGCAATGGCTTTAATACCTTCACCATGAATTTGGTTGGTAATTAACGTACCATGTGCTTCTGGTGCCATGGTGTTTTTTAAGCGCAACGGAATATCTAAACTACGCACTGGCATTACCGTTTGTGGATGTAAAATTTTAGCGCCAAAATAGGCGAGCTCTGCAGCTTCGTCGTAAGACAAATGCGATAAGGCTGTAGTATCTTGCACAAAACGTGGATCGTTGTTATGGAATCCGTCAATGTCTGTCCAGATTTGCACCTCATCTGCTTCAATAGCTGAACCAATAATGGTTGCTGTGTAATCACTGCCTCCACGTTGTAGGTTGGTGATTTGGCCTTCAGCATCGAGACAAATAAAACCTTGAGTGATATAAATATCAGCGGCTTCAGAACTATTGATTAAACGATTTAGGTTTTGCTTGATGTAAAAATTATCAGGCTCGTTATTGCTATCAATTCGCATAAAATCTAAGGCAGGCAAAAGCCTTGCATTAAAACCTTCTTGTTGTAATAATCTGCTAAACATAAATGTGGATAACAACTCACCATTGGCTACTATAGTATTATGTAACAATGTGGAATGTGGTTGATTGACACATGCTAATAAGGCATCAAAAATTGAAGTAACGTACGTGCTGACTTCTTCGCGTAAGGTTTCCTGTTGAATTAAATCAGCAACCGTAGCCTTATAGGTTTGGTGCAATTGGCTAATTTTGTTTTTGGCCTGAGCAAGTTCGTTTGTTTTTATTAATTCCGAAATCTCTACCAAAGCATTTGTTGTACCAGACATTGCAGAAAGTACCACAATCTTTTTTCCGGTTGAACTTATGATGTCTTTTACATGGTTCATGTTAACTACAGAACCAACAGATGTGCCGCCAAACTTATATACTAACATAATGTGTCTATTTTAGGCTACAAATGTATAAGTGACGCTAAATATTTCCTTAGAAATGTAAAAATTAGTATAACTTTTTACAGAATGTTAATTATATAACATTTATCGGATCAATTTCAAAAACACGAATAAGTATTTGTTAAATCATATATGATATATTATATTTGATTCATGATAACGATACAAAACCTTAGAAAAGACGTTAAAACGATTTTGTTAAATCAGATGGCAGAAGGCAAAATAGCTCCTGGTCATCGTATCTCATTACCTAGTATTGCTGAGGCTTTAGAGGTTAGTGCGACTCCAGTTCGTGAAGCTTTAAGTCAATTGGTAGAAACAGGAATCGTGACGTACATTCCAAATCGTGGTTTTTTTGTTACCGAACTTAATACCAATGAAGCTTTAGAACTTTATGAACTGATAACAATGCTAGAAAGTGCTGCCGTAAAACAATCTTCATTTACAAAAGCACAGCTAGCTGAATTGAAACTGATTAATGCCAATTTTGCCAAAGCATCGCATGCTACAGAACGTCTTAAGCTGGATATGGCATTTCATAAATGCTTAATTAAATCGCACACCAATCAATATGCGCATAAACTCATAGAGGATATTCGTCTTAGGATATTTATCTATGAGCATGTGTATATGACACATGTACCACATAACAATTCTGTTGAGATGCATAACGCTCTTATCGATGCTTTAGAGAGCAATGCCCTTTCAAAAGCTATAAAAATTCTACAAGAGAATTGGGCGATTAGTATAAAACACATCAATCAAAATCATCATGAACAGTAAACACATCATAGGCTTCTTTAGCATTATTGTTTTTCTTTTAAGTTGCAGCAAAGACTCAAAAACAGAAACAAAAAGTCAGACCACTTTAGTAAAAACAGAATTAGGAAATCATATAGATAGCCTATTAACTCCTTACGTTAACAAACTCAGAACACTTACTGATAATACGACTGGTTTAGCCATTGGAATTACAAAAGGTGATGACATTATTTATGCTAAAACTTTTGGCTTTGCTAATATTGAAACCCAAGAAGAAGCTAGCTTTAAAACACGTTTTCATATCGCTTCTGTTTCCAAACCTTTTACAGCTGCAGCCATTGTAAAATTAGTTCAGCAAGGAAAACTAAAACTTTCGGATTCTATTGTGAAGTATATTCCGGAATTTACCATGAAAAGTGACGCTTATAAAAACATTACTATTCAACATATTCTTAATCACACTTCAGGTATTCCTAGACATGTAAGTGCGGACGATTGGTTAAGTCCTAAAGTTGGTATTAATGCATTGGAAGAAAATCTAGAAAACGTTAAAAACTTTGAGCTCGATTTTGAACCAGGCACACAGTTTAGTTATAGCAATTCGGCTTTTGATATTTTAGGTGTATTGATAACACGCGTAAGTGGAATGTCTTTTTCAGAATATGTTTCTAAGCACATACTCGAACCAACTGGTATGACAGAAAGCACGTATAATAAACCTATAGACAGTCTACCAAAACATTGGGCGAAATCCTATTCTTATGGACTAACTAACCAAGAATGGCAACCGTATCCGCATACAGATAAATATTTGCCAAGTTCTGGACTACAAGCAACACTATTAGACATGTGTAAATGGGGCATAATGCATGTAAACAATGGCACATACAATGGTCAGGAAGTTTTAGATAAAGCACACTTTAATAAGTTTGTTGAACCTACCTACGATACTCCTTGGGGAGATAAAATAGGTTTAAGTTGGTTTTTACAATCGTATTTAGACCGACCAATAATTATGCATACTGGAGCTGATACAGGCTTTGAGTCTATAATGTACATTTTTCCTGATGATAATATATCTATAGTAGTCATGGCCAATAGGGATTTTGCTAGAACTGGCCGAATTATTAATGCTGCTTCTGAAGTTATTTTTAATGAAAAACCAAAAGATTATAAGGTATCTGCGCGATATAAATTTTCTGAAACTTATAAATCTCAAGGATTAGATAAAGCCCTTTTACTTTGGAATGAAATGAAAACAGATACCACTGATATTTACTATGTAAATGATGAAGATATTTTAACTGTTGGTGCTATTTTAGAAAATGGTAAACATTGGAAAGACACGAAAGAAATTCTCAGCTACTACACTACAATTGATGACACATCCACTTACGCTTGGCGACTTTTAGGAAATGCACACCTTAATCTTCAAGATACCATAAATGCCAAAAAATGTTACGAAAAAACACTGGAGATTAATCCTAATTACGAAAAAGGGAAAGACGCCTTAATGCGACTAAATAACGAATAGATTAAGGATTGTAAATAAACAACCGCTCCACACTTTCTTTGGTCGATAGGTTTTCAGCATGCCAAGAAAAGGTAGTTTTTGAGCCTTTTTCCCAAATGCACTTAAAATCGTCTGGTGCATCATACTCACTTATAAAAACTTGATGGCCAGCTTTACTTTGCTGTCTGCACCAATCCCAAAATTGGTCGTGATTAAAAGCATCGCGATATTTAGTTGTTGAAGCATAAGGTGGATCGCAATACACAATGCTGTTTTTTGGAATGTCTAATTCTAAATACGATTTACAAGATAAAATCACACCATCTAAATTTGGTACTTGTTTGGTGATATTCCGATAGTGTTCGCCCCAATAATCGCGCTTACCTTCTTTATCCCGTCTGTAACCTGCAAACCATTTACCACCAAAAGAATTAAACCCAACATAACCTACCAAGTGTTTTGGGTAGTCTTCTTGGTTGTATTTTATATGCTTGTATTCTTCTTCGGTTACCAATTGTGGTGGATCCCAATTTTCAATAATTAAGGCTTGCCACATAGCCATAAGTTCTTGGTGTTGGTCATTAGCAATACGAATACCATCAACCTTGTCTATCATATTCATACCACCTGCAAACGGCTCGAGATACGTTTGGTTTGGCTGTCTATCTTTCAGAATTATAGGTAATAAATCTTTAGCAAAGCGTGCCTTGCTTCCCATGTACTTCATCCTAATTTTTTTTATTAAGTTGAAGTAGTGAAGTCAACACAAAAACGACTAAAGCAGGTAACACCCAACCCAAACTTTGACTAGCAAAAGGAATGTAACTCGTTACCGTTTTTAACCCTTCCGAAGGACTTAAAAAACCTATAACATCTGGAATGCTGAATATAAAAGTAACTATTACTACAGCTCTAAACACTAATGAGGTGGCTAGTTTTTCTGGTAATACATTCAAAAGAATTAGCACTATGGTTATAGGATAAATAAATAACAAAACCGGAATTGCCACCATTATAATACTATTAAAATCGAGCTGACCAACAACAACTCCTAGAATACAAGCAATTATTGCCGTAATAATATAAACGACTTGCGAATCGTTTAATAAGCCTTTAAAATAATCTGCGGTTCCGGCTACAATGCCAATCGCAGTCGTAAAACAAGCTAGAGAAATGAGAATACTTAAAACGGTATTTCCAAATTCACCTAAGGATGCTATACTAATGCCTCGCAGTAAATTAGCACGCTGCATATCGCTACTGAGTTCAGCGTTGACTTCAATTTCAGATCCATAATAGGCTCCAACCGAAATCAATCCTGCATAAATTACAAACAAGCCTGCACCCGCTATAAATCCGGATTGTCTGATGAGCTTGCGTTTAGATTCAAACTGACTCACCTTCATGTTTTTAAAGTTCAAGGACACAATAATTACAGCTCCAACAACGACGGCTCCAATAGCATCAAAAGTTTGGTAGCCTTCTAAAATTCCTGTAACAATTGGTGTTTCAAATTGTGAGATTCCTGTAGCAAATGTTGAAGTTGAAAGTCCAATACCAATGACTGCCAAGAGCATGATTACAATAAATGGAGTTAGAAACTTACCTATGAGATTCAAAATTTTTGAACGATTGAGGACAAATACTAAAACGAGTGAAAAGTAAATGGCACTGGTTAATAATGGACTTGTTCCAAAGGCAGGATGAATCGCAATTTCGTGCGTGGCAGCTGCTGTTCTTGGTGATGGAATTGCAACTGCTATGATATAAATAAGAATACAATAAATTAAACTAAAGGTTGGTGATACTTTTTTACCAAAATCGTATAAAGTACCTTGTAATCTCGCATGCGCTAAAATTCCGACAATAGGAATCACCACAGCAGTAATCATAAAACCTACAGTGACCCAAAACCAATTTTCACCTGCGTTATAACCTAATAATGGTGGTAATAACAAGTTTCCTGCTCCAAAAAACAGCGAGAATAAGGCAAAACTTGTGACTAAAAGTTCTTTACGTTGTATGTTCACTTAGTTGGTCTTTATTAGTTCTAAATCGTGAAAATCGAAACTAAAGTCGGTAATTGGCGCAATGTATTTCATGGTTGCAGCAACCGCTTCCTCTTTTTCATTAAAGGTGAATTGCATAAACACATCTGCATCATAACTTCGGTCATTCCATTTTACAACAAAAGTGGTTGCGTTGTATGGTAGCAGTTCACCAAACAATCTTGGCGAACGTTCACACTTAATACTGTAAGTTTTTCCATCATGAGAAATGATAATATCACCAAACCAATCATCAGTGTAGGTGCCTACAATTTGTTTTGAGTCTGGAATGGCAACGTTTGTTTTTGCTTTTTTAACCTTATTATAAACCTCAGCTTTTAAACTGTCGTTATATTTTAAGTAATCTGCATTACGTTTACCATAATTTTCTAGCCAATTACGGTTTTCATAACCTAAATACGAATCTTTAATGGTATTAGTAATAGTATTGAATGCCATACCATTCATCTGGTTCGTCAGCACAACGATGGCTAAATCTAAATCTGGAATCATGGTAAACTGCGTCACCGTTCCTATTAATCCACCTGTATGATACACTTGTTTATGACCTCCTTTTACATCTGTAAGAAACCAACCTAAACCATAACCTCTAAAGTTAGAATCGTAAATATCGGTTGCGCTTACTTTAAGCGGAGTTTGCAATTGCCAAAGCTCATGAAATTGTGCTACACTCAACAAACGTTCACCATTTTCAGTCACCGCATCATTCATTAAGAATTTTGCCCATGTTAACATATCTGGCACGTTACTTACAATGCCTCCAGCTGCATTAGCAGTTTCACTCCAATCGTGCGGAATCTGAATCACCTTACCTTCTGCTCTGGTATGAGCATCGATGATATTAGATTTATCTGTAACTCTGTTGTAGGATGCCTTAGAACTTGTCATTCCAACAGGTTTCATAATCTTGGTTTCAATAAAGTCTTCCCAAGACAAACCACTTACACGCTTTAAAACTTCACCAGCAATAATGAACATATTATTATTGTAAGCGAATTTGCTTCTAAATGAGGTTTCAGGTTCTAGATACTTTACGTTTTTAATGACATCGATAACGTTGAAATCATTTCCTTCAGGAAAAAACATTAAATCACCCGCTCCTAATCCCATACCACTTCTATGCGTCACTAAATCTCTAACTGTAAAGTTTTCGGTCACCCAAGGATCGTTTAACTGAAATTCTGGAATGTGTTTACGTACAGGATCATCCCAATTTAGCTTTCCTTCCTCAATCATCATCGCTAAAGCAAAACAAGTAAAACCTTTACTGTTGGATGCCACACCAACTAAGGTATTGGCATTCATATCTTTTTTATTGGTCAACGAACGCACTCCATGACCTTTGGCATAAACCACTTCTCCATCTTTAAAAATACCTACAGAAATGCCAGGCACATCAAAAGTGGTTAGGGTTTCCTTTATTAACTTATCGAGTTGTTGTTTTTCAATTTGAGCATATAACGTGGATGCTGAAATAAAAAGAATTACTGAAAATAAACGTTTTAAAAACATTCGATTTTTATTTAGTTTGAAAGAACTCAAATATACTAAAATGTTAGTGATGAATAGCTCTAAAGTATCTAATGAAATATATCTTTGCAGTTATGATTAAAGAATACAAAAACAGTACAATTCATTATAATGTCGAAGGAGAAGGGTCTGCAATAATTTTACTTCATGGATTTCTTGAAAATATTGATATGTGGCGAAATTTAACACCAGAGTTATCTCAAAACCACCAAATTGTTGCCATAGATTTATTAGGTCATGGAAAAACCGATTGTATAGGTTATGTGCACAGCATGGAAGCTATGGCTGAAGCAGTGCTTGCTGTTTTAAATCATTTAAATATAAATAATGCTCACTTTATCGGCCATTCTATGGGAGGTTATGTGGCTTTAGCATTAGCAGAAAACCAACCAGAATTATTTAACGGTTTGTGTTTAATGAATTCTACTTTTGAAGCTGATGATGACGAACGAAAGCTCATAAGATCAAGAGCTAATGAAATGGCAAAAACTCATTTTGAATCTTTAGTTAATATGTCTTTTGCTAACTTATTTGCTGCAGAAAGCAGAACGAAATTCGAAAAAGAATTTAATGAAGCTTTAGAATTAGCATTACATACTTCTGTCCAAGGGTACATTGCTGCGCAAGAAGGTATGAAACTAAGGCCTAATAGATTTGAAGTTTTTAATAACCTAAATTGTAAGAAGTTAGTAATACTCGGTAAAAAAGACTCATTAATTGATATTGAAAAACACGTTGAGAAAATAAAACACACTTCTATTAATTATATAGAATTGTCAGAAGGACATATGAGTCACATTGAAAATAAATCAGAATTATCTTACTTTTTAAAACACTTTGTCGAAAAATAATTCACTTAAACGTTTTATTTATCTTTTTTTTCTAAGTTTATACTCGAGATTAAAAAAATAAATGTAAACCACCATGCCATGACACCTACTAAACTTTACTGCGATTTCTTTGGTCATAACTATCAGATGACAAAAAAAGTAACCAACCATGTTAAAGAGTACACATGCAAATGCTGCAAAAAGCAATTAACTACAAATAGTAATGGTAGATTAACTGAACTGACTCCAAAATATCAAGAAATAAATTCGGCATTAGAACGTATTTACAATAATAGAATGATGCGTTTGAAGCAAAAAACACTCAGTTCGTCGATTTATTAAATGTTAATAACTTGTGAACAACTCATTTTGTTATCTTTAAGGCTCTAACACCTTTTAATCCCTTAAGAGACTAAATAAAAAATGAAAAACGTTTACTGTTCACTATTTGGCCATGACTATAAAGTCTCCAAAAATGTGACTTACCATGTTAAAGAGTATAAGTGTAAAAACTGTAAATCTGAGATGACCATTGATGGAAATGGTAATTTTATTCCTTTAACTCCAAAATTTAAAGAAATTAATTCTGTACTAAATCGCGTTCATGTGAAGCGTCTAGAAAAAAGTCAGAAGTTTGTTATGATTGATCTTTAAGTGCATTCCAACCTTTGGCAATTATAGGAATTTTTTCCTCTGCTCTAGTTACTAAATGCATTCCTCTATCTTCATCTGTCATATACCCAATTATCGTAAGATTAGGGTTTCCTTTAATCTTCGGAAAATCCTCCTGCGAAATAGTCATTAATAATTCATAATCCTCACCTCCATTTAGTGCAATTGTTGTACTATCTATATTAAACTCCTCACATGTTGAAATAACCTGTGGATCTAACGGAATTTTATCTTCATATATATCTACACCTACTTTACTTTGCTTACATAAATGAATAACCTCAGATGATAAACCGTCACTTACATCTATCATACTTGTTGGTTTTACATTAAGTTCATTTAATAACTCTACAATGTCCTTTCGTGCTTCCGGTTTTAATTGGCGCTCAACAATATAAGTGTACATTGATAAATCTGGTTGATTATTTGGGTTGACTTTAAAGACTTCTTTTTCGCGTTCTAAAATTTGTAATCCCATATATGCACCTCCTAAATCTCCAGTGACAACTAATAAATCATTTGGTTTTGCACCTGAACGCAATACAACCTTATCCTCGTCAACCTCTCCAATGGCCGTAACAGAAATTATTAATCCAGATGTTGACGATGTAGTATCACCTCCAACCACATCAACATTATATAATTTTGCTGCGGTAGTAATACCAGCATACAACTCTTCTAAAGCTTCAAGAGGAAAACGATTAGAAACTGCAATAGATACTGTAACCTGAGTAGCAGTAGCATTCATTGCATACACATCAGATAGGTTAACTATCAACGCTTTGTAACCCAAATGCTTTAAGGGTACATAACTCAAATCAAAATGAACTCCTTCAACTAATAAGTCAGTAGAAACGACCACTTGTTTCTTTTTAAAACTTAATACTGCAGCATCGTCACCAATACTCTTAACAGTCGACTTTTGAGAGACTTTAAAATGTTTAGTTAGGTGTTCAATAAGTTTAAACTCTCCTAAATCACTTAATGGAGTACGCTGTGGATTTTTATCTTCTATCATATTGCAAAAATATTATGCCTTTTTTGAATAGCAAGACATTAATGGCATTATTTATGAGGCTATTTATTACAAATGTATTTTTTACAGTAAATTGCTAAAAAAAGAGTCCATGAAACGAAATGCCCTAAAGAATATTATTTCAATTTTATCGATATGTGTAATCTGTATGTTCTTGCAAAACTGTTCTAATGAAGATACAGATAATCCTAATTCTGATATTGATAATGACACTATTTTAAATGCATTTGATAATTGCCCTTCTATTGCAAATGTAGACCAACTAGATTCTGACAATGATGGCATTGGTGATGTTTGTGATGATGACGATGATAATGATGGTGTGTTAGATGTAAATGATAATTGCCCATTAATAGCAAATCCAGGTCAAGAAGATAGTAATAATAATGGTCTTGGGGATAGTTGTGATGGTGACAATCTTCCTCAATTTCCATGTGTCAATGGCTTAGCTGGAGGTTATCCATGTAGCGGTTTTGATTTAATGAGTCATATTTCTGCTGAAGAATTAGGTGGTTCTGGTGCTGAAGGCAATGATTCTTGGGGTTGGACAGATCCTGACACTGGTAAAGAATATGCTTTAGTTGGCACAACTTCAGGCTCAGCATTTGTTGATATTTCTAGTCCGGCAAACCCAATTCTCTTAGGTCGACTACCAACAGCTACTACGACTAGTCTTTGGAGAGATATAAAAGTTTATAATAATCATGCTTTTATCGTTAGTGAAGCTACAGATCATGGCATGCAAGTTTTTGATTTAACACGTTTAAGGAATGTAGCTAATCCACCAGAAACATTTTCAGCCGACGCTAATTATAACGGTTTTGGTAGTGCTCACAACATTGTGATAAATGAAAATTCTGGTTTTGCTTACGTTGTAGGTTCTAACACGTTTAGTGGAGGCCCTCATTTTATAAATATTCAAAACCCAACTAATCCTATAGCAGCAGGAGGTTACGCTAGTGATGCTTATTCTCACGACGCTCAAGTTGTAACGTACAATGGACCAGATGCGGACCATACAGGTAAAGAAATTTTAATTGGAAGTAATGAAAACGAAGTTGTAATTATAGATGTTACCAATAAAAATGCACCAACTCAAATTTCGAGTATAGATTATAGTAATATTGGCTATACACATCAAGGATGGTTTACAGAAAATATGCAGTACTTTTTACTGGGAGATGAAATTGATGAAATTGACTTTGGTGGGAACTCAAGAACTATTGTATTCGATTTTACAGATTTAGATAACCCAGTATTTCATATGGATTATTTTGGGCCAACAGAAGCTATTGACCATAATGGTTATGTGGTCGGTAACACTTTTTACATCGCTAATTATGCCGCTGGAATGCGCGTTATTGATATCTCAAACATTGCTTCTGGAGTAATGACGGAAACTGGATATATTGACACTTATATTGCTAACGACAATACCGACTTTAATGGTGCTTGGAACATTTATCCATTTTTTGAAAGTGGAAATATCCTTATAAGTGATATTGAAGGAGGTATGTTTATTGCTAGAGCAAATAACTAAGACATGTTATTTAAGGCCTCACGTTATATTATATTTTTTCTGTTACTTCTAAATTGTAATAGTAGTGACGACTCTAGCCCTATTGATAACACTGTAACCTATGTAAAGACCTTTGGTGGAAGCAAAAATGATAGTGCGCAATCTGTTGTGGCAACCACTGATGGAGGTTATGCAATTTTAGGTTTTACCCAAAGCATGGATGGAGATATTACTGATAAGCAAAATGAAAGTTTTGATTATTGGGTTTTAAAATTTAATGCTGAAGATGAATTGCAATGGCAAAAAACTTATGGTGGCACTGCAGATGAAAGAGGTAGTGACATTATACAAACACAAGATGGAGGATATGCAATTCTTGGTTATAGCTTCAGTAGCGATGGAGATCTAACAGAAAATGCAGGTTTACAAGATTATTGGCTAGCAAAACTAGATGCTAACGGAAATATATCTTGGCAAAAATCGTTTGGATATCAAGGAGCAGATTCTGGTATATCAGTGATTCAAACTAATGATCAAGGGTATTTAATCTCTGGTATATTAGATGTAACCGCTTCTGGTGGTTTGGGAAATTCTTCTCGAAGTGGAGAAAGTCTGCATGCAGGTGGCGATTATTGGGTTTTAAAATTAAACGCATCTGGTAATGTTGAATGGAGCAGATACTTCGGTGGCAATTTTACTGATACTCCGGAAGGAATAATCCAAACAGATGATAATGGTTTTATTATCGCAGGAGGTTCAGATAGTGATGACACAGATATTTCTAACAATATTGGCTCTTATGATTTTTGGGTGATTAAAATTTCCGCTTTAGGCGATTTAATTTGGGAAAAATCATATGGTGGAGATCAAATTGACGAAGCAAGAGCTATTGTAAAGTCTAGTGATGGTAATTTTATAATTGCTGGCGACACAAGAAGTGATAATAATGATGTCTCTAATAATATTGGAGCTGCAGATTTGTGGCTAATTAAAATATCACCAAACGGAAATTTACTTTGGGAAAAAACTATTGGAGGTTCAAGTTTTGATGTATCTCGTTCTATCGTAAAAACTCAAAATAATAGCTTTTTATTAGCTGGAAGTTCTAGAAGCAGCGATATAGATGTATCTGAAAATAAAGGTCAAAATGACGCATGGGTTTTAGAAGTAGATGCAAATGGAAATCTGCAATGGGAAACCACCATTGGAGGTTCTAATGTTGATTTTGCATATGGAATTGCACAACTTAACGATGCCTCTATTATTGCGGTTGGAGATAGCACAAGTAATGATGGAGACATCATAGAAAATAAAGGTTTCACTGACTTACTAATTATTAAAATTGATTAAAAATGAAGAAAATTTTGCCTCTTTTCTTAATTACACTACTCGGTTTTTACTCTTGCAGTGAAGACAATGATGATAATTTAACTCCAAATGTATCAACAACTTTTAATTTTACTCATAATTGGGATGAAACGATAATTACTAATACCGATTTCAACACCATTCAATTTACTAATGCCAATGGAGACCAATTGAGTATTGAAAGACTACGCTATGTCATTTCCGATATTACTTTTACATCTAGTACAAATGAAATTATTGAATTAGACGTTTATAATTTAGTGGATGTCACCAACAATACCAATTTAAGTTTTACACCAGAAACCCAAATACCAACTGGCAACTACAATGTGTCATTTACCTTTGGATTAGATAATGAAGACAATGCTGAGAATTATCTCGATTTAAATTCTGAATCTTTTAATGTACCAGACATGTTAGGAGGCGGTTACCACTATATGCAGTTCGACGGAAAGTTTATCAATTCAAACGCACAAGAACAAGGATTTAATTATCATGTTATTCGAGCTGTTGATAATCCTGGAGCAAATCCCACATTTCCTCAAGACACTTTTTTTAAAGTAGATTTAGGTGAAATTGCAATAACCAACAACATTGATATTGAAGTAAATATGAACATCGCAGAGTGGTTTAAAAATCCTAATCTTTGGGATTTAAATGATTATAACCAAATGCTAATGCCAAATTCTACAGCCCAAATCATGATGTTTGAAAATGGGCAGAATGTTTTTAGTTTGGGAGATGTTAATCAATAATTAGTTATTTATATGCTTAAAAAGTGGTTATATATAGTTCCTTTGAGTATTTTTTGTTTGAGCTGTTCAAATGAAGAAACAGGCTATGAACCTACTCCTCAACCACTAGATATTCCAATAATATTTTCAGATAATATTATTCCTCCCGTAATTCCAAATGATAATCCACAAACGGTTGAAGGTATAGCTCTTGGAAAAAAACTTTTTTTTGATAAAATACTTTCTGCCAATGGAACACAAGCTTGTGCTAGTTGTCATGCACCTCAAAATGCATTTACTGATAATACTCCCACAAGTAGTGGCATAGACGGTGTTTTTGGAACTCGAAATTCCATGCCACTTTTTAATCTCGCATGGAATTATAATGAACGTTATAACTGGGACGGAACTGCGCTTAGCTTGGAGAGACAAGCGGAAGAACCCGTAGAAAATCCTATTGAATTGCACAGCAATTGGGATGACGTAGTAGATAGACTTCAACAACATCCTGAATATCCCGAATTATTTAGATTAGCTTTTAAAACTAGTACGATTACAAAAGAGTTAACCACAAAAGCTATTGCACAATTTGAACGCACATTAATCTCTGCCAATTCAAAATTCGATAAATATACTCTAGGACAAGCAAATTTAACATCTCAAGAACTAAATGGCCTAGATATTTTTTTAAGAGAAGATAAAGGAGATTGCTTTCATTGTCATGGCAGTCCAAATAACCCGTTATGGACTGATAATTTGTTTCATAATAATGGCTTAGACAGTAGTTTTTTAGATTTAGGATTAGGAGAAGTCACAGGCGACCCTAATGATAACGGAAAATTTAGATCACCTTCGTTACGTAACTTGGCATTCACAGCTCCTTATATGCACGATGGTCGTTTTAGTACCTTAGATGAGGTTATTAATCATTATAGTGAAGGACTTCAAGATTCTCCTACAATAGATCCATTAATGAAAAAAATTGACGAAGGAGGCGTACAATTAACTACTCAAGAAAAAGCAGATTTAAAAGCATTTCTATTATCCCTTTCTGACCCATCTTATATAAATAATCCTGAATTCCAAAACTAAATTTGTAAGAAAAGGATTATGTTTTTAAGTATTTCATCGAAAAATGAAGTATTTAAGCATTTTTTAGGTACTATTTTTGCTAAATTGTTTTTCCCTAAATTAACCCTACTTATGAAATCTAATACAAACAAAAACCTACCATGTGCCATTTTTGGGCATAATTATATAAGATCAAAAACCAACATAGATTACACAGTAGAACTGACTTGTACTCATTGCGATGTAGTTGTTGTTACTGACGATAATGGTAATTTCGATACTAATACTGTCACCAATACACAACTTAAAGACACACTACAAAAGTTGTATCGACTTAAACAACGCACCTTAAAAACTAAAGCATCTTAATACCTACTTAATTAGTTCTTAAAACTTCATAACCAAAGACTATTAAATCATATCCTAATATAATGTTAGGTTATATGGTAAAAAGAGACTTATATCGTATCTTTGCCCTCTATTTAGAGATAATCTATATAAGAATATGATAAAAGTTTCTGAAACAGCTAAAAAGAAAGTCGTAGAATTAATGACTGACGACGGCTTTAATCCCACAACCGATTTTGTTAGAGTTGGTGTAAAAAGTGGTGGTTGCTCTGGTCTATCCTACGATTTAAAATTCGACAATAAGCAGGCAGAAGAAGATAAAGTCTTTGAAGATAATGGTGTTAAAATTATTGTTGACAAAAAAAGCTTCTTATACCTTATTGGAACAACTTTAGAATATTCAGGAGGATTAAACGGAACTGGCTTTGTTTTTAACAACCCAAATGCCAACCGAACATGTGGTTGTGGAGAATCATTCTCACTTTAAAAAAGATTTATGAGTAAGTATACAGAAGACGATTTAAGGGAAGAATTAAAAACCAAAGAATATGAATATGGTTTTTACACAGATATAGAATCTGAAACATTTCCGGTTGGTCTAAATGAAGATATTGTAAGAGCTATTTCTAAGAAAAAGGAGGAGCCAGAATGGATGACAGAATGGAGATTAGAGGCTTTTAAATCTTGGAAAGAAATGACCGAGCCAGATTGGGCTAATGTGCATTATAAAAAACCAGATTTTCAGGCTATTTCATATTATTCGGCACCAAATAGCAAACCAAAATATGATAGTATTGACGAAGTTGACCCTGAGCTTTTAGCAACTTTTGAAAAATTAGGGATTTCGTTAGACGAACAAAAAAAGCTTGCTGGTGTTGCAATGGATGTCGTTGTAGATTCTGTTTCAGTGGCTACAACATTCAAAAAAACCTTAGCGGAAAAAGGTATCATCTTTATGAGTATTTCTGAAGCGATTAAGGAGCATCCAGAATTAGTAAAGAAATATATTGGTACTGTTGTACCTCAAAAAGACAACTTTTATGCAGCATTAAATTCTGCTGTGTTTAGCGATGGATCGTTTTGCTATATTCCAAAAGGAGTACGTTGCCCTATGGAATTGTCAACCTATTTCAGAATTAACCAAGCAGGTACAGGTCAGTTTGAAAGAACATTAGTTATTGCAGACGAGGGTAGTTATGTAAGTTACCTAGAAGGATGTACAGCGCCTAGCAGAGATGAAAATCAATTGCATGCTGCTGTAGTAGAACTTATTGCTCTTGATGATGCTGAAATAAAATATAGTACTGTACAAAACTGGTATCCAGGAAATGCTGAAGGTAAAGGTGGTGTTTTCAACTTTGTAACCAAAAGAGGTCTTTGTGAGAAAAATGCGAAAATCTCATGGACTCAGGTTGAAACAGGTTCTGCTGTAACATGGAAATATCCTTCATGTATATTAAAAGGTGATAATTCAGTAGGTGAATTTTATTCAATTGCTGTGACTAATAATTATCAGCAAGCAGATACTGGTACAAAAATGGTTCACTTAGGAAAAAACACCAAGTCAACTATTATTTCTAAAGGAATTTCAGCTGGTAAATCTCAAAATTCTTATCGTGGGTTAGTTCAAATAAATTCTAGAGCAGATAATGCACGTAACTTTTCTCAGTGCGATAGTTTACTAATGGGTAATGAGTGTGGTGCGCACACATTTCCGTATATAGAAGCAAAAAATAAATCAGCCCAAATAGAACATGAAGCTACAACTAGTAAAATTGGTGAAGACCAGATTTTCTATTGTAACCAACGTGGTATTGATACAGAAAAAGCTATAGCACTTATTGTTAATGGCTTTAGTAAAGAAGTATTAAATAAACTCCCAATGGAATTTGCTGTAGAAGCTCAGAAATTATTAGAAATAAGTTTAGAGGGAAGTGTAGGTTAAATTCAAATTAAAAAGATTCCTGCCTTTGCAGGAATGACAAAGAAAAATGAAAAAAATAATTGTCATTTTAATTGCTTTAATTAGTTTTTCAAGTTGCAAAAACGAAGCAAAACAAAAGGTTAATCTCGAAGAGAATCGAGCAAAGTCTTACGACGCTAACGACGGATTAATAACAATGAGAGGCGAATATGTGTACTATACTGATGCAGCCGTTTTACAAACAGCAAATGAAATTTATGGTGTTGTTATAGATGATAATTTACAGCTTTTAGAAGAACAAGTTAAACCGTTTAAAAAAGAAGCAACCGATATGGTTCCTGTAACTGTTAGGGTAAGGAAATTTGAAAAACCCGAAGGTGAAGAAGGCTGGCAATACAGAGTAGAAATTAAAGAAATTTTAAAGGTGGAAGCACCAGACCAAAATAAAGAAGACGTTATAAAACTAGGAAATTAAGACTATGTTAAAGATAAATAACTTACATGCAAGTGTAGAAGATAAAGGAATTTTAAGAGGTATTAACCTAGAAGTTAAAGCAGGAGAAGTACATGCTATAATGGGACCAAATGGTTCTGGAAAAAGTACTTTAGCCTCTGTAATTGCTGGTAAAGAAGAGTATGAAGTTACTGAAGGAAATATATTACTAGAAGGTGAAGACATTGAAGAATTAGCTGCAGAAGAACGCGCTCACAAAGGTGTGTTTTTGTCGTTTCAGTATCCTGTAGAAATTCCTGGAGTTAGTGTTACTAACTTTATGAAAACTGCAATCAACGAAACACGTAAGGCAAAAGGATTAGAAGATATGCCGGCTAATGAAATGCTAAAAATGATTCGTGAAAAATCAGAACTTCTAGAAATAGACCGTAAATTCTTGTCTCGTTCGCTTAACGAAGGGTTTTCTGGTGGTGAAAAAAAACGTAACGAAATCTTTCAAATGGCTATGTTAGAGCCAAAATTAGCCATCTTAGATGAAACTGATTCTGGTTTAGATATCGATGCGCTTCGTATTGTTGCTAATGGAGTTAATAAATTAAAATCTAAAGACAATGCCGTAATTGTAATTACACATTACCAACGTCTATTAGATTATATAGTGCCGGATTATGTACATGTACTGCATAATGGTAAAATTGTAAAATCCGGAACTAAAGAATTAGCACACGAACTAGAAGCTAAAGGTTACGATTGGATTAAAGAAGAAGTAGGAGCGTAAATTAATATAGTTTGTTATTCCTGCGAAAGCAGGAATCCAAAATAAACTATAAGTTAATATTAAAAAGATTCCTGCCTTCGCGGGAATGACAGAAATATGGAATTAAAAGAAAAACTAGTATCGTCGTTCATGGCCTTTGAAAATACAGTAGATGTAGATTCTCCTATACATGATATACGAACTGAAGCCATAAAAACATTTGAAACTGAAGGTTTTCCTACCAAAAAGCAAGAAGCTTGGAAATACACCTCGTTAAATTCTGTTTTAAAACACGACTATAGCGTATTTCCTAAGCACGATAATGCTATTGAGTTTAAAGATGTTAAGAAGTATTTTATTCATGATATTGATGCCTATAAAATCATTTTTATTGATGGTAAATATGCGTCGCACTTATCTCAAACTACTCATGATGGCATAGATGTTTGCTTAATGTCTTCTGCCCTTTCAAAACCAAAGTACAGAATATTAATTGAAAATTACTTCAATAAAATTGCTTCTAAGGATAGCTTATCGTCTTTAAATACGGCATTTTCTTCTGAAGGAGCCTATATTCATATTCCAAAGAATAAATTGGTAGATAAACCAATACAAATTATTCATTTTTCTACAGGTAATGAAGCTGCTTTGATGTTGCAACCTAGAAACTTGGTTGTTGTAGATGAGAATTCTCATGTACAAATTATTGAGCGTCACCAAAGTTTAACGGATAATCCTGTTTTAACAAATTCTGTGACAGAGATTTTTGCAAATAAACGGGCTATTGTAGATTATTACAAGATTCAGAACGACAGAGAATCTGCTTCTTTAATAGACAATACTTTTGTTAATCAAAAACAAGAAAGTTTAGCTAAAGTGCATACGTTTTCATTTGGAGGAAAATTAATTAGAAACAACCTCAACTTTTATCAAAATGGTGAGCGTATAGATTCTACAATGAAAGGCATTACTATTATTGGTAATAAACAACATGTAGACCATAACACATTAGTACATCACATAGAACCAAATTGCGAGAGCCATCAAGATTATAAAGGCATTTTTAATGATAGTTCTACTGGTGTTTTTAATGGAAAAGTCGTAGTAGAAAAGGAAGCTCAAAAAACAAATGCGTTTCAAGCAAATAACAACATTCTAATAAGTGATAAAGCAAGCATTAACACTAAACCTCAATTAGAAATTTTTGCCGATGATGTAAAATGTTCTCATGGTTGTACAATTGGGCAATTAGATGAAAGTGCTATGTTTTATTTACGTTCTCGTGGAATTCCAGAAAAAGAAGCTAGAGCTTTATTAATGTTCGCCTTTAGTAATAACGTTTTAGATTCCGTGAAAATTCCTGAAATTAAGAGTAGAATTACTAAGATAATTGCTAACAAACTTGGTGTTAATATTGGGTTTGATTTGTAATTAAATTTAAAAGGATATTTTTAGAATCAAAACCAATCACTAATATGAAAAAATTATTTCTACTAGCATTTCTTTTAATTTCATTCTTGGTTCAGTCGCAAGACTTTTCTTATGGAGCCTTATTCGGTTCTAACCTATATAAAACTTCAATTGATGGTGATTTGCGCAATAAAGGTGGTTTAACAGCTTTTAACATTGGTATCTTCGGAAGCAAAAAAATTAATGAAAGCTTTGGCTTACAACTCAATGCCTTCTTTGGTAAGTCTGTAGAAAATGGTTATAGCTCTTACGATAGTGATACTTTTGATTTCACAGGTAAGATAAACGTGAACAAATTCAATACTCAATTACTTTTAAAATATGATGTTAATGAGTCTTATGGAACAGGCCTTTATTTTCTTATAGGTCCTAGATTAACTTTCATTTCAGAAGCAAAGAAAAGATCTGATGAGACAGACTTTTCAAATCTCTATAAAGATTCTAATATAGGTCTAAGTGGTGGTTTCGGTTCAGACTTATTAAATCATTTTAATATTGAATTTCTCTTAGATTATGGTATACCTAGCGTTATTGATGTAAAAAATAACAAAGCGAGTACTTTTGGCGGCTATCTTAACATTTTAGTTAATATTGAATCAATAATTAATAACTAATGTTAAACGTAAGTGAAATAAGAAAAGACTTTCCAATCCTTAACCGCAAGGTTAACGGAAAACCTTTGATCTATTTTGATAATGCCGCAACCTCACAAACACCACAGCAAGTTATTGATGTTATTGTAGATTATTACAGTAACTATAATGCCAATATTCACAGAGGTGTTCATAGCTTAAGTCAAGAAGCAACTGATGCCTACGAGCAAGCACGACTAAAAATTCAAAAGCATTTTAACGCTAAGCACCCTTACGAAGTAATTTTTACTTCTGGTACAACACATGGTATCAATTTGGTTGCTAATGGGTTTTCTTCACTTTTAAAAAAAGGAGATGAAATCATTGTTTCTGCTTTAGAGCATCATAGTAATATAGTACCATGGCAAATGCTATGTGAACGTACAGGTGCAAGCCTGAAGGTTATTCCTATGAACGAAAGCGGTGAATTAATACTGTCTAAATACGATACTTTATTAAATGAAAACACAAAACTGGTTTTTGTAAATCATATTTCTAATGCTTTAGGCACAATTAATCCTATTGAAACTATAATAGAAAAAGCTCATAAGGTTGGAGCTGCTATATTAGTAGATGGAGCACAATCTTGTCCTCATATAAAGCCAGATGTTCAAAAATTAGATGTAGATTTTTATGTCTGTTCTGCACATAAATTATGTGGTCCTACTGGAGTTGGAATGCTCTATGGAAAAGAGGATTGGCTAAAGAAATTACCACCTTATCAAGGAGGAGGCGAAATGATTGCCGAAGTTACTTTTGAAAAAACTACATACGCAGACTTACCGCATAAATTTGAAGCTGGTACTCCAAATATTAGTGGAGGCATTGCTTTTGGAGCAGCCATAGACTATATGAACAGTATTGGTTTTGATAACATTGCCGCTTACGAACATGAACTTTTAGACTATGCAACTCAGCAACTTCAACAAATTGAAGGTTTAAAAATTTATGGAACTGCGAAAGAAAAAACCTCTGTTATTTCTTTCAATGTTGGCACTATTCATCCATACGATGTTGGCACTATTTTAGATAAAATGGGTATTGCTGTACGTACTGGTCATCATTGTGCACAACCCATTATGGATTTTTATAAAATTCCTGGTACTATTAGAGCGTCCTTTATGTTCTATAATACCAAAGAAGAGATTGATACATTCGTTGCCGCTCTAAAAAAGGCAATTATGATGCTGTCTTAAACTTTGGCATCAAAAGTGTAACTTACAGTTTTAAACACTTATATAAATGAAATTTTTACTTAGCATATTTACACTTATAATAGTTGCTCAATCTTGCAATACTACGAAAGAAACTATAGAGAACGAGAACTTAAATAGTATGAAAAAAGAACACATTACACTTTCTGGAAGTTATACTATTTCTCAAGTTGGTGATAACAAATCATTATCTCCTAAACTCAATATTTCATTTGATGAAAATTCTAATAAAGTTACTGGTTTCTCTGGTTGCAATACTTTCTTTGGTACTTATGCTGTTGAAAACAACAAAATAAGTTTCAGCCAAATGGCTACATCTAAGAAATTATGTCGTCCAGAAATCAACGACATAGAAAGTCAAATTTTAAAAGCATTGAACGATGCAGATTCTTTTTCTATAAATGGTGAAGACCTAATATTATTGAATAACCAAACGGTTCTATTAAATGCAACAAAATCAATTATTGCAATAAAAAATAAAGTTTCTAGAGGTAATTCTGGGATTGGTGTAACCTACCAAATTACATCGAGAGGTATTTTTGAATATATTCATATTTCCGAATCCACAATTTATTATTCTACGGATAGAGGATTAAAATCTATACATAACTATAGTAATAACAAAGAAGATTGGACTCAAATCAACACTTTAATTGACGCTATTGATATAGAAAATTTGAGAAATTTAGAAGCTCCTTCTCATAACAGAGCAACTGATGGTGCTGCAGAAGCTACTTTAAGCGTTAAAATGGGAGATGTTTTGCATATCTCACCTTCATTTGATCATGGAAATCCGCCAGAAGAAATTAAAGCATTAGTTAATAAAGTGTTATCCATTAAAGAAAATACAGTAAAGCAATAGCTATTTTGTAATTTTGCATTAAAGAATTAGACTATGACAATAGAAGAAGTTCAAAATGAAATAATAGATGAATTTTCAATGTTTGAAGATTGGGAAGAACGTTACCAATACATGATAGACTTAGGGAAAACATTGCCGCTTATTGACGAAAAATATAAAACCGAAGACAATATAATTAAAGGTTGCCAAAGTAAAGTTTGGGTGCATGCAGATATGCAAGAAGATAAGGTAAACTTTACAGCAGATAGTGACGCGATAATTACCAAGGGTATCATTGCTATATTAATTCGTGCTTTTTCTAATCAACATCCAAAGGATATTATTGAAGCCAATACAGACTTTATTGATAAAATCGGTTTAAAAGAGCATTTATCACCAACAAGAGCTAATGGCTTAGTGAGCATGATTAAGCAAATAAAAATGTATGCAATAGCATACCAAACACAATTAAATTAAAATGAGCGATACAACTATAGATACAAACGTACTTGGAGATAAAATAGTAAGGGTTTTAAAGACTATTTATGATCCTGAAATTCCAGTAGATATTTACGAATTAGGATTAATCTACGATGTTTTTGTTAACGAAGATTATGATGTAAAAATCCTTATGACATTAACAACTCCAAACTGTCCTGTGGCTGAAACTTTGCCATTAGAAGTAGAAGAAAAAGTAAAATCACTCAATGAAGTAAAGGATGCAGAAGTAGAAATTACTTTCGATCCACCTTGGACTCAAGATTTAATGAGTGAAGAGGCCAAGCTAGAACTTGGTATGCTATAAAATTAGTTGGCAGTATTCGATTTCAGTTTTAAGTACGTACTAGAGCTCTAAAACTAATTTTAGTTTAATATCTCACAGGCTAAAACTATAAATTAGTGCTAAATTTTCAGTTTTTCTTAAACTTAAAAAAAGAATAACAATCAATGCCAAGACGCACACCTACCTCTTTAAAAGATGCTAAAAAAACTAGTATTAAATCTTCATTTAATGCCTTAGTTTACATTCCTAGATTTTTTAAAGAAATTTGGAAGGTTAACAAAAAACTCTTCCTGTTATCTGCATTTTGCAGACTTATCGGAGCTTTACTTCCTGTTATTATTTTATGGGTTGGTAAATTGATTATTGACGAAATTATTTTACAAGTATCAATAGACAATCCAGACTATTATTTGCTTTGGACTTATTTGGCCATTGAATTTGGGTTAATTGTTATTTCAGATTTAATTAGTAGAGCCATTTCGTTAACCGATGGTTTACTTGGCGATGAATACAATATTGCAACTTCGGTTACTATCATAAAAAAAACGAATAAAATTAATATTAGTTTATTAGAAGATTCGGAATTTTATGATAAGCTCGAGCGTGCCAGAACACAGACTACAGGTCGTGTGGCATTAATGTCTAATGTTTTAGGACAAGCGCAAAGTACCATATCTATCGCTACGCTTGTTGCTGGTTTAATTTATTTTGAACCTTATCTTATTATTCTTCTGGTATTAAGTATTATTCCATCTTTTATAAATGAAGTGCGTTTTAGTCAACAACAATATTCCTTAGCTAGAAGTTGGACATCTGAACGTAGAGAATTAGATTATTTGCGATTTATTGGAGCAAATGATAAAACGGCAAAAGAAATTAAGCTCTTTGGGTTAACTGATTTTGTTGTGGACCGTTTTAAAAATCTTTCGGAAGAGTATTATCAACTCAATAAAACGTTAGCCATTAAACGTTCTGCTTTAGGGTTTGTATTTAACGTTTTAGGTTCTCTAAGTTATTATGGCGCTTACGTATTTATCATTTACCGTGTGCT
The DNA here is from genome assembly GCF_014297365.1 of Winogradskyella echinorum. GTDB lineage: Bacteria > Bacteroidota > Bacteroidia > Flavobacteriales > Flavobacteriaceae > Winogradskyella > Winogradskyella echinorum. Next base: position 1,295,491 of record NZ_JACOQD010000001.1, on the reverse strand, counting down.
TTCCGGAGCCATAACACTTGGTGAACTTACTTTTTTATCAGGCTCGTTTAACCGATTGATGCGTAATCTTCAAGACTTCTTTTCGAAATTCACGCGAATTTCAGAAAGTGCATTATACCTAAAAGATTACTTCGATTTTATTGATATTTCAATTGTATCAAAAACTAAAGAAGACATGTCTTTACCTAAAAAGATTGAAAAAGGCTTTGAATTTAAAGATGTACGGTTTGCATATCCAAATTCTGAAATTGAGATATTAAAAGGTGTAAGTTTTACACTTAAAGCTGGTGAGAAATTAGCTTTTGTGGGTCAGAATGGTGCTGGCAAAACTACTTTAATCAAATTATTGTTACGCTTTTACGAACCTACTTCTGGCGAAATATTATTAGATGGTGTAAATATTAATCGTTTTAACTTGGCAACATATCAAGAGTTTTTTGGTGTTATATTTCAAGATTTCTTTAGATATGAATTTACAGTGAAAGAAAATATAGCCATCGGAAATATAGATGAACTAGATAACCAACCAAAAATTGAAAACGCTGCAGAACTCAGTTTGGCAAATGACGTTATTGCCGAATTGAAAAACGGATATAACCAACAATTAGGCAAGCGTTTTTTAAACGGACAAGAACTGTCTGGCGGACAATGGCAAAAAGTAGCATTGGCAAGAGCTTATATGAAAAATGCTGAAGTAATGATTTTAGACGAACCAACATCTGCATTAGATGCCAAAGCAGAAAGTGAAGTTTTCGGTCGTTTTATAGGCTTAACAGAAGGTAAAACAAGTATTATTATTTCGCATAGATTTAGCACAGTGAGACAAGCAAATAGAATTTTAGTATTAGAGCATGGTAAAGTTTTAGAAATAGGAACACATGAAGAACTTATGAAAAACAAAACGTTGTATTCTGAATTGTTTACTCTCCAAGCAGAAGGCTATCAGTAAAACAATTATCTTTGTAGAATGGCAGAAGAGATTATAAATAGAGTTGCTAATAGTAAACTAAAAGTCATAGATTTAGAGGACTATTACCCAATAGGTCAACGGGTACTTTTTGATATAAAAGATTGGTTGCTAGAAGGTTTAGTACTTAGAGAAAAAGACTTTAGGGCTTTTGTTATTGAGCACAATTGGTCGCAATATCAAGATTGCTATGTCGCATTACATTGCTCAACGGATGCTATAGTACCAGATTGGGCTTATATGCTTATTTCATTAGAGTTAGAAGCATATTCTAAACTTACAATAATTGGTGATTTAGAGCAGTTAGAATCTATTATTTACACTACGATTATTTCAGAATTAGATACATCTTTGTATAAAGATTTGCCTGTAATTATTAAAGGCTGTTCTCAGAAACCTGTGCCAGCAAATGCATTGGTTTTATTGTCTCAACGACTAAAACCGGTTGCAAAATCTATAATGTTTGGAGAAGCATGTTCCTCTGTTCCGCTATTTAAAAGAAAATAAAACTCTAAAAGTGTGACTTTGAGTAAATTTTATGGTCTAAAAAGTGATTTCAAACTTTTAGATAGAAATCAATTAAACTTATATTTGCAACTTATAAAAATTAACACAATTTATTATGAACAAAAAATTATTATTAATAGCAATTTTAATGTTAGGCGTTACTTTTGGTTATGCTCAAACAAAAGAAGAGTTACAAGCTCAAAAAGCTGAAAAACAGGCTGAAGCAGATAAATTTCAGGGTGAAGCTAATGCAATACAAGCTCAAATCGATGCTTTACCAGGATGGCGCAAAGGTGCTTTTGGTACTATAGGCGGAAGTTTATCTAACTTCAGTGATTGGTATTCTCAAGGCACTCCAAATAACGTGTCTGGTAATATTGGTATTACTGCAAACGTATTTGCAAACAAGATTGAGGAAAAGTATTTCTGGAGAAACGCACTTACAGCTAATTTAAATTGGGTTAAATTAGACGATAAAGATAACGGTACAGATGCTGATGACGATTTTAACCCAACTACAGACGTATTTAATATTTCGTCTCTTTATGGTCGTAATATTAGTAAAACATGGGCTGTATCTGGTTTAGCAGAATACAGAACAACATTATTAGATAATTTTAATGATCCTGGATTCTTAGATATTGGTGTTGGTGCTACTTGGACTCCTATTGAAAATTTAATTGTTGTAATTCACCCATTAAACTACAACTTTGTATTTGCTGATAATGATGCAGCCTTCGATTCTTCTGCAGGTGCTAAAATCGTAGCTGATTATACTAGACAAATTGGTGCAATTAATTTTAAAACTAATTTCTCTACTTTTCAGAGTTATAAAGATGGAGACCTTTCTAACTTTACTTGGACCAACTCTTTCAGCTATACATTATGGAAAATGATTGGTGTAGGTTTTGATTTTGCTTTAAGAAGCAACAAGCAAGAAGCTGCAAACTTTCAAGGTGTTGACTTAAAAGATGCTGATAATAAGTTACAGTCTTACTACACAATTGGTTTAAGCTACGCTTTCTAAATAAAACTTTTTAACCATAAAAAAAACCTGTCAATTTCTCGACAGGTTTTTTTGTTTTAATTAAACTTCTTCTTTTTATTCTTTTTCTTAAATAAGCGCTTTATAAACCCATCACGTTTTGTAGGCTCACAACTTAAATCTTCTAAAACATCTTCAGTTGTTGTTTCAAATTTAGCGTTTGTAATTTTATCAAACCTTTTATCCTTATTGAGCTTCTGATAAAACTTAGCAAAAATTGGTAATGCTGAATTTGATCCTTGTCCTATTGCAGTCGATTTAAAACCGATACTATGGTTATCATTGCCAACCCAAGTAATGGTCACTAAATTTGGCGTTAGTGCTACAAACCATCCATCTCTATTATGTTGTGTGGTACCTGTTTTGCCAGCTATAGCATTATTTAACCCGTAAGTATTTCTTAATCTTGATGCTGTGCCTTTATTTACAGTAGATTTCATCATTTCTAACATTACTTGTCTTGTATAATTACTAAAAGCTTGTTTTTTAGAAACGTCTGGATTAAAACTAGCAATAACATTTCCAAATTTATCTTCAATTTTAGTGATATAGAAGGGTTTTACTGCTTTACTGTTATTTACATAACTAGCATAGGCACCAGTTAATTCTTTTAGATTAATTTCACCAACACCTAGTGCCAATGAGGGTTTATTTGGCAGTTCTTTAGAAATTCCTAATTTTTCTACCTGTTCTAATACTTTAGGTATACCAACTTTCTCTAAAACTTTAACTGAAATAGTGTTTACAGAATTACTTAAAGCATTCTCTAAAGTGTAATTAATATATGGGTCTTCTTCCTTACTTCCAGCATTGCTTGGCGTCCAATCGTTATAATTGGTATAAGTAACTTCATTTAATGAAAAGTAAGTACATGGATCTAGACCATCTTCAATGGCTGCAGTATAAACAAAGGGTTTAAAGGTAGAACCCACTTGCCGTTCACTTTGAGAAATATGATCGTATTTAAAAAATCGGTAGTCTATACCACCAATATAAGTTCGCACAGCACCAGTAGATGGCTCAATAGACAGCATACCTGTGTTTAAAAACTTTAAATAATGTCTTAAACTGTCGATAGCAGAAATATTTCTAATAGTATCACCTTGCCAACTAAATAATTCTACATTGCGTTTTAAACTCAAGGAATCTTCAATTTGAGAATCACTTAATCCTAAAGCCTTGTAACGCTTTACAACTGGTAAATTGTTTATAACTGATTTCAAGATTTTTGTATTCTGATTCCAAGGAGCTTTCTTACCATATGATGCTTCAAAATCGTGCTGCAGTTTACTTACATGAGATTTCATTGCAGTTTCGGCAATTTCTTGCATCTCATAATCTAAAGTGGTATGAACTACCAAACCATCTTTATATAAATTATAAGAATCACCATCTGGAGTTTTTATGGAATCTAAAATAGCCAATAACTGCTTCTTTACTTCTTCTCTAAAATAAGGGGCTACACCAACATCATGATTAAAAGAACGATAGTCTAATTTGAGCTCTTGATTTGTATAATATTCTAAAGAATCCACTGAAAGATAATTGTAGTTAACCATTTGATTTAGTACCACATCTCTTCGACCTTTGCATCGTTCTAAATGCAATCTTGGGTTATAATAGGTATTTGCCTTTAAGGTTCCTACCAGAGTAGCAGCTTCATTTTTAGATAATTCATTTACACTTTTATTAAAAAATTTAAGCGATGCGCTTTCTATACCATAAGTATTATCAGAAAAAGGAACTGTATTAAGGTAAAGCGTTAGAATTTCGTTTTTAGAGTAAATTTCTTCAATGCGTTTTGCTATTATAGATTCTTTAAACTTATTAATAAGCATACTAAACATGGCATAGTTCTTTCTGCCATACAAGTTTTTTGCAAGTTGAAGTGTTATTGTGCTTCCACCACCTGCAGATTTATCTTGAAGAATTAAATTCTTTACAAAAACACGCATTAAACTTATATTGTCTATACCATCGTGCTCATAAAATCTACTATCTTCTGTGGCAACCAAAGCGTCAATTAGATGTTGAGGTAAATCATTGAAAGTCACAGGCTGTCTATCGAAGATGTAATATTTACCTATTAATTTTCCGTTTTTATCTAATAGTTGTGTTGCTTGTTCTTGTTTTATAGAACTTAGATCTTCTGTTGTTGGTAATTTTCCGAAAAAACCAAAGTAAATACTAATATACAAACCAACTAAAAATAATAAAATGGATGTAATTACAATTACAATCCATTTTACCCATTTATTTTTCGTTATTTTTTTTAACCAAACTCTAAAATCCATGTAGACTACGTTTTCTATTCTATATCTTCAACGTCTGGATATAGAAAATGATTGTAAGGAAAACGAGTTATATGAATCTCTCTCACTTCTTTATAAACACGCTTTCTAAATTCATCGAGATTTTCTTTGTTTAAAGCTGATATAAACAAGGCGTTATCACCCACTCTAGACATCCATGTTTTTTTCCATTCTTCAATAGAATAATTTGCCTCAGTTCGCTCGGCTATTAAATCGTCCTCATCAAAAGGTTCGGCTTCATAAGCATCGATTTTATTAAACACCATAATAGTTGGTTTGTCCTTACTATCTATATCATCTAAAATCTGATTAACCGATTCTATATGTTCTTCAAAATTAGTATGAGAAATATCTACCACATGTAATAATAAATCAGCTTCTCTTACTTCATCGAGCGTACTTTTAAAAGACTCTACTAGCTGTGTTGGCAGTTTTCTAATAAAACCTACAGTATCACTAACTAAAAAAGGTAAGTTACCAATAACCACTTTACGCACAGTAGTATCGAGTGTAGCGAACAATTTGTTCTCAGCAAAAACATCGCTCTTACTTATAACATTCATTAAAGTTGATTTCCCCACATTGGTATAACCAACTAAGGCGACTCTAACCATTTTACCACGATTACCGCGTTGCACAGCCATCTGCTTATCAATGGTTTTAATCTTAGCTTTTAATAAAGCAATTTTATCACGTACAATACGTCTGTCTGTTTCTATCTCTGTTTCACCAGGTCCACGCATACCAATTCCACCTTTTTGTCTTTCGAGGTGTGTCCACATACCTTTTAATCGAGGTAATAAATATTCGCATTGTGCTAATTCTACTTGTGTTCTGGCATAACTAGTTTGTGCGCGTTGAGCAAAAATATCTAAAATGAGGTTGGTTCTATCTAGAATTTTACAATTAAGAATCTTACTTATATTTCTTTCTTGTGCAGGTGATAATTCGTCATCAAAAATTACAGTGCCTATATCATTTTCTTCAACAAAATGCCTTACATCTTCCATCTTCCCTGTTCCAATAAAGGTCTTTGGATTAGGCATCGCCATTTTTTGGGTGTAACGTTTTATAACTTCACCGCCAGCCGTATAAGTTAAAAATTCTAATTCGTCTAGGTATTCTTTAGACTTTTCTTCGTCCTGATCTTGTGTAACAACACCTATTAAAACAACTTTTTCTAGTGCTATATCTTTTTTTTCTATCATATACTATATAAAGTACAAAGTTAAACAAATGCTGTATTCAAAATAAGGTTTTAAAATCATATATTTATTGCATGGCAAATAATGATTCTAATAAATTCTCCATTGCATTTTATAATATCGAAAACTTGTTCGATATAGAAAATGATCCCAATACTAATGACGATGACTTTTTACCAACTTCTAAAAAAAGATGGACCCAAAAGCGTTACCAAAATAAACTAATGAAATTAGGATCTGTAATTTCAAAAATAGGAGAAGATAAGACTAATACTGCACCTGCAATAATTGGATTGGCCGAAGTTGAAAACAGTAAAGTATTATCGGATTTGGTTAGAAGTAAAAACTTAATTAATGAAGCTTACAGCTATGTGCATTACGATTCATCTGATGAGCGTGGTATAGATGTAGCACTACTGTATAAAAATGATGTTTTTAAAGTTGAAAATTCTGAAACCTTTTCTGTATACCTTCAAAATGAATTAGGAGAACAAGATTACACAAGAGACATTCTTATGGTTCAGGGCAAATTGCACCATGAAAGTGTTTATATTATAGTTAACCATTGGTCATCTAGAAGAGAAGGTGAAAAAGAAACTGAGTACAAACGTATAGCAGCTGCAAATAAGGTAAACACTATTATTTCTATGCTAAAAAAGGATGAACCAAATGCTAAGATTATTGTTATGGGAGATTTTAATGATAACCCAAATAGTAACAGTATCATCTCAATGGAAAAAGAGAATAATTTGTATAACCCTTACAAGACCGTTTGGTCTCGAGAAAAAGGAAGCTTAAACCATAATTTTCAATGGAATCAATTTGACCAGATATTGTTTTCAACAAACTTTTTTGATCTTAATACTACCTCCCTAAGTTTTGATCATGCAAATGTCTTTAACTCTAAATTCTTAACACAATACCATGGCAAATATAAAGGACAACCTTTTAGAACCTATGTAGGTAAAAAATACAAAGGAGGTTATAGTGACCATTTTCCTGTGTATATAGTATTAAAGGCATCATAAAAAAATGCCTTAGTCATTTTATCGATTAATAAAGCACTTCATCTATTATAACATTGTTAACATCTTGTTAATAGCCATTTTTTATATATTCGGTACTGCATTGAAAAACACGACTAACCAACGTAGCTAATGCAATCAACTGCCCCTTATTATTATTAACATTTCAATTCCTTTATAATCAAGATATTATAGAGGGATAATAATTTTTAACAAACCGATTAATAATGAAAAAGATTACTCTAATTTTATTTATGCTAGGGTTTTTCCTAACAGCTAGTGCGCAATATGACTTTGCTCCGATTGTTGGCCCTACAAATGTAGCTTCAGGATCACCTGTTACTATTAACCTCAATGATGCAGCCAATGCAGCAGGTGTGACAGCATCCACTACTGGATCGTATGATTCCTTTTCTATAACAGTAGATTGGGTCGCTGGTGGTGGAAATCCTTGGTCTAGTGAAGCTGATATTACAGTAACAACGACTGCTGGTGCTGTTCTTATAGATCCACCAACTGCTGGTGGTCTTGGAAGTAATGCAAATACCACCCTTACCTTTGAAGGTGATTTTACTGCAATTTACGATCCTACAACCGATGGTTATATAGATTTAATACTTAACCAAAGTTTTGGTGGTTCTAATGCAGATTGGTCAAATATTACTGTAACGTTATTTGAAAGTCCTTCATGTATAGAACCTTCTAGCATGAGCGTATCGGGTGTAACTTCAGACTCAGCAATTTTAGACTGGGTTGCAGGAGATGCTGAAACTTCATGGAATATTGAATATAATAGTGGTGCAGATTTTACACCTGGAAATGGAGAAGAAGAAAATGCTTTGTCAATTACAACTTCACCCAATACAACTTTAACAACTCTAACACCTGCAACTACTTATTATGTATATTATCAAGCAGATTGCGCCGCAAACGGCCTAAGTCTTTGGGTTGGACCTTTTATTTTTGGTACTGAGTGTGTAACGTTTACTGCACCATTTACTGAAGATTTTGAAAATGCAGGTGATATTCCATTATGTTGGTCTATGACAGGTGAAAATTGGTTGTTTGATGATGATGCGTCTGGTAGCCATGTAGGTGATAATGGAACTATAACTGGAAGTACAGCGTCTAACAATTATTTTGCATGGAGTGATGCCTCAGGAAATGATGGACCAAGAACATTAACGAGTCCATTGGTAGATGTAAGTGGCTTAACAACGCCAGCACTTTCTTTTTACGAAATTAGTGATAACGAAGGTAATGCAAATAGTAATTTAAACGTTGAAGTATGGGATGGTGCTGCTTGGAACGATATGGGAACTTTTAACACTAATACTGTTGGTTGGGAGCTCAAAATAATCGACTTAGGTAGTTTAACAATCACTGGAGATGTGCAAGCTCGATTCACATTTTCTGAAACTGAAACTGGAGATTTTTATGATGACATTGCAATTGATGATGTTACTTTCGATGAAGCTCCAAGTTGTTTTAACCCTTCTATGCTAATGGTTAACGCTATAACATCAAATAGTGCAGAATTTAGCTGGACTCAAGGTGGTACAGCAGTATCATGGAATGTTGAAATTGTACCTGCAGGTACGGCACCAACAAGTACACCAACTGCGTCTAATGTTACTAATCCGTATGACGCATCTAGTTTAAGTGCAGTAACAAGCTATGATTTTTATGTGCAAGCAAATTGTGGAGCTGAATTAAGCGGATGGACGGGACCACTTACTTTTACAACATTATGTGATGTTTTTGTACCAGATTATATTGAAAACTTTACTACAGTTACTGCTACTGTTCCTCCAAATTGTTGGGAAGAGGCAGATAGTGGTAACGCAACAACTGGTCCAGGTGATTTAGGTGCAGGTTCATGGACAGCTGATGAGTTTCTTAATGTTGGAACAGATGACGGAGCATATAAAATTAACTTGTTTGCTGCTTCTAAAAGTGATTGGATTATTTCACCACAATTTGACTTAACTGGTGGTCCATTTCAAGTAGAATTTGATTTTGCTATAACAACTTGGAATAGCAGTACAGCTACTGAACCATTAGGTTCTGATGATACCGTACAATTATTAATTACTACAGATAATGGAGCCAATTGGACTGAATTATTATTATACGATAGCTCTTCTGTAGTTCCTATTCCTGGTATACACCCAGTAGTAGATTTAACAGCATACAGTGGTCAAATTGTACAGTTTGGTATATACGCTTCAGAAGGTACTGTTAATGACCCTGAAGACATTGATGTTTTTGTAGATAATTTTAGAGTTAGAAATATACCAACTTGTCCAGAACCAACAGATTTAACTGCTACTAGTATAGACTTAACTTCAGCAGAAGTTAGTTGGACAGAAGCTGGAACTTCAGCAGCTTGGAATATAGAATATGGTGAAACTGGTTTTGCTTTAGGAACAGGAACTGTTGAAGCAGGTGTTTCAACAAACCCTTTTACTTTATCAAATTTAAATCCAGATACAAGTTACGAGTTTTATGTTCAAGCGATTTGCGCACCAGGTAATGAAAGTTCTTATGCTGGACCTTTCCAATTCTTTGTAGGTTATTGCGAATCCTTACCTTCAAGTAACGATGGTAGTGGTGTAAATAATGTAACTATTGGTATAATAGATTTCCCTAGTTTAGGAGATGTAACGTATGAAAATCAAACTTCACCTGTTATTAATGTTTTTCAAGGTATTAATACTACAGTAGAAATAGAATTTGGCCATACATTCTCTTATGACACTAATATTTGGATAGATTTTAATGATGATGTTGTCTTTGATGCATCAGAATTAGTTTTCCAAGGAGAATCTACAGGTGGTAGTAATCCACACACATTAGATGCCTCTTTTGTAATGCCATTAACAGCAACATTAGGAGAGCATAGAATGCGTATTGGCTCTGCTGATTTTGGTCAAGCAACGCCAGATCCATGTTATGACGGTGCTTGGGGTGTAACTCTTGATTTTACAGTAAACATTCAAGAATTAACGTGTACACTTCCTGAGGCAGACTATACTGTAGTGCCAGATTGTGATAATGATCAATTTTATATAGATGTAAATGTTACAAGTTTAGGAGATGCTACATCTTTAGAAATTTCAAATAATCTAGATACTTCAACAGTACAAGCTACAGCAACACAGGTGTATCAAGCTGGTCCATTCCCATTTGGTAGTACTGTAAAAGTATTTGTAACCAATGAGCAAGACAATAATTGTGTAATTAGTAGTGAAAACTTTGAAGTGTTGGCTTGCCCACCACTCAATGATGATTGTGTTGGAGCAATTGCTGCTGTTGTTAATGCAACTAGTACTTGTGATGACGTTACTTCTGGTACTATTTTGGCAGCAACACCTTCTGGAGTTCCTGATGGTACTTGTACTGGTAGCACAAATGATGATGTTTGGTTTACTTTTGAAGCCTTAGCAGAGCTACAAATCATTTCCATACTTAACATCACAGGTGGAACCTTTAATATAGATCACGCTGTATATAGTGGCTCATGTGGAACCTTAACAGAATTATATTGTTCTGATGATGATGCTAGTGTAACACCTCAATTAACAATAGGTGAAACCTATTATATTAGAGTTTTTAGTGGAGGTAGTCAACCTGAAACTTCTACTTTCGATTTATGTATTAGACCTGCACCTACAAATATTATTTGTGAGAATGCTGAAAATTTCTGTTCAGTTGGTGGAGGTCCACTTACAACACCAAATATTATTGGAATACCAAGTAGTGGTCAAGTAGCGTGTTTATTTACAGCACCTAACCCAACTTGGAATATTATTCAGATAGGTGATCCTGGTTTAATTGAAATTGAAATTAACCAACAAGATTCTAATGGAAATGGTCTGGATGTGGATTTTGTGATTTGGGGACCTTTCACCTCTGTTGAACAAGCTTGTACTGATATTTTATTAGAAGATTGTCCAACATGTCCGAACAATACTACAAACCCTAATTTCTATCCGTTTGGTAATATCGTAGACTGTAGTTATTCTGCAGCTTCTGTAGAAAACCTTACAATTGATAATGCTCAATCTGGTGAAATTTATATGTTATTAGTTACTAACTTCAATGGTAATGCTGGAGATATAACTATTGAACAAACTAATACTGGTGGAGGTAATATTGAGGCAGAAATTACAGCTGAAATTACAAGTAACGAAGTTGTATTTATAGATACAGATTCTAATCCTGCTACTCCAGTAGAAGCTAATGTTTGTGGTTTTGATTCTGTAACCATTGAAACAAACTCACCTTTTGCAGATGAATTTGTTTGGTATAAAGATGGTTTTGTAATGGAAGGAGAAACTTCTTCTACTTTAGTAGTAACAGAATCTAATAATTACCAAGTACAGGCTTATGATAATCAATGTGGTGCTGAAGCTTTTTCAGATATTGTAATTATAAACTTATATACAGATCCTGGAAATATAGATCTTGAGCCTATTTCTGTTTGTGATAGCCAAACATCTTTAGGTGAAGAATTCGATCTTGGTGAATATACAACATCGCTAAATCTTGGAGATCAATATGCTATAAGCTATTATACAAATACAACAGATGCTAATCAGGCTATTAACCCTGTGGGTCCTATATATACATCAACTGGAGAAACTTTAGTTGTACGAATTGAAGATATAAATGCTTCAAACAATGGGTTCTTAGGTTGTAGATCTTTAGTAGATCTAGAATTAATTGTTGGTCCAGACTTATGTGTTTTCCCTCAAGGAATTTCACCTGGAGTATCACCTGGTATTAACGATAGTTTTGATCTTAGCAATTTTGATGTGACCAAGCTTGAAATTTTTAATAGAAATGGTACACTAGTATATTCTAAAAAGAATTACACTAATGAATGGGTAGGACAAACCAATGATGGAAAAGAACTACCAGTAGGTACTTACTTTTACACTATGGAATATGCAGGTGGTACGCAAGTAAGAAGTGCTTGGATATATATAAACAGATAATCGACTAACTGAATCAACTTAAATTATAATATGAAAAAACTCTCTATTATAGCGGTTTTGCTTTTAGCATTGCAAATGCACGGGCAACAAGACCCTCAGTACACACAGTACATGTATAATATGAATATCATTAATCCAGCCTATGCAGGCTCACGAGAGAATCTTTCTTTCGGACTATTGTACAGAAAACAATGGAAAGGTATTGATGGTGCTCCAGAAACAGGAACATTTTTTGCACACTCACCTGTTGGTAATAATCTTGGATTAGGTATGTCTGTTATTGCAGACCAAATTGGTCCTGTAAAAGAAACTAATGTTTATGCAGATGTCTCTTACACCTTAAATTTAGGTGGTGAGCACAAACTAGCTTTTGGTGTCAAAGGTGGTGTTACTTTACACAACATTGGATTAAATGATTTAGATGTTATTGATGCATCTGATCCTTTTTTTAGTGAAAATGTAAATGAAATGACACCAAATATTGGTGCAGGTTTCTTTTATTACACTAACAATTACTATTTATCCTTATCTGTACCTAACTTATTATCATCAGTACATTTAGATGCAAATGGTTTTAAACTAGGTTCAGAAACTCAGCATTATTTCTTTACTGGTGGATATGTTTTTGATTTATCAGAAAATACAGAATTAAAACCATCGTTTATGGTAAAGTCTGCATTTGATGCGCCAACATCGTTTGATGTAAATGTAAATGCGCGTTTCTATAGAACATTTGAAGTGGGATTATCTTATAGACTAGATGATTCGTTCTCTGGGTTAATTAATTTCGCCCTTACACCGTCTTTGAGAATAGGTTATGCGTATGACGCAATAACATCAGATATTAAGGCATATGCACCAGCATCTCATGAGATAATGTTGTTATTCGATCTTAATTTCCCAACACGAGTTTCTCGTTCACCTAGATACTTTTAATCAGTTAAGCTAAATCAATTATGAAAAACTTTAAAACATTATTATTTATTACGTTGATGAGTAGTTTTTGCTTAACTGCTCAAAACAAAGACACCAAAAAAGCAGATAAGCAATTTTCGCGATTTGAATTTGTGGATGCGGCAAAAAGCTATAATAAACTTGTAGAACAAGGTAAAGCTGATACATATGTATATGGTCAGTTAGCAGAAAGTTATTATAACATTTTTAATACAGTTGAAGCAGAGCGTTGGTATGCCAAAGCTTTAGAAACTTCTGATGACGCAGAAATGGTTTACAAGTACGCTCAAATGCTAAAGGCAAATGGTAAGTACGAAGCTTCTAACCAACAAATGGAACGTTTTGCTACAATGCGACCATCGGATGATAGAGCTACAGCTTATAGAAAAAACCCTAATTACCTTCCAAAAATTTTAGAACAAGGTAAAAAGTTTAATGTGCAAAATGCAGATTTTAACTCAGAGCAGTCAGATTTTGGTGGCACTTTACATGATGGTAAATTATATATTACTTCTGGTCGTAACGATAACCGTAAAACTTACGGATGGAACGAGCAACCATTTTTAGATATTTACTCAATGACTAAAAATAGTGATGGTTCTTACCAAGCTGCAGAATTAGCCAACAATAAATTAAACACAAAATATCACGAAGGTTTAGTAACATTTACACCAGACGGAAATACCATGTATATGTCTAGAGAGAGTTACTTTGAAAAAGATTACCAAAAAGATTCTTTAAGTAGTACTCGTTTTGGTCAGTTGTACCTATATAAGGTAACTAAATTAGGTTCAGACTGGGATACTGTAGAGAGTTTAGCAATTAATAGCTACAACTATTCAGTTAAAAATCCTTCTGTTAGTCCAGATGGTAGTACTTTATACTTCTCATCTAATATGCCAGGTGGTTTTGGAGATTTTGATATTTACAAAGCACCTATAAATGAAGATGGAACATTAGGAGAACCAGTGAATTTAGGTCAAAAAGTTAATACGGAAGGTCAAGAAATGTTTCCTTTTATCAGTAGTAACAATACACTTTATTTCTCATCTAATGGTCACTTAGGACTTGGTGGAATGGATGTGTTTTTTACCAGAGAAATTGATGGAAAGATGGCACCAATAAGAAATGTAGGAATCCCTGTTAATAGTAATGCAGACGATTTTGCATTTTCAATTGATGAAGAATCTGAAGAAGGTTTTGTATCATCAAATAGAGAAGGTGGAAAAGGTAGTGACGATGTTTATCTAATTAAGAAACTACAACCTTTATGTGATGTCTTAGTAAGTGCAACTGTTTTAGACGATAAAACACGTGAACCTATTAGCGGTGCTTCTGTATCTCTTTATGATGCTGAAGGTAATAAAGTAACTTCTAAAACAACAAATGATGAAGGTATTGCAGAATTTATCATTGAATGTGAAGAGGATACAGAATTAGAAGTTGTAATGGACGGCTTTGATAGTAAAAAAGTAGCTGTAAAAGGTTCTAGCGAAGAGGAAAACAATGTTCAGATTTCATTAGATCCTATTGAAAAGCTAATTGTTGAAGATAAAATTGAACTTGCGCCTATTTATTTTGAGTATGATAAATCTAACGTGACTGCTCAAGCAGCATTTGAATTAGATAAATTAGTACAGATAATGAATAAATATCCAGATTTAGTGATAAGTGCAACTTCTCACACTGATTATATAGGTTCTAATTCTTACAACTTAAGATTATCTGATCGTAGAGCAAAAACTACAGTTCAATATGTTATTTCAAAAGGTATTGATGCATCTCGTATCTCTGGAGTTGGTAAAGGAGAAACTGAACCAAAAATAGATTGTGGTACAAAATGTACAGATGAAGAACGTCAATTAAATAGACGTTCTGAATTTATCATTGTTAGTGGTGGACCACAACCACAATAAACTAATATTTTTAAATAAAAAAAGGCTCTGAAAATTCAGAGCCTTTTTTATTTTATCTTAAAGGTAACCCTTTTCCTGCCCACCAAGGATGCATTTCTATTACCAAACGACCGGCTTTTACCATCGGATCAGAATTTGCTAGACTATCTGCCATCGTTAAAGTTGGTACACTATAAATAGTAATTCCTCTTATATCACCATCATCACCAAACGGACCTGAAATATCCGCATAACCCAATTCATACATTTTACCTAAGTGTGCCAAATGCTCTTTTTGAAGTCTTGCGGCTTCTTCCTCATTTTGGTTACGAATGGGTCCTCTTTTTAAAAAAGCAATAAAATACTGCTGCATTAACATAGTATCTTGCGTTTTCTCATTGACGTAATCAAAAACTTGATAGCCCTTTTCAATAAGTTTAGCTTTTAGTTCTGTAGTTGATGGTTCTGTGATGTTTTCCTTATTATCTTCTATGGACTGAGAATTGTTAGTCTCTTCAACAACCATTTTAGACTTAATATTAGAGTCGTTTTTACATGCCACAATCGTGCAACAAAAAATTAATGCTAAAAATGTCTTTTTCATTATTTCCAGTTTTTAAAGGGTTTTTTACTTAATTGCGAATTATAATATTTTATATCTCCCGTGACTTCTTTTCCTAACCAGTCTGGCTTTATAAACATTTCATCTTTAGTGTTTAATTCTACCTCTGCAATCACTAGGCCTTTGTTATCGCCAAAAAATTCGTCAACTTCAAAGGTGTGGTTTCCATATTTCACTTCAAATCTTATTTTATCAATGATGCCTTCTTCACATATTTGTAAAAGATGCTCCGCTTCTAGTTTAGGTATTTCTCTTTCCCATTCAAATCGAGATAAGCCATCATCACTAGACTTACCTTTTATAGTTAAATATCCTTTATCTTTTTTTAATCTTACGCGAACTGTTCGTTCTTTTTCACTATTTAAAAAGCCTTGCTTTATAGCATAACTATTAAATGCTTCCGTTTTAAAATTATTAGATGTAACTAAATATTTACGTTCTATTTCTATCATGAAAAAGTAAAAAAGATATTTAATGTCTAAATTTACAGTATGCTTAACGATTTACCAATAAGAAAGATAATTCATGTAGATATGGATGCATTTTATGCGTCTGTAGCACAATTGGACAATCCCGAACTTAAAGGAAAAGCGATCGCCGTTGGTGGTGGAGGAAAACGCGGTGTAATAAGTGCTGCAAGTTACGAAGCTCGAAAATTTGGCGTAAGAAGTGCTATGTCTGGACAATTAGCCATAAAACTTTGTCCAGAATTAATTTTTGTACGCACAGATTTTGAACGCTACACAGAAATATCGAAACGCATTCGAAAAATTTTTTATGAATACACGGATTTAGTAGAACCGTTATCGCTAGATGAAGCTTACCTGGACGTTACAGAAAATAAAAAAGGGCATCCTAGTGCCACTTTAATTGCCCAAGAGATAAGAACAAAGATATTTAACGAAGTAGGCTTAACAGCTTCCGCAGGTATATCAATTAATAAGTTTATTGCTAAAGTTGCAAGTGATTACAATAAACCCAATGGACAGAAAACAGTTAATCCAGAAGATGTGCTCCAATTTTTAGAAGATTTAGACATAAGAAAATTCTATGGAGTTGGTAAAGTTACTGCCGAAAAAATGTACCAAAAAGGCATTTTTACGGGTAAAGATTTAAAATCGAAAAGTATAGAATACTTAGACGAAAATTTTGGGAAATCTGGTCGTTATTATTATTACGTTGTACGCGGTATACATAATAGCGAAGTAAAACCGAATCGTATAAGGAAATCTTTAGCCGCAGAACGAACGTTTAGCGAAAATTTATCTTCTGAGATATTTATGTTAGAAAAATTACAGCACATAGCCGAAGAAGTTTCTAAAAGATTAAATAAAAGTAAAGTCTCTGGTAAAACGATAACACTTAAAATAAAATATAGCGACTTTACTTTACAAACAAGAAGCAAAACATTACCTTATTATGTATGTGAAAAAGCTATAATTCTAGAAACTGCAAAAGATCTACTTTATCAAAATACCCTCAATAATTCCGTAAGACTTTTAGGCATTTCCATATCTAATTTAAACACCGACCTTAAGAAGCCTAAACCATCACAAAAAGAAAAAGAATCTGTTAGTGTACAGTTAAAATTTGAATTTTAATGTTGTGATTTTCTTAAGTTTAAGATATCTATTAAATAATTACTCATGAAATTAATTAATCTATTACTATTTATAGTTTCCTTTTTAGTACTAATATCGTGTAAAGAGAAGGAAACTATAATACCAGAAACTACCACTAAACAAATAGAAACCACCAAAAATGGTGTGCAACCTTTTGCAGAACACATCTTTTCTAAATTTACTAATGTTAGGGATTTTACAATTAATTCGGAGGAAAACGAAGCTTATTTTACATTGCAAAGTCCAGCAAGAGAACTTTCTGTAATCATGAAAATTGAAAAAAAAGCTAATGAATGGCAAACACCTCAAATATGTAACTTCTCAGGAAAATATACAGATTTAGAACCTTTCTTATCACCAGATAATCTAAAACTTTTTTTTGTGTCCAATAGACCTATTGCAGTAGATAGTACCAACACAAAAGATATGGATATTTGGTATGTTGAGCGCAAAACTAAAACAGCAGCCTGGTCTAAACCAAAAAATATTGGTGCACCAATAAATACAGAGGCTGATGAATTTTATCCTTCAGTGGCAACTAATGGAAACCTTTATTTTACTACTATTAAAAAAGAATTAGCATCTGAAGATGATATTTTTATGAGTAAATGGAAAAACAATGCCTACTCAGAACCAACAATTTTAGGTGAAGGCGTCAATACCAAAGGAGCAGAATACAATGCCTTTATTGCACCAGACGAATCTTATATAATCTTTGGTGGTTGGCGACGACCAGATGCACTTGGCTCAGGGGACATGTATATTAGTAAAAATGTAGATGGCAAATGGACAACAGCCGAAAACCTAGGTAAAACCATTAACTCTAAAGGGATGGAGTTTTGTCCTTTTGTAATGAATGGCACATTATATTTTACGAGTAGAAGAAGCAATGTAACCATGAATGAAGATGGTTTTAGTGACGCTGAAGAATTATTTTCTGAGATTAATAAATATGATAATGGCGCAAGTCGCATTTATCAAGTAGATTTTAAAACTTTTATAAGCCAATGATTATTACCATAAATAATATTGAAATTAACAAATACGAATTGCTTCATTTAATCAATAATGGTAAAAAGCTAAGTGCCATAAAGTTAATTAAAGACAAAACTAAATTGAGTTTAAAAGACTGTAAAGATATTGTCGATAATTTAGAAGTAAATTCTAATTACTATGAAGGAGACACTGTTTTAAAAACGGAAGTAAGTAGTTTAAAAGTGCATAACCGAACTGTACAGCGTAAAAAAGGAAATCATATCATATCAAGCAATTCTTCTAATACTAAGAACTATATCATTGTATTTTTATTGATTGGCATAGCTATTTTACTTTATATGTATAATATGAAGTAATTTTTCTTTAACCCTTGACTTTCTGAAAAATTTCAACGAACTTCGTTAACTTCTGATATAAGTTATTGAAACAAAATCATATCATTATAGTTGTAATTCATATGAGAAAAATCATTTACATATTAATTTCAGTCGGACTTTTTAGCTGTAATGAACCAGCTAAAAAACAAATAATAGAAGAAATTGTACCAAGACAATTAATAATTTATGAAATGGATACAATTAAGAGAAAAGATGACTATAAATTGACTATAAAAAATAAAGATAGTCTTATCCAATATGAATACATAAATCTGGTGGATTCAACCAAAAATATGGATTTTAAATTTATTAAAAGTTCTAACAAAATCCATTTTGGAAATACAGAATTTTTACTTGAAGAAAAAAACCTAATTCAAAACAAATATAAATTTGACAGATACGAAACCAAACCAGTTACAGACGGTATGGGTTCACTATATTTCAATTTAGATTATGGAGTTTTAGGATTTGATAATGGCTGGGGAATGCAATTTCATTATCTGACAGAAGAAAATAAGTCACAATTCGATTTACCACTCTTTTATATAATAGGTGACTCGGAACAATAAAATACGTGTTACAACAACGTAAATAAAAAATCGCGCGAGTCTTGGCTAACACAAAGGTTTGGGCATTTTTGAAAAGTCTTCAAATTTTTAAATTTGACGACTTTTCAAAAATAAAATAATTAATAAAGTTTAAAACTTCGGCTTATATTTAATCCAAAAATTATCGCTTATTTCAGTGGTACTTTTCGTATACAAGACCGTTAACGAAAAATTCTCTTCTAAAAACTACAACTCTCTATCTCAGTAACTCTTAGAGTATTTACCATACCTTTGGCTTGTATTGGCATTGCTGCTAAGCTAATAAGCATATCACCAACATCTAAGTAGCCTTTTTTACAAGCAATGGCATTTACATCTTCTATAGTTTCGTCTGTACTTACAAACTTATCGTAATAGAATGCTTTTACTCCCCAAAGTAAACTGAGTTGGGTTAAAATACGCCTGTTAGATGTAAATACTAAAATATGAGCAGAAGGTCGCCACGCAGAAATCTGAAATGCTGTATAGCCACTATTAGTTAATGTAGAAATGGCTTTTGCATTAATTTCATTAGCCATATTAGCAGCATGGTAACAAATCGATTTTGTAATGTAACGTTTGGTACGAATATGAGGTGGAGATTGTGGTACTTCAATTAATGGCGAATCTTCTACACTGCGTATAATATTTGCCATTTGGCGAATCACTTGCACAGGATATTGACCAACAGACGTCTCACCAGATAACATTACTGCATCAGCACCATCCATAACAGAATTGGCAACATCATTAACCTCGGCACGTGTTGGTGTTAAACTTGTAATCATTGTTTCCATCATTTGGGTGGCAATAATCACTGGTATTCTGGCACGTTTGGCTCTAAGTACTAATTGTTTTTGAATTAATGGTACTTCCTCTGCAGGAATCTCTACACCCAAATCGCCTCGAGCTACCATTAAACCATCGCAATAAGCTACAATTTTATCAATATTCTCAACAGCTTCCGGTTTTTCAATCTTAGCTATAATCGGAATTTTATGATTACTGTGCTCATTGATAAGCTTTTCTAACTGCATTAAATCTTCGGCATGTCTTACAAAAGATAATGCTATCCAATCTACTTTTTGGCCTATTGCAAAAATGGCGTCCTCAATATCTTTTTCGGTTAAAGCTGGTTGCGAGATGTTTGTATTTGGTAAGTTAACACCTTTCTTAGATTTTAAAGGACCACCTTGTATAACTTTAGCTTTTACCTCAGTTTTCTTATCCGTAGAAACAACTTCAAAAATTAATTTTCCATCATCTAATAAAATGCGTTCTCCTGGTTTAGCGTCTTGTGGGAAACTATCATAGGTCATGTAAACTCTATCTTTTGTACCTTCAAAACGTTTTCCTGTCGCAAAAATAATTTCATCCCCTGGATTTACAACCACCTCACCTTTCATTACACCAACTCGCAATTTAGGGCCTTGTAAATCACCCAAAATTGATGCATTGTAACCAAACTCATCGTTGAGCTCTCGTATCATTTTTATACGTTCTTCAACATCTTTATAATCTGCATGCGAAAAGTTGATTCTAAATACATTAGCACCTTCATCTAACATTGCTTTTAAAACATCTTTACTGCTTGTTGCAGGACCTAATGTTGCTACTATTTTTGTCTTTTTATTTGGCATTAATTCAAAAAATTAAATGGTCTTTAGATTTTATTTTTAACGGATCTACCGTATAACTTGTTATAATTTGTGGAATGGCTTGTAACTTACTTAAGATTAGCTTTTCATTTACATTCTGTATTTCATCAGAAATTTTAATGAAATAATCTACTCGATTGTATTCAGAAATTAAATGAAATGTTTTTAGAACCTTTTCACTAGTCTCAAACAATGTACCTGTACTAGACAAACTATCTTCTTCCTTTTTACATACATTAGAAATTAAATTCCAAGTAATGTATTCTGTCTCATTATTCCATTCAAAAAAACTATAAGACGATTCTAAATATTTAATATCTATGTCTTCTGCTTTTCGTTCTAGATTTATGTCTAAATTCTTGTTAAGCAAATAGGCTAAACGATAATCCTCTAGCCTACAATGAATAGCAATAAGCTTGTAGGTATCGTCATAGAAATCATCTACCAGAAGTTTGTGTAAAGCCATATTCTATAAGCTTGAATGGTAAATATAGTATAATAAAAGCTTAGTTTTATTAAGATTTGGTTAATCTTATCCTATAAAATTTACGAAAACGTTATAGTTGTAAGGTATTGAATACGGATAGTTAAATGAGCTTGGTAATTTGATTCTGAAATGCAAAGAATGCACGTTTAGAGGCTTTTTCTTCTGCCTTCTTTTTTGAAGTTGCTCTTGCTTTAGACACCACTTTATCGTTGATACTTAATTTTACAGAGAAATGTTTAAGTTCGTCATTGCCTGTATCTTCATACACTTCATAATCGAAAGTGTTTTTCTCTTTTTGACACCACTCTATAAGTAAACTCTTGTAACTGATTACTTTACCTTCTAAAGTTTCTATATCTACATAAGGGTTAATAACACGTCTGTAAATAAATTTTTCACAAAACTTATAACCTTTATCTAAATAAATAGCGCCAACTAAAGCTTCAAAAAGATTGCCATGAATATTATTTCCGAAATTAGATTTTGAGATTCTACTTTGTACCAAATCTATAAGCCCTAAATCTTTTCCTAACTCGTTAAGGTGCTCTCTACTAACTACTTTAGAGCGCATTTTTGTTAAGTATCCTTCATCACCATGTGGTACTTTCTCAAACAAATAGGCTGCTATAACAGAACTTAGCATTGCGTCTCCCACAAACTCTAAGCGTTCGTAGTTAACCGCATTCCCCTTTTTGTCCTTAATATTCATAGAACGATGGGTAAATGCCTTAATATATAGTGATTTAGATTTCGGTTTAAACCCAAGAATTGTTTTGAGTTGTAAAAAAAAATTCCCGTCTTCTTCAGTACGGGAATTTTTTAATATGTTACGAATGATGCTCATTCGGGATTTAATCTAATTTTTTAAATAATACACAAGCGTTGTGACCGCCAAATCCAAATGTATTACTCATTGCTACTTTAATATCTCGTTTCTGAGCTTTATTGAGCGTTAAATTTAATTCTGGATCTATGTTTTCATCAACCGTTTCGTGGTTAATTGTTGGTGGTATAATACCATGCTCCATGGCTAAAATTGAAGCAATAGCTTCAATAGCTCCAGCAGCACCCAACAAATGACCTGTCATAGATTTTGTAGAATTAATATTTATGTTTTTAGCATGGCTACCAAATACTTCTGATATAGCTTTTAACTCTGCAACATCACCTAATGGTGTTGATGTTCCATGTGTATTAATATGATCTACATCTTCAGGATTTAAGCCCGCATTTTCTAAACAATTTTTCATTACCGCTATAACACCAATACCTTCAGGATGTGGTGCTGTCATATGATATGCGTCAGAAGATAAACCACCACCTACAACTTCTGCATAGATTTTAGCTCCTCTTGCTTTTGCATGTTCGTACTCTTCTAAAACGATAGAACCTGCTCCTTCACCTAATACAAAACCATCTCGGTTTGCATCAAAGGGTCTAGATGCTGTTTCTGGACTATCATTACGCGTACTCATGGCATGCATAGCGTTAAAACCTCCCATACCAGCAATAGTAACTGCAGCTTCACTTCCACCTGTAATTACAACATCACAATGTCCTAAACGAATTGTATTTAGAGCATCGATCATTGAATTTGCAGAAGATGCACAAGCAGAAACTGTTGTGTAGTTTGGTCCCATAAAACCATATTTTATAGATATGTTTCCTGGCGCTATATCAGCAATCATTTTTGGGATAAATCTTGGATTAAATCGAGGTGTACCATCACCAGCAGCAAAGTTTAACACCTCTTCTTGAAATGTTTCTAAACCACCAATTCCTGCTCCCCAAATGACTCCAACTCTCAACTTGTTTATAGCGTCTAGATCTAATTTTGAGTCTGCAATTGCTTCATCCGAAGCTACCATTGCATACTGCGAAAACTTATCCATTTGACGCGCTAACTTTCTGTCAATAAAGTCAGTAACTTCAAAGTTTTTTACTTCACAAGCGAACTGTGTTTTGAACTTTTCAGCATCAAAATGCGTCACAGGTGCAGCACCACTTTTTCCACTAATTAGGGCATTCCAATATTCATCTTTGGTATTGCCTATTGGTGTAAGTGCACCTAAACCGGTAACTACGACTCGCTTTAATTCCATAAAAATAAAGTTATTATTTTGCTTCTTCTATATAAGAGATAGCTTGACCAACTGTTGCAATGTTCTCAGCTTGATCGTCTGGGATTTGAATATCGAATTCCTTTTCAAATTCCATTATTAATTCTACAGTATCTAATGAATCCGCTCCTAAATCGTTAGTGAAGCTAGCTTCAGTTACAACTTCGTTTTCATCAACACCTAATTTATCTACGATAATCGCTTTTACTCGTGATGCAATGTCTGACATAATTTTTTAATTTTAAGTTTTAATTAGATGGCAAAAATAAAAAACTTTATTTGATTAATCACCTTTACCGATAAAATGTGCTTTTAATTTAGTAAAAATAAAGATAAAGTATTTTGGTTTTACCCTAATTGTTAATTATTATTCTTTTTTTTGTTTTGAATAATTGAAGAAATATACCTGTAAATGAAACGTGTTGTAATTTTTGCGTCCGGAAGTGGCTCTAATGCTGAAAATTTAATTAAGTTTTTTCACAACAACGATAATGCGTCTGTTATTCAGGTATTAACTAACAATCCTTATGCCAAAGTATTGGATCGCTGTAAAAAACTCAATGTTAGCGCATTATCTTTTAATAGGGTTGCGTTTTCTAAATCAGATGACGTTTTAAATATACTAAAAGCTTCGCGGCCAGACCTTATTGTGTTGGCTGGTTTTCTTTGGAAATTTCCTGAGTTTATTTTAAAAGAATTTGAGAATAAAGTTATTAATATTCATCCTGCATTATTACCAAAATATGGAGGAAAAGGTATGTATGGTATGCATGTTCATGAAGCTGTAGTCGCCAATAAAGAAACTGAAACAGGCATTACAATCCATTACGTAAACGAAAATTATGACGAGGGTGCTATTATTTTTCAGGCCAAATGTGAAGTAAGCAATTCAGATTCTGCTAAAGATGTTGCTGAAAAAATTCATTTATTGGAAATGGAGCATTTTCCTATCGTGGTGGATGATTTACTCAAATCCCAAATTTCAAAAACTAAAATCCAAAGTGATTAGTGAAAATTAGTGTCAAAATAATTTATGTCAAAAAAAAAGAAAAAATATTACACTGTTTGGAAAGGTCACAAAACAGGAGTTTTTGAGAAATGGGATGACTGCAATGCCCAAATTAAAGATTTTAAAGGAGCTCAGTATAAATCATTTTCAACTTTTGAAGCTGCAAAAAAAGCCTTAAACATTAATTATAAAGATTACATTGGTAAATCTAAATCTTTTAAAAGTGAACTCACCGAAGTGCAACTAAAAAAAATAGGTCTGCCCAATTATAATTCTATTTCTGTAGATGCGGCTTCAAGCGGAAATCCTGGAAAAATGGAATATAGAGGTGTAGATACAAAAACTAAAAAACAACTTTTTATTCAAGGGCCATTTGAAGAAGGGACTAATAATATAGGTGAATTTTTAGCATTAGTACACGGCTTAGCCTTTTTAAAACAACATAATAGTGACCGCATTATGTATACAGACTCAAAAACAGCAATGAGTTGGGTACGAAAAAAAAAGTGCAACTCTAAATTAAAGCGTAACGCAAAAAACAAACCTGTTTACGATTTGGTAGAGCGTGCAGAAGAATGGCTAAAAACCAATGAATATACCACTACCATTGTAAAATGGGAAACCAAAGCTTGGGGAGAAATTCCTGCTGATTTTGGGAGGAAATAATATCTCTTTAAAGACAAAATCATTATTTCACAAGGAATATATTTTATGTAAATTTGCACTCTAATTCAAAATTACTTTATGAGTAAATTAGTAATTGTCGGGACAGTAGCTTTTGATGCTATTGAAACTCCTTTTGGTAAAACCGACAAAATTCTAGGTGGTGCAGCCACTTATATAGGTTTATCTGCTTCAAACTTTAATGTGGATTCCGCAGCAGTCTCTGTTGTTGGTGGCGATTTTCCAAAAGAATATCTAGATCTTTTAGAAAATAGAAATGTAAACATAGAAGGTATTGAAATTGTTAAAGATGGTAAAACCTTCTTTTGGAGTGGAAAATATCATAATGATATGAACTCTCGTGATACATTGGTTACTGAGCTAAATGTATTAGAGTATTTTAATCCTGTTGTGCCTAATAATTATAAAGATGCTGAAGTGGTAATGTTAGGGAATTTGCATCCTGCAGTACAACAAGGTGTGTTAGATCAAATGACTAAAAAACCAAAATTAGCCATTTTAGACACCATGAATTTTTGGATGGATATAGCGTTAGATGATTTATTGTCTGTAATTAAAAATGTGGATCTAATTACCATTAATGATGAAGAAGCAAGACAATTATCTGGTGAATATTCTTTAGTGGTTGCTGCAAGAAAGATTCATGAAATGGGACCTAAATATGTAGTGATTAAAAAAGGAGAACATGGAGCTTTATTGTTTCATAATGATAATGTTTTCTATGCGCCAGCTTTACCATTAGAAGAAGTTTTTGATCCAACTGGTGCAGGCGACACATTCGCTGGAGGTTTTGCTGGATATTTAGCTAAGACAAATGACTTTTCTTTTGAGAATATGAAAAAGGCCGTAATATACGGATCTACATTAGCATCATTCTGTGTGGAGAAATTTGGCACAGAAAGAATGCTTAACTTAACAGATAAAGAAATTTATAAACGTTTAGACCAATTTAAAAGTCTAACACAATTTGATATAGAATTAACTTAAACTAACGCGCTCAAAATTGAGCGCGTTTTTTTATCCTAAATAAGTTTAGGATCTAATTAAAAATAAACGAACAGCGTAATTATACCATGAGTGATGCTTTAAAACATGAGTGCGGTATTGCACTTATTAGACTTTTAAAACCATTAGAATACTATAAAGAAAAATATGGTAGTGCTTTTTATGGAGTTAATAAAATGTATTTAATGATGGAAAAACAGCACAACCGTGGACAAGACGGAGCTGGTTTTGCTAGCATTAAATTAAACACCAATCCAGGAGAACGTTACATAAGTAGAGTGCGTTCTATTGCACAACAACCAATTCAAGATATTTTTGCTCAAATTAACGAGCGTATTAATAAAGAGTTAACTGCACATCCAGAATATAATAATGACGTTGCTGCTCAAAAAAAGAACATACCTTATATAGGTGAAGTTTTATTAGGACATGTTCGTTATGGTACTTTTGGAAAAAACAGTGTAGAAAGTGTTCATCCCTTTTTAAGACAAAATAACTGGCAGCATAGAAACTTAATTATGGCAGGAAACTTTAACATGACTAATGTTAAAGAGCTTTTTGGCAACCTTATAGATTTAGGACAGCATCCAAAAGAATACACAGACACCATTACAATAATGGAGAAAATTGGTCATTTTCTAGATGATGCCGTTTCAAAAATTTATAGAGATTTAAAGAAAGAAGGGTATAACAAAAATGAATGTTCTCCTCTTATTGCTGAACGCCTTAAAGTTGGTAAAATATTAAAACGTGCTGCCAAAAACTGGGATGGTGGTTATGCTATGGCTGGTTTATTAGGTCATGGAGATTCTTTTGTACTTAGAGATCCTTCTGGTATTAGACCAACATATTATTATAAAGATGATGAAGTAGTGGTTGTAGCTTCCGAGCGACCAGTAATTCAAACAGTATTTAATGTTTCTTTTGAAGATGTTAAAGAATTAGAACCTGGACATGCTATTATCACTAAAAAATCTGGTAAAACCATTATTAAAAAAATACTAGAACCATTAGAGCGCAAAGCTTGTTCTTTTGAGCGTATTTATTTTTCTCGTGGTAGTGATGCAGAAATATATGAAGAACGAAAAGAGCTTGGTAGATTACTAATGCCAAAAGTTCTTGAAGCTATAGATAATGATACAGAAAATTCAGTTTTTTCATTTATACCAAATACTGCTGAGACCTCATTCTTTGGAATGATTGATACTGTAGAAGAGTATCTAAACAAAAGAAAAACACAATCTATTTTAAACGGAAACGGAAAGCTTTCTGCCGAAAGAGTTACAGAAATTTTATCCGAACGCCCAAGGATAGAAAAAATAGCCATTAAAGATGTAAAACTAAGAACCTTTATTACAGAAGACAGCAGTAGAGATGATTTAGTGGCCCATGTATACGATGTTACTTATGGCGTTATTAAACCCACAGACAATCTTGTTATTATTGACGATAGTATTGTACGAGGTACAACTCTTAAGAAAAGTATTATTAAAATGATGGATAGACTTAAACCTAAGAAAATTGTGGTTGTGTCTTCTGCTCCTCAAATACGTTATCCGGATTGTTATGGAATAGATATGGCAAATCTAGAAAGTTTAGTTGCCTTTAGAGCTGCATTAGAATTATTAAAAGATAACAACCAATACCATATCGTTGAAGAGGTTTATAATAAATGTTTAACTCAAGTTGATTTGAAAGATAAAAACGTAGTTAACTACGTTAAAGAGATCTACGATAACTTTACAGACGAACAGATTTCTGACAAAATTTCTGAATTACTAAGCGATGAAGAAGTTAATGCTGAAGTAAAAATTATTTTTCAACCTGTTGAGAATTTACATAAAGCCTGTCCTAAAAATCTAGGAGACTGGTACTTTACTGGTAATTACCCAACCGTTGGAGGTAATAGAGTAGTAAATAGAGCCTTTATTAATTTCTTTGAAGGAAATAAGGAGCGTGCATACTAATAATCACCCCAAAATAGCTTTTTATCCGATAAAACAAGTATTTAGTCGAAGAATACTGCGTTTTATCGGATATTTAGTTTGTTTTAACAAAATACATCTACATTGGTATCACCATAACATAAGTAGGTTAAGTTCATGGTAGATTTGGGGCAAAAAAAGGTGAACTTAGTTCACCTTTTTTTATACACTTAATTAAAGTTTTACTTTAAGTCATTTGTTTAATTTAAGATTCAATTTTATACATATCATCCCAGAAACGCGGTTCTTTCCACGCTTAGGCTAATATATAGGTCGTTTGTCCAAAAAATTGAACAGTTAAAATAATGTAAACTTATATTTGAATCACCATAACATAAGTAGGTTAAGTTTATGGTAGATTTGGGGCAAAAAGGGTGAACGTCTGTTCACCCTTTTTCATTTTTAATTCTCACGAAAGTGAGAATCTCATCAAACAAAATATTACTTTTTAAAGCATAAAAAAATCCGAGCCTTTTACAAGACACGGATTTTTAAATTATAATATTATTGTTACTTACTTCGCTTCTGCATAACGACGTTCAACTTCATTCCAGTTAATAACATTAAAAAATGCATTAATATAATCTGGTCTTCTGTTTTGGTAATTTAAATAATAAGCATGTTCCCATACATCTAATCCTAAAATTGGTGTACCACCACATGTAACACCTGGCATTAATGGATTGTCTTGGTTTGGTGTAGAGCAAACTTCTACTTTACCTCCTTTATGTACACACAACCAAGCCCAACCAGATCCAAATTGAGTCGCTGCAGCCTTGCTAAATGCTTCAATAAATGCATCCTTAGACCCAAACTCAGCTTCAATAGCATCTTTTAAGTCTCCAGAAAGATAACCTCTATCTTCAGGATTCATAACCTCCCAAAATAGAGAGTGGTTATAATATCCTCCACCATTATTTCTAACTGCACTATTAGACATATCTAAATTAGTAAGAATATCTTCGATTGACTTTCCTGCTAAATCTGTACCTTCTATTGCTGCATTAAGTTTCGTTGTATAACCATTATGGTGCTTAGTATGATGTATCTCCATAGTACGAGCATCTATATTAGGTTCTAAAGCATCATAAGCGTATTTTAATTTTGGTAATTCAAAAGCCATAGTCTTAAATTTTTATGTTAATGTTTCTATTTTCACAAATTTACAATATTGAAAACAAGAAAGTCTAAATAAATTATTAAGATTCCCTATTTTGGTATAAAATTTTTCATTTGCATAATTCACCTTACAAAATTTACAATGCGTCTGCAGGTAGCGGAAAAACATTTACGTTAGCTAAAGCGTATTTAAAAATACTCGTACAATCTAAAAACTACGACGAGTTTAAATCTATTTTAGCCATTACATTTACCAATAAAGCTGTAGGCGAAATGAAAGCGCGTATTATAGATATGCTAAAGTCATTTTCATCAGAAAAAAGTTTACAGCAACCACATCCAATGTTTGTGGCTATTTGTGATGAATTATCAATTGAACCTATTTTTCTTCACAATAAATCTAAACACATATTAAAGCATATTATTCATAATTATGGTGCTTTTGATATTTCTACAATAGATGGTTTTACACATAGAGTTATTAGAACCTTTGCTCACGACTTAAATTTACCTGTGAATTTTGAAGTTGAACTCGACCAAGAACGTCTATTAAACGAAGCCGTTGATAGCCTTATTGCTAAAGCCGGAAACGATAACACCTTAACAAAAGTTCTTATAGACTTTGCTATAGAAAAAGCAGACGACGATAAAAGCTGGGATATTAGTTACGACTTTAATAAAATTGCGAAACTTTTAGTTAATGAAAATGATCTTTTTGCAATTGAAACTTTAAAAGGTAAAACGCTACAGGATTTTAAATTATTAAAAGAGAAGTTGATTAAACAAATTCTGCAGCTTGAAACCCATATTGTAAAAGCTGCACAAGCTAGCTTAACATTAATAGAAGAATGTGGCTTACAGTTTGATGATTTTAATAGAAGTTCATTACCAAATCATTTTCAAAAATTAAGTGACAAACAATTTTCTGTTGGCTTTGAAGCAGCTTGGCAAAATGATCTCAAAGAAGGAAATACCATTTACCCTAAGCGTGTTACCGAAACTATTGCATCTACAATAGAAAGTATTCAACCTACCCTTACTGAAGCTTTTACAAAAACAAAACGTTTAATTTTTGAATTAAAACTCAAAAAAGAATTTTATAAAAATATAACACCTCTTTCGGTTTTAAACGCTATTCAAAATGAATTAAATGCTATAAAAGATGAGCAAAACAAAATGCTTATTTCAGAATTTAATAAAATAATTAGCAACGAAATTAAAGACCAACCCACTCCATTTATATACGAGCGTTTGGGCGAAAAATTTAAGCATTACTTTATTGATGAGTTTCAAGATACCTCAAAAATGCAATGGGAAAATCTAGTACCTTTATTAGATAATGCACTTTCTGCAGCAAATGGTTCTACCATGTTGGTAGGCGACGCAAAACAAGCCATTTATAGATGGCGTGGTGGCGAAGCAGAACAATTTATAAACCTGTACAATGAAACAGTCAACCCTTTTCAAGTTGAAGCAGAAGTTGTGCCACTTAATACTAATTACAGAAGTGCAAAAGAAATTATTGCTTTTAATAATTCTTTTTTTAAGTTTTTGAGTGAACGCTATTTTAGTAATGCACAGTATGCCGATCTGTATAAGCATGCTGGGCAAATACCTTTTAGCAATTTGGATGGTTTTGTAAATCTCAATTTTCTAGACATTACAAAAGAAGATGACGCTACAGAATTGTATGCTTTAGAGGTTTTAAAAACAATTAATCAATGTGTAGCAAATGGCTTTGCGCTAGATGATGTATGTGTTTTGGTGCGAAAGCGAAAAGAAGGCGTTGCTTTAGCAAATTACCTCAGTGACCAAGGAATTAAAATTACGTCTTCAGAAACTTTACTTTTAAAAAATTCTGACAAAATTAATTTCGTTTCTTCATTTTTAAAATTGCTTTTACAACCTAATAATGACAGTCTTAAAGTAGAAGTACTTTCCTATATAGCAGAAGAATATCATATTAAAGATAAACATCAATTTTTTACTTTATATCTAAAGAATAGTCTAGATGATATGTTTGAAGAGTTAAAGCAATTACAAATCTTCATTAATAAAGACGAGCTCCTTCAACTACCACTTTACGAACTTGTTGAGCATATTATTAGAACCTTTAAGCTTAACGAAAAATCAGATGCTTATCTTCAATTTTATATGGATGAGGTATTAGAGTTTTCTCAAAAACAGCATTCGGATTTAGCAGCTTTTGTATCTTATTTTGATAAAAAACAAGATAAGCTTAGTGTGGTATCTCCAGAAAACATGAAGGCCGTAAAAATTATGACCATTCATAAATCTAAAGGACTAGAATTCCCAGTTGTAATATTTCCGTTTGCAGATCTTAATATTTATAAAGAATTAGAGCCTAAAGTTTGGTTTCCAGTTATTGGGGAAGAATATTGTGGTTTTGATACTTTACTACTCAATTATGGAAAAGATGTAGAACATTATGGTGAAATTGGTAATGAAATCTACCAAACACACCAATCACAATTAGAACTAGATAATATTAATTTACTATATGTTGTACTAACAAGAGCTGTTGAGCATTTACATATTATTTCTAAAAAAGACATAAGCTCAAAAGGAGTTGTAAGCGAAAACACCTATGCAGGTATGTTTATTTCGTATTTGCAACAGCAAAATAAATGGAATGATAATCAACTAAATTATAGTTTTGGGAAGTTAAATTTAAAACAAAGTAATTTAGAAAAAGAAAGCGCTTCAAAAGCTCTAAAGTTTATTTCTGTACCAAAAGAAGATCACAATTTAAGTATTATAACAAAAGCTGGATTATTATGGGATACCAAACAAGAAAAAGCGATTGAACGAGGTAATTTAGTGCACTTGGTTTTGTCTAAAATTAAAACCATTGACAACCTCGATTTTGCATTTAATGATCTTTTAGTTTCTGGAGAAATAACAAAAGATAACAAAGACGATTTAGAAACTTTAGTTGCAAATGTTGTTGAACACCCAAAACTAGCCGTTTATTATCAAGATAATTTCAAAATATATAACGAACGTGATATAATTACAAGTTCTGGTCAGCTTTTAAGACCAGATCGTTTAAACATTAATTCTAAACACGAAGCTATTATTATAGATTATAAAACAGGTGAACAAAAAGCGTTTCATAAAACTCAGCTTAATGATTATGAAACTGTATTAACTCAAATGAACTTAACGGTAACTCACAAATTATTAGTTTACATAAATGACACCATTGATGTTATTGAAGTCTAATTTATACATAGTATCTTTGCACTACAACTAAAATAATAAACATGTACGGAGATATAAAAACACATTTACAACAAGAAATAGAATCTATTAAAGATGCCGGTCTTTTTAAAGAGGAACGTATAATTACCTCACCTCAAGGTGCCGAAATAACACTTAACACTGGGCAAAAAGTTTTAAATTTTTGTGCAAACAATTATTTAGGTTTATCATCGCATCCCGAAGTTATTCAAGCAGCAAAGGACACAATGGATACCCATGGTTTTGGGATGTCTTCAGTGCGTTTTATCTGTGGTACACAGGATATACATAAAGAGTTAGAACAAAAGATTGCAGATTTTTATGGCACAGAGGACACTATATTATATGCTGCGGCTTTTGATGCAAATGGTGGTGTATTTGAGCCATTGTTAACTAAAGAAGATGCTATTATTTCAGACTCTTTAAATCATGCTTCTATTATAGATGGAGTAAGATTGTGTAAAGCAGCTAGATATCGTTACCAAAATAATGATATGGCCGATTTAGAAGCGCAGCTAATTGCAGCTAATGAAAATGGAGCACGATTTAAAATTATTGTAACTGATGGCGTATTTTCTATGGATGGCTTGGTTGCACCCTTAGATGAAATATGTGATCTAGCAGATAAGTACGATGCGATGGTTATGATAGACGAATGCCATGCCACTGGTTTTATTGGTGAAACAGGAATTGGTACACTTGAAGAAAAAGGAGTTCTCGGACGTATAGATATTATTACAGGAACTTTAGGAAAAGCAATGGGTGGAGCCATGGGAGGTTATACAACAGCTAAAAAAGAAATTATTGAAATTCTTCGCCAACGCTCTAGACCTTATCTATTTTCAAATTCTTTAGCACCAGCTATTGTTGGGGCTTCTATTAAGGTTTTTGATATGCTTAAAAACGACACTGGTTTAAGAGATAAAGTAGATTGGAATACAAAATACTTCAAAAAAGGGATGAAAGAAGCTGGGTTTGATATCGTTGATGGTGACTCTGCAATTGTACCTGTAATGTTATACGATGCCAAATTATCACAGACTATGGCAAATATGCTATTAGAAGAAGGTGTATATGTTATTGGGTTCTTTTTTCCCGTTGTACCTAAAGATAAAGCGAGAATAAGAGTACAACTATCTGCAGCCCATGACCAAAATCAACTAGATAAAGCAATAGCAGCTTTTATTAAAGTTGGTAAAAGACTCGAAATTATTTAAAATGGTTACAAACTCGCTGATTTAGGGCGATATAACAATATTTTTATATATTTGTCTTTGTTAATAATATTTAACAACTTACTTTTGCTAACAATTAACACTTAAAATTAAAATAAATTTGAATATGAAAAATCTTAGCAGATTATTTTTTGCCGCAGTGCTTCTTATGAGTTTTAGCACTTCAAATGCTCAAGATAAGAACAATCCGTGGGCTCTTGGTATTGCAACTAATGCAGTTGATTTTTATCCTGTAGGAGAAGACACACCTCAAGGTGATTATTTTGACGAATATTTTAACGTTACAGATCATTGGAACATTATGCCGTCTATATCTATGATTTCTGTTTCTAGATACCTTAGCGATGGTTTTACTTTTACAGCTACAGGTTCTCTTAACAAAATAGAGAAATTTGGTTCTAATGTTAGTCCAACTGGTGTTGAAACAACAAATAATGTTGATGATTTAACATATTTTGGTCTTGATGGTAGAGTTTCTTACAGCTTTATGGATGTTATTAACTCTAACAAATTCGACCCTTATTTAGGTGTTGGTGGTGGTTACACTTGGGTAGATGACTTAGGTGCAGGTACTATAAATGGAACTTTAGGTCTTAAATTTTGGGTGACTGAAAAATTAGCTGTTGAAGCTCAATCTACTTACAAGCATGCTTTTGAAGATAGATTATCTAAGCATTTCCAACATTCTCTTGGTATCGTTCTTAAGTTTGGTGGTACTGATACTGATAATGATGGTATCTACGATCAAGATGACGCTTGTCCAGAAGAAGCTGGTTTAGAGATCTTTAATGGTTGTCCAGATTCTGATAACGATGGTATTCAAGATTCTAAAGACGATTGTCCTAACACTCCTGGTTTAGCTGAATTTAACGGTTGTCCTGATGGTGATGGTGATGGTGTAATGGATAAAGATGATAAGTGTCCTACTGTTGCTGGTCTTAAAAACTTAATGGGTTGTCCAGATGCTGATGGTGACGGTGTTGCTGATGGTGATGATAACTGTCCTAACGAATCAGGTCCTGCTGCAAACAACGGATGTCCTTGGCCAGATACTGATGGTGATGGCATCTTAGATAAAGACGATAAGTGTCCTAACGAAGCTGGTACTGCTGCTAACAATGGTTGTCCAGAAGTTAAGCCAACTGCTCCAGTAATGGAAACTTTAAATAGTTATGCTAGATCTATCTTATTCGATACAGGTAAAGCTTCTTTCAAAAAAGAAACTGACCAAGTATTACAAGCTATGGTAGCAATCTTTAAAGATTACCCACAAGCAGATTTCTCAATTGAAGGTCATACTGATAGTGTAGGTTCTAAATCTACTAACCAAGCTTTATCTGATAGAAGAGCTAACGCAGTTAGAGATTACTTAATCGCTAATGGTATTAGTGCAGATAGATTAACTGCAGCTGGTTTCGGTGAAGATAATCCTATCGCTAATAACAAAACAAGAGCTGGTAGAAAAGAAAACAGACGTGTAGAGGTGAAGTTGAAAAACTAATAATATCTCTAAAATATATTGAAAAAACGCTCCGAGATTCGGAGCGTTTTTTATTTTTATAAAATGATAAGTTTTATAAAAAGCGTACTTGTAGATCTTAAGAGTAAGGGTTTAAAACTAGAAGATTTACACTTTATCCTTCCTAGTAAACGTGCCGGCGTTTTTTTAAAACATCATCTATCTACTTTATTAAGTCAACCCATCTTTGCACCAAA
This sequence comes from Winogradskyella echinorum, assembly GCF_014297365.1. Taxonomy (GTDB): domain Bacteria; phylum Bacteroidota; class Bacteroidia; order Flavobacteriales; family Flavobacteriaceae; genus Winogradskyella; species Winogradskyella echinorum. The sequence goes on along the minus strand of NZ_JACOQD010000001.1, from coordinate 1,260,092 downwards.
TATTCTCAGTATAGAAGAGTTTGTTGAAGAATTATCGGGTTTGCAAACTATTCCAAACACAGAATTACTTTTTAAGCTTTATGACAGTTATAAAAAACTAACAAATGAAGCTGACATAGAGTCGTTTGATTCATTTTCTAAATGGGCACAAATATTATTACAAGACTTTAATGAGATAGACCGCTATCTTATACCACAAGAGGACATTTTCGATTACCTAAACGCTATAAAAGAACTTAATCACTGGTCTTTAGAGGCAGAACAAACCGAACTAGTTAAAAACCATCTAAAGTTTTGGAAACGACTTAAAAACTATTACTTAGATTTTACAGAAAATTTGCTTCAAAATAAAAAAGGCTATCAAGGACTAATCTACAGAGAAGCCGCAGAAAACTTAGAGGTTTACATTAATAGTAATACCGAAAAAACACATGTTTTTCTCGGCTTTAATGCACTTAATGAATCTGAATCTCGGATAATACAAGGCTTACTTCAAGATGACTTAGCGTATATTTATTGGGACATAGATAGAACATTTATTGATGACCCTATTCATGATGCTGGACTATTTACAAGAATACACAGAAAAAAATGGAACTATTTTAAAAAACATCCTTTTAATTGGATAACCTCAAACTATAGTGAAGAAAAAACTATTGAAGTCATTGAAACCCCTAAACTTGTTGGGCAAGCCAAATATATTGGTCAATTATTAGAAAATATAAGCAAAAGCAATAAAAACCTATCTAGCGTAGCTGTAGTATTAGGGGAAGAAAACTTATTAATCCCTGTACTAAACTCTATTCCTAAAGCTGTAACAAATCTTAATGTTACAATGGGTTTGCCTCTAAAATTTGTGCCTTTAGCGTCGTTCTTTGAGCATTTATTTGTCATCCATAAAAACAATCCTAAAAATTATTATTACAAAGATGTTATAAATATTCTCTCACATCCATCACTATATCCGCTTTTTAAAACAGAATCTAGTAATACGGCTAGTGAAATAACAAATTACATTCAAAAAAATAATCTTGTTTATATTACTATAGACGACCTAAAGGCGCAAACAAATTTACATACAGACATCATTAAATTATTATTTAAACCTTGGGAAGATAATGCCGAAAATGCCCTAAATAGTTGTTCTGATCTCATCTTTAAAATGAAGACTAATATTGATGCAAATAAGAATATAAATCGTTTAGAGTTAGAATATTTATATCGTTTCAATACATTGTTTAATCAACTTTCTGAACTAAACAGCAATTACAAATATCTAAATACGGTTTCTACCTTACAAACAATTTACAAAGAGCTTTTAAGCTCAGAAACCCTAGATTTTAAAGGAGAACCACTAGAAGGATTACAAATTATGGGAATGTTAGAATCTAGAGTTTTAGATTTTGAAACAGTAATTATCAGTTCAGTAAATGAAGGCATTTTACCATCAGGAAAAACAAATAATTCATTTATTCCTTTTGATGTTAAAGTTCAGAACGGATTACCAACATTTAAAGAAAAAGATGCTGTTTATACCTATCATTTTTACAGGCTATTACAGCGTGCTAAAAATGTATATATACTTTATAACACAGAAGTTGATGCCCTCAAAGGTGGTGAAAAAAGTAGATTTATTACTCAATTAGAAATTGAGGGTATTCATAATATTAAGCATACTACAGCTTCACCAGATGTACCAATTATTAAGAAACAACTCAAACAAATTACAAAAACACCATTAGTTACTGAAAAAATTAAAGAATTAGCTCTTAAAGGTTTTTCTCCATCGTCTTTAACTAATTATATAAGAAATCCAATAGATTTTTATTTCGAAAAAATTCTTGGTATTAAAGATTTTGAAGATGTAGAAGAAAACATAGCTGCGAATACTATGGGATCTGTTATTCATAATACATTAGAGGATTTTTATAAACCTCTAGAAGGTGAATTTTTAACTGTTAATCATTTAGAAACTTTTAAAAAACAAATTAAACAAACAGTTTCAAAGCACTTTAAAGACTTGTATAAAGATGGTGACTTTTCAAAAGGAAAAAACCTTATCATTTTTGAAATAGCACAACGTTATATTTCCAATTTCTTAAACTCTGAAATTGAAAGTCTCAATACTGGTAACCAAATAAAAATCTTGGCAATTGAAGCTGAAAAATCCGTTGAAATAAAAATTGAAGGCCTAGATTTTCCGATAAAGTTAAACGGAAAAGTTGATAGAATAGATGAATTAAATGGAATTACGCGTGTTATTGATTATAAATCTGGCAAGGTTGAGCAGAATAAAGTCGAAATTGTAGATTGGGAGGACTTAACTACAGATTACGATAAGTATAGCAAGTCATTTCAGGTGTTATGTTATGCTTATATGATGCGCAAAAATAACCTCATACAATTACCTATCGAAGCCGGAATTATTTCTTTTAAAAACCTCAATAAAGGCTTTTTAAAGTTTGGTAAAAAACAATCTTCTGGTAGTAGAACAAAAGACCAATTAATTACTCAAGAAACCCTTAATAATTTTGAGATTGAACTTAAAAAACTCATTTTAGAAATCTGTAATTCTAAAGTAGATTTCATTGAAAAAGAACTCGAATAATGATTATTGATAAGAATATAATTTTAGACCGAAAAGATAATAAACCAATTCTTATTGATGCGTTTTATAACGAAAAGAAAACGAAACAACCTATCGTTATATTTTGCCATGGTTATAAAGGATTTAAAGATTGGGGAGCTTGGAATATTATGGCAAAAGAAATTGCTAAAGCCGGAAATTGCTTTATTAAATTCAATTTTTCTCATAATGGAGGTACAATGAATAATCCAATTGATTTTCCAGATTTAGAAGCCTTTGGAAATAACAACTACACTAAAGAGCTTGATGATTTAAAAGCAGTAATAGATTGGGCACAAGATCAATTTAAAAATAACCTGCAAATTGATATTAATAACATCTGTTTAATTGGTCATAGTCGTGGAGGCGGAATCGCTATAATAAAAGCCTCAGAAGATATAAGAATTACTAAACTCATCACATTAGCTAGTGTTAGTAATTTCGAAAAACGAACTGCAACCATTGATGATTTAAAAGAATGGAAAGAAAAAGGAGTTAAATATGTATTAAATGGTAGAACCAAGCAACAAATGCCGCATTTCTATCAGTTTTATGAAAACTTTAAAGCCAACGAAAACCGACTACATATTAAATCGGCTATAAAGCAAGTAAAAGTTCCTATACTTATAATACATGGAGATAAGGATACTTCTATCTCAATAGATGAAGCAAAAGACTTACACAAATGGAATCCGACTAGTCAACTTAAAATAATTGAAGGAGCAGATCATGTTTTTAACACCAAGCATCCTTGGGATAAAGAAACACTATCTTATGAATTAAATAACCTGGTTAATTCAATTCATAGTTTTTTAGAATAAAGTTTATTTTATTTTAAACCACTTAAAATAAGAACAGGTAATTGGGTGCTATGAAAATCTTTCTTTAAAATCACATTATTCTCCCAAAGCTTCTTAAAAAATCCTCGTTTACGTCGTACAACACAAAGCAAATCTGGATTATTAGATTTATAATGTTCTAAAACAGCCTGAAACGTTGTTGGGCTTTCAGCAATAGTAGTCTTGGTAATTAATGCGTTTAATTCATCATTAAGATCAAAATCTTCCTTTTTATGATGTGCAGTTTTTACCAATAATAAATTTACAGTAGCTTTAAATTGATTTTTAATTGAAGACAAAGGATACAACACTCTTTCCTTTTTTATAATCGCAGATTTAATAGCTAGTAATATTTTTTCGAAAGGTCTATAAGTATAACCCTCTGGCACTATAAGCGCAGGTATTTGTGTACGCTTTACAATTTTACCCGAAGTCCTTCCTAAATACACCTCATCTTTAATAGAATTAGTACGAGGCTCTAATATGATTAAATCTACGTCTAAGGCATCACAAACTTTCTCTATAGTATCTACCAACTTACCCTTAAAAGTTCTTGTATAAACCTCAACACCTTTTGTGTCGATAGAAGCTACATGGTCATCTAAAAAATCCTTAGATTCTTTTTCTATAATAGAATCTACATTTATCATTGTACCTGCTTTAGTATAAACATTATATATTTGGACTACATATAATTTTGCGTTAAATGCCTTAGCAAAATCTACAGCATATTGTAAGTGTGATTTTGCATTTTTTGAAGACCCAACAGGAACAAGTATTGTTTTCATTTTAATAAAATTTTGAAACAAAAATAAACATTAAAAATGATTCGTAAAGCTACTATTATAGATATTGAACCCATAATGACAATGACAAAGGCTTGTGCTAAAGCAATGATAGCCAAAGGTATTTATCAATGGAATGAGCATTATCCTAATCCTTCTGCGTTTAAAAATGACATTAAGCAACAAGAACTTTATGTTTTAGAAATTAATGGAGAGGTTAAAGGATCTATTGTTATTTCAGTTTTTATGGATGAAGAATACATTCCTATAAAATGGTTAACAAACAATGAAAATAACATTTATATTCATCGGTTAGCCGTTCACCCTGAATTGCAAGGAAAAGGATATGCACAACAATTAATGGACTTTGCAGAAAACTTTGCTATAGAAAATAACTATAGCTCTATTAGGTTAGATACCTTCTCACAGAACAAAAGAAATCAAAAGTTTTACGAACTTCGCGGCTATAAACGATTAGGTGATATATATTTTCCGAAGCAAAGTAAATTTCCTTTTCATTGTTACGAACTAGTGTTTTGAGTACTTCAATAAATTTAAAACAAATCAATAAACTTGCTATACCTGCATTAATTTCTGGTGTATCAGAACCTATTTTGTCATTAACTGATGCTGCAATTATTGGTAATATGGATTATAATGCCACCACCTCTTTAGCTGCCGTTGGTATTGTAGGCACTTTTTTTTCTATGCTTATTTGGGTTTTAGGGCAAACAAGAAGTGCCATATCGTCTATTGTCTCTCAATACCTGGGTGCCGGAAACATTGATAAAGTAAAAGATCTACCTGCGCAAGCCATATTTTTAATCACTTCACTTAGCTTAATTATCATAGCTGTTACTTTCCCATTTGCTACAACTATTTTTCAGTTTTATAACGCCTCTGGTGAAATACTTAATAGTAGTGTTGAGTACTATCAAATTAGAGTATTCGGATTTCCGTTTACGCTGTTTACAATAGCCGTTTTTGGCACCTTTAGAGGTTTGCAAAACACTTACTACCCAATGTTAATTGCCATCACAGGAGCGCTTGCAAACATTGTTTTAGACTTTATTTTTGTGTATGGCATTGCCGATAAATTACCTGCAATGCATATAAAAGGTGCGGCTTATGCTAGTGTTATTGCACAGATAATAATGGCATTACTCTCAACATATTTTATTCTAAAGAAAACAGATATTCCGTTATTAGTAAAATTTCCTTTCAATCCAGAAATTAAACGATTTGCAATTATGATTGCAAATCTATTTATTAGAACACTAGCTTTAAACCTAGCATTATACTTAAGTACAAGTTTTGCAACAAAATATGGTGAAAATTATATTGCTGCATATACTATAGCTATTAATCTCTGGTTTTTAGGAGCTTTTCTTATAGATGGATATGCAAGTGCAGGCAATATCTTATCGGGTAAATTGTTAGGGGCTAAGGACTACAAAAGCCTCATAACTTTAAGTGATAAACTTATTAAATACGGAATTTCCATTGGTGTAATAATAGCAATTATTGGAGCTTTAATATACTATCCAATTGGTAACCTTTTTAGTAACGACCAAGCTGTATTAAACGAGTTTTATAGTGTATTTTGGATGGTGTTACTTATGCAACCATTATGCGCTTTAGCTTTTATTTTTGACGGTGTATTTAAAGGTCTGGGAGAAATGAAATATCTTAGAAATGTTTTACTTTTTTCTACCCTTTTAGTGTTTTCGCCAATCATATATTTAAGCGATTATTTAGATTATAAACTCTACGGTATTTTTATAGCTTTTACATTATGGATAATTGCCAGAGGCATTCCTTTAATCATAAAATTTAGAAAAACATTTAAATCGCTTGCTCAAAACACTTAAATTTGGCCTAAATTATATACTATAGTGAAATTTATTATTTCCATATTACAAGAAGTTAACATTGATGAAAAGTTAAAAAATGCTCCCGATAGCAGTTATGGTATAGGTGTTTTTATCGGTACTTTTTTACCGTTTTTAATTTTAGTGATTCTTGCATATATTATTTACAGATATAATAAAAACAGAATAAAAGACGAATAGAATGGATATTCTTAATTTTTTAGGAGGTAATGGATTATTTCTTATTCTTGGCATCGTATTAATCGTTGTTTACTTTTATAATAGAAACAAAAGACGTTAATGAGCAATATTCGAATTACAAAAAAGTTCTCTTTTGAGACTGGTCATGCACTATACGGTTACGATGGCAAATGCAAAAACGTACATGGACATAGTTACCGATTAGACGTTACTGTGATAGGTTCTCCAATTTCGGATAGCTCCAATGTTAAATTTGGGATGGTTATAGACTTCGGTGATTTAAAAAAAATCGTAAAAGAAGAGATTGTAAATGTATTTGACCACGCTACCGTTTTTAATAAAAACACACCTCATGTTGAGTTAGCAAAAGAACTAAAAGATAGAGGTCATAATGTGCTATTGGTAAACTACCAACCAACAAGTGAAATGATGGTTATTGACTTTGCTGAAAAAATAAAACAACGTTTGCCAAAAAACATAAAATTGCATTCACTAAAACTTCAAGAAACAGCGACTAGCTTTGCTGAGTGGTATGCTTCAGATAATGACTAAAACCAATCACATAACAATTCCTAAAGGAAAAAAAATATACTTCGCATCAGATAATCATCTTGGAGCTCCTACTAGTGAAGCTTCAAAACCTCGTGAAAAGAAATTTGTCGCTTGGTTAGACGACATAAAACATGATGCTGCTGCTATTTTCTTACTTGGAGATTTATTTGATTTTTGGTTCGAATATAAAACAGTAGTTCCTAAGGGCTTTACAAGAACCTTAGGGAAACTAGCAGAACTGAGTGATTCTGGTATTCCAATTCATTATTTTGTTGGTAATCATGATTTATGGATGAACGGTTATTTTGAAGAAGAACTTGGTATTCCAGTATATCATAATCCACATGAATTTACATTTAGTTTTGAAGCTTCAACTACGCTCAGTCACCAAACGATATTTATTGGTCATGGCGATGGCTTAGGACCAGGTGATAAAGGCTATAAACGTATGAAAAAAGTGTTTACCAATCCGTTATTTAAGTGGTTATTTAAATGGGCACATCCAGATATAGGAATTAAAATTGGGCAATACATGTCTGTAAAAAACAAACTAATTTCTGGAGACGATGATGCTAAATTTTTGGGCGAAGACAATGAATGGTTAGCCATTTACAGCAAGAAAAAACTTGAAGAAAAACATAGAGACTACTTTGTATTTGGTCATAGACATTTGCCTCTAGAAATTCAACTAAACGAAAAATCTAAATACATCAACTTAGGAGACTGGATTCAATATTACACCTATGGTGTTTTTGATGGAAACACTTTTGAATTAAAAAAATACTAAACAACGACTTCCTCTTCCTTTTCGTGCTCTTCAATATCTTTTTGAAGGTCTAATTCTCTTAAAGGTTTATTTTTAACTCCTATTACCGCTACCACTATAAGGGTTATTGTACCACCAAGCATAACGGCTAATGGTGCGCCAAAAATTCTAGCAGCTACTCCACTTTCTACAGCACCTAACTCGTTTGACGAACCCACAAACATAGAATTAACAGCACCAACTCGACCACGCATATCATCTGGTGTTTTTAATTGAAGAATTGTTTGACGTACCACCATAGAAACACCATCAAATACACCTGCAAAAAACAAGGTTAACACACTGAGCCACATTAATTTTGAAGCTCCAAAAATTATCATACAAACTCCAAAACCAAAGATGGAAATAAGTAATTTTTTACCTGTGTTTTTAGTTATAGGAATGTAAGTTGTAGCTAACATCGTTAAAATACTTCCAGAAGATAATGCCGCATTTAAAATGCCTAAACCTTTTGGTCCTGCATCTAAAATATCTTTAGCAAAAACAGTGAAAATGGCAACTGCTCCACCAAACAAAACAGCAATCATATCTAAGGTTAGTGCTCCTAAAACAACCTTATCGTTAAATACAAAGGTTAATCCGGCCTTTAAGCTTTCCTTCACGGTTTCCTTATTTCCTTTATTTAATATTGGTTTTTTAGTAATTAGAAAAACTAAAGCAAACGCTATCATTACTAATAAAAAAATGATACCTAGCGTATGATGCACTCCTATCCAAGCAATTAAAAATCCGCCACACAGCGCTCCAAAAACACTTGCACCTTTCCAAGTGCTGCTGCTCCAGGTTGCCGCATTAGGATATATCTTCTTCGGTACAAGTAAGGCAATAAGAGAAAATATAGTCGGTCCAAAGAAAGCTCTTAAAATACCACCAAAAAACACCAATCCATAGATACTGTATAAAATAGAAGGCATTTTCCAAGTGGATTCAATCTTATCTGAAGTGAGCCAAAATAATCCAAAACTTATTAAAGAAAATAAGGCAATGCAAAGCATAAAAAGATTACGCTTTTCTTTTTTGTCAACAACATGTCCTGCAAAAGGAGCAAGACAAAAAGCAGGTAAAAATTCGCACAACCCAATTATAGCCAGACTTAATTTATCATTAGTCATAGAATAAACTTGCCATTCAATTACTACAAATTGCATGGACCAACCAAAAACTAATGCAAAGCGTAATAATAAGAAAATATTGAATTCTTTAATTCGTAATGCCGCAAATGGGTCGTTTTTTACCACTTTATTATTCAATCAATTTAAACTCTACACGTCTATTTTGTTGTCGTCCTTCTTCTGTTTCATTTGTTGAAACTGGTTGCGAACTCCCAAATCCAAAGGATTTAATTAAAGACTTATTAAGACCACGCGAAATTAAATAATCTGCAACAGCTTTTGCACGTTGTTCTGATAATTCTTTATTTCTGGTTTCTAAACCAATGTTGTCGGTATGCCCATAAATTTCAATTCTTAAATTTGGATTTTCACTTAAATGCTCATATAAATGATTTATCTCAACTTTTGAAACCTCTAATAATTCAGCTTTATCAAAATCGAATAACACCTTTTTGAAGGTGTAGATTTCATTAGGTTTTATTTTTGACTCTTCGACAATTTTAACGGTTTCCACTATCTTTTCCTTTTCTAAAGGTTCTACCGAAACATCGTCTATGTAGTAATATGAAAATGATTCAAATTCTGATTTCCTCGGTTTACTCTTTATAGTATTAGAATTGTTATTGAAATTGCCTATTGAAAAATAATTTTCAAAACCTTCAGCTGTATATATAAATGATACTTCCAACCATTCTTTATCGTTATGGTAAAATTCTTTGCTAAAAGTTGAACGAAATTTTAAATTAGGAATTCGTTTAGAAAAGTGCTTCGCATTGATATAAGACTTGGTTTTAAATGCATTAAATTTTTCAGATGTCATCATCATTCCTAATTCTTTAAGTGCATATCTCGAATTTTCAGCTAAACTTATAAAGAATCTCACCTGATATTTCTTTCCTCGTTCTAAAGTCGATTTTAATGTGCCTTGAATGTATTCTCTATAATCTTTCTTGAAATAAGTATAAATACCTGCATAAGCATTTCCTGTCCGAGCTTTTTGTTCTCCAACGAAATTTTTATACCCCATTTTTTCACTACATGAATTAAAATAATCTGTAGTTCCATTATTTGGTATCGTCCATTTTTTGACATTTTTATGAAAAAAACTTATGCCTCTTGGACAGTCGTAAAAATCTTCAAAACTTGGGTTAAACACTAAATTTTGACTGAACAAAACATGACTAAAGAGAAGAAAAGTAATAATAGTCAGTTGTTTCATGCTCTTTTAACGAAATATTTTATAGTTTATTCTTTTATATCTTTTAATTTCAACTGTAAACTCACATTGCCATTCCAATGGTTTTCATCTATGGAATACGCAGCGTTGAATGGTCGTTTACTTTTTATAATATCTATTTTATCACCCAACCCAAAACCAATACAAACTATTTTGTCATTAAATGATTTTGTTGCCGTAAAGCGTAAATGCTTGTCGTCCTCACCAACACATTTACCATAACCTGTATCTTTTATACCTTGCGTCATAAAGGTTGGTGACATATTTCCTGGTCCAAATGGAGCAAATTGTTTTAGAATTCGCATAAGCCTATCATCTATCTGACTTAATTCAATTTCTAAATCAACCTTTAATTCTGGTGTTAATAGTTTTGGGTCTATCGTTTCTTTAACAACACTTTCAAATTTTGCTTTAAATGCCTCATAGTTTTCTGGAAGTAACGTTAAACCTGCTGCATACTTATGTCCACCAAATTGCTCGATATATTCTGAACAAGCTTCCAATGCATTATAAACATCAAATCCTTTTACTGATCTCGCCGAAGCTGCAAGTTTATCACCACTTTTGGTAAAAACTAATGTTGGTCTGTAATAAGTTTCTATTAATCGTGAAGCTACAATACCAATTACACCTTTATGCCAATCTTCGCGATATACAACTGTCGTAAAACCTTCTTGTTCATTATGCTCATCAATCTTAATTAATGCTTCTTCAGTTATCCGTTTATCAGTTTCTCTACGGTCTGTATTAAACTGATCAATATCAACAGCGTATTCAGCAGCAAGGTTAAAATCTGTTTCCGTAAGTAAGGTCACAGCGTGATTACCGTGTTTCATTCGTCCAGCAGCATTAATTCTTGGAGCAATGATAAATACAACATCAGTAATTGTTAATACCTCCTTTTTTACCTCAGCAATTATAGCTTTCATTCCTGGTCTTGGGTTGGTATTAATAACCTGTAAGCCAAAATATGCTAAGGCTCTATTTTCACCCACAATAGGTACAATATCTGCACCAATAGCAGTGGCTACTAAATCTAAATACTCTACTAAATCTTCAACAGATTGACCTTGTTTTGAAGCCAATGCAGTAATCAGTTTAAACCCAACACCACAACCACATAATTCCTTAAACGGATATTCACAATCCTCTCGTTTGGGATCTAAAACAGCAACCGCATCAGGAATTTTATCACCTGGTCTGTGGTGGTCGCAAATAATAAAATCAATGCCTTTATCATTGGCATAAGCAACTTTATCCATAGCCTTTACACCACAATCTAAGGCAATAATTAATGAAAAATCGTTGTCGTCAGCAAAATCAATGCCTTTATAAGATATACCATAACCTTCATCATAACGATCTGGTATGTATGTGGCAACAGCATCTGTTCTTGTTTTTAAATAAGAAGACATTAAAGCGACAGATGTAGTACCATCTACATCGTAATCTCCGTAGACCAAAATATTTTCACCTTCTGCTATGGCTGTTTCTATTCGGGCAACAGCTTTGTCCATATCCTTCATTAAGAATGGATCGTGTAAATCCTCAAAACTTGGTCTGAAAAATGTTTTAGCGGCTTCATAGGTGTCAATTCCTCTTTGCAGTAACAAAGTTGCAACGATATCATCTACCTGAAGTGCTTTTTTTAGTTCTTCAACTTTTGAATATTCTGGTTTTGGCTTTAATGTCCAACGCATAGACTTTACAACTTATCTTAGAGTGGATATGTGATAGTGTATGTTTGTTTCTACCTTTGCAAAACGTCTAAACATTTCCATTACACCACAATATTTATCGACAGATAAATTTACAGCACGCTCACATTTTTTCTTATTTAAATCCGACCCATAAAAATGATAATCCACAACCACAGAGTGGTAATACTTAGGGTGCTCATCTGTTAATTCACCAGAAACTTCTATTTTAAAATCGTCTATTTCAACTTTCATTTTATCTAAAGTTGAAATAACATCTAGCCCAGAGCAACCAGCTAATGATGACAACATCATAGCTTTAGGTGCCATTCCAGACCCTGTTCCTCCAAATTCTTTTGAGGCGTCCATCATAATAGATGGCCATCTCGGATTATCGGATTCAAACACCATGTTCCCTTTCCAATGTGTTGTTATTTTATCTGCCATTATTGTAGTTCTTTTATTGTTTTTTTCTTTCTCAAAAGTACTATTATTAAATTAAATTAAAACCTAATATAACTTGATTAAACAGTTGTCTTTTTACATGTAATATAATGCATATAAACAATTTAGAATTAATATAAAAAATGTAAATAATATGTTAATGTCGATAATTTGTATAACTTTAACTACAATCAACATAAAAAATCCCTCATTTATGAAAAAAAACTCAATCAAATTTCTTTTCAGTTTTTTCTTAATGTTTTCATTTATTCTTTCCGCTCAAGAAGTGAGTGTAAGTGGCACCGTTAAAGATGCAAATGGTATGCCATTACCAGGTGTAAACATTCTTATAAAAGGAACTACTAAAGGAACCGCAACAAACTATGATGGAGAGTACAAGATTAATGCATCTCAAGGAGATGTTTTAGTATTTTCTTATCTCGGTTTTGTAACAAAAGAAATGGCTGTAACAGGCGCAACACTAAACGTAAGTTTAGAAGAAGATCTCAACCAATTAGACCAAGTAGTTGTAACTGCTTTTGGTATTAAAAAGGAAACGCGAGAATTAGGGTATTCTGTAACACAAGTAAAAGCAGAAGATGTAGAGCTGGCTGGACAAGCTAATGCCATTACAGCGCTTCAAGGACGTGTGGCAGGTCTGCAAATTAACCAAACATCTGGTTCTTCTGGTGGTGGTGTAGATATCTTAATTAGAGGTGTAACATCTATTGATCCTAGTAGAAACAATCAACCGTTAATTATTGTAGATGGTATTGCTTTAAATAACGACACTTTTGCTGGTAATGTATTACCAAGTGCTGGTTCTAATTCTACTGGAAGTAATGAGCAATTTTCATTTACTAACAGAGCGGCAGATATCAATCCAGAAGATATTGAATCTTATAGTGTTTTAAAAGGTGCTGCCGCAACAGCATTATATGGTATTAGAGCCTCTAATGGTGCTATAATTATTACAACTAAAAAAGGAAAGCTTGGAAAAGCAAAAGTTTCTTTCACTGCATCTACCTCTTTTAGAAAAATAAATACAACACCAGAATTACAAACTAAATATAGAGAAGGTTTTAGTGGTGCGCCACGAACCCTTTATACTCCTGAAACAGAATCTGGATTTACGAGACTTGGTGGTACCTCTTTTTATTCTTGGGGACCAGAATACTCTGTAGATTCTTACACATTGCCAGATGATACTGTAGTTGATTTATCAAACGATAAGTTTTATGATCCTTATGATTTGTTTCAAACTGGTGTTAATACTCAGGTTAATTTTAACATAAGTGGTGCAACTGAAAAAATGAATTACTTCTTTTCTATGGGTAATAATAGTGAAGAAGGAGTTTTACCAAATTCTGAATACAACAAATCAACATTTAGGTTTAATGGAGGTTATCAAGTAACTTCAAATTTTAAAATTAATTCTTCTATTGCTTATACAAATGCTGGAGGAACAAGAGCTAATAGTGGTGATAAATCTGTATTTAGTTCGTTATCCTACTACTCTGGTACATTCCCTATAAACGATTTTCAAAACGCAGATGGAACTCAACGAAACTATTCGTTCGGAGTTATTGACAATCCAAGGTATTTTTTAGAACATAGTAATCTAAATGATGATGTTAATCGTTGGATTGGAAATGTAACGCTTAATTGGGCGCCTACCGATTGGATGAATGTTACCTATTCTGCACAGGTTGATAATTTTTCTGACCAACGTAATAGATTTGTTCCTGCTGATTTAGATGTTGGTACGCAGGTTGGTGGATTTATTGTAGAGCAAGACATTGACTTTACAGGTTTAGAATCTAATTTATTAGTGACTATGAATAAGGATTGGTCCGAGGACTTCGGAACTACTTTAACCTTAGGTAATCAAATATCGGATACTAAAAGAGATTTCACTTCCTTACGTGGAGAAACCTTAAATGTTCCTGGAGTTAATGATATTGCAAATACCATTAATATATTTGGCGGTAATAGTATAGTTCAATTGCGAAACGTTGGTTTCTTCGGTGAATTAAAAATAGATTACAAAAACAGTCTGTTTTTAACTATTACTGGTAGAAATGATTGGGTTTCTACATTACCAACAAATAATAGGTCTTTCTTTTACCCATCAGTTAGTTTAGCATATGACATAAAAGATTTAATTGGAGATAATGACATTCTTACTTTTGGTAAAATAAGAACTTCTTGGGCTGAAGTTGGTAAAGGTCCTGTATTTGGTAGAAACGGGCGTTATTTCGTTGCTGATGGAGATTTTCCATTTGGAGGATCAGGTGGTTTTAGATATAGTACTTTACAAGGTGATATAAATACAAAACCAGAAAAAAATCAGTCGTTTGAAATTGGAGCTGACATGAGATTTTTAAATAATAAGGTTAGGTTAGACTATGCATACTATTCTACTAGAGCAAAAGATCAAATATTTGATGTTGCCGCAGCACAATCCACAGGTATTTCAGCTTTAAATAGAAATGCAGGAGATTTTAAAACCTTTGGGCACGAATTATTAATAGGTGCAAACATTATTAATAATGACGACTTTAAATGGGAAGTTATTTTAAACTGGTCAACAAATCAAGGTGAAGTTGTAGACTTACCAGATGATATAGAGTCTGTTGTATTTGCAGATGCAGGTTTTGCAGGTGTAACCTCAGAAGTTAGAGAAGGTGATAAAATGGGGACCTTATATGGCTGGACTTGGAGATACGAAAATGGCGAACGTTACATTGATGCTAATGGTAAACCAGAAATTGATTTTACTGAGCGTAAAAAAGTCGGTAACGCTTTCCCTGATTTTATAAGTTCAATTGGTAACAGATTAGAATACAAAAACATCTCATTAAACTTTTTACTAGAATGGAAAAAAGGTGGTGATTTATATGATGCAGGTAGACGAAACTCTATTAGAAACGGTATCTTAAAACTTACTGAATTTAGAGATGTTGAAACTGTTTTAAGCGGTGTAATGGACGATGGCAATGGTGGTTTTACAACCAACACAACATCAACATTAATTGATCAAAATTATTACCGTAGTTCTACAGATTATAATAGAGCTTCAGAAATTCTTGTACAAGATGCCTCTTGGGTTAAACTTAGAAATATTGGGTTAACTTATAATTTTACAGGTAGCTTATTAGAAAGTCTTAAATTAGATCGATTATCAATTACAGCAAGTGCCCAAAACATACTTATTTGGACACCTTATGAAGGTTACGATCCCGAAGGGAGTCAATACAGTGCAGGATCTAATGTATATGGTTTTGCAGGTTTAGGAACACCAGTTAGCGAAAGCTATACTTTTGGAATTAATGTAGGATTTTAAAAAATGAAAAAGATGAAAAAACAAATAACAAAAAGCCTATTATTAATATGTATGATTATAGGTATCACAGCATGTAGTGAAGAATATTTTGACGTTAATACACCTTCTGGAACCGTAGATGAAGGGGATTTAAGAATGAACGATCTTTTAGGTCCTGTTATCCATAGTACTATGGAAGGGCAACGTTCTGCTGAATTAACTTTTGGTAATTACGTTCAAAATTTTGTAAGCCAAGAAGGTGGTGCAGTTGGAGAAACGACCGCTAGTGGATTATGGTCTCAAGTTTATCTTTATGTATTACCGAATGTGAAGGTAATACAATCTAAAGTTGAAGCAGAAGGTGCTATTCATTTTGGTGCTGTTACAGATATAGTTACAGCAATTAATTTAGGTATTGCAACAGATACTTGGGATAATATTCCTTATAGCCAAGCTAACTTTGGTCAAAGTAATTTATTTCCTGCATTTGATACGCAAGAAGAAATCTATACCGAGATTTTTAATCTTTTAGATGGAGCTATTGCTGCACTACAAGCTACTGATTCGTCAGGTATTTCTTTAGGAAGTGAAGATTTAATTTATGGCGGAGATTTAGATAAATGGTTAAGAGCAGCTTATACGCTAAAAGCACGTTATCAACTTCGTTTAATTGGAAATGGTTCTGTAAGTGCAAATGATGTTTTAAATACCATTAACAATGGGTTTGTGTCTAATGCAGATGATTTTCAGATGTTTTATGACGACAGAAATATAAACCCTTGGTATTCTGGTGAAATTCTTGCTAGAAATACAGGTAATTTTCACCATGATATTGCAAGCCAACTTGTAAGTTCTATGAATGGTGATTACTATCCTTTTCAAAGTGGAACCCTATCAATAGACCCTCGTCTTCCTGTTTTTGCTACTAATAATGGAGAAGCAGAATGGAAAGGTTATGTAAGTGGTGGAGGTGGTTTAGCACCTGATGGTACTTCTGCAAATACGCAATTTGTAGATGGAGGTTTCTACACTAAAATTGATGCCCCATTAGTTTTAATAACTTATGCAGAAGCTCAATTTATTAAAGCTGAAGCGGCATTCTTAGCAAATGGTGGTACTGAAACAAGTGTTGGTTCTACATCTGTGGCTTATACAGCATATATGGAAGGTATTATGGCTAGTATGGATAAATACGATGTAGATGGTACTGATTATGTTGCAGATGGCGCAGTTGATGTTGGGGAAGCAGGTTTAATGCTAAATCATATTATGAAAGAAAAGTACATTCATAATTTCCTTAATCCTGAAACATTTGTGGATTACAGACGTTACGATTTCTCTGATGATGTATTTGTTGGCTTAACCATACGAGAAGAAGAAGATTCTGAGGCAGATTATGCTGGTGAATGGTTTAGAAGAGCATCATATCCAGCTTCTGAATTGGTAAGAAATGAAGCTGTAGTAATTGCCAACCAACAACTACCAACTGCACCTGTTGGATGGGATGAATAATAGGTTAAAGACGTATCAAAAAAAGCCACAGTTAATTGTGGCTTTTTTTATATTAAATTATTAAGAGCTGTTGCCAATAATTTTAGATCTGCCTTGGTATGGTTTGCTGTTATCACAACTCTATTCATTGGTGTATCGTAAGAAGGATATTCAAAACTAGTTATGATAATGTTTTGGTTTAATAGCTTTTTATAAAACCCTTCTTTTTGAAAATATAATACAGGATAATTTTCATTGTGTGAAGATTTTATCTTTTCATTTAAAAGTGAAAATAAAAAGGACATGTTATCCTTTAAGATAGTCATTTGCTCTCTATAAATATGTTGTCCATTAATAAAAGCATATAAATAAGCTGCGTTTGCACCAGAAGAACTTATAAAGGCAGCTTCATTCCTAATCCCATTAATAATCGATTTCTCACCAGCTATATAACCACCAGAAATACCTAGAGCCTTACCCAAAGAACCAACCGCTATTTTTTTAATTATTCTTTTTGAAGAAATATTTGAAAATACACCACGCCCAGATGTTCCTAAAACACCTATTGAATGCGACTCGTCCACTAAAAGTGTAATCGTCTTTTGTTTAGGAATTTCGTCGAGAAACTTAAATGAAGTAGGCACAACTTCAAGTGCCAAAATTGCATCTACAGAGATAACAATGTTTTCAATAGTATTGTCTAATAATCTTGGATTAAGATTACCTTTTACAAATAAAGGTAAACTATCTTTTCCAACTATTGCAGGATGCGTTTTAGGATAGTGATAGAATTCAGCATTAGTTTTAGATAAATAGTCAAGGACTAGCTTACCAGCCAATGCACCTGAAGAAACAGTTATTGAAGCCTCTGCTTCAATCCATTTTGCCATCATAGCTTCAGCTGATTCATAAATTGATAATTTAATATTAGCATTTCGGGAACTTCCATAAAATGTTCCCCATTTTTTAATGCCCTCAACGACTAATTCTTGAAACGCTTTGTGCGTAGATAACCCTAGGTAAGAAGTACCTCCAAAATATAAATAAGATTTACCTTCTACGGTTATTGATCTATCAGGAAACTCATTAACTCTCATATTGTTATATTAGAGAAACACCTATTCCTAATTCATTACTATAAGTTGTTATTCCATCGGTTATGGTAACACCTTTAGCAATATCTTTTGCTAATAATAATGCTCCATCCATATCTACGTAATCTAACAATGGTAGTAAATGCGCTATAGCAGAAATGCCAACAGTAGATTCCGTCATGCAACCTACCATCGTTTTCATGTTTAGACGTTTAGCTTCATTTAGCATTCGTCTTGCTGGTGTTAAACCACCACATTTAGTCAATTTTACATTAACACCATGAAAATGACCATGACACTTAGCAACATCTGCTTCAACCTGACAGCTTTCGTCTGCAATAATTGGTAAACTAGAATTTTTGAAAACAAGTTTGTGTCCTTCCCAATCATCTGCTTTTAGAGGTTGCTCAATAAATTCAACTCCATAATCTTTTAAGATTTTAGAATTATCTATGGTTTCTTGAGGTGTCCAACCACAATTTGCATCTACTCTAAAAATTGCATCGGTATGCTTACGTAACGCTTTTATTATTTCTATATCGTTGTTGGTGCCAAGCTTAATTTTATAAATAGGCCAAGGTTTTTCTTTCATTTTTTCAACCATTACTTCAATGGTATCCAAACCAATTGTGTAGTCAGTTAAGGGATTATTATCGATATTATAATTCCATAACTCATATAGTTTTTTCCCTTTTCTTGTGGCATATAGATCATTATAAGCTAAGTCTAAAGCACAAAGCGCAAACATATTTTGTTGTAATTGTGGTTGCATTTTTTTCCAGAATAATTCTGGAGTAAGATTGCCTGAATTCTCTATAATTTCGCGTAAATTCTCTAAATCACTAACCATGTTTTGCACAGAAATATTATAATAAGGGTTAGATGTAGCTTCTCCAAAACCAGAATACCCATTATCAGTAAGCTCAACAACCATAGAGGGTTGAATATCGTGAGATTCTCTAGAAATAGTAAAGGTGTGTTTCAATTGTAAATCGAAAGTCCTTAAGATCATTTTCATGCTAACAAAGTTTTATATTTACATTAAATTTAAAAAAATTATCTATCAAATAACCTTAATAAATAAAAACTATGGCATTAGTAACTCCATTGTCTGCAGAACACGATTTAGAAACCAAAAAATTAGCTGAATTTTTTAACGAAACACTTGGCTTTTGTCCAAATTCCGTTTTAACGATGCAGCGCAGACCAGCTATTAGTAAAGCATTTATTAACCTAAATAAAGCTGTAATGGCAAATGAAGGTAGAGTTACCTCAGCATTAAAACGAATGATTGCTTGGGTAAGTAGTAACTCAACAGGTTGTAGATATTGCCAAGCACATGCCATTAGAGCTGCAGAACGTTATGGTGCAGAGCAAGAGCAATTAGATAACATCTGGGAGTATAGAACACATCCTGCCTTTAATGAGGCAGAACGTGCTGCTTTAGATTTTAGTCTTGCCGCTTCTTTAGTACCAAATGGTGTTGATGCAGATATAAAAAAACGTTTATATGAGCATTGGGACGAAGGTGAAATTGTAGAAATGCTTGGTGTCATTTCTTTATTTGGTTACCTCAACCGTTGGAATGATTCTATGGGAACTGATATTGAAGAAGGCGCTGTTGAAAGTGGCAATAAATATTTAGGAAAACATGGCTATGAGGTTGGCAAGCACGATGGGTCTCAATACTAAAAATCAATCTGTTTTTATGAAATCGCTAAGTGGCTTTTTACTTATTTCTATTTTTTCAATTACACTTCTAAGTTGTGAATTTATTGGAAAAGAAAAGAAAGATGATTCATTTACTTTCATTGGAAGAAACGGTTACACTATTAGTAATTACAATGGTTTAAGCTACTACCGTTTAAATGAAACCAGCGAATTTATGAATGGTTATTATGTTGTAGGAAATGAAGTCACCAAATGGGAAGAATTTGAGTTTAAAGAAGGCTTATTAAATGGTGATTATATTATTTTTCATCCTAATGGAGAAATATTTTCTAACACCAAATACGCTAATGGTAGAAAACATGGAGATGAACTTATGTATTCTGGCGATGGAATTTTGATAAAAAAGAGCACTTACCGAAATGATATTTTAGTTGGAAGCCAATACTCTTATTTTGAAAATGGTGAAATTCAATCAGAAAATAAAATTGAAGACGGAAAATCTATAGAATCACAGCATTATGATCTTCTCGGAAATATCATCGCTCAAAGTTTTATAAAAGACAGTAGAACTATACGTCAAAAAATAGTTGATGGCAAGATATACTCTGAAATGGTGTCTTCAAATTACGATAGTTATGAAACCATAAAATTTTTTAATGAAGATGGTACTACAAAAATATATTTACAAAAAGTTGAAGAAAATGATACCATGTATATTCTTGAGCTAGATGATGATGGAAACGAAATAAAACGAGTAGATACCAAAGCAAATCCACAAGAAGCTATGCAATACTTTAGTTTGTTTAAGTAAAAACTTATATGCTTTAAGAGTTATCTGATTATTATTTCTTCAACCTTATTTCTCAACTCACCCACCACCAATTCCTCAAACCAAGGATTCTTACTTCGCCAAAATCGATTTGTTGGTGAAGGATGCGGAATTGGGAAATACTTTGGCAAATACGATTTATACTTTCCAACCGTTTCTGTTAAGGTTCGTTTTGCTTTCTCTTTTAAATAATACTTCTGAGCATACGCACCAATTAAAATAATCAACTCAACATTTGGCATTTTATCTAACAATTGCTCATGCCATTGTGGAGCACATTCTGGTCTAGGAGGTAAATCTCCTGTTTTTCCTTTTCCTGGATAACAAAATCCCATTGGTATAATGGCAAAGTTTTCGGTGTTGTAGAATTGCTCATCTGTAACTCCTAACCATTGTCTTAATTTTTTACCACTTTGGTCGTCCCAAGGAATACCAGATTCGTGTACTTTGGTTCCAGGTGCTTGACCTATAATTACAATTTTAGATTTTATATGTGCAGTTGCAACTGGTCTTGGGCCTAGTGGAAGGTGCACTTTACATATAATGCATTGGCTTATGTTGTGTAGTAGTTCCTCCATTATTTTTTTCCACCAACAACAATTACAATTTCCCCTTTTGGTGGTTTATTGGTGTAATGTTCTAAAACGTCTTTAGCAGTACCACGTATAGTTTCTTCATAGAGTTTGGTGATTTCTCTAGAAACTGAAACTGGTCTATCCTCTCCAAAATACTCACAAAAATGCCCTAATGTCTTCACTAGCTTATGTGGACTTTCGTAAAAAATAATGGTTCTGGTTTCTTCTGCCAAAAATAATAATCGGGTTTGGCGACCTTTCTTTACAGGCAAAAAGCCTTCGAACACAAACTTATCATTAGGTAATCCACTATTGACTAATGCAGGTACAAAAGCAGTAGCTCCAGGTAAACATTCTACATCTATATTATTTTCCACACAAGCTCTTACTAATAAAAATCCAGGGTCTGAAATTGCGGGTGTACCAGCATCACTAATTACAGCAATAGCTAGACCAGATTTTAGCTTTTCTACTAAGCCATTTACTGTTTTGTGCTCATTGTGCATATGGTGGCTTTGCATCTGAGTGGTAATTTCAAAATGCTTTAAAAGCTTTCCTGAGGTTCTGGTGTCTTCAGCCAAAATTAAATCCACCTCCTTTAAAATCTCAATTGCTCTAAAGGTGATGTCTTTTAAATTTCCTATTGGTGTTGGTACTAAATATAACTTCATATAAAAGAATAACTTCTTATCAAATTTACAATCTTTTCTATATCTTGACGCAACCATATGTAAGAATCTACATCTAGTATAAAAAACCAATCTGTGCTAAAATCCTTCTACGTTTTATTATTCGTTTTATCTAATGTTTGTTTTTTAAGTGGCCAGACTACAGATTTGTCTATTGCTATTGAGGCTCAAGATTTAAATGGCACAGCTGTATCTCAAATTGATATTTACGAAGATTTTCAATATTTAATTACAGTTACTAATTCTGGAAATTCTGTTAATAACGCCACCATTTCGGTAAGTTTTGATTCTGAGCTTACTATACTTTCTTATAACTCTCAAAATAGTAATGCTGGTGCTTCAGATTTTGCTAATATCAATGTTGCCGATAATATTTTAACTGCTTCTGTGGCTACAATGCCAAATAACTCGAGTGTAGAATTATTGATTACAGCTACTGCTCCGACAGATTTGGGTGGTATTGCAGCAAATGGAACTGTAAGCCCTCCGCAGAACACAACCGATATTAATAACAGCAATAATCAGTCAATAATTTCTATAGATGTTTTAGATATTGTCATTGATTTCTCGGTAACGCATTCTCAAATTCAACCTACAGATGGAGTGCCTATAAATGCTTGGGGAGATACTGTGACTTATCAATTTACAATTACAAATAATAGTGCTATTGATTTCCCATTAACTGCTATTAATGGTAAACTATTTTTAACCTCATCAAACGCAAATGGTCAGCCTTTTGCGGAATTTGTCTCTTTAACGTGTATTGCAACCACAAATGGTACATTATGCCCAGATTTATCTGGTTTTGGTGGAAACGCAAATGTCGTTTCTGCCTCCTCTGTAACTAATGCTGCTCCAATTTTTTCGCTTCAAGCACCTATGGAATTTACACCTGGAGGTAGTATTACTTTTGAAATGGTTTATCAATATTCCAATTTCTCTTGCTCAATAGACCCAATGCCTATAGAGGTTGGAAGTTTTATTCAAATTTCATTAGATCATGCTAATGTTTCTCCTAATAATTCAAATATTGTAAATACACCATTACTTAATGCAGATGTATGCCCTTTAACTGATATATGTATTGATACAATTCAAACAAATCCAGATATAACAACCAATATACAATACGACCAAGAAATTACATTTGTTACTACTGTTTGTAACTCTGGAGGAGTAGAAACACCTATGTCATTTTTTCTTCAAAATTTATCTTACCCTTATGCCACATGGCAAATTATTTCAATTAATTGTTTGGGAACTACTGGCCCTGTTTCATGTAATGATATTACTATTTCTAATGGTGGACAGTTATGGGCTAGTAATAATTTTGTTTTACAACCCAATACTACGATTACTATAGAAACTGTTCTAAAATATATTGAGCCAGAGTGCAGTATTAGTTCTAGTCCAATACAAGCTGTTATAAGAAGTGCCACTAACATTTTAGATAGTCAATTAATAGATAGTAATCCTCAAGACAACTACGACTCAAACCTTGTTGAACTTCCTGCCGTAGAACTTTGTGAATTCTCTGATTTAGTAGTAACTAAAACTCAAACAGGCCCTGAATTGCCAATAGGAAGTTCTACTACAAATACAACAGAATGGGGTTTAGTATCTTATGAAATCACTATTGAAAATATTGGAGATGATGATGCTATTATTGAAGTACAAGATTATATGCCTTTTGCTGATAGTGATACTGCTCCAATAAGCGCAATGCTAACCTCAGTTGAATGTATAGGAACTACAGGAACGGCATCTTGTTTTAATATTGAAAACACTAATATTGGTGTGCTTTTAGATGGAGTTTCTGAAAACGGAGAATTTGATACATTTTGGCAAATATTGCCTGAAGATAATTGGGAATTACCTGCAAATAGTTCTGTATCTTTTAGTGTTACTATAGATTGGATACCAGAATGTTCTACAGACCCAATAATTGGAACCAATAGAGTAAGTGCAAGTTATGTTAATGGGCTAGTTGAGACTGATACCTCCAATAACAATGCAGAAGTAAATACTTTTTTTGCGCCCTGTGTGGACTTAGTGGTGCAAACCTATCCGGAATTTACACAGGTAAATACCAATCAACCTTTTAACTGGGTTGTGGATATTAGTAATAGTACCACTAGCTCTGATGCTATAGATGTACTTTTTGAGAACACAATCAATCCTGTTTTTAATATTGTTGGTAGTCCTGTTTGTACTGTGACCTCTGGTAATGCCTCGTGTATCACAACATTTGATGTTATTGGTAATTTTATTTCTGGTATAATCCCATCTATGGAAGCAGGTTCTACTGTTACCATTAGTATTCCTGTAACTGCTCCAAGTTTTGGTGGTGCCTTTAATAATATTGCTGAAGCTATTCCTAATGCCATAAATAATGAAGAGTTAACTCCAGAAACTAATATTTCTATAAATAGTATCCAGGTTATAGCTCCGGTTTTACAAAAATCCTTTATGCCAGAAACCATATTTGAAGGAGCTGAAAGCGAGTTAACCTTTACTGTTTTTAATATCGCTTCAAATCCAACTCAAACTAATATTTCTTTTACAGATAATTTACCTGCAGGATTAACACTTTCTGGTGTTCCTGATTGGAATGAAGCCAATGGTTGTACCGCAAATTTTATTGGTGATCTTGGAGACGATTTTGTTGGAGTAAATAGTTTGGTGTTTCCAGATGGTGTGGTAAGTTGTACATTTTCAGTTATGGTAACTTCAAATATTGCGGGTACTTATTTAAATAATTTTGAAAATTTTACTAATAACAACAATATCGACGCCTCACAAACCAATGCTACATTAAATGTTATTGTAGATGACTCTGATGTAGATATTGAGGTTGTAAAAACTGTGACACCTGCAGAAGTGGTTATAGGAGAAGAAGTCTATTTTACCATTACAGCAACAAACCTAGGTACTACAACCGCTACAATAATAGAAATTATCGACGCTTTACCACAAGGTTATGAATTTGTATCAGCATCTACAAGTTTTGGAACATTTGATGAGACTAGTTTCCTCTGGAATATTCCAAGTTTAGATGCTAATTCTTCTGAAATTTTGACGTTAACCGCAACTGTAGTGTCGTCAAATAACCTAACTAATGTTGCAACTTTAACCAGTGTTAATGAACCCGATAGGGATGAGTCTAACAATGAAGATAGTGCTACTGTAGAAGTATCTAATTGTTTAAGTGTTCCTGAAGGAATTTCACCTAACAACGATGGAAGAAATGATGTACTACTTATTCCATGTATAGAAAATTACTCTAATAACACACTAAAAATCTACAATAGGTTTGGCACACAAATCTATGAAGCTTCAAATTATATAAATACTTGGGATGGCAGGGCAAACATGGGATTTCCTAATTCTTCGGAGTTGTTACCTGTAGGCACGTATTATTATGTGCTTAAAATAAAAGATATTAAAGATCCTTTTGTTGGCTACGTATATCTTAATTATTGATTAATCTCTAAGGTATTTACCTAAAAAATAAGACGGAAAAATAGCCAAAAGTCCATAAAGTGAAAACCCTAATATGCCATGACCAGCATAATGATGAGCTGCAGTTGCTAAAACCAAATCAAAGAAAAAACCAGCATAGGCCCATTCTGTTAACCATTTGTTAGGTCTCCAAAGTACTATTACAACTCCAAATATTTTTACAAATGCAAGCGGAATAACAATATAGGTAGGATAATTAAAACTTTCGAAAAAGCCTTTTACCATTTCTGTTTTAGTAAAGTACATAAATGCTGAATAGGTAAAAATTCCGCATAAAACCGCTGTGCATACCCAATACAAAATTTGTTTGGCGCGCATCAATTTAAATGAATTTGCCTTCTATAATTTCAATAAAACGCTCTTCGTATTCTTCTTTACCATCCCAATTGTTATAGTCTGGTTTTATCATTTCAAAAATTAATTTTCGAGCTTCACCCAAGGAATGTGTAGTATTAATTTGAGAAATTACACGGTCGTAATCTTCATTCTTACCTTCAAACAAGTGTTTAATAAAGGCCAGTTTATCGTTTAAGCCTATCTGTAAACTCTGTCCTTTTAATTTATCATTTAA
Source organism: Winogradskyella echinorum (assembly GCF_014297365.1). GTDB lineage: Bacteria > Bacteroidota > Bacteroidia > Flavobacteriales > Flavobacteriaceae > Winogradskyella > Winogradskyella echinorum. The sequence goes on along the minus strand of NZ_JACOQD010000001.1, from coordinate 1,234,135 downwards.
GGATTTCTTTTCGTTTTCAGCTTCTCGTTTTTTAGCGTCTTCAATCGGTTCAAACTCTGGCATTGTGGCAAAATCTGACGTTATAGTTTCAAACTCTACTGTTTTTGGAGCCTCATTTGGTAATGTCTTTTCTAATATAGCATCTACTTGATGTGTTTCCTCTGGCATCTGTGCTACCATATCTTTAATCTTTTCCATCACAGGTTCCATAATACCATCATCTTCAACTTCATCTAAATTGATGTAAGTTTTATTTTCAACCTCAATGTTATCACTAACCTTATTGTTAAAAGCAGTGTCTAACATATCAAAAAATGAAGAGTCATTACCAATTGTTGGCATATCATCTTCAAAATTTTCTTTGGCAAATTTTAAAACTGTAAGCTTTTCATAGAGTTTAGAAACTTCATCATGCATTCTATCAACATCTTCCTTGCCTTTTAGTTTTAGAATCCTATGCGCTATACTCACTAATTCTGATTCTAATTTCTTTTTCATGTCTTTTGCTTTTGTTTTTTGATAAATTTGATTGACCTTTATACAAACGAAAATATACTACGTTTTAGTGCTAAAATTACGAAATGTTTCTTGAAAATACGGTAAATCATAAAGAACAATTTGGGTGGATTGAGGTGATTTGCGGATCGATGTTCTCTGGTAAGACCGAAGAATTAATACGCAGATTAAAACGCGCCAAATTTGCAAGACAGAAAGTTGAAATTTTTAAACCAGCTGTAGATGTACGCTATGATGATGAAATGGTAGTCTCTCACGACTCTAATGAAATCCGCTCTACGCCAGTGCCAGCAGCTGCTAATATTCCTATTTTAGCAGATGGCTGTGATGTGGTTGGTATTGATGAGGCTCAATTTTTTGATGATGAAATTGTTCGTGTTTGTAATGACCTAGCAAATAAAGGAATTCGTGTTATTGTAGCGGGTTTAGATATGGATTTTAAGGGCAATCCTTTTGGTCCAATGCCTTATTTAATGGCTACTGCAGAATATGTAACTAAGGTACATGCTATTTGTACTAAAACAGGGAATTTGGCTCAATACAGTTACAGAAAAGCTAAGAGCGATGATCTAGTTTTACTTGGTGAGGTTGATGAATATGAACCTTTAAGTAGAGCGGCCTATTACAAAAGCATGTTACGTGATAAAGTGAGACAAATGAAAGTAAATGATGCTGAAGAAATAGATTCTAAAGATAAAAAGTCTAATGGCTAAGGCTCAAGAAACCATTCTCGAAATTGATTTAAGTGCTTTAACGCATAACTTCAATTATTTAAAATCAAAATTACAACCCCAAACTAAGTTTTTAGCTGTCGTTAAGGCCTTTGCCTATGGCAGTGACTCTATTGAAGTCGCTAAACATTTAGAAACTTTAGATGTAGACTATTTTGCTGTCGCTTATGCCAACGAAGGTGTTAATTTAAGAGATGCTGGTATTACCACTCCAATCCTTGTATTACACCCTCAACCTATTAACTTTAAAACTATTATAGAGCGCTGTTTAGAACCAAGCATTTATAGTGCAAGAATTTTAAATGAATTTATAAAAGTTGCTAAAGCTAATTCTCAGACCAATTATCCTGTTCATATTAAGTTTAATACTGGACTTAACCGATTAGGATTTTGGGAAAATGATATAGACTATATAGTTTCTCAATTAAATGAAACAAAATCTATTGTAGCAAAATCATTGTTTTCGCATTTAGCCGCAAGTGAAGACCTAAAAGAAGTGGAGTTTACAAATAGTCAAATTAAAAAATTTGAGCACATTGCTAAAGAATTTGAAAATAAAATAGGTTACAAGCCGTGGGTACATCTGTGCAATACCTCTGGTATTATAAATTATCCCAATGCACATTTAGATATGGTGCGATCTGGTATTGGTCTCTATGGTTTTGGAAATTCTGCATTAGAAGATAAAAATTTAAAACCCATTGCAAGTCTAAAATCCATTATTTCACAAATCCATAACATTGACAAAGACGAAAGCGTAGGTTATAACAGAGCCTACAAATCTCAAGGATTTGAAACAATAGCAACTATACCCATTGGTCATGCAGACGGTATTAACCGAATTTATGGCAATGGAAAAGGGTTTGTTTTTATTAATGAAATAAAAGTTCCAATTATTGGTAATGTATGTATGGATATGATTATGGTAAATGTCACTGGTGTAGATTGTAAAGAAGGAGATGAAGTTATTGTCTTCAATTTTAAGAATAAAGCAAGTGTTTTGGCTGAATCGGCAAACACAATTTCTTATGAAATTTTAACCTCAATATCGCAACGTGTAAAGCGCATTTATTTAGCCGATTAAACTTTTTTTTAACATATTGTGACTTTTTTAATTAACTTAGGGTCTTAATTAACATATCAACTAACTATTTAAAAACACTAAATTATGTTAAAAGAATTTAAGAATTTTATTATGACAGGTAACGTGATTGATTTCGCTGTTGCTGTAATTATGGCTGGTGCTCTTGGCGCTGTTATTAACGGATTTGTTTCTAAAATTGCCATGCCACTTATTGGTCTTGTAACCGGAGGTAAAAGTTTTGCTGACATGTTCTGGACTCCAGGAGATGTTGAATACGCAACTGTAGAAGCTGCTAAAGAAGCAGGCGTTGCTGCCGTAGAATATGGTGCATGGATTGACACTATTGTTAGCTTAATCGTAGTAGGTTTTGTAATGTTTATGATTGTAAAAGCATACAACAAAACTAAAAAGCCAGTTGAAGAAGCACCTGCAGGACCATCTGAATTAGATTTACTAACAGAAATCAGAGATGCATTAAAAAAATAATAAAATTTAGCTTCACTGCTACATTATATTTTTAATAATTAAACCCAGACACAAAGTCTGGGTTTTTCTTGTTTTATATAAAAAAGTTAAATAATTAACATTTTGTTTTTTGTTGTTAAAAGGCTTTATTAATTTAAGAATAAGATTTTTTTTAATTTAAATTAGCGCAAAATTATTTAAATCATTAAAAAATGAAAATAGCTATAGTAGGTGCAACTGGCCTAGTGGGCAATGTAATGTTAAAAGTTCTTGAAGAGCGTAATTTCCCTGTTGATGAATTATTATTGGTAGCTTCAGAGCGTTCTGTTGGTAAAAAAATAAAATTCAAAGGAAACGATATTGAAGTTATTAGTATTCCTACTGCTATAGAAATGCGACCAGATATTGCATTATTTTCTGCAGGTGGTGGTACATCATTAGAATGGGCACCAAAATTTGCAGAAGTTGGTACAACGGTTATTGACAACTCTTCGGCATGGAGAATGGATTTATCTAAAAAATTAGTCGTTCCAGAAATTAATGCAAATGCATTAACTAAAACCGATAAAATAATAGCAAATCCTAACTGCTCTACCATACAAATGGTAATGGCATTAGCACCACTACATAAAGAATACAAAATAAAACGTATTGTGGTTTCAACCTATCAATCAGTTTCTGGCACAGGAGTAAAAGCTGTTGAGCAAATGGAAAATGAAATCGCTGGCAAAAAAGGCGAAATGGCTTACCCTTATCCTATTCACAAAAATGCGATTCCACATTGTGATGTTTTTGAAGAAAATGGATACACTAAGGAAGAAATGAAATTAGTAAGAGAAACTCAAAAAATCCTTGACGATAGAACAATAGCCGTTACAGCAACAGCTGTTAGAATACCAACAGCAGGTGGACATAGCGAAGCTATTAATGTTGAGTTTGAAAATGATTTTGACTTGAGCCGAGTTAGACAATTACTAAATGAAACAGATGGCGTAACCGTGCAAGATAACTTAGATGTAAACGTTTACCCAATGCCAATGTATGCCAATGGAAAAGATGATGTTTTTGTTGGTAGAATAAGACGAGATGGTTCTCAACCAAACTCATTAAATCTTTGGGTTGTAAGCGACAATCTTAGAAAAGGTGCCGCGACAAACACGGTACAGATAGCAGAATATCTAGTGAAAGAGGCTTTAGTTTAAAAAATCTTTCCCGAGCCTTGTATCAGCAATAAACTAATGTTTTTCAAACAATTAAGCTTTATTGCTGATATTAATTGGTGCACAATAAACTTTTGTTTTATCATAGAAAACAAAAGTCTCTTCTTTCCTTTAAAACACTCTCTATTTAAGTAAAAAGACGACTTAATCGTAACGATAAGCAAGTTTAACTTTTAAATAGAGTGACTTCTCTAAAAAAATATTAGCTTTAAATCTATTTTTTCTATTTAGGTAGGGCTTTTAAGTAATTAACTGTCTTATTAATAGTAGTCTTAATTGCATATGAAAAAACTTTACAGTCTATTTTTATTCTCCCTATTATTTATGCTGGCTTGTGGCTCAGATGATAGCTTATCTCCGCTAAATATAGAGACAAATCCAGATGCTGTCACCATAGCCCAAAATTCTCAAATTGAAATTTTTGTTTTTTCAAATGATTCCAATATACCTTCAAGCGGTGAATTAATACTAAGTAATCCAGCAAAAGGGAGTGCACTTATATTAGACACCAATAATACACCTAATAATCCTAGTGATGATACTGTGCAATATACTGCCAACCCAAATGAAGTCGGCCTAGACAGTTTTGAATATATCATTTGTAACGCTTCAGGGAAGTGTAAAACCGAGACAATTAATGTAACAATTACAAGCAATTCTGATGTGATTTTTAATTTAGAGAATATGCCATATCAAACACTTTCTGAATATCAGTTGTTTGAAGGCACTTTAAAAAACTTGGAGCCCGGATTTGGGGTAACACCTTATACTTTAAATTCTACATTATTTACTGATTACGCTAAGAAAAAACGTTTTATTTGGATGCCTAATAATAGTAAAGCGACCTATGTTAGCGATGATGTAACACTTAACTTTCCGGTTGGTACTATTTTAATAAAGAATTTCTACTACGATAATGTATTGCCTAACGACGAAACTCGCATTATTGAAACTCGGTTAATGATTAGAAAAAATGAAGGGTGGGTTTTTGCTAATTACGTGTGGAATAATGAACAAACTGAAGCTTCTCTTGATATGAACGGTAGCTTTATTGATATTGAGTGGCAAGATGATGATGAAGTAAAATCTGCACAATATAGAATTCCGGCTGGTTCAGAGTGTCATACTTGTCATAAAATTACAGAAATTGCAAGACCAATAGGTCCCAAACCAAGAAACCTAAATTTAAATTACATGTATAATGATGGCCTAAAAAATCAATTAGAAAAATTGGTTGAATTAGGTTATTTAGAAAATTCATTGCCAAATCATATAGATACTTTACCAGATTATAATGATATTAATGAAAGTCTCGAATTAAGAGCTAGAGCTTATTTAGATATTAATTGCGCACATTGCCATTCTGAAGAAACACATTGTGCTTACCGTCCTATGCGGTTTGGTTTCTCAGACACTCACGATTTTACAAATTTGGGTATTTGCGTAGATCCGGATACTGACCTTGGTGAAGATTTGGGTCATATTGTAGAACCTGGTGATGCTAGAAATTCTGTATTATACTTTAGGTTAAGTTCAACAGAACCCTCTAATAGAATGCCTTTAATTGGTCGTGCAATTGTACATACTGAAGGCACTCAACTTATTGAAAATTGGATAAACTCCTTAACTAACGACTGTAACTAAATTACTATGAAGAAAATTTTAATCCTCCCTCTATCTTTATGCTTGGCTCTAATAAGCGTCGAAGCTCAAGAATTAAATCAAAGTGCAGATTGGCCTAATGAAGATTGGTCACTTTCTGGAACTTACGACTCTGATCACCTAGAAGAAAATCCTACGATAGCTTCTGGTTCAACATCTTTTTCATTTGATGATAATTTAGCTGGTGGATCCTCGATTAATAATGTTGCTGCAGAATCACCAATAATTGACCTCAGTGCAGCATACAACGTTAATGAAACAGATATAAACGTAACTTTTAATTACGTTTTTAATATCTATCAAAATGAATCATTGAACTTACAATACTGGGACGAAAGTACTAGTGAATGGGTAAATTGGGGAAGTCCGTTAGATGAAAACTCTGGGGCAACTGTTAATTTTTGTAATGGCAGCTTTACAGCATTTATAAGTGACGTTTTAGATATTTCTGGTTTTACTAGCACGCAATTACAAGGATTTAAATATCGCATTTTATATAATGATAATTCTTCGTATGGTTGGGGGTTTTGTGTTAATTCTGTAGCTATTAGCTCTACTGAACCACCCGCTTGCCCAAGTGTTAGTAATATTTCAGTAAACAACATCACAACTACAACTGCAGATGTTAATTGGAATGCTGGAAGTACTGAAACCTTATGGGAAGTTGCTGTAGATTTAGCAACCGATCCCATGCCAACAACTGGAGATTCTACCGCAAGTAGTGTTTATGTAATAACAAATCTATCTCCAGAAACAGAATACAGGGTATGCATAAGAGCCAATTGTAATGGAGGTGGTTTTAGCGCATGGGAATGTCAAACATTTACAACAGGAGTAGACACCTCTGGATATCCCGTTTCTTTTACAACCAACCCAATTAACACAACCGGATCATACGACATAGCTCTTGTTGATTTAAATGGTGATTTTTTAGACGATGTTGTTTCAGTTAGTTCAGATAATATTAATGTACATTATCAGCTTTCGTCTGGTGGGTTTAGCATGAGTAATATTACGACAACTACTGCAGATTTTGCTCCTAGTTGGAGTTTAGCCGTTGGTGATTTTGACCGTAATGGTTATAACGATTTGGTATATGGTGGTTATCCTGGTGTAACATTTATGAAAGCTAATAACACAGGCACTGCTTATACCGAAATATCAGGATCTGAATATGTGTTTTCACAACGATCAAATTTTATAGACATAAATAACGATGGGCATTTAGATGCTTTTGTTTGTCACGATGTAGAACCAAATGTGTATTATATTAACGATGGCTCTGGTAACTTAACATTCTATCAAGGACCAAGTGTAGAAGCTCCTAATGGCATAGGTACAGTTCCAGGTGGTGGAAACTACGCTACCGTTTGGATAGATTTTGACAACGATAGAGATATGGACATGTTTATTGCTAAATGTAGAGGAGGTTCGACATCAATTAGTACAAACGAACTTTGGAGAAACGATGGTAATGGTGTATTTATTAATGTTGCTGATAGCAATGGTTGGTATAATACTAACTATCCTGGTGTTGGACATAACAATTCATCTAACTTAGGAGATAATGTGCAAACATGGTCTTCCGCTTGGGCAGATTTTGATAATGACGGAGATATGGATGTGTACGTTGGCGCAAGTAGTACCTCTAATGGAGATTCTAAACTAATGAGAAACAATGGAGACGGAACTTTTACAGATGTTACCTCTGGATCTGGTGTTTTGGCAGCAAGTTTGGGAATAGAAAATGCTCCTGCAGATTTTGATAATGATGGCTATGTAGATATTCTTTCTAACGGAGATATTTTATTTAACAACGGAGACTTTACATTTACAAACTATGCTTCTAATGTTCCTCCAAGTGGTGCAATTGGTGATGCCAATAATGATGGTTTTTTAGATGTTTTTAGAAATGGAAATATATATGTAAATAATACAAACACAAACAACTGGATAAAAATTAATACTGTAGGAACAGACAGTAATATAAACGGCATTGGTGCTAGGGTAGAAATACAAACTCCATCCGGAAAACAAATAAGAGATGTAAGAAGTGGAGAAGGTTTTGAATTTATGAGCACACTCAATACACATTTTGGTATTGGCTCAGAAACTAGCATTGACAATATTACTATTTATTGGCCATCTGGCATAGTCGATTATATAGCTAATCCGGCAATAAATACAACTCATAATATTGTTGAAGGCTCTGCCTTAAGCGTTATAGACGAAACTTTAACTGATGTTTCTATCTATCCTAACCCAGTAGAAGATGTACTTCAGATAAAAACATCTGCTGATGTCACTAATAAAATCGCAACAGTTTTTGATGTTAATGGAAAACGTTTGAGCAGTACTAAGTTAAAAACCAACACGCTAGATGTATCCAATTTAGCAAGTGGAATTTACTTTTTAAGATTAGAATCTGAAGGAAAAACTATAAAAAGAAAGTTTATTAAAAAATAGTAACACCGCCAGTTTAAGTGCAGTCTAGAACTATTATAACACACTAATAACCGTTTGATAAATCAAGCGGTTTTTTTGTGCTATTTTTGTCATATGCTACAAGTAAAAAATGTCTCTTTTGGATACTCTAAAACTGTCGTTTTAAAGGCTATTGACTTTAAAGTTGAAGCTGGAGAGAATGTAGCTATTATTGGCGAAAGTGGTTCTGGAAAAAGTACATTACTCAAGCTTATTTACGGAGAATACGATTTAGAAGAAGGGCAGGTTTTTTGGAAGGACACCGAAATTCTTGGTCCAAAATACAACTTGGTTATTGGCTACGATTTTATGAAGTACGTTACCCAAGAGTTTGACCTAATGCCATATATTACTGTTGAAGAAAATATAGGTAAACACTTATCGCGCTTTTACCCAGAAGAAAAACAAAAACGCACAAAAGAACTTATAAAAGTAGTAGAGCTCGAAGCCTTTGCTAATACTAAAGTTAAAAATCTAAGCGGAGGACAAAAACAACGTGTAGCTTTAGCAAGAGCTTTAGCTAAACAGCCCGAAATTCTTTTACTAGATGAACCTTTTAGTCATATCGATAATTTTAAAAAACAATCGCTTAGAAGAAGTGTTTTTAAATATCTAAAAGATAATAACAGAGCCTGTATTGTTGCTACTCACGATAAAAGTGATGTTCTAGGTTTTGCCGACCAAATGGTTGTGCTTCATGATAAAAAAATCATTGCAAAAAATACACCTCAGCAACTTTACAATAATCCAGAACTGCCTCTAATTGCTTCTTTTTTTGGAGAATATAATATTATTGAAACTTACGGTATTGTTTATGCGCATCAAATTAAAATAGTTGAAAAATCAGATTTAAAAGCTGTAGTAAAGCAATCTTATTTTAATGGAAATTCTTGGTTAATTGAAGCTCTTTATAATTCTGAATCTATTTTTATTGAGCATTATTCAAAAATTAAAAGCAGTACAGAAATAAACATTGAGATAACTACCTTATAATTTTATTTTCTCCATACTTTTTATAAACTCTTCTAGTTCTTTAGGCTGACTTGGTCTAGCTGCATTGTTGGTTATTATGTTTCCTTCTTCATTAACAATTAGGTATTGTGGTATAGAAACTGCATTTTCTATAGTTGAATGATTTTTTTCAAAATCAACAAAAAATTCCCGACTAGCTAAATGATGATAACCCGCAAGATCATAAAATTTAATCATTTGCTCCCATTTATCTTTATCTTCAGAGTTGTCTAAAGAAATAAATAATTTTTTATAATTATTCTCTGCCAATATATCTTTAATGTCTTTATTATATTCAAATTCTTTTTTACACGGTCCACACCAAGTTGCCCACATATCTATATATAGTTTTTCACCTTTAAATTTAGAAAGTAATTCGGTTAAACTATTTACTTTAGGATCTTCAATTATGGTAACATCGTCAGAGAATCCGTATTCGGTTTTAATGTGATAATTTCTAATTGGCAAAATTTCTTTCTCTAAATATTGATTAAATTTACTATCTGGATAGTTATATTTAAAGTCATCAAATATTGTAATTAAGCTTTTTTCGTACTGTTTTTGTATTGCCTCATTAAATATGTAATGAGCCCAAATATATTCCCTATAAGGCTCTTCAACATTCTTTTTCATCTTATCAATCACAACATAATTAATACTATCTTTTTGATATAATTCACTAATTCTTTCCCTTGAAAATCCGCCATACATATTTCTTCTAACCTTTACATGTAAAACATATTCTGGCCAATTCCAAGGGGTACTTTCAAATTTATAAGGAAAAGTTTTAACCGTTGCATCTATTAAAGAGTCGTATTTGTTTTTTATTAATTCATTTGTCGACTCTAGTCTATAATCACTTACACTAACTTTACCAGCAGCATAATAATAATCAATATCCTTTTTAAGAAATTTATAAAATGGCTCATCTACTTCCTTAGCATCATATAAGTCTTGAAGTTTTTTTAGCTCTTCATTTCTTAATTTTTCAACTTTTAAAGAAAATAGCTGTGCTGTAGAATCTTTATTAAATTTATTTATAAATGTAAATGAGTTTAATGGTGGTCTTACAAAGCTATTTAACAATTCTTGACCTTTGGCATTGTCTAATGTATATGTTGTTTTACTATCAGTAAGATTAATCTGATAGTCTTGATTAGGAAGTAAAATAATTCTTGAGAATTTATTCCCAATTCTTAATGAAGCATTTTCTGGAGTTTCAATAGTAAATTTAAAAGCAAACTCTCCTTTTTCATCTTTTTCAATTATATCAAACTTATTTTCAAACAATAAAACACCGTTAAGAGGCCTTGTTAACTTTATTTGATCAATAAGACTATCAGTAGTAGTAATTTTAAGGCTTGATTTTGGTAATGGATTAGATTCAGGCTTGTCTTTTTGGCAATTAAATACTAATAGACCAACTATAAACAAAAAGGCAAAATTTCTCATGTAATGGTGAGTTTATACTTATAACATTAAAAATACTGAATTGAGAGTTAAATCTTATCTATTTAATTTCTTTTAACGTCCTACTTATCAAACTTCTTTAAAAGCGCTGGCAAATAAAAGATATCTGTAATGAGCGCAATTGCAACTGTAATAGCACAAAGCAAACCAAAATCTCTAACTGAAGGTGTAGCACTAGAAGCAATAATTAAAAAGCCAGCAACTAAAGCAAAGGTTGTGGACAACAAAGCACTACCAGTATAACGCATAGCATTATCCATTCTTGCTTCGGCTGTCCTATCATCTTTTTTGCCTCGTCTATATTTATATACCAAATGAATGGTGTCATCCATAGCTATACCCAACATTATAGGTGTTATCATGGCTGTGGTAACATCTAAAGGAATGTCTAACAAACTCATAAAAATAGCTAATATCGCTAAGGGTAAAAGATTAGGGATTAGAACTAAAATGGTAGTTTTAATACTTCTTATAAAAATGAAAAGACACAAAAATGCCACAAAAAAAGCTGCAAAAAAGGACTTAAACTGTGTTTGTAATATAAAATTATTAAGCTGAGCAAAAACTACCGCAAAACCATTGATTTTTAACTCATAGTTTTCTGTATTAAACGTAGATTTAAAGTCTTGCTGTATGTCTTCAATCAGTTGCTCTAACTGAGAGGTTTTAATTTCTTTAAAACTAATCGTTATTCCTGCTGAAGTAAAATCATCTGAAAACAATTTAAAAAAACTATTGTCTTCATTATCTACTGCAGATAAGGTGTTTTCTATTTGCGCTGCCGAGACATTACTCTGAAATAATATTGGCGAACGTTTTTCTAAAAAAGATTTAATATTAATTACAGAAACTGGTGTATTAATTAATGGGTTCTTTTCTATTTTATTTTGAAAATTCTCTAATTGTGTTAAAGCTTCAACGCTCAGCATATTTTCGCCATTAGAAGTAGAAATATTGAGCTGCATTCTTGAGCTTCCGTTTAACTGACCTTCTATAATTCGTAAATCTTGTTTTGCTTTTCCTTCCGCTAACAGATCTAATGAATTGGTATCAATCTTTACCTGAAAAACAGCATACATACCATATATTAATACCAAGGTAAATCCAACTATTATTGGTGTTTTATATTGAGATGTAAATCTATTAAGCCAAGAAATAAACTGACCTTGGCCTATGCTCTTAAATGACAATAATGGTTTTGCTACTTCAAAATTTAATGTCATAAAACTAAAGCCAATAATGGTTATGACATATACCAAAATAAAACTCAACAATAAGCCAACACAGGTAAAAATTCCCATGTTTTTAAAGGCTGGTAATGGAGATAAATACAAGGCAAAATAGCCAACAAAAGTGGTAAGTGTTGTATAAAAACAAGGAGTGAAACTCTTGCGGATAGCCAATGCTAAAAGCTGAACTTTTGATAGTGTCTTGTTGGCAATTCCTTCTTTGTGATAAATATTAATAATATGCACCGCATCACTCACGCTATATACCATTAGAATGGTAGGAATAAGCATAGAAATCATATTCAATGCAAAACCTAAAGAGGTAATTATACCAAATAATAAGCTCACAGGCACTGCAACCGATAGCAGCGAAATAATAAGATAGCGCTTACTTGGTAATAAAAATAGAAGCATTAACGTAATTACTAATACGGTTAATACACCAAAGACTAAACTCTCTTTGTAAATACCGATACTATAGGCTTCGTTTAAAACTGGAGGACCTGTTAAATGATGCTCAGGAAAATATTGGTCAATTACACCTGTAATTTCGCCAGCAATGGTTTTTCGTTTAGCTTCAATGGTTGGCGTTGGATTTAATTGAATGTAAAAAAACAGATTTTTATAATCTTTAGACACCAATTGAGAAGTAATACTTGGCAATTTAGAAAATAGATTTTTTAAACCTTTTTCACTTCGTTTAGAGGTATATAAATCAAAAAAGCCAACTTTTTTATTAGCATAAATAGGATATTTAGCTTTTGCTAAGCTAAAACTTGTTTTTACATAGGGCAATGTATCTATTGCGCTATGCAGTTTTATTAGTTGATTGATTTCGGCTTCTTCAATTGCATTTTGTACAGGGAACATCGCTACGAATATTTCATCCGAACCTAACTCTTCCTGAAAATCTATGTACGCCTTATAACTAGGATCGTCTTCTAAAAACCAAATAGACAATGAGTTGTCAACGCTAAGTTTATTTACCGTTTGATAAGCTGATAAAGCCATTAAAATCAATAAAACTGCAATAATTGCAATTCTGAATTTTATAATGATTTTTATGATATTCTCTATCGTCTTCATTAAGATAATACTTGAGCTTTATTACTCAATTTTAGTGATTACAAAAGTAGTGCTTCTAAATTGAATTTGCTCACCAACTGTTTTAGATAATAAAAGTTGGGCAATAGGCGTAGATGCTGAAATGGCATAGAATTTTTCATTTTCTAATATAATTTCACCAGCACTAATCGCCAAATAATAATTAAACTGCGACGTATATACCAAACTTCCACGTGCTACCTTTTTATGATGAGTATCTGTGTCAATTTTCTGAAGTACCTCTTTTATTTTTTGAATTTCGGCTAGCTGATTCCCTGCTTTTTCGCGTTCTAGTTGCAACATAGCTCGACCTGTTTCGTGCTTATCGCCTGCACTACTTTTGGTTTCTGAAGTTAGAGATTCTTGAATTTCATGAATCGTCTTTGTTATAGCTTCTAAACGAGCATTAACAAATGCCTGACATTGAGCGTATAGTTCTTGTTTTATATAAGTCATTTCTCAATTCTCGTTTAAAATAAATTAGTTATCAAGTTTCTCTTCTGATTCGCTTTTTTGAAACCCAAAGAAAATCTGAGAGGCAATATTTATATCTTCATTTTTACCTACAAGATTACCTTGTATTTTAATTTGATTGGTGCTTTTAATTTGATTTGCCTCAATTCTTAACACATTTAGTAATGCAAAAACCTCATTTGCTTTGGGAATTGATAAATCTTCTTGTAAACGATTAAAATTAACATTGAGCTTAAAAAAACTAGAGCTCTGTTTTTCTTCGAGTTTTATATTTTCTTGTGTTGTATTAAATGAGGTTTGATTATTGTTTTCTTTGGCATAAAATGTATAATATGGAATACTTGTTAATACATTGTTTTTTATTGCCCCTTGAGTTTTTAGATAATCCATTAAACTTTTATTTTCTTCAACCTCAACGTTAATAGATATTTTTGGAGCTTTCTTTTCTTGCAACGTTTTTACAGCAATTTTCTCGAAATTATCGTCATATTCGTAACTAACAATTGTATCTTGTTGTGTTGTAGTACCACTAATTGTTGCACTAAAATAGCCTTTTGATTTGTCTATTATTTCTGCTACTGATAGATTGTTTTTAGTGAAGAAAGAAGCGTCTTTTAAACTTTCTATAAACATTTTTTTGTTTTCTTCTTTATCAAAATTAGCATCAAAATAAAATTGTAATGCAGCTTCTGGTAAACTATTGTAAGTTATGTTCGTTTTGTATCTGTCTTTGCTTTGGGTGTGCAAAATACCATCTACTAAAGCTTCACTGTCTTTAAAATTAAGAGATATTAAACTTTCTTTATTTAAAAAAGTAACATGGTCTGATGCCTTACTTAGCTTTTTTATAATAGGATGATTTTTATCTGAAATAAGTTTGTTATATAAAAGAACATCTTCAAAAACAGTTTTTATGTTTTCTAAAGAGGTGTTTGTAGTTAAGGCTACGGCTATTTTCTCTGAATTCCAAGCAAGTATTAGTTTAGACTTCTCTAAAATTAGATTCTTATAACCTTTTGCATTAACTGTAATAACACTCGACTTCTTTTTGGAATACTTGTCTATGTATTTTTCAAAAGCTTCTGAATCATCTATTTTTAAGGTGGTAAAAAGGGTGTTATTAATGTTTTTAAGAGTATAAAAGGCCATTGCGTATGGTTTTAAATCTACCCCTTTAACCTTTTTAATTGAGTCTTTCTTTTTGTCTTTTCTTATAGATTCCGTCTGTTCCCAATAATAACCTGGTGATGAAAGTGCGTCTAAAACTAGTGTTTTTGTAATATCGTGAATACCAATTTTTAAAACGGTTTCTGCGTCTTTATGAATAACATTAAGTAAAACGGAAGTTTTCTTAAAATGAGTATAACCAAAATACCCTAACAATACTAATACAAGTATTGATAGGGTTATTTTTAAACGTTTTTTCAAAAGATTTCTTTTAATAAATTAATCGATTAATGCGTTAATCATATTTAAAAAGTAAGCTAAACTATTCTTATGTCCTTTCTCTGGTGTATTTAATATCAATTCACCTTCCATAGAGTTGTTTTTAACTTTACTTGTTCTAAAAAGGACATCTCTTGTGTTTTCAGAAATAAAGTCTATTCGCTTTTTTATGTCATCTGGCATTACTTCTCTCGGGAATGTTGAAGCAATTTCTTGTCCGTTTACGTATATGATGCTTGAGTTTTTCTTAATTAAATTTTTATGTGTTCCGCCCACTTTGCCTTTATAATTACCGTTTTTTATAGCAACCATATCTTCAAAAGAAGTTCCCATAAGTATTGCGTTGTCCTTAAACATAAAATTTAACTCTATTGGTAAGTCATTTGTTTTCAATTGGTAGATGCCATTAGCATTTAAAGTAACTTCTCCTCTACTTTCTTTAACTGCAATATCCATTAGTTTACGAAACATGTCGCCTTCAGAGGAGGTAATCATCATTAAAAAACCTGGTAAAGTTTCTTTTTTAGTTTTAGTTACTTCAGTTCTTTCATAATTTTCATCATATTCATAGGTTGTATAACTCAGTTCTCTTTCTTTCATTTCTGTAAGAACAAATAACATATCACCTCGCAGAATTTTTGCGACTCCTTCTTCATCAATAATTAATGATAAAAGACGCATACCAATAGGAATAAATGCCGCAACTTCATCATCTTTGAAATTCTCAAACATGTTAGTCATCATATCTGGATAAGCTTCTAAAATACCTTTTGTACTAGCGTTTATAGAAAAATACCCTAACATTTTATCTTCGTTAAAGTAGTTAAAGAAGTTTGAATTCATTTTACCATCATACATCGCTTTAACGTATTTAGCCATGTTGTCATTCATGGTATAACTGGTGTTAAGTGATGCATGCTCCTTTTCAAAATTAAGTCTAGATGTTACAGACATATCTCCGTAAATATTATCCATAGTATCGTATAAGCCCATATAATTAGGGCCTAAACCATAGGTTGCTTGTTTTAATATATCTGAATACATAGAACCAAAATCACCAATCCATGCAATTGCTTCGTCCTTACCTTTACCAACAGCTTTGGTATATTTAGAATTTTTTAAAATAGACCCTTTAGCATAATTACCAATCATGGTTGACTTTGCATAAGCAATAAGTACTTTATTTTCTTCTAACTGCTTTGCTTCTCTTTCTTTTCTTATTCTTTCATAATAATCTTCATTGTAAATAGACTCTGTAGATTCAATAACCGTCTCCTCTGCCATTATCTCTTCTACTTCAATTATTTCTTCTACAACTTCTTCATCGCCTACATAAGACTTTATTTTAAGTGTTTCGGTACCGTTTTCTGTATTTGTAGTTAACGTTATTGTTTTATTCTGAATGCCAGATCTATTTTTACTATTGAACTTAACAGTTATTTCACCAGATTCACCAGGACTAATAGCTGTATTAGGGTAATTAGGAACTGTGCAACCACAACTGGCTCTTGCATCTGAAATTATTAAATCTGAGTTTCCGGTATTTGTAAATACAAATGAATGCTCAACTATTTCCCCTTGTGCTATATTACCAAAATTAAATTCTGACTCAGAAAAAGTCATTACAGGATAATCCGTTGCAACTGCCTCATCCACAACATCAACTGCTTCTTCTACAGCATATTCTTCTACTACACCATAATCGTTATAGCTATAGTCATTATGCTGACTTGTTTGCTGCGAAAAAGTTAATAATAACATATTATCATTCCACATTGTAACCATGCTATCATAAGGGTCTACAAAATACGATAGATCTCCATCCTTTATTATTTTTTCCTTTTGTCGCTCTGGCATTAAGCTTTCAAAACCTTCCTTATTTTTTAGAGGTATTAAAAAGCTATGTTTAAAACCAAGGGTATCTGATTGCATAAAGTAATAGAAACTGCGATTTAAATCTATTCCTAAATCGTCTAAATTAGACACTTTACCATCTGTTTCTCTTAGCATTTCCTTTAAGAACATTTTGCCTATTTTAGAATTTTCAAATTCAGCAATAGAAACCAAGTCTGTAACGTTTCCGCCTTTTATGGAAACAACAGCTTTAGCGTCTCTTGGTATTTTTGAAACTAAATCTTGGGCATTTACTAATAACGAAATGCAAAATAGATAAGTAAAGAGTAATAGTTTTTTCATTTTTAAGTTGGTTTGGGTTGTTCTTTTTATTTTGATAATTTAATAGTATTTGAAATCGATTTTTTACCTAATATTAATGACATAACATCTACTTTAAGAAATACAGCTTTCTTGTTCGGAGATATTTTAGCATTTGTGTTAGATACTTCTTTAACATCATTTTTAAATCGATAAATACTCGTATAGTTGGCACCTTCAAAAATTTTGCGATCTTCACTATTCAGTTTATTAAAATTTCTTTTAATACTATTATCATATGAAAATGATCGTTTAAAGCTATTTATACTTGAGTTAAAAGAAAAATTGGAAGTGCTAAAGTTTGTTTTGCTCTTTTTGTTGTGCTTACTTATAAGATCTTTAAAAACAGAATCTAAATTGTCTATAGACGTGAAATCACAAGATATTGTAAAAATATAATTATCGTAATCTGTAGTTGTATTTATATTGGTAATACCATTTATAGTTTTTAAATGATTTTTAGCTTCTTTTAAGGCTTTACCTATATCTTCTTTTGATGGTACCTTATGACCATTTACACTATCTAAAAGCATTATAGATGCGATTTTCGATTTACTTTTACTGAGATTAAAAGTTACTAGCATCTTTCCACTACCATCGGCATTTAAACTAATCTCTTCTAAAACCTCAAAACAACTTGTAAATAAGGTTAAGCTAAAAAGTAATAAAGATATATTGAAAACTCTTTTCATGATAAAGTATTGATTTTTGGGGTTGTGCCATCTAAAAAATAAATGTAGGACAAAACTGATTCAAAAATAGGCAATTATACTATTTAATTCATTTTAAGAATAAAAATTACAACAAATCTGCTAATTCTCTACCAACTAAACTACCTATGGCAACTCCCATGCCTCCTAAACGTACTCCGCAAAACACATTATTTGATAACTGTTTTACAATGGCATTTTTCTGTTGTCCAACTCCCATTATTCCGCTCCAGCGATGATCTATTTCAAAATCAGTAGATGGCAAAATTGTTGTTTTTAATAGTTCTTCTAATGTATTTTGAATGATTTTAGTTTCACTAAATTCTGTAGTTTCTTCAGCCTTAAAATCGAGGTTTCTACCTCCTCCAAATAAAATTCGATTATCTATATTTCTGAAATAATAGTAACCCTTGTCTAAATGAAATGTGCCTTTTATTTGTAAATTATCTATTGGTTTGGTGATTAAAACTTGAGCTCTTGCTGGTTTAACATTAGGTATATTTAGCTGTTTGGCAAAACCATTGGTTGCTATACAAACTTTCCCTGATGAAAATTCAAAATGATTAGTTTTTAATTTTACAGAATTAGTGTTTTCAGAAAAAGATTGAACTGTAATGTTATTTAATATTTTAATTCCTAAGGATTGTACTTTAAACAGTAATGCATCCATCATTTTACCTGTATCTATTTGTCCTTCATAATGATTAAAACAATATTTGGCTTTTATATTATTGAAACCAAAATTGTTTTCTTTGAATATAAATACTTCAGAATTAAAAATTGGATAAAGGAGTTCATTTATTTCAGGCTGTTTACTCAGACATAAATCATAGAGCATGTCATCAGCTTTTAAGAATAACTCATAACCACCTAAATTTTGATAATCAATAATTTTATCTCCTAACGTGCTGCGCAGCAGTTGCAAGCCTTTTATTCGCTTGTTAATCAGCTCTAAAACTTCTTCTGTAGAATGATGTTGTAAATCTTCAATGATTTCGCTTAAACTACCAAAACAGGCAAATCCAGCATTTTTTGTACTTGCACCTTGTGGTAATACTCCTTTTTCGATAACCACGATTTTAGCTTTTGGAAAACGGCTTTTTAATTGCAAAGCACAATTTAGTCCAACAATGCCACTTCCAACTATAGTATAATCTATGTTGGTTAGCCAAGTTTTTATTTCCCAGTAAGATAAATTCATGGTATAAAAAAAGCTCCCAATATTAGGAGCTTTTAAAGTATAAATTAAATTATTAATCTACTATTATTTTCTTCGTCACTTTTTGCGAACCATCCATAATAGTTAATAAATAAACTCCTGATTGCGCATTATTGAGTCTAATAGTTTCATCAAATCTACTTACACTACTAAATTGATTAATATAAATCGCTCTTCCTCTTATATCGTAAACTTCAACAGTAATAGCTTCACCAGACTTAGGATTAAAACCTATATTAAACTCACCATTATTTGGGTTAGGATATATAGATAAACCATCTATCTCGTTTTGTGTAGTTGATAATACTGGTTCACTTGAGTTTTCACACACTTCAATGGTTACTGTATTAATTGAACTTGTTGTACCATCTACTGTATTGTCAAAAATAAAAAATGCCCAATTCCCTTGGGAGTTAGTTCCATCTACTACAGAAAGTGGTTCTTGTGGTGTTACATTATCTCCATTACTTATGGTTCCGCAATTAATGGCTGACCCCTCATCATCATAAACAATATTAGGATTTGCACTGCCAGGACAGTCTTGCGAAGCCAATCTTATTAGAAAAGAACCTACATAAGCTGGATGTCTAAAGCCATATAATAAATCACCACTGTTTGGATGTGTAATATCAACTGTAATATTAGCATCTGTCATCGTTAAAGATGTTGGAACATTTAATGTATAGCCAGAATATGTAGTTGTGCTTTCTGGCACAGAAATACCTCCAAAATTAAATGTAAAGCTCTCACACACATCCACATTTTGATATTCGTAGTTACCAATAGCGAAGAAAAAATTGTTGACATTAAAAAAGATATTACCTGCTCCTTCAACCATAATTCTACATTTAGGTGCACTTACATTTGGTACAGTAATATCATGAGAACCATCATTTGGTACATTAGATGCTAAAACTGTATTATAAGTTAGACCTTCGTCGGTAGATAATAAAATATTAACGTTAGCAGTGTTTATACCATTTGCGGTTGTTCCGGCTACATCCCAAGTTATAGTTTCTGTTTGCCCTGGTGTCCATACAATTTGATTAGTGCTCTGCGAAGTCACTCTAAAAGGACCAGCAGCAGCTACATTAGTAATTGACATTAAATCAGAATCTGTTTGGCCACCATTAGCATTATTATCTCTTACGGTAAGGTTATAATTAATTGTTCTATTTACTGTTGACAATTTTTCCCAAGTTGTAGAGATGCCACCATTGTTTAAAATTTCTGGAAGTCGTGGCACATATCTAATTGGGTCATCTGTACCAGTAAACGATCTAACTAGTGGTCCTGTAACCGTTGTTTCTGTTGGTACACCTGAAGGACCTAAATCGTACTGCTCCCAAGTATAAGTAAGTGAGCCATTTCCGTTTGGGTCCGAAGATCCACTACCATCTAATTTATATGGAGTTCCACCAGGAATTGTATAATCAGAACCAGCTATTGCTGTAGGTTCGTCATTACCTGTTGCTGTAGTCGTTCCTGGACACAAAAAAGAACTTGTAATATGATTCCAAATTAACTCTAAACTTTTTTGGTGAAAATAATCATCACTATTACCTTGAACATTATCAGACCCACAAATACCTGCATACGCCATTATGGTAGAACCACTGCCAGGCTCGTATGCTGAAGATCCTGTTCTATTACCTCCACTACAGTTTACTTGGTTACCATTAAAAGTATGTGTTGAACCAAATTGGTGACCAAGCTCGTGTGCCACAAAATCAATGTCATAAGAATCTCCTACTGGCTGTGGAGAACCAGTAACTCCTCTTGCTTTATTACTATTGTTACAACTAACACCAAGACCAGCTAATCCACCTGCTCCAGTACTAAATGTGTGACCAATGTCATAATTTGCACTACCAATAGTAGAATTTATTTCTGTTTGACTTTGACCTATTAAGATATTTGCACTATCATTATTAAATGGATCAGTGGCAGCATCTGTAAATACAATACTTGAGTTATTGGCAACCAACGTCATTGTAATTGATAATTCTCTTTCATAAATACCATTTACTCTTGCTAAAGTTACCATAATGGCATCCATTGCATCCGTAACTGTTCCACCATGAAAAGCGGTATATTCTCCTGTGCAGGCTATAGCAATTCTATAATTTCTTAAAGTTCCATCACTAGCATTTTTTGCTTCTAAATTATTTTCAAATGACTTATTTAGTAATTCTGGTTCGTCTATAACACCACATTCAAAATCAAAATTTCTAGCTTCTAAATTTTTCTTTGCATAAACAGTATAAACACTGCCATCTACAGTATATGGATCTATAAACTGTGTCCCATTTGATGTTCCAAGAAACATAGCATGCAGCCCTTTCGGAGTAATTGTAAACCTAACTATCTCTGTTGGATTATCAATTCCTTGACCTGAGTATGCCCTCATATTAGGAAATTGAGCTTGAAGCTCTGGTGCCATAACAGAAGCTTCAAAAACTTGATATCTACTAAGTTTTCCTTCAGAATTTGGAAAAGAAATAATCGTGTTTCCTTTGTTCTCTCTATTCCCCACATTAGCTAAAGCTGCTTTAACACCTTCAATATCTAATTGATAAAATTTCTCTTTTGTAAGGCTAATTTTTCTTGAAATTTGCTCGGATTGATTTGCTTTTGCATCGTTAATACTTGTCCAAAATTTATTAGAATTTTGAGCACTAACAGTTAAAGAAAAACAAGCAATAACAAAAATTGTTGTTTTAATAAAGTAGTTCTTAATCATAATATTTTTTTAATTCTTAAATTTAGGTGTATTTATCCTATTATCAAAAAAAGTGACTATCTCTTTTTAAGGTGTGGTGTGAAGCATATATAAAGAAAAACACCCAAACTTATGAGCTTGGGTGTTACTAATTTAATCTTCTATTTCTTCTTTCATTACAAAGTCTTCCATAAACTTTGTTGTATAATTACCAGCTAAGTAGTCTGGATGTTCCATTAATTGTCTATGGAATGGAATCGTTGTTTTAATTCCTTCAATAACAAACTCGTCTAAAGCACGCTTCATTTTATTAATTGCTTCTTCTCTTGTTTGAGCCGTTGTAATCAATTTGGCAATCATAGAGTCGTAATTTGGCGGAATGCTATAACCAGCATATACATGTGTATCTAAACGCACACCATGACCACCTGGAGCATGTAATGTTGTTATTTTACCTGGTGAAGGTCTAAAGTCATTAAAAGGATCTTCCGCATTTATTCTACACTCAATTGAATGTAAATTAGGAGTATAATTTTTACCAGAAATAGGTACACCTGCTGCAACTAATATTTGCTCACGTATTAAATCGAAGTCTATAACTTGCTCTGTAATAGGGTGCTCTACCTGAATACGAGTATTCATTTCCATAAAGTAAAAATTTCTGTGTTTATCCACTAAAAATTCTACTGTACCTGCGCCTTCGTACTTTATATATTCTGCCGCTTTAACAGCTGCTTTCCCCATTTTATCTCTCAGTTTATCTGTCATAAAAGGAGAGGGTACTTCTTCCGTTAATTTTTGATGGCGTCTTTGTACAGAACAATCTCTCTCCGACAAATGACAAGCTTTACCGCGAGAATCACCTACAATTTGTATTTCTATATGGCGAGGCTCCTCAATTAGCTTCTCCATATACATATCGTCATTGCCAAAGGCTGCTTTGGATTCTGTTCTGGCAGATTCCCAGGCATCTTGTAGGTCTTCAGGTTTCCAAACCGCACGCATTCCTTTTCCACCACCACCTGCAGAAGCTTTTAGCATTACAGGATAACCTGTTTCTTTAGCTAGCTTTTTACATTGTTCAAAATCTTCAATTACACCTTCACTACCAGGTACACATGGTACACCTGCAGCCTTCATGGTTGCTTTAGCGTTAGCTTTATCACCCATTCGGTCAATCATCTCTTCAGATGCACCGATAAATTTAATGCCATGTTCTTCACAAATTTTTGAAAATTTAGCATTTTCTGATAAAAAGCCATAACCAGGATGTATAGCATCTGCATTTGTAATTTCTGCAGCTGCAATAATGTTAGCAATTTTTAGATAAGATTCGCTACTTGCTGGTGGTCCAATGCAAACTGCTTCATCAGCAAATTTAACATGTAAACTATCTGCATCTGCCGTTGAGTAAACCGCTACGGTTTTTATACCCATTTCTTTGCAGGTTCTAATAACACGTAGTGCTATTTCACCTCTATTGGCAACTAGTATTTTTTTAAACATAACTTTTAAGTATTTAAAATTTCAAATTCCAAATTCCAACGTATTGGGATTTATGTTTTGGAATTTTAAATTTGGTTATGATGGATCAACTAAAAATAGAGGTTGATCAAATTCTACAGGTGAAGAGTCATCCACAAGTACTTTTACGATTTTACCAGAAATTTCTGATTCAATTTCGTTAAATAATTTCATCGCTTCAATAACACAAAGTACATCGCCTTCTTTAATTTCTGTACCAACTTCTACAAATACTGGTTTGTCTGGAGATGGTTTGCGATAAAATGTTCCAATAATTGGAGACTTAATCGTTATATATTTAGAGTCTTCACTAGCTGCTGGTGCAGCCGCTTCTGCCACTGGTGCAGCCGCCGCAACTGGTGCCGCTTGTTGAACTACTGGTGCCGCTTGCATTGGCACTTGCTGTACAATTGTTGTATCGTTTTCAGAGCCTGTTCTAATGGTAATTTTAACGTCATCCATTTCTAACTTAACTTCACTTGCACCAGACTTGGCAACAAATTTAATTAAGTTCTGAATTTCTTTTAAATCCATAATTTTTAGAGTTTGTTTAGTTAGTTTTTGTTAGGAATTATAAGCCCATTTAAAATAAATTGAGCCCCAAGTAAATCCACCACCAAAGGCAGCAAATACTATTTTATCACCTTTTTTAAGTTTTGATTCGTAATCGAATAAAAGTAATGGTAACGTCGCAGAAGTGGTATTACCATAACGTTGTATATTCATCATTACTTTTTCTTCTTCTAAATTAATTCTATTGGCTGTAGCATCAATAATTCGTTTATTAGCTTGATGCGCAGCTAGCCAAGAAATATCATCATTGGTAAGGTTGTTTCTTTTCAATATTTTTTCAGCAACATCTGCCATGTTAAAAACTGCATTTTTAAATACCGTTTTACCATCTTGAAAAACATAATGTTTTCCTTCTTTAAAAGTATCTTCAGTTATTGGATAAGAAGAACCTCCATAAGTTGCTTGTAAAAACTCTCTTCCTTCTCCGTTACTCCTAAGTAATTCATCCTGCAAGCCCAAACCTTCATTATTTGGCTCAAAAAGTACTGCTCCAGCTCCATCACCAAAAATAATACAGGTTGCTCTATCTTTATAATTAATGAAAGAAGAGTTTTTGTCTGCTCCTATTAATAGAATTTTTTTATAACGACCAGATTCTATATAAGCTGCAGCTGTGGACATTCCAAAAAGAAAACTAGAACACGCAGCTTCTAAATCGTAAGAAAACGCATTTATAGCTCCTATCTGTGTTGCTGTATAAGCTGCTGTTGCTGCTGCCTTCATATCTGGTGTAGCAGTGCAAACAATAACTAAATCAATTTCTTTTGGATCTAATCCTGTTTTTTGAATTAAATTTTCAGCTGCTTTTATTGCTAAAAACGATGTGCCTTTTCCTTCTTCTTTAAGAATTCTTCTTTCCTTTATACCAGTACGTGTAGTAATCCACTCGTCGTTTGTTTCAACCATAGTTTCTAATACTTTGTTAGTTAAAACAAAGTCTGGAACATAGCCTCCTACAGCTGTAATTGCTGCTGTGATTTTACTCATTATTAGGGTTTAGTTAATTAAAAGTATATAAAATTGCTAAAAATCAATGATTTTTAATCAATTTTCATCGTTTTGGGCAAATAATAGTGCAAAATAAGTAGTTTTTGCGCTAATCGGAAAATTAAAACAAAAAAAACGCTCACAAGTGAGCGTTTTCTTATATGCACGCATAATACTTATGCTACATTTTCTTCTTCTACAGAATTGTCAATTAATACTTGACCTCTGTAATATAATTTTCCTTCGTGCCAGTGAGCTCTATGGTATAAGTGTGGCTCACCAGTTGTTGGGCAAGTTGCTATTTGAGGTACAGAAGCTTTATAATGTGTTCTTCTTTTATCTCTTCTTGTTTTTGATATTTTACGCTTTGGATGTGCCATCTTAAATGTTATTTATCCGTTAATAGTTTTTTTAAATTATTCCAACGAGGATCAATATCCTCTGATGATTTTATTTTATTGTCCTCGCTAGGACTTAATTCTTCTAATTTTGAAAGTATATCAGATTGCAATGTGCCATCTTCAATACCTGGATGAATTCGTTTTGCTGGAACTGCTAAAACAATGAGCTCATATATATATTGTGCTACATTAATTTCATATTCTCCGTGAGGTACAATTAATATCTCCTCATTATCATCGTTATATTCATTACCAAACTTAACGACTAGTTTAAATTCGTCGTTAATAGGTTGATTATATGACTCGTTCGTCATATCGCAATTAACATTAACAGATCCTGAAGCAGAAAAATACAACTCTAAAAGCGTTGTTTTCTTTTCGAACTTGAGGTCAATTTTAACGTCTACTGCATTAAACTCATCATAGTCAAAATTTTGAAAGAACGTATTATCAATTTGATAATCAAAATGGTGCTCTCCGACTTTTAATCCCACAAAAGGGATTATATATTCCTTTAATGCCTTCATTACCACATTCATTTTGAGCGTGCAAATATATAAATTTTTCCTTATTTAATAGCTAGATATCAACAATTTTTGTTTATAACTATCTTGAGGCTTTTTTTAACGGATTTTTACTGTAAAAATTATAATCGTTTCTATTTCTAAAAATCTGAATTGCAGTATCAATGGCTTGCTTCATAGAGTTTTCGTCTGCAATACCTTTACCAGCTATTTCGTACGCGGTACCATGGTCTGGTGAAGTTCTAACTTTTTCTAAACCTGCTGTATAATTTACTCCTTGCCCAAAAGCAATCGTTTTAAAAGGGATTAAGCCTTGGTCGTGATAAGACGCAATAATTGCATCAAAATTTTTGTAAGTATTAGATCCGAAAAAACTATCCGCAGAATATGGTCCAAAAACCAAGTCCCCTTTAGATTTAATTTTTTCTAAAGTTGGCTTTAAAACTTTATCATCTTCATCACCTATTACACCATTATCACCAGCATGAGGATTTATAGCTAAAACTGCGACCTTGGGTTTTCTAATTCCAAAGTCTTGTTTTAGTGATTTTATAACGGTCGATATTTTTTCAGTTATAAGGTCTTCTGTTATAGTATTACTTGCTTCTTTTAGAGGTACATGATCTGTAAGAAGGCCAACCCTCAACTCATTAGAAACCATAAACATTAAACTTTTTCCGTTTAAAGCCTTGGCTAAATAATCTGTGTGCCCAGGAAAATTAAAAGTATCTGATTGTATATTATGTTTGTTGATAGGTGCAGTTACTAAAACATCTATAAAATTGTTTTTTAAGGCATTAGTGGCTGCCTCCAGCGATTTTATAGCATATTCTCCTATTTTTTTGTTTGGTTTTCCGAATTCAATCTTTACGGGTTCTTTCCATACATTAACAACATTTACTTTGCCATGAACAATTTTTTCTGGAGAATCAATATTAAAAAAATTGATTTTACTGTTAAAGTGATTTTTAAAAAATTGCATGGTTTTACCCGATGCAAAAATCACAGGAGTGTTTAATTCTAGAGATCGATTGTCTTCATACGCTTTTATAATAATCTCTGGTCCAATACCATTAAGATCTCCAACAGAAATACCAACAATTATATTTTCTTCTTTTTTCATGTATTTTCTCTTTCCTATTTTTTTATTGAAAATTGGTTATTGAGTTCGTTTATGTACTTAACTTTGTGATTGTAAATTTAACTAAATAAAATACAATTATGTTTACTGGTATTATTGAAGATTTAGGAGTTATTAATAACATTGTAAAAGATGATGGAAATCTTCATATTAGCGTTACATCATCCATTACTCAAGAATTAAAAATTGATCAAAGCGTTGCTCATAATGGTGTTTGTTTAACCGTTGTAAGTATTGATAATAATAGTTACACAGTTACGGCAATACAAGAAACATTAGATAAAACCAATCTTGGAATTTTAAAAAAGAATGATGTTGTAAATATTGAACGCGCTATGAAACTTGGAGATCGTTTAGATGGTCATATTGTGCAGGGACATGTAGATCAAACAGCGAAATGTACAACTATTACAGAAAAAGAAGGAAGTTGGGTTTTTACTTTTGAATATGATAAAGGACTCAACAATATCACCATAGAAAAAGGTTCTATTACTATAAATGGTGTAAGTTTAACCGTAGTTGACTCAAAGTTGCACAGTTTTTCTGTTGCAATAATTCCCTATACTTATGAGCATACCACTTTTAAAAATTTAGAAGTTGGTGATTCTGTAAATTTAGAATTTGATGTTATTGGTAAGTATGTAAAACGCCTAAATGACTTGAGAAATTAGGCTATTTTATTTTTAGATATCTTATTTGTTTTATAGATACCATAAACGAATGCAATTACGAATAAAACAATAATTCCACTATCGATTGGAAGTCCTGGTGGAGGAGGAGGTCCTGGAGGCGGAGGAGTCGCTCCTTGTGCCATGGACGCTAATCCTACGAAAGAAAGTGAGATTGAGGCTAACATATTTTTCTTCTGCATTCTATTATTAAAGGTGTAAATGTATAAAAAAATCTGAGCTAACAAAATTAATTTGGCTAAAAAACATCTTTAAACGGTAAATTTTATCGACAAAGTACTTAAAATGTAGTTGTTTTAGGGAAGATTCTTACATTTTAAGAAGATTATTTAACGTAAATATAATATTAATTCAATTATCTAAACCGTAGAATGATTCAAAAATAGAAATAAACGATTGTAATTAAATGTGTTTGAAATTATAACTAACTATATGATATAAAAAAAGAAAACCCTTCAATTGAAGGGTTTTTGTGTGGTCCCACTTGGGCTCGAACCAAGGACCACCTGATTATGAGTCAGGTGCTCTAACCAACTGAGCTATGGGACCTTTGACATGTGTCAATCACTTTATTTCTAAAGCGAGTGCAATATTACTACATATTTTAAAACTCTACAAGAAAAAATATACCGTTTTAATCCTTTATCTCTTGGCATAATTCTACCAAAACACCATTTGTAGATTTTGGATGCAAAAAAGCGATTAACTTATTATCCGCTCCTTTCTTTGGTGCTTTATGTATCATCTCAAAACCCTCTTTGGTTAATCTTTTAATTTCTTTCTCAATATTATCAACTGCAAAAGCGATATGGTGAATCCCTTCTCCTTTCTTTTCTATAAATTTAGCGATTGGGCTATTCTCGTTAGTAGCCTGAAGCAATTCTATCTTATTGGGTCCACACTTAAAGAAAGATGTTTTTACACCCTCACTTTCTACATCTTCTATTTTATAATGTTCCTTTCCAAATAGCAATGCGAAAAGGTCATTAGAACTATCTATATCCTTAACGGCAATACCTATATGTTCTATTTTTCTCATTCTGACTTCAATTTTGTACTGTAAAAATACTATAATACTTAAATAACCTCTACTTTTGCAGATGATTAGTGATTAATATTATCATGGAAGAATTTACACAGAGACAGAAAAAAATTGGAGGTATTCTCCAACAAGACTTAGCAGATGTTTTGCAAAAAGCAGCTATTGATGGTGGTTTAAGGGGTGTTATTATCTCTGTAAGCAAGGTAAATGTAACTACAGATTTATCTATGGCTAAGGTTTATCTAAGCGTTTTTCCCAATAAAGAGGCTAAACCTTTACTAGAAGGAATTAAATCTAATAAACCATTAATTAGGCATGAGTTAGCACAACGTACACGCAATCAATTAAGAAGAATGCCTCAGCTCGAATTCTTTATCGATGATTCATTAGAATATATTGATGGTATTGAGCGTTCGCTTAAAGGAGAGGACGACCCTCTTAAAGATCCAGATTTATTAGGTAAGCGCAAAAAATCTTAAGTGAATTTCCCTTTATATATAGCAAAACGTTATCTGTTTTCTAAAAGCAGTAATAATGCTATAAATATTATGACGGGTATTGCTTCTGGAGGAGTAATTATTGCCTCGGCAGCTCTTTTTATAGTTCTATCTGTTTTCGCTGGACTAAAAAATTATAGTCTTGAGTTTTCCTCTTTCGTTGATCCAGATTTAAAATTAATTCCTTCAGAAGGTAAATCCTTCTTGTTTTCTGAAGAAGATATATCTCAATTAAATGCTGTTAATGGAATTGCTTCTTATTCAAAAATAATTGAAGAGCGCATAATCATTAAAACGGAAAACAAGAATCTTTTAGCTACATTAAAAGGTGTAGATTCTAACTTTTTAAAGGTTACCAATATAGATTCAATGATATCGCGAGGTAATTGGATTTCTAATGAAAGTAATGAAGTTGTTGCGGGTTCTGGTATTGCTTATAATTTATCCTTTGGTGTATTAGATTATTTAAAACCATTATCTATCTATGTTCCCAAACCAGGAAAGGGACAAATTAGTTCTCTAAAAGGCGCATATAATTCTGCCTATGTTCAAAATGTTGGGCTTTTTAATATTAATGAAGAATTAAATAACGAATATGTTTTCGCGGATATTAATTTGGCTAAATCATTATTAAGTTATAAAACCAATCAATTAAGTGCCTTAGAATTAAAACTTAAACCTGAAATTGATGAATCTGAAATTAGAACAACATTAGAAAGCATTTTCCCAAATCGATTTATAGTTAAAAATAGAGAGCAGCTGAACGATGCTTTATTTAAAATGTTAAACACCGAAAATCTTGCTATTTATCTCATATTTACGTTAGTTATTATTATTGCTTTATTTAATGTAATTGGAGCTATTATTATGATGATATTGGATAAAAAGAAATCACTAAACACCTTATTTAACCTAGGAACAGAACCAAAAACAATTAAGTCCATTTTCTTTTGGCAAGGGAGTTTAATGACTATTGTAAGCGGAATTATAGGTGTATCAATTGGTTTGCTCATTGTATTTTTACAACAAACTTTTGATTTGGTAATGTTAACTCCAGAATTACCTTATCCTGTACGATTACATTTTATAAATGTGCTAATTGTATTGGCAACTATCTTTGCCTTAGGTATTATTGCATCGCGAATAGCATCTCAGCGTATTACCAAGAAGTTAATTCGGTCTTAATTGGTAAATTGGTAATCACCAAACTTCTCTAACACCTCATCAAAAGCAGCAAATACATCTTTAGAATCATCACTTGTTACCATTTTCATTCGGTATTCTTTAAAGTGTGGAATTCCCTTAAAGTAATTTGTGTAGTGTCTTCTAGTCTCAAAAACCCCAAGGACTTCCCCTTTCCAGTCTATAGACATTTGTAAATGACGTCTTGCCGCTTCAACGCGCTCTGCTAAAGAAATAGGTGGTAAATGCTCACCTGTTTTAAAAAAGTGTTTTACTTGTTTAAAAAACCAAGGATTTCCAATGGTGGCTCTTCCTATCATTGCTCCGTCTAATCCGTAGCTATCTCTCATTTCAGCTGCGCGTTCTGGAGTATTAATATCTCCATTACCAAAAACAGGTATATGCATTCGCGGATTGTTTTTTACCTCTGCTATAGGTTTCCAATCTGCATCGCCTTTATACATTTGAGCTCTAGTTCTACCGTGAATTGCGATTGCTTTACAGCCAACATCTTGCAAACGTTCTGCCACCTCAACAATTTTAATAGAATCATGGTCCCAACCCAATCTGGTTTTTACAGTCACTGGTAAGTTGGTGCGTTTTACCATTTCGGCAGTAAGCTGTTCCATCAAACAGATGTCTTTTAAGATTCCGGCACCAGCACCTTTTGAAACGACTTTTTTAACAGGACAACCAAAATTAATATCTATAATATCTGGATTAGACTTTTCTACAATATCAATAGTCTGCAACATACTTTCCATATTGGCACCAAAAATCTGAATACCAACTGGTCTTTCTTTTTCATAGATATCTAACTTCATAACGCTTTTTGCTGCATTACGAATTAAACCTTCACTAGACACAAACTCTGTGTATACTACATCTGCCCCTTGTTCCTTGCATAATGCACGAAAAGGAGGGTCACTAACATCTTCCATAGGTGCTAAAAGCAAAGGAAAGTCTGGTAATTCTATGTCGCCTATTTTAACCAACTCTTAAATTTTGATGCAAAATTAAGGTTTTTATTATTCATCATTAATTTGTTATAGAAAGTTTATAAATTTCGATTATATCTAAATATGTATATTTACCCAAAATATTTAAAATGAAAAAGATCCTACTTTCACTTTTCATTAGTTTTGGCATGCTCACAAGTTGCGATGTCATTGATGAATTAACCAAATTTGATTTAGACTACCAATCCAATTTTTCGGTCTCGTCTACAACTATAATCGATACTCCTTTTAGCTTTGATACACCAGATGTTACTACAGATTCTGAGTCGTCATTTGAAAATAATAATACGCACAAGGATCTTATAGAAAGTATTAAACTAAAGAAAATAAAACTGACCATTGAATCTCCTGAAGATGGTGACTTTAATTTTCTGAAAGAAATCCATGTTTTTATTAATGCCGAAAATGTTGAAGAAATAGAAATTGCAAATAGTTTTGATTTAGAAAACACCGATTCGAATGTTTTAGAATTAGACGTGTTAGGGCAAGAATTACAAGAGTATATTAAAAAAGATAGTTTTAATCTACGTGTTAAAACAGTTACTGATGAAACATTGAACCAAACACACGATATTATTATTGACAGTAAATTTAGAGTAGATGCTAAAATTCTGGGCGTGTAATTGAGTTTTATATATAAAATAATGTGCAAATCCCTTTTGAACCATACCTTTTTGGTTATCAAATAAATATTCACTTAATACTAGAATATTTAGCCTTTTTCGTTGCTTTTAGGTATTACATTTTTTTAAGAAGAAAGAGCACTGACAGTATAACTTCCAACAATCGATTATCTATTATTCTTGGTGCTGCTTTGGGTGCATTAATTGGTTCTCGATTGATAGGGTTTTTAGAAAACCCTTTAATTGAATTCTCTCAACAAAACCTGCTTCAATTACTCAATACAAAAACCATAATGGGAGGTTTATTTGGCGGTTTACTTGGTGTAGAATTAGCAAAGAAAATTATTGCAGAAAAACAGTCCTCTGGAGATTTGTTTGTACTTCCTATTATCCTCGGAATTTTTATAGGACGCATTGGTTGTTTTCTATCTGGCATCAATGAATTTACTTATGGAAAAGTAACAACTTCAGTATTTGGTATTGATTTAGGTGATGGCTTACTGCGTCATCCGACGTCCCTATACGAACTTGTTTTTTTAATTGTTTTGTTCTTTAGCTTAAAATGGATTCGGAACAATTCAAACTTAAAGAATGGAGAGCTATTCAAAATTTTTATGCTGCTTTATTTCGGATTCCGATTTTTTGTAGAGTTTTTAAAGCCGAATGTTTTTTATGTTATTGGAATGAGCACCATTCAACTATTATGTGTAATTTGTTGGTTGTATTATAGCTCTTTCATCATTCAAAAAATAAAAAATGCCCGTTAGAAAATATACGTATTACGATTTTACATTAAGTCTATGTCCTGAATGTTTAAAGCGTGTAGATGCAAAAATCGTGTTTGAAAATGATAACGTTTACATGCTTAAACGCTGTAACGAACACGGTAATTCTAAGGTGTTAATTGCAGATGATATTGAGTATTACAAAAACATTAGAAACTATAACAAACCCAGTGAAACTCCTTATACCTTTAATACAAAAACGCATTATGGTTGTCCTTACGATTGTGGTTTGTGTCCAGACCATGAGCAGCACAGTTGCTTAACAGTTGTAGAAGTTACAGACCGCTGTAATTTAACTTGTCCAACATGTTACGCAGGTTCTTCACCAACATATGGTAGGCACCGAACTTTGGAAGAGGTTAAAACCATGCTCGATACTATTGTGAAAAATGAAAAAGAACCAGATGTGGTGCAAATTTCAGGAGGTGAACCCACAATTCACCCTCAATTTTGGGAAATTATGGATTATGCAAAATCACTTCCTATTAGGCATTTAATGTTGAATACTAATGGAATTAAAATAGCCAAGGATTTTGAATTTGCTCAACGTCTAAAAACCTACGCACCAGATTTTGAAATCTATCTACAATTCGACTCGTTTCAAAATAGTGTTTTACAAGAGCTTCGTGGTGCTGATTTAAATTACATTAGAAAACAAGCGATTGAAAACTTAAATAAACTCAACCTATCAACAACATTGGTAGTAACGCTTCAAAAAGGTTTAAATGATGGTGAAATAGGAAAAATTATAGACTATGCTCTAAAGCAAAAATGTGTGCGAGGAGTAACGCTTCAGCCCACACAAATTGCTGGTCGTTTAGATAATTTTAATCCTGAAACGGATAGAATGACTTTAACCGAAGTCCGAAGAAAAATAATGGAACAAACCGACATTTTTAATCCTGATGATTTGTTGCCTGTTCCCTGTAATCCTGATGCTTTAGTTATGGGTTATGCACTAAAATTAGGAGATGAGGTCTTTCCTCTTACACGATATATAAATCCGAACGATTTACTCGACAATAGCAAAAACACAATTATTTATGAGCAAGATGATCAATTACAAGATAAAATGATTGAATTGTTTAGCACAGGAAATTCTGTTGAGGTTGCTGAAGAAAACTTAAAATCTATAATGTGCTGTTTGCCTAATATTGATGCACCAAATTTGGGTTATGATAATTTATTTAGAGTGATTATTATGCAGTTTATAGATGCCTATAATTTTGATGTAAGAGCCATTAAAAAATCATGTGTACATATCGTAGATAAAGACAATAAAATTATTCCTTTTGAAACCATGAATTTGTTTTATCGCGATGATAAGAAGGCTAGGTTAGAAGAACTCAGAAACGAAGTCGTATGACACGATTATTAATAGAGGGTAACGGTTTCGGTTTGTTTATTTTGTTGATGATATTTATTGCAATTGGAATTCCAATTGTCCTTTTTGTAGTTGGGCTATTAACGCTAAGAGAAAATAAAAAAAAGGCAAAGATTATTTTAATTATAGCTGCTGTTTACTCGATTATAAGTTTCGGTATTTGTGGAGGCCTATGATTTTAAATTATAAAATATGAAACTATTAGAGGTTGGAAATTTAGACGGTTTATTAACACTCATTATTGCCATAATGTTTGGGCCAGCTATTCTATTAGCAATTATTGGATTTGCTGTTCTCAAAAAGAATAAAAAGGCCGCAAAGATCTTGTTTATACTTGCAGTTGTTTATTTAATTATAAGTTTAGGAATTTGTGGTGCACTTATTAGTGGTTTTTAAAACCCAAAGTCCATAAAACCCCAAAAATAATTCTGCAAAAGCCCCAAATTGGTAACCAAAAGTTGGTGTGCCATCTATAAACCAACTCAGCATTCTTCCAAAACCTAAACCTAACATAAAAATGATGTTAGAAACTAATGCTAACTTTAAATAATTGGCTTTAAAAATTCCTAAAATCCACAAAATTGAAAAGCCTAAATACAGACCCATTATGGCTTTGAAGAAGTTGTGTTCGTCAATAGTGTTTAAATAAATATTAAACTCAGCGCTTGGTTTAAATCCATAAACAAACGAAACTGGAATTACAATCAGCACAGATATGATCAAATGAATTTTAGATATAAAGTCTTTCTTGTTCATTTGATTAGTGTTGCTTTAAAAAGCTTTTTAAGTAAATTATTGTCTAACCCAAACAGAGGATCCTTGGACGTTGCTAGTAACTGTAGTTCCTGTTGCAGCATCATCTGTTACAACAATCTCGTTTTGGGTAAACGTAAGTGTTTGGCCGTCTTCAGATAATTCAAAAGTTGCTGTCTGTTCACCTTCTAAGGCACTACTGTCCATTTCTCCTTCAAAAGAAAATTCAAAAAATTGTCCATCAACTGTCATTTCATTTCCATTAGTAGAATACGATCCGTTACCTGAAACATTATCTAAAGTATAAGGTTCATTTGAAAATTCTACTCCATCTACAACAACACTAGCGTTGTATGAATAATTTCCGTTAGTAGTAAAAGTATTTGCTGTAAATTCTAATATATAATTAGTCTCTGTACTGTAAACATCTAAATCGCTAGTAATTATTTGCCCGGCAAAATCCATTTCGTTACCTAAAGTTGTGCTAAATTCTACTAAATCCCAAGTGCCTATTAAATCTAAATTAGTATCTCCTGTTTCTAAATCTACATCAGAATCTAATGGCTCGTTTTCACAAGTAAAGGCTGTTAATAAAGTAAAAAGGCAGAAAAGTGATAAAAGTTTTTTCATGTGTTGAGGGAATTGGTTTTTTGGTAAAGCACCAAATTTACATTAATATTTTTATTAGCAATAATTATATTAAAATTTCACTTTAGTTTCAATTGTGTCTTCACCGCGCTTTACGGTAATAGCAGCTTCATCACCATTATCAAAAACAGACAATGCTCTCATATAACTCATCATATCTGTAACTGCACTATCACCTAGTTTTATTACCACATCCCCTTTTTGCAAACCTGCAGCAAAAGCCGGAGTATCTTCTCGTGTGCCATCAATTCGCATTCCTTTTCCGTCGTATAAATAATCTGGCACTACACCTAAACCTACTTTAAATCTTGGCGTTTCTTCACTTTCGTTCTTTGTTTTTCTAAAGGCTAGTTCACCGTTGTCATTTAAGTCAGTAATAATGTTAAAGATATAATCTGAAATCAAATTCATTCCTTCGTAATTCAACTTATCAGCATCATCACCTGGTTTGTGGTAATCTTCATGCTGACCAGTAAAGAAATGTAAAACAGGAATATCAATTAAATAAAAGGAAGTATGATCACTTGGACCTACTCCACTTTCATTTTCAACCAATCTAAATTTGTCGTTGTTAGATTTTAAAGTTTGTTTAAACATTGGCGAAGTTCCTGTGCCATAAACCGCTAAAGTGCTATCTGGTTTCATTCTACCAACCATATCCATATTAATCATGTAGTTGATAGATTTAGCCTCGATAGTTGGGTTTTTAGAAAAATAATTAGAACCTAATAAGCCCATTTCTTCACCAGAAAACGCCATAAACAAATAATTGTTTTTGTCTTTAATTTCGGTATTATCGTTTTTTACTTTTAAACGACTAGCTAAATTCAATAGTACAGCAACTCCACTGGCATTATCATCTGCTCCATTATGTACAGCTTTATCTTTTTCACGATATAAAGAACCTTCTCCTCCAAAACCTAAATGGTCATAATGTGCGCCGATTACAATGGTGGTTTTTGCTTTGTTGTCTATAAAACCAATAACATTGTGCCCTGTAATTGTGCTGTCTGCATTGGTGGTAAACTCTACTTCTTTATGAGGGTCCGTCTTTGGTTTAAAAGAAAATGATTGTAAAAAGCCTTCTGTTCCTTTTGGTTGCAGTCCAATAGATTTAAAACGTTTTATAATATATTCTGAAGCCAGTACTTCACCTTCTGTTCCGGTTTGGCGACCTTCTAATTTATCGTCTGCTAAAAACGCAACGTCGTCTTTAATTCTATTTTCATATATGAACTTACTTTCAGAACTATTCTTATCGTTTTTACACGATACTAATCCTACTAAAACAAATAAAAAAACAATTTTTTTCATATCTATACCTTATTTTTGCCCAAAATTAGGCATTAAAAGCCATTTATTATAATTCTTTATTATGAACAGATTTACTGTTGTTTTACTTCTACTTATAACATTTTCATCTTGTAAAAATGAAGCTTCAAAATACAATACAGATACGACATCTGGTGCAACCAAAAAAATGGAGTCTTTAATTTACCCTGAAGAAACTCACTTTAAATCTATAAGACAGGTCACTTATGGTGGTGATAATGCTGAAGCCTATTGGAGCTTTGATGATAAGCAATTAGTATTTCAGTCTAATAATGCCAAATGGAATGTAGGTTGCGACCAAATGTTTTTAATGAATGCTAATGAAACCTTTACAGACAGCATTGCTCCACCAATGGTTAGTACCGGAAAAGGAAGAACGACATGTGCTTATTTCTTACCAGATAATAAACATATAATTTATGCCTCCACACATTTAGGAGATGATGAATGCCCAGATACACCTCTACGTAAAAACGGAAAATACATTTGGCCAATTTACGATAGCTATGATATTTTTGTCGCTGATTTAGAGGGCAATATCGTTAAGCAATTAACCAATGAAGTGGGTTACGATGCCGAGCCTACTGTATCTCCAAAAGGTGATAAAATTGTATTTACTTCAACTAGAAGTGGCGATTTGGAGTTATACACCATGAATATTGATGGAAGTGATGTAAAGCAAATTACAAACGAATTAGGTTACGATGGTGGTGCTTTCTTTTCGCCAGATGGTACTAAATTAATCTTTCGTTCTTCACGTCCGAAAACGGATCAAGAAATTAAAGAATATAAAGATTTGCTAGCTGAAGGTCTGGTAGAACCAACAGATATGGAATTATATATCTGTAATGCAGATGGTTCTGAATTAAGACAATTAACCGAATTAGGAAATGCCAATTGGAGTCCGTTTTTTCATCCTTCGGGTGAGAAAATTTTATTCTCTTCTAATTTTGAAGCTGAGCGTGGCTTTCCTTTTAATTTATATCTCATTGATATTGACGGAAAGAACTTAAAACGTGTTACGCATGGCGAAACATTTGACGCCTTCCCAGTATTTTCTAATGATGGTAAGTATTTGGCGTTTTCATCTAACAGGAATAATGGCGGAGGACGGGATACGAACTTGTTTATTGCTGAATGGCAAGATTAATTTAAATCTTTAAGTCTTTCGCGTTCTTCTGCACTTGTTGTGCGTTCGTTAGTGTTAAGTTTGGTGTTACCAAAGTTATATCGAAAGCCTAGTTTTACATAACGATTATCTAGATCAATAAAACTTGAATTAAATTGATTTAAATATTTTGTTGAAGTATCAAAATCTTGTTTATTAAACAAATCGTGTATAGATAATGTTATCATTCCCTTTTTGCTAAAAATAGATTTAGTAATACTTAGCTCAGATATTAATTGTTCTTCAAGTAATGTAAAGTACTGTAGGTTTCTACTTCCATATACCAGCAACAAACTCACATTTAAACTTCTGTCTTCTAACAATGAAAGTGTGTTTGTTAGTTGACTATAATTAGACCATTGGTTTTGTTCCACAGACCCTTCTCCAAAATTAGTTTCTTCCTTAATATTATAAAACGACGTTAAAAAATACAAATTCCAAATATTTGTAGGATAATAATCAAATGCAAAGTCGAAACCATAATCTACCCTTTTATCTAAGTTTGTGGGTGAAAAAGCAATAATATTAGTGTCGTTATTTTGTCTTGGTAATTCTTCAAAGGCACCATCATAGTTCATATAATAAGCTTCAACAGTAAAATGCTCTAAAAAATTAGTTCCTATTTTATAATGATCTCTATAACTTGGCAATAGATTTGGATTACCCAAAACAACAGTGTTTTCAT
Source organism: Winogradskyella echinorum (assembly GCF_014297365.1). Taxonomy (GTDB): domain Bacteria; phylum Bacteroidota; class Bacteroidia; order Flavobacteriales; family Flavobacteriaceae; genus Winogradskyella; species Winogradskyella echinorum. The sequence continues at coordinate 1,195,417 of NZ_JACOQD010000001.1, read as the reverse complement.
TTAAGAAAAACCTAAAGGGATTTAAATCCGTGTAACTCGGTCTAAGAATACTGCGTTTATAGCTACTATAAACACTTACTTTCTCTGCTAGTTGATAAGATAAGCTTGCGTTTAGAAACCAGTTTAAATAATCTTGTTTATTGGTTTCATTTAATGTTAAAGATTGACCTTCAATATTAGTCTGCTCTGCTCTTGACCCTAAATTAATGTCCCATTTACCCCAAGATTTAGTGTAATTTAAATAACCAGCAAACACTTTTTCGTCATATTTAAACGCATCCGTATTATCTGTATTTACAACTTCAGAACCATTAATAATATCCAATCTTGTGATATCGCTATCTGTGTTTATATTAGAATATTTAAAACCAGCATCAAAATTAGAAGACTCGTTAATCGGTAAACTATAATCTACCTTCCCTGTAATAATCTTTGTGTCTTGGTTTGCTAGTGTATTAAATTCAGAATCATCTACAAATGTGTTGTTTTGATCAAAAAAGTTGCTAAACACATTTTGGTCGCGCTCATAGTCGTAAACTGTAAAATGTCCATTAAACGTTATACTCGCATCATCATTAAACTCATGTCTAAATGTTAGGTCAGAACCAATGTTATATTTTGTATCTCTAGACAAGTTGTCTGATGTAAAACGTGATAAAAAGTTTTCGTTTTCATCAGAGATATTGGTGTTATTCTTTAATTTATATTTAAAATAAGGAGTGTATAAACCTGTACTGGTGAGGCTTATTGTGTTTTTATCGTCAATAAAGTAGTCGAAATTTAGATTAAGATTATGTGTTTCTGACCACGTGTTTCTATTTACGTTAGATTTCCAAATTTCATCAATTTGGTTAGAGTCATCTAAGAAATTAACTGTGTCATCTTGATCTCTATTGATCTTTTTATTAGAATAACTATAATTAACATTGAAGTTAACTTTATTGTTTTTAAAGTAATGACTAGTCCCAGCATTGTATCTAGGAAAAACACCTTGAGTGTAATTGGTTTCAACACTTCCGCGATAACCAGTCACTAAATTTTTGCTCATAATAATATTAATTACTGAGCCAGAATCAGCATCATAACTTGCAGGTGGATTTGTAATTACCTCAACCGACTTTATATTGTTGGCAGGTGAGCTTTCCAAGAGTTGAATAAGCTCATTTGTGGTCAATTGTACTTTGCGATTATTTATATAAACTGCGGCTGGTGCACTTTTAATATTAATACTACCATCCGAAACAATTACACTAGGTGTGTTTTTTAAAACACTAAGCGTTGAGCCCTCAGTTAAAGCAGTGTTTTCTATATTAAAAATTAATCGGTCTGGTTTTCGAGTTATTACTGGTTTTTTGGCAATAACTGTAACCTCATCTAAACTCTCAGGAATCACTTTAAGCTGAATGGTTTTTAAATCTAAATTTCCAGAGAGTACAATCTTCTGTTCAAAGTCCTCAAATCCTATATAGCTTATTTTAATAAAGTATGTTGTTACAGATAAGTTATCTAGTTTAAAAAAACCGTTGTCATCGGTTGAAGTTCCTTTAAAAAATGAATCTTCATTTTCAACAGAAATAATCACATTAGCAAACTCTATAGGGCTACCGTTTGCATCAATTACTTTCCCTGAAATGGATAAATTTTGAGCAAATAATGTAAAACTCAACGTAAAAAAAATTACGTTTAGGTAATATCGTAGGTGAGTGATCATTAGTTAGGCTTGTTCTGCAATATATAAATTGTTTTTTACTTTACATTACGGTTTTTACGTAATTACATTGCAATATAGCTACAATAACCGTAACTTTTATTGTGGTTTTAGATACTGTAAAGCTCGAGAAATCAATTATATTTGCACTCTTAATATTGCTATAGAAATCGATAGATGAAGAACATTCGCAATTTTTGCATTATTGCACATATAGATCACGGAAAAAGCACGCTTGCAGATCGCTTATTAGATTATACTGGCTCTGTAACTGCTCGTGAAAAACAAGACCAACTATTAGATAGTATGGACTTAGAGCGTGAGCGTGGTATTACAATTAAGTCGCATGCTATACAAATGGAATATGTACTCGATGGGCAAGACTATATCCTTAACTTAATTGATACACCTGGACACGTAGATTTTTCTTATGAAGTATCTCGTTCTATTGCAGCGTGCGAAGGAGCATTATTAATAGTTGATGCTGCACAAAGTATTCAGGCGCAAACCATTTCTAACCTGTATTTAGCTTTAGAGAATGATTTAGAGATTATTCCTGTGCTTAACAAAGTAGATTTACCAAGCGCAAACCCAGAGGAAGTTACTGATGATATCGTTGACTTATTGGGTTGTGATCCAGAAGAAGTGATACATGCTAGTGGAAAAACAGGTTTTGGTGTAGATGAAATTTTAAAAGCTATTATAGAGCGTGTTCCTGCTCCACAAGGAAATGTAGACGAGCCACTTCAGGCTTTAATTTTTGATTCTGTCTATAACACATTTAGAGGTATTGAAACCTATTTTAGAGTTTTTAATGGTGAAATTAAAAAGGGGCAAAAAATTAAATTTGTTGCTACAGGCAAGGAGTACTTTGCTGACGAAGTTGGAACTTTAAAATTAAATCAAGTCCCAAAACAAAGTGTAAAAGCTGGTGATGTTGGATATTTAATTACAGGTATTAAAACCGCTAAGGAAGTAAAAGTGGGAGATACCATTACAGATTTTGCAAACCCTACAACCAATATTGTAGAAGGTTTTGAGGATGTAAAACCGATGGTTTTTGCAGGTATATATCCTGTTGACACTGAAGATTACGAAGAATTGCGTGCCTCTATGGAAAAGTTGCAGTTAAATGATGCTTCTTTAGTGTTTCAACCAGAAAGCTCTGCTGCTTTAGGTTTTGGTTTCCGTTGTGGATTCTTAGGTATGTTGCACATGGAAATTATACAAGAACGTTTAGAGCGTGAGTTTGATATGACGGTTATAACAACAGTACCCAACGTATCTTACCATGCGTATACTAATAAAGAGCCAGATGTTGCTTTTATAGTTAATAACCCAAGTGATTTACCAGAAACAACCACAGTAAACCGTGTAGAAGAGCCTTATATTAAAGCTACAATTATTACAAAATCTGATTTTGTTGGTAACGTAATGAGTTTATGTATAGAAAAACGCGGTATGATTATTAATCAAACTTATTTAACCACTGAACGGGTTGAATTAATTTTTGAAATGCCATTAGCTGAAATTGTTTTCGATTTTTACGATCGTTTAAAAACGGTATCTAAGGGTTATGCATCTTTCGATTATTCGCCAATTGGTATGAAAGTATCTAAATTAGTGCGACTAGACGTATTATTAAATGCGCAGCCTGTTGATGCGCTTTCGGCTTTAATACACGCTGATAATGCACAGCATATTGGTAAAAAAATGTGTGAAAAATTAAAGGAGTTAATTCCGAGACAACAATTTGATATTCCTATACAAGCTGCTATTGGAGCAAAAATTATTGCTCGTGAAACTGTAAAAGCACTTCGTAAAGATGTAACAGCTAAATGTTATGGTGGTGATATTTCACGAAAGCGTAAATTACTCGAAAAGCAGAAAAAAGGTAAAAAACGTATGCGCCAAGTTGGTAATGTAGAAATACCTCAACAAGCGTTTATGGCTGTTTTAAAATTAAATGATTAGAACAACGTATTTGTTTTAATTAACCATTTATTCTTCTTGAGCCACTTTTTCTACGTCAAAAGGTTTACCTAAATACACAAGTTTAGATTCGGGTTCAATTGTTTCTATACCATTATTATTTGAAGAAATAATATGAAGTTCCCCTAGGTTATCCATAAAGAACAAAGGTATCATGTCTTTATCTTTATTAGTAATATCGATGAGGCTTTGGTAATGCGCTTTGTCTTTGATTTTTATTTCTTGAATTGATGGATATTTTCTTGTAACCTCAGAAAGATTTATATAATCATCGGTTTGAGAAAAAAGACCTTCTTTAGGATTATCATCTGGATTATTCATTTCATCTGTAGTAATTAATCTAAATGATCCATTCTCACCAAACTGTTTTCTAAACTTGTTAATAGCGTATTTATTGATATCAGAACTTCCAGTCATGGCCATTAAATAACCCACATCGTTAAGTTCTATATTATCTGTTAGTGTTTCGGAATAAATATTGGTGTCAAACGCTTCTAAACCTAATTCTTTGGCTTTAGCTATATTACTTTGATTGCTATCTATAAGAACAACATGTCTTCCATTTTTTTCAAGATAATGACCTAATAATCTCGAAATTTTAGACGCGCCAATAATTAAAATACCGTTAGAATTGGTTAAGAATACGCCAACTAATTTTGCAAACAGACGCGCTGTAGTGGCATTAAGTAAAACAGTTCCAAGAACTATCATAAAAACTAATGGAGTAATATACTCTGCACCTACTACTCCTTCTTTTAATAATTTGCTTCCAAATAATGAGGCAATACCTGCTGCAACAATACCACGTGGCCCTACCCAACTTATAAAGAGTTTCTCGTTTAAGGTAAGTTTAGAGCCCTGTGTACTTATAAAAACGGCCAAAGGTCTTATAACAAATACCACAATTGCAAAAAGAGCAGCAGTTTTCCATGTGTATAATAATTGTAAATCTTCAATATTTATATTAGCTGCTAACAAAATAAAAAGGATAGAAATAAGCAGCACACTTAAAGACTCTTTAAAGTATAGAAGTTCTTTAATATTATCTAATTTACTGTTGCCTAGCACCATACCCATTACTACAACCGCTAATAAGCCAGATTCGTGAGCAAATATTTCGGATTCTACAAAGACCAATAATACGGTAGAAAGTGACACCACATTAAGTAAGTAATGCGGAATAAATTTTTTGTTAATAGCAAAAGCTAAAGCATGTGCAAATGTGAACCCGAAAGTTGTACCAAATAGTACAATTTTTCCAAATTCTATCAATGCGGTTTTAGTAAAGCCACTATCGCCACCAACGCTTATAAACTCAAACACTAAAACGGCTACCAAAGCACCAATTGGATCAATTAAAATACCTTCCCATTTTAATACTGTAGAAATGTCTTTCTTTAAAGGAATATTTCGTAAAATAGGGGTAATTACAGTAGGTCCTGTAACTATAATAAGTCCAGCAAACAAAAAGGATAAGTCCCACCTTAAATTAAATATAAAATGAGCAACAATACCAGCTCCGAAAAAGGTCACAGCAGAGCCAAGTGTTATTAGCTTAGTAATTACAGGTCCGACATTTTTAATTTCTGATCGTTTCAATGTCAGCCCTCCCTCAAATAGAATAATGCTAATGGCTAATGATACAAAATAGTATAAGCTATCTCCAGGAAATAATCCTTTTTCACCATTCCAAATAGGTTCTATCCATTTACTACCATCTTCACTTAAGAATTCAGCCGCAATAGGGCCAACCAATAGACCAATTAAAATTAGCGGTAAAATTGCAGGAATTTTAAATTTCCATGCCACCCATTGCGCTAATATTCCTAATATAATGATTCCTGCTAACTCTAACATCTGCTTACTTTTTTGTGAAAATACTAAATAATTATAATTATTAAAGTATCATAATGTGATTTGGGTTCTTGTAAACGAAAATATAATAGATTATAAAGTGGAGACTTTGGTTTTTCTATTCCTAATGTGTGTTGAGTTTTAATTAAATTTTTAGTAATTGGTAAGCACTAAAAGACAATGATTTTTAATTAAACTCTATTTATTCTTTTATTTCGCTTTTATAATACAACCGCTTTAAACTTCTTTTTAAAAGCATAAATCGATAGACACCAATAGCAAAAAACACCACGCTAAAAATTAAAGCCACTAGTGCTAAATATTTGAAATTTTCAAATTCTTTTAGTTGATAAAACGCTATACTTCCAAGCAGTAAATATAATGATGATCTTACATAAGAAAGCAATGTTCTTTCGTTAGCTAAACGCGTACGCTCAATAGCCAAATAATCTCTTAAGATAACTTTTTGGTCTGGTTCAAAGTCACGGCCAAATCTCAATAATTTCATCTTTTTCACCTTTATTTTAGACTTTGCCATAATTTATTTAAAATTAGTTAATGAGCATAATATATAAATGTAACACTATTTTGAAAATACCTAAAAATCACCTTGATTAATTTTGTTAAATATCATTTAATTAATTGAGGTTTAGTTCTATTATTTTTAAAGCTTTTAGTAATTTGCGAGACTTTGAAAATTTTGTAGATGCAATTATATCCTATTAATGCTGGTAATTTTAAACTAGATGGTGGCGCAATGTTTGGCGTCGTCCCAAAATCATTATGGACTAGAACAAATCCAGCGGATAACAATAATATGATTGATATTGCGGCACGTTGTTTGCTAATTGAAGATGGTAATCGTTTAATTTTAATCGATACAGGGATGGGAAACAAGCAGAGCGAAAAATTTTATGGTTATTATTTTCTTTGGGGAAATGATACCATAGATAAATCACTTGCTACATATGGATTCCATAGAGATGATATTACTGATGTTTTTATGACCCATCTTCATTTTGACCATTGTGGCGGAAGTATTCAATGGAATAAAGATAGAACTGGTTATGAACCAGCTTTTAAAAACGCACACTTTTGGAGTAATAAAGACCACTGGGAATGGGCCACAAAACCTAATCGACGAGAGGCAGCTTCATTTTTAAAAGAAAATATCTTGCCCATGGAAGACAGTGGTCGGCTAAAGTTTACATCCGTTAGTAGAGACCCAATTTTGAAAAATTCTGAATTAGGATTTGACATTTTCTTTGCCGATGGCCATACTGATAAGCAAATGATTCCTATGATAAATTATAAAGGAAAAATCATTTGTTTTATGGCAGATTTATTACCAACCGTTGGACATCTGCCTTTGCCATTTGTTATGGGTTACGACACAAGGCCTTTATTAACGCTTAATGAAAAAGAGTTGTTTTTAAACATGGCAGCAGACCAAAATTTTTACCTATTTTTAGAACATGATGCGCATAACGAAATCATAACCGTTAAACACACCGAAAAGGGAGTGCGACTTAACGAAACTTATACTTGTAATACACTTCTTAACTAAATATATTTAAATGAAATTTAATCATAAACCCTTTGTTTATCTCTGTTTTTCCGCGACACTATTTTTAGCTTGTGGTGGTACATCAGATATTCTTTCCACTCCAATTGAAAATATTGATTCTTCACCATTAAAAGTAACTGACTTAACAGAAGCTGAAGAAAAAAATTGGGGACATTTAGACTTAGTCAATGATACTATTCCTGGTATGGCTGTAGATAAAGCCTATAAAGAAATCATTAAGAATAAAAAAGGCACTAAGGTTATTGTAGCTGTAATTGATTCTGGTATAGATATAGACCACGAAGATTTAGATGATGTTATTTGGACCAATAAAGATGAAATACCTAATAATGGAATAGATGATGATAATAATGGATATGTTGACGATATTCATGGTTGGAACTTTCTAGGAGATACCTATCACGAACAATTAGAATATGTACGTCTTTTAGCTAGTGGAAATACTTCTGACCCACGTTATAATGAAGCAAAAGCTTTATACGAAAAAGAATACCAGCAATACACTAGTAACAAAACACAATACGAACAAATTCTTCAAGTAGTTAAAAAATCTGACAATACATTAGCTAATCACTTTAAGAAAAGAGATTATACAATTGAAGAGGTTAATGCCATTGAAACAGAAAACCAAGAACTGGCTCAAGCAAAACAAGTTGCACAAAGTATATATGCTAGTGCAGACGGAGCAAGTTTATCTAAAGCAAAAGACGAAATTACTGGTATAATAGAAAGGGCTAATAATACATTAAATTATAATCTTAATAAAAACTTTTCTGGTCGTAAAACAGGTGATGATATTAATAATCTAAATGACATAGGTTATGGAGATGGTAATGTAAAACCAAGAGAAAAAACAGAATCTCATGGAACACATGTAGCTGGTATTATCGCTGCAGAACGTAATAACGGAAAAGGAGCAAATGGTGTAGCTAATAATGTAGAAATTATGGCAATTAGATCTACGCCAAGAGGTGATGAGTACGATAAAGATGTTGCCTTAGCAATTAGATATGCTGTAGATAATGGAGCTAAGGTTATTAACGGCAGTTTTGGTAAATCATTTTCACCTCATTCAGATTGGGTAAGAGATGCTATAAAATATGCTTCAGACAATGATGTTGTATTTGTACATGCGGCTGGTAATGATGGTGAAAATGTAGATGTAAAACCAAACTTCCCAGATGATAACGTTAATTTCGTTGAAGTTTCTAATACGTATATTAGAGTAGGTTCATTAGCCTCTAAATATGGCTCTAAAATGGTATCTAGTTTTTCTAACTACGGAAAAAAGAATGTCGATATTTTTGCTCCTGGCTCTGCCATATATTCCACAATGCCAGAAAATGAATATGATTTTAATAGTGGTACATCCATGGCAGCTCCAGCTGTTGCAGGTATTGCAGCACTAATTCGTTCTCAATATCCTAATTTAACAGCGGCACAGGTAAAACAAGTAATATTAGATTCTGGTTTATCTCTTACTAATAAAGTGGTTGTAGGTGGCGATGCATCAAACGTAAAACCATTTGCAGAATTGTCTAAATCTGGAAAAATAGCTAATGCTTATAATGCCTTAATAATGGCTTCAAAAATCAAATAAACATGAAAAATATTTTAATTCGTCTTTCAGTTATTGCGCTAATGTTTTCGTGTGGTGCAACGGAAAACCCAATTCAAAATTCTAAAAAAACTACAAAAGTTTCTGAAAATGGCTATTGGCAGCAACATGTTGATTACGCAATGGAAATTGATATGGATGTTAATAGTTTTCAATACAAAGGAAAACAGAAACTAGTTTATACCAATAATTCGCCAGATGTATTAAATCGTGTATATTATCATTTGTACTTTAATGCTTTTCAGCCTGGAAGTGAAATGGATGTGCGCTCACGTACCATTAAAGATCCAGATCCAAGAGTTGGTGATCGTATTAATAAACTACAACCTAATGAGATAGGTTATATTAAGGTAAATTCATTAAAACAAAATGGAACAACAATTTCTCATGAAACTGTAGGTACTGTTTTAGAAGTTAAACTAAATCAACCTATTCAACCGGGTGAAAGTGTAACTTTTGATATGGTTTTTGATGCTCAAGTACCTGTTCAAATTCGCCGTTCTGGTCGCAATAATAAAGAAGGAGTGGCTTTATCAATGACTCAATGGTACCCTAAGCTTGCTGAATATGATGATGAAGGTTGGCATGCCGATCCTTACATCGGAAGAGAGTTTCATGGTGTTTGGGGAGACTTTGATGTAAAGCTAACTATTGATAAAAATTATGTAGTGGGTGGTACTGGATATCAACAAGGAGAACCAAAAGTGAAATCTGGAAAGAAAACAATTCACTTTAAAGCACCAAAAGTTCATGACTTTACTTGGGCTGCAGATCCCGATTTTATCCATGATACAATGCAAGTGCCTAATGGACCAATGCTTCATTTTTACTACAAAAAAGACTTAGAGCAAAAATATCTAGATAACTGGAAAAATTTACAGCCAGAAACAGTAAAGTTAATGCAGTTTTTTAGTGAAAATGTTGGTAAGTATCCTTATGAGCAATATTCGGTAATACAAGGTGGAGATGGAGGTATGGAATATGCAATGAGTACTCTTATTACGGGTCAACGTAGTTTTGGTAGTTTAGTTGGTGTAACAGCACATGAGCTAGCACATACTTGGTTTCAATTTTTACTAGCAACAAATGAAGCTAAACACGAATGGATGGACGAAGGTTTTACAAGTTATATTTCTGCTTTAGCAATGAATTCTTTGCGTGAAGAACCAAGAGATAACCCATTAATAGGCTCTTATAGAGGCTACATAAGTTTAGCAAATTCTGGTATAGAACAACCGTTAACAACGCACGCAGATCGTTACGCCTTAAATGGAGCTTATGGCAGAGCTGCTTATAGTAAAGGAGCTGTTTTTATGGCACAATTAGGTTATATAATTGGTGAAGACAACTTAAAAAAGACCATAAAAAAATATTATAACGATTTTTCATTTAAGCATCCAAAACCAATGGATATTGTTCGTACAGCAGAACGAATTACAGATTTAGAATTGGATTGGTACTTAATCGATTTTGCGCAAACTACAAACACAATCGATTATGGTGTTAAAGCTGTTGAAGGAAAATCAATTATTTTAGAACGTATCGGTTTAATGCCAATGCCTATTGACCTTACAGTAACCTATACAGATGGATCTACAGAAGAATTTTACATTCCATTACAAATGATGCGCGGTGAAAAACCAACTTCTGCAACCATTATTAACGATTGGGCTTGGGCAATGCCAACATATACTTTTGAAGCAAATAAAGCTGTAAAATCAGTTGAAATTGATGCCTCGCAAATGTTGGCTGATGTAAAACGCGAAAACAATACATTTACCAAGGAATAATCACTAAATAGATATATGTATAATAAAACCGCATCTAATCAGTGCGGTTTTCTATTTTTGTAGAATCTTACTTTACTAAATGAGCTTCAAATATTCAAAAAAAGATAAACTAAAAAGTAAAAAACTTATTGAACAGCTTTTTACTGAAGGCAAGGCTATTACGGCTTATCCCCTTCGTTTAATCTACCTTAAAAACGAATTTGAAGACGGTAGTAAACTAAAAACAGGTGTTTCGGTAAGTAAACGCCTCCATAAAACTGCAGTAGCTAGAAATCGAATAAAACGCCTTTTAAGAGAAGCTTACAGGCTTAATAAACCACTATATTTTAACAATAGTTCAACATCTTATGCGTTTATGATTTTATACCTTAGCAAAGATGGAACAACTTTTGATAAACTAAACAAGAGTACGAAATTGTTGTTTGATAAATTTATCGACAAAACTTCTGAAACATGAAAAAACTATTACATAAAAAAATAATGCTTCCTCTATTGGCTGTAGTTATTTTTATAAGTACCACAGCTTTCAAAAACGATTTTTTTGAAATAGCGAAGCAAATAGAAATATTTACAACGCTTTTTAAAGAAATCAACATGAATTATGTGGATGACACTAATCCAGGTGATTTAATGGATACAGCCATTAAGAGCATGCTAGATGATTTAGATCCATACACTCAATTCTATAACGAACAAGATGTTGAATCTGCTAGAATTAATAACGCTGGTGATTACACAGGTATTGGTGCTAAAGTTTTAACTCTAAAAGATAAATTAGTTATTGTAGAACCCTACAAGAATTATGCAGCAGATAAAGCTGGTCTTAAAGCTGGTGATGAGATTATAAAGGTAGATAAAGTAACAGTAGCGGATTTTAAAGACGATGCAGCAAATTTATTACAAGGAGCAGCTGGTACAGAAGTGAGCGTAACCTATAAAAGACAAGGAAAAGTTAATACGGTTAAAATTACCAGAGAATCTTTAGAAATTAAAGCTGTACCTCACTACTCTATGGTTGATGATAAAACAGGTTACATTGTTTTAAGAAAATTTAATAGTAAAGCCTCTGCTGAAACTTTTAGCGCTCTAAAAGCTTTAAAAAATCAAGGAGCTACACAATTAATTTTAGACTTAAGAGGTAATCCTGGTGGCCTATTAAATGAAGCAGTAAATGTTACAAATCTTTTTGTTCCGAAAGACCAATTAGTCGTTACAACAAAATCCAAGGTTAAAAAGTATAATAAAACTTATTACACAAAACGCGAAGCTGTTGACACCGAAATTCCTTTAGTGGTATTAGTAGATGGCAGTAGTGCTTCTGCTAGTGAAATTGTATCTGGTGCATTACAAGATATGGATCGTGCTGTAGTAGTTGGCACACGTAGCTTTGGTAAAGGTTTAGTACAACGACCTAAACCTTTAACTTATGGTACACAAATGAAAATTACAATTTCAAGATATTATACTCCTTCAGGACGATGTATCCAAGCGTTAGATTACTGGAATAGAGATGAAAATGGCAAGGCAACTAGAACAAAAAAAGAAAACTATAATGCCTTTAAAACCAAAAATGGACGTGATGTATTTGATGGAGGTGGAGTTCAACCAGATATTGAGGTAGAATTTTCTAAGCAAACACCTATTACAAAAGCCATATTGAATGAAAACTTAGTTTTTAATTTTGCAACCGATTATTATTACAATCACAAGGCTGAAGATTTAAAAAGTTTTAAACTATCCGACTCGGAGTTTAAAAACTTTAAGAACTTTATAAAAGAAAGTGGATTTAACTTTGAAACTAAAACCGAAAAAGCACTACAAGATGCTATTGTAGTTGCTAAGGAAGAAGAGTTAGATGGAGTTATTAATTCTGAGTATAAAAATTTAACTTCAACACTACAGCAGTATAAATCTAATGCAATTAGTAGTAATAAAACACAATTAAAATCATTACTTACAGACGAAATTATTAAACGTTATTTCTATAGTGAAGGCTTATATACCTATTACACAGCTAACAATTTAGAAATAAAAAAAGCGTTAAGTATACTCAATAATCCTACACAATATGCAAGTATTTTGAGGTAGAAATTAATTTTTTTTATATTTAACATTATTTAAATTTTCGAATTGTAAGAAAATTAAAAGAAAATGAAAGCCCTACTTATTTTTTTAACCCTTAGTTTTCAACTTGCTTTTTCTCAGCAAGAGCTGAAACACGAAGTCTATTTTGACACTGATAAATTCAATATTCCAGAAACAGAACACAGTAGATTATTACTCTTTTTATCTGAAATAGAAAATATGGATATTGAAAAAATATCTATATATGGTTTCTGCGACGATAGAGGTAGTGATAACTATAATTTAGTCCTTTCGCAACAACGTGCAGACGCTATAAGAACCGTATTTTCTAATAACGAATTTGATGAATCCGTTATAACAAATGTTGATGGTAAAGGTGAAATTTTATTGAATATTGTACACGAAGAAAACCTCAGTAAAATAAGGGGTTTAAACCGTAAAGTTGAAATTATAGTAAAACCCGTTTTTCCTCCTAAACCAAAAGAGGTTAAAGAAAATAAAACAGAAAGTTTATTAAAAGGAGATTTAAAAGAAGGAGATAAAATTTTATTAGATAATTTGTTGTTTAGAACAGGTTATAGTTACCTAACAAAAGACTCTAAACCTGTACTTGATAAAATTGCTGAAATATTAGCAGAAAGAACAAATGTTTATTTTACAATAGAAGGTCATGTATGTTGTACACAAGGAGAAAGGGATGCAATTGATCGCAAAACTAAAAAAAGAAACCTTTCTGTAGCAAGAGCAAAATATATCTATGATTATCTTGTTAAAAAAGGTGTAAGACCTTACAGAATGAAGTTTGTGGGTATGCGAAGAAAAGAACCTTTAGGTGGAGCTCCAGAATTAGATAGACGTGTTGAAATATTAGTGACTAAAATTTATAAAAAAGATTCTGATTAAGATTTAATCATTACTATATGCGGAATACCATCTTCAAGGTACTCCTCTCCCACTTCAAAAAATTCTAAATTATTATAAAAACGTTTTAAATATGTCTGTGCAGATATTTTTATGGTTGTTTCATTATAATGCTGTTTTATAACTTCTATAGAGGCCTTCATTATATCATAACCGTATTTAAATTTTCTTTCGTTTTCTTTTACTACTACTCTACCAATGCTAGCATTTTCAAAATAATATCCTGGTTTAAACACGCGAGTATAAGCCACTAATTCTTCATCTTTATAGCCTAAAACATGAAGCGCTTTTTGATCTTTTCCATCCATATCTTGATATACACAATCTTGCTCAACCACAAAAACTTCAGATCTTAATTGTAGCAGATTGTAAAGTTCTTGAGTTGTTAATTCATTAAAGGTTTTAGTTGTTATCTTTATCATTAGTCTTGCACTATTACTTCTTTAGGATCTTCTTTATTATACTCAGGTTGAATGGTTACATGGTTAATACTAAATTCTTTATGTAGCACTTTTTCAATTTCTAATAGTAACTCATTAAATTCAGCAGTAGAAATATTTTCTCTTAAATCTAAATGCGCTTCTAAGTGTAATTCTTCATCGCTTAAATTCCAGATATGTACGTGATGTATTTTATTCACCTTAGGTAACTTATTTACTGCTCTTACCACCTCTTTAATATTAATATCATCTGGTGTAAATAACATCAACATTTTAGTAGATGTTTTTAGTAAGTCATAGCCAACCCAAATTAAATACAATGCAATTAACAATGTTAGTAGACTATCTACCCAGAACAATTGGTAATATTTCATTAATAATCCACCAATAAGTACTGCAACACTTGCTAACATATCTGTTAATAAATGTAGATATGCTGATCGCATATTTATACTGTTTTTAGAATCTTTTCTTAATAAAAGTACACTTAGACCGTTACCTATAATAGCAATAAGTGACAACCAAATTACTAAGTTAGACTCCACTTCTTGAGGATCTGTAAAACGCTTAATTGCTTCAATAATTAATAAGATAGCTACGATAACTAGAGTACTAGCATTAATAAAAGCAGCTAATATTTCGGCGCGCTTATAGCCAAAAGTTCTGTTTATAGAGGCTTTTTGTTTAGACAATTTAGCGGCAATATAACTTACTAATAAAGAAATAACATCGCTAAAATTATGTAAAGCATCACTTAATAATGATAAACTTCCTGAAACTAATCCACCTATAACTTGAGCTACAGTAATGACTATATTTAATACTATAGAAATTAAAAGCTTTCGACCTTGTAAATCTTTTTGATTGTGAGAATGATTATGAGAGTGAGAATAACCCATTGTATACCAATTTTATATTGGTATTAACAAGATAATGGAATTTTATCCACTCTATTTTGATGACGTCCTCCTTCAAATTTAGTATTTAAAAACGTATCAACCATTTTAATAGCCTGTGGTATTGACGTAAAACGTGCAGGAATACAGATTATATTAGCATTATTATGTAGACGTGTCAATTCAGTAATTTCATTTGTCCAGCAAACTCCAGCTCTTACATGTTGATATTTATTAGCCGTCATAGCAACACCATTAGCACTACCACAAATTAAAATTCCAAAATGGACTTTATTATCATTTACATCCTTTGCAACAGGATGTACAAAATCTGGATAATCTACACTATCTAAAGTATCAGTACCATAATTAGTAATAGTATAACCTTTGGTTTGTAAATGCTTAAGTATTGCAAATTTATAATCTGGACCTGCGTGATCGTTACCTATTGAAATTTTCATAATTTAAAATCTATGTTATATCCTTACAAAGTTAATAATTGCTAATAAGTAAGCATAACTAATAATACTATACTTATCCATAAGTTTTAAGTTTGATAATTAATTTTTAATAAGCAAGTATAGTTACTGTTCATAAGTGTATCTATAAATGATCACTACTTGTTAATAACTGTTTACAATTAGTGAAAAGATAAATTAGGATTATCTATTTATTTTTCCAATCAAATATTGTGTTGAAATAACCTAATTAGTTAGTCATTTTTTTAAAGTAAGTTATTAAGTATAATTTGTAAAGAAATGAACAGCTTTTTCTAATATATATATAAGCTTTTTATATTAACATCGATTATTAACAGATGTTAATAGCTTTTTAATTTAGCTTAAAAATGAAGTAGTTATATGTAAATTTAATGTTAACTAAATTATAGTAAAATGTAAACTACAACTTTTCAAAATAAAAGTCTAAAAAGTTATAGTAACTATTCACAGACTATAATAACCATTATTTTATTTTTTAAAATTTAAAAGAAAAATGATAATATGTATATATGTGTTGATAAGTAGATTTTTACCATTATTTAACATTGTAAATTTATAAGTATTTGTTTTAAAGTTTATTATTGTTATACAAATCTTTAAAATTTAGCTTTTATGAAAAAATTGTTACTATTATTTATTTTAATTCCTTTTATAGGTTTTAGCCAGACACAAATTGGTCAAGATATATTAGGAAATGATTATGAGAGTTCTGGAACAAGGGTTGATATTTCGTCTGATGGATCAATTATTGCTATTGGATCACCTGGTAACATTATTGGTAATAGTCCAGGGCGTATAAGTATTTATAGAAATTTAAATGGTACTTGGACTCAAATAGGACAAGATATAGTTGGTATTACTGGGGATGATGAAGAAGGTATTAGTCTCAGTTTATCTGGTGATGGATCAATTATTGCTATTAGTTCATATAGATATTATGATAATATTAATTCAGGTCATGTAAGAATTTTTAAAAATATCAATAATACTTGGACATTATTAGGTCAAGAAATTTATGGTACACCAAGTGTTGCTCAAAGTTTTGGTTACAGAGTTGAATTATCATCAGATGGGACTACTGTTATGGTTGCTTATGAATACACACCAGTTAAAATTCTTAGGTATATAAATGGTATTTGGACTCAAATAGGACAGGAAATAGATGGTGGTTATTCAAATTACAAATTTGGGAATAATATAGATATTTCAAGTGATGGAAATAGGATAGCTATTGGAGATCAAGATGGATTAAATGATTCAAGAGGAAAAGTACAAGTTTATGAATATAATGGGGTTAGTTGGACTCAAATAGGTCAAGATATAATTGGAACAGATATATTCGACACTTTAGGAGCTTCTCTTAGTTTATCTTCAAATGGTGAAATAGTAGCTGTTAGCGCATATTTTGCTGACCCTAATGGTTCAAATTCTGGAGAAGTAAAAGTTTTCAAACTAATAAATAATACTTGGACACAACTAGGTCAAAATTTAAATGGTGATGCTCAAGATAATAATTACGGTATGGGAGTAGCATTATCTAATGATGGTAATATTGTTGCAATTGGTTCCCCAAATAATAGTAATAATGCTAGTTTTTCAGGGCATGTTAAAGTTTTTCAATTTAATAATAGTAATCCAATATTTAGTAATTGGATTCAAAGAGGAATAGATATAGAAGGAAATATTAGTGATCAATTAGGTAATAGTGTTGCCTTATCTTCAGATGGACGCACATTGATAGCAGGTGCTTTTTCTGCAGGAACTAATGGAAATGGTTTAGCTAGGGTATATGATTTAGGTAATATATTATCAATAAATAAAATAAGTTTAGATAGCTTTATATTATACCCAAACCCAACAAAAAGCCAATTCACTATTCAATTAAATAATACTACAGAATTAAAAAATGCAAACATCTACAATAACTTAGGTCAGAAAGTTTTAACTTCTAAAAAAGCTATTATAGATACTTCAAAATTAGCACCTGGATTATATGTTGTAGAAATAGAAACTAACAAAGGAAAAAGCTCTAAAAAGCTAATCATTAATTAAACATATCTTATGAAAAAACTATTACTCTTATTTATTTTATTTCCTTTTTTAGCCTTTAGTCAAGTTCAAATTGGGTCAGATATAGATGGTTTGTTTCCTACAGATTATTGTGGTTGGTCTGTATCTTCTTCCTCAGATGGAACAAAAATAGCTATCAGTGCACCTAGTAATGATGGAAATGGAAGTAATTCAGGTCATGTACGTATATATGAAAATAACAATGGAAATTGGACTCAAATTGGTAATGATATAGATGGTGAAGCATCAGAAGATTTTTCAGGAAGTTCAATTAGCTTATCCTCAAATGGTAATATCATAGCTATAGGTGCGGATCGTAATGATGGAAATGGAAGTAATTCAGGTCATGTACGTATATATGAAAATAATAATGGAAATTGGACTCAAATTGGTAATGATATAGATGGTGAAGCATTAGAAGATTTTTCAGGAAGTTCAATTAGCTTATCCTCAAATGGTAATATCATAGCTATAGGTGCGGATCGTAATGATGGAAATGGAAGTAATTCAGGTCATGTACGTATATATGAAAATAACAATGGAAATTGGACTCAAATTGGTAATGATATAGATGGTGAAGCATCAGAAGATTTTTCAGGAAGTTCAATTAGCTTATCCTCAAATGGTAATATCGTAGCTATTGGTGCACCATATAATGATGGAAATGGAAATAATTCAGGTCATGTGCGTATATATGAAAATATAATTGGGAATTGGATTCAAATTGGTAATGATATTAATGGAGAGGCTCTAGATGATTATTCTGGTTGGTCTGTATCTTTATCCTCAGATGGAGTTATTGTAGCTATTGGTGCTCGTTACAATAGTGGTAATGGTTATAGATCTGGTCATGTACGTGTATATGAAAATATAGGAGGGAATTGGACTCAGTTAGGAGATGATATTGATGGTGAATTTAGTACTGATTTATCTGGTTCTTCGGTTTCAATATCATCTAATGGTGAGATTGTAGCTATTGGAGCACCTGTTAATAATTATGTTACTGGTCATGTACGTGTATATCAGAAAATTAATGGAAATTGGACTCAAATTGGTAGTGATATTGATGGAGAAGATACTTATAATGACTTTGGTTGGTCTATATCTTTATCTACAAATGGTTTAATTTTAGTAGTTGGAGCAATTTCTAATAATGATAATGGAAATAATTCAGGTCATGCGCGTGTTTTTGATTTAAGCACTATTTTATCAACTGACGAACAAACATTAACAAGTTTTAAACTCTTCCCAAACCCAACAAAAAATCAATTCACTATTCAATTAGACAATAGCAACGAGTTAAAAATTGTAAGCATCTACAATAATTTAGGTCAATTAGTTTTAACTACAAAAGAATCAACTATTGATTCTTCAAAATTATCAGCCGGAATCTATGTTTTAGAAATAGAAACTAATAATGGAAAAGGCACTAAAAAGCTGATTATAGAATAGTAGTTACAAACATATTTCAAACTAAAAACGCTGTAAATTTTACAGCGTTTATTAATTAATTTAACAATAACAAAACACTATTAAATATTTTAAACGTAACTTTGTAGCAAACTTAATAACCTCTCTTCGCCTTAATTAAGTTTAAATTAAAGAATTCCTAACACTTTTAGGAAACGAATATGATTACAAATTAAATGACAAAAAAGAAAAAAAGGAGATCATCAAATAATAAGATTTCCAACCTTACAAATACCATTCTAAGTATTTTAAAAAAAGATAGAAACCAATCCTTTAATTATAAACAAATTGCTGCTAAACTCGGTGTTAATGATGCTAGTAGTCGCAATCAGATTATAAAAAAATTAGCGCAATTAAAAGCTAAACAAGAGATAGAAGAAGTAGATCGTGGTAAGTTTAAAGCCATTGTAAATACAGAATATTACACTGGTATTTTAGATTTAGGATCTAAAGGAAATGGCTATATTATTTCAGATGATTTTGAAGACGATATTTTCATTGCTTCTAACAATATCAATAAAGCCTTAAATGGTGACGAAGTAGAATTTTACGCTTACAAAAGAAAACATAGAGGAAAGCAAGAAGGTGAAATAACCAATATAATTAAGCGTGCTAAGACGGAATATGTAGGTACCATTCAAATTCATGATAAAAAGAACTTTGCTTTTGTTGTACCAGATAGTCCTAAGATGTATACAGACATCTTTGTACCTATTAATAAAATTAACAAAGCAGAAGATGGTGATAAAGTTCTAGTATCTCTCGAAGATTGGCCAGAAAAAGCAGATTCACCAAATGGAAAAGTAATTCAGGTTTTAGGAAAACCAGGAGAACATGGTACTGAGATTAATTCTATAATGGCAGAATATGGCTTACCATTAGAGTTTCCTCACGAAGTTGAAGCTTATGCTAATAATTTAGATATTTCAATTAAGCCAGAAGAAATTGCGAAGCGTAGAGACATGCGTAAAGATTTAACCTTTACCATTGATCCTAAGGATGCAAAAGATTTTGATGATGCTTTATCATTTACAGTACTAGATAACGGTTTATACGAAATAGGAATTCATATTGCAGATGTATCGCATTACGTACAACCAGGAACGGTTTTAGATGACGAAGCTTACGAGCGTGCAACCTCTATTTATTTAGTAGATCGCGTAGTACCAATGTTACCAGAGCGTTTATCTAACGGAGCGTGTTCATTACGTCCACACGAAGAAAAATATACCTTTTCTGCAGTGTTTCAGATGAATGATAAATGCGAAATTAAAGATCAATGGTTTGGAAGAACAGTGACTTATTCTGATGCGCGTTTTGCATACGAAGAAGCACAAGCTGTCATAGAATCTAAAACCAATGACATTCCACAAGAAGTTTCTTTAACTGGTAAACCTTATAAAACAGATCAAGCTATTGCTGATGCCATCTTAAAAATGGACGAATTAGCAAAAAAAATGCGTTCTCAACGTATGCGAGAAGGAGCAATTTCTTTTGATAAAGTAGAAGTAAAGTTCAATTTAGACGAAGAAGCAAATCCGGTTGGTGTTTTCTTTAAAACGAGTAAAGATGCTAATAAATTAATTGAAGAATTTATGTTATTAGCCAACCGAAAAGTATCTGAGTTTGTTGGTAAAATGAAACCTCAAAAAACATTTGTTTATAGAGTACATGACGAGCCAGATGAATCTAAATTAGCACAATTACAGACTGTTGTTGGTCGTTTTGGACATAAATTAAATTTTAAAGATAAAGGAAGTGTTGCTTCATCTCTAAATAAATTACTAACGGATGTTGTTGGTAAAAAGGAACAGAATTTAGTTGATACATTGACCATTAGAACCATGTCTAAAGCAGAATATACAACTCATAATATTGGACATTATGGTTTAGCGTTCGATTACTATAGTCACTTTACCTCGCCAATTCGTCGATATCCAGATGTTATGGCACATCGTTTATTACAACAATATTTAGATGGAGAAAAATCTGCAAGTGAAGAAATTTATGAGGATAAGTGTAAGCATTCTAGTAATATGGAATATTTAGCAACCAAAGCTGAACGTGATTCTATTAAATACATGCAAATTCGTTTTATGCAAGATCATCAAGACGAAGAATTTTTAGGAGTTATTTCTGGAGTTACAGATTGGGGAATTTACGTAGAGATTATATCTAACAAATGTGAAGGTATGGTAAGTGTAAGAGATATGAAAGATGATCATTATTATTTTGACCAAGATCAATATGCCATGGTTGGTAAAAAAACAGATACTGTATATCAATTAGGTGATGAGGTTGTTGTAAAAGTGAAAAACACCGACTTAGTAAAAAAGCACTTAGATTTTTATATGGTTGGAAAACCAGAATCTAAATAAAATGATTTGTCATGCTGAATTTATTTCAGCATCTTGCATTTGATTTTTAAATAATATTTTAAGCATGATTTTAACCACTACTAATACAATAGAACACCATAAAATAATGGATTATTGTGGTATTGTAACAGGTGTAAGTATGAAAATGCGAGATATCTCCGCTTTTGCAGGAAAAGAGAAACATTCGCAACAAATGGAAGATGCTTTAAATGATTTAAAAGAGGAAGCTTTTAAAAAACTACAAAGCCACGCAAAAGCTTTAGGTGCTAATGCTGTTGTAGGTATCCATATAGATTTTGAACCTGTAGGTACAGGTTACTATTTTGGAGTTTCCGTTACAGGAACTGCTGTTAAAGTTGCCGTACCATAATGAAAACAAGTACAAAAGCAAGCCTATACGTTTTCTTAATTTTTCTCGTTACTTATTTAATACTTAGGTTTAGTATTCAAATGGTGTTTGGTGATATAAACACGTATTTGTTGTCAGCTATATCAGCTGCATTAACTGTTGTTTTATCACCACAAAGAAGAATTGTAAGAAAACAGTCTGGTGACCAAATTCAATTAAAATGGTTGTTCAGTAAAAAGGTAATTATCTTAAAATAATATAATGAAAAAAAACATATTAATAATCGTTTTAGTATTAGCTTTTCAAATACAAGCTCAAGAAACTTTAGAAAAAACAATAGGTGAATTTTCTACAGTAAAAGTCTATGATTTAATTAATTTAAAAATGATTAAATCAGATGAAAACAAAGTAATCGTATCAGGGAAAAATAGGAGAGATGTAGAAGTTGTTAATAAAAATGGAAAGCTTAAAATAAGAATGAATCTTGAAGAAAGCTACGATGGCAATGATACAGTTATAATATTACATTACACATCTGTTGATGTTATTGATGCTAATGAAGGAGCAAAAGTTACTATTGAAGAACCCATTGAACAATACGAAATTGATTTAAAAACGCAAGAAGGAGCTGAGATTACAGCAGAGTTAAATACAACTTATGCTAACTTTAGAGCAGTAACTGGTGGTGTTCTTAATGTTTCAGGTAGTTCTAAAAACCAAGATATTTCTATTTATACAGGTGGTGCTTTTAATGGAGAAGATTTTATTACAGAACAAACAGAAGTGAGCATTAATGCCGCAGGTGAAGCCTATATAAATGCTACAGAATATGTTGATGTGAGAATAAAAGCTGGTGGTGATGTATTTATTTATGGTAATCCAAAACAAGTTGATGAAAGTCGTGTGCTTGGAGGTAGAATAAAACGCATGTAAATTCTTAATAGATTTATTACATTTGTGTAAACCACCATATTTACATGTTTGATGATATCTTAACAGCCATCCCCTTTGGTATTATTTTAGCCTTTACAATTGGTCCTGTGTTTTTTGTTTTACTAGAAACCAGTGTTACTAAAGGAATTACAAGTGCTATTATATTTGATTTAGGTGTCATTTTAGCAGACGTAGTTTTTATTTTAGTCATTTTTAAAAGTACCGATACGCTTTTAGATAAAATAAAAGATGACCCTAAATTATTAGTCTTTGGAGGTGCTTTGCTTGTTATTTATGGGCTTATTAGCTTCATTAAAACCTCTAAATCATTCAGAACTATAGTAAGAGAACATCATAGAGTTGATATTCCTAAGAAAGATTATGGTAAACTTTTTATAAAAGGGTTTTTACTTAATTTTATCAATATAGGTGTTCTTTTAGGTTGGCTAGGTTTTATTGTTATTGGTACCTCCATTACAACTTCCGAAAATGGAGTGCTTATTTTTATTGTTACAATGCTTATTTCCTATTTTTTAGCAGATCTTTTTAAGATAGCAGCCGCTAAGCGCTTAAAAAGTAAACTCACACCAAGACGAATTTTTAAGACAAAAAAAATAGTAGCATTAATAATTTTAGGTTTTGGTGTTTTACTATTAACTCAAGGTGTCTTTCCAGATTTATACAAAAAGAGCAAAGAGCAGATAGAAAAGGTTAATCCTTTGGATTAAGATTTTGAAAGACCATCAGATAAAAATATTAACCTTACCAATTCGAGTAGCATTAGTTATTCTGCTTTTTGGTGCTTTATTTAAGGTAATGCATTGGCCGTATGCAACTGAATTAATGTTTAATGGAGGTATTTTACTAGGCGTGTTATATACGATTAGGTTTATGTATAAAACAAACAAAAAACAATTAGATTATGTGAAATTAGCTTTTGTTCTGCACTGGCTTTTTAATTATTTGGTTCAATCTTTTCATCTTTTTAATCTTCCGCTTGTGTTAGAAATTTGTCCATTAATCCTATTTCTGTGGTGGTTTATAAATGAAGGACTTACTTATTTCAAGAATAGAAAGTTTAAGATTAAAGGATTTGTAAGGGTAATCTATTATGTTTTAATAGGCATGACATCATTTGCATTATTCTTCGGATTACTTTTTAAGATTCAACATTGGCCTTATGGGTCGGAACTGTTTGTGTTTGGCATCGTATTACTAAACACAATATTAATTGTTGATTATTTTCTTTTTAAAAGAGCATAATAATAATTTGATTTCAAGAATAAAGAAAACCTTAATATTAGCAGAAGGCTTTTTGAAGTGGTTGCTTATTTTCGGATTCGAACCGCGTCATCATTACTACAAATTTTCTTAAAATTTAAAAATAAAAAACCTTCAACTAATGTTGAAGGTTTTTGAGGTGTCGAGCGGATTCGAACCGCTGTAGATGGTGTTGCAGACCACTGCCTAGCCACTCGGCCACGACACCCTTTTGCGAGGGCAAATATATAAATTATATACGTTTTACCCTATAGAGGCTTACTTTTTTCGCTTTTGCGATAATTTTATAGTCACCATTTCTACATCTCCACCAATTGGTGGATTAATTTTACTTACAGAAATAGTAGCTTTAGCAATCATTTTATCTTCATTAAAAAAACGCGTAAGAATACGTTGTGCAACAGTTTCAAGAAGTTTTGAGGGTTTACTCATTTCTTCTCTTACTACTTTATTTAAAAAAACATAATCAACGGTATCTTTAAGTTCATCAGATATGGATGATGGTTTTAAATTTACTTTAACTTCTAAATCCACTCTATAATCACTACCAATTGCGGTTTCTTCTTTTAAACAACCATGATTGGCGTGTATTTTAATATTTTCAACCTTTATTATTCCCATAATGCAAAAATAAGCCTTTTGTCATTCCTGCGAAGGCAGGAATCTCTAATTCGTAAACAAATCAAAAATATTACTTAAAGCACTTGTTTTAGCCTTAAAAAATTCTGTATAAGAACAATTTTTACATGTTACAGAAGTAAATTTTTTATTCTGAACATCAAATATTTTAGATAATGTGCCTCCTGTAGCTCTCATTTCACTGACTTCGTATGTAGAATTATTGCATTTAGGACATTTGTAATTCATTTTTATTTGTGTTTATGTGGTTTACACTATAAGTGTATAATGGTTGATAAATGTTACAATTTGCTTAATTTTACACTTTATTATTTTACAATGTCAGAAGAAACAAAATCACTCAATTTTATTGAGCATATTATAGAAGAAGATTTAGCTAACGGTTTACCAAAAGATAAATTGCGTTTTCGTTTTCCACCAGAACCTAATGGTTATTTGCATATTGGGCATACTAAGGCAATAGGTATTAGTTTTGGTTTAGGAGAAAAATATAATGCTCCAGTTAATCTTAGATTTGATGATACAAACCCAGCAAAGGAAGAGCAAGAATATGTTGATGCTATTAAAAGAGATATAGAATGGTTAGGCTATAAATGGGAAAATGAATTGTATTCTTCAGATTATTTTCAAAAGCTATATGATTGGGCTTTACAGATGATTAAAGATGGTAAGGCTTATGTAGATAGTCAATCTTCGGAAGCCATGGCAGAACAAAAAGGTACACCAACACAAGTAGGTGTTGCTGGTCCATATAGAAACAGAAGTGTAGAAGAAAATTTAGACTTATTCCAACGCATGAAAGCTGGAGAATTTCCTGCTGGTACGCATGTACTTCGTGCTAAAATAGACATGGAAGATCCTAATATGTTAATGCGAGATCCAATTATGTATCGCATTCTTTATGCACATCATCACAGAACGGGAGATGAGTGGTGTATTTACCCTATGTATGATTGGACGCATGGAGAAAGCGACTATATTGAACAGATTTCACATTCATTATGCTCATTAGAATTTAAGCCACATAGAAAATTGTATGATTGGTTTAAAGAACATGTTTATGAATATAGTAAGGATAAATTACCATTACCACCAAAACAGCACGAATTTGCACGTTTAAATCTTAGCTATACCATAATGAGTAAGCGTAAATTATTACGTTTAGTAGAAGAAGGTTTGGTGTCTGGTTGGGACGACCCTCGTATGCCTACTATTTCTGGTTTACGTCGTCGTGGTTATACGCCAAATTCTATCAGAAAATTTATTGAAAAAGTTGGTGTTGCTAAGCGCGAAAATGTGATTGATGTCTCACTTTTAGAATTTTGTATTCGTGAAGATTTAAATAAAACGGCAAATAGAGTAATGGCTGTTTTAAATCCGATTAAAGTCGTAATAACCAATTATCCAGAAGGTAAAGAGGAATGGTTAGATGCTGAAAACAATCAAGAAGATGAGTCTGCTGGATATAGAAAAGTACCATTTTCTAGAGAAATTTATATTGAAAAAGAAGATTTTAAAGAAGAGGCTGGCAGCAAGTTTTTTAGACTAAAATTAGGTGGTGAGGTAAGACTTAAAAATGCTTATATAATAAAAGCGGAACATGTAGTAAAAGCTGAAAATGGAGATATTGAAGAAATTCATTGCACTTATACTGAAGACACAGAAAAGAAAGTAAAAGGTACATTACATTGGGTATCTATTAAGCATGCTATCACAGCAGAAATAAGAGAGTACGACCGCCTATTTAGTGATGAAGCACCAGACAGTCATGCAGATAAAGATTTTATGGAGTTTATTAATCCAAATTCTTTAAATATCAAAACAGGTTACTTAGAGCCAAGTTTATCTGAGGCTAAAGTGGGCGAGCAGTTTCAATTTCAACGTTTAGGGTATTTTAATGTAGATAACGATTCTACAGCTGAAAAATTAGTATTTAATAAAACGGTTGGATTGCGAGATAGTTGGGCCAAACAAAAGCCTAAGTCTCAAAATAATCAAAGCCAACAAAATAAATCACAACAAAAAAGACCTCCCTTAAGTGTTATCCAGCAGTTTGGTAAAAAATACACCAATCTACCTGAAGAAAAACGATTAAAGGTGAAAGCTGAAATACAAGATCTTGCTAAAGATGTATCTTACGATGATTTAGAACCGTTATTTGGCACTGCTACAAAAAAAGCCGGTACACGTACTGTCGTAATGATTGCGTTAAAAGTGTTGCTTAAAAATGGTCTAGAGCGTAATGACGCAATTAACCAATTTATCTCCAAAGCGATTGAAGATAAAAATGAGCTTTTAGTTGCAGAAGCCACTGACATATTTTAACAATTTATTGAGAGTGATTTTTAATATTAATTAGTAAGTTATAAGTTAATATTGAATATCATGAAAACGACAAGAGACATACTTACTGAAATTTCTAAGGTTATTAGGAATATTGAAGAGAACTATCCTGAACTTCAAAAATATTTAGGAGAAACCAGGAGCACTTTACCAGGAGGCTCCAACGACAATGCTGAATTAAATAGAGAAGATTTAGAAAATTATTTAAATCAACTAAATCAAATGGTTGATAAATATAAAAAGGAACATTAAAAAATCTAAAATAGATATTGCTAAAACCTTGGAAATTATACTTCTGAGGTTTTTTTGTACATTTAATTTATACTAACTAATAAAATCAAAGAAAATGGAATTAAATTTTTTAGCAATTTTAGTTGCTGCCGTTGTACCAATGGTCTTAGGGTTTCTATGGTATAATCCTATATTATTTGGTAATACCTGGATGCGGGAAGCGGGTATGACAGAAGAAAAAATTAAGAGTGGAAATATGGGAGTTATTTTTGGAGTCTCTTTTCTTCTTTCAATTGTATTAGCGTTTTTTACTCAGACATTATCAATTCATCAGTTTGGTGCATTAGGAATGATAGGTGGTGATCCAGCTATAGATGATATTTTACCATCATTTCAAGCCTTTATGGATGATTATGGAACTGCCTATAGAACATTTAAGCATGGAGCATTTCACGGTTTATTAGCAGGTCTTTTTATTATTTTCCCAATAATAGCAATAAATGGTTTGTTTGAGCGCAAATCTTGGAAACTTATCTTTATTAATTCTGGTTATTGGACGGTTACCTTGGTTATAATGAATGCAATCGTTTGTGGTTGGGTTTAAAAAAAATTGCCTATCAAAAAAAAGCCTGAGTAAATTTTACTCAGGCTTTTCTTTTTAATCTTCTATAGGTTCCATTTGCATATCGTCTTCGGGTATATTGAGACTGGTTTCAAAATTTGGTAAAACCATATCTAACATAGCTTCATTTTTTAATTGTTTGGCTTCAATAAACCACCAATATTTATCAACATCATTGTAAATTCCTAAGAGATAGCTCTTAGATTTAATGCGTTGACCAGACATTTTCATTTGATTAAAACCTTCAATGACACAACGGTATTGCCCTTGTTCTTCTACTATTTCAGATACTCCATTAACATCCGCTTTTTCAAATACAAAACCTTGTGTTTTCATACCATCAAATGTGTTTTTTAGTAGAGTAAGAGCCGCATCTTCTCCGCCCATCAGTTCAACGACTTTAGGTAACGTATGTTTTAAAACGGTTTTAAAGTCCATTTTTAGCGTTGCCTTAGAGGTTGTTGTAGCATCTTTTAATGCATCCTCTTTTGTTTGAGCAAAGGCACTAATGCTAAGTGCCATAATAAGCACAAACATTGTTTTTTTAAATTTATTCATCATTATTCTTTTTGTTTTTTGCATTCTTCATAGCTTCTCCAATTTGATTACTTGCTGTAAAACTAGCGACCATATCATTTAGCATCTGACTTCCTGCTTGGGGTGAATTAGGTAATAATATTAAGTTACTATTTGTTTCTTGTCCTATAGACTGTAAGGTGTCATAGTGTTGGGTAACAACGATAAGCGCAGAAGCTTCCTGTGAATTAATACCAACTTTATTTAATACTTCAACGGACTCTTCTAAACCTCTAGCAATTTCTCGTCTTTGATCGGCAATACCTTGTCCTTGTAAACGCTTACTTTCGGCTTCAGCTTTCGCTTTTTCTACAATTAATATTCTTGCAGCATCACCTTCAAATTGCGCCGCAATTTTTTCACGTTCAGAAGCATTAATTCGGTTCATTGCTTCTTTTACCTGCGCATCTGGATCAATATCTGTTACTAAAGTTTTAATAATGTCGTATCCATATTCTATCATGGCGTCGTTTAGTTCAGATTTTACAGCGATAGCAATATCATCTTTACGAACAAATACATCATCTAATTTCATTTTTGGTACCTCTGCACGTACTACATCAAATACGTAAGATGTGATTTGGTCGTGTGGATAGTCTAACTTATAGAATGCATCATATACTTTGTCGCGAATTACCTTATATTGTACAGAAACCTTGAGACGAACAAATACATCATCTAGAGTTTTAGTTTCTATAATAACGTCTAATTGTTGAATTTTAAGGCTTAGTTTTCCTGCAATTCTATCTACTAAAGGTATTTTTAATTGTAAACCTGAGTGACGAATGCTTTGGAATTTTCCAAAACGTTCTATTATTGCTGCAGTTTGTTGCTTCACCACAAAGAATGAAGAAATTATAACGATTAATCCAAGAAAAATTATTGGAACATAAAGAAATTGACCCATAACACATTTTTTAAAGGTTAGATAATATGAAAGACTAAAAGTAAGTAATATTAAATTATTTTCTTAGGTTTGTTGTAATCAGCTCCAAAATCGCATGAAAAACACAAAACACTTCTTATTAGTAGCTATTTGTATCGGTTTTGTTACAATTAGTTTTGCACAAGGTAAAAATTACAAAATAAAAAACGGTATCGGTCTACAAGGTGGTATTACTCAGTTTGATATCATGACTGATAACTTTGAGACAAAAGCAAACTCTGGTTTTATAGGAGGTATGGCTGCGTCTGTAGATATTCCGCATAGGTGGTATAATTTGAGTTATAATATACAACTATCTCAAAACCATATTGATATTAACGCATCTTCTCTTGGAAGTTTAACTGAGGAATATGTTGAATACAAGATGTTTACAGCTAATATTTCCTTTTTATTCCATTTAAAGTTAATCAGTAATAATTTAACAATAGATGCAGGTCCAATGTTGCAATATAACAGTGAATTAGAACTTGAAGACGATTCTAAAGAAGGATATATTATTTCTGGCTACGACAATTTACTAACGGAAGACATTAGAGAAATATCTAACTTTAATGTTAATGGTGCTGTTGGCCTTTCTTTAGGTGTGAGAAGGTTAAAACTAAGAGCACAATACATTTATGGGTTTACAAATATCTTAGGAAAATTAAATGATAAAGACCTAGATATTGGTAATAACAAAGAATTTAAAGGCAATCAGTCCTTATTAGCCTTTACAGCAATAATTACCTTTTAAACATTATCTCTAACTGTCACGTTGTGCTAGTCGAGGTGATTGTTTCAAAATCTCGTAAAAATTATTTTGTTGTTTCTACCAAAGCCTCAATACGCTTAACGGTTTCAGCTTTACCTATCATATACATAATATCAAACACATCGGGTCCCTGTAAAGCACCAACAAGTGCTAAACGTAAAGGCATCATTACTTTTCCGAATCCAATTTCGTTATCAGTAATCCAATCTTTAATGTTAGTTTGAAGATTTTCTACAGTAAAATCATCTGTTGAATTAACTAAGTCAACAACTTTATTTAAAATCTCATCTGTACCTTCTTTCAAAGCTTTTTTAGATGCTTTTTCATCATAATCTGTGGGTGACACAAAGAAAAAATGACTTAGTTCCCAAAAATCACTTACAAACGTTGCGCGCTCTTTTATTAAACCAACAACTAAAGCAATATAATTAACATCAATATCCTTTAATAGGATGTTTTTGGTTTTAAATTCTGAAGCCAAATCCAAGTCTAATTGCTGTTGCATGTAATGATGATTAAACCACTTGGTTTTGTCCGGATCAAAACGTGCACCAGCTTTATTTACTCTTGCTAAATCAAAGTCGTTAACCAATTGTTCTAAGCTAAAAATCTCTTGCTCTGAACCAGGATTCCAACCTAAAAATGCTAAAAAGTTTACCACAGTATCAGCAAAATAACCATCTTCTTTATAGCCTCTAGAAACCGTACCATCTGGTGCTGTATATTCTAATGGGAACACAGGAAAGCCCATTTTATCACCATCGCGCTTACTTAATTTTCCTTTTCCTGTTGGTTTTAATATTAAAGGTAAATGTGCAAATTCTGGAGCTTCCCATCCAAAAGCATCGTATAATAGTTTATGTAATGCTAAAGATGGTAACCATTCTTCACCACGTATAACATGTGTAATTTCCATTAAATGGTCATCAACAATATTAGCTAGGTGATAGGTTGGCATACCGTCACTTTTAAATAATATTTTATCATCTAAAACATTAGTATCAATAGACATATCTCCACGTATAATATCATTTAAAGCCAACGTTTCATCTTGTGGAGACTTAAATCGAATTACATAATCCTCACCTGCTTCAATTTTAGCTTTTGTTTCTTCCTCAGTTAAAACCAAAGAGTTCACCAAACGTCCTTTTTCGCGGTTATGCCAATTATATATAAAAGTTTTTCCTTCAGCTTCATGTCCTTTTCTATGAGCATCGAGCTGTTCTGAAGTATCAAAAGCATAATATGCCTTACCAGCATCGATTAATTGATCTGCATATTGCTTATATAAATGCTTACGCTCACTTTGTCTGTAAGGACCAAATTTTTCATTTTTCCCAGGACCTTCATCAAATGGAATACCGCACCAATTAAGTGATTCTACAATATAGTCTTCAGCACCTTCAACATAACGGTTTTGATCGGTGTCTTCTATTCTAAGGACAAAGTCACCACCATGTTTTTTAGCAAACAAATAATTGAATAAAGCAGTTCTTACACCGCCAATATGCAAAGGTCCTGTTGGACTAGGCGCAAAGCGCACACGTACTTTTTTTGACATAACGAAAAATCGGAATAATTTGTCATTCTGAATTTATTTCAGAATCTCGCGCAAAGATAGATTTTTGAATTTCAAACGTCAAAGTTTCAAGTTCAAAGTTTCTTAATCGAGGAATAGAAATCTAATCTATAATCATAGTATTAGGCACACGCTTATTCATTATTTTAAACCATAATGGCGGAATCATAGCCAACACCATAGATGTAGGATAACCAAATGGCATTTGCGGACTCTCTTCATGGCAATCTAAAACCTGATATTTTTTAGATGATTTATAATGATGATCGCTATGTCTAGTTAACTCATACAGTACAATTCTACCGATAACATGGTTAGAGTTCCACGAATGAATTTCCTTAACGCGTTCGTAGCGTCCTGATTTTGTTTTTAAACGTAATAAGCCATAATGTTCAATATAATTAACAGTTTCGAGTAGTACAAAACCAACAATAGCAGCTAAAATGGCGAAAATGAATGCGGTCACCCCAAAAAATAACATAATTGCAGCCAAATAGGAAACTTGAATAACAGCAAACCAAAACATATCGTTTTTTACAGAAAGGAAACTTTTATTGTTATTCTTTAATAAGCTAAGTTGAATTTTCCAAGCTTTTAAATATTGTCTTACTGTTGAGGTGATCCAAAATGAGTAAACAGACTGATTATATCTGGCTGTTGCAGGATCTTCTGGTGTTGCCGCATGTAAATGATGTCCGAAATTATGTTCAATATAAAAGTGCATATATAAAGAAGGAAGCAGTAAAGCTTTACCTAAATAGCGTTCGTTAGTTGTTTGCCTATGGCCAAGTTCGTGTGCTACATTAATACCGTTGACACCTAAAACGATTCCGACTGAAAATACCATTCCAATAAATTCATACGTTTGTAAGGTGTTGTTTGAAACAATATTTAAACCAAAGATTAAGAGCCCAAAAACGATAGGTAAATTGAAGTAGAGTAACCAGTCAAAAAGCTTTAGCTTTAATTTACTATCTGCCTCATCTGGTTTAATATTATTTGTGTCTACGGGAAAAACAAGTTCTAATATAGGAATACAGACAAATGAAAAAACAGGAGTTGCCCACAACCAATAGCCTTTGTAGAATAATCCAAGAAAACAGACTAAGGGAATTGAAAATGCAGCTAAGTATTTAAGATCTTTCATTTAAATTTACCTCATTTAACACTCAAAACCTCTAAATTAACAGAATCTTACCACATTTAAGGAATTGGCTATTAAAATAAAATTGTAGATTAGTCAGTTAGAATAGTATATGAGCAATTTTGAAACCATAAAAAGTAAACTCGAGCAGTTCATTAAAAGGTATTACACCAACGAACTACTAAAAGGCGCAATATTATTTTTCGCCATTGGTTTGTTATATCTAATTGTAACATTGTTTGTAGAATATATGCTATGGCTAAATCCAGCCGCTAGAACCATCTTATTTTGGGTATTTATAGCAGTTGAACTTAGTTTGTTTATAAAATTTATCGCTATTCCGTTAGCGCATTTGTTTAAATTACGTCAAGGTATTAATTACGAAACGGCTTCAACATTAATCGGAAATCATTTTCCTGAGGTGAATGATAAGTTGCTTAATGTGCTTCAATTGAATCAGAACCCAACTCAATCCGATTTATTAATTGCTAGTATAGAGCAGAAGTCTCAAGAGCTACAGCCAATTCCGTTTAAATCGGCTATTAATTTTAAATCAAACACCAAATACTTAAAGTATGCTGCAATTCCGGTTGCAATTCTATTATTGTCTATAATTACTGGTAAGATAAATTGGTTTAGCGATAGTTATGAGCGTGTTGTAAATTATCAAACTGCTTATGAACCACCAGCGCCATTTCAATTTTTTGTAGTTAACGAATCATTGCAAGCGATAGAAAATAAAGATTTTAAGTTAAAAGTTTCAGCTGTTGGTGATGTTATTCCAGAAAACGCTCAGATTAAATTTAACGATCAATCTTACTTTTTACAACAATTAGCACCTGGTGAATTTCAATATACGTTTAGTCTACCTAAAGAAGAAGTTGAATTTACATTGTCTGCTAATAATGTAGTATCTAAACCCTATGTTTTAGAAATTATAAACACGCCCAATTTGGTAAATTTTGAAATGGTTTTAGATTACCCATCTCATACCAAAAAACAAGACGAAACACTAAAAAGCACAGGCTCAGCAGTAGTTCCCGAGGGCACAAAAGTAACATGGAGAGCAAAAACAAAATCTACAACTGCAGTTAATATTTATGCGGATGACACCCTAGCTTTTAGTAGTGATAAATCAGGTCAATTTGAAGCGACTAAGCGTTTATATAAAAATTATAATTATAGTATTACAACAAGCAATGGTGACTTGGTAGATTATGAAAATTTAGCCTATAATATTAATGTGGTTAGAGATATATATCCAGAATTGAGCATCAAAGTTCAAAAGGATTCTATTGACCAACAAAGTCTGTATTTCTACGGACAAGCTAGTGATGACTATGGATTAAGTAAACTACAATTGGTCTTTTATCCTACTGATGATGAGTCTAAAAAGCAAATAGAGCCTATAATTATCTCTAAGTCTAACTTTAGCGAGTTTGTAAGTGCCTTTCCTAATCAGCTGAATTTAGAAGCTGGAGTAAGCTATCAACTGTACTTTGAAGTATTTGATAATGATGCATTACACAATTATAAACGCACAAAAAGTTCTGTTTTTAGTTATAGAAAAAGAACCAAAGAAGAAGAAGAGCAAAAACAACTCAACGAACAAAATGAAACTATAAAAGATATTAGTAAAACATTTGATAAGCTTCAAGAACAAGACAAAAAACTCGAAGAATTTTCAAAAACACAAAAAGAAAAAGAACAACTAAATTTTAATGATAAAAAGAAGTTTGAAGAGTTTTTAAAGCGTCAGAAGAGTCAAGAACAGTTGATGAAAAATTTCAATAAAAAGCTTCAAGATAATTTAGAGGAATTTCAAAAAGACGAAAAGAAAGATGATCAATTCAAAGAAGATCTAAAGGAGCGTTTAAAAGAAAATGAAGAGCAACTTAAAAAGGATGAAAAACTGCTTGAAGAATTAGAGCAATTAAAAGATAAAATCAACAAAGAGGAATTTACACAAAAACTAGAAGAATTAGCTAAGCAAAACAAAAATAAAAAGCGCAGCATGCAACAGCTTTTAGAGTTGACTAAGCGTTTTTATGTAATGAAGAAAACAGAGAAAATCTCTAAACAATTAGATGATTTATCTAAAGAACAAGAAAAGCTATCAGAAAAAGAAAAAGAAAACACAAAAGAAGCTCAAAATAACTTAAATAAAGAGTTTGATAAACTTCAAAAAGATATTGAGGATTTAAAACGAGAGGATAGACAATTAAAAAAGCCTACAAATGTACCGAGAGATGAGTTTTTGGAGGATGAAATAAAGTTTGATCAAAAAGAGGCTAAGGAAGCTCTAGAAAAGAAAGAGCAATCTGAAGACGAGCAAAAGCCACAAGAAGCTCAAGAGCAACAAAAAAAGGCAAAAGAAAAGCAGAAAAAGGCAGCTAAGAAAATGAAGCAAATGAGCGAAATGATGAAACAAGCAGCAGCTGGAGGTGGTGGAGGTGGCGACCAAATGTCTGAAGACATTGATACGCTTCGTCAGATATTAGAGAATCTATTACTCTATTCTTTTGATCAAGAGGAACTTATGAACACTTTTAGTGAGATTGACATTAACAACAATAAGTACGGAAAGTATATTATAGAACAAAGTAATCTTAGAGAACACTTTGAACATATAGACGATAGTTTGTTTGCATTATCATTAAGACAGCCAAAACTTTCGGAAAAGGTAAATTCTCAAATAACTGACGTTTATTTTAATATAGATAAATCGCTTGGTCTACTTACTGAGAACAGATTATATCAAGGTGTGGCGTCACAGCAGTATGCTATAACGGCTAGTAATGAATTAGCAAGTTTTTTAAGTGATGTATTAGATAATATGGAAATGTCAATGAATCCATCACCTGGACAAGGAGGTGAAGGTGGACAACAATTACCAGATATCATTATGAGTCAAGAACAGCTGAATAAGCAAATGGAGGAAGGTGTTAAAAAAAGTGAGCAAGGCAAAGAAGGTGAGCAAGGAAAGGATGGTGAAAAACATGGTGAGGGAGAAAAGCCTGGTGAAGATGGTGAGAGTGGAAAGGACGGCAAAGGCAAAAAACCTGGTGAACAAGGACAAGCTGGTCAAGAAGGTCAAAATGGTCAGCAAGGTGAAAATGGAAAAAGCGGTAAGCAACAAGGTAAAGCTGGTGAAGGTGGACAAAGTGGAGAAAACGGTAAGCAAAATGGTGAGGGTAATCAAAATGGTCAGCAAGGTGAGAATGGTAATGGAGGTAAGAATAGCAAAACCGGAAAAAATGGTGGCGATGGAAATGAAGGTGAAGGAGACAAAAATGATGGTTATGGAGAAGGTGGAAGCGAAGAACAGAATGGTGAATTGTTTAAAATTTACCAACAGCAACAACAATTAAGACAAGCTTTAGAAGATAGATTAGCTAAGGATGGTAAGATACAATCTGCTGGACAACTTATAAAGCAAATGGAAGATATTGAGCTCGATTTGTTAAACTCTGGTTTTACTAATCAAACACTTCAAAAAATGATGGATCTACAGCATCAGTTATTAAAATTGGAGAATGCTACTTTTATGCAAGGACAAGATTCTAAGCGTAAATCTGAAACTAATCAGAAACAGTTCAACCAAACTAAGATCAGTCAAATACCTACAGCTAAACAATATTTTAATACTACAGAAATATTAAATCGGCAAGCACTACCTTTGCAGAATCATTTTAAGAAAAAGATTCAAGAGTATTTTAAAAGCAGCAATGATTAGTTTTAATTACGAAACCGATTTTCAACTAGACCATTCCGAAGAGGTTTCTAATTGGATTTCAAAAACCATTTTAGAAGAAAACTGTAAAGAAGGGGAGATCAATTATATCTTTTGTACGGATGAGTATCTACATAAACTAAATGTAGATTTCTTAAATCATGATACCTTAACTGATATTATTAGCTTTGATTATTCGGTAGGAAAAGAACTACATGGAGATATTTATATTTCTATTGATCGAGTGAGGGAAAATGCTCAAGATTTTAAGGTTAAATTCTCGGATGAATTATCTCGAGTGCTTATACATGGTATTCTTCATTATTGTGGCTATAAAGACAAATCTACTGAGGACGAATTATTAATGCGATCTAAAGAAGATTACTACTTAGCCAAGCGTTAGAAAATATCATCATTTCAATGTATCTTTGCAGACTGAATTTTTGAGAGTTATATAATGTTCCACGTGGAACAAATGGTAATATAATAATGAAGACACTGTTTTGTCATGATGAACTCGTTTCAGCACCTTGATTATTGTCATGTGTTAGATTCTGAAATAAATTCAGAATGACAGAATAGAAAATAGGTTGATTATTTAATTAAAATAATAAGTAATGTTTAACGAAGTTTATGATGTAATAGTTGTTGGTGCTGGACATGCAGGTAGCGAAGCTGCTGCAGCTGCTGCAAATATGGGTAGTAAAACTTTGCTAATTACCATGAATCTTCAAAACATTGCTCAAATGTCTTGCAATCCAGCAATGGGAGGAATTGCAAAGGGCCAAATTGTGAGAGAGATTGATGCGCTAGGTGGTTATAGTGGTATTGTGTCCGACACATCTGCGATTCAATTTAAAATGCTTAACAAGTCTAAAGGGCCTGCAATGTGGAGTCCAAGGGTACAATCAGATAGAATGCGTTTTGCTGAGGATTGGAGAAAGCTCTTAGAAGGAACTACGAATCTTGATTTTTATCAAGAAATGGTTTCTGGTTTGTTGGTAGAAAATCACAAAGTGGTTGGTGTAAAAACCTCACTTGGAGTAGAAGTAAAAGCGAAGTCTGTAGTACTTACAAATGGAACATTTTTAAATGGACTAATTCATATAGGTGATAAAAATTTCGGTGGTGGCAGAGCTGGTGAAAGAGCCGCAACCGGAATTACGGAACAATTAGTAAATCTTGGTTTTGATTCTGGTAGAATGAAAACAGGGACGCCTCCAAGAGTGGATGGAAGGTCGTTAGATTTTTCTAAAATGATAGAACAACCTGGTGATGATAATCCTGAAAAATTTTCATACTTAGATATTACAAAACCTCTGAAAGAACAGCGGTCTTGTCATATGTCTTATACTAGCGAATTGGTTCATGATTTATTGCGTGAAGGATTTGATCGTTCACCAATGTTTAATGGAAGAATAAAAAGTGTTGGGCCGAGATATTGCCCTTCTATTGAAGATAAGATTAACCGTTTTGCAGATAAGGATAGGCACCAGTTATTTGTAGAACCAGAAGGTTGGAATACATGCGAATATTATATAAATGGATTCTCAACATCCTTACCAGAAGATGTTCAATTTAAAGCGTTGCGTTCTGTAGTTGGGTTTCAAAATGTAAAATTCTTTAGACCTGGTTATGCTATAGAATACGATTATTTTCCACCTACACAATTAAAACATACTCTTGAAACAAAACTGGTGGATGGTTTATATTTCGCTGGACAGATTAATGGAACCACAGGATATGAAGAAGCAGCTTCTCAAGGTTTAATGGCTGGAATAAATGCGAGCTTAAAAGTACAAGAGAAAGATCCTTTTACTTTGCAAAGAGATGAAGCTTATATTGGTGTATTAATAGATGATTTAATTACAAAGGGCACAGAAGAACCATACAGAATGTTTACGTCTCGTGCAGAATATAGAACACTCTTAAGACAAGATAATGCTGATTTTAGATTAACGCCTAAAGGTTACGAATTAGGTTTAGCTTCTGAAAAACGATTAAAACGTATGGAAGAAAAGCAATCTAAGTCTGAGGCTTTTGTTCAGTTTTTTAAGGACACTAGTGTAACTCCAGAAGAAGCTAATCCGGTTTTAGAATCCAAAAAATCATCTCCAGTTAAACAACAAGACAAGATGTTTAAGTTGTTTGCAAGACCAAATATTACGACTCAAGATGTTAGAAAATTTAAAGCGGTTGAAGACTATATACAAGATAATAACTTAGACGCTGAAGTTATAGAGCAAACAGAAATTCAGGTTAAATATGCAGGTTATATAGAGAAAGAAAAAAACAATGCTGATAAATTAAATAGGCTCGAAAACCTAAAGATTCCTTCCGATTTTGATTATTCAATACTAAAATCTATGAGTATGGAAGCGAGGCAAAAGTTAGCAGAAATTCAACCTGTAACGATTTCTCAAGCATCAAGAATTAGTGGAGTATCACCAAATGATGTTTCTGTTTTGCTGGTTTATTTAGGTAGATAATATTAATGTTCCACGTGAAACAATTACAATAAGTTTTAGAATTTTGTTATTCTGAACTCACTTCAGAATCTATTTATATGAGCAGCAAATCAACATATCTTACTCTAAAAGATCATTCCGTTTCAGGAGAGAAATTCCAATTAATATACAATTCGGAGTTAGATATGTTAGAAACTTTTCCACAACCTGAAGCTGAAAAATTAGCCGACTATTATAAAAGTGAAGACTATATTTCACACACAGATACCAGAAGAAATCTTCTTGAAAAAGTATATCATTTAGTTCGTAATATTTCTTTAAAGCGAAAACTAAAATTGATCAATTCTTTTAATTCAGATCAAAAAACACTTTTAGATATTGGATGCGGAACAGGAGATTTTTTAGAAACAGCACAAAAGGATAATTGGTTAATTACAGGAATTGAGCCTAACGAAAGTGCAAGAAAAATTGCAAATTCAAAAACCAATAATTCTGTTTTTGAAATAGAGAAGTTAGCCAATCTAAAACCAAATAGTTTTGATGTCATTACACTTTGGCATGTGCTAGAACATTTGCCCAATTTAGATATGCATATAGCCTTATTCAAAAAACTTTTAAAACCAAATGGTACTTTGGTAATTGCCGTTCCGAATTATAAAAGTTTTGATGCTCAACATTACAAAAACTTTTGGGCAGCTTATGATGTGCCAAGACATCTTTGGCATTTTTCTAAAACAGCTATTTCAAAATTGTTTCAAAAGGAGCATCTAAATTTGGTAAAAGTCTTACCAATGAAATTTGATGCCTATTATGTTTGTTTACTATCAGAAAAATATAAGTCAGGATATATGAATCCGTTTAAGTCATTTTGGATTGGTTGGCGTTCAAATTTTAAAGCTATACGCACAGAAGAATATTCTTCCCACATTTATATACTTAAAAGCAGTAATTCTTAATTTAAAAACCGTTGCTTAAAGATTAAAGGTTAAAACAGGCATTGTTAAGGGGGAATTGTTAAAATCGCTTAGGGCGCTTTATTTGAGTTTAATTTCAATAGATTTATAAAATAGTTGTTTACTTAAATGATAGAAATTATCAATATTAAAAAAAATAGGTAAATCACAACCGAACTTTTATACATTTGCAAAAATTTAATTAGAATATAAAACCATGAGAAAAGTAATTATAGCATTAGTTGTTTTAGTAACATTTGCATCTTGCCAAGAACAACAAAAAATCGCATTTGTAGATAATACAAGAGTGGTAAGTGAATTTAATAAGAAAGTTGACTTTGAAGAAAAATTTAAAGTTAAGATTGATGCATTTAATAAAAAAGCAGATAGTCTTAACCAAGCATTACAAATGGAGGCTCAGTTATTTCAGACTAGAGCTGCAAAAATGAAAGAGAGTAAAGCACAAGAAGAGTACAATGTGTTAGTGCAGAAAAAGCAAATGCAAGATTACCAAATTGGTAACGAAGAAAAAGCTTTACAAGCGGAAGGACAAAAACAAATTGATACTTTAGTAAAAGAGGTGAAAGCGTTTGTAAAAGATTATGGAAAGAAAAACGGTTACACTTTTATCTTAGGGGCTAATGATGCTGGTAGTGTAATGTATGGCTCTGAAGCAAATGATATTACAGATAAAGTTTTAGAGGCTTTAAACAATAAAGGTTCTAAAGAAGAAGAGAAAAAAGAAGCTAAGACAGAAGAATAAAACTTTTGTCTTATTAGAATAAAAAAGCCAAGCTTAAATTGCTTGGCTTTTTTTATGTAATAAACGTGTTAACTTAATAGATAAATCCGTAAGAATAATCTTAGAATTTCCGTTTCGTTCTATATGATAAATAGCATCTTGCAACTCATTAGAAATTTCTAAAATATTACTATCATGAACAAAAGGAGCGAACTTTTCAAGTTTAAAATTTTCTGACTTAGGTTCTAAATACACCAAGTCATTTGCCTTGTAATTAAGCAGTAACGCTTGTCTAAAGTAATTTAAGCAAAACGCAAGAAATTTTTTCTGAGTTTCTCGTCCTGTTTTTGCAATTTCTTCGGACCAGGAAATTAAATCGTGAATAGCAGCCTTATTTCCTCGAGCCTTAAAGGCAGAACGCACCCAAAGTACAAACCACTTTTCAAACTGAATATCCTCGCTATCTTGATAGATTAAATCGCAAGCTTTATTAAAATTACCATTTGCTTGGTGTGCTATTTTAGTAGCGACTGCTTGTTCAATATGATATTTTTCAACAAGAGCATCTGCAATGGCTTCTTCAGCTAAAGGAGGAAAATGAAGAATTTGGCAACGCGATCTAATGGTATTTATAATCTGCTCTTCGTCCTCAGCAATTAGAATAAATATGGTTTTTTCTGGTGGTTCTTCTATAAGTTTAAGAAGTTTATTGGCAGCTGAACTATTCATTTTTTCTGCCATCCAAATAATCATCACCTTATAACCACCTTCATAAGATTTTAGCGAGAGTGATTTTACAATATTTAGTGCTTCTTCAACACCAATTTGTCCTTGTTTATTATCAACACCCAAAAGTTTGTACCAATCAAATAAGTTTCCGTAAGGTTGTTGTTCTAAAAGTTGTCTCCATTCTTCGAGATAATAACTAGAAACGGGTTTACTCTTTACTTTATCGCTTGTAGTAACAGGAAAGGCAAAGTGTAAATCTGGATGAGAGACATTTTTAAATTTTAAATTACAAGACTCGTTACCTCCAGTATTTTCTCCATTATTATTTCCACAAAGAATGTATTGTGCATAAGCTAATGCCATTGGTAACGTGCCAGAACCCTCTGGACCAACAAATAATTGAGCGTGTGCAATTCTACCAGCATCTACACTAGTGGTAAGGTGATTTTTTATGTGTTTTTGGCCTAAAACTTCAGAAAATAACATAAAGCAAAACTATATAAAAAATTTATGTTTCTAATCTTTATATTTGCTCAACAGAATAAATATTTATCACACCTTATTTTAAATCCATGAAGACATTAAAAGATTTCAATTTTAAAGATAAAAAAGCATTAATTAGAGTAGATTTCAATGTACCATTAAATGACGATTTTCAAGTTACTGATGCTACGAGAATAGTCTCTGCTAAGCCAACAATTATTAAAATCTTAGAAGATGGAGGTAGTTGTGTATTAATGTCGCACTTGGGCAGACCCAAAGGTGTTCAAGATGAGTTTTCATTAAAACACATCATTAATAAAATTGAAGATATATATGGTGTTGAAGTAAAATTTGCTAGTGATTGTGTGGGCGCAGAAGCAGAAGAAAAAGCAAATGCCTTACAGCCTGGTGAAATATTATTGCTAGAAAATTTACGTTTTCATGAAGAGGAAACAAAAGGTGATAAAGCATTTGCAGAGCAGTTATCTAAACTTGGAGACATTTATGTAAATGATGCTTTTGGAACAGCACATAGAGCACATGCTTCTACAACGATAGTTGCTGAGTTTTTTCCAGTTTCAAAATGTTTCGGAAGCTTATTAGCTAAAGAAATTGAGAGTATTAAAAAGGTAATGGAAGATGGTGAAAAACCTGTTTTAGCGGTTTTAGGTGGTGCAAAAGTATCTTCAAAAATTACAATCATTGAAAATATTTTAGAAAAAGTTGATCACTTAATAATTGGTGGTGGAATGACTTTTACTTTCATAAAAGCACAAGGCGGAAAAATAGGAGATTCTATATGTGAAGATGATAAAATGGAATTAGCAATAGATATCTTAAAGCAAGCTGAAGAAAAGGGGGTTAAAATACATTTACCTGTGGATGTTGTTGCTGCAAATGCATTTAGTAATGACGCCGAAACTCAAATATGTGATGTAAAACAAATTCCTGATGGATGGCAAGGTCTTGATGCTGGTCCAAAATCTATTGAATTGTTTGATGACGTTGTTAACCAATGCAAAACCATTCTTTGGAATGGACCTCTAGGTGTTTTTGAATTAGAAAGCTTTGCAAAAGGAACGATTGAATTAGGAAATTCTATAGCAAATTCAACTAAGAATGGAGCTTTTTCGTTAGTAGGTGGAGGCGACTCTGTTGCCGCTGTAAAACAATTTGGTTTTGAAGACAAAGTAAGCTACGTAAGCACAGGTGGTGGTGCAATGTTAGAGAGTTTAGAAGGAAAAACCTTACCAGGAATTGCAGCAATATTAGGTTAATAGCAAAAAAATACTATTTTTAGCGATTCCAGCGTTTCATTAACGTTGAATAATAAAAATGAATTTTTTATACTATGACCTTAAAAACAGTTTTATCGGTTTACCTAAGCATATTTGTGTTTATTGGGTTTTCTCAAACCAAAACAGATAGTATTGCCAATCAATCTGTCGTAGTAATTAATAAGGATTCTGTAATTGATGGTAAGCTTTTTAATTCGAAAAAAAGTATTCCACCCATTGTAGATACATTAGGCATTAAAGCGTTAAAAGATTTACCTCAAGCCTCGGAGCTAGACGAAAAATGGTTAGAAGAGCTTTATAGTAATTCCCTTTTCGATACTATTTACAAATCGGTAACAGAGCTTAAATACGATCCTGTTTATTATCCAGAATTATCATCAGATACCTTAAAAGCAAGGTTAGAACGTCTTAATGCTCGCACACCTTTTAATGTAGAATACAATACTTCTTTAGAAAGTGTTATAAAAAGTTATCTTAAACATAGAAGAGGTTCTTTAGAAAAATTGATGGGACTTAGCCATTTTTATTTTCCAATGTTTGAGCAGGAATTTGATAACTACAATATTCCTTTAGAGATGAAATATCTCGCCATTGTAGAGTCGGCATTAAAACCAAGAGCACGTTCTCGTGTTGGAGCCACTGGTCTATGGCAATTTATGTATGGTACAGGAAAAGAGCACGATTTACAGGTAAGCAGTTATGTTGATGATCGTAGCGACCCAATAAGATCTACAACAGCTGCAGCACAGTACTTAGGTAGATTATATAAAATTTTTGGGGATTGGGATTTGGCATTAGCCGCATATAATTCTGGTCCTGGAAATGTAAATAAA
This sequence comes from Winogradskyella echinorum, assembly GCF_014297365.1. Lineage (GTDB taxonomy): Bacteria > Bacteroidota > Bacteroidia > Flavobacteriales > Flavobacteriaceae > Winogradskyella > Winogradskyella echinorum. Next base: position 1,151,474 of record NZ_JACOQD010000001.1, on the reverse strand, counting down.
GCCATAAGGCGTTCTGGCGGTTACAAAAACTATTGGAATATCCGACAGAACTTACCAAGAGAAACTGCAGGTTATGTGCCAGCATTTTTAGCAACCATGTATATTTTTGAGTATGCAGAAGAGCACGGTTTTAAACCAGAACGTCCAATGTTTCAACATATACAAACAGATACGGTACATGTAAAACAAATGATTTCATTAGACCATGTGGCTGAAACTACAGGAGTAAAGATTGAGGAGTTGCAATTTCTTAATCCAGCGTATAAATTAGATATTATTCCTAAAATAGAAGGGCGAACTTATGTGTTAAGATTGCCTAGAGAAGCCGTTGGAGTTTTTACAACCAATGAAGAAAAGATATATGCTTATGCCAAAGCAGAATTTAACCAACGTGAAAAACCTTTGCCGCAACTTTTTAAAAATGATACTAAAATTAGATATCGTGTTAGAGAAGGAGATTACTTAGGTAAAATTGCTAGAAAATATGGAGTAAGAGTAAGTCAACTAAAACAATGGAATGGCTTAAGGAGTAATAACTTAAAGATTGGTCAACGCCTTACAGTTTATCCTAGAAACAGAGGAGTATCTAATCCTTCAAAACCTCCAAAAAAGGTAGTAAACACAGAGGGAAGACAAACCTATAAGGTAAAATCTGGAGATTCACTTTGGACCATAGCTCAAAAATTTTCTGGAGTTTCTGTTCAAAATATTAAAGATTGGAACGATATTAGTGGTAACAAACTCAAAATAGGAATGACATTAGTTGTTTCTAAATAGTTAAACCAACAAAAATCTAAACTTATGAGAGCTTTATATTCTATTTTATTTTGTGTATTGTTACTGGCCTGCGGCGACAAAAAAGATGACAGTAAATTGTATTTACCTGCATCAAGCGGAAATCTTAACACTATTTCTGTTGTCGTTGATAATATTCTATGGGAAGACAGTGTTGGCGAAAATATCAGAAACATATTTGCGGCTCCAATAAATGGTTTACCTACAAATGAGCCCATGTTTAACATGAAACAAATTCCGCCTCAAGTATTTGATGGCTTTGCTGCACGAAATAGAATTGTACTTAAAATTGAAAAAGGAGAAACGGAAGCCTCTACTAAAATTGTAAATGACGTTTTAGCAAAACCGCAAACGGTTGCAGTGATTTCGGGTAAAACAAATCAAGATATTATTGCTCAATTAAAAGAGAATAAAGCGAAGATAATAGACGCTTTTAACAAAGAAGAGGTACAAGAAAAACTAAGACTTATTAATAAATCTTTATTAGCTGATGAGGCTGTGGAAAATAAGTTAGGTATAACAATAGATATAGCTTCAGCATACAAGGTGAGTAAAGCAGAAGATAATTTTTTCTGGATTAGAAAAAACTTTAACAACTCTAAAACAATAGACTTAATGCTTTATGAAGTACCAATAGAAACCATCTCTAAAGGAGATAGTACGGTTGTGGATATTGTAAAAATGAGAAACCAAATTACTAAAACTAAAATCCCTGGTGAAGACGGTATTTATATGGCGGTTGAAGATGCTTACGCTCCATCTATGTTTAAAACAATTATAGATAATAAACCAGCTTACGAAGTAAGAGGTTTATGGGAAATGAAGGGTTATACTATGGGTGGACCTTTTATAACCTATGCTATAGAAGACAAAATAAACAACCGTTATTTGGTTGCAGATGGTTATGTTTATGCACCATCCTTAGATAAACGAGATCATGTTTTTGAACTAGAAGCGATGATTAAATCGATAACTATAAAATAACAAAAAAGCCAACTTTTTAAAAGTTGGCTTTTTTTATGTTTTTTTAAAAATACTTTACTCGCTTTCTTTAGTATTTGTTTTTTCATCTTTACTAGCATCTTTAAATTCCTTAATTCCGCTACCTAACCCTCTCATTAATTCAGGAATTTTTTTACCTCCAAAGAGTAATAAAACAACAACCACAATAAGAATTATCTGAGGCGCTCCAATTGCCAATGGTATAATATTTAAACTCATAACTTTTAATTTAGACCGCAAAGTTAGTAATTATAGTTTAATAAAAGCGTTGTTTAGTCAACTTTAAGACTTTATCATAGTGCTATTTCACTATTTTAACTAATTTTGTTTTAATGGCAAAAAAGAAAGTAAAAGAGAAAAAATTCACAAAAAAACTACTTCACAAGTACCGTTTGGTAATTCTAAACGAGGATACTTTTGAAGAACGTTTTGCTATTAAGCTAACACGTCTTAATGTGTTTATTCTTACATCACTTTCTGCAATATCGCTTGTTTTCTTTACCATTTTACTAATTGCTTTTACTCCGTTAAGAGAATATATACCAGGATACTCTTCAACGAAGTTAAAAAAGCAAGCAACATTATTAAATTATAAAACTGACTCTCTTGTTAACGAACTAGAGTTAAACAAAAAATACTATGCTTCTATAAGAAAGGTACTAACGGGAGATGTTGCTTCTTTAGAATTTAACAGAGATTCAATTTTACAAGCCGCAAAAAATGATGTTGATGTTTTACGCGTTCCCACAAATAAAGAAGATTCTTTGCTAAGGGAAAAAGTAGATAAGGAAGATAAATACAATTTATTTGAATCTTCTGGTGATCAATCTAATTACGTGCTTTTTCCACCAGTTAACGGTACAATTTCAGAAGGATATAATTTAGAAGAAAAGCATTATGCCGTTGATGTGGTTGTTGCTGCAGATACACCTGTAAAAGCAACTGCAGATGGTACAGTAATCTTTGCAGAATGGACAGTCGAAACAGGTTATGTTGTCATTATGGAACACAACCAGGAATTGATTTCTGTTTACAAGCATAACTCGGCAATTACAAAAGCTCAAGGTGATTTAGTAAAAGCAGGAGAGGTTATAGCTATGTCTGGCAATTCAGGAGAATTAAGTACAGGGCCGCATTTACATTTTGAACTTTGGAGTAAAGGTTATCCAGTAAACCCAACTAATTTTATTGATTTTCAGTAATGCCATCAGTTAAAGCAGCACTTTCAAAACCGTTTGCCAAATATATTGCTAAGCGCATTAAAAAATGGGCTTCTAAACCCGCAGAAACACAGCTAAAGGTGTTTAATAACCTTATTGCTGATGCCAAGTATACTGCATTTGGAAAAGATCATCAATTCAACTCAATTAAAACTTATCAAGATTTTAAACCTAAAGTTCCTATAAGAGATTACGAAGCGTTAAGACCCTATGTAGAACGTGTTGTTAAAGGTGAAGAAGATATCCTTTGGAAAGGCAAGCCTATTTACTTTGCTAAAACATCTGGCACAACCTCTGGCGCTAAATATATACCAATTACTAAAGAGAGTATGCCAACGCACGTAGAAGCGGCACGAAATGCTATTTTAATGTACATACATGAAACAGGCAATTCAAAATTTGTAGATGGTAAAATGATTTTTCTTCAAGGAAGTCCAATTCTCGAAGAAAAAAACGGAATTAAACTTGGGCGTTTATCTGGTATTGTGGCACATTATGTACCTAAATATCTCCAAAAAAATAGAATGCCTAGTTTAAAAACTAATTGCATTGACGATTGGGAAACTAAAGTAGAGGCTATTGTTGAAGAAACAATAAACGAAGACATGAGTATCATTTCTGGAATACCATCTTGGGTACAAATGTATTTTGAAAAACTTATTGAAAAGAAGAATAAAAAGGTTGGTGATATTTTTAAAAATTTCAATTTATTCATTTTTGGAGGTGTCAATTACGAGCCTTATCGTGCTAAATTTGAAAACTTAATTGGAAGAAAAGTTGATAGTATAGAACTGTATCCTGCAAGTGAGGGCTTTTTTGCATTTCAAGATAAGCAAGATGAAAAAGGGATGTTACTTCAACTTAATTCTGGTATTTTTTACGAGTTTGTAAAGGCAGATGATTTCTTTAACGAAAACCCAGAACGCATCACTATTGCAGATGTAGAGTTAGGTGTTAATTATGTAATGATAATATCTACAACAGCTGGTCTTTGGGCATATAATATTGGAGATACAGTAGAGTTTACATCCTTAAAACCTTATAGAGTTATTGTGAGTGGAAGGATAAAACATTTTATTTCAGCATTTGGGGAACATGTTATAGGAAAAGAAGTTGAACAAGCTTTAAAAGAAGCTACAGAAAACACTTCAATTTCGGTAAATGAATTTACAGTTGCACCTCAAATTAATCCCGAAGAAGGCTTACCATACCATGAGTGGCTAATAGAGTTTGAAAATGAACCTAAAAATGAAAAAGACTTTATTAAAAATTTAGAAACATCACTACAGCAACAAAACAGTTATTATTTTGATTTGATTACAGGTAAGGTATTACAGCCTTTAAAAATTACTAAAATCAAAAAAGATGGTTTTCAAACATACATGAAATCTATAGGAAAGTTAGGAGGGCAAAATAAAATACCAAGATTATCAAATGATAGAAAAATTGCTGATACTATATGGCAATTGCATTTAACAAAATAGCCTATATTAGTAGGTTAAAATAAAGTATGGATACAACTAAGAAAAAACACGAAAGAACAAGAGCTCAAGAAAGTTCGAGTGCCATAGAGCGTATGTATATTACTATGCGTCATCTCTTTAATCGTGGATTCTATAAACCAATGGGTGTTTCTGGCGAAACGTTAAGAGAGGCATTACTTCTACTACGTCCAGAAATTTATGGTTCCATCGGAGAAGAAAAAGCGGAACTAGAGGGTTTATTATATGTAATAGACCGATTACCTCAAGGTATAGAAGAATGTACTTTTATTAACCTTACAAGTGATGAAGGTTATGCAAATTCGCATTTTAAAGCTATAATACCACCTAAACGAAGACGAAATTGTTATCGTATAGATGACGAGCAAATGAATATTGAGATAACTCGAGGACGCTCAGAAATCTATGATATACTTACGCATTTAACGTTTTTGTTTGTTGAGTCTCATAAAATTAGCAAACGTGTTATTATTGATGAAGATGGATCAACAGTAAGAGATTGGAAGAAGTTAGAAAATGCTGTAAGCTCTGGTAAGAAACTTACGCAGAAAGAACGTGAAATTGCTATTACACATACAGCGAATATATTGGGCAGAACTTTTAATGAGTTAACAGAAGCTTATCCTAAATTTGCTACTGAAAACCAACCAGAGCGATTATTACACATTGTCTATTGGTTAGGTAAGCTCGCTATAGAGGAAACCATTAATAATAACAAAAGAACGATAACATTTAGTCCTGTACTTAGAGAACGATTAGGTCATCACATCCATGGAGAAATATGGGCAGATCGCATAAAATCAGTATTACATAGTAATGATTTATTAGAACGACCTATTCATATAATTAGTGCCAATATGCATAGCGTTATGAACTCTCTATTTGCTAAAGGAGTACTTAAAGCATCTGAAGCTAAAAAAGATATTTTTGAGGTTTATGAAACATTAAGCGACTCAAAAAATGCGGCTTTGCGCAATAAAGTAGAGAAATCTGCGTTGCAAAACGGAATGCTATACATTAAAGACAACTCAGGAACCAACATCGATGTTCAGATTTTTGACACAGATAAGATTGATTTTTCTAAATCGGGATTCAAATATCTTGAAGAAGAAAAGTCTAATAAAGCAGTTATCTTTGTTATGGATTATGCTTTTGGTGAACAAGCCTATGAAACTTTAGATGAGTTTTTAAAACCAATAAAAGTTGGAGGGAAGCAAGTTCACTTAGATGTTAAGTCTATTTCAATTATGGGAAAAGCAGGTATTTTGCAAGGAGGTAAAGGAGATGTTATGATTCCGTCTGCGCATATATTTGAAGGTACAGCTGATAACTATCCATTTAAAAATGAGTTGAGTAAAAATGATTTATTAGATTGTGGAGTTGATGTTTTTGAAGGTACCATGGTTACTGTTTTAGGAACATCACTTCAAAATAAAGAGATTTTAAAATTCTTTAAAAACTCAACATGGAATGTAATTGGCTTAGAAATGGAAGGTGCACACTACCAAAAAGCTATACAAGCGGCTTCTAAAGTAAGAGGAAGTATTAATGAAGATGTAAAGGTAAGGTACGCTTATTATGCAAGTGATAACCCGCTAGAAACAGGGAGTACTTTAGCCTCTGGAGGTTTAGGTACATCTGGTGTTAAACCAACTTATGTTATAACCAAGAAAATACTAGAACAAATATTTAATTCATAAATATATGAGCGAAAAATTACCACAACAACCACAAAGCGAAGAGGTAGATTTAGGGCAGTTGTTTAATGCAATTGGAAAATTGTTTGAAAGGTTCTTTTCATTTATAGGAAAGATTTTTAAAGCTATTTTTTCTGCTATTATTTATACCATAAAGCCACTTGTAGTTCATTTTAAATTGGTTGCCATTGCTTTAGTGATTGCTACCGCTCTCGGTTTTATTTTGCAGAAGACAAAAAAGCCAATGTATTATTCAAATATGGTGGTTAAACCTCATTTTGATTCAAAATATCAGCTAGCAAATAACATTGATTACTTTAATTCATTAATTGGCTCAGGTGACCTTAAAGAATTGTCAAACATTTTTGAAATAGATACAATTAGAGCAAAAGCCTTAGTGAGTTTTGATTTTGAAGCTGGACCAGAAACACAAAATGATTTATTTAAAGAGTATGATGAATATGTTATGTCTGTTGATACTTCTTTGGTAGACGAATTAAGCTATAAAGAGTTTGTAAACAATAGAGACTTATTGTCTGGGAGATTATTTTCTGTTATTGTAAAAGCACATGAAAAGGATATTTTTTTAGATCTAGAAGAGGGATTTAAAAAAACATTTGTGAATCCTCATTCAGTTTATAAGAAAAAAGTAAGAGACACAATGGCTCTTATTGAAAGAGAAAATTTATTAAAGCAATTAGCAAGTTTAGAAAACATACAAAACACCTATTTAGAGGTTATAAAAAACGAATCCGAAAAGAGTAAAGTATCATTAGATATAACTGGTGGATTACCGCTTCAAGAAGAGAAAACAGCCACTAAAGAATATGAATTGTTTTTAAAAGAACAAGAAATTAGAAGGGCTCTAAATAAATTAAATCAAACTATTGCAGAAGAAAACACCTATTTTGATGTGCTTTCTGGCTTTGACAGAATAGGTAATAAAGACCAAGGAATAACGAAGCGTTACCATATTTTATTCCCTGCTTTAGCATTACTTCTTTTCGTTTTATGGTTTTTATTATTGAAAGCGTTCAATTTTATTAAAAACTATGAGTAAAAAGATTTTAATAACTGGTGGAGCAGGTTTTATAGGATCTAATTTTATAATTCATTTTTTAAAACATAATGAGAACACAGAAGTTATAAATTTAGATAAGCTTACCTACGCAGGTGAGCTTTCTAATTTAAAAGAACTATCCAAAAATAAAAACTACACCTTTATTAAAGGTGATATTTGCGACAACAAACTCGTAAATGAACTTTTTAAAAAATATCAGTTTTCTGGTGTTATTCATTTTGCAGCAGAGTCTCATGTCGATAATTCTATAAAGGCACCAGATACTTTTATCAACACTAATGTATATGGAACCTTTAATTTGCTGCATACAGCTAAGAGTTATTGGATGGATGCGCCATTTATATTCAAAGAAGGTTGTGAAAATAATAGATTTCATCACATATCAACAGATGAGGTTTATGGCTCTCTCGGTAAAACGGGTTTTTTTACAGAAAACACTCCTTATGCACCTAATAGTCCGTATAGTGCTTCAAAAGCATCATCAGATTTTATAGTAAGAAGCTATTATCATACTTATGGTATGAATGTCGTTACGACTAATTGCAGTAATAATTATGGTCCAAAACAACATGACGAAAAATTAATTCCAACCATAATTAGAAAAGCAATTAATAATGAAGAGATTCCTATTTACGGAGATGGAAAAAATATTAGAGACTGGCTTTATGTAGCAGACCATTGCAAAGGTATTGAGTTAGCTTATTATAAAGGTAAAACAGGCGACACCTATAATATTGGCGGAAAAAATGAAAGAGATAATTTATATATAGCTCATAAAATATGTGGTATATTAGATGAGGTAAGGCCTAAAAACATGCCTTATTCTAAACAGATTACTTTTGTTGAGGATAGACCAGGACATGATTTTAGATATGCTATTGACGCTTCTAAAATAGAAAATGAATTAGGTTGGGATGCTAATGAAAATTTTGAAACAGGTATTGTAAAAACGATAGAATGGTATCTAAATAAGTATAATAAATAATGAAGGGAATTGTATTAGCAGGTGGCTCTGGCACAAGATTGCACCCATTGACTTTGGCGATAAGCAAACAGTTGATGCCAATCTACAATAAGCCAATGATATATTACCCAATTTCTACTTTAATATGGTCTGGAATTAAGGATATTTTAATTATATCTACACCGCAAGACTTGCCATTATTTAAAAAACTGTTGGGAGATGGCAAAAAGTATGGTTGCAACTTTGAATATGCGGAGCAAGAATCACCTAATGGATTGGCTGAAGCTTTTATTATTGCTGAAGATTTTATTGGAGACGACAAGGTAGCTTTAATTCTTGGGGATAATATTTTTTATGGTACAGGCTTATCAGAATTACTTCAACAGAATAACAATCCGGATGGTGGTATTATTTATGCATATCATGTAAATGATCCAGAGCGCTATGGCGTAGTTGAGTTTGATGATAATGGTATTGCAGTTTCGATTGAAGAAAAGCCTTTAAAGCCTAAATCTAGTTATGCTGTTCCCGGTATTTATTTTTACGATAATTCGGTAGTAGAGATTGCTAAAAGCATAAAACCAAGTAAAAGAGGTGAATTAGAAATTACAGATGTCAATAAAGCGTATTTAAGCCAAGGAAAACTAAAAGTGAGCATATTAGACAAAGGCACAGCATGGCTAGATACAGGCACCTTTAAATCTTTAATGCAAGCCTCTCAGTTTGTTCAAGTAATTGAGGAGAGACAAGGACTAATGATTGGTGCAATAGAAGAAGCTGCTTATAGAATGGGTTTAATTGATAAAAGCCAATTCAAGGAAGTGGTTGAGCCTTTAACTAAAAGCGGTTATGGTAAGCAATTGTTAAGTTTATTGTCTGAATAGTATGGTTGTAAAAGAAACAAAACTAAAAGGTTGCTTTATACTTCAACCACAAGTCTTTAAAGATAAACGTGGTTATTTTATAGAAAGCCATAACCAAAAAGCTTTTAATGATGCTCTAGGGCTAGAAATAGATTTTGTTCAAGATAATGAGTCACAATCATCAAAAGGTGTGCTTAGAGGTCTTCATTATCAAGTTGGTGACTATGCTCAGGCAAAATTGGTAAGAGTAATTAAAGGTAAAGTGTTAGATGTTGTTGTAGATTTAAGACCAAAATCTCCAACTTTTGGTGAACATTTGTCTGTAGAGCTTTCAGACAAAAATAAAACACAAATTTTTATACCAAGAGGATTTGCACATGGTTTTTTAGTTTTAGAAGATGAAACTATTTTTAGTTACAAGTGTGATAATTTTTATAACAAAGAGGCCGAAACTGGGATTATTTATAACGATGAAGATTTAGGTATTGATTGGAAACTTTCTAAAAATGAGCTAATCATATCTAACAAAGATTTAGTTCTGCCAAGTTTTAAATCGTTTAAGTTATGAAGAAAATAGTTGTACTTGGTGCTAATGGACAGTTGGGCAAAACAATTAAAAATTTAGATGAATTTGATGGCGTTGAGTTTCATTTTTTTTCTAGAGTTGATTTAGACATAACTGATAAAAACAAGTTAGCAACCATACTAGCTAATGCAGGTTTTGATTATTGCATAAATTGTGCAGCATACACTAATGTTGAAAATGCTGAAGAAAATACAGAAGAAGCTTTTAAGATAAATGCAGAAGGCGCAAGGAATATTGCTGAGGTTTGTAATACTAATGGCATTAAATTAATACATATTTCAACAGACTATGTATTCGATGGCAAAAATAAAGAACCTTATACAGTAAATGATATAACGAATCCAATTAACGAATATGGAAAATCTAAATTACAAGGAGAGTTATACATTAAAGAGGAATTAGATCACTACTATATTATTAGAACCTCATGGTTGTATTCATTATATGGCAAAAATTTTTTAAAAACGGTTATAGGTAAAATTGAAAATGATGAAGTTTTAAATATTACCACAGAAGAGGAGGGAACACCAACGAGTTGTATTGATTTATCTGAGTTTATTCTACACATTATTAAAGAAGATACTTTACCTTATGGAATTTACCATTTCTCTGCTAACGGAAGTACTACATGGTATGGGTTTGCAAAAGAAATTGTTAGAAATTTTAAACCTGAAAAGTTAGATAATATTAAACCAATAGAAAAGTTTAAAACACGTGCTAAACGGCCAAATTATAGTGTTTTGGACTTAAATAAGACGGAAGAATTTTATAAAGAACTTTTGAGTTGGGAAGAAAACTTAAGGTTTGTATTTAAGAGTTATAAAAACAAATGAAGATAAAACTTAAATGCTATAAAAAGGGATATTAAATAATTACCTTTGTTAATTAGTAAAAATTCAAAACATTTAGCTACGGAATGAAAAAAACAGCTATTATAACAGGAGTTACAGGGCAAGATGGAGCATATTTAAGTGAGTTTCTTCTTAAAAAAGGTTATATAGTGCATGGGCTTAAGCGCAGATCTTCTTTATTTAATACCGATAGAATAGATCATTTATATCAAGATCCACACGAGGAGGATGTCAATTTTATTTTACATTATTGTGATTTAACTGATAGTACTAATCTAATTAGAATAATTCAGGAGGTTCAGCCAGATGAAATCTATAATTTGGCAGCAATGAGTCATGTACATGTGTCTTTTGAAATACCAGAATACACGGCAAATGCAGATGGTATTGGTACATTACGAATATTAGAAGCGGTTAGAATTTTAGGTCTTGAGAAGAAAACTAAAATATATCAAGCATCTACATCAGAACTATACGGAAAAGTACAAGAAGTTCCTCAAACCGAAACAACACCATTTTACCCTAGAAGCCCTTATGCGGTGGCAAAAATGTATGCTTATTGGATTACAGTTAATTATAGAGAAGCCTACGGCATGTATGCCTGTAATGGTATTTTATTTAATCATGAATCTCCAATAAGAGGTGAAACTTTTGTAACCCGAAAAATAACTAGAGCAACATCTAGAATTGCGTTAGGGTTGCAAGATAAGATATACTTAGGTAATTTGGACGCTCAACGAGATTGGGGACACGCTAAAGATTATATAAGAATGATGTGGATGATTCTTCAGGCAAATGAACCAGAAGATTGGGTTATTGCAACTGGTAAAACTACAACTGTAAGAGATTTTGTAAAGATGTCTTTTGGACATGTTGGAATAGAATTAGAATTTAACGGAGAAGGAATTAAGGAAAAGGGATATGTTAAAGCATGTAAAAATCCTGATTTTCAAATTGAAATAGGAAAGGAGGTGGTTGCTGTAGATGAAAAATATTTTAGACCAACAGAAGTTGATCTTTTAATTGGTGATGCCTCAAAAGCTCGAGAAAAACTAGGATGGATACCAGAATATGATCTACCAGCCTTGATAGAAGATATGATGTCTAGCGATATTAAACTGATGCAAAAACAGCAGTATCTAAAAGATGGTGGATATAGAATTAAGAATTATTTTGAGTAAGAGATGAATAAAAACTCTAAAATTTACGTTGCTGGACATAGAGGTCTTGTTGGTAGTGCAATATTAGAAAATCTAGAACTTAAAGGCTACAATAATATTATTACTAGAACCCACTCAAAATTAGATTTAAGTAATCAGATCGAAGTTCAAGAATTTTTCAATACAGAAAAACCAGAATATGTCATTTTAGCGGCTGCAAAAGTGGGTGGTATTGTTGCAAATAATGTGTATAGAGCAGATTTTATCTATGAAAATTTAATGATTCAAAACAACGTAATTCATCAAAGTTATGTTAATGGAGTTAAGAAACTATTGTTTTTAGGGAGTACATGTATATACCCTAAAAATTGTCCTCAACCAATGAAAGAAGATTATTTACTAACAGATATTTTAGAATATACTAATGAGCCTTATGCTATTGCTAAAATAGCAGGTATAAAAATGTGCGAAAGCTATAATTTACAGTATGGCACCAACTTTATTTCGGTAATGCCAACTAATTTATATGGTCCAAACGATAATTTCGATTTAGAAAAATCACATGTTTTACCCGCTCTAATTAGAAAAATATATTTAGCAAAACTTCTTAATGAAGAAAATTATGAAGCTGTTCTAAAAGATACAAGTTTTAAAACTATTGAAGAGGCTAAGGAGTATTTAGCCTCCTTTGGTGTTTCAAAAAACAGTGTAGAAATTTGGGGCACAGGTAAACCAAGACGAGAATTTTTATGGTCAAAAGATATGGCGGATGCATGTGTTTTTTTAATGGAAAATAGAAGTTTTAGAGATACTTATAATGCAGATCAGAAGGAAATAAGAAATACCCATATCAATATTGGTACTGGCGAGGATATTTCAATAGCTGAACTTGCAGAAAAGATAAAAAGTATTATTGGATTTGAGGGTGAGTTGATCTATAATACCAATAAACCTGATGGAACCATAAGAAAACTTACAGATGTTTCTAGATTAAACGAATTAGGTTGGAAACACAGTATGAATATAGATGACGGGATTAAAATAGCCTTTGAATGGTATAAAAAAAATAATTAACTTAAGTTACTCAGCCAAGATTACTGATTTAATATAAATGTTATTTAAAACGAACAAGGAAACTAACTTTAATGAGCTTCTAAAAGGAAGCTCAATTTCTTTTCTACTAAAGTTAGTAGGCATGCTTTTTGGGTACATGGCGATGTTGTTTGTTACAAATAATTTTGGTGCTGAGACTTGGGGCTTACACTCATTATGTTTTACAATTTTAGGTATATTAACTTTAATACCTAAGTTTGGTTTTGATAATTCATTGGTAAGAATTATAACTGAGCTCAACATTAACAAGAGTAAAGAAATTTATAATGTCCTCAAAAAAGTAATTATTATCTCTCTTGTAACCTCAATTACGGTTATTTTGGTTACACTTATTTTTTCTGATTATCTAGTTGAACACCTTATTAAATCCAATGAAATAAAACCGCTAGTTAAAATAATTTGTTTTGCTATTATTCCTACTGTAGTTCTAACAATTATTAGCGGATATTTCCAAGCTATAAAAAATATAACCAAGCATGTTCTTTTTCAAACAACAGCTGTAAATATCTTGTTTTTCATTCTATTAGTGACTTTTTATGTTTTGAAAATAGCTATGCCTGTTTTTAAAGTGTATTTTATATCTATTGCGATTACTTCGATATTTTCGGTAATCTACTTTATTAATACCCTTAGGCATAAATCTCTAATAAATAACAGATCAAAAAAGGCTGAAATATATAGTTTCAAACGCATTATCAGTATTTCATCACCAATGTTGTTATCAACGTCATTTGCTCTTCTTATGGGTTGGTCTGATGTAATTATAATTTCGTTTTATAATACAACTTCTGAAATAGGTATTTATGATTCGGCATTGAAACTTTCTACGTTATCTGGTATTTTTTTAATTGCAGTTAATTCTATTGCGACGCCTAAATTTGTTGAGTTTTTTTCAAATAAAGATTTTGACGGCCTAAAAGAAACCGTACAGAAGTCTACAAAATTAATTTTTTATACCACTACACCAATCTTATTGATTTTAGTGTTATTTTCAAGTAGAATTCTATCTTATTTTGGCGAAGAATTCGTCGCAGGCTCTTTTGCTTTAATAGTGCTATGTATTTCGAGATTTGTTAATGCAATTTCCGGTTCTGTTGGTTACATTATGCAAATGACGGATCAACAAAAAACTTACCAAAATGTCATAATAATAGCATTTTTCATTAATTTAATATTAAATCTTGTTCTAATTCCATTATATGGAATTAATGGTGCGGCAATTGCAAGCTCAACAGCAATGATTTTTTGGAATATTACTCTGGTATTCATCATAAAGATGAAATTAGGTTTTTGGACAATTATAACCTTTAAATTATAATTTATGAGATCTCCAATTTTTATATTCTCTTTACCAAGATCTGGCTCAACACTTCTACAAAGAATTCTATTGAGCCATAAATCTATTGGAGGAACTAGTGAGCCTTGGTTATTATTACCATTAGTTTATTCTATAAAAGAGCAAGGAGGATTATCTGAGTACTCTAATAAACTATCTAATAAAGGAATAATAGACCTTTTAAGTACGCTTCCAAATGGTAATGAGATTTATTATAATGAAATTAGGAATTTTTCAACAAATATATATTCAAAATTTCTAAAGGAAGATGAGGTGTATTTTTTGGACAAAACACCAAGATATTACTATATCATTGATGATTTATATAAAATATTTCCTAACGCTAAGTTCATTTTTCTATTTAGAAATCCAATTCAAGTATATGCGTCTATCTTAACTACATGGTGCAATAATAATTTTTCAAAATTATACGGAAGTCACAATGATTTGTATTATGGATTTAAGAAATTGAGTGAATCTTACCAAAAATACGGACAAAAAAAAAACACATTTAAGGTTAATTATTCTGATTTAGTAAATAATCCACTTGAAACAATTAAATCGATTCAAGATTTTTTAGGAATAGAATACAACAAAGATTTAGAGTATAATTTTGTAAACACTAAGATTGATACCGAAAAATATCTTGGGGATCCAACAGGTATAAAGAAATATTCATCTATAACCCCAGAAACTTTATCCAAATGGAAAACGGTGTTCAATTCTAATGTTAGGAAATGGATTCTAAGAAAGTATATAGACAAAAGTCTTACTGACGAAGACTTGAAAACTCAAGGTTTTGATAAGGCACAATTATTATTAGAATTAAACCAATTAAAAACTAAAGGTAAGCACAATGCTATAAAAGACCTCTTTTCTTTTTTTATTTACAAAACAATCATAAGATTTAACTTATATTTATTCTTTTCAAAGTCCACTTCTTGGATAAAAAAAACTTTTATATCATAATAAAGCCCTGTGAAATTAAGTGTTATAACAGCTACTTATAATAGTGAGAAAACAATAAGAAAGACAATAAACTCTATTTTAAACCAAACCGTTAATGATATAGAATATATTATTATTGATGGAAAATCTAATGATAGTACTGTTCAAATTATTAAAGAATATGAGCAAGACTTTAATAAGGCTAATATCTCTTTTAAATGGATTTCTGAGAAAGATAGTGGAATTTATGATGCTTGGAACAAAGGCTTGAGGTTATCTACAGGTGAGTGGGTTTCGTTTCTTGGATCGGACGATTGGTATGTAGAAAATGCAGTAGAATACTACCAAAAAACAATTTTAAATACAGCTTCTAAATTAGACCTTGTCTATTCTAATGTTAATTTAATTCGCAACAATAAAGTATTAAAAAATATTAACGGTACATGGAAATGGAAGGTTTTTAAAAAATATATGAACATTGCTCATGTGGGAGCTTTTCACAACAAAATATATTTTGAAACCTATGGTTACTTTAATGATAGTTATAAAATAGCAGGAGATTATGAGCTTTTACTTAGGGCAAAGAAAGAATTAAAAACTATGAAAATAGAATTTAATTCTGCTTTTATGACCGATGGAGGTGTTAGTAATGATAATGTAATTTTAGCATTTAAGGAAACATTGAGAGCAAAAAGAGACACGGCAAACATTCCGTATATTGTCTGTTTATATGATTTTATGATTGCCTGGTTAAAAAATAAATACAGAAGAAACTTCCAATGGGTAAAGTAGATAAGTATATTATAAATTCTAGCATTTTTGCTTTATTTACAGAAGACTTCGTTTTTCATTTTATCATTGATTTAAAGCTCTTTTATTTAATTGTAATTATTAATTCTTTATTACTGATTTACAAAAAGAGTTTTGTAATTAACAAAAATCATTTATTGATTGTTCTATTTTTTATTGTTCATGGTGTTATAATGTCAATATTTGTCAGCAATGTAGTATTAAGTTTATTTGCGCAAATTACAGGTATATGTATTTCTAGTTTCTTTTTCTATAATTTACTAAAAACCTATGGCAAGGAGTGTTTATTTGAAGCGTATTTAAAATTTGCATTTGTAATTGCCTTACTTGCAATTCCTATGTTTTATTTAAGGATTAATGTGTTTGTTGGTGGAGATAGACTTAATGGAATTTTAAACGAACCCGCCCATTATGCAGCAATAATGTTGCCAGCTGTTTTCGTACTTTTAAAGAGGAAAAGCTACTTTAAGTTTGGATTAATAGTCACTACTATATTATTATCTAAATCTTCAATGGGCTATTTAGGCTTATTGCTAATTGTTTTTATACCAATGATTAAGGCAAAATATTTACTAAAATACTTAGGGGTATTTCTTGTTATTTCTTTGTCTTCTATATATTATTTAAGTTCTAATTGGGATAAGCCCACGAATAGAGAAGATTCTAATGTATTTGTAAGAAGAATAAAAGAAACCACTGAATCATTTGAAGAAGGCTTAAAAGGCAAATTTAAAAATGGTGTTAACCTTAGCACCTATGCTTTATTAAGTAATAGTTTTATTTCCATAAAAAGCATAAAGGATTACCCTTTGGGCACTGGTTTGGGTTCTTATCCTAATCAATATGAAAAATATTATCCTCTAATGACCCCTCCAAAATATTTATTAACCTTAGACCAATCTAAAATAAATAAGTTTGACGCTAATTCTCTTTTTTTAAGATTTTTTGTTGATCTAGGTGTTTTTTCTTTATTTTTTATTGTGTATTTTGTTTCAAGGTCAATTAAACTTTTTAAAACAGATAATAGTGATATTCAACAAGCAACATTTTTTTATCTGATAGTTAAACTAATAAGAGAGGGTCATTATTTTCCTCCAGAATTCTATTTTTTTCTATTAATTTTCGTAAAAAACTTTGATAAAGATATTACACATTCTAGAGAACTTGTCAATAGCTAGCTGAGGTAAATATTTAGTTTCTAATAGTCTTTGTAAAAATCTTTAATAAAAAGATATTCAATCCTTTATTATTTCCGAAGAATTAAATCAATAAGATACTATTTACAATAAAGTTAAGTTTAGCCTATTGAACAGCAACTTTTTATTAGATATAGGAACGAAAAATTATTTAGAATGCAGTGTCGGTATATTTGTTGACATTATATGTGTCTTGTTAACTCTAGTTTGCAAAATAATCCACAAAGATAATTTTGTTTTTACAGTATTTGTTATTTGTGCATTAGTTTATAAAGTAGTTCAGACTAAAAAATGAAATTAGTATAATTGCATAGACAATTTATAATTATTTTAAAAATACTGAGAGACAGTCATTATTTCTCACCTCCTAACTTTTATTTATTATAAATGTGATAAAATACAATTATGACTCAAGAAAATTTGAATAAAGCTAAAAGTTGGTCAGCCCAATTCTTATACCTGAGCACATTAAGCCTTTCATTATTTCCTATTTTAAAAGAGAATTATGGATCGATTACTATTATAATTTTTGGATTAGCTTTATTAATTTATTCTATCATAAATAAAGAAAAAGTTCAATTCAAATTCAAGTATTTATATCTCACAATTCCTTTTATTATTGTTTTTTGTAACTTATTGTTTTCTAATGGTATTTTAGATCACAGCATAATTCTTCAAAAAAATGTAAGCTTTTTACTAATTCCAATTTTATTTGGGTTTTTCCCTAGAGAACTGAATGTTCGTAATATTTTAAATAGAAGCTTAGATGTGTTTACTATAGCTTGTTGTTTATTAGCAATTTACTACTTCTATGAATTTTTGAAATCAAATGAAATAAATTATTTATTTAGCATAGACAATTCATATCAGTCATTATTTAGAGCCTCTGTATATGAGATTCCCTTATCTGGAATTCATCCAACTTACTCAAGTATGTTTTTTTTATTTTCTTTCACTCATAATAGTATTAAATTTTTTCAGGGGAGTTATTACAGAATCATTTTCTTGGCCATATGTGGGTTTATGATATTTATGCTGTCGGCAAAAGGAGTATTAATATTATTAGCTATAACAGTAGTAATTTGTGTTTTTACACTACTAAAAGTAACAATCTTCAAACGAGTTTTAATTTTTATTTTTTTCTCAATAATATTTGGCACCTTAATTTTTTGTATTCCAACAGTAAAAGCAAGAGTTGATGAAATTTATAATGAATACAATAGTGAATTAAAAGGGCTTTATACAACGGCCACTAATATAAGATTAGCGGTGTTTAAGTGCTCAATAGAATTAGCAAAGGAAAACTATATTTCTGGAGTTGGACTAGAAAATATTCAAGAGGAATTAAATAATTGTTATAAAAACAATTATGATTCTGATTTTTATTTAAAATCAAAATATGACACACATAATTATTATTTGTATATTTTAATTTCCACGGGTATTTTAGGGATAGTATTGTTTTTATTTTACTTGTTTAAGGTTTTAAACTATACTTTGGAAACTAGAAGTTTATTATTTTTTCTTTTTGTTTTACAGATTTTTTTAATCAATTTTGTTGAAAATTTTATGTACCGTCATCATGGTCAAATTTTTTGGAATTGGTATTTATGCCTATTTGTTTTAAGTCTTCATAATTACAAAAAAGAAATAAAATAATGCGAATATTACATGTTGTAGAAGATTACTCCTATTCGGGTGGTGGAGTTAGAACTGTAGTCGAAAATTTGCATAATTATTTAAACAATATTAATGTCAATTCGTATATATTAACTCTAAAGGCCGAGCCAGGTGATAAGGTATTTTTAATCCAAAAAACCTCTAAAATCTGGCTGTATTCAAGCAAACTAAAGGGCAAGATTAAAGAAATTTATAGTGAATTGAAGATTGATTTAATTCATATTCACGGTGTTTGGATGTATCCTCAATATTGTGCTGCAAATTTTGCATTACAAAATAACATCCCATTTGTATTAACCTCTCATGGAATGTATGAACCTTGGTACTGGTCACAAGGAAAAATTAAGAAGAATGCATATTTTAAATTTGTTATTAGTAAATATTTTAAAAAGGCTACAATTATACACGCCATAACTCCGAATGAAAAAAGTACTCAAAAATCACTTTTTCCTAATAATAAGATTATAGAAATTCCTAATTTAATTAATTACCAAGAGAATAATAGTAATTTGTTACCCTACGGGAATAATAAGCCATATTTGTTGTATTTAGGTAGATTGCATAGTGTTAAAGGTATCGACTTATTAATTGAAGCTTTTTGCTTAATTAATCAAAATAAGTATGATCTTCGTATTGCGGGTTCTATTAATGAATATAAAGTTGAATTAGATAAAATTATCAGTAAATATCAAAAAAGGAATAATATATTTTTTGAGGGCATGGTGCAGGGAGATAAAAAAGATTCTTTATATCAGAATGCGCATGTATTTATTCTGCCATCACGTGCAGAGGCTATCGGAATGGTAAATTTAGAAGCTGCAATGCATAAGATTCCTGTTATTACTTCTTGGAGAACGGGTTTAAGTCCAAATTGGAATAAAAATGGTGGTGTTTTGATTGAACCTAATATTAAGGAATTGAAAACAACCTTAGAGGAAGTGTTTAAGTGGTCTGAAATAGATAGGTTAAATAATGGGGATAAATTGTCTAAGTTTGTGAGATCAAATTATAGTTGGGAGTCAAGAGGAAACGATTGGTTAGAGTTATACAAAAAGGCTATATCAAATCAATAAAATGGACAAAATATTAATTACAGGAGGGTCTGGATTTATTGGTACTAATCTGGTTGAAAAGTATATAAATAATAAGATTATATTAAATGTTGATATACTAGAACCAAGAAATAAAAAACATTTACCTTATTGGAAAAGTGTTGATATATTAGATTTAGAAGAGTTAAAAAACACCTTTAAAAAATTCAACCCTGATTTTATATTTCATATGGCAGCAAGAACGGACTTAGATGGTGTGGATCTTGAGTCTTATTCTGCAAACACGGTAGGAGTGGAGAACCTAATCGAAGCCTCTAAGGAATGTAAAAATTTAAAA
Organism: Winogradskyella echinorum; assembly: GCF_014297365.1. Classification (GTDB taxonomy): domain Bacteria; phylum Bacteroidota; class Bacteroidia; order Flavobacteriales; family Flavobacteriaceae; genus Winogradskyella; species Winogradskyella echinorum. The sequence goes on along the minus strand of NZ_JACOQD010000001.1, from coordinate 1,131,281 downwards.
AAAATAATATTTGCTTCTTCTCGATTGGTGTGCAAAATAGGCTATTCTCCAAAAAATATGGACGATTATTGCCCTATAAACTATTATGGAGAAAGCAAAATTATTGGTGAGAATATTGTGAAAAACTCAAATGAGATACCATGTGATTGGACAATTGTAAGACCAACGTCAATTTGGGGACCATGGTTTGATGTACCATATAGAAACTTCTTTGATACTATATATAAAGGTTATTTTTTATATCCTGGAAATAAAAAAATCGAAAAGCATTTTGGTTATGTCGAGAATGCAACTTATATATTAAACTATTTACTAAGAGATCAATTGTTTAATCAAAAAGTAATTTATTTATCTGATTTTGAAACAACTAATTTATGGCAATGGGCAAATCTTATATCCCAAAACTTTGGGAAATCAAAAATTAGAAAAGTTCCGTATTGGACATTAAAGATTATGGCGATTATTGGAGATGTAATGAAAAAAGTTGGTATTATGAACGCTCCGCCTATAACGTCTTTTCGTCTTAATAATTTAGTAACGGAAATGATATACGATTTAAGTAAAGTTAAGAAAGAAATAGGAAATTTACCATATTCAATAGAAGAGTCTACCAAGAAAACCATTAAATGGATGGAGAAGCATTTAAATCAAACAAATAATCAATAAAATAATGACGTACAACTCCTTTCTTAAAAGATTATTTATTGTATTAAAAACAAAATGGCTGTTAAACCTAATAAAAGGAAGGGTTTTCTCATTTGCATCCTTTGATATGATTAACAATTTGTATAAAATCGAGTCTAATTTAACAACTATAATTGATGTAGGTGCCAATAAGGGGCAATTTCAAAAGGCTGCTAATTATTTTTATCCTAGTGCCAATATTTATTCTTTTGAGCCAATTCCTGAATTGTTTGAAGGCCTAGTCAAGGTTAGCAATAACAACATTACAAACTATAATTTCGCTCTAGGAAATGAGAAAGGAGAACTAGACTTTCAAAAAAATAAATATTTTCATATTAGCTCATTCCTAGATATATCTAAAAAAAACACAGACTATCCTAAAAACGATGTTGAAATAATAAAAGTTCAAATTAGAACTTTAGATGATATGCATGAAGAGTTGAATATCCATGGGAAAACATTACTAAAACTTGATGTTCAGGGTTTTGAGGTTGAAGCCTTGAAAGGAGCTGTTAATACTTTAAAAAAAATAGATTATATCATTGTGGAGTCAAATTTTGAAGAACTTTATAAAAACCAACCCTCATACACAGAATTAAATGCATTTTTAAATTTACATAATTTTGAGATGAGAACAATGTTAGACTTCAATATGGGAAAAGACGGAAATTATATTGAGGCCGATTTTCTATATAAAAAGAGGTAGAATTAATGAGTAATTCAAAAAAAAAAATTCTTCTAATTTCTCCTAATTTTTATCCTGAAGATACAGCTATAGGATTATACAACTCTCAGATGATGGAGTATCTTTCAGGGTATCATCAAACTTCTGTAATTACTGGTTTTCCTTATTATCCACAATGGAGAATTTATAATGATTATAAAGACCTGTCACGCTTCACAAAAGAAAAATTTAACAATGTCACTATTTATAGGCACAAACAATATGTACCAAAGAGGCCTAACTTTATTAAAAGAATTATTCATTTAATAAGTTTTACAATAGGTAATTTATGGAATATTTTTATCTTAAAAAATAAGCCAGATGTTGTAATTACAGTAGTACCATTTACAAGCTGTATTTTTTTAGGAATGGTTTGCAAACTATTATATAAATCTAAGATATGGATACACGTTCAAGATTTTGAATTTGATGCAGCACTACAAACAGGTGTCGGAAAACGTAAAAGCATTATTTTTTCATTGCTTTTTAAGTTAGAAAAGTGGTTGTTTTCTAAAGCAGACCTTGCAAGTACGATTAGTTATAGTATGCTAAATAAGCTTTCCGAAAAAACGAAATCAGATCAGTTTTTTTTACCAAACTGGATTGATGAAGATAAAATTAATCCAGCTACTTCTAAGACACATCTATATCTTAAATCAGAAAAAATAAAAATACTTTATTCAGGTAATATCGGCGATAAACAAGATTGGAAAGCATTTATTCAATTTTGTAATGACATAAATAAAAGTAAATATGAAATTATTATTGTTGGTGATGGTGCTAAAAAAGAATGGGTTTGTAATGCAATAAAAGTTTTTAATAATATAAGATATTACCCACCAGTCCCGTTTGAAGAATTATCTGATTTATTGTGTAGTACTGATGTACATATTTTGTTTCAAAAGCCAGAAGTTATTGATACAGTTATGCCCTCTAAAGTTTTAGGTATGATGGCAAGTGCTAAACCATCCATAATAATTGGTAATGATAAATCTGAAATAAAATCCATTTTTGAAGCCTCAGGCGCGGGTCTTTTTTACTCTAAATATTCTAATACAATTGTAAATGGTTTAGAGTACTTAACAACAGATAAAAATAAATCGCAAAAAAAAGGTCAAAAAGCTAGGGATTATGTGATTGAAAATTTTTCAAAAGATAAGATTTTATCAAACATGTTAAAAAAACTTAAGGAGCTGTAGTACAAAGCACTAATCTTGGATTTTTATAATGTTCACGACTTTTAAGCAAAATCTAAAACATTATTGTATATATTATAATTTTAGCCTAATTTTAGAATAGTAAAACTTTAACTATTAAAATATATAAACTCAGGAAAAGAACTACATTTGTTAATTATTTATACGAGCATTGAGTTTATTTAAACACGGAAGATATTCAGGGTATTTAAGACCTATTTCCTATATAATTGATTTAACAATTATCAATGGAATGGCGATATATTATTTGCTTAACGGAAAAGATCTTTTAATTTTTTCAATTTCCATATCTCTTGGTTGGTTGTTATTATCAGTTTATTCAGGGTTTTACGAAGTTTATAGGTATACAAGACCAATAAACATTCTTTCTCTTATTGTAAAGCAGTTAATTTTATTTTTACTCCTTGTTTTTGCTTTTTCCGGGTTTTTTCATGAGTTAAGAATTTATCCTAGACCAATAATAAAATATACACTTTTTTGTTTTTTGTCTATTGCAATTTTAAAATTTGCTATATATTATTTATTGCAAAAATATAGAGTGTCTTTTGGTGGTAATTTTAGAAAAACGGTGGTTTTAGGGTTAAATAAAAAAACCCAGGCACTAGAAAGTTTTTTCACTAAAAATCCTGAGTATGGTTATTTGCACAAAAAAACCTTTGACTTTAAAAACAAGCAAGGCACACTAGACCAATGTTTTCAATACATACTCAACGAAGGAATTGATGAGATATATTGTTCTATTTCAGAACTATCAAACACGCAAATTGCTGATATTGTTGATTTTGCAGATAATAATTTAAAGATTTTAAAATTTATACCAGACAGTAAAGAGATCTATTCTAAAAAACTACGCTATGAGTACTATGATTATATTCCAGTTCTTACATTAAGGAATATTCCACTAGAGGACTCCGTAAATACATTTATTAAAAGAGCATTTGATATTTTGTTTTCTAGTGTTGTTATTATTTTTGTATTATCCTGGCTAACTCCAATAATAGCCATCTTAATAAAGCTAGAATCTAAAGGCCCAGTATTTTTTAAACAATCTAGAAATGGGTTTAATTACAAGGAATTTGATTGTTACAAGTTTAGATCCATGACGCCAAATAAAGACGCACACTTATATCAAGCTACAAGAGGGGATGAACGTGTTACAAAAGTTGGCCGATTTCTTAGAAAAACAAGTATCGATGAACTCCCTCAGTTTTTTAATGTGCTTTTTGGTGATATGTCTGTTGTTGGGCCAAGACCACATATGGTAAGTCACACTAATATGTACGCTAAAAAAATCGACAAATTTATGGTAAGACACTTTGTTAAACCAGGAATTACAGGTTTAGCCCAAACCAGTGGATTTAGGGGAGAAGTGGAAACAGATAAAGATATTATTGGTAGAGTAAAATATGATATCTTCTATATAGAAAATTGGTCATTGCTTTTAGATATGAAAATTATATTTCAAACTTTTGTAAATGCTGTAAAAGGTGATGAAAAGGCCTATTAAAGGGTTTTTTTAAGGGACTCTAATTGTTTTTTAAAATCAAAGTGATGCCTTGCTGTATTCTGTATATTTGTTTTAAAATCCATACTTAAATCTTTTTTAGATATAGAGTTTAAAATAATGTTTAATTCCTTGTAATTTCCTTCCTTAGCAATCCAACCCAGCTTGTTTTTTTTAATAACATCTTCTCCTTCGCCACCTCCAAAATAAAGCATCGGAAGCCCTAATTTAGCGTATTCAAATAATTTTGATGGGACCGAACCATATATTCTATTTAACAACGGAATAATTGTTAGATCATAATTTAGAAGCTCTTTGTGCAATTGCTCCCTATTTACTCTACCATGAAAATAAAGTGGTAAATCTTTTTTTGACTCAATCAGACCTTTAATAGCTTCTTCCTCTGCTCCAGAACCATAAATGTGAAACTCAATAGATTTATAATCTACTTCATTACAAAGTTTATAAATACCTTGAGCAACACCCAAAAGACCTGCATAAACCACTTTCATTTTGTCTGGAGAAGATTCTTTTTCTATAAGTTTAGGATATTTAATTTCAGGAAAGTTTCTGTAAAGAAATAATTCTGGTTTGGTAGTTATTGTTTTTATATGAGAGAGTATCTCGTTACTTTGTCCTAATATTAAATTTGCTTTTTTATAGTTGAAAGCTTCAAGTTTTTTAAGTGTTTTGTATACAAAACCATCTTTCAAAGCCCCTAATTCTAATCCGGCACTTGGCCATAAATCACTCACATTAAGTATGAGTTTTCTTTTTTTAGATTTTAGGAAGAACATACATGTAAAAGACACTAAAAGTGGTGGAGACTGTACAATTACTTTATTGGGAATCTTATGCCATAGAAAAAACCACATTAAGCTAAAACTATAAGAAAGCATAGCAAATAGACGTAGAAATTTATTCTTAGAAACCGAAGCGTAAATCCATAAGCGGTTAATAACAATACCACTATCTTCAGTTTTAGAGCTAAATTTCCCTTTATAGTCTTTAAATATTTTTCCGGTTGGGTAATTAGGTAAAGGGGTAACAACACTTACGTTATAATCCTTTTTTAAACCTTCAGCTAAATGAAATATACGATTAGAAGCCGCACCAATTTCTGGTGGGTAATAACTCGTTATTATCATTAATTCATTCAATATTACCTTAATTTAGATGAGAAGTGAATTGTTTTAACTTACCAGATTTTGAGCGTATAAGTTGTTTTGTTCGTTCAAAGTTAATAGTAATATTAGGTTCTAAATAGTGAATGACTTCATTTTTAATCATAGTTTTTTTAGCTTCAGAAAGTTCTATCTTACTTACATAACTAATTTTAAAAGTATCTAAACGTGTTTGTTCTACAATAAATTCGGATACATTACCATCATTCTCAATGACACTTTTGGTAATGTAATAAAACGTAAGTCCTGCAGCTTTTTTACCACTAGGTAAAACGACAATATCATTAGTTCTACCGATTAATTTTTTAAGAAGAGGTATTTTAGTTGTACTGTTTTTATATAATATCCCAACATCTCCAATGTCATATCTAATAAAAGGATGTGCTTTATTATAAAGTGATGTTATAACTATTCTTCCTTCTTCACCATAAGGCAAAACAGTATTATTTTCATCTAAGATTTCTACAAATAGTGTTTCACTATTAACTTGCCATTCTTTATTAGAATTTTCAAAAGCAATTAAATCTAGTTCCGAAGCTCCGTATTCGTTGACAATGGGTACACCAAAATAAGTTTCCATCAACGTTTTATCATCTTCAAATAACATTTCTGAAGTTACAATACAAACCTTTAAGCTTGGGCAAATAGAAGTTAAAATAGTACCTTTTTGCTTTAAAAATTTTGCAAATTGTACAATCGGACTTGTATAACCATTTATAAATTCGAATTTTGAAGTTTTAAATTTATTCAAAGCGTTTTCAAATGCTTTATCGCTCAAATCAAAAACAGAAAACCGATAGCGGTTGCTAAACCAATCTTTTAAGCGCTCTTTATAATAGCCTTTTTTATTTAAAGGAATACCGTAAAAACGTGCTTGTTTACTTGTGTTAAAATCAATGTCATACCAAGAAAAACGATTCATAATTTCTGCCCAAGTCATAGCATGGCACCATTTATCTTTTGCAAAAATAAAAGGATCTCCAGAGCTTCCTGAAGTTTTGTTTAAGTAAACATTTTTAGTTGTAAAATCATGAGAAAGACGTTGTTCAATCGGTTGTTGCAGATGCCGTTTGGTAATGATTGGTATAGAATCCCAGTTATTTAAGTCTATGTCTTTTCCAAAATCTTTGTAAAACGCATTATGTTTTAAATGGTAAGAAATTATAGCTTTTTTCTGCTTTTCTACATAGGCTTTAAAATCTAAATCACTTTTAGCCTGAATTTCTGCCAATAAGGATTTTGCCTTGTCTATATCAAAGCCGTTTACTTTTAAAGAAAAGTCAAATAATCGCAAGGTGTTAATTGCCTTTTAAGGTTTCTGTAAATTAATTGTTTTTTAAGCTTAAAACCAATTATTTTTGCTCAAAGAATTTTTACACATGAATATTTTAGTACTTGGTTCTGGTGGAAGAGAACACACATTTGCTTGGAAAATTGCACAAAGTAACCGTTGCAAAAACCTTTTTGTTGCTCCTGGTAACTCAGGAACAGAAGCTATAGCAACAAATCTAGCAATTGGTGTAACTGATTTTAAGGCTATTAAAAATGCGGTTATTTCCAATAAAATTGAGCTAGTGATTGTTGGTCCAGAAGATCCATTAGTGCAAGGTATTCATGATTTCTTTTTAGAAGATGAAGCACTTAAGAATGTGGCCGTAATTGGACCGCAAAAAGCAGCAGCAGAATTAGAAGGTAGTAAAGAGTTTGCTAAAGAATTTATGATGCGTCATAACATTCCAACAGCAGCTTATGAAAGCTTTACAAAAGACAATGTTGAGGATGGGTATAAGTTTTTAGAAACATTAAAACCACCTTACGTTTTAAAAGCAGATGGTTTAGCAGCCGGAAAAGGCGTCTTAATTCTTAATGATTTAGACGAAGCGAAAGCTGAACTAAAAAGCATGTTAATTGATTCTAAATTTGGAGATGCAAGTACCAAAGTGGTTATTGAAGAGTTTTTAGATGGTATTGAATTGAGTTGTTTTGTGTTAACTGACGGTAAAGATTATAAAATCTTACCAACGGCGAAAGATTATAAACGTATTGGTGAAGGTGACACAGGATTAAATACTGGTGGAATGGGTGCAGTGTCTCCTGTACCATTTGCAACAAAAGAATTTTTAGATAGGATTGAAAATGAAGTGATTAAACCCACAGTAGAAGGCTTAAAAAAAGATAATCTTCCATATGTTGGCTTCATTTTTATTGGTTTAATTAAAGTTGGTGACAACCCAAAAGTAATTGAATACAATGTAAGAATGGGAGATCCAGAAACCGAAGTTGTATTACCAAGACTAAAAACAGATATAGTTGAGGTTTTTGAGGCTATGACTAATCAAACGTTAGCTAACGTTAATATTGAAATTGATGAGCGTGCAGCTACAACTGTAATGTTAGTTTCGGGCGGATATCCAGAAGCTTATGAAAAAGGTAAAGAGATTTTAGGAGTAGAAAAGATTACTGATTCCATTGCATTTCATGCTGGAGCTAAATCACTCGAAGGTAAAGTGCTTACCTCTGGAGGAAGAGTTATGGCAATAACTTCTTATGGAAACACCTACCAAGAAGCCATAAAAAAATCTTACCAAAGTATAGAAAAACTACATTTTGATAAGATGTATTATCGTAAAGATATTGGCTTCGATCTATAAATAAGAGTGCGAAGTAATACTTTTGTCTTCCTCGTTATTATCGTTGTATTTTTTTAATTGAAGCATCCAATAAACAAATGCAACAAAGCCAATAGCTGTAAATACCCACGACATAAAATTCGCAGCAAACCAGCTTTCTAACTCTAGAGACCTAAGTGCATCTAGTGGAGCAAAAAGAACATCAACAAATAAATCTTGTATTGCGTAAAAGAAATCTTTCATAACTTTATAAATTTACACCAGTTAAAAATTAGTACTAGTAATATCGAACAAAAATACAAAAAGAGTTAATGATTACAAGCATTTTTAGTAAATCTAAGCCTATAAACATCATAATTGTTGTTGTTGTAGTCATTTTGCTTTTTGTAATTACAAATTACACCCAACTTTTTAATGATCTCAATAACGTTTTACTTGCTCTGTCTAAATTAGGGATTACTTTATTTTTAATTTTTTTACTAGACTTTATTGTTTCAAAAAACGACCTTACTCAGAGAAATAGTTATACCATAATGACCTTTGGTCTATTGTTTGGTTTGTTTCCACAAGCTATGAAATATTCAGATTTATTATTATCTAATCTGTTTGTGTTTTTTGCCTTAAGGCGTTTAATTAGTTTACATTCTAAGTTGAGTATTAAAAAGAAATTATTTGATGCTGCCTTTTGGATTGCTTTGGCAACATTATTTTATTTCTGGTCAATTTTATTTTTTGCATTAGTACTTGTAGCATTAATTTATTATTCTCAAAACGATATAAAAAACACCCTTGTTCCGCTTACAGGTTTAGCAACGGTAATGGTTTTGTTGATGGTATATAATATTTTTATGTATGATGTTTTTATAAGACCTTCAAATTTTGAACGTTATACAAGCTTAGATTATACACCATACAACAGTACAGAAAACATACTTAAACTTACCGTATTATTTACTTCTTATATCTGGATTCTTATTTATTATTTTAGGACTTTATCTGATAAGAATAAAAAGTTAAAGCCTTCTTATTTTATAATTGCTTGGGCGTCGATTATTGCCGTTTTAGTGGCAATTATAGCACCAATAAAAAATGGAAGTGAGTTTTTATTTTTATTTGCACCATTTTCAATAATAATGGCAAATTATATGGAAGTTATAACAGAGCGATGGTTTAAAGAAGTCTTTATAGGGCTGTTAATTATAACTCCAATTATAGCATTATTGTTGTAATTTATTTCCAAAAGCTAAATCACCAGCATCACCTAAACCAGGAATAATATAGCCTTTATCATTTAATGTATCATCGATATCTGCAATCCAAAGGTGAGTATCAGAACTAAATGATTGCGAAACAAAATCAACACCCTTTTGCGCACCAATAACACTAACTAAATGGACTTCTTTTGCTGTTCCGAATGGTTTTAAAGCTTCAAATGTAGCTACCATAGATTGCCCAGTTGCAAGCATTGGGTCTGCTAAAATTAACGTTTTACCCTCTAAACTTGGGCAGGCCAAATATTCAACCACAATTTCAAAACTTTCAGGGTTATGTTTATGATGTCTATAGGCGGAAATAAATGCATTTTCAGCAGCATCAAAATAGTTTAATAAACCATTGTGTAGCGGTACTCCAGCTCTTAAAATAGAGCATAGTACAATTTCATTTTTATACAATTGAGTTGAAGAAATACCTAAAGGAGTTTCAATATTTCGGTTTTCAAAATGAAGAGATTTACTCAACTCGTAACCAAGAACTTCTCCAATACGTTCTATGTTTCGTCTAAAACGCATACTGTCTTTTTGAATGACTTTATCTCTAAGTTCAGATATAAAAGTATTTAATATTGAAGGCGTTTTAGATAGATTATGAATATGCATAGAATGACTTTTAGTTGATGCGCTAAGTTAATAATTCAAACTATATTTGCATATCCAGAAAAATTAATTGATTTATGTTTTCAGAAAAAGCTAATACTATATTTCAAGATGTCATTAAAACTTATAAGGTTTTAAACACGGTAGACCAGTCATTTACTAATAAGTATGATAAAAATGAAGATTTAATTGCACATTTATTATACAGAAAATGTTGGATAGATACTGTTCAGTGGGCTTACGAAGATATTATTAGAGACCCAAACATAGATCCTGTTGCGGCTTTAAAGCTTAAGCGTAAGATTGATGCTTCTAACCAAGATAGAACTGATACGGTTGAATTTATTGACAGCTATTTTTTAGATAAGTATAAATCTGTTGAAGTAAAGGCAAGTGCTAAGATTAATTCTGAAAGTCCGGCTTGGGCAATTGATCGTTTATCTATTTTGGCTTTAAAAATTTATCACATGCATGTTGAAACTATAAGAGAGGATGCAAGTGATGCGCATAAGACTGCCTGCCAAAAGAAGTTAGATGTTTTATTAGAACAGCGCATAGATTTAAGTACAGCCATTGACGATTTATTAGCTGACATTGCCAATGGAGATAAGTATATGAAAGTTTACAAGCAAATGAAGATGTATAATGATGATGAGCTTAACCCTGTTTTAAGAGGACAGAAATAAGACCTCGCAGGTTTTTAAAAACCTAGCAGGTCTATTCAAAAATGCCAAAACCAAAACACATACTTGTTATTAGGTTTTCTGCCATGGGTGACGTGGCAATGACTGTACCTGTTTTAAGAGCGCTTACAGAGCAACATCCTGAATTAAAAATCACAGTCTTAACAAGAGCATTTTTTAAACCTTTTTTTAAAGATTTAACAAATGTTGAAGTATATTCAGCAGACCTAAAGGGAAAACATAAAGGTGTTTTAGGGTTATATAAACTATCTAAAGAATTAAAATCGCTTCATTTTGATGCTGTTGCAGATTTACATAATGTACTTCGAAGCAACATCTTAAAATTCTTTTTCTTAGGAAAACAAGTTGAGCAAATCGATAAAGGCAGAACTGAAAAAAAAGCTTTAATTGCTGGGAAATCATTTCAACAATTAAAAACGACACACCAACGTTATGTAGATGTTTTTGAGAATCTCGGTTTTGCTATAGACTTGTCTAATCCCACTTTTGCGGATGTTAAACCATTAACTAAAAACTTACATTCATTTATCTCAAGCAAAGAACAAAAAACTGTTGGAATTGCACCTTTCGCAGCGCATAAAAGCAAGATGTATCCATTGGAACAAATGGAAGAAGTTATTGCAGAACTTTCAAAAACACACAATTTGGTTTTATTTGGTGGAGGCAAAAAGGAAATTGAGATTTTAAATCAATTAGAAGGTAAATATGAAAATGTGCATTCCGTAGCTGGAAAACTAAAACTAGAAGAAGAATTAGCACTAATTTCTAACTTAGACGTTATGCTTTCTATGGACTCAGGCAATGCACATCTAGCAGCTATGTTAGGTAAAAAGGTAGTTACAATTTGGGGAGTAACACATCCTTTTGCAGGTTTTGCCCCATTTAATCAACCATTAGAGTATGCACTTGTAGCAGATAGAAATAAATTTCCATTGATACCAACTTCTGTTTATGGCAATAAGTTTCCTGAAGGTTACGAAAGCGTAGCAGGTTCAATTCCCTCCAATAAAATAATTGAAAAGATTAGGAGTATTGACTCTTAAAACAAAGCGATCTCTTTTTTAAACATCATCATAATCCACAACCAAAGCGTCAGTAGCAGGTTGTGCTTGGCATGTTAGCACTAAACCTTCTGCAACTTCACTATCGGTAAGTATATTATTTTGTCTCATAGTAGCTTTACCTTCAGTTATTTTAGCAATACAACTACTACAAATACCACCTTGGCAAGAGTAAGGAGCATCAATATCTTGTTTTAACGCAGCTTCAAGAATAGTTTGTTCTTTAGACATTTCAAATTCAAACGTTTCGTCATCAACGAGAACTTTTATTTTAGAATTTCCAGATAGTGATTCTGTATTAGAGCTAGATTCTGTTTCTACAGGTGCAGTAAATAATTCAAACAAAATAGCTTTTTCTTTTACTCCATTTTCAATTAGTACATCTTTAACCGTATGAATCATTTGTTCAGGACCACATAGGTAGAATTTTTCTATGGTAACCCCTTTGTATTTGTTTTTTACAATAAGATTAACGGTGCTTTTTTCAATACGTCCAAGTAAAGCTCCGTCCTCTCTTGCTTGGCTATAAATAAAATGAACATGAAAACGATTGCCATATAAACCCTGTAAATCAACTAATTCTTTAAAAAACATGGTGTTTTCCGAAGATTTATTTCCATAAACGAGTATAAAATTACTAAACGGTTCGTCTTCTAAAAGAGTTTTAGCAATGCTTAATATCGGTGTAATTCCACTACCAGCAGCAAAAGCAGCAACAGTTCTAGTTTTTGCTTCGTTAGCTTCAAAAACAAAACGGCCATTTGGAGCAGAAACCTCTATAGTGTCGCCTGCTTTTAATTGAGAATTTGCAAATACAGAAAAGGTTCCACCTTCAACAGCTTTTACCGCAACGGTTACTTCGCCACTATTTTTAGAAGAACAGATGGAATAATCTCTTCTCACCTCTACTCCGTTAATCGTGGCTTTTAGTGTAATGTATTGCCCTGCTTTAAAACTGAATACATCCTTTAGATTTTCAGGTATATTTAGTGTAATTGCAACAGACTGTGCAGTTACTTTATCTATAGATTTTATGCTGAGTGAATGAAATTGTGCCATTAAAAAAAATTTTATGCAAAAATAAGGAAGCACTTTTTTTATAACTAGAAATTAAGATTAAAATAATACCTAAGATTCTTATACATAAGAAAATTATGTATATATTTGTCTCACTATGAGTAATTCAAAATTATATAAAGGGAGTTTAAATACCATTATTTTAAAACTGTTGAATGAGCATGATAAAATGTATGGTTATGAAATTACACAAAAAGTTAAAGCCTTAACTAAAGGAGAGCTAAATATCACTGAAGGGGCTTTATATCCTGCATTACACAAACTAGAAGCCGAAGGGCTTTTGGATGTTGAAGTAGCTAAAGTAGATAATCGCTTACGAAAATACTATAAGCTTACCGAAACCGGAACTAAAGAAACCGTTAGTAAACTCCAAGAATTAGCAGAGTATATTAAAACCATGCAAGCTTTGGTGAATCCTAAATTAGCTTAAGCTATGTCAATTTTAAATAAAGAGCACATACAATTTATAGATAACTATTTAGATAATTCTAATATTATTTTTTTAGACATTAGGATGGAAATGGTAGATCACGTTGCTTCTGCTATTGAATCTGAAATTAAAGCTGGTGACACCCGAGACTTTTATTATATCTTCAAAGATTACATGGTTAAAAACAAAACTATTTTGTTAGCTCAAAACAGAAAATTTACTTCTGCAGTTGATAAAGCTATTGGACGCAAATGGATAATAAACATGTTTTCAAAAACAGGATTGTTAACCTTGGTTTTGGCGTTTACGATTATCTTTCTATTGAATACATATTTTGAGTTTGTAAATGTAATTAAACATATACCTTTATTCGTTTTTATAGCAATTGTTGTTCTATATTTTATATACATAAAAAAGAAAAATAGGCGCTATTCTGCTATAGAACGGATTCCTTTTTATTTTTTAGCAACATACTACATTACAGATTTCTTAATAAAATTTGGAATTAGAAATTCTAGCTTTTTTAACGAATCTGTAGTTATAACTATTTTAATTTCTTCATTATTCATAACGCTTTTTGTCACATTGCTATTTACGGCTTATGCATATAAAAAGGAATATGATTTAAAGTTTAATAAACTTAGTTAATGAAACTTACCAAGGATGAAATAAAATTCATTGATGATTACCTCATTAAAAACGAGGTAAAGTTTTGGGATGTGCGTCTAGAATTATTAGATCACATTGTATCTGCTGTTGAAGACAAAATAACAAATGATGGTACTTCATTTAACGAAGCGTTATTAGAAATTCATAAAAGTTTCGGAAATCAATTTATAGAATTTGGAGTTTCTAAGACGGAAGTTTTAACAAAAGGCTTATATCAAAGTAATATTGGTTTTAAAAAATTTACTCGAAACAAACAAAAGGAGATAGGAAGAAAAAATAGAAAACGTTATTGGATTATTTTAAAGGACACTTTGATGAGCGTCAGTTTTTTTCTAGAATATATTATACTTATTCTTTTAGTACTTGCCTCTTATCAATACAAACCAAAAACAGCGCTTTTAATTACGTTAGTTGCATTGGTTATTCCAGAGTTATTGAAGTTTAAATATGTTTTTAAAAAAGGAGTTCGCCATTCATTAAATGCTAATATGGTCGGTTTACTTAATAGTTCCTTTTTATGTTTTCAAGGGTTAATATTAGATTTTTATAAAGAGGAATTTACCTTTAATGGTGTAGTTGATTATAGATACATTATATGTTTTTATTTACTTGTTTACCCTTTAACGAGAGCAAGTTTTAATCTATATAAAGAAGTGTTGAATACGGTCAAAGCGCGTTATAAATTATTAATATCTTGAGACTAAGTCAACTACAAATACAACAACTCTACACTTTCACCCAAAAGCATTATGTCGAATGGTATGATGTACAAACGGAACTCGTGGATCATTTAGCAAACGGTATAGAAGAACACTTAAAACATAACCCTAATGCAACTTTCGATTCTGCCTTAAATTCTGAATTTAAAAAATTTGGCATCATGGGTTTTTCTGATGTTATTGAAGAAAAAACAAAAGCTCTTAATAAGCGCTACCGAAAATTAGTGTGGAAGTATTTTAAGGACTTTTTTAGGTTACCAAAAATTATATTGACGCTGTTTTTAATTTGGGTTTATTATGTCGCTCTTCATAATGTTGAAAACAGGTTTGTCATTATCATTCCAACATTTATTATTCTATTTACGATACCACTATATTATTTTAGAGTTAGAATAAAATCAATGAAACGTATTAAAAAACAAACTGGTAAAAAATGGTTGTTTGATAATGCAACATTACAATTAGGTGGTCTAAATTCTATTTTAAATATAGGATTGTATTGTAGTATTATTTTCGACAGCAAATTACAATGGAATACCCTTCAAGAATTAATATGCTCGGTTTTAATTATTTCCTTTGCATTAGCGCTTTATGTTTCAATATATATAGTTTCACCGAAACTTAGAATTGAGGCAGCAAAACAGCATCCAGAATATAAATTCATTTAGAATCTGTAACAAATTACAGAAAAGCAATACTAACTCAACATACAAACCAACCAAATAACATTATGATAAAACATTTCATTAACCTAGAATGGAAGCAATATTTCCGTTCTTCTTATTGGCAAAAAAGCATAGCAATAAATATCCTAATGGTGTTTTTTGCTCTTTATTTTGTTGGTATGTTTCTTTTTCTTGGGGCTTTTCTATTTAAGATATTAGGAAATTTGGTTCCAGATCAAGACCCATTTACTGTAGTAAATAACTTTATTTTCTATTGGATTATAGGAGATCTCTTAATGCGTTTCTTTTTACAGAAACTACCCGTAATGAGTGTTAAGCCTTTGCTTACACTTCCAATTAAACGTTCTACAGTAGTAAATTATGTGCTAGGAAAGTCTGCTTTATCTTTCTTCAATTTTTTACCCCTGTTTGCCATTATACCTTTTAGTATTTCACTATTATCTAATGGTTATGATACTTCTATGGTATTGACATGGATGTTTACAATGATATTGATTGTTCTTATAATAAATTTTATAAACTTTATTATTGAGGCGTTTTCTGCAGAAACAGAATTATCATTTTTACCGGTAATAGCAGTAGTTGGCGTATTATATGGGTTAGATTATTTTAATATACTACCGATGAGATCACTTGTTGGTGATGGTCTTTTGAGTATAGCTAACAAACCAATTTTAATTCTAATACCAATAGCCGTTTTGTTACTCTGCTATATCTATAATTATAAAATCCTAAAAGGAAAATTGTTTTTAGATAGTTCATTAAAATCTAAAGTGACTGAAGTAAAAGCAGCAGATTTATCTTGGACTAATCGTTTTGGCGATATTGCACCTTTTATGCAGCTAGATTTAAAACTCATATGGAGAAATAAGCGAACTAAATCTATGGCTATGCTTTTGCTTATTGGTTTACTTTATGGCTTATTCTTCTACCCACAACCTATGTATAGAGACATGGAGTTTATGTTTGCATTTATAGGAGTATTTTCAACAGGGTTTTTCCTAATCAATTTTGGGCAATTCATTCCTGCTTGGGATAGTGGGTATTATAAAATGTTGATGAGTCAAAACATTAAATACGAGCAGTATTTACGTTCTAAATTTATATTAATGATAATGAGTGTGGCCATATTATTTATTTTAGGGATTCCTTATGTGTATTTCGGCTGGAAAATTTTAATAGCACATTTCGCAGCAGCTATTTATAACATTGGTGTTAACTCTCATGTCATTTTATATGGTGGTTCTTTCAACAGAAAAAAAATTGATTTAGATAAAAAAGCAGCCTTTAATTATCAAGGTACTGGCGCTGTACAATGGCTAATTGGTATTCCGCTCATGGTATTGCCTATGGCATTATTTGGACTTACAAATTGGTTAGTAGGTTTTGAAGCAGCAGTAGCATTATTAATCGTTCTAGGCGTTACAGGAATTGTACTCCACAAAAAATTAATGACGCTCATTACAAAAAAATACCTCGATTCTAAATACAAAATGATTGACGCTTTTAGTCAAGATAATTAATAACATATAAGATTCACAAATCATGATATATACAAAAGACCTTTCAAAATCATATAACGGAACAACTGTTCTTAATGTAGAAGAATTAAGCATTCCTAAAGGCCAAAGTTTTGGTTTGGTAGGTAATAACGGAGCTGGTAAAACAACTTACTTTAGTTTATTACTCGATTTAATAAAGCCTTCTACAGGAAATATAACCAACAATAATGTCGTTGTAGACGAAAGTGAAGACTGGAAACCTTATACATCGTCTTTTATTGACGAAAGCTTCTTAATTGGGTATTTAACACCAGAAGAATATTTCTATTTTATTGGTGATTTACGCGGGCAGAATAAAGCAGATGTAGATGCGCTTACTTCTAAATTTGAAGATTTTTTTAATGGAGAAATTATAGGAAAGAAAAAATATCTAAGAGATTTAAGTAAAGGAAATCAGAAAAAAGCAGGAATAGTAGCAGCACTAATAGGCAATCCAGAAGTTATTATTTTAGACGAACCCTTCGCTAACTTAGATCCAACAACGCAAATACGTTTAAAGCAAATCCTTAAAGATTTAGCCGAAAAACAAGGTGTTACTGTTTTAGTATCTAGTCACGATTTAATGCATGTTACAGATGTCTGCGAGCGTATCGTTGTTTTAGAAAAAGGAAATATAATTAAGGATTTAGAAACTAATCCTGCTACTTTAAAAGAGCTCGAAGCACATTTTGCAAGCGGAACAATGGCTACTCAAGAAGAAGAATAACCAACCAATCATTATATTTTAGCTCGTAATTAATTTTAGTTACGAGCTTTTTTTTGCTTTAAAGCATTGCATAACCTCGAAAAACCTCGAAATAACATCAAAAATTCAAAAAGATGTTTATTTTTACCACTTAACACACTAAACGCCCAACATTTTAGTTATCTATTAACCAAATAGAACCAACGTTGAAGACCTATTACAAAATTATACTATCGCTTTTTTGCATGGCATTTATTGCCCAAGGTTGCTCACGAAAAAAAGACACATTTATTAATAGAAATTTTCATGCTTTAGGCACAAAATACAATGTACTTTATAACGGTAATTTAGCATTAGAGCGAGGAAGAGAGGGACTTAACGACCAGTACACTGAAAATTTTTGGGAACTTTTGCCTGTAGAACGGATGAAAGTACAGGAAGATATTTTTCTTCCTGGGCAATCTAAAAATGAAGATTTTGATCGTGCTGAAGAAAAAGCTATTAAAGCAATTCAGGTTCATGGGATGAATATTGATGGCAAAGAAAAAAACCCACAGATTGACGAAGCCTATTTACTTTTAGGAAAAGCACGTTATTTCGATCAACGTTTTGTGCCAGCATTAGCTGCATTTAATAATATTTTAAATAAATATCCTACTAGTGATAAAATTAACCAAGTAAAAATCTGGCGCGAAAAAGCGAGTATTCGATTAGACAATAACGAAGGTGCCATAAAAAAACTAGAACGACTTCTGGATGAAGAAGAATTAGAAGATCAAGATTTAGCTGATGCTAAAGCAGCTTTAGCTCAGGCGTATTTAAACTTAAAACAGAAAGATAGTGCGCTAGCTCAGTTAAAAATTGCTGCAGAGCAGACTAAAATTAAAAATGAAAAAGCACGTTATCATTTTATAAGAGGTCAATTATATGATGAGGCTGGGAAAAAGGACAGTGCAAACATAGAGTTTGATGCTATTATAGATATGCATCGCCAAATTCCAAGATCGTTTTATATTAATGCACATATCCAAAAGTCAAATAATTTTGACGAAATAAATGGTGATCTTATTGAGTTTCAAGAATATCTAACAGATTTGGAGGAAAATAGAGAAAACAGACCTTTTTTAGATAAAATATATTATCGTATAGCTGAATTTCATCGCAATAATAGTTCCGACAGTTTATCAGAAGCATATTATAATAAGTCGCTTAGAAAAATAACTTCAGATAAATACTTAAAGTCTTTAAATTATGAGACTTTAGGCAATATGTATTTTGATCGTAATAGTTATAAAACCGCAGGAGCTTATTACGATAGTACAATGACAGCTATGGTTGTAAACTCAAAACCATATAGAGTTATAAAAAGAAAGCGAGAGAATCTCGATGATGTAATCTATTATGAAGGTATTGCACAAACTAACGATAGTATTTTAAAAATTATTAGTCTCCCTAGAGAAGAGCAGTTAGCTTTTTATACAGAATACACTGAAAACTTAAAAATAAAGGCTTTAGAAGAGGAACGTCTAAAGGCTGAAGCTTTAGAGAAACAAAACAATCAATCAGCACAAGCAACTAATTTAAGTCAAAGAACAACGAGAAGTGCTGGAGGTCCTCCAGGTATTTCAAGAGAACCTTCAACTAATATCAACAACGGAAATAGTAGTTTTTATTTTTATAATCAAACCACTGTAGCTTATGGTAAAAATGAGTTTTTAAAACTTTGGGGAAACCGAAAATTTCAGGATAACTGGAGACTTTCAGACCAATTTGCAAGTGCAAATGGCAACATTAAAGATGAAGTGGTGTCAACGGATTCAGCTAATAACGAACTATATAATCCAGAAACTTATATAGCAGCACTTCCCACAAAACAAAGTGATATAGATAGTATCTCTAAAGAACGAAACTTTGCGTATTATCAACTAGGCATAATTTATAAGGAGAAATTTAAAGAGTTTCAATTAGCTAAAACTAAATTAGAAACACTACTAGAAAACAATCCAGAAGATCGTTTAATTTTACCTTCAAAATATAATCTTTATAGAATTTATATAGAATTAGGTTTAAACAGAAAAGCTGAAGTTGTAAGAGAAGATATTATTAAAAACTATGCAGATTCTCGATATGCAGAAATTCTGTTAAACCCACAATCAGAATTATCTAAAGACGAAAACAGTCCAGAATTTATTTATACAAATCTTTATAAGCAATTTGAAAGTGAAAACTATGCTGAGGTAATCGCCAGAGCAGAAGAACAAATTAAACGGTTAGAAGGGGACGACTTTGTCCCTAAGTTTGAGATATTAAAAGCATCTGCAAAAGGCAGGCTTTATGGTTTTAAAGCTTATAAAGAAGGTATTGATTATATTGCCTTAACTTATCCCAATTCAGAAGAAGGTAAAAAGGCACAAGATCTATTAAAAAATGCAATTCCGGTTTTAGCCAAAAAGGAATTTGTATCAGATGATAAAGCACAAAACTTTAATGTTATATATAAATTTGACAATAATTCTAATGAGGATATTGAAGCATTTATCAAAACTTTAGACGAAGAGGTCGCTAAAATTGCATATTTCGATTTAAAAACTTCAAGAGATCTTTATGACGAAAACACTACCTTTGTAGTAGTGCATGGCTTAAAAAGTATTGAAGGAGCTAGAGGTTTTGCACAATTCCTTCTAACTGATGAAAAGGATAAAAGAGGACGACCTATAAAGCCAAAAATCACAAAAGAATACTTTGCGATTTCGTCACCAAACTATGCTATTATTCAACGACATAAAAACCTAAATGCGTATTTAAAATTACAGTAATTTAAAAAAATCAAACAAATCATGTTTTCTTCAGACAACAAAAAACCTAAACAAACAACTATGGAAACAAGTACTCAGCAGAACATAATAGCACAAGGCACTAAAATAGTGGGAGATATAGCTAGCCAAGGCCCTTTTAGAATCGACGGAACTGTTGAAGGTAACGTAAAAACTTCGGGTAAGGTTGTGGTTGGTAAATCAGGATTTATAAAAGGTACACTGCAAGGTGAAAATGCAGATTTTGAAGGTAAATTTTCTGGTAAACTTATTTTATCTGGTACATTATCTTTAAAATCGACTGCTCATATTGAAGGAGAAGTACATATAAGTAAATTGGCTGTTGAACCAGGAGCTACTTTTAATGCTACTTGTAGTATGAAAGGATCTGTAAAATCACTAACAAATGAGCCAGCCAAACCACAAGCAGCCAAACCAGTCCAACAAACAGCTCAACGACCGTAAAGACAAGCTAAAATCGGCCTCTTATGCTCGTTTTTCGGGAATTGCTTTTCAAATGATTGCTATTATAGGCATAGGGTCGTATTCTGGTGTTAAGTTAGATGAACTATACCCAAATAAGCACAATGTATATACAATAGTTCTATCTTTATTGTCCGTTATTATATCAATAGTTTTTGTAATAAGACGTATTATTGCGGGCTCAAAAGACAATTAGAAAATATAATGGAAGAGTTTAAGAAAAGACAAATTACATTTTTGTTACAATTAGTAGGAGTGTCTGTAGTATTATTTGCTATTCATAGTTATTTATTATACCACTTTGCTAAGGATGTTTTGTTCTTTTTTCCAATTTGGCAAGTTTATACATTTCATGTATTTATAACATTACTTTTTTATTCAGTTATTAATTATAAATTTTCTAACGGACAAAAGAATGTTTTCAATTTGTTTATGGTATTAACATTTTTAAAAATGATATTAGCCATATTATTTTTATTACCATTATTGCTGTCGGATTTTGAAAACAAACAGCCAGATGTTTTTAATTTTTTCATTCCGTATTTCATGTATTTGTTTTTTGAAGTTTTCTCATTAACCAAATTTCTTCAAAAAACATAGTTATAAGGTTTATTTACAACGATTAAAGGTTTGATTTTTAAACTGAAATCAGCTTAAAAATTAACGTTAAAATAATGTTTGTCATTTCATTTAATGTGCGTACATTTGCACGGAATTTAAAGTAAGGTATATTAAAGCCGTATATAATGACATTTTACACCTTTAAACGCGTAGCATTTACACTTCTGTTTTTATCAGTTTTTAGCTTCAGCTTTGCAAGCAACTCCAAAGACAGTGATTCTGAAAAAGAATTCGATGCTAAAGAAATGATTATGCACCACGTAAAGGATGCTTATGGTATGCATCTTTTCGATTATAATGGACACTCATATTCTATTCCACTTCCTATAATTTTATATACAGACAAAGGTTTAACAACCTTTATGTCTTCAGAATTTCATCACGATTATAATGGTGAAGTTATTGTAGAAAAGAATGGGCAACGTTTTGTAAATATTCACGAAAAAATCTACAAATTAAATGATGGTGAAACAGCAGTAACTTACGACGCTGAGCATCATCCAACAAACGCGGAACGTCCATGGGATTTTTCTATAACACGAAATGTGTTTATGATGTGGGTTTCTGTTGTAGTGTTATTATTAATCTTTTTAACTGCTGCTAGACGTTATAAAAAGTCAGGAGACTATGTACCTAAAGGTATTGCTAGTTTTGTAGAGCCTTTAGTAGTGTTTGTAAGAGATGAAATAGCAAAGCCAATGATAGGAGAGCATAAGTACAAGCGTTTTATGCCATATTTGTTAACAGTATTTTTCTTTATCTGGATAAATAATATATTCGGGTTAATTCCATTTTTTAACGGAGCTAACTTAAGTGGTAATATTGCGTTTACATTTGCCTTAGCACTTTGCACCTTTTTAATCACAACATTTAGCGGTAATAAAAATTACTGGAAGCATATTTTTTGGATGCCAGGTGTACCAGTGCCAATGAAAATATTTTTAATGCCAATTGAGATAGTTGGTATGTTTGTAAAACCTATATCATTAATGATTCGTTTGTTTGCAAATATTACAGCTGGTCACATTATTATACTAGCATTAATGTCGTTAATTTTTATATTTCAAACTATAGCCGTTGCGCCGGTTTCTGTAGGATTTGCATTATTTATTGGAATCATTGAAATTGTAGTAACAGCAATACAAGCTTATATATTTACAGTGTTATCTGCGCTTTACTTTGGTATGGCGGTTGAGGACGCACATTAAACTTAATATTATTAATTTAAATTTTATATTATGACTATTACAGGAATCGCAGCAATTGGTGCTGGTTTAGCAGCAATTGGAGCTGGAATGGGAATTGGAAGAATCGGTGGATCAGCTATGGACGCTATGGCTCGTCAACCAGAAATCCAAGGAAAAATTCAGACATCAGCACTTATCTTAGCAGCCTTCGTAGAAGCTGTTGCTTTATTTGGTGTTGTTGCAGCATTAATCGTTAAGTAAGATGATTAGATAAGATTACAGAAGTAGCGGTTGGCTACTTCTGTAGTTTTTCTTTAATTCTCTGTGGTATAGCCTAGGAGAATAAAATTTAAGTTTAAAAGAAATTACATTATGGAATTAATTAAACCAGGTTTTGGACTCGTTTTTTGGTCCCTAGTTACGTTTGCAATTTTACTTTTTATATTAAGAAAATTTGCTTGGAAACCAATCTTAGGTGCGGTTGAAGATAGAGAAGAAGGTATTAGAACAGCTTTAGCTTCTGCAGAAAGTGCACGTAAAGAAATGGAAAATCTTAAAGCGGATAATGAGCGTATTTTACAAGAAGCACGCAATGAGCGCGAAGCAATGCTTAAAGATGCTAGAGATATGAAGAACAAAATCATCTCAGACGCTAAAGAAGAAGCCCAAACTCAGGCAAGTAAAATGATTGAGCAGGCGCAAGCAGCAATCGAAAGCGAAAAGAAAGCAGCTATGGCAGAATTAAAAAGTCATGTTGCTGGTTTATCAATAGATATAGCAGAAAAAGTAGTACGTGAAGAATTATCTAACAAAGACAAGCAACTTAAGTTGGTTGAAAACATGTTAGGTGAAGCAACTTTAAACTAAGATACATGTCAGGATCAAGAGCAGCAATACGATATGCAAAAGCGGTTTTAAGCTTAGCGACAGATAATAAATCTGCTGAAGCTGTAAATAGTGATATGAAATCTATCACCAATGCAATTGTTCAGAGTGAAGATTTAAATCAAATGCTTCAAAGTCCTGTTGTAAGATCTTCAGATAAAAAAGCAGTACTCACGTCTGTATTTAAAGATGCAAATGTGGCTACTACAAATCTAATAGATACTTTAATCTCTAATAAGAGACTAGCACTTTTAAATGATGTAGCTACTAGTTATACTCAATTATTTGATCAGTTGAGAGGTACACAAGTGGCAACAGTAACTACCGCAGTACCATTAACGGCAGATTTAAAGACTAAAGTATTAGCTAAAGTGAAAGAACTTACGGGTAAGGAAGCAGAAGTAGAAAATATAATAGATGAAAGCATTTTAGGTGGTTTCATTCTAAGAGTTGGTGATATTCAGTATAACGCTAGTATTTCAAATAAACTCGATAAATTAAAAAGAGAATTTAAATTAAATTGATTTTAATCACAGAACGTAGTCGAAGTGATAAAAAATCTAATATCTAAAATAAGATGGCAGAAGTAAAACCAGCTGAGATATCAGCAATCTTAAAACAACAACTTTCAGGTTTTGAAGCAGGAGCTTCATTAGACGAAGTAGGAACAGTATTAACTGTAGGTGATGGTATTGTACGCGCTTACGGATTAGCTAACGCGCAATATGGTGAATTAGTAGAATTCGATGGCGGTGCAGAAGGTATCGTACTTAACCTTGAAGAAGATAACGTAGGTATCGTACTTTTAGGAACTTCAGTAGGAGTAAAAGAAGGTTCTACAGTAAAACGTACTGAGCGTATCGCATCTGTAAAAGTAGGTGAGGGTATTGTAGGACGTGTTGTAGATACTTTAGGTAACCCTATTGATGGTAAAGGACCTATTTCTGGTGAAACTTATGAAATGCCATTAGAGCGTAAAGCACCAGGTGTTATCTATAGAGAGCCAGTAACAGAACCATTACAAACAGGTATTAAGGCAATTGATGCTATGATTCCGGTTGGTAGAGGACAACGTGAGTTGGTTATTGGAGATAGACAAACAGGTAAAACAACGGTTTGTATTGATACCATCTTAAATCAAAAAGAATTTTACGATGCAGGTGAGCCTGTATATTGTATATATGTGGCTGTTGGACAAAAAGCGTCAACAGTTGCAAACATCGCGAAAACATTAGAAGAAAGAGGCGCTTTAGCTTATACTACAATTGTAGCTGCTAACGCATCAGATCCTGCAGCGATGCAGGTATATGCACCTATGACAGGAGCTTCTATTGGAGAATACTTTAGAGATACTGGTCGTCCTGCATTAATCATTTATGATGATTTATCTAAGCAAGCGGTAGCTTACCGTGAGGTATCGTTATTATTACGTCGTCCTCCAGGACGTGAAGCATATCCTGGTGATGTTTTCTACTTACACTCTCGTTTATTAGAGCGTTCAGCGAAAATTATCAATGATGATGCTATTGCAAAAGAAATGAATGATTTACCAGATACGCTTAAGCCAATGGTAAAAGGTGGTGGTTCATTAACGGCATTGCCAATTATCGAAACTCAAGCAGGTGATGTATCAGCTTATATTCCAACCAACGTAATTTCTATTACAGATGGTCAGATATTCTTAGATGGTGATTTATTTAACTCTGGTGTACGTCCAGCAATTAACGTAGGTATTTCTGTATCTCGTGTTGGTGGTAACGCACAGATTAAATCAATGAAGAAAGTATCTGGTACATTAAAATTAGATCAAGCTCAGTTCCGTGAATTAGAAGCTTTTGCTAAGTTCGGTTCAGATTTAGATGCTTCAACATTAAACGTTATTAATAAAGGTAAACGTAATGTTGAAATATTAAAACAAGCACAAAATGATCCGTTTACTGTAGAAGATCAGGTTGCTATCATATATGCAGGTTCTAAGAACTTATTAAGAGATGTTCCTGTAGAGAAAGTAAAAGAATTTGAAAGAGATTATATAGAATTCTTAAACGCTAAGCATAGAGGTGTTTTAGACACACTTAAGGCTGGTAAATTAACTGATGAGGTAATTGATACATTAACTAGTGTAGCCAAAGACCTTTCAAGTAAGTTTAGAGGATAGTTGTTGTCATTCCTGTGAAAGCAGGAATCTCATATTTTGAAATTTAACTAAAATAGATTCCGTATCAATTGCGGAATGACAAAAAGAGAATATGGCGAATTTAAAGGAAATTAGAAACAGAATATCATCAGTATCTTCAACGATGCAGATTACTAGTGCCATGAAAATGGTATCTGCTGCAAAGTTAAAGAAAGCACAAGATGCTATTACTGCAATGCGTCCTTACTCTAATAAGCTAACAGAATTACTACAGAGTTTAAGTGCAACTTTAGATGATGATTCAGGAAGCAAGTACTCAGTACAAAGAGAAGTTAAGAATGTTTTAATCGTATCGATTACATCTAACAGAGGGTTGTGTGGTGCATTTAACTCTAACATTATTAAGCAAACAAATGTCTTAATTAATGATGTATATGGAGATAAAAACGTTTCTGTTGTAGCTATTGGTAAAAAATCTAATGACGCTTTTGCTAAACAAGATAAAGTTATAGCTAATAAGAGTGAAGTATTTGATGATTTAACTTTCGATAATGTTGCTGACATTGCCGAAATGTTAATGGAAAAGTTTGTTGAAGGTGAATACGATAAAGTAGAATTAGTTTATAATAGCTTTAAAAATGCTGCGACTCAGATTGTAATGACAGAACAATTTTTACCAATTGTTCCTATTGAAGGTGACGAAGCTGATGTAAATTCAGATTACATTTTTGAGCCTTCTAAGCAAGAAATCGTTGAGACTTTAATTCCTAAATCGTTAAAAACACAATTATATAAGAGTGTGAGAGATTCTTTTGCTTCTGAACATGGTGCGCGTATGACCGCTATGCACAAAGCAACGGATAACGCAACAGAATTGAGAGATCAGTTAAAGTTAACATATAACAAAGCAAGACAGGCGGCTATTACAAATGAAATCCTTGAGATTGTTGGTGGCGCTGAGGCATTGAATAATTAATATGTTTTACTGAACCTGTTTCAGTATATAAAATTTTATAAACCTAACTTTTACGAGTTAGGTTTTTTTATGGCATTAATTTTAAAACCTATATTTATAATATGAAAACTATAAATAATGCATCAGTTTTAGTATTAATACTGTTATTAAGCCTATTTAATTGTGCTAGCGGACCAAAACTTCAAAAAGCTATTCCGAGCGAATTTAAGGATGCTTATTTCCAAAAATGGAATGCAGGTATTAAAGAAGGTGGATCAGGGATTAAAATCTTCATTGAGTTGAATGATGCATCAATTCAATTAGATAGTATATATTTTAGAGAAAGTGTTACCAAACTTTTCGTTTACCCTAATAATAAAAATTTATATGTAGGAAAATATAGATCTAACGTTACAAGGTCTAAGATTCCTTTTAACTTAAGCAATAACGATTGTGTTGTAAGCTACATATATAAAGAAGAAACCTTATATTTTAAGATATCTAATTTAACAGAAAAAACGCCGTTAAACTATCCTATTTCTCATCCAAATAATTAAAAACCACGGTTATATAATTGCATTTCGTCGATAAAAAGTACTTTTTAACGATGTATTTAAATTTTTTGTATATATTGCCCCTCCAAAACTTAACCTATTTTAAGATGAAACTATTAAAAAAGGCATGCTATGCCATCGTTTTTACTGGTATTTTTGCAACTACATTTCAGTGTGCAAGCCCCAAAGAAGTAGCAACGACTACTTTTGAACAACCAACGTCATTTACTGTGAAACCCGTTTCTTTTCAAGAATGGTATGCAGGAATTAAAGTCGGAGGAACTGGTATCAATGTTTTTGTACCTATTTCTGATGTGAAAGAAAATGTTGTTTTTAAAGACATTTATTTCAGAAATTTAAAAGGTAAACTTGTTAAGGAAGAAGGTAAATATGTAGCGGTTTTAAAGAACCCTTCAACGAATTACACCTTTCAAAAACCTGAAAAACCTGCTGATTATCCGTTTACACTTAATGACAACGAATGTGTTTTAAGTTATACAGAAAACGGACAAATTAAGTATTACAAAATTACATCACTTAACGAATACGCTGGTACGTATTATGAAAATGGACATCCTTCTATTTACACTAAAAGTGGCTCTGAAGGTATGGCGTCATTAGATGAAGAAGAGAGTGATAACTAGATTTTAGACTTATAATTAATAAAAGCCTTACTTATTGTGAGGCTTTTTTATTTTATCTAACCTCAAGACCCATTTATATTTAATACTTTTGAGCCAGACAATTACTTATTAAATTGAGCGGATTTAAATCACTTTTTAAGCAAACATTCTTTTATGGTTTAGCAACTGTATTGCCTAGAATGTTGAGTTTTTTATTAGTACCACTTTACACAAGCCAAGCTGTTCTTGCAAACCCAGCAGAATATGGAAAAATCTCGGTGATTTTTTCTTATTTTATTATATTAAATGTGGTTTTGTCCTATGGAATGGAAACTGCGTTTTTTCGTTTTTTTAATAAATCAGATGATAAGGAAAAGGTCATTGGTACGTCAATAATATCTTTAACCGTATCGTCATTAGGATTCTTTTTTTTAGCATTAATTTTTCAAAATCAAATCGCGAGTTTCATCGATATAAATGTTAAGTATATTAACCTAGTTATATGGATACTACTTTTAGATGCGTTAGTAATTATTCCATTTGTATGGTTAAGAGCTAATGAAAAACCGATGCGCTTTGCTATCATTAAAATTTTCAATGTTAT
Organism: Winogradskyella echinorum; assembly: GCF_014297365.1. Taxonomy (GTDB): domain Bacteria; phylum Bacteroidota; class Bacteroidia; order Flavobacteriales; family Flavobacteriaceae; genus Winogradskyella; species Winogradskyella echinorum. The sequence continues at coordinate 1,103,009 of NZ_JACOQD010000001.1, read as the reverse complement.
TATTAACATTGGTCTAAACTTATTCTTTCTTTTGAAGTTAAAAGACTTAGCTGACAGTGGCGGTTTTTTTGAAACTATATACAAACCCAACTTCGAAATCAGTTATATTTTTATTGCCAATCTAGTTGCTAGTGCAGTTACACTATTAGTATTACTTCCTTTCTATACCAAACTTAGGTATAAGTTTGATAAAACCCTTTGGAAACAAATGATGCGCTATGCAATTCCAGTTTTGGTAGCTGGCATTGCATTTTCAGTCAATGAGACTTTTGATAGAATTTTGCTGAAAGAGTTATTACCTGCTGATGTTGCCGACAATGATATCGGAATGTACTCAGCATGTTACAAATTAGCGTTATTCATGACCCTCTTTGCTACAGCATATCGTTTAGGTATTGAGCCTTATTTCTTCAGTCATGCAAAAACTAAGAACCCACAAAAAAACTATGCTAATATTTTAGAGTTTTTTGTGGCGTTTGGTTCAATAATAATGTTGGCTGTTGTCGTATTTGCAGATGTATTAAAACCTATTATTATCAGAAGTGAAGCTTATTGGGAAGCCATGTGGATTGTACCAATAATACTTTTGGCAAACTTTTGCTTAGGGATATACCACAACCTTTCAGTTTGGTATAAAATAACCGACAGAACTAAGTTTGGCGCCTACATTTCTGTTGTTGGAGCCTTAGTAACACTTGTCATTAACTTTATGTTTATTGAGACCTATTCTTATAGAGCGTCTGCAGTAGCAACACTTATTGCCTATGCAGTAATGATGTTGTTATCTTATTATTTTGGAAGGAAATATTATCCAATTCCCTATAATCTCAAGAAAATAGGGTTATACTTATTCGTTTCTATCGGTTTATCGTCACTTTCATTTTATAAATATCGCGGAGAATATGTTATAGGAATTGCGATGTTAATTGTATTTTTGGGAATAGTTATTATGTTGGAAAAGAACCAACTAAAACAGGCTTTAAAAAGATAGATATTATGTCTTTCTGATTGATAACGAAGAATCTCAAGAAATAAAAGTATAATTTAAAAAATTCCCACTATTACGGGAAAGCAATATGAAAATTAAAATAATTAATAAATCAAGACACGATTTACCAAAATACGAAACCATAGCCTCAGCAGGTATGGATTTACGTGCAAGCTTAACGGAATCAAGAATACTAAAACCATTAGAAAGAACAATAGTTGGCACAGGTTTATTTATAGAGTTACCAATTGGCACTGAAGCACAAGTACGTCCAAGAAGTGGTCTAGCGGCCAAAAAAGGAATTACAGTACTTAATGCTCCTGGCACAATAGATGCAGATTACAGAGGGGAAATAGGTGTTATTTTAGTCAACCTATCAAACGAAGATTTTACAATTAATAATGGTGAGCGTATTGCTCAATTAGTCATAGCGAAACACGAACGTGCTGATTGGGAAGAAGTTACAGAATTGTCCTCTACAGACAGAGGAGAAGGAGGCTTTGGCAGTACAGGAACTAAATAAACGAATCAACAAATACACAAACATACATTTTAAGAATGAAAATAATAGTACCAATGGCAGGCAGAGGGTCTCGCCTTAGACCACATAGTTTAACAGTACCAAAACCATTAATTCCTGTTGCAGGTCAACCGATAGTGCATCGCCTAGTAAAGGATATTGCAAAAGTTTTAAAACAACCTATAGAAGAAATTGCTTTTGTACTAGGTGATCCAGCATTTTTTGGAGATGAAGTCGTTACTAGCCTAACTGAACTTGCAGAGGGTTTGGGAGCAAAAGCTTCAATCTACAGACAAGATCAACCTTTAGGTACAGGGCATGCTATTATGAGTGCTAAACCATCACTTTCTGGTCCTGCAGTAATTGCTTATGCAGATACTTTGATACGAGCAGAATTCGACTTAGATCCAACAGCAGATAGTGTTATTTGGACAAAGCGTGTGCAAAACCCAGAAGCTTATGGTGTTGTAAAATTAAACAGCGATGAAAATATCGTTGAGCTAGTAGAAAAGCCAGAAACTTTTGTAAGCGATCAAGCCGTAATAGGGATCTATTATTTTAAAGATGTAGCAGTTTTGAAAGCTAAATTGCAAGAAGTTTTAGACGAAAACGTGATGAATGGTGGAGAGTACCAAATAAATGATGGTATTAAACGTATGATGGCTGATGGCAAAATATTTAAAACAGGAACTGTTGACGAATGGATGGATTGTGGAAACAAAGCTGTGACTTTAGAAACTAATACTAAAATGTTAGGCTTTTTAGCATCAGACGGAGAAGAACAATTGATTGATGATTCTGTTGTTATAGAAAACTCAAAAATTATTGAACCATGTTTTATTGCATCAGGAACAGTTTTGCGCAACACAACAGTAGGACCAAACGTTTCTATAGGTAAAGATTGCGTTATTGAAAATTCATCCGTTAAAAATAGCTTAATACAAAACAAAACAAGTATTAAAAATGCTAATTTAGACGAAGCTATGATTGGTAACCACGTAAAGTATAATGGAGAGTTTACTAAGATTAGCATAGGTGATTATACAATAATGGAATAATTATTGAAATAAAATAGTTAAGCTATTATGTATATCGTTCTGTACACAATTAAGATAATACCTAAACAAGAAGAAAGTTTTATAGAAGCTTGGAAAGGTTTAACTGCATTGATTTACAAACATGAAGGAAGTTTAGGATCTAGATTACATAAAAAGGATGAACTAAATTTCTTTGCTTATGCACAATGGCCAGATAAAAATACATTTAATAATGCTGGTGGAAACTTACCAGAAGAAGCTAATCTTTTTAGAGAAAAAATGAAACTATCTTGTGAAAAGTTTGAAGTGCTAGAAAAATTTGAAATGATTGAAGACTTGTTAAAGCAACAACAAAGTGAATAAGAAATTTATTTTGATATTGGTTTTTATCTTCGGAATGTTAACCGTTCCGCAAGTTGCGTATACCCAAGTTGATTTCAATAAAAGACCAGACGACGATTTAGGTAATGTAGAAGACGAATTTCAAGAACACTTTTTTGAAGCCTTAAAACAAAAAGGAATTGAAAATTATGATAGAGCTGTTGATGCGCTTCATAAATGTTTAAACCTTAACAGTAAACTTCCTGTTATTTATTTTGAGCTTGGAAAAAACTATAACAAACTCAAAAATTTTGGTGCAGCTGAAGAAAACCTAAAGAAAGCTATTAGCATGCAACCAGATAATGTTTGGTTTTTAGATGAACTTTACGATGTTTACTACCAGCAAGAGGATATTAAAAATGCTTTAAAAACCATAAAGCAATTGGTTAAGTATCATCCAGATTATAAAGAAGATTTAGCAGCACTTTATGTAAGGGAGGAAAAGTACAAACAAGCCTTAGATATATTAGATGAGCTTGATGATGAGTTTGGACTGAGCGAATCTAGAGATGCAATGCGTAATGATATTTATAGTATTACGGGCAATGCAGATGACAGAATTGAAAACTTAGAGCAACGGATTGCTAACAACCCAAACAATGAGGATAATCATTTAAAGCTTATTTACAGATACAGCCAAACTGGTGATAGAAAAAAGGCTTTTAAGGCTGCGGAAAATTTATTAAAAGTAAAACCAGAATCTAAGTTTGTACATTTAGCACTTTACAAGTTTTACCTTCAAGACGGTAAGGTAGAAGACGCTATAAACTCAGTAAAAATTGCATTAACAAGTCCAGAGATTAATTCAGATGCTAAGGCAAAGGTCCTAAAAGACTTTGTTGGTTTCGTGTCTAAAAATCCTGAGTACGAATCGGAATTAATAGATATAACAGCATTAGTTGATGACAATAAAAATGCTCAAACCCATAGCGATTTGGGTCAGTACTATCTAAAAGCAGGTGACAAGGTTAAAGCGCTTTCAAACTTTAAAGAAGCTCTAAAACAAGATCCTAACGACTTTAAATTAATAAGGGATGTGCTATTACTTCAATTAGATATTAAAGATTATAAAGCGGTTGTAAATGATAGTGAGCAGGCTTTAGAATTATATCCTGCACAGCCAATTTTGTATTTAGTGAATGGCGTAGCCAATAATAATTTAAAAGCCTATAAAAAAGCAGCGAACAACTTAGAAATGGGATTAGATTTTTTAATAGATGATCCAACTATGGAAGCAGATTTCTATTCGCAATTAAGTATGGCATACAAAGGCTTAAATAATATTAGTAAATCTGAAACGTTTGCTAAAAAGGCACAAGCTATAAAAGCGCAACAATAGATGAAGGTTTTGTCATTCTTGCGAAGGCAGGAATCTAAATTTACTTTTTAAAAAATGAAAAAAAGATATAATCATATAAGGTTTGGACTTCCCAAAATTACTTCAGTACTAATTTTAGCGCTGTTAATAGTTAGTTGTAAATCTGCTAAAAAAGTGATAGCGTCTGGTGAAGCAAGTAATAAGCTTTCTGCTAAACAAGTGATAAAAGAGCATCAAAAAAATGATGCTAATTTTAAAACTATGAATGCTAGAGTTGCAATTAACTTAATTCAAGGAGAGAAAGAACAAGGGCATACATTTACGCTACGGGTAGAAAAGGATAAAGTGATTTGGTTAAGTGCTACATTGGGTATGGCACGCATGATGATAACACCAGAGAAAGTTAGATTTTATAATAAATTAGATAATGAATATTTTGATGGTGATTACAAATTACTAAGTGATTTTGTTGGTGTGGATTTAGACTTTATGAAAGTTCAGAACATTCTTTTAGGACAAGCCATTTATAACCTCAAAGATGAGCCATATAGAGTGGAGGTTAATCAAAATTCTTATGCTTTAAGTCCTAAAGATCAAAATGCACTTTTAGAGCTGTTTTACTTAATTAATCCATCGCATTTTAAGATGGATAGTTTGCAATTATTTCAGCAATTAAAGAAGCGTATACTTCAGGTAGATTATAAGTCGTATCAAGAAGTAGATAAACAAGTTCTTCCTAAAAATATAAGAATAGTCGCTGTTGAAGACAAGGATGAAGTTGCAATTAATATGGAATTTAAATCTGTATCTCTAAATGGAGAGGTACGTTTTCCGTTTAAAATTCCTAAAGGTTTTAAAGAAATTGAAATAAAATAATGAGTATAAAACGTTTCCATATTACACTAGTTTTTGCATTGTTATTGTCTTGCTTTGCTGTATCAGCGCAAAGCGATAGACAAAAAAAATTAGAAGCTCAACGTAAACAAATGTTGAGAGAAATTAAGGAAATGAATGTGTTGTTGTTTTCAAAAAAGAAAGAAGAAAAATCGGCAATTACGCTTATTGAAGATCTGAATTATAAAGTTAGTACTAGAAAAAACCTTATTAGAATTACTAACGAACAAGCTAATCTGCTGACTAGAGAAATAAATACCAATCAAAAAGAAATTACGAGTCTTAGAACACAATTACAAGAGTTAAAAGACGATTATGCTGCTATGGTAGTTAAATCATACAAAAGCAAATCTGAGCAAAGTAAATTGATGTTTTTGTTGTCTTCAGATAACTTTCAACAAGCCTATAAAAGACTGCAATATATTAAGCAATATAGAACTTATCAAAAAGAGCAAGGTGAAGCTATTAAAAGTAAAACCAAAGAGCTTCAAGAGCGTAATATTCAATTATCTAAACAAAAGGAAGACAAGAAAAAGCTCATAGAAGAAAACCGAATTGCTAAGCGTCAATTAGAGAAGGAAGTTAAGGAACGTGAAGTATTAATGGCTTCTATAAAGTCTGATATGAGTAAATTTGCAGCTCAGATTAAAAAGAAAAAACAGGAAGCAGACAAATTAGATAGGGAAATCAATCGCTTAGTTAGAGAGGCTATTGCAGCATCGAACAAAAAAGCAGGAAAAAAATCGTCAACTGGTAATTTTGTATTAACACCGGCAAATAAAAAGCTTGCCGTTAATTTCGAAGCTAATAAAGGTAAACTTGGTTGGCCTGTAACTAGAGGAGTTATTAAGGCAAAATTTGGTAAAGGACGTTCTTTAACTGATAGTTCTGTTGAGGTAAATAATCCAGGTGTAAAAATTGCCACAGAAAAAAACGCTGAGGTTAAAGCCGTTTTTAATGGTGAAGTTTCTAGAGTAGTTATCGTAAAAAATGGTAATCCTGCAATAATAATTAGACATGGTAATTATCTTACGATCTATACGAATTTATCTAAAATAAAGGTGAAATCGGGTGAAAAAGTTAAAACAGGTCAAGTTATAGGTGAAGTTTTTACTAGTAAAACTACTGGTGAAGCACTATTGGGCTTCAGAATATATAAAAATAGTCAGAAGTTAAATCCTCAATACTGGTTAGCAAAGCACTAGACATATACATGTAGTCATTCTGAACTTATTTCAGAATCTAAAATCTGAAAACAAATTTCACTTTTAGAGTTTAATATTTTCAAAAGGTTAATTATAACACCTATACCCTTACCACGACATAACCCTTGCGAGTTTTTCTATAATGTTTTCCATTAAAATAATAATAACGCTTCCCTTTTAACCTCACCACTTTATATTGCCTAGGCAACTTTTTTACTACGGTAACTTTTGCCGGCTCTTTTACCACAACTCTACTTGCACAAGAATTAAAGCTTAGTGCAAAAATTAATACTAAAGTGTAAACTAAATATTTCATCATTAATACATTTGGTTAATGATAAGACTAGAGTGATTTAAAAAGGTTTAATGAAGCAATTCCTGAGATACTGAAATAAATTCAGCATCTCAGTATGTACGGTTTTTATTAGAGTAACTTAGTTTGTCATTCTGAACTTGTTTCAGAATCTGCTACTCAAAAAGCGCCTTTAACTCAGTAGCGTCAGAGGGTTTAATCTTACCAGCCAAGAGTAAACTCAACTGCTTACGTCTCAGTGCAGCATCGAAACGTTGTTTTTCTAATTCAGTTTCTGGGACAAGGGCTGGCACTTTTACAGGGCGTCCGGTTTCATCTACAGCAACAAATGTATAAATAGCTTCATTAGCCTTAACACATTCACCAGATTCTCTATCTTCAATCCAAACATCCATATATACTTCCATAGATGAAGTAAATGCTCTCGATACCTTAGCCTCAATCATTACAACACTTCCTAAAGGCACAGAACGATTAAAAGCAACGTGATTAACAGATGCTGTAACTACAATACGCCTAGAGTGACGTCTGGCAGCAATACTTGCAGCTCTATCCATTCGCGCTAGTAACTCACCACCAAATAGATTATTGATTGGATTGGTTTCACTTGGTAAAACTAAATCTGTAACAATGGTTTTAGACTGAAAAGCAGTTCTTGATTGCATAAATGTTTAAAATTTGTGCAAAGATAAAGGGAATTTAAATGGTAGATGTGCGATTTAAGATTTTAAATTCTGAATAACTATAAAAATTGGTGCATAAGTTTCCGAATTGAATAACGAAAATTACCGGAATTCGAGTCTATTTAAAATTTACTTAAGCTTCTTTATTAACAACCAAGCATCACGATTATGGTTGCGACGAACTTTATTAAGCTCGCGCTGAGCCTCTGCTCTGGTTTCAAAACTAGCATATACTACTTCATGCAGTCCATAACGGTTTTTACCAATTTTTCTAGCTTTATAACCTTTTGCTCTAAGTTGATTTACTTTTTTATCAGAATTGGCTTCCACTCTAAAAGCACCAGCTACAATATGGTAATTCCCACTTTGTTTATCGAGAGATAATGTTGCAGCAGGTAATGGATTGCTAATTATAAAAGTTGCCTCTTGTACTCTAGCATCAAGCTGTTCGTTGGCTTGTTCTTGTGCTAATTGGTTGTACTCTTCTATAGTATTATTGTAATATTTTGCAGCGCCAAAACCACCTAATCCTAATACAATAACTGCCGCAGCAGCATACTTTAACCAATTATTGTTAGAGCGTTTTTCTGGCGTAAAAGCAATCGGAGCTTTTTCTTCAATATTTTCAACAGTTTCTTTATAAACCTCTCTTGTTATATCAGAAGATGTAAAATGCGACAGTCCAAAAGAATCTGTTAGATAGTTGATATGACTAGATGGGTCAAAAACCATTTTTCCATCAGCATTTAAAGCTAATTCGCCAATATTTTTAAACTGAATCGTTTCTCCTTCTACTAAATAAGACTTTATAGATTTTACTTTTTTAGAAATCTTTTCTGTAGCTGTTGCGTATGGTATTTTTTCAACCTCAGCGATATAATTGGCTAATAAACCATCGTTATTTTGCAATTGCTCATTAAAAGATAACACCTTTTTTGGAGGATAAAAAGTGTGTGTAGTTTCATGTACTTTAGCCGAAACACGATTGGTTAAAAATGCTCCAAATCCAGGAACCGTTACACAATCATATCGGTATAAAAGGTCGCTAATGTAAGTCTCTAACTGCATATAATAGCAAAGTTAAAATTTTTTAATTCTGAATAAAGTTTAGTGCGATTTAGTTATTAACATCAGAAAAATTTAGTTTCTTGTAGGTTTGAAATCAATACTTTAAAATGACAGAACGAGACCTAATCTATGCTTTAGCTTTACAACATGTGCCAAAAATTGGGTCAACAACGGCAAAAAAGTTAATAAGTCATTGTGGTTCTGCCGAAGCGGTTTTAAAAGAAAAGACATCTAAGCTTTTAAAAATTGATGGCATAGGCACTATTACTATTGAAGGACTTTTTGATAAAGTTCACCTTGAAGAAGCCGAAAAAGAATTAAGATTTATAAAAGACAATAATATTGTTACGCATTACTTCACCGAACACACATATCCAGAGCGTTTAAAACATTGTATCGATGGACCAATAGTATTGTTTCAATCGGGTAACATTAACATAAAACAACAACGTATTATTAGTATTGTTGGTGCACGAAAAATTACAACTAGCGGCATCACTTTTTGTGAAAAACTAGTAGAATCATTATCACAATTTAATCCCATTATAGTTTCTGGTTTTGCTTACGGTACTGACATTACAGCCCATAAAGCAGCTGTAAAACATAATTTGCAAACTATTGGTTGTTTAGCTCATGGTTTAAACCAAATTTATCCAAAGGTGCACAAAAAATATGTAGCAGATATTGAAAATCATGGTGGATTTTATACCGATTTTTGGAGTACAGATCCCTTTGACAGAAACAATTTTTTAAAACGAAATCGTATTATCGCAGGGCTTAGTGAAGCTACCATTGTGATTGAGTCTGCAGAAAAAGGCGGAAGTTTAGTTACAGCGGACATTGCTAACTCTTACAACAGAGAAGTATTTGCAGTACCAGGACGCACAACAGATAGCCAAAGCGTAGGTTGTAATAATCTTATAAAGTTTCAAAAGGCACATTTGTTATCTAATCCATTAGACGTTCCTTATTTGCTAAACTGGGAATTAGAAAATGAGAAAAAGCCAGTAGTACAAAAACAGTTGTTTGTTGAGTTAGAACCCGACGAAAAAATCATTTATAACTTCTTAAAAGAGAATAATAAAGAATTGTTAGATGTCATTGCACTACGTTGCGAAATGCCAACCTATAAAATTGCTGGTATTTTATTGAATATGGAATTAAAAGGGGTTGTTAGACCTTTGCCAGGTAAGTTGTTTGAGGTAATTTGAATTCATTAAAAGGTAAGAATCTTATTTTTTATAATTTAAAGGTAAGTGAAAGCCTGTTTTAGATGCTTCCTCTTCTATACTAATAAGCCATATCTCATTTCTTAACTTGTTAAGTTTTTCTGGAAATAATACGTTCATATATACCATTTTATCATAGCCTTCTGGCATATAAAGAGTTGTTCCATAATAAGTAGATTCACTATCAACATACCAACTCACATAATGATCATAGGTTTTTGCATATTCAGAGGGTGTCAAATTTCCTTTTTCGACTTCAAGCCATAGAAAATCAATAAATTCTTTTGCATCATCTTTATTAATAAAACCAGCAACGGCGTGATTAAGTAGCATACTAATAGATTGATTATTAAATCTTGAAACAAGCCCACGACTAGGAAATTTATTGTTTTTTAATAGATCTAGCATCAAATAACTATTTCCAGAACCAAGATATTTTGCTATTGTATTGTATTCTGATTCCTCAATACCTTTTTTGGGTAATATGTTTAATCTAACTTGTTGAAAGTAATATTCATTTTGTAATAAAACCTCATAGGTTTCATCTTGAATTACATCTATGTTCTTGAGAAAATTTTCACGACTCTTTTTCATTTCTTTTTCATTTCTCGTTGCCATAGTTTTTATAAAACTTGCATAAGGACTTTTAGACTTTTCATAATTAAACAAAAAGCCGTTCTGATAATTAACTTTATATGGAAGATTTTTGAAGTTTTCATCATCTTCAAATTGATAACCAGAATCGATTGACTTAATAAAATATTTGTCAGAGTTATTTAAATCACCTTTTTTATAATAGGTAAATGCTAAACTTTTTAAATCCCTTGCGAATGGGCTTGCTACCTTAAAAGCTTTTATAAAATAGAATATAGTAGAGTCTAAATTTTTGAAACTCTTAGCTTTATTAATGGTTTTGTGATACGTTTTGTAATCATTGTTTTGAGCATTCAACTTGAAATGAAAAAGACAAATAATAACAAAATAAAAAGTAAGTTTTTTAAATAAGAAATGGTTCATTACATAATAATTTATAGTAATGAATATATTCAAAATATACTTAAGAACAGCTTTATATTATAAATTATGTTTTATTGGGCATTGTATAATTTAATTAATACCCAACCTTCTCTCTTACACGTTTCAATACTGCATCAGCAACTACCTTAGCCTTGGCAGCACCTTTAGCTAAAGCGGCATCAATTTCTTCGAGATTATTCATATAATATTCATAACGCTCTCTAGGTTCTGCAAAACGCTCTAAGATTAACTCGTATAAGGCTTGTTTAGCATGCCCATAACCATAATTGCCAGCTTCGTAATTAGCTTTCATTGTAGAAATTTGCTCATCGGAAGCCATTAAATTATATAACGCAAAACAGTTGCATGTTTTCCAATCTTTTGGATCTTCTAAAGGAGTACTGTCGGTTTCTATAGACATTACCTTTTTACGTAGTTGTTTTTCTGGCAAAAAGATATTGATAAAATTCCCTCTACTTTTACTCATTTTTTCACCATCTGTGCCAGGAATAAGCATTGAGCTTTCTTGTACTTTTCCTTTAGGCAAAACAAAAGTTTCTCCCATTTTAGTGTGAAAACGAGAGGCAACATCACGAGTCATTTCTATATGTTGTAATTGGTCTTTTCCAACAGGTATAATTTCAGCATCGTATAATAAAATATCTGCAGCCATTAGCATAGGATAAGTAAACAGGCCAGAATTAACATCCTCTAAACGATCTGCTTTATCCTTAAAACCATGAGCCAATGTTAAGCGCTGGTATGGAAAGAAACAGCCTAAATACCAAGACAATTCAGTAACCTGTGGTATATCACTTTGCCTATAAAACACTGTTTTTTCTATATCTAAGCCAAAAGCTAACCATGTAGCAGCAACAGAATACGTGTTATGTCTTAATTCTTCAGCATTTTTTATCTGTGTTAAGGTGTGTAAATTCGCAATAAATAAATACGATTCATTATCGCTATTTTTAGATAATTCGATTGCCGGTAAAATTGCACCTAAAATATTGCCTAAATGAGGTGTTCCTGTACTTTGTATGCCTGTTAGTATTCTTGCCATGCCAACTTCCTGCGAAAGCAGGAATCTCTTTAAATGTTAAACGATGCGCAAAGATAATTTTTTTAGTAGAACTATTTACTTAGTTTTGATGCTATGATAATTTTTAAGTATCCATTTTGGTTATTATATCGTATTTGGTTCTACATTTTAGTAGCAATTCCAATAATTGTTCTGTTTCCTTTACTCATTATTTCTATTTCTAGAGAACAATGGTATCCTTACTTTTTTAAACTTGCGCGTTTTTGGGCCAAATTTATTTTAGTAGGTATGGGCTTTAATTATAAAATTATAAAAGAAGAGGTGCCAGACCCTAAAAAGAGCTACATGTTTGTGGCTAACCACACGTCTATGGCTGATATAATGCTAATGTTGGTTTCGGTAAAAAATCCATTCGTTTTTGTAGGTAAAAAGGAATTAGCAAAAATTCCATTGTTTGGTTTTTTTTATAAACGAACATGTATTTTGGTAGATAGAAGTAGTGCTAAAAGTCGGCAAGCAGTATTTTTGAGGGCACAACGCCGTTTAAAACAAGGTTTGAGTATTTGTATTTTTCCTGAGGGAGGTGTGCCAGAGGAACGTATTCTTTTAGATGCCTTTAAAGATGGTGCGTTTCGTTTAGCAATAAATCATCAGATACCTGTTGTGCCAATTACATTTTACGATAATAAAAAGCGGTTTTCTTACACTTTCTTCAGTGGTGGACCTGGTAAAATGAGAGCTAAAATTCATAAATTTTTTAAAACAGAAGGCTTAAAGGTTGAAGACACTAAACCACTAAATGAAAATGTAAGAACTATAATTTGGGAGGAATTAAGCAAACCTGTAAAATAAAAAAAGCTACCCTAACCACGAGTAGCTTTTGTAATTACTGCTTCACCATTGCTTAATTGAGTTGCAATAACCTAACCTAATTTAAATTTCACCTAAAACTTAAAACTTAATCCTGTATATACACCAATAAAGAAAGGCTTAAAATTACCAGACGTATTATTGAATGTATTTATTTGATACTTGAACGTTGGTTCAAGATTGATATTCCATTGTTTCGATAAGCTGTAGTCCATACCTAAACCAAGATTAGCACTAAAGCTTGTTGAGTTAATATTATTAGCTTTACCAATTAATGTTGAATTTCCATCTATATCAGCATAGATTTCATTATCACTTAAAAAGAAGGTGCTAAAACCTCCTATAAGATTAACTCCAAACTTCTTATCTACAAGCTTGTATTCTATCTCTAAAGGCACTTCAATAAAACCAAATCGTTGATCAATATCTCCGGCTTGCTTAACATCATCATTATTTGGTTTAGACATAAGAAAATATTTGTTTGCATGCATAAAAGAAACTGTATTCATGCCATCCTCATATTCTAAATTATTTATATCCGTATTCTCACCGCGTAATAACACTTCGCCACCTGTGAAGGTAATAACATCTGAAGTCACATGATTAAGATGTACGCGGTTAACACCAGCACGTATTTTTATTTTGTCAGTCACAGCATAAGAACCAGCGATACCATAACTCATGTTAATGTCTCCTGCTTTTGTGTTACCGTTAAATTGATCGTTAATTGGTGAACCTTCACCTAAAGAACCGAAATAAACAGGCGCAACATTGGGCGCAATGCTCCACCTGCTTTGTTTATCTTCTTCTTTTTCATCAATATCTTTAGTCTGTTCTGCAATAGCATCGACAATAGATTGCTTTTCTGGTGTTTCTATTATAGAATTTTTTGTTTCTAGTTCATCAATATCTTTTATGCCAGTTCCTTTAGTTTCAGAATCCGATTTTTTTGATGAGGTATTATCTGCAACAGCAGTATTATTTTCTTCTACCGACTTTTTAAGAACTGATTTTATTTCAGTTTCATTTACAAGATTAGTCTTATTATTTTGCTCAGTATTTTTAGTATTTAATGCAACTTTAGTACTGTTCGTTTGATTTGGATTTGTTGATAAAGCACTACGCTTTTGAGAAGCTGTGGTGTTTTCATTCTCTTTTTTATTGCCATTAGAATTATTAGCAACAGTATTTAGCTTGGTCTTATTAGGACTTGTTAATTGTTTAGAAGCATTGTCTTTTCGAGGCACATTGCTTTCGTTATTATCCTTAATTAAGCTTTTGTTTTTATCAGAATCAACAAGATTAACTTTATCATTAACAGTATTAATATCTTTTTGATTTGTGCTTGTTGGAGTCTTTAAATTACCATCATCTTTAATAGATTCGGTTTTATCTATATCTACAATTGGTAGGTCTTGCTTGCTGTTTCCATCAGAATTAAAAACCGACACACCAATAGTTAGGAGTAAAGCAATAACTGCAGCAACTCCACCTATTTGCCACCAAAGCGCAATAACTCTACGCTTTTTCTTTTTGTTAGGAAGACTTTCGTTTATACGATTCCAAACAGCATCATTAGGTACTGCTTCAAAATCCTTAAACTTTTCTTGAAAAAGTCTGTCTATGTTCTTTTTACTGTTCATTGGTTATAATGATTGCGAATTTGGACTCGCATTGTAACTTTCTATTTTATCTTTTAAAATCAGCCTAGCACGTGCTAAGTTAGATTTTGAGGTGCCTGTTGAAATATTAATTAATTCGCTAATTTCTACATGAGAGTATCCGTCTAAGACATACAAATTGAAAACCAATCTATATCTGTCTGGCAATTCTTGAATAATTTGTAATAAAAAATCAAGACTTACATTCTCATCGTCTATATCTACAGAAACATCTTCAATATTACCTTCGTTTACTATATCATAAACTCCAACATCTTCTCTGTAGCGTTGCAATGATGTGTTAATTGCAATTCGTTTTAACCAACCTTCAAAAGAACCTTTATTGTTATACTGATCTATTTTACTAAATACAGTTATAAATGCATCATGCAGATTGTCCTCTGCTTCTGCATAGTTTTTAGAATACTTGAGACAAAGCGAAAATAATTTACTTGCATATTGCTTGTATAATTGACTTTGTGCCTCAGCATCTTGATTAATACAATTTTTAATGAGTCGGTCTAAACTCACATTAGTGTTGGAATTAATTAATAATCATTCTAACTATTCATCCTTTGTAACTTCATCTTAATAAATTAAGACAAGTGTACCTTTTGTCATTAATTTTTATAAATAATTACAATCAATTTCATCAAGTAGATGCAAAAAGTGCAAAAGGGTTGCGTCTAAAAATAAAAAAATCCTGAATTTTTTCAGGATTTTAATTTTTTCTATTCAGAATCATTAATCAAGGCTCGTACTTTTTCCTCTAATTCATCCATGAGATCGGGATTATCTTTAATTAAGGATTTTACAGCATCTCTACCTTGCCCAAGTTTTGTATCTTGGTAGCTAAACCAAGAGCCACTCTTTTTTACTATATCATGTTCTACTGCTAAGTCTAAAACTTCACCAACCTTAGATATACCCTCTCCATACATAATATCAAACTCTGCTAACCTAAACGGTGGTGCTACTTTGTTTTTAACCACTTTAACTCGGGTTTTGTTACCCATAACGTTACTGTTACTATCTTTTATTTGGGTAGAACGTCTTATGTCTAAACGTACAGAAGCATAAAATTTAAGAGCATTACCACCAGTTGTAGTTTCAGGATTTCCAAACATTACACCAATTTTTTCACGTAATTGGTTAATAAAAATCATAGTACAGTTGGTTTTGCTTATAGAGGCAGTAAGTTTTCTTAAAGCTTGAGACATTAAACGAGCATGTAAACCCATTTTTGAATCGCCCATTTCACCTTCAATTTCACTTTTAGGTGTTAAGGCAGCTACAGAATCTATTACAACAATATCAATAGCACCAGAACGCACTAAATTATCTGCAATCTCTAAAGCCTGCTCACCATTATCGGGTTGAGAAATGATAAGATTTTCTAAATCTACACCAAGTTTTTCGGCGTAGAAACGATCAAAAGCATGCTCCGCATCTATAAATGCTGCAATGCCTCCTGCTTTTTGTGCCTCAGCAATAGCGTGTAACGTTAATGTTGTTTTACCAGAAGATTCAGGACCATATATCTCAATAACACGTCCTCTTGGGTAACCACCAACTCCTAAAGCAATATCTAAACCTAACGAGCCAGACGAAATAGCATCTACATCAACAATTGCCTGATCACTCATTTTCATTACAGTTCCTTTGCCATAGGCTTTATCTAATTTGTCTAAAGTTAATTTTAAAGCCTTTAATTTTGCGTCTTTTTCACTACTCATTTCTTCTGTGTTTTTCTTAATTATAAACATCAAAAATACCACTTATTTTAATTTTATTACGCAACCATTTTACACTTTTTACATCTTACCATAATAAAGGTTAGAGTTGTGATGAAAACCTTGATTTAAAATTAAGGAAAGTCTTCGAAGCTTCATTACGATGATAGTAAAGTGTGCTTATTAAAATAAACACAGTAGTTCAAAATAGGTGTTTTACAAGAATATACTAGCCTTTTATTTCGTATTTAATCAAATCATAAATCAACTAACATGAAAAATATTTTACACAAATTATCAATGATTTTGGGATTAGTATTTACATTTTATGGCTGCTCAGAGGATATAGAAGATGATAACTTAGAAATTAATGTTGAACCAGAAGTTGCATCACAATTAATAGAGGATTTATACGCAAAGATGTATACTCCAGGTTCGGGTGGTACAGGAGAACATGATGATTTTGGACATAAAACGTATGATATATTTTCCGATTTATTAATTGGTGATATGGCGAAGTCGTATGAATTTGTTGGTTCAGGAGGATTAGCTCCTTCTGTTAATCAAGATTATTTTGGCACTCTAGATTTTACCAATTCAAATAACTACAAAGTTTGGATACAATACTATAGTATTATTGAAATTGCAAATACTATTTTAGATTTATATGGAGGTGATACTGCGGATCCACAAGACGATGCAGACCGTCATTTTTTTGGACAAGCCTTAACTATGCGCGCTCACTCTTATTTTTATCTCACGCAATACATGGCTAACGATTATGATCCTGAAGCACTAATACTGCCTATTTACAGAGAATCGAGTAGTGATTATGCACCAAAATCTACCACAGCAGAAGTGTTTCAATTAATTGAAAATGATTTAAATAAAGCTATTGATTTATTAAAAAACTATCAAAGGCCTTCTAAAAAACAGGTTAACGAATTTATGGCTAAAGCTATTTTGGCATATGCCATTGCAGCGCAAAGAGATGTGTCTCGTCTTAATGAGGTGGTACAATTATGCGATGAAGTTATTGTTAATAGTGGAGCTACTGTAATGGACGAAACAGAAGTCGTTGGAGGGTTTAACAATGTAGAAACACCAGGTTGGATTTGGGGTGTAGATCTTACTTACGACATGAATATTGGTTTAATATCGTGGTGGGGACAAGTTGATTACTTTTCATACAGCTATGCAGCTGTTGGTGATTCAAAAGCAATAGATCAAAATTTGTATGATGAAATACCTATAGAGGATGTACGTAAAGAACAGTTTTCTAATGAATCAGGTGTTAACTATCTTCAACCACTTTATAAATTTTATGATTCGGATAGAGTTCGTTTAGGAACAACAGAAAGTACACAGAGTGATTATGTATATATGAGAATAGCAGAACTTCACTTATTAAAAGCAGAATGTTTAGCTAAATTAGGTCAAGATGTGGCTGCGAGGATGGCTCTTTCGGAAGTTTTAACTCAACGATTACCAAATGTAAATTACCTAAACAGTTTATCAGGTGTTGCATTAGAAGACGAAATCTATTTACAAACGCGTATTGAATTTTGGGGTGAGGGGAAGGCATATTTAGCACTTAAGCGCAATGGAAGATTTACTGGTGTCAATGGTCAAAACCACTATTATCAAGATTTTATTGGTGCATCATTTCCCCATAATGACGAACGTTTAACTTTTGAAATTCCACAATCAGAAATTGAGAACAACCCATTTATAAATGAACAAAATTAATTTTTTTCAATTTTATCACGCAACCATTTTACACTTTTAGCATCTACTAATTGAAAAAGGAAATAATTGCTATGAAAAGCGTCAAAATTTTTTAAATTACAATTTAAAATCTAATGACAAAACCATCTAAATCAATTGTGTGAGATTAATTGAATTAGAATTTCTTTAAAAAGTTGAGATAAGTCTTGTAAATAATTTCTTCTACTTTTTAATACCAATTAGCAAAACATTAGGTGTTTCAGGTGCTACATTTTTTGCGGTAACTGTAAAGCCGATGTAGATTAACCTTTTAATTAGTTTTATGTTAATAGTTAATCTAAAAAGCACTTTGATAAATGTCAAAGTGCTTTTTTTATGGCTAGTCCTTTGATATTTAATAACAAACAATACCTTTGCACTTAGCACATCGAATTTTTTACATTGATGTGATAATAATAATTCTTTAACCTTAAAATTAGTATAGCATGCAACTGTACAATAACTTAAGTGCTAAGGAAAGAGCAGAACTTATTGAAAAAGCTGGAAAAGAACGCTTAACAATCTCTTTCTACAAGTACGCCAAAATTGGCAACACAGAAATTTTTAGAAATCATTTATTTTTAGCTTGGGATCAACAAGACGTTCTAGGTAGAATATACGTTGCTAACGAAGGCATTAATGCTCAACTATCTGTACCAGCTGAAAATTTCGAGGCTTTTAAAAATCATTTAGATACCATTACTTTTTTAGAAAACGTTAGACTTAACATTGCTATAGAGCATGATAATTTTGCATTTTTAAAGCTTAAAGTTAAGGTTAGAAACAAAATTGTAGCGGATGGACTTAATGACTCCTCGTTTGATGTTACAAACAAAGGTGTGCATGTTAATGCTGAAAAATTCAATGAATTAATTGAAGATCCTAATACTGTTTTGGTAGACATGCGTAATCATTACGAAAGTGAAATCGGTCATTTTAAAAATGCCATTACACCAGATGTAGATACTTTTAGAGAATCTTTAGATTTAATAGAGGAAGATTTAAGAGAACACAAAGAAGATAAAAAATTAGTAATGTACTGCACTGGTGGTATTCGCTGTGAAAAAGCAAGTGCTTACTATAAGCATAAAGGTTTTAAAAATGTGTTTCAGTTAGAAGGTGGTATTATAAACTACGTAAGACAAATAGAAGCTGAAGGTTTGGAAAACAAGTTTGTTGGTAAAAACTTTGTATTCGATCAAAGACGATCAGAGCGTATCTCAGACGATGTTATAGCCAACTGCCATCAATGTGGTGAGCCTGCTGATATGCATACTAATTGCGCTAATGAAGCTTGTCATTTATTATTTATTCAGTGCGATAAATGTAAAGAGAAGATGGAAAATTGTTGTTCTTCAAATTGTATGGAAATAAACAGATTACCACACGATGAGCAAAAAGCATTACGAAAAGGTCAGGGCAATAGTAATGATATTTTTAAAAAAGGACGAGCAGATCATTTACCCTACAAAAAAGATTTACGCAATATTTTTGATACCTTGAACAAAACTATTTAATGAATATTTATAAGCTTTTACAACTAAACAGAAAGATAAAAAGTCATAGAATTAAGTTTTTTGGTCTGTATCTGTTGCATAAATTTAATAAGCGCTATATCGCTGTTAATTTAGATCCTGTAATGGCTTGTAACTTGCGTTGTAAAATGTGCTATTTTACCGATGCTGATTTTGTAAAAACGTTAAAAGGTCAGTTTAAAGATGAAGATTTAGATCTGGTAGCAAAGGCTGTTTTTAAACGTGCATTAAAACTTCAAATAGGCTGTGGAACAGAACCTACATTGTATAAAAATCTTGAAAAAATTGTTGCGCTCGGTAAACAATATAATGTGCCTTATATTTCTATAACCACTAATGCCAACTTATTAACCGAAGAAAAAATTGAAGCACTATTAAAGGCTGGTTTAAATGAGTTTACAATTTCGCTGCATGGTGTAACAAAAGAAAGCTATGAAGGCTTTATGAAAAAAGCCAGCTACGAAAAATTTCACAATGCGTTTAATGCTTTTAAGAAACTCAAAGCGAATTACGATTTTAAAGTGAGAATTAATTACACTTTCAATAAAGATAATTTTTATGAATTAAGTGAGTTTTTCAATCATTTTGATGCTAAAAGTTTTGATATTTTGCAGATAAGACCAATTCAAAAAATAGGAAATACAGAATATAATGATTTTGACATTTCAACATTAATTGATGATTATCCAAGTCTTATTCAATATATAAGAACAACTTGTGCCAGCAATAACATTACGCTTATGGCACCAAACACTATTTTTGGTTTAGACTCAGAGAATCAATCTAGCTTTATTTTTGATTACACGTTTTGTTATGTGTCTCCAAACAAATTTTGGAAAGAAGGTTTTAATTGGAGAGAAGAAAACTTTAATCAATACTCTAAAAAAATAGGCTGGGGCAAAACCCTTTTTTCAAATATTTTTAAGTCTAAAACGCAATTAAAATCTTTATCTAATAGGTTGAATTACGAAATAGAATTCAGTTAATTTATTTCTTAATCATTTTAATTGTTTTTTTCTGGTTTTGTTCTCCTACAAGCGTTATAAAATATAAGCCATTAGAAAGTTCTGTAAGGTTTAATTCTCTTATACCTTCATCAGTAGTTTCATTAAATGTCTTAACAGTTTTACCTAAAACATCAACAATTTTAGCAGCCTTAATTTTGGTTGTAGAATTTATATTTACAACATCATTAAAAGGGTTTGGGTAAATTGAAGCTGATTCTAAATTTTCATCTTCTACGCTTAATGTACCAACATTATAGCTATGTGTTACGGTTTCTCCATTATAGGTAGCCTCCCACTTCCATTCACCAGCAACATCAGGAATAGAAGTCCATCCTCCCCAATATGAAGCATAATAATTATCAGTTAAATTAAAATTCCAGTTAAATAAGTCCGTATTATCTGGTTTTATAATTCTAAGGTTAACACTAGTGCCAGCAACTTGATCTCTTAAGTAAATGTAATGAGTAACTGTTTCATTAACATCAAATTGATTACTTTCATTAGTAATTTCTGTCGTTGGACAATCTGGAAAAACAGGAGCTGCTGAATGGGTCAATACAGCATTAATCCCTGGATTATTATATGGTTTTTGCGATTGCCACCAAGTGTCTGTATTCATACTGTTGCAAGTTCCAGAATAAGGATCTACTAACTGCGTAAATGAATTATCTGTAAAGGTTTCAAAATGCAAATGTGGACCTGTAGAATTACCAGAGCTACCAACTACTCCTAAATACTCGCCCTCAACAACAGTATCTCCAATGTTTTTAGTAGATAAAGAACCATTTTTCATATGACCGTAGAATGATATACTTCCATCAGAATGTTGCACATATATAGCATTCCAAGTATTACTATTAAAATTACAACTTCTATCATATTCACCATCGTTTTTTGCAACTATTTGGCCAGGAGCTGCAGCTATTATTTCTACCTCATCATTGTCTAACATCTTCCAACCAAATGGCCAAGTAAACATATCAATGCCTTGGTGGTTATAACCACTATCTGTATCGTAAGAGCGTGAGCCACAATTGTAGTCTGTAAGTTGATTTGGGAAAGACGTATTGTGATCTATATAACCAGAAATGCCATAAATTTCATTATAAGTAGAAGTTGAAGATTTCTGTAATGGCCATGCAAATAAAGGATGAGACCCTCCTTTTTGTTCAGAATATATTAATTTTTTTTGTTTTTTCAGCATTGTAATATTAGCATTTATCGTTTTCTCGATTTCCTGTCGCTGTTCTGCAGTTATACATTCAGATCTCTCCGGATTAAAGACAAATTCACCTCCCTTTGGCGTGATATTAGGATTCTGAGCACTGCAGAAATAAGAAGAAAGTAGAATGAGGATTACTAGAGTAGTTTTTAATTTCATAATAAATAGCTTTAAGATTAATACAAAGACATCGTAATAGATTTTATTTGTGAGCATAAATTACATAAAACCTTGAAAACAAACAATATATGATGCATTTTTTCAAATAAAAACACTGGTCTATAAATCAATTATTTTTCTGAATAAATAATATTATCTTTACTCATTAATTATTTACGAATCCTTTATCTAGATGTTTCTTTAGTATCTAGACTTAATATATATAATTTTTATGGCTTGTAACAGTTGCTCAACTGGTAATGATGGCCAACCAAAAGGATGCAAAAACAATGGAACTTGTGGTACAGACAGCTGCAATAAACTCACTGTTTTTGATTGGTTAGCTAATATGTCACTTCCTAACGGACAAGACCCTTTTATAGGTGTTGAGGTGCGTTTTAAAAACGGCAGAAAACATTATTATAAAAACACTGAAAATCTTACTTTAAGCATTGGAGATATTGTGGCAACACAAGCAAAATCTGGTCACGATATAGGTATGGTTACGCTTACAGGAGAACTCGTAAGGGTACAAATGAAACGCAAAAAAGTGAATATTGATGATGCTGAAAATGTTTTAAAAATATACCGAAAAGCATCACAAAAAGACATCGATATTTGGTCTGCTTCTAGAGATAAAGAAGAACCAATGAAGGTGAAAGCACGTCAGTTTGCCATTGATCTAAACCTTAAAATGAAAATCTCTGATATAGAATATCAAGGTGATGGTAGCAAAGCAACTTTTTATTATACAGCAGAAGAGCGTGTAGATTTTAGAGAACTGATAAAAGTTTTTGCGCGTGAGTTTAGAACGCGAATTGAGATGAAACAAGTTGGCTTTAGACAAGAAGCGGCGAGACTAGGAGGTATTGGCTCATGCGGTAGAGAACTATGTTGTTCCACTTGGTTAACAGATTTTAGATCTGTGAGTACATCTGCAGCAAGATATCAGCAATTATCATTAAACCCATTAAAACTTGCCGGCCAATGTGGTAAGTTAAAATGCTGTCTTAATTATGAATTAGATGCGTATTTAGATGCTTTAAAAGCGTTTCCTAAAAACGACACTAAGCTTTATACTGAAAAAGGTACAGCAGTTTGCCAAAAGACAGATATTTTTAAAGGATTATTATGGTATGCTTATGAAGGTGAGTGGATGAATTGGCATATTATTACTACAGACCAAGCCAATGAAATTATTGAAAAAAATAAGAGAAAAGAAAAAGTTGCTAGTTTAGAAGAATATGCTACTGAGCATATACAAGACACTAAAAATGAGTTTGAGAACGTTGTAGGTCAAGATAGTTTAACACGTTTCGATAGTCCAAAACCGAAAAAGAAACGTAGAAATAATAAGAGCAATAACAAAAATCGAAATCGCAACAGAAATCGTAATCAAAAACCTAATGCCAAAAAACAAACCAATGCTAAGAAGAACTAATTGGTTATATCTATTCATAATCATTTGTTTTTTAATCACAAGTTGTGACTCAAAAGCTGTTTACGATGTTTATAAATCAGTACCAAGTCAATGGCATAAAGATTCTATTGCGAGTTTCAATTTTAAATCTCCAGACACTATAAATAATTATAATTTATATGTCAATTTAAGGAATACCAATGATTATAGATTTAGTAATTTATTTTTGTTAGTCGAATTAAATTATCCGAACGGAAAAGTGATAAAAGATACGCTAGAATACAAAATGGCCGCGCCAAATGGAGAACTTTTAGGTACTGGTTTTTCTGATATTAAAGAAAACAAACTTTGGTATAGAGGTTACAAGGATTCATTTAAATTTAACGAAGAAGGGGACTATACTGTAAATATTCAACACGCTATGAGAAACAATGGAGATGTAAATGGTGTTGAGAATTTAGAAGGTATAACAGATATTGGTTTTAGAGTAGAACTAGCTCAAAAATAGTAATTATGGCAAAGAAAAAAGTAGCAAAATCTAAATCAGAAACTTTAGACTTTTCAAAATACGTGCGTTGGTTTTGGATGTTATTTGCAGGTGGAATATTAGCAGTAGTGCTTATATTTTTATTAGCATCTTGGGGAGTTTTGGGTGAAATGCCAGACCATACAAGGTTAGAAAATCCTGAAACTAATTTAGCTACAGAAATTATTTCTTCAGATGGTGTAACATTAGGAAAGTTTTATTTTGATGATAACAGAACACCAGTTGGATATGATGATTTGCCTAAAAATTTAGTCGATGCGTTGGTTGCTACCGAAGATGTTCGTTATTACGACCATTCTGGAATTGATGGAAGGGGAACATTAAGAGCGATTAGTACCTTAGGAAAAGGAGGTGGAGCTAGTACAATATCGCAACAATTAGCGAAAAATTTGTTCACTAAACAGGTTTCATCTAACATAATTGAACGTCTTTCTCAAAAAGTAAGAGAATGGATTATTGCCATTCGTTTAGAGCGACAGTATACCAAAGAAGAAATAATTGCACAATACCTAAATATCTATGATTTCGGAAATAATGGTGATGGTATTAGATCTGCTGCACGAATTTATTTTGGTAAAGAACCTATGGATTTGGATTACAAAGAATCAGCAATGTTAGTTGGCATGCTTAAAAACTCCTCTCTTTATAATCCTAGAAGAAATCCAGTTGGTGTTAAAAATAGACGTAATGTAGTTTTATCTCAAATGATGAAATATGAATTTATTACAGAACAGATAAAAGATTCATTACAAAAAACAGAATTAGATTTAAATTATACACCAGAGTCGCATCGCGAAGGTATCGCTACCTATTTCAGAGAATATCTAAAGGGTTTTATGAAGGAGTGGACAAACAAAGAATCTAATAGAAAACCAGATGGCTCCAAATATGATATTTATAACGACGGATTAAAAGTTTTCACTACTATAGACTCGCGTATGCAAAAACACGCAGAGGACGCAGTTGCTCTTCATATGCCAAGATTGCAAGCAGAATTTGACCACCAAAGTAAGCGGAATAAAACAGCACCTTTTTTAGAACTAGACCAGTCAGAAATTAAGAAATTAATGAATGATGGAATGAAACGTGGAGAACGTTGGCGAATTTTAAAAGCTCAAGGAAAATCTGAAAAAGAGATAAGAGCGTCTTTCGAAAAGCCTACTGAAATGGAAATATTTAAGTGGGTAGATGGTAAGCCAGCATATATTGATACTATAATGAAACCTATCGACTCTATGCGCTACTACAAATCTTTTTTACGTCCTGGTATGATGTCTATGGATCCACTTACGGGTCATGTAAAAGCTTGGGTTGGCGGTATGAATTATAGACATTTTCAATACGATATGGTTAAACAAGGTAAGCGTCAAGTGGGTTCAACCTTTAAACCGTTTGTATATGCGACAGCTATAGATCAATTACAAGTATCTCCTTGCGATTCTTTTCCAAGAACACCAATTACCATAGAAGCTAATAAATACGGAAATCCGGAACCATGGACTGTTAAAAACGTGGATGCTGTTTATACAGGGAAACAAACCCTTAAAGATGCACTGGCAAGTTCTACTAATACAGTTACAGCACGTTTAATGAATGAAATTGGTCCTCAACCCGTTGTAGAAATGGCGAAAAAGTTAGGCATTACTTCAGAAATTTTACCAGTGCCAGCAATTGCATTAGGTACAGCAGATATAAGTGTATATGAGATGGTGGCAGCTTATTCTACTTTTGCAAATAAAGGAGTTTATAATAAGCCAGTAATGGTAACTCGTATTGAAGATAAAAACGGAACGGTTCTATATCAATTTGCACCAGAAAGTAAAGACGTTTTAAGTGAAGAAGTAGCTTATGTTGCTGTAAATCTTATGGAAGGTGTTACTCAGGCAGGTTCTGGTAGAAGACTTAGACATACAGGAGTAGATAAATATAATGCCGCTTATAGAGAAGTAGTAACAGGATATCCTTATGAATTAAAAAACCCTATTGCAGGAAAAACAGGAACTACTCAAAACCAAAGTGATGGTTGGTTTATGGGAATGGTCCCTAACTTAGTGACTGGTGTTTGGGTTGGTGCAGAAGATAGGGCCGTACACTTTAGCTCTACTACTTATGGGCAAGGGGCTTCTATGGCGCTGCCAATATGGGGATTATATATGAAAGCGTGTTACGCTGACAAATCTTTAGATGTCTCTGACGGTAATTTTGAGAAACCTTCTAATCTAAAAATTGATATTAATTGTGAAGCGAGAGATGAAGGAGATCTGGGAAGTAATGAAGATCCTGATGGTAACGTGGATTTCGATTTCTAAATTCTACAATAGTCACACCCTTATTTTATGATTATTTATTCTAAATTTAGAACATAGTTTTGTATTTTTCAGATGCAAAATTTTTCAACTTATGATTAATAAAAAAGTAGCTAATGTTACTGAAGCACTTAAAGGTGTAAAAGATAATATGACCTTTATGTTTGGTGGATTTGGATTATCTGGTATACCGGAAAATGCAATAGCAGGATTAGTAAAACTTAATATAAAAGGCTTAACCTGTATATCTAATAATGCAGGAGTAGATGATTTTGGCTTAGGCTTGCTGTTACAACAAAAGCAAATCAAAAAAATGATTTCATCTTATGTTGGTGAAAATGATGAATTTGAGCGTCAAATGCTTTCAGGAGAGTTAGATGTAGAGTTGATTCCACAAGGAACTCTTGCAGAGCGCGCTAGAGCTGCTCAAGCTGGCTTTCCAGCATTTTACACACCTGCTGGTTATGGAACTGAAGTTGCCGAAGGAAAGGAAACTAGAGAGTTTAATGGAAAAATGTATGTGTTAGAAAACGCTTTTAAAGCCGATTACGGATTTATTAAAGCCTGGAAAGGGGATGCTGCCGGAAATTTAATTTTTAAAGGAACCGCTAGAAATTTTAATCCAAATATGTGTGGTGCTGCAAATATTACGGTTGCAGAAGTAGAAGAATTGGTGCCAGTTGGTGAATTAGACCCCAATCAAGTTCATGTGCCAGGTATTTTTGTACAACGTATTTTTAAGGGTGCACATTTTGAAAAACGTATAGAACAGCGAACTGTAAGACAAAAAAGTAATTAGAATTGTCATTCCTGCGTAGACAGGAATCCAAAATATATTAGTTTCATTTAATAAGATTCCAGCGTTCGCAGGAATGAGAGAAAACATGTTAGACAAAAACGGAATAGCAAAACGCATAGCAAAAGAAGTAAAGGATGGTTACTACGTAAATTTAGGAATTGGCATTCCTACTTTGGTAGCTAATTTTGTTAGAGATGATATTGAAGTAGAATTTCAAAGTGAAAATGGTGTTTTAGGTATGGGACCTTTTCCATTTGAAGGAGAAGAAGATGCTGATATTATTAATGCCGGAAAACAAACTATTACTACTTTACCAGGAGCAAGTTTCTTTGATTCTGCTACTAGTTTTTCTATGATAAGAGGAAAACATGTTGATTTAACAATACTTGGAGCTATGGAGGTGTCAGAAAATGGAGACATCGCAAATTGGAAAATTCCGGGCAAAATGGTAAAAGGTATGGGTGGAGCTATGGATTTAGTTGCAAGTGCAGAAAATATCATTGTTGCTATGATGCATACAAATAGAGCTGGCGCATCTAAGTTACTAAAAACGTGCTCATTACCATTAACGGGAGTGGGTTGTGTTAAGAAAATAGTAACAAACATGGCAGTTATTGAGATTACTTCTAAAGGTTTTAAGTTATTAGAGCGTGCACCTGGTGTTTCTGTTGAAGAAATTGAAAAGGCAACGGAAGGACACTTAATTATTGAAGGTGATATTCCGGAAATGATATTGTAAACATATAGATGATGAAAAAATTAAACCACTAAAGCCTTAGTGGTTTTTTTTGTAGGATAAATCTTCGAATCAAGTCTTAAATGTTAAATAAAAATGTATTTCATCGATTTTTAATGTATTTAAACTGATTAATTAAAAATAAGTTTCATATTAGCCATCCCAAACAATTAAACTAAATTAACCAGATTTATCATAAACTCAATTTACTTTTTGCCCCAAATCTACCATGAATTACTGCTTATGAAAACTAAATCAAATCTACCAGAAACAACTTTAAATAAAAGCCAAGAATTTTCTTTCATAGAAGACACATTGGAGTTAGTCTCAAATGTTTTAAAGTTAGCCAAAAAAGTGTTCATGCTATAATCCTTTTGGAATAGCATGAATTAGCTTTTTGGTATAGTCTTTTTTAGGCGATTCGTAGATGCTATCAGCATCACCAATTTCTTCAATTTTTCCTTTATTCATCACCAACAATTGGTCTGCCATATATTTTACAACTGCTAAGTCGTGTGATATAAATATATAAGTAAACCCAAACTGCTCTTTTAGATTATTTAATAGGTTTAAAACTTGCGCCTGTACAGAAATATCTAAAGCAGAAACAGACTCGTCACACACAATAAGTTGAGGTTCTAAAGCTATTGTTCTGGCTATACCAACACGTTGTCTTTGGCCACCAGAAAACTCATGTGGATATCTATTAAAGGCAGAAGCATCTAAACCTACATTTTTTAAAATATCTAGTACTTTTTCTTTTCTTTCAATATCAGAATTTCCGATATTATGAACTTTCATAGGTTCCATAATAGCATTGCCTACAGTGAGCCTAGGATTTAAAGAAGCAAAAGGATCTTGAAATATTATCTGAATGTCCTTACGAAGCTGGCGCATTTCAGAATTATTTAAATGCGTAATATCCTTTCCTTTATAAATAATACGTCCAGAGGTCGCTTTATCTAATTGTAATATTGTATTTCCTAGGGTAGATTTTCCACAACCAGATTCACCAACTAAACCAAGGGTTTCACCAGGATAAACCTTAAAACTGACTCCGTCGACTGCTTTAAAAGGTTGGTCTTTTGCAAACCAACCCGTTTTAGTGAAATACATTTTTTCTACATCAATAACTTCTAATAACGGATCTTGAGCATATAATGTTTCGTGACTTTTAGATCTGTTATCATTAGAAATAATGGTTTTATCTACAGTATCAGACATAAAATCTGATATAGTTGGTAAATGCTTGAGTCTATATTCCGTAGATGGACGTGCACCAATTAATGCTCTTGTATAATTGTGTTGAGGTGAATTAAATATCGCCTCAGTACCACCTTGCTCAACAATGCTCCCTTTATACATTACTAAAACCTTGTCTGCTAATTCTGAAACTAAAGACAAATCATGCGAAATAAATAATATGCTCATTTTAGTTTCTTTTTGAAGCGCTTTCAGTAATTCTAAAATCTCTTT
Organism: Winogradskyella echinorum; assembly: GCF_014297365.1. GTDB lineage: Bacteria > Bacteroidota > Bacteroidia > Flavobacteriales > Flavobacteriaceae > Winogradskyella > Winogradskyella echinorum. The sequence continues at coordinate 1,074,076 of NZ_JACOQD010000001.1, read as the reverse complement.
CTGAACTGTAACATCTAAAGCAGTTGTAGGTTCGTCAGCAATCAATAATTTGGGCTTGCATGCAATTGCCATAGCAATCATTACACGTTGTTTTTGACCACCAGAAATTTCGTGAGGATAAGCCTTGTAAATTCTACTTGGATTTGGAAGTTTTACTTTTTCGAAAAGATTTAAAATTTCGGTTTTAATTTCTGAAGATGATAATTTAGAATGTTGATTTAAAATTTCTTCAACTTGTTTACCACAGCGCATAGAAGGGTTTAAAGAACTCATTGGTTCTTGAAAAATCATAGCTATATCTCGACCTCTTATACTTCGAAATTCTTTTTCAGAAAGGTCAACTAGATTTTGTCCATTAAATAGAATAGAACCCGATGTAATTTTAGAAATACCTTTTGGTAACAATCCCATTAAAGCCAAAGAGGATATAGATTTCCCTGAACCAGATTCTCCAACTACTGCGATAATTTCGTTTTGCAGAATTTGAAACGAGATATTCTTTATAATTTGATTTTCATTTAGGTCTTTATAGAATGAAATATTTAGACCTTCAACCTCAAGTAATTTATCGTTTTCCATAGGTAAATGTAGTTATTTTCTTCAATAGTGTTGTGGTAAAACCGTAACCATAAAAAATGTTAATGTATTTGAACGAAAACGTTTTCGCCAAATTTTTATTTTAACAAAAATTTAATACTTTCAATGCATTAATATTAAATTATTCACTAACTATTTAAACATTTTACATGAAAAACAGAATTACATTCGCATTAATGAGTTTTCTACTTTTAGGATTCACAATAATGCATGCACAACAAAGAGAATGCTCCACTATGGAGAACTTAGAGTACAGAAAACAAATAGACCCAAGTCTACAAAAACGAATGAATGATATTGAAGCATTCACACAGGCTAAAATACAACAAATGGAAGGTAAAAGTATCAGTGGTGGTATTATTACAATTCCTGTTGTAGTACATGTTATATACAGTAATTCTAATGAGAATATTAGCGACGCTCAAATATTATCTCAAATACAAGTATTAAACGATGACTTTAGAAGAATGAATTCTGATGCCGATAACACTTGGTCTCAAGCGGCTGATACTCAAATTCAGTTTTGTATGGCCACTGTAGATCCAAATGGAAATTCTACAAACGGTATTACAAGAAAATCTTCTTCTACAACATCTTGGGGAACTAATGATGCTATGAAAAAATCATCGCAAGGTGGTGTTGATCCATGGGATACATCCCAATATCTTAATATGTGGGTTTGTAATATTGGAGGAGGAATCCTTGGATATGCACAATTTCCTGGCGGTAGTGCAGCAACAGATGGTGTTGTTATGGGACCACAATATTTTGGTAGTAAAGATGGAGGTTCAGGATTTTATTTGTCTGCACCTTTCGATTTAGGTCGTACAACCACTCACGAAGTAGGTCACTTTTTAAATTTACGTCATATTTGGGGAGATGGTAACTGTAATGCAGACGATTTTGTTACAGACACGCCAACTTCAGATGCTGCAAACTATGGATGCGCAGTAGGACATGTATCTTGTAGTTCAGTAGATATGGTTCAAAATTATATGGATTATAGTGATGATTCGTGTATGAACTTATTTACACAAGGACAAACCAATAGAATGCGCGCTGTTTTACTTCCTGGTGGAGTAAGAGCTAGTTTAGGTGCCTCAACAAAATGTGAAGGTGGTGGAACTACACCAACTTGTACTGATGGAATACAAAATGGAGATGAGACTGGAGTTGATTGTGGAGGTTCGTCTTGTGCACCTTGTCAGACTGGTTGTAGTGATAACCAAGTTAATGTGTCTATTACTTTCGATAACTATCCAGAAGAAACAGCATGGACATTAACTAATAGTAATAATCAAACAGTAGCATCAGGATCTTATTCTAGTGCTAATCCAGATGGATCTACAATAAGTGAAGATTTATGTTTACCAGATGATTGCTACACCTTTACAATTACTGACGCTTATGGAGATGGCATTTGCTGTTCTTACGGTAATGGTTCTTATTCAGTTACAGACGCTTCAGGAAGTTTAGCTTCAGGTGGTTCGTTTACTAGTTCAGAAGCAACAAATTTCTGTTTAGGAGGATCGTCAGCGCCGACATGTACAGATGGCATTCAGAATGGTGACGAAACTGGAGTAGATTGTGGAGGGTCGTCTTGTGCACCTTGTGTAACACCACCTACATGTACAGATGGAATTCAAAACGGTGATGAAACAGGAGTTGACTGTGGTGGCTCATCTTGTGCACCATGTTCTACAGGTGGAAATGACGTCTTACTTGAAGGATATTTTGAAAGTGGCTGGGACGGCTGGTCTGATGGTGGAAGCGATTGTGCTCGTTATTCAGGATCTCGTTCTTATGAAGGAAATTATTCAATACGATTAAGAGATAACTCTGGTACAGGGTCTGCAATGACATCGCCAACTTTGGATTTAAGAAGTTATAACCAAGTTGAAGTTGAATTTTATTTCTATGCTTACAGTATGGAAAATGGTGAAGATTTCTGGTTACGTTATTATAACGGTTCTAGCTGGACAACAGTTGCTACTTATGCTAGAGGAACTAACTTTAATAACAACACGTTCTACACAGCTACAGTAACTTTAGATGCAAGTCAGTATAATTTTGCTAGCAATTCTCAGTTTAGATTCCAGTGTGATGCAAGTAATAATGCAGACTACGTTTATATGGATCAGATTACTATTACAGGATTAGGTAATGGTACAAGAATTGAAACAAATACTTTACAACCACTTAGAACAATGAATGAAGATACACCTAATTCTGAAGAAGAATTCTTAATGTATCCAAATCCGGTAAAAGGTGGAACACTATACATTAAAACTTTAAGTAAAGAGAATGTTTCTTATAGAGTAATTAGCATGTTAGGACAAACTGTTATAACAGGTAAAACTACTAAAGAAATTAATGTTGCTAAATTAGAGCCAGGAATGTATTTCTTAGAAATTAATGATGGTGAAGATATAATGACAAGAAAATTCATTAAACAATAATACTAATCAACTATTTAAAAAGTCCTGATGAAAATCAGGACTTTTTTTATATATGCTTTATTTCATTGTCATGAAGTAATTCGTCTCCTCTTAATCTTAAGAAAATTTGAGCGACAGCTATGGTGTCTTTTTCGCAATAAGTAATGATTCTATCTATTTCTTTTTCTTGGTAATAAACACGATACACTTCACTACCATCTATATCATCCTTTGGAGATGGAATACCTAAAACATTAGTCAATAACTTTAAAGAGGTATAGGTTTTATAGTCACCAAATTTCCAAAGTTCTAGAGTATCAAGATGTGGTACTTCCCAAGGTTTTTTACCAAACAAATTCAGTTTGTATGGTAATTCTATGTTGTGAATTATCATTCGTCTTGCTATGTAAGGAAAATCGAATTCTTTACCATTATGAGCACAAAGCAAATGTCTATTAGAGCTAAAATGAGAGATTAATAGATTCTTAAAATCTTTCAAAATTTTAATTTCATCACCATAAAACGAAGTCACTCTAAACTTTCGAGATTCACCTTCAATTTTAAAATAGCCAACAGAAATACAGATAATTTTACCAAACTCTGCCCAAATGCCTGCTCTGTCGTAAAATTCTTCTGCTGTAAATTCTTCTTTACGTTGGTAACGCGATTTTGCATCCCAAAGATCTTGTTTGGTTTTATCTAAATCAGAGAAGTTTTCTGTTTCGGGTACAGTTTCTATGTCTAAGAATAGAATATGTTCTAAGTTGAGTTTGCTAATCATTTTTAATTGAGTGATTTACTACAATTATACCAAAAAGCAATAATTGTAAATAATATACAATAGATGAAACAATTAAAATAAAATAATTGGTTTTTAAATAATCTTTGTAAAGTGCCAATTTATCTATATATCCATCAAATGAAGAAATGCCATAAAAACTATATAAAGAATCGAGGACCTGAATCAATACATAAAGAATAACTAACCAAATAAAAGATTTTTTAAGGCTTTTTAACTGTATCTCTTTTTGATTTATTATCATCTTTAAACCAAAATAAATACAAAGAGCAAAGATTAAAATCTGAATTATTTCTTTACTTACAAAAGAAAATAAGGGGTTTTGGTTATAAAATATTAGTAACTCATTTACAATTTTTCCGATAAAATATGCGAATTGAACAGTTAAAAGGATCATGAAGCCTCCAATTGCCAGAAAAAATAGATGGTGTTTAGTTATTATTTTGTCCAAAATTTGTGAAAATTAATTTTCCATCATCTCATATGCTTCATCTATAAAGGTATAAAAATCAGGCGAATGTGCGTCTCCTTGAGATTTTTCAATAGAATGTCCTAGTCTAACAACAATAAGGTTGTCTTCGGGTATTACAATAACCAATTGCCCTAAATGACCTCGCATATAAAACACTTCTTTATCATTAAAATTGGCTAACCACCAACCATAACCATACATCTCTCCATCACTAAAACGTGGCGTAACAGATTTGGCAACAAAAGTAGAATCTAAAATTTGTCTGCCATTCCATTTGCCATAATCTTTAAATAATTTGCCATAACGCGCAAAGTCCTTGGCGTTACTAGCTATACAGCAATAAGCTTTTACTAAATCATGATCTTCACTATCTACTTGCCATAATGTTGCGTTTTCTGCACCTAGTGGTTTCCAAAAACATTCTTCAAAATAGTTGTATAGTTTTTTACCGCTAGCTTTTTCAATCACCATAGCAAGCATTTGTGTATCTCCACTTGCATATTTAAAACTTTTTCCTGGCTCAGTTTCCATCTTTAACCCATTCATAACTTTAGCCAAATCATCATCAAAATAAGCACGTGTAGTGATAGAGAGAGGCGAATAGTAAGCTTCATCCCAATTAGTGCCAGAACTCATGCTCGATAAATCACCAACCGTCATTTTAGCCGCATTACCATCGCAAAAAGCAGGAAGAAAATCGCAAACGGGTTGGTCTAAACTTTTTATATAACCATCTTGAATGGCTTTTTGCATTAAACCAGAGACATAACTTTTAGCCATTGAAAAGCTATTAGACTTAGAATTTTCGTTGAAACCATCATAATAATTTTCAAACCATATGCTGTCGTTTTTTATGATAACATAAGCTATGGTGCCTGAAACTTTATTCAGTTCATTCAATAGTTTAGTTTCTTTTGCACTATTATAATCTTTGTGATTTGGCCAAGGTTGAGGTGCACCAATATCGATAACTTGGTTGTCAAACTCTTTATAATCCTCTAAAAAAGCTGTGGTGTGCCCTTTTAGATAGATGGTTCGTACGGCTTTTATAAGGTAGTCCGTATCTGTAATGTATAATACAGCAATTAGTAAACCGAAAAAGATAACTAAGAACTTAAATAGCTTTTTTAGAAATTTCATAAGAATTATTTAAAAACTAAATATAGTAAAAGTGAATTTAAAATAATGATTGTTGTTTGTATGCACTTTCGTGGTTAAGTAACCATTGCTTTCTGTGCAAACCTCCAGCATAACCAGTTAAACTTCCATCGCTACCAATTACGCGATGACAAGGAATTATTATCCAGAGTGGATTTTTACCATTTGCATTAGCCACAGCTCTTATAGCTTTTACATCACCTAATTGTTTTGATAGTTGGAGGTAAGAGAGCGTTTTACCGTATGGAATAGTTGCTAATTGATTCCAAACGTTTTTCTGAAAAGCAGTGCCTTCGGGATTAAGTTTTAGGTTGAACGTTTTGCGCTCATTCTTAAAATAAGCCTTAAGTTGAGTTACACACTCTAAAAGCGATTCAGGTATAACTTCAGATAATTCTTCTTCGGTATCTAATATTGAAACGGAAGCAATGCCGTTGTTGTCTCCAACAATTTTAGCATTACCAAGAGGTGTTTCAATAAAGCAGGTTTGCATTACTCTTCAGGATTGTCGTTTTCTATTAAACCCAAACGTTTTGCTCTTGTTTCCCAGCTTTTTCTAGCCAGCATTTGTAAATCTGAAACATTATCACTTTCATCCATAATTTCGAGTCCTAATAGAGTTTCAATGACGTCTTCCATGGTCACAAGGCCACTAACTGAGCCATATTCATCTACAACTAAAGCTAAGTGATTTCTACTCTCTACTAATTGCTCAAATAATGTTGGTATAGGTAAGTTACGATTCACAATTATGATGCTTCTTTTGATATCAGCTAATAATTTTGACTTATTGCCAAGTGCCATTTCTTTAAAAACTTCAGCTTTTAAAACTATTCCAGTAATGTTATCTGCATCACCAGTAAATACAGGAATTCGTGAAAATCTAATGTTAGAGTTGGCATTAAAAAATGCTTCAACCGTCATACTTTCATTTTCAGTTTTCATAACAGTACGCGGTGTCATAACATCTTTAGCTTGTACCTCTTTAAATGTTAGTAGGTTTTTAATAACCTTACTTTCGTTTTCTTCAAACACACCTTCTTCGTGTGCAATTTCGGTCATTGCAACAAAGCCTTCTCTGCTTAAAACACTACCATGTCCTTTTCCGCCAATTAATTTTGTAGTTAGTTGAAGTATCCATAAAATACCTGTCCATTTTAGAGGAAAGATTAAAACGTTGAGTGCTTTTGATGTAAAGTTGGCGAGCTGCTTCCAAAAGGTTGCGCCAATGGTTTTTGGTATAATTTCTGAAGCTACCAAAATTAAAATGGTCATTATAGTAGAAACAACACCCACCATTATATCTTCAGTGAATTCAATACCTAAAATAGTTCGCTTTGTAGTTCCATAAAGTTCTGCGTAAGCAACTTTAGCTTGCACACCAACCAAAATGGCACCAACTGTATGGGCAATAGTATTTAGCGTTAGTATTGCAATTAAAGGACGATCGACGTCTTTTTTTAGTTCTTCTAATTCGGTAGCATAAGCTTTGCCTTCCTTCTTTTTTATATTAATAAAAGTTGGAGTAATACTTAGAAGTACAGCTTCTAAAATAGAACACAAAAAGGAAAAGAAAATAGATATGACAGCGTAAAAAATGAGTAAGCCCATTAATAGGATATAAGTTTAATTAACACAAAGTTACAAAATGAATACTTAAAAGGGATAAGTAATTTAAATCATCGTACGAAATTAAAGATTAATAGAATTAATTAAAAAAAGTATGATTATTTTAAAGATGTATTTTGGTATTATTTTTGAGAGAATAATAAGACATAGTATAGTACAATTTCTTAATCCTCTAATTAAACTTTGTTATATGCGTTATAACTTTACTCTATTTTTTTTATTACTGCTATTAGGTTTCACCTCTCTAAAGGTCGAGGCACAGATAATCAATAATATTACTAAGCCATCTCTAACAAAACACAGTTTAGCAGAGAAAATCTATCTACAATTAGATAATACTATTTATCAAACAGGTGAAACGATTTGGTTTAAAACAGTAGTATCGAGATCTTATGATAACAGTCTATCTGATATTAGTGAAGTACTGCATGTAGAACTCATAGATTTTAACGAGACCTTAGTTGAAAAAAAGATATTGAAGTTAAAGGGAGGTATAGCAAGTGGTTCTTTTGAGTTACAAAAGGGTTATAAGTCGGGTAAATATTTAATTAGAGCCTATACACACTGGAACCGAAATTTTGAAGAAGACTTTATGTTTACCCAATCAATAGATGTATTAAATCTTGATGAAAACAAAAAGCTAAAAAATCCAATCATCAATGTTGTAGTAACTACAGACAGTATCAACACACTTTCAGCAGATATTAACCCAAGAGTACTTAATCCAAATCATAGAGGGAAACTACAATTATATATTGATACAGGTAAAAGTATAGACACCATAGAGCTCAAAAAAAACAAGGAGAATATTTATAAGTTAAACTATAGATTACCAGAAAAGGTAACCCAAGCAGAGTTAAAGTTTAATACGCAGGCTTCAGGCAAAATATTTGAAGCAAGCACACCAGATAGTTATGCAAAAACGATCGTAATAGATAAAGATTACTTAGATGTTCAATTTTTTCCTGAAGGAGGTAAATTAGTTAATGGTTTATTAAGTACAGTTGCATTTAAAGCGATAGATTACCAAGGATTAGGCTACGAGATATCTGGACTTATTAAGGATGGGAAAGGTAATGATATTACTAGTTTTAATAGTAATAATTTGGGCTTAGGCACCTTTAAACTATTGCCAAAAAGAGGTAGTAATTACTATGCAGAAGTAAGTGTTAATGATGTTACATATACCTATAGTTTACCAATAGCTAAAGGCACAGGGAATGTTTTATCGGTTGTAAGATTAAAGGATGACATAAGAATTTTATTAGCTTCAAATGTAAAAAGTAAAGGTAATATTAGAATCCAGACCGAATCAAGAGGCATTAAATATCATGATTTAAGTTTTAAAAGTAAAGACACTATTACCACATCAATTTCATCAAAATCACTACCTGAAGGCATAATTAAAATCACGGTTTTAAATGATAAAGCCCAAATTATAAGTGAACGCTTAGTTTTTAATACTAAACTAAATAATAGATTAAAATTAGATTTAGAAAGTAATAGAACTAGTTACAGCCAAAGAGAAAAAACCACCTTAAAGATTCAATTAGATAGTTTACAAGTACCAGAAGGCAAAAGCTTATCGGTTTTAGTTATAGATAAGGAAAAAGCAGATGCATCAAAGACTTACAAACCAAATTTAATATCTCATTTACTACTTAGTTCAGAGTTAAAAGGTTTTATTGAAAACCCTAGGTATTATTTTAATGATAACAACAAAAACAGAGCTTTAGATTTAGATGCCTTACTATTAAGTCAAGGTTGGCGTAACTATAAATACCAAAATTCAATAGCAAGTACCAATTACATCTATAAACCAGAAAAGCGATTGGTTGTTTCTGGCACCATTGGAGAATACTTTAATCCTAAAAAACGACCAAAGAAACCTTTGGACCTCAATATGATTGTTTATGGAGAGACAGAAGACATTTACAAGCAAGAGATAGATTCAAGTGGTAGATATTATTTTGAGCTAGAAGATTTGTATAAACCCAGAGCAGAACTTTTTATGCAAGTGGTAAATAAAAAGGGTGAACCTATAGATTTTGGTATTAATCTGGACAAAAAGTGGAATCCTAAAATAAAGCTTAGAGCTGAGCAAACCATTGAATTACCAAGTCAAATCATATCTACTTTTACGGAACGATTAGAAGCAGATAACAAGATACAACGCGATTATGAGGTGGCGCACAATACCATTGCCTTAGATGAAGTAAAGCTACGAGACTATAAATTAACACCGGCAAGAGAAAAATCTATTGAGTTGCATGGTGAGCCAACATACGTAATTGATGGTGAAGAATTCATAGAAGTAGCTCCCGATTGGAATTTTGGTGTTTACAGTGTTTTAAAAGCTAAATATCCTGATAAGATTAGGATTAGAACAGTACACGACATTCCACCATGGTATTATGCCAAAGTATGGAATTCAGATATTACTTTGGTATTAATTGATAACATTCCTGTCTATTATGAAGATTATGACGAAATTCAGAACATACCTGCAGATGAGGTAAGTAGTATTGATATTATAGAAAGCGCTAGAGATGTTTATCGTTATGTATTTGAAATATTTGGGACTGGTAATGTAAACTTTGGAGCAAATAGAGTAAGTTATTTAAACATATATACAAAATCGGGCAATGGTCTATATGGTATAACTAAAGCAAAAGGTGTCTTAACTGACTATGTTAGTGGCTTTTCAAAAAGTGTGGAATTTTACGCTCCAAATTATGAAACTTTAAACAATCAAGATTGGGTAATACCAGATAATAGAAGTGTAATCCACTGGTCACCAAATATTACCTTAAATTCTAAAGGAGAATATATTTTAGAATACTATAATGATGATCACATAGGTGAAGTTTCGGTAATAGTTGAAGCCATTTCTAAAGATGGTAAAATAGGATATATTGAGAAAACTTACACCTTAAGAAAAGCTGAACGTTAAGATTTATTTTTTGGTGTCATTAGAGTTAAGATAAAACACTTGTTGTAATCTAGGGCGAATATTCAAATTATAAATATTTCTATGCGATCTGTTTGGGTATACTCTATTAGAAAGAAAAATAAAAACCAAATCATTTTTAGGATCTGCCCAAACAAATGTACCTGTAAAACCAGCATGTCCATAACTCTCTTTACTAACTTGAGGTGCTGGATATGATTTTTTAATACTTAAAGTGTCATTACCAATGAGTGGTTTATCAAACCCTAAACCACGACGATTATTATTGTCTGGATATTGAATTTTAGTAAACTCTTTTATGGTTTCTGGCTTTAATAATTGTTGACCATTATAACGACCTTCTTGTACTAACATTTGCATATACTTTGCTAAATCTTCTGCAGACCCAAATAAACCTGCATTACCAGAAATTCCACCTAAAAGAGCTGCGTTTTCATCATGTACCCAAGCTTTAGTTATCGTTTTTCTTAAAACAGTATCTATTTCGGCAGGCACAATAGCATTTTTAAAGCCTTTTTCTAAAGGTAAATAACCAAGCGTATTACAACCCAAAGGAGTATAAAAATTATTTTGAAGGTATGATGTATAAGATTTTCCAGTTAGATTTTCTATGAGTTTAGGATAGATTAATGAAGCCAATCCCGAATAGCGATAGATTTTTTCGTCAGACACTTTAGAACGCGAAATTTTTCGAAATATCTTATTTTCAAATCGAGGATTAACAAATAAATTTTCTGATACTTGTCTCGAAAAGCGTTTCGATTTTTTTGACCTGATGAACCGTTTTTTAAATCGCTTATTCTTTTTGTAAACAGCTTCTAAAAAAACAATATAAGGAATCATTCCCGATTGATGCGCTAACAATTCCCTTAGTGTAATATTTTTTTTATCTCGTTTATGTCTCCAAGATTTCCAATAGGTGCTAAAAGGTTGATCTAAGTCTATTTTACCTTCCTCATAAAGTTTCATCAAAGCAGGTAAAGGGCCAACAATTTTTGTGACTGATGCTAAGTCATAAACATCATTTTTTTGCACTTTTTGAATACTATCATAGGTATGAAATCCATAAGCTTCATGAAAAATAATAGCTCCGTTTTTGGCTACTAAAAGTTGTGCACCAGGAAAGGCTTTTTCTATAATACCTTCTTGCATTATAGAATCTACTTGTGTTTTTATTTTTATGGAGTCGTAACCTTGAGATTCTGGTGAGCCGTTTATAAGTTGTGCCTGCAATCCTTGAAGCATCAATAAAACTAAACTTATATACGAAACACACTTTTTCATGCTTTAACTTAAGTTAAGAAATCAATTTCACAACATCTTTTGCAAAGTAGCTTGCAATGATATCAGCACCAGCGCGCTTAATAGAAGTCACTTGTTCCATCATAACAGCATCATGATCTAACCAACCTTTCTCTGCTGCAGCTTTTAGCATGGCATATTCACCAGACACTTGGTAAACAGCAAGTGGTACATCAAAAGTGTTTTTTATATCTCTTACAATATCTAGGTAACAAAGTCCTGGTTTCACCATGACGATATCTGCGCCTTCATTAATATCCATTTCGGTTTCTTTTATGGCTTCATCTCTATTAGCAAAATCCATCTGATAGGTTTTTTTGTCTTTTGGTACATCTACCATATCTACAGGAGCAGAATCTAAAGCATCTCTAAAAGGACCATAAAATGCTGAGGCATATTTTGCAGAATAGCTCATAATGCCTGTATCAATGAAGTTAGATTGATCTAATGCTTCTCTAATGCCTAGAATGCGACCATCCATCATATCACTAGGTGCTACAAAATTAGCTCCAGCTTCAGCGTGAGACAAACTCATTTCGGCAAGTGCTTCTACGGTAGCATCGTTTATTATTTTTCCGCCTTCAACAATACCATCATGTCCATAAGAAGAATATGGGTCTAGCGCCACATCTGTCATTACTAACATGTCTGGACAAACATCTTTAACTGCTTTTATAGCACGTTGCATCAGACCATTTGGGTTCCAAGCTTCAGTACCTTTATTATCTTTTAAAACATCTTCAACCTTTACAAACAATAAAACCGATTTTAGACCTAAGCTCCAAAGTGTTTTTACTTCGTCTTTTAGTAGTTCTAAACTGTAACGATAGTAATTGGGCATTGAAGCAATTTCTTCTTTAACACCTTTACCTTCAACTACAAAAAGAGGTACCAAAAAATCATTTGGAGTGATGTAAGTTTCTCTAACTAAACTTCTAATAGCCTCGTTGGTTCTGAGTCTTCTATTTCTTCTTATTGGAAACATATTTTTCTTTTTGCAGACCTGCGAGGTTATAAAAACCTGCTAGGTCTTGGTTTTGTTTTAAACCCAATCCTTTGGGTTCTGTAACACCTTAATTAATTTTTCTTCGTCACTACCAACTTCTGGTTGATGGTCGTAAACCCATTGCACATGTGGTGGTAAACTCATAAGAATACTCTCTATACGTCCATTGGTTTTCAATCCGAATAAAGTGCCTTTATCGTGCACAAGGTTAAATTCCACGTAACGTCCACGACGAATTTCTTGCCAGTCGCGTTGGGCTTTGGTGTATTCTAAATCTTTTCGTTTTTCAACAATTGGCACGTATGCTTCTAAGAAGCTGTCTCCAACTTCGGTAACAAAGTCGTACCAATCTTGCATGCTCATGTCGTCAGAGGCTTTGCAATAATCAAAGAATAAGCCTCCAATGCCACGTCCTTCATTACGGTGAGCATTGTAAAAATACTCGTCGCAACGTGCTTTGTATTTTGGGTAGAAGTCTGGATTATGTTTATCACAAGCCGTTTTACAAATTTGATGAAATTGTTTAGCGTCCTCTTCAAATAAATAATACGGAGTTAAATCTTGTCCGCCACCAAACCACTGATCTACAATGTTACCGTCTTGGTCGTACATTTCAAAATAGCGCCAATTAGCATGTACTGTTGGCACCATTGGATTTTTAGGATGTAACACTAAACTTAATCCGCAAGCAAAAAAATCAGCATCTTCTACACCAAAGTATTTTTGCATAGAATCGGGTAATTTGCCATGGACACCAGAAATGTTAACTCCACCTTTTTCAAAAACGTTTCCGTTCTCTATAACGCGTGTTCTTCCGCCTCCTCCTTCTGGACGTTTCCAAAGATCTTCTTGGAATTTGGCTTTGCCATCAATGGCTTCAAGTTTTGAAGTGATGGTATCTTGTAACTGATGTATGTATTTGAAGAATTTGTCTTTCAAAATCTAGTTTTTATATAATTCATATAACTCCATATCTAAAGGTTCTTCACCAACAGGAGTAAATTCATTTAACAGTGTCTTTTGCCATTCAAAATTATTATTAAGCGCAACTTTTATGCTTCCAACATTGTCTTTGTGAGATATAATTTGAAGCGTTTCTAATCCTAAATAATTAAAAGCATATTTAGACAAAGCATTAATAGCTTTTGAGGTTAATCCTTGCCCTTCAAAGGTATAACCAATGCAATAGGCAAATTCCCCTTGTTTTTTAGCCCAATCGAGTTCTTTTATGTATATAAGTGCTGCAAGTTCTCTAGTTTCAGAATGTTTTAAAGTGAATAAAAACTCTTCTTTATTTTCAAATTGTTTTACCTTTTTATCTACAAATAATTGTGATAAAGTTGGGTTTAAATTCTGTTCTGAAGTCTTAGGAAAATAACGTTTTAATCGGTCTGCATTGGCTACACACAAATCACAGATTTTCCATGCATCGCCTCCATGTATAGGATTAATTTCAAAACCATTAAACTCTGCAACCATGGTTAAGCGTTTAGTTTTTCAAAAGGCTCAAAACCTATAGTACCATCGTCGTCATAAAGTAAATCAACAGCAATAACTGAGGCAGAGGTTACACTCAATGGTAAAACTAGCACAACACCAACAACCGGAATAAGTAACAATAGCATAAACCCGATACCATTACCTATAGCAAGCCCTCTATTTTTTCTGATAAAAGCAACACTTTCTTTATATGAAAAATGGCGTTCTAACGTGTAATCCATATTACCAAAACCAGCATAATAGGCTTGTACTAAAAACAATAATGCTGTAGAAAAAATATTAATAACTGGTATAAATTTTAAAAGTAAAATAGGCAGTGTAAATAACAACTCTTGCGATAAGTTTCTTAAGCTTAGTCTAATACCTCTTACTAACTGTTTTGTAAATGTAGATTTTGTATAATTCTTAGTCGGTTGACCTGTGTAATAAGCTTCAATTTTTTCTGAAACCGGACTCATAAATGGCGATGACAATGCCATTATTATATGTTTGTAAAGAATTAAACCAATAGCAAATATGATAATGCCACCAATAATTGTTGAAATAAAAGTAATGGTTGCTTTTCCCCATTCCCATACCCAAATTCCGGCAATCCATTCTCCTAAATTATCTGAAAGTCCGTAAGCAGAAACAAAAATTAATAAAAATACCACAAAGCTTATAAGCATTGGAATAACAAAGTACTTCCATAGTTTTAGTTTTGAAATTAAAGCATAAGCACCAGTATAAACTTGAAGTCCTCTAAATATATTTTGTAACATCTTTTCGTTTTTTTGATTAATAGTGATTGACTATTAAACTAGACGCATAAAGTTAATATCTGTTACGCAAAACAACCAAACAATTATGGTTTATATTCTTTAACAGCATCTATAAACGCCTTGGCATTATCTAATGGAATATTAGGTAAAATACCATGCCCTAAATTTACTATGTATTTATCTTTTCCAAACTCGTTAATCATTTGGTGTACCATTCTTTTTATTTCAGCTGGAGGCGAAAATAAACGTGTAGGATCAAAATTACCTTGTAATGTAATATTTCCACCTGTTAAATAACGTGCGTTGCGTGCAGAACATGTCCAATCTACACCTAAAGCCGAAGCTCCAGATTTAGACATTTCATTAAGCGCAAACCAACACCCTTTTCCGAAGGCAATGACGGGAGCATCATCTTTTAAAGCATTGATAATTTGTTGAATATATTGCCAAGAAAATTCTTGATAATCTACAGGAGATAACATGCCTCCCCAAGAATCAAAAACTTGTACAGCATTACAACCAGCTTTTACTTTCTCTTTTAAATAAGCAATCGTTGTATCAGTAATTTTCTGTAATAATTGATGTGCAGCGATTGGATTTGTAAAACAAAACTCTTTGGCTTTGTCAAAGTTTTTAGACCCTTGACCTTGCACACAATAACATAAGATTGTCCACGGTGAACCAGCAAAACCGATTAACGGAATTTCATCATTCAGTTTTTCTTTGGTTGCTTTTATGGCTTCGTAAACATAGTTTAAAGCGTCCTTCACATCTGGCACAATAACATTGTCCACATCTTTTTGAGAACGTACAGGATTTGGTAGATAAGGTCCAAAATTAGGTTTCATCTGTACCTCAATATTCATGGCTTGAGGGATGACCAAAATGTCTGAAAATAGAATTGCAGCATCCATACCGTAACGTCGAATAGGTTGCACAGTTATTTCACTTGCTAATTCTGGTGTTTGGCATCGAGTAAAGAAATCGTACTTTGCTTTAATTTCCATAAACTCTGGCAAATAACGTCCTGCTTGACGCATCATCCACACTGGTGGACGCTCAACAGTTTCACCTTTTAATGCTCTTAAAAATAAATCGTTTTTTATCATAAGCCTTTCCCTAGCCCTTTCCAGAGGAAAGGGAACTTGTAAATATTAATAGTTTTTTATCCGTCCTTATTTCCTTCCCTCTGGGAAGGTTAGGATGGGCTTTTATATAAAATACTCATTCACCAACTCAATAACACTCTCAACAGTTGGTACTTTAGCAACTCTCACATCTTCAAAATATTTCTTTGCTTCCTTTGCCGTTGTCTCTCCAATACAAAATGCAATACCATTAGCTTTATTTTGTTTTAAAAAAGCTTCAACTGTAGATGGGCTGTAAAACATTACACCATCTAAATTTCCTTCAACTTTATCAGCATCAAATTTAGTTTGGTAGGCTTCAACTTCATTTACTGTAATGTTGTTTTTGGTTAAGATATTAGGTAAATCATCTAATCTTAAATCGCTACAAAAGTACGTAACTTCGGTTCCGTCAATATATTCAACCAAGTACTCGGCAAGTTTCTTTGCGTTTGCTTCCGTATGTGTTACACTACCAATACGTTTTTCAACCATTCGCTTAGTCCTTCTGCCAACACAATAGATGTTTTTAAATTGTAATTCTGGTGCAGAAAAGTTAGTTAATAGGGCTTCAACAGCATTTTTACTTGTTATAATGACATTCTGAATTTCATTTCTAACAAGTGTCTTCGGAATACGGTTCAGGCTTATTTTTATAGCATCGTTACTTTCTGAAACGACATCATTATGAAATAACATCACCTGATCATCAGTGAGTTTCTTAGTAGAATAAATATTAGTGACTTTATCTCCACGTTGTAACTGATCAATTAAGGTTTTACCACCTTTTTCAATAATGTAATCTGCGGCAAGCTTAGCCAATTCATCTTTTTGGTCTAAGGAAACAACTTTTGTATATTCTATTTTTTTAGTGCCATCTTTACTTAGAAGCACGCCTTTAAAATTAACTTCTTCCTCTTTATTGATATAACAAATAGCTCCGATTGGTGCTGTACAACCGCCTTCAAGTCGATTTAAAAATTCGCGTTCAATAGATGTGCAAATTTCTGTGACTTCATCATTAATTTCTGCGCATATGGCTCTAGTTTCTTCGTCAGATTCTAATGCTGTAATCATTATAGCTCCTTGTGCAGGAGCAGGAATCATCCAATGCAGATTTATTGAATTTTCTGGTGTGATATTTAAACGACCTAAACCAGCACCAGCAAAAATGGCGGCATTCCAATCGTCGTTATCTTCAAGTTTTTGAAGTCTAGAAATAACATTGCCTCTTAAACCTACAACTTTATGAGTAGGATAGCGATTTAACCACTGTGCACGACGTCTTAAACTCCCAGTTGCAATCACTGCATCTCGTGCAGATAGGAACTCTTCATTTTTTTTAAAAACCAAAGTATCATTAATGTTTCCTCGCTTTAAAACCGCAGCTTGTACGATGCCTTTTGGTAAAAGGGTTGGAACATCTTTCATGGAGTGTACAGCAATGTCAATATCTTCGTTGAGCATTGCAATATCTAGTGTTTTGGTAAAAATGCCTGTGATACCAAGCTCGTAAAGTGGTTTATCTAGAACAATATCTCCAGTTGATTTTATTGGTACCAAAACGGTTTTATGACCTAAATGCTCAAGTTGAGATTGTACGGTCTTTGCTTGCCACATAGCGAGCTGGCTGTCGCGTGTGCCAATGCGAATAATTTTAGACATTATCTGTGGTTTCTAACTGAAAAATTTTTTTTATGAGTTCTATACTCTCATCAGTTGTGTTGCTATCTTCCCTAAGGTGATGTGCAAATTGATTAGTTATTTTCTGAATTAAGTTATTCGTAATTATTTCTGCTTGGTCTTCGTTAAAATCAGCTATTTTTTTACGTTGAGTATTAAATTCAGAATTTTTAAAATCTGTTAGTTTATGTTTTATGGCTTGTATTGTAGGAACAAATTTTAAGGTGTCTAACCATGCATTAAATTCAGCCATAATCTCTGTAATAATTGCTTCTGCAGCAGGGATATAAGCTTTGCGTTTTTCTAAAGTATCGTCCGTAATCTTTGCCAAATCATCTAAATGTACTAAAGTAACATTAGAAAGGTCCCTAATATCTTCGTTTACATTTTTTGGAATAGATAAATCTAAAACCAATAAAGGCTTATCTGTAGAAATTAAAGATTTATAAACCGTTGGATTTTGAGCTCCAGTAGCAACTATAACTATATCTGAAGCGTTTATCTCTTTCTGTAAATCTTCATAATCTTTTACGATAAGATTAAATTTTCCAGCAACCTCTTCAGCTTTAGTTTTGGTTCTATTGATTAAAGTTATATGCGAATTCTTGGTATGTTTAACCAAATTTTCACATGTATTTCTTCCAATTTTACCAGTTCCAAAGAGAAGAATATTCTTTTCAGAAATTTGTTCTACATGGTTCATTATATACTGAACCGAGGCAAAAGACACAGAAGTTGCACCAGAAGATAATTCCGTTTCTGTTTTAATGCGTTTACTAGCTTGTATTACGGCATTAACTAATCGTTCTGTAAAAGAATTGAGTAAACCTTCTTTTTTTGAAGCTCTTGCACCAAACTTCAACTGGCTAATAATTTCAAAGTCACCAAGTATCTGGCTATCTAAACCAGAACCTACTCTAAACATGTGATTAATCGCCTCCTTGTTTTTATGTACATAAGCAACTTTTTGAAATTCTTCAACCGTGCCTTTTGTGTTGTTACATAATAATTGGATGAGTTGATAAGGATGCTCAGCAAAACCGTATAGTTCAGTTCTATTGCAAGTAGAGACCAATAAAATACTTTCAATACCATTTTCCTTAGCTTGATCCAAAACATTTTGTTTTGCTGACTCGCTTAAACTAAAATGACCGCGTACTTCGGCATCGGCTTTTTTATAGCTGAGACCTATAGCGTAAAAATATTTGCTTTTATGTTGCATTCGCTCGTTTACCTGACTAGGAAATTAACAGGAACAAAAATATATTTGTTATTCAGATAAAAGTAACGCTAGAAGAACTTAAAGTATCGTTTGTGGTTTTTTAAGATTGTTTTTTACAAAAACATGATATTTATCATATTTTTGTAGTGAAATCAAGGGCTGTTTAGCTCTTTGTTTAGAACGAATCTAAATAAAAGCAAAATGAATTTAGAAAATCTACCTTCAAAAAGTATCGCTACAGGAACTTTTGAAGAAACATTTATAGAAGATGGCTTTTTTGTGTTAACCCATAAAAATGAAAATAATTCTGTAGAAATTCTTGAACGCGAGATTGATAGCAGCTACATTCAGTTTCATTTTTGTACCAAAGGAGCATTGAATTTTGTGTTTAATCAAGGTAGTTACACACTAAATATTAATGAAGACACCTCGCTTTTACTTTATAATCCGCAGCGAGATTTACCCATTCATTTAGAAATGAAACCACATTCTTGGTTGGTGTCTTTGGTAATTTCGATAAAAAAATTCCATGGATTATTTTCCGATGATGCTAATTATGTAACATTTTTAACCGACGATAATAGAGATAAAAAATATTATAAAGATGGAAAGATTTCACCTTCTATGGCTGTGGTTTTAAATCAGTTAATGAGTTTTAACCTCAATAGTTCTATAAAGCAATTATACTTTAAAGGAAAGACATATGAATTATTGAGCTTGTTTTTTAACCGAAGTGAAGATGCAGATATTGAGCAATGCCCATTTTTAGTCGATGAGGTTAATGTGGCCAAACTTAAAAAGGCCAAAGATATCATTATTGCTAATATGGCCGAACCGCCAACACTACAAGAGTTAGCGGACGAAATAGATTTAAGCCTTAAAAAATTAAAGGAAGGCTTTAAGCAAATTTATGGTGATTCTGTCTTTAGCTTTTTGTTTGACTATAAAATGGAAGTGGCTCGCAAACTTTTAGAATCTGGAGATTATAACGTTAACGAAGTTGGTCTAAAAGTGGGATACAGCACAGGGAGCCATTTTATTGCAGCTTTTAAAAAGAAATTTGGAACTACGCCAAAGAAGTATATTATGGGTTCTAGTTAATAATCATAATAATTACCACCTCCACGGGCACTAGGCGTTACACGCTTTCTATCTTTATAGATTGCTAAGTTGATAATTTCGTTATACTGTTCTTCTAGCTCTTTGGTCTTATCGATTTCTGTACCGTAATTATTGGATTTTTTATAAAATTCTACAACTAACCGTTTAGGATCTTTTGGTTTTATAAAAGAGATGTAATGTAAAATTTCGGACTTACCAGAATACTCATTGTCTTTGTCAATTTTAAAGAAATACATCACAGCATCTTTTCCTTTGTCTGTTACAAAATCTCGTTTTAAAACAAAAGTTACAGAGTCTTTTTCTTTTTCGTACTGCGCATTAGACAAGAGTTTAGATTTAGCAAATTGTTGTTGACTAATATTAATAGATTTTAGTTTGCTTAATAACTTAGCTTTATCTAACTTTTCTAGCAATAAGTATTGGTTTTCCTCATCGTCTAAAATCTTTTCCTTTAATTTTTTAGGTATAGATTCTTTATGCTTGGTGAGTAAAATGTAATAATCTACAAGTGCCGATTTATCATCTACATTTAGCAATTTCTCGAAGAAATCTTGGGCAGAAGTTTCCTTTCTGTATGGAAAAATTAGTTTAACATAAGTTGATAGGTCATTAGAGTAAGCATTGTAACCATAGTTATTAGATTGATTACCTAAACTTCGTTTTACTTCTATCTTTCCATCGTTAATTAACTGATTTTTGTATTTAGAATAACTTTTTGGTTTTATATGACCACTATCCTTTACTCTTACTAATAAATTATAGAGAGGTTGCTTGTATTCGTTTATAGAACTGTATTGTAATATTTTAGGGAATAAGGACGCTTTTAGCTCTAACGAATCCTTACCAAAATAAGTATAGAAAATACTGCCAACTCCATTTAATGGTAAATCGCGTTCCATTAGGTCTAACGCCAAATTGTAAGAGTCTTTTTTGTTAGAATCTAACAGACCTTCGAGAATTGACGTTTGGGTTTGTGGATCGGAATAACTATCGTAATACAACTGTTTTATAAACGGTAAATTATTTTTTAAGTCAATTTCAATTAATTGCTCAACAAGATGCGATTTAATCTCTAAACGTTCTTTATCAAATTCAAAATCTTTAAGAATAGCAACTATGTCTTTACTGTTGTGCTTCTTAAACTTAATAAGATTAAATGATTCTAAAACGATACTATCTTTTGCCTTTAAAGCTTCAAAAAATTGCTTCGTTTTATCTTTAAAAACATTTTGACCTAAAAGCGTGTCTTTAGGTGTAAATGAGTCGTAAAATTCTTTTACAAAAGTAGAAGGACCGCTAATAGAATCTACTAAGGTCTTTAACTCAAACAGAACTCCTTCTTTTAAAATATTTTTTACTAAAACCTGTTTAGCACTTGCAGAATCTGTATAGCTGAAACTATAAGCGTAGATACCGTCTACCTTAGATGTTTTACGGTTAGAAATTTTAAAGATTTTATCTGGCTTGTAATAGCGTGTGCTAAAATTTATTTTCTGCTCAGTGTTTTTCCATAAACTATCTACATTATGAAACATTTGCAGGTCGTGAAACTTAGTTCTAGAAACAGATATTTGTTCGTTAGCATTTGTAGAATAAACAGTTTGTTTTGTTTTTTCCTCGTAATCCTTTGCATCTTTATTATTATAACCATAGCTATAAGGATTTGGTAATGGTGCTTTAGCATTTGTTTTTACAGTAAAATGTAAAGATGTATCTATTACCTTTTCAAAGTTTTTATAATCAGTCTTATTGAATTTAAAAGATTTGAAAAAGTCAGTTTTATCAGCTTCATTTTTGCCAACATATCCTAATAAATAGTAGCTTCCATCTTTAACAATGGTTTTAAGATGTAAATTTTTATTTGTTGTAGAATCTAAAACAGCATAAGACTCATAGGATTTATAGTCACCAGACTTAAAGCCACCTTTAGCTTCTTTAAGTTTGTAGTTTTTATATAATGCATGATGAAAATATTTAGCCTCAAAACTATCTTCTTCAATATATGACATGTCATGAAGCGCAGCTTCTTCAATAAAATAATAAGCATCATTTTTATAACCTTCTAATAGTTTTTTTCCACTATTCTGCATGTTGCTGGTTATAAAATATTCTGGAAAATTAACTTGAAACTTTTTATTTGGAGATACAAATAATGTGTTTGTTTCAGTAGGACTTTTTAATACAATTGAATTAAAAATTTTGCTTTCATGCTTTAAAATAAAATCGCTACGACCTGCAAATTTTATAATAATAATCTCTAAAGGAGTTTGATAAATATGATATTTCTGAAATTCCCCTTTCTTTGTTTTATTTACAATACTAAGACCTGGATATGGAGTGGTTAATTCTTCCTTTTTTATAATATCTCCAGGAATATCTTCATATAATAAATCATCAATATCTTTTAAAGTGATGTTTTCTTTTTCGTTAGGTAAATACAAAAAACGACTGATTCTATTTACAGTTAAATATGCACCATTAGTCATATCTGGGTCTAGATAATATTTTTGCCCACCGTAAGAAAGCTCTCGGAGCTCATCATAAGTATTTAAGCTTAAAAAGCCATCTGGTGTACTGTGCATTTTAAGTACTGGAGCTACAAAAAGACTATCGAGTTTTACCTTTTCCGTTTTACTATAATCTGTTTGCTCTGAGGTTAAGGCTTTAACTGTGTAACCTCTTTGGCGTAGCATATTTATCATCCCTTTTTCTCCAGGTAAATGAGCAGCACCAACACCAGCAAATACAGACTTGGTTGGCATTAATTCCTCTAAAGAAATAACCATGTTTTCATTTCTAATAAAAAGCATGTTTTCTCTGTAGAATTTGGTGTTTACACCAGCTCCAATTGAATCTAGTAAGTCTAAATTTCTATCGCGATATAAGTTTTCTTGGATGAGGTAAGGATTCTCTTTAGCAAATAATTTCTGTAGCCAAGGGTCTAAGTCCTTTTTATCTGCATTATAAGCTGCTTTGGTTGTTAAATATCGAGATTCTGCCAAATCTTCTAAACCATAAATGTCTTTATTATTTTTCTTTCCTGCTTGGAAAATAAACATATCCAAGTAGGTTTCTTCTTCAAAATTATCTGAAGCGTTATTTTTTCTGTATAAATAAGCATTTACAGCATTATTATCCATTCTTAAAGAGCCTCTAACGGCCATTTCTTCAGGATGTGAAAGTTTAAATAGGTTGGTGTAAAACTCATTTCTGTAGTTATTGTAATAGCCCATTTCTCCAACCATCATTTCGTAATTAAAACCTGGCCAAGTGGTTGGGTCAGATTCTAATGCAACGCAGTCACTTTCATTAAGTGCTTTGTAGAATACATCGTCTAATCGAAAAGCCACTTTTTTACTTACATGCATGGTGCCATATAGGTAAGAAGGCTTCTCAAGACCATTTCCTGAAATTTCCCAAAGTAAACTTTGATATTTTTGTTGTGCAAAACACGTAATTGAAAAAGTAATTATTAGGGCGGTAAGAAATTTTTTCATAATAAAATTTAATCAAGGCTTGTAAAGATATTTAATTCTTTGAAACAGCCATATGCAATCACTAATACTCGTTAAAAAACAAATAGCTTAGATGATTTATCTTGCTGTAAGAACAAATAAAATTAGAAAATATTTAGTGATACAGTTATAAATAAAACTAATAGATACAAATAATTAGTATTGTAATTAGTGTTGTATTTTTGTTTTATTATTATTTGAAGACTAATAAATAGATTTCCATTTAATGTAAAATGTATATGAAAAAAGGAATTTTACTAGTTAATCTAGGTTCGCCAGATAGCCCAAACCCAAAGGATGTAAAAAAATATTTGGGTGAATTTTTAATGGACGAGCGTGTTATCGATGTACCTCTTTGGGCAAGAACCCTTTTAGTTAAGGGTATAATTTTAAATACAAGACCAAAAGCATCGGCAGAAGCTTACAAAAAGATTTGGTGGGAAGAGGGTTCTCCATTAATTGTTTTATCGGAAAGGCTACAAGAGAAAGTTCAAAAAAAAGTAGATTATCCTGTTGCTTTGGCTATGCGTTATGGAAGTATGACACTCAAAAATGGACTGCAAGAGTTAGTCGATAAAGGTTGTACAGAAATAAAAACCATTCCATTATATCCACAATTTGCTATGGCAACGACTGAAACTATCGATGTTAAGATAGATGAACTAGTTGCAGAATATTTTCCTGAAGTAAAAATTACACGAACACCGGCATTTTATAATCGCGAAGATTACGTTAATGTGCTTTCAAAAAGTATTGGTGAAGTTTTAACCGGATTAGATTACGAACATATTTTATTCAGTTATCATGGTGTTCCAGAGCGTCATATTCGCAAAAGTGATATTACAAATGGAAATTGTAAGATGAACGGTAAATGCTGTTTTAAAATGAGTAGTAAACAGCACGAGTTCTGTTATCGTCACCAATGCGAAATTACCACAGTTAACGTCGCTAAAAAACTTGGCTTAAAAAATGGTACATATTCAACCACCTTTCAATCTAGACTTGGTTTTGATCCTTGGTTAAAACCTTATACAGATCGCACCATTGAAAGAATGGGTAAAGCTGGTACTAAAAAGATGGCAATTGTCACTCCAGCTTTTGTAAGTGATTGTTTAGAAACATTAGAAGAAATTGCTATGGAAGGCGAAGAAATTTTCCATGAAGTAGGAGGAAAGGAATTCACAGTAATTCCTTGTTTAAATGAGCGTGATGATTTTGCTCAGGTATTAACCAATATTATTGAGGAGTGGGCAACGCCTGAAATTTCAACTATTTAATGGCAAATGTATCGTCACAAGATTTAGGGAATCAGCCAATAGGAAAATTACTTATAAGACAAGCAGTACCTGCGTCTATTGGTATTTTGGTGATGTCTCTAAACATACTTGTAGATACTATTTTTGTAGGCAACTGGATTGGTTCTACAGCTATTGCCGCTATTAATGTGGTATTACCTGTTTCGTTTTTTATTGCTGCTTTAGGTATGGCAATTGGTGTTGGTGGATCTTCAATTATCTCTAGAGCACTTGGTGCAGATAATAAAGCTAAAGCCCTTAAAACTTTTGGAAATCAGATTACATTAACCCTATTATTTACGGTTACTTTTGCCGTATTTGGTTTGTTGTTTGTAGACACCTTAATACCTGCTTTTGGTGGAAAAGGTAATATTTTTGAACCTGCAAAAGTGTATTATGAAATTATTCTTTATGGAGTTCCAGTTTTGGGCTTTGTAATGATGGGTAATAATGTCATTAGAGCAGAAGGTAAGCCAAAATTTGCTATGTATGCAATGTTAATACCATCTATTGGCAATTTACTTTTCGACTATATTTTTATCAATGTTTTAGATTACGGAATGGAAGGTGCTGCTTGGGCAACAACAGGTTCTTATATAGTGTCTTTTATATTTATTTTTTGGTTCTTTATGTCGAATAATTCCGAATTAAAAATCAACTTCTCTCAATTTAGATTAGATAAAACAATTGTATCTGAAATAGGTTCTTTAGGTTTTGTGACCTTAGCGAGACAGGCTGTTGTAAGTGTTACTTTTTTATTAGTTAATAATGCGCTTTTCAATTTCGGAGGCGAAACATCGGTAACTGCTTATGCAATTGTTGGTAGAATGATGATGTTTGTCTTATTTCCAGTTTTTGGTATTACGCAAGGGTTTATACCAATTGCAGGTTATAATTATGGAGCAAAAAAATACGATCGTGTAAAAGAGGTGATTGCTACAGCCATAAAATATGCAACACTTTTAGGTTCAATTGTTTTTATAGGTTTAATGTTTTTTCCAGAGGTGATTACCAAATGGTTTACCACTGATGCTGATGTTATAAATGAAACACCAAATAATATGCGTTGGGCGTTTGCTGCTGTACCAATTTTAGCTTTGCAACTTATAGGTGCAGCATACTTTCAAGCGGTAGGTAAAGCGCTACCAGCCCTTTTATTAACACTTACTAGACAGGCCATATTTTTTATACCATTAATGTACATTCTCCCTATTTTTTATGGTGAATTAGGGATTTGGATTGCATTTCCAGTTTCAGATGTGTTATCGACTATTGTTACAGCATATTTCCTAAGACGAGAGATAAAGTTAAATTTATTATCAAAGGAGATAGAATAATTTTTAATCCGTAATTTTAGGATTCTATAACCAATCATATTACTAATATGCGATTTCCAACCATTATTGCAGTAATTCTGCTATCATTTTTAAGTTTAAATCTTCAATCTCAAAATTTTCAAGAATCAGATTATGATGCTTTAGAGTATCGTCTCATTGGGCCCTTTAGAGGAGGACGAAGTGCAGCTGTTACAGGAGTGCCAAATCAACCCAATCTCTATTATTTTGGATCAACAGGTGGTGGTATTTGGAAAACAACCAATGGAGGACGTCAATGGGAAAATATTTCTGATGGCTTTTTCGGTGGAAGTATAGGCGCAATTACAGTTTCTAAAAGTGATCCTAATGTTATATATGTTGGTGGTGGCGAAAAAACCGTAAGAGGAAATGTGTCGTCTGGTTATGGTATCTGGAAAAGTGTAGATGCAGGTAAAACTTGGAAATCTTCAGGATTAAAAAACTCTAGACATGTGCCACGTATTGCAGTAGATCCAACGAATCATAACATAGTTTATGCTGGTGTTATGGGAAATCTGTATAAACCAACACAAGAGCGTGGAGTTTATAAAAGTATTGATGGAGGAAAAACATGGAAGAAAACCTTATTTTCAAATGCGCATGCAGGTGTTGTAGATTTAATAATGGATCCTACAAATCCAAGAGTTTTATATGCTTCAACATGGAGAATTAACAGAACTCCATACAGTTTAAATTCTGGTGGTGAAGGTTCTGCGCTATGGAAAAGTACAGATAGTGGCGAAACTTGGACAGAGATTTCTACGAACAAAGGCTTTCCAGATGGTACTTTAGGAATCATTGGAGTTACTGTGTCACCTTTAAATAGTCAACGTATTTGGTCTATAATTGAGAATAAAGATAAAGGTGGCTTATACCGAAGCGATGATGGAGGTGAAACTTGGATACAAGTTAATAGCGAACGTAAATTACGTCAACGTGCTTGGTATTACACACGTGTTTATGCTGACACAGAGGATGTAAATACAGTATATGTTTTAAACGTGCGTTATCATAAAAGTTCTGATGGTGGAAAAACATTTAGTACCTACAATGCTCCTCACGGAGATCACCACGATTTATGGATTGCTCCTGAAGATCCAAAACGCATGATTATTGGTGATGATGGTGGTGCACAAGTAACTTATGATGGAGGTGAAACTTGGAGTACTTATCACAACCAACCAACCTCTCAATTTTATAGAGTTACTACAGATAATGCGTTTCCATATCGTATTTATGCAGCCCAACAAGATAATTCTACAGTTAGAATTCCACACAGAACTGATGGCAGAAGCATTTCTGAAGATGATTGGGAAAGCACTGCAGGTGGTGAATCTGCTCATATAGCAGTAGATCCAGAAGATAATGATATTGTATATGGTGGAAGTTATGATGGTTTTTTAACCAGAGTAAATCATAAAACAGGAACTGTAAGAGCTATCAACGTTTGGCCAGATAATCCAATGGGTCATGGAGCCGAAGGAATGAAATATCGTTTTCAGTGGAATTTTCCTATTATATTTTCAAGACACAACCCAAATCGTTTATATACCTTTTCTCAGCATGTACATGTAACGGAAAATGAAGGACAATCTTGGGATATTATCAGCCCAGATTTAACGCGCAATGATCCTGAAAAGCTAAAATCCTCGGGAGGACCAATCACCCAAGACAATACATCGGTAGAATATTATTGCACCATTTTTGCAGCAAATGAATCTCCATTAAAGGAAGGTTTACTTTGGGTTGGTAGTGATGATGGCTTAATCAATGTCACACAAGATGGAGGCAAAACCTGGACAGATGTTACACCTAAAGGAATGCCAGAATGGATGATGATTAATAGTATTGAGCCAAGTGCTTTTGATGAAGGTACTTGTTATGTAACTGGTACTAAATACAAATCAGGTGACTTTGCTCCATACTTGTATAAAACAACTAATTACGGAAAGAGCTGGACAAAAATCACAAATGGGATCAATCCAGAGCATTTTACTAGAGTACTTAGAGAAGACCCAAAACGAAAAGGCTTACTGTATGCTGGTACAGAAACAGGTATGTATATTTCGTTTAATGATGGTAAAGATTGGAAACCATTTCAGTTAAACTTGCCTATAGTGCCAATCACAGATTTAACGATTAAAGACAATAATTTGATTGTGGCAACACAGGGTAGAAGTCTTTGGATAATTGACGATTTAACGGTAATCCACCAGTTGTTCGATGCAGATTTAAACAAGAATTTATTGTTTAAACCCAAAGATACTTATAGAATGCGAGGAGGTGGTCGGGCAGGAAGCAAAACAACTGGTACTAATCATCCAAGTGGTGTTATAACTTATTTTAATTTGAAGGATTTTAAGGAGGATGATAAAATATCTTTAACCTATTTTGATACTAAAGGAGACACAATTAAAACCTATTCTACAAAAGATAAGAAGAATAAATTGACTGCTAAGAAAGGTGCAAATCAATTTGTGTGGAATATGACTTACGATGGAGCTGAGCGTTTACCAGGTATGATTTTATGGTGGGCAAGCTTACAAGGTCCTAGAGCAATTCCTGGAGATTATAAGGTAAGCCTAAACGTAAATGGACAAGAGCAATCGCAATCATTTACGATTGTTGCGGACCCGAGAGCAGAAAGTACTTTAGATGATATGAAAAAGCAGTTTGCTTTTATAAAAGACGTCAATAAAACGATGGATGATGCTCATAAATCTATCAAGAAAATAAGAGCAGTTAATAAACAACTTGGAGCGTTTCAAAAACAATATAAAGGTGATGATAATGTAAAGGAATTATTAGAGAAAGCTAAGGCTTTAGAAGAACAACTGTCTAATATTGAAAAAGAGTTATATCAAACCAAAAATAGAAGTGGACAAGACCCATTAAACTTCCCGATTAAGTTAACCAACAAATTAGGACACTTAAACTCGTTAGTAGGTATGGGTGATTTTGCACCAACCGAACAAGACATTGCAGTAAAGAATGAATTAACAACAAAGATTGAAAAACAACTTACTGCGTTTAATACCATTTTAAATGATGAGGTAAAAGCATTTAATGCTGCGTTTAATGCAAAACAGTTGAATTATTTATTTGTTGAGGATTAATGGAATACTACAATTACATAAAATCCCTACACCTAATCTTTGTAATTACATGGTTTGCTGGTCTGTTTTACATTCCGCGTTTGTTTGTATACCAAATAGAAGCCTTTCACAAGCCTTCACCTGAAAAGGAAATTTTAGGAAAACAACTAAAATTAATGTCGAAACGTTTATGGTTTATCATTACTTGGCCATCTGCAATTTTGGCGACTTTATTTGCTGTTTGGTTGATTGTGTTAATGCCAAGTTGGTTAGACCAAGGTTGGATGCATGTAAAACTCACTTTTGTATTATTATTATTTATTTACCATTATAAAACGCATATTTATTTTAAGCAATTGCAAAAAGATGAGGTTAAAGTAACCTCTAACTTTATGCGTATTTGGAACGAAGGAGCAACATTTATTTTATTTGCTGTTGTTTTTCTGGTGATTTTAAAAAATTCTATCAATTGGATTTTTGGAGTTCTAGGAATTGTAGTTTTAGGAATATTACTTATGTTAGGTTTTAAACTCTATAAAAATATTCGTTCTAAAAATCCCAATGCCTAGTTGGCTTGATTATTGCTATATTTAGTCCATTGTAATCACTGATGAAAATTAAACGACTGTCCTTAAGAGCAAGAATATTTGTAGCCATGATACTGTTGGTGTTATTGGCTTCAGTTTTAATTGCAGTAGTTACAATCTATCAGTACAATGAAGAGGCTAAAGATTATCACAAAGAGCGACTAGAAAGAAAAGAAAGAGCAATAAGACGCAGCATAGAATTTGCGCTTAGAGAAACAACCTATCCTGTTACTTCAGAGAATATTCCACTGATATTTAAAGATGTTATTTTTGATATTGATGCCGTTCATAGTCAAAAAATTATGATCTACGATTTAGAAGGGCAATTGTTAAAAAGCTCTAAACGTGCCATCTATAGAGACACTACGGAAATATGCTTAGATGCAGAAATTCTAAATCAGTTGTCGAATACTTTAGACCATCGTTATGTTGTAAAAAATGAAGAAAATGGGCAAATATTTCAATCATCTTACACATATATAACTGATAGAAAATTTAAGAATCTAGCGATTTTAAATTTACCCTATTTAGAAGATGATGATTTTTTAAATAAGGAATTAGATGAATTTATGGGAAGGCTAAGTTTTGCTTATCTAGCAATGATTTTAGCTGCAATAGTATTTGCGTATTTCATTTCTAAATACATTACAAAATCATTAAAAACCATTAGTGATAAAATGAATGAGATTAGACTTGAAAAACGCAATAAAAAAATTGTAATAGAATCTTCAAGCGACGAAATTGAAACACTTGTTAAATCGTATAATAGTATGATTGACGAATTAGAGGATAGTGCTGTGAAATTAGCAACAAGTGAGCGTGAACAAGCTTGGAGAGAAATGGCAAAACAAGTGGCACACGAGATAAAAAACCCACTAACACCAATGCGTTTAAGTGTTCAAAGTTTTCAGCGTAAGTTCAATCCCGAAGATGAAAACATTCACCAAAAAGTTGAAGAATATAGCAATACGTTAATTCAACAAATTGATACCATGAGTTCTATAGCTTCGGCATTTTCTAATTTTGCTAAAATGCCAGCTCAAAAGAAAGAGGTGTTAAATGTTGTACTTATTGTAAAGTTAGCCTTAGATATTTTTAACGAACATTACATTACATTTTATCCAGAAGAAGAGGAAATTATTGCAAAATTTGATAGAACACAACTCATAAGAGTAGTTACCAACTTAGTGAAAAACGGCATTCAAGCCATACCAGAAGGAACAGAACACCCAAAAATAGAAGTGAGAGTATTTAGCAAAGAAAATAAGGTGTATATTACTATTGAAGATAATGGCTCTGGTATTCCTGAGGAAAATAAAGCTAAAGTATTTGAACCTAAATTTACAACCAAAACAAGTGGAATGGGACTAGGCTTAGCTATGGTAAAAAACATTGTAGAAACTTATAATGGAAATATTAACTTTGTATCTCAACAAGGAAAAGGAACTACGTTTACAGTTATTTTTCCGAAGGAATAGAATTTCTGCGAAGGCAGGAATCTCGTAGCAAACTAGCAAAAGATTTTGTGATTGCTCGAATATTTGCAAGGAAATTTTAAGAACATAAAAATGAGATTCTCACGAAAGTGGGAATAAAATTAATTTTCAATGAACTACGAAAACATATTATCAGATTACAACAACGGGATAACAACTATCACCATCAACAGACCCAATAAGTTAAATGCTTTAAACAAAGATACTATACAAGAATTACACGAGGCATTTGATGAGGCCAATAATGATAGCGACACAAAAGTTATTATTATTACAGGAAGTGGTGAAAAAGCCTTTGTAGCTGGTGCAGATATTAGTGAGTTTGCAGATTTTGATGTAAAAGAAGGCGCAAAATTAGCTGCTCAAGGTCAAGATTTACTATTCAATTTTGTTGAACAACTTAGTACTCCTGTTATTGCAGCGGTCAATGGTTTTGCTCTTGGTGGAGGTTTAGAATTAGCGATGGCTTGTCATTTTAGAGTTGCAAGTAGTAATGCTAAAATGGGCTTACCAGAAACATCACTTGGTGTTATTCCTGG
Organism: Winogradskyella echinorum; assembly: GCF_014297365.1. GTDB lineage: Bacteria > Bacteroidota > Bacteroidia > Flavobacteriales > Flavobacteriaceae > Winogradskyella > Winogradskyella echinorum. Next base: position 1,042,407 of record NZ_JACOQD010000001.1, on the reverse strand, counting down.
TTATGGTGGTACACAACGTTTACCGCAATTAGTTGGTAAAGGCAGAGCTATGGAAATGGTTATGACAGCTGGTATGATTGATGCTAACCAAGCCTTAAGTTACGGTTTAGTAAACCATATGGTAGAACAAGATGAATTGCTACCACTTTGCGAAAAAATTGCCAGTAAAATTATGAGAAACTCTTCCATAGCAATAGGTAAAGCTATAAAGGCTATTAATGCTAATTACGAAGATGGAAAAGATGGCTACAAAGTAGAAATTAAACAATTTGGAAAATGTTTTGGCACTGAAGATTTTGTTGAAGGTACTACAGCATTTTTAGAAAAGCGTAAGGCTAATTTTCCTGGAAAGTGATTGGTTTAAGTGATCCAATATTTACAATGAAAATCTTAAGAGGTTTTTTTCTAATGGTTTTAATCTCATTGTGTTTTGGGTGTGCATCGTTCTCTAAAAAAGGATTTAGGAAAGAATTAAAACCTTTAACCAACAAGAACTTGAATAATTTAAATGGGAATTATTCATTTTATCCAAAACAAAGGTTTGGTGATCGATATGTGGATAATAATGCAGATTCATTGAGGTATACTAACTCTTATCATAGAATTATTAATGAAAATAGGAGTGTTAGAAGAAAATTTGATTCAATAAAAAATGATAATTCGAGTTATTCAGTTAATTTAAAATTGATTGAAAATAAAAAACTACACATATCACTCCTAGAAAACGGAATTAAAATAAGTGATACAATGTTTGAAGGTACATTAAGAAATAAAATGTTTTACATCGATAATAATTTTCTCAAATGTACAGGAATCCCATATCTGGTAGGTGACTGTAATAATAGCAAAAGACGTATAGGGCTTTCAAGCGAAAACCATTTAATTATAAATGAAGCAATAAACAACGAAGGTGCATTTTTATTATTAATTGGTGGTGGACATAGGTATAATTCTTCTTATGAATTTGAGAGATTATAATTAAAAAATAAAAAGAATTCTTACAAAATTTGTGAATAAGCAACAAGGTTAAAACTACAACCTGTAGCTACAATCAATAACATTTCATAATAATTTTATGGAATGAATTCCAAATCTAAAATCAAGGGTCGTGGTGCCCAACAAAATGTGCACAATCGTTTTTTTGAATTGTCTTACGAAATGCGAGACGATTTCTTAGAATTCTGCCATAAAGAAGGCGAAGTGGCCGACAAAAACAAAACGCAATACTTCAATGTATTTCCTAAAACAATAGTTAATAAAGTCACTAGTCCAGATGTTGGTATGGCATATTCCATGAATATGTATCAAGGTTGCGAACATGGTTGTATTTACTGTTATGCACGTAATAGTCATGAGTTTTGGGGCTATAGTGCTGGTTTAGATTTTGAGCGTAAAATTTTGGTTAAAAAATCAGCGCCAGAACTTTTAGAAACCTTATTAAAAAAGAAAAGTTGGAAAGCGCATCCTATAGTAATGTCCGGGAATTCGGATTGTTATCAACCTGCAGAGCAAAAATTTGAGCTCACCAAACAATGTTTAGAAGTGTTTTTAAAATACAAACACCCTGTAGCTATCATTACTAAAAATGCATTAATTCTTAGAGATTTAGACCTTTTAAAAGATTTAGCTAAGGACAATTTAATATCAGTACATGTTTCAATTACATCGCTATCTGAGGATACAAGACGAATATTAGAACCAAGAACAGCAACTATAAAAAGGAGGCTTCAAGTTGTAAAAGAATTAAGTAAAAATGGTATTCCTGTAAATGTGATGCTGGCTCCAATTATTCCTTCTATTAATAGTCACGAAATTTTACCAATGGCAAAAGCTGTTTCAGATGCTGGTGCATTGAGTTTGGCACATACTATTGTTAGATTAAACGGAGCTATCGGTGAAATTTTTTCAGATTGGATAAAAAAAACAATGCCAGATAGAGCAGATAAAGTCTTACGTCAAATAGAGAATTGCCATGGAGGTACGCTTAATGAAAGCAGATATGGAGTAAGGATGCGAGGTGAAGGAAAAATAGCCAAACAGATTAACGATTTGGTACAACTAGCAAGATTAAAATACTTTAAAAATAAAGTAATGCCCAAACTCAATACAGAATTGCATGAGCAAAATAAGGTTGGGCAAATGAAACTATTTTAAACAAAAAAAGTGGGCCTCTAAGCATAGCCCACTTTTTACTAATTAACTAATATATATAAACAACAATCTAAATTGTAAAGTTTTCAATAAACACTCTATCGTTAGTTTTAATAATGGCTGTGTAATCGCCTGTAAGTGTTTTGTCTAATTTGTACACACGGTTTAGGACTTTATTTCCTTTTATAGTCTCCGATTTAATTAATTCGCCTTCAAAATAAAGTTCCACCTTCATTTCATTTGAATCAAAATCTAATTTTGAAATTAAAACTTTAGCGTTTTCATTTCTAACAACAGGCTTATAAATTGTTTTCTTATTAGCTGTTATATATGAAACGGAATTATTTTTTACTTCAATAGTATTGATTTCAATTTCAAAACCTTTAGTAATTTCAACAGTGTACTTTCCATTTTTTAATTGTGAAAAATCAAATAGTTTTGTTAGGTTTCCGTTATAATTAACTTCTCCATTATAAATAACTTCTCCTGAAGCATCTGTTACTAAAATCTGGCTTCCTTTTGTTACGTAGTTAAAAGTTGTAGTTGCTTCTAACACTTCGTTTGCGTAGCTTGTATATGTTCCTAACACTACAGCTAATACTAAAAATTTTTTAAATAATTTTTTCATAATAAATCAATTTGAATGATTTCTGGTACAAAGATATAGCGTATTGCAAGCTGGGAAAACATGGATTTTGGCATATTTGTATACTAAATTAACCGTAATGAGAAATCGATGTTTTTATATAGTTAATATAGTATAGATTAGTGATAATCTGCCATAGGTTTAAGAATTAAGAATAATTACTGGAAGGAAGAGTGCATTATATAAACAAAAAAAGTGGGCTTATAATCTAAGCCCACTTTTTACTAAATAAAAACTAATATATAAACAACAATCTATATTCTAAAGTTTTCGACATATACTCTGCCATTAGTTCTAACAACTGCAGAATAATCTCCTTTTATAGTTTTGTCGAGTTTAAAAACACGGTTTAAAATTTCACTGCCTTTTACATTTTCCGTGTGTATTAATTCATCTCCGTAATAAAGATCTACTTGCATTTTTGGAGAATCGAACCCAAATTTTGTAATTATTAGCAAATCATCTTCTACTCTAAAGACGGGCTTAAAAATTGTTTTCTGTTTATTATTTAAAAAAGTAACAACGTTACCTTTTACTTCAACAGTACTAATATTTATTTCAAAATCTTTATTTACTTCGAGGATATAGATACCATCCTCTAGTTGAGAAAAATTATATAGGCGACTAATATTGCCATCAAAATTAATTTGACCACTAAAGATGATTAATCCTGTTGCATCTGTAACAGTTATAGAGTTCCCTTTTTTTACATTATTAAAAGTAGGTACAACTTCTAATGTTTCATTTGCATAGCTTGTGCACGTTCCTAACATCACAGCTAATACTAAAATGTTTTTAAATAATGTTTTCATAATGTTTCATTTTTTTTGGGTTACACTAAAAATTAAAATCTGCCATCTATTTTTTAAGTTTTATATGAACGAATGGCTTTTTTAAAATAATTAGTTTAAATGATTTAACACTACAAATGTATTATGACATTGTTTTATAGAAAACATCGATTTTGGTATATTTGTATAGATAATTAACCCAATTAAGAATCAATTTAGCATATAATGATAAAATAGTATACATTTTTGATAATTGTACATAGGTTTATTCTCTAAATAAACGTAACTTTACAGTGATATATCTACTATGAAATCAAGAAAACCTACATTAGAAAAAATTAGCCCCGAATTTGGTAGTTCACTTAAAGTTAGAAGGCATCAGATGGATGTTTATAAGGGTGAAACCAAACCATTTTGGCACTTTCATCCAGAGATAGAATTAGTATATGTTAATAAAGGAAGAGGAAAACGCCATATAGGTAATCATTTATCTTATTTTAATAATAGCCAGCTATTATTAATTGGTCCTAATTTACCTCACAATGGTTTTACAGATCGATTAACTATTAATGGTTCTGAAACATTAGTGCAGTTTAGGCAAGATTTTTTAGGTGATCATTTTTTTGATATTCCAGAAATGGAAAAGATCAATCTTTTATTTGAACGTTCTAAAAAAGGGATTCTTTTTGGTGTAAAAACAAAACAGAAGCTTGGGAGTAAAATTGAAAAGCTCAATGAAAAAGAAGGCTTTAAAAAGATATTAATTTTATTAGAAGTGTTACATAGTTTAGCAAAAGCAGAGGATTACACACTTTTAAATGCAGATGGTTTTGCTTTTGAAACTGAACCACAAGACAGTGCTAAAATTGACATTGTTTTTAAGCATGTTAACGAAAATTTTAAAGAGCATATAAGTTTAGATGAAATAGCAAACAAGGTAAGTATGACGGTTCCGGCGTTTTGTCGTTACTTTAAGAAGGTAACAGGTAAAACATTTACAAAGCTTGTTAATGAGTATCGTATTGTACATGCAACCAAATTACTTTCAGAAAGCCACATGAGTATTGCAGATGTTAGTTTTGAATGTGGTTTTAATAATTTTTCGCATTTCAACAAACTGTTTAAAGAATTCACAGGTAAAAGCGCTTCTAAATATAGAGGTGAGTTAATGAAAATGGTACAATAATTAATTTTGGTACATATGGAAGATAAAATTGAAATAACAATTGCGTATTACACCCAAAAAGGTAAAAATATAATAGATACTGTAAATACTAAGAACAATTTAACTCCCGATGAAATTATTCATTATGGAGAAGAAATGGCTGCAATAGAGTATAAATTAACAGCTCTAGAAATAGCGAAAGAAAATTAGTCTATTTCTTACCTTCCCATTCTGCAAAAAATTGCTTTAAAAAACCTTCCATATACTTATGTCTATCTAAGGCAATACGCTTACCAGTTTTAGTGTTCATTTGGTCTTTAAGAAGTAACAATTTTTCATAAAAATGATTAATTGTTGGTGCTTTAGCCGTTTTATACTCGGCTTTTGTCATATTGAGGTTTGGCTCTATTTCAGGATCGTACAAGGTTCTGTTTTTAAAACCACCATAATTAAAACAACGTGCAATACCAATAGCTCCAATAGCATCTAATCGGTCTGCATCTTGTACCACTTCCATTTCCTTGGATGTAAAAGAAGGACTTAGATCAAAGGAATTTTTAAAAGACATGTTTTCAATAATTTGAGTTACATGTTCTATGATTTCGCTATCCACATTCTGCTTTAAAAGAAACGCGCTAGCCTTTCTTGGGCCAACAGATTCGTCTCCATTATAAAATTTTGGGTCTGCAATATCGTGCAACAGTGCTGCTAAAGAAACCACAGTAAGGTCAACAGATTCGTTTTTAGCAATTAGTAAAGTATTCTTATAAACACGCTCTATATGAAACCAATCATGGCCACCTTCGGCATTTTTAAGTTCAGTTTTTACATAGCTGATGGTCGCTTCTATGAGTTGAGATTCTGGGGCTTTCATTTTAAATAGTTATGCAGGATCTACCCATTTAAATTGAAACGAATTTTCAGGAATTTTAATACGTTCAGATAAGCGATACATCCTTGGAGGTAATTTCATTAAATACTCTCTAGCTTTTTCAGCTTCTTCATTTAAACCAGTTATGTTACCAATATCCCAACGCTCAATTAATTTTTGAAGAATATCTACATAGTCGGTAGACGTATAGACACCAATACGTTGTGCCGTATTAGAAAATTCTTCGAAAGCAGTGCCAATTTTATCGCCAGATTCTCTTAAAAAGTGTGCTGGCATAGCGATTTTTCGTTTCATCATATCATGAAAAGCCATCATCATTTGGCTTGGATCTACAGCAAAAATGCGCTCAACAAACTCCGAATAAGCATGATGGTGACGCATCTCATCTCCAGAAATAATTTTACACATTTTAGCCAATCGTTTATTTCCTTTATTCTTAGCAATTTTAGCAACACGATTATGAGAAATATAAGTAGCTAATTCTTGAAAGCTTGTGTAAACAAAGTTTTTATATGGATCTCTATCTGTACCAATATCATGTCCATCTGCAATAAGATATTGAGTGGTTTTTTCAATTTCTTTCATGTTAACACGTCCAGAGAGGTATAAGTACTTATTGAGTACATCTCCATGTCGGTTTTCTTCACCAGTCCAATGTCTTACCCATTTAGACCAACCATTTGGTTCTACTTGGTCAACACCTTCTACATCCATAAGCCAAGATTCGTAACTAGGCAGAGCTTCTTCTGTAATCATATCACCAACCAAAACCACCCAAAAATCGTAATCTAATTCTTTAGAGAGCTCTCTAATTTCACGTACATCTTCAAAAAAAGACTCTTTTGTAGAATCTGGTAAGAAATCGGTAGGTTGCCAAATGGTATCAATAGGAATTAGGTATTTTTCTATAAGAGATTCTACATCCTTTTCAAGATGTTTCATCACTTCTAATCTTACATTTTTCAATGACATGCTGATGGTGTTATAATGGTTAAACCTGAATAGCTTCTACTATTGTATTTTCAACCTGTTGAAGTAATTCAGTTTTATCAGTAAAGTTAGCTAATTCTAAAGGTTTATGTACTGTAAATTTAATATGATTTCCTATTCCCATAGGAAATTTGCCATAGCGTAGCGTTTTCCAAGAATTATTTACTGTTATCGGTACTATTAATGCTGAAGGAATTTTTTTCATTAATACCTGAAGTCCTTTAGTTTTAAAAGGTCTAGGTTTACCATCTTTACTTCGTGTACCCTCTGGGAAAATAACTGCAGCCCTATTTGTTGATTCAATGTATTCACCAAACTCCATCATAGCAGGTAAGGCTTGTCTCGGATTTTTTCTATCTATTAAAACAGAGCCTCCATGACGTAAGTTATAAGACACACTAGGGAAACCTTTCCCTAATTCTTTTTTTGCAACAAACTTAACATGATGTTTACGCATGTACCACATAATTGGTGAGATGTCGTACATACTTTGGTGATTTGATACTATAATTAATGGCTTATTAGTAGGTATGTTATGCGTATTGTTAAACGAAATACGCGTACCTAAAATATTAAGGCATTTCATTAAACAAAACTGCAAAGCATCTACACTTATCTTATGCGCTTTGTATCCAAACACATTAAAGCAAAACCATTGTATAGGATGAAATATTACCAATGTTAGGCCAAAGCAAATGAAATAGAGGACTGTAAGAGGATAAGCTAATAGTTTTCTCATTTTGTAAAAATATGAAAAGTGAAAACATAAAAAAACTGTCACTTTGAGCGTAGTCGAAATGTCTTAAAAATGTTTCTCGACTTTGCTCAAAATGACAGTGAGGTTTAATTAAAGTAGATTATTTTAACCTAAATTTTTTAGCAATGTTCATTATAAGCGTCCATAAGGTTTTCTGAAATTAATTCAGCCGGACGACCTTCAATATGGTGACGCTCTAACATGTGTACTAATTCTCCATCCTTAAATAAAGCCATACATGGCGAACTTGGAGGAAAAGGAATCATATATTCTCTTGCTTTATCTGTAGCTTCTCTATCTACACCTGCAAAAACAGTCACTAAATTTGTTGGACGTTTTGCATTTTGTAAACTCATACGAGCTCCAGGTCTAGCGTTTGCTGCTGCACAACCACATACTGAATTTACAACTACTAAAGTCGTTCCTTCTTTTGCTATAGCATTATCTACAGCATCTGCTGTATGTAATTCTTCAAAACCTACGTTGGTTAAATCCTCACGCATTGGTTTTACTAATTCTGCTGGATACATATTTTTTCTTTTTAATTAATCTTTATTGCTCCGATAGTTATCGAAATGCAAAGATAAGGGAAAAAAGTAAGCCATTATTGGTATTTAGTAAGCAGTTTGAATTGTACTATCTCTATTTTCTATAGTTTGAATTGAAACAAATCATAGATTTTATCTACTAACAAATAGTATATTTGAATTTCAATACATAATTAAGAGAATACATGAGTTTTGCAAAATGGGTAGGAGGTGCAATTGGATGGTCTTTTGGAGGCCCAATAGGTGCCATAATTGGATTAGCAATTGGGAGTTTTGTTGATAATTTATCTGGTAACGGAACACCTTTGCTAGGTGAACGCCAAACAGGAAGACAACGACGAGATCCATATCGTCAAAGACCAAGACAAACAAGACAACGACCACAAACACAATCTGGAGATTTTGAAGTGAGTTTACTCATTTTAGCATCTATAATTATAAAAGCAGATGGCAAACAAGATCAGCGCGAATTAGATTTTGTACGTCAGCAGTTTACAAATATGTATGGCAAACAAAGGGCTAATAATGCTTTTGAACTGTTTAAACGCGTTAGTAAACAAAACGTTTCAATGCGACAAGTCTGTTTGCAGATTAAGCAGATGATGGATCATGCCTCACGCTTACAATTACTTCACTTTTTATTTGGTATAGCAAAGTCAGATGGCCATGTGGCAGAATCAGAATTACGTCAAATATATACCATGTCTGGGTATTTAGGCATTAGTAATAAAGATTATGAAAGTATTAAGGCAATGTTTTACGACAGTACTAATAATGCCTATAAAGTTTTAGAAATTAACAAGTCTGTTTCAGATGATGCCGTAAAAAAGGCCTACAGAAAAATGGCTAAAAAATACCATCCAGATCGTGTTGGGCATTTGGGTAAAGAGCATCAAGAAGGTGCAGAAGAAAAGTTTAGACAAGTACAAGCTGCGTATGAACTTATTCAGAAGGAGCGTGGGTTTAAGTAGAAAACTAAAATTATTTTTAAAATTTAGGTGACCTTTTTGTAAAACAACCATTAATAAGTAAACCACTCTTATGAGCGACGACAAAATAATGGGACTTTTTAAAAATGGTCAACGTGATAAAGCGTTTAGAGAGTTGTATAAACTCTATCCACGCATAGAAAAACTTATTCTTTCTAAAGGAGGCACAAAAGCAGACGCCAATGATGTGTTTCAAGAAGCACTAATTATCCTTATTAGAAATCTCGAAAAAATAGATTTTAAATTAACGGCTTCATTTTATACCTATCTCTATTCGGTATCTAGATTTGTATGGAAGGACACTCAAAAACAATTTTCAAAGCAAGAATTACAAAACTTACAAAGTGAAGACGTTTCCATACTTGATGCTATTTTAGAAGAAAAGAAATACAAATTAGCAGAACATGCGTTTCGCAAATTAGGAGAACGATGTCAACAACTACTACAACGATTTTACCTTAAGAAAATGACCTTTAAGGTCATTGCTGAGGAGATGCAATTTAAAAGCGAAAAAGTTGCAAAAAATCAGAAGTATAAATGCTTACAAAAAGCAAAGGACATCTACAGAAATCAATTAACAACGGTTCAATCTTAATTTAGGAAATCATGGAAAATTATATAGATTTAATAAACGCGTATTTAAATAAAACACTTTCGCAAGCTGAAGTATTAGAGTTTGAGAAGAGACTTCAAATTGATTCTGAATTCACATCTATTTACAAAGAACATATCGTTTTTTTAAACGGAATTGAACGTGTCAACATAATTGAAGAAATTAGCAAGGCTAAACAAAACTATATTAGAGCTAAATGGCTGAAATATTTTGGAATCACAATAGGAATCCTATTAATTTCAATTTTGGCATATAGCATAATTACAAAATCTAAAAATGTAGAAAATTCAATTCTTCCTGCCAATAATATTATTGAGTTTGTTTCTGATTCAATTGAAACAGAAAGTGAGGATAAAGTGAAAATTCCTATAGATACAATTTCAATAGAAAATGTAATATCTAAACCCAAAGTAAATATTGTATCAAAAAAAGAAGTGGTGGATACAATTTTAATAAAAGATGATTTTGAGTCTGTTAATTCTACAGAAATGGATATAATTTCTTTTCTAAAATCAGTTGAGCAAGCACCTCAAAGTATTTCAATAAACAGCGAAGAAAATTTTGAAATGACCCTAAAAGAAGGTACAAAAATTTCTATTCCTAAGGATGCTTTTATTGATGTAAAAACAGGGAAATCAGTCTCTGGAGAAATAGATTTAAAGATTAAAGAATACTATAAACTATCAGATATATTGTTGGCAAATTTAAGTACAAAATCTGATGATAGATTACTAGAAACTGGAGGAATGCTTTATATAGAAGCTAATAAAAATGGTTCAAAATTAAAGTTGAAACCAGAAAAGGAGTTACGTATCGTTTTCAACAATAGAGGAAAGGAAAATATGCAACTTTTTGAAGGCGAAAAAATAGACGATAATATTAATTGGGTCTTAAGTAATGAAGTAGAAACTAATGTGACAGATGAATTAATAGGGGAGTTTGAAGAAGTTAATCCTGTTGCAGTATCATTAACAGAAGTTCCATTTCAGATTAAAGATATACCGACATATAAAGGATGTGAAGAAAAAACCAACGATTGTACACTCAATAAAATTAGAGAACATGTGTCTAGAAAATTTGATACAGATATCATTGAAGAATTAAATATCTCAGGTCGAAAACGTATAAGTACAATTATTAAGTTTGATGAAAAAGGTAATGTATTTGAAGTAGTGACTTCAAATCTAGAGCCATTACTAGAAGAAGAAGTCAATAGAGTTTTAATGGATTTGCCTCAAATGATACCTGCAAAAAAGAATGGTAAAGCTATTGCTTCACAACTTTTATTACCAATAACTTTAAGTGACGGAATTGATGAGTTAATTGGTGTTAAATCTGATAGTGCAACAATAGTTTTGAATTCAAAATTAGGAGCCGTTGACAATGGTTACACGCTTAATTCACCAAAATTAGGCTGGATAAATTGCGACCGTTTTGTGAGGAGCAAAAAGAGAAAAATTAAGTACAAACTAAAGATTAAAGATGCTGAAGGCGCAAATGTGAAAATGATCTTTAAGTCAATTAGTTCTGTTCTGCCTAGTAAAAGAATTAATGAAGACTATAGTTTTGGTGAAATTCCTTTAGATGAAGATGTTATTCTATTGGCAATTAAAAAGAAAGGTGAAAAACTTTTTATAGGAATGAAGGATGTAACAACTAAACAAATATCTGGAATAGATTTAGATTTTAAAGAAGTTACAGCAGAAGAACTAAAGAATGAATTGATAAAACTAAACAAAGCGTTTGAATAAGATTCTTCACTTCGTTCTGAATGACATCAGCTTCATGTTTTGTCATTCAGAACGAGGAACGAGTGAAGATTCTATCATCATATTCATCAATCAAAAAATACGCTTACCCTCTAAATAAAAAGAAATCATCTTTCATATCCTCAATCTGCCCATCTTCGTTGGTGATGATATAATCAATAGCTTTTGACGTAAATTCATCACCTTTTTCTGTGAGTGACACAATGTTGTTGTCAATATAAATCATATTGTTCTTCTGTGCTAAATCGAGAACTGTTTTTGCACGTACTTTTTGCCAATTAATGTGCTCTCTAAGGTGATTGACGTGGCGTTCTTCAACTTCATCATGATTTTTTAAGTGTAATAAAAAGGTCAATAAAGACACTTCTATACGTTGTTGACGTTCTCTATACATCACAGCGATAATGCCCTTTGTTGGCGCAAATAAATAGACCAATAAAAACACAAGACCAAGTACAGTTGTAATTGAACCAGCTATTGATGCATCTAGCAAATGTGCAACCCAATACCCAGAAATGGCGCTAAAAATTCCGAAACCGATAGCAAACCCAAGCATTTTCTTTAAATCTGTAGTTAAGAGATAAGCTGCTGCTGCTGGTGCAATCATTAGCGCTACAACAAGAATAGCTCCTACAGCATCAAAAGCTCCCACAGTTGTAACCGAAGACACAGACATTAAGCCATAATGAATAATGGCTGGTGAAAACCCTAAGGAAGCCGCAAGCCCTTTATCGAACGTACTGACTTTTAATTCTTTAAAAAACGCGATTAATAAGGTTATTGTAATGAGTAAAATAGTACCAACAATCCATAATGATTTTGGACCAACATCAGTTCCGCCAATCAGTAATCTATCAAAAGGAGCAAAAGCGAGTTCACCAAGTAAAACCGCATCGACATCTAAGTGTATATCATTGGCATTTTTAGCAATCATAATTACACCAATACTAAATAGCGCAGGAAACACCAAGCCAATTGCAGTATCTTCTTTAACCAACCCTGTTTTTTGAATATATTCAACTAAAACCACAGTGATGATACCAGTTAAAGCCGCTAAAAGAATTAGTAAAGGTGAATTTAAATCGTGCGTAATAAAAAAACCAACGACAATGCCTGGTAAAATGGAATGACTAATGGCATCGCTAATCATAGCCATTTTCCGTAGTACTAAAAATGTACCAGGAATAGCACAAGCAACGGCTACCAAACTAGCAATAAGTTGTATTTCAAATTGTGCATTACTCATCTTCAGTACTTTGTTTTGTATATAAATTTGCAGCCGTATCGAAACCAACTTTAGTTAAACTCCACATATTACCTTGAAGTTTTACATAATCTTTCTCCACTAATTTTTGAAGTGTAGATTTTGTGTAGCCTTGAAAATTATTGAGAAGTTTTATAGCATGAGGATGCGAAATATCTTCATGAGTTTCTGCAATATGATGCATAAACGCTAATGTTTTATGTAATTGTAGATCGCGTCGGTTTTTGATAAAACGAATTTGTTTAAATAACAATCCTCGACTTGGTGAAAATATAAATGAAAAAACAACGAAGACTCCAGCAACAAGCACAATGACAGGACCTGTAGATAAGTTGTTTTGAGTGGCACTAATAGCAGTACCAAAAACACCAGAAAACGCTCCAAATATCGCAGCCAAAAAGACCATAACAGCCAAACTATTTGTCCATTGTCGTGCGGCTGCAGCAGGTGCTAATAGCATGGCGCTCATAAGTACAACACCAACAGTTTGAAGCCCTAAAACAATAGCCAAAACAATAAAACTTGTGATAAGAATATCAATGGTTTTGGTATTAAATCCAAGGGTTTTAGTGTAGTCAGCATCAAATAAGAGGATTTTAAATTCTTTCCAGAACGTTAACATTACGATGAGACAGATTCCAGTAACTATTGCCATCATCCAAACATCACTTTCTACTAAAGTTGCAGCTTGTCCGAATAAATACTTATCTAATCCAGCTTGATTAGCATTTGGCAGTTTTTGAATAAAGGTTAGTAAAAGCATTCCAAATCCAAAAAACAAGGACAAAATGAGACCAAGTGCTGTGTCTGATTTTAAATGCGTTTTTGTAATGATTCCTCTTATCCAGAAAGTGCCTATTAAACCACTTACTAATGCACCTAAGAGTAACGTATTACTGTCTTTAGCTCCAGTAATTAAAAAGGCTATAGCAATGCCTGGTAAAGCAGCATGAGAAATAGCATCACCTAGTAAACTTTGTTTTCTAAGTACTGCAAAACTGCCAAGCATACCACAAACGGCACCTAAAATAGCAGTGCCTAAAGTGATAGTTCTTAGTGTGTAGTCTGTGAAGACGAGTTTTATGTATTCTGTTATGTCTATAATACTCTAATTTATGTCATTGCGAAGCTAACTTTTTTGTTAGCTGTAGCAGTCTGTTATATATTATTACGTTCATTTTGTCTTGATACAAAACGAACCAAAAAATCACTATCAAAATTAGGAAATTGCTAAAGCAACATTCACTTTCAGAACTTCGTGCTTAAGGCTTCGCCTTGCATCTTCGTTCTTTCGTTCATTATTTCTGAATTTTGATGATTTGCGACTATGTCGAAATTTGGGACTCGCATTTTTACTAACTATATTGATTTTTTATTTAACTGAGTAAGCTCTGCTAACTGTGACTGAACACTGCCAACTATTTACTCTTGTATACTCACTTTATAATTAATACCGTAAGTTTTAGTTAAGTTATCATCATTAAAAATATCTTTAACTGGTCCTGTGGCAATTTTTTTCACGTTTAAAAAGGTAACCCAATCAAAATATTCTGGTACGGTTTGTAAATCGTGATGCACAACTATTACTGTTTTACCAGCTTTTCTGAGTTCCTTTAATATATTAATGATGGCAATTTCAGTGGTGGCATCTACACCTTGAAACGGTTCATCCATAAAATAGATAGATGCATTTTGAACCAACGCTCTTGCTAAAAAAATACGCTGTTGCTGGCCACCTGAAAGCTGACTGATTTGTCGGCTTTTAAAAGCTAACATGCCTACTTTTTCTAAGGCTTCTAATGCTGCTTTTTTCTCTTTTTGTCCTGGTCGTTTTATCCAACCGAGACTACCATAAGTTCCCATCATAACGACATCTAATGCTGTAGTAGGAAAATCCCAATCCACACTTCCTTTTTGAGGTACGTAAGCCACTAATTGGCGTTGTTTTTCGTAAGGTTTGTCATAGATAGTTACGCTTCCAGCAATAGGTTTTAAAATACCTAAAATAGCTTTTATAAGGGTTGATTTCCCTGCTCCGTTAGGTCCAACAATAGCCATTAGGACTCCTTCTGGAATTTCTAAATCAATATCCCAAAGTACTGGTTTGTAGTTGTAAGCTACGGTTAAATCGTCAACCTTTACTGCTATCACTCCTGCGGAAGCAGGAGTTCCATGAGCTGAATTATTATTTCTTATATTTTCCTTTAATTCTTTTTCCATTTAAGATTAAACTCTTTTTGGTGAGATTCCTGCCTACGCAAGAATTTATTGCAAAGCACTAACTATAGTCTTGATATTATAACGATACATACCGACATAAGTACCTTCTGCCGTACCAGCATTACCAAGTGCATCTGAATAAAGTGTACCTCCAATAACCACATCATGACCTTTAGATTTTACAGCTGCTTGTAAAGCTTCAATGGTACGTTTTGGGACTGAACTTTCAATAAAAATCGCTTTAATTTTTTTGTCTATAATAAATGCTGCCAGTTTTTGAACGTCTTGTACTCCTGCTTCAGTAGCAGTAGATAATCCCTGTAACCCTACAACTTCAAAATCGTAAGCCTTTCCAAAATAATTAAAAGCATCATGCGCTGTTACTAGTATTCTTTTTTCTTTTGGCAGTACATCAACGACACCTTGCACATCTTCGTCTAATTTATTTAAATCTG
Organism: Winogradskyella echinorum; assembly: GCF_014297365.1. GTDB lineage: Bacteria > Bacteroidota > Bacteroidia > Flavobacteriales > Flavobacteriaceae > Winogradskyella > Winogradskyella echinorum. The sequence goes on along the minus strand of NZ_JACOQD010000001.1, from coordinate 1,027,157 downwards.
CTAAGTAACGTTTTTCATTTTCTCTATACTTTTCAGCGTTTATAGGATCTTTTTCAGATAAGACTATAGTAACTTTTTCTACAAATTGCTTGAAGAAGTTAATATCAAACCATACATGTGGATCATAGTTTGAAGCAAAATATTCTGAGACAATAAGTTGCTTTTTATTAATTTCGTCGGCCAGTGCAATAGTTTCTTTATCGCTATCCATTTTTTCAAAAATTTCTACAAGTTTTCCTTCTAGATGTAAACCGTTGTAAAAAATAACATCTGCATTTACTAGTTTGGTTACATCTCCCTCACTGGCTTTATATAAATGCGGATCTACGCCACTACCCATTAAGCCTTCTACATTGATATAATCACCACCAATATTTTTAACTAAATCTGTAATCATTGTAGTTGAAGTTACTACATTAAGTTTGCCGTTGCTTTTAGTTTCATTTTTACAACTAAAAACAAATAATATAGCTAATAATAGTATTCCTTTTTTCATCTTTTAAATTTGTTTTCTTTTCATTCTATAACTTAATCCCATTCCTAATAATAAATCCTGACCTTCGGTTATACTTGTTCCGAAGTAAACATCAAATTGTAAATCGTTACAAGTTAGGTATGTGAAACCAGCATCCCAATAATGATTAGCAGAATTATCTTCTGGTAAATCACCATATAACTCGGCATAAAAGCCGAACTTATCTGTAATGCTATAACCATAAGCTAATGTATAAATTGCTGCTGCTTCTGGTGAATCATTTCCCCATTGTGCGCCAATATTGTAGCCTAAACTCGATTTTTCACTTAATGTATGAGATAAAGAAAATCTAAAATCTACAGCAGTAGTTTCTGGTCTAAAATCTGTAGAAGCACTAAATACAGGAAACACATGACCAATAAGTGCGATTTCTGGCATACCATCTTTTTCTTCCGCGATATCAATTTTTACACCAAAAAGAAGAGGTGAAAGTCCACTTGCCACGTTATCTAATTTATTACCATTTACTTTTGTTGTGCCTTCTACAAAATCCCATCCTAAGCGTAATTCGAGGTTATCTAGGATTCCATAACGAATAAGCATAGTGTTATAAGTATAGTTTTCAGATTTTATATTATTCTTTTCAAATGATTCGTATAGTCCACCAGTTTCAAATTGAAGTGTACCTTTTCCAACAGTTGAAGAAGCTTCAGTTGCATCTGGCCTATCTGTAACTATAATGTCATTATTATCCGTCTCTTGCGCAAAAGAGAACATTACTGAAGTAATTAGTACGATACTAAATACTATTGGTTTGTTATTTAACTTCATTGACATAAATTAAGGTTGTAAAATCTTCGTTTAATAATATGGTATTATTGTTTACTGAAAGCTCAGTCATTTTATTTTTTTTTGAATTGCTTAGAGATTTTTACTTCATGACCATATTTTAGTTTGTGATGCGCACAGAACTCAAAGAATTCTTTATCGTCACTCATTAATCTTGATATAATATATGTTTTACCTTCTATAGCATTAGAAAGTGAAACAGAGGTATCTTTAGTTGTAATTTCTCCTTCTGCATTTGGAATTGGATCTCCATGAGGATCAAATTTAGGATGCCCTAAATAAGCGCTTATTTTATCAGCTAAAAGGTCTGATGTTTGATGTTCCAAAAGCTCTGCTTCTCTATGAATATCGTGAAGGGACATATCGAACATTTTAAATAAAAAAGCTTCCCATAGACGATGTTTCCTTACAATATTCATAGCCATCTTTCGACCTTTATCCGTAAGCTGTAATTCTTGATACTTTTGGTAATGCAATAGATCCTTTACGGCTAACTTTTTTGCCATGTCTGTTGCTGCTGCATTAGATATACCAAGTTTTTTAGCAATATTTCCTGGCTTTGTATCTTTAGCATCGTGAGAATTATTGTTGTAAATAGCTTTTACGAAGTTTTCAATAGCAACTGACATTTTTAATAGCTTTAATTAGATTTTAAGTATACTTAAAAATTTTTCAAATGTAACTAAAAAAATTAATACTCAATTCATTGAATTGTATTTTTGTAACATTGGCATTTATTTGGCGTCCTTAAAAAGTAGATGAATTAGCTTTATACAGATATTAAAAAACAACTATTATGAAATTTAACTTATTAGTGTTAATGTTCTTTTTCGCATCGCTTTTATATTCATTGAATGCGCAAGCTCAAGTAATAAAAGATTCTTTAAGTATTACTAAGGTTGTTGGTTACCAACAAAAAGTTGATTTTAAAGATTATGAAGTTAAGTTTAAAAAAGTAATTACGGATTCACGTTGCCCTAAAAATGTAATGTGTGTAAGAGCAGGTGAGGCAGATGTATTAGTTTCAATATATAAAAACGGTAAGTTTTTAGAAGACAAAACAATAAGAATTGATGCTAGCGGATATGTTATGGAATCTAACAATTTAGCCTTTAATGCCAAAGATTTTAAAATTTATGGCTTTGCTTTATCACCTTATCCAGAAGGTGTGAACGATATTATAGTTGAAGAGTATCGGTTAGAAGTAGTTTTTAAGTCGAAACGGTTAGAATAATTAGAATGAGATTCCTTTTTTTTCAAAGGAATTAATTAGTGACAACCACATCCATCATCACTTTCGCAGGCGCTGGATGATTTTACTTTTTTAGGTTTCCAGACAAATTTTCTTACTAAGAAAAGTAAGGCTATAGCCAAGGCAGAAAAAACTAATATGTTTTGAATAATTGTATTCATCTATTTTAATACTTGAAAAGCTATTAATGCTACAATATAAGCAAAACCACTCATAATTACCAATTGATACATTGGCCATTTCCAAGAGTTGGTTTCGCGTTTTACAATTGCTAATGTACTCATACATTGCATAGCAAATGCGTAAAATAATAATAATGAGATTCCGGAAGCAAAATTAAATAGTGGTCCTCCTAAAATTGGATTTACTTCACCAGCCATTCGGTTTTTAATCGTTTCTTCTTCGTCGCTACCAACACTATAGATGGTTGCCAAAGTACCAACAAAAACTTCGCGGGCTGCAAAAGAACTTACTATGGCAATACCGATTTTCCAATCGTAGCCTAAAGGCCTTATTGCAGGTTCAATGGCGTGTCCAGCAATTCCTATAAACGAATGCTCTAATTTATGAGATTCTATTTTTTGGTTTAACTCATCTTCGCTTAAATTTTCTGTTGCGTATTGCTCAGTTACAATTGCTTCTGCATTATTAAAATTTTCACCAGGTCCATAAGATGCTAAAAACCATAGTACAATTGAGATAGCCAGAATAATTTTACCAGCTCCAAATACAAATGATTTTGTTTTTTCGAGTACCGTAATTGCCACATTTTTAAACATTGGAAGTTTATAATTAGGCATTTCTACAACAAAGAATGTTTTGCTTTTTATTTTAAGAATCTTATTTAAAATCCAAGCAGAACCCACTGCTGCACCAAAACCAATGAGGTATAGTAACATTAATGTTAATGCTTGATAGCTAAGACCATAAAATCGACCTTCTGGAATAACTAAGGCGATAATAATTAAATAAACAGGTAATCTAGCAGAACAGGTTGTAAACGGTGTTACTAAAATGGTAATGAGGCGTTCTTTCCAACTTTCTATATTACGTGTAGCCATAATAGCTGGTATGGCACAAGCAGTACCAGAAATTAAAGGGACTACACTTTTACCACTAAGTCCAAATCGTCGCATTATTCTATCCATAAGAAATACCACACGACTCATATAGCCACTTTCTTCTAGAATAGAAATAAACAAGAATAGAAAAGCAATTTGAGGTATAAAAATAACAATACCACCAAGGCCAGGAATAATACCTTCGGCTAAAAGACTTGTAAATGCACCTTCTGGCATTACACTTTTTGTCCACTCACTTAATGACGCAAATGTGCTATCTATAAAATCCATTGGCACACTAGACCAATCGTATATAGCTTGAAAAATGGTTAATAAAATGACGCCAAATATTAGGTAACCCCAAACTTTGTGTGTTAGGATTCTATCGAGTTTTATTCTTAAATCTTTAGCAGTTTTTAGATCTATAGTTTGCCCTTTTTTTAGAGTGTCATTGATAAACTGATAACGTTTTATTGTTTCTTTTTGTTGAAGACGTTTTAAATCGCGTTCAGATTTTGTTTTAAAATCTGATACGGCATCAATGGTTTTTCTATCTGTTTTTCCAAAATTTACATCTTGTGTTATAACCAACCAAAGTTTATATAATAATTGATTAGGAAATGCTTTTCTTAAGTTATCAAAGTAGGCTTCATCAATAGTAGATGCATTTAAGCAAGGTGTTGTTGAAAGTTCCTTGTAATTGGTAATAAGTTCTTTTAACTCATTTATACCATTATTCTTTCTTGTGCTTATTAGTGCAATTTTAGTTTCGAGTTGTTGCTCTAAATATTCAATATCTAACGAAATACCTTTATAAGCCATTCGATCAGACATATTAATTACTAAAATAGTAGGAATCTCTAGATCCTTAATTTGTGTAAAGAGTAGAAGGTTTCGCTTTAAGTTTTCAACGTCACTAACTACTACAGCTACATCTGGGAAATCTTTATCATTTTTATTAAGAAGTAATTCAATGACTACATTTTCATCTAGAGAAGAGGCATTTAAACTATAAGTACCTGGTAAATCAATAATATGTGCTTTTAGACCTCGAGGTAATTTGCAAATTCCTTCTTTCTTTTCAACCGTAATACCAGGATAATTACCAACTTTTTGATTTAATCCAGTAAGAGCATTAAATACAGAGGTTTTTCCGGTATTTGGGTTTCCTATTAAAGCAACATTAATTTGCTTACTCATCTATAGTTTCTATTAATATATGAATAGCAGTCTCTTTTCTAATTGCTAAATGCGACCCATTAATGTTGAGGTACATAGGATCTGCAAAAGGAGCAACTTGTACAAGCTCTACAGAGTTTCCTGGTAAACAGCCCATTTCTAGGAGTTTTAATGGTATAAGATTTGAAGACACATCTTTAATAATGCCTTGTTGTCCGCGTTTTAAATCTGCAAGTGTCAAGCCTATTCTTATTTAGATTGATTTTAAAGAAGCAAAAGTAAGCTAAAATTTTAAGTGGTTAAAACCATTTTTAGAAGAATTTAATATTCTTCTTTTAAAGTTTCAATATCATCAAGGAGTTTATCGATATCTTCTGGTTTTGTGCCATCGTAAAACCCTCTAATTTGACGTTTTTTGTCAATAAGCATAAAGTTTTCGGTATGTATCATATCGTATTTATCACCATTACCATCTGTTTTTACTGCTAAGTAACTTTTTCTTGCTAATTGATAGATTTGTTTTTTGTCTCCTGTTACTAAATTCCATTTTTTGTCTATTACCCCTTTTTCTAGGGCATACTTTTTTAGTTGAGCCACACTGTCAATTTTAGGAGTCACAGAGTGAGAAAGTAACATTACATCATCATCATTAATTATTTCTTTTTGAATTTGATGCATATGATCTGTCATTATGGGACAAATAGTTTGGCATGTTGTAAAAAAGAAATCAGCAACATATATTTTATTTTTGTAAGTGTCTTGCGTTACGGTTTCACCATTTTGATTCACTAAACTAAAATCTGCAATCTTGTGATATTTTTTTTGATACTGAATGGTACTATCTACCAATTCTTCGCTTACCATTGCAGGCTGATAAATTGGCAAAGGCTTCTTAACGTTTAAAATATTGTAAATTATAGCAATGATTACAATACACAAAATTGAAAAGAAAATTCCGAAGTTTTTATAACCTTTAAAAAATGAAAGAAATGACATTATTTAGGTGTTTTACAATTGAATTGCAAAGGTACGATTCAGGCCTATTTTCTATTGCATTTTTAACACAAATATGAAGGTTTTGCCTTAAGTTTTATAAAACCATGTTAAAAATAAATCGATTAGAAATACAATTATTTTCTAAATGCCTTTAAAAGGTTACTTTTGCGAATTGAAATTTGAAAATGATTACATGGAATTTATTATAAAAATATCTCAATTCTTACTTAGCTTATCCTTACTAATTGTACTGCATGAACTAGGTCACTTTATACCTGCAAAGCTTTTTAAAACTAAAGTTGAAAAATTTTACCTCTTTTTTGATGTAAAATATTCTCTCTTTAAAAAGAAAATAGGAGATACTGTATATGGTATTGGTTGGTTACCTCTTGGTGGTTATGTAAAGATTGCAGGAATGATTGATGAGAGTATGGATAAGGAGCAAATGGCACAGCCTCCACAACCTTGGGAATTTCGTTCTAAACCAGCTTGGCAACGTTTAATTATTATGCTTGGTGGTGTAACTGTAAACTTTATTTTGGCATACGTTATCTATGTAGCAATATCTTTTGCATATGGCGACTCTGATGTAAAGGTAGAGAGCTTAAAAGATGGTTACTGGATAGACAATCCTGCATTATTAGATATAGGTTTTAAAACAGGAGATAAGGTTTTAGCCATTAATGACACGCCTATTATAAATGATTCTGATATTGGTTTTAATCTAATAAATGCCGAGTCTATTACTATTAACAGAAATGGTGAAGAAAAAATTATTGATTTACCAGAAGATTTTTTAGGGCAATATTCAGCAAGTAAAAGTAAAAGGAATTTTGAATATAGAATCCCTTTTATGGTCGGCGAAGTAGCGGATACATCATTAAATGTAAAGAAAGGGTTAAAACAAGGAGATGTTATATCTAGTATTAATGGTAAGCCGTTAAAATATTTTGATCAGTTAGATGAAGTTATCGATGGGGCAAAAAACACCACAGTTTCTGTAGAAATTTTAAGAGAAGATAATTCTAAAGTGACTAAAGAACTTTTACTTGATGATGAAGGTAATTTTGGAATAAGACCTTATAATAATCCATCTCGATTTGAAGAGTTAGGTTACTATAATATTTTTAGAAAGGAATATACTTTTGGAGAAAGTTTTGGGGCAGGAGGTCGAAAATTTACTAAAACGATTACTAATTATTTTGATCAGCTGAAAGCAATTTTTAGTCCAAGCACAGGAGCTTACAAAGGTTTAGGTGGTTTTAAAGCTATATACGATCAATTTTCACCAACATGGAGTTGGCCATATTTTTGGGGCTTAACAGCATTTTTATCTATTATGTTAGCCATTTTAAACTTACTTCCTATACCAGCTTTAGATGGTGGTCATGTAATGTTTTTACTTTATGAAATGATTTCTGGACGTAAACCAAGCGAAAAGTTTTTAGAGCGTGCTCAAGTGGTAGGATTCTTTATTTTAATTGCGCTAGTGCTATTTGCAAATGGTAATGATATTTTTAAAGCGATTACTAATTAAATAAATTTATAATTGAAATCTCAAAAAAATTAATTTTCATATTGTAGAGATTAAAAAATAATTTATATTTGCGCTCGCTAATGCGAAAATAACCTTCCTCTTTAGCTCAGTTGGTTAGAGCATCTGACTGTTAATCAGAGGGTCCTTGGTTCGAGCCCAAGAAGAGGAGCAAACAAAAGTTCAACAGAGATGTTGGACTTTTTTTGTTTAAGCTATTTAAAAATATAGTCTAAAGACAATATTAGAAGTAATACCTAGAGAATATCTCGAAAACTGAGTGGCACTAATGTTATTTACTCTATAATAGTTGTTTATAGTATTCTCTCTATCTTCAATATTCCAAACAGAGGCACCAATTTCTGATCTAAATGTTTTATTAATCATAAATTTATATAAAGCTGAAGCATCAATACGCATATAATCAACCAAACGTTCATTGTTAGCTTCGTCATAATTTACTTCATTGTCTATTACTTCATTATCTGCTAATGGTATAGAAGTAGGTTTTCCAAGTCTATAGTTTAAACCTGCAGATATATTCCAACGATTATTACTATAAGTTGTACCAAAGGTGAAAGAATGTGTAATGTCGAAATTACTTGGAAACTCAATTTCTTCAAGATTTTCAAAAGTATACGTATTGTTAATGTAAGAATAGCTTAACCAACTGCTTAGGTTTTTAAATTGTTTTCTAAATAACAACTCAAAACCATAAACGTCGTAGCTGCCTTTTTCTCTAGCCGATTCGTATTTAGTAGTAAAACTTTGGCTTTGTGTTGTAATGCCATCTACAGTCTTATAATATGCCTTAGCATCAAATAACCAGCCTTTATTTTTATATAAAAGCCCAATGGATGCTTGTTTACTTCTTATAATTGGTATTGTATCATTATCGGTTAGTTGCCAGCGCCTTTTTTCAATACCTAAAAAATCGTTTTGAAAATTAATAATCTGTGATGTATTTTGATGTTTATACTCACCAAGTGCTTCAATTTCAAAGTTTTCACTTATGGCTTTACGTATGCTAAATCTTGGTTCTATTAATAGTTTTTCATATTTGGTGATATAATTGGCGCGTATTCCGCCTCTAATTGAAAAACTATTATTATTAAACCACGTTTGTAAAAAAGCTCCATGCTCTCTTAAAACTTCTTCGTCGCGCCTAACAAATCTTGGTTGGTCAATATCATTGAGATTAATAACTTCAGTTTCGGTAAAACTGTATCCTAGTTTATGTTGCCATAAGTCAGTTTTAAATACATTTTCAAGCTTTAGACTTGTTTCTGAAACCCTGTTTTTTTGCAGAAAAAGTTGTCCGGCTAAAATGTCTACATTTTTTGCTTGTAACTCGTAGTCGCTGTTGTAAATATTAAAAGTAGAATTGAATTTATTAGACCATTGTCTTTTGTAATTAAATCCAAAGGCAAGGCTATTTTGAGAGACGCTACTTTGTCTTGTTCGCGATATATCTTCAACATTAGCAGTTTCATTAAAACTTAGATCATTACTGGCTAAGGTAAAATTGAGTCTTATTAATTCCTTGTCTGAGAGTTTATGTAGCCATCTTAATGAGGCATCATAGAAATTAAAATCTTGATTAGAATTTGTAACTTCCGAAGTGTTTTCTTCTGCTTCAGTATTTTGTGTAATTCTATTAAAATAGACATCGTATGTTGGTGTTCTTACAAATTCGTCTAATGATTTTCTAGAGGCAACTTGGAGAGAAGATTTTTTACCCAAAGGGATATTAGAAAACAATTCTGCATTTAAGAAATTGGCACCTATAATACCTTCAAAATCAGTATTTAATTTACTTTCGGTTTTCATATGAATTGTTCCTGAAACACCATCATTTAAAGACACATCAGACCCGTTATTAATAATACTAGCAGTTTGGGTCATTTGAGGATTAAAACTAGATATGAGACCAAAAAAATGACCAGTTTGGTACATCTTTATGTCGTCCCAAAGTATAAGATTTTGATCGTTAGAACCACCTCTAATATTTATGTTAGACACGGTTTCATCTACACTTAAAATGCTTGGCAATGCTTGTACGGTTTGTAGTACATCAGATTCTATTAAACCAGGAAGAAGACTAAATTTATCATAATCTACAGATGTGGTCCAGTCTTGCTCAATGTCAATACCTTTTACTAAATAAGCATCAATTAAAACAGCACTTATTTGCTCGTGTTGCTCTAACATATATAAGGATCCGCACTGTTCTAAATTAAAGTATTTTACTTCTCTTTTAATGGTTTTAAAACCTAAATGTTTTACAGTTAATAATTCTTCTAAGGAATTTAATTCGAGTTCAAAATAGCCATTATCATCTGTAATGCTATATGCTGAAATGCCATTTATTGTTGCGCCTGGTATAGGTTGCTGTAAAGATGCGTCTTTAATATAGCCACATAGCTTTATAGGCTTAGAAATTGTTATAACTAGATTACTAACTCTTTTAAAAACTAAATTGGTTTGCTTTTCTAAGTTTGCAATTTTTGAGGATAGCTTTAATTCTGTAGGCGGAGGAAATACTTTTATATCACTTATATAGCTACTTTCATAATTAAAAGTAATAATATGTAAAGTGCTTATTTCATCTAATACCTGCTTTAAAGGTAATTTTTTATCAGTTTCTTGTCCATGTATAGAAATGCTTGATAATAGCAGTATTAATAAAATAGGTATGTAACACTTAATTTTTATTTGCATTCCTTATAATGACTTCCTTTTCGGATAGTTTGAAAGTCAAATTAAGGGGTTGTGTTACGGATTTCAAAGCATTTTCAAGATTATTATGTTCAAAAGCGCCATTAAAGTATAATTTTACATCAGAATTATAGATAACTTTAATGTTATATCGCTTTTCTAACTCACTGAAAACATCAGTTATTATAACATTATCAAAAACACTCATGTTTTTTATCCAATAAGGTTCTGCAATTACGATATCAGTTTTTGTAGATTTTCCTGCTTTTAAAACAAATTCAGTTCCTGCAGGTACTTTTATCTCTGTATTATCATAATTTACACTTACTAACCCTTCGTAACAAGTAACTTTAAATAAACTATCTCTTGATACTACATTAAACTCTGTGCCTAAAACACTTACAGTACCTTGATCAGTTTTAACATCAAAACGTTTTCCTTTTTCTACATCAAAATAAGCTTCTCCACTAAGGTTTAGTGTTCTGGCTTCATCCCATTTAGAGGAGTTATATTCTAATTGAGAAAACTGATTTAAGTTTACAATTGAATTATCTGGAAGTGTTATAATTTTATTTTGGGCATATTCTGTACCAAATGTCTCAATCGTATCTTTGTTTAAAATTGAAAAAACAGCAAAACCTACTAGCAGTGCGGCTGCAATACTAGAAATGGTTTTCATCCAATTAATAGAGATCACTTTCTTTTCTGTAGTTAATAAACTTTCTAATTCATTAAAAGGTGCAACTTTAGCATTTTTATTTCCGCTATAAAGTTGAGCCTCTTCAATTATTTCGTTATATAAATTAGCGTCATCTAAAGCTTCAAAGGATTTTGCCTCTGCTTCAGATAAATCATTATTTAACCACTTTTTTACTAAATATTCTTTTTCCATTATATACTATTCTATACTTAAAACAATTGAAATTAGAAATGTCCCAAACTTTTTTAATTTAATTCTTCTAATTCGTTTTTAAGCTTGTTGAAAGCCGCATAAATTCTATGTTCAGCTACTTTTTTTGTAATACCTAAAATTTCAGCAACTTCTTTATGAGTTTTACCGTCTACCTTATTGAGAAGAAAAGCAGCACGTTCTTCTTCTTTTAATTTTGATAATACAAGTTCAAATCGTTTTGAGAATTCTTTTTTGCGTAAAACAAACTCTGGTGACTCATTAGTATAATCTTTTGGTTTTACTCCTCGATGTTTAAAAACTACTTTTTGATGTTTCACTTCATTCAACATTAAATTGTTTGCGATAGTGTATAAATAAGATTTTGTAGTCTCAGGAGTCACTTTTGCACAGTTTTCCCAAAGTTTAATGAAAGCTTCTTGGGCTTTGTCTGCCGGATTTAATAAATCACCGTACTTATATAAAAGGATATTACTTAAAGTCTGTGCATACTTTTCATAAAGTTTTGAAAACAGCACTTTATCACAGATGTTTTTGTGCAGGGATTGCGACATTGATTTGGGCTTTTTTATTTCTAAAACGTAAGATAAATAAAAAAACAATAATTTTCTTGGGACATTTTAAATTTCGGTTGTTTTAATAATATAACCTCAAATTAATCCTACCTATTATGGAAACAAGTTTAAATATTGCGTTAATCGAATTAAAATTGAGCCAAACTAAATTTCGTCCAAGCCTAAGCGAAGTTTTAAACGAATTAAAAAAGAAAGAAGCTAGATGTTACCAAACTAAGGTAATTTCGATTTCAGAAACTATAATTAATAAGTCTTCTAAAAAAATTAAAAAATTAAAAACTAACTCTTCTACTGGTTTATTGGGAAGACTTCTTACAGCATAGATCTATTTAATATAAAAGCATAATTAATCCAACCCCTCAATTAATGCTTATAGTTATACATCTTATTAATAAATTTTATAAAGCTGTGTAAAATGCATCATTATGAAAATTAGATAGACTACTTAATTTATAAGCATTATTTTAAAAATAATGTCTCAAGAGTGCAATTGTTGTGTAGGGTGTAAATAAAAAGACAATTAATTCTTGGGACATTTTTATTTTAAGTTGTTTTAATAATATAACCTCAAATTAATCCTACTATTATGGAAACAAGTTTAAATATTGCGTTAATCGAATTAAAATTAAGCCAAGTTAAATTTCGTCCTAACCTAAGCGAAGTTTTAAATGCTTTAAAAAAGAAGGAAGCTCATTGTTACCGCTCCAAGGTAATTTCAATTTCTGAGGCTTTGCCTAAAACCCAACTATTAACAATTAGGATTTAGGTAGCCATCTTTGGATCAAATAGATCAAATTCTTACATCATAATTGCTACTTATAAACAAGTTTCACTTAAATCCCCAAACCAATGACCTACAGCTTAGAAATACAAAAAACGACAGATTTATTACTTTCGCTAACATCGATCAAGCAAAAGGAAATTAATTTATACAAGCATAAATTAATAGAATTACAGGAGCAGATGCTTAATGACAACGGTAATTCTATCATCGAATACAGGTATAATTTAACTAAGATGCGCTTTGATCAACTTACTAAAACAACAAAAGGTTTGAGAAGACTGGAGCAAAAAATCGAACGATTTAAATATTAAAATAGAAGATTAAAACTTACATTGTCAACAATATTAGTGATTATGAAAATTAAATTTAATGGTTACATTCTTATTTTTTGCATTCTACTTTTAACATTAATGTTTTCATGTAGAACGGAAGACGATTTAAGTATTGATCCTCCAGAAGAAGCAACGATTGTTCCAAATTCTACAATTGCTAACTTAATGGCTCGAGTGGCTGCTAATGATGGTTCTCAGGATAATATTATAGACCACGCAAGTAATTTATTAATACAGCTACCAATAGCTGTAGAAGCCAATGGCGTTGAGCTAGAAATTATAGATGCTAATTCTTATAATGAAATAGAAAATATATTTAGTTTAAGTACTGAAGATATTGATGAGGTCGTTATATCATATCCAATTACTGTTATACTTCCAGATTACTCAACAGTAGTTGTTAACTCAGATACTGAGTTAGATAATCTTAGAGATTTAGATTACGAAAATGATGAAGATATAGAATGTATAGATTTTATATACCCTATAATCATCGCAACATATGATGAAGAAAACGAAGCAATAGATTCAATAATTCTCAATAATGATATTGAGATGTACGCTTTTATTGAAGATTTAGAGACACTAGCCGTAGTTTCTCTAAATTTTCCGGTTACTATGTTATTTGCAAATGAAACCACACAAGTAGTAAACGGTCTTCAAGAACTAGAGGATGTTATTTTAGCTGCCGATAATACTTGTGATGAGGATGACGAAATATACGATGAATGTGGTTCTAATAATTATACAATAACCGAGCTCGAAACTATTTTCGAGGAATGCTCAGACTGGACTATAGATGTATTAGAAATAGATTACGATGACGTTGTAAGTACAGTTGTTGGTTATGTATTTACTTTCAACAACGACGGAACGATAACAGTTGTTGAAGGTGTAAATATGTTCAATGGAACTTGGTCGGCTTCTGGCAACGAGGGTGAAGTAACTGTAATGGTTAATATAGATGGTTTACCAATTGTAAACGATACTTGGGATTTATGTTTCATAGGTACAGAACCTAATGACATAAAAGTTGAATTAAGATCAGGAGCAAATAGAATGAATTTTGTAAGTGATTGTGAAGATATTATTGAGTTTTGCGATAATCCACAAGTCATAGCATTACCATATAGAATGGTTGATGTAGCAGGAGAGTTTTGCCTAGAAATATCAGAGACAGTCCTGTATTTTAATTCTTGGGGAATAGATGTTATGGAAATTAATGGTGTGGATTTTACGAATCAATGGGTACACACTTCTCATCCAAACTTCCCAGAGCCTGTAAATGGTAAATATTATGTAAGCTATACAGCATCCAATGTAACCGAATCTGGAGTAGATATAGGTACAGTTTTACCAAATCATATATCCTGTGTTAATCCTACTGAAATTAGTATACCATTTAGTTTTGATGGTGCTGGAGATTTCTGTTGGGTAACAAGTGAAGATATTGTATCTATAATTTCATCAGATGCAACTATTGTTGAGGTAAATGGTGTAGATATTACTAATGAAATGTTAGATATCAACTCAGTTAATTTTCCAGAAAAAATAGATGGTAAGTACTTTATAAGATATGAATCTTCTTTAGCTTCAGGTCATTTTGAAGCAGGCTTAGATCTCATAGTGACTCCAAGCGACCTTGAGCTAGCTTTTGAACAATGCCAGACATGGAGAGTAAACCAGATATCTATAAACCTGCTCGACCTTTTAAGTATTTATGTAGGACATGAGTTTACATTTAATAATGATGGTACAGTTGAGGTTACAAGTTTGTTATTCAATTATAATGGAACATGGGAAATAACTGGAACACAAGACACCGAGCAGTTTTTAACAATTGCTATTCCTGGATTACCTGATTTTAGCGATACATGGACTGTAGATAGTGTAGGTTTAGGGTCAGACCCAATGACTATTGCATTAAGCTCTGGAACTAACACCTTGGTTTTTGAAAGTGATTGTAATTAGTTAATAGCAAGCCAACGTTTTAAAAGCGTTGGCTTTTTTTATATTTTAAATAGCGGCTAAAATAATTACGAATTATATTTCTTTCTCAATTGTTTTAACATCTCAAAAGTCATGTCTTTGAGATTATAATCATGTTGCCAATTCCAATCGTTTCTAGCCACACTATCGTCAATAGAAGACGGCCAACTATCTGCAATATCTTGTCTAAAGTCGGGCTTATATGTAATTGAAAACTCAGGCATTTCTGTTTTAATACTTTTATAAATGTCTTCTGGTGTAAAGCTAATAGCAGATAAATTATAAGAAGATCTAATAGATAAATTTTCAGATGGAGCTTGCATTAAATCCGTTGTCGCTTTAATAGCATCCTCCATAAACATCATGGGCAAACTTGTATTTTCAGATAAAAAGCATTCGTAATTACCTGTTTTAATAGCTTCATGATAAATTTCTACAGCATAATCTGTTGTGCCTCCTCCTGGCATAGCCTTGTAACTTATAATACCAGGATAGCGAATACTGCGCACATCTACATCATATTTTTCATAATAATATTCGCACCAACGTTCACCAACTTGTTTGGTAATTCCATAAACTGTTGTTGGCTCACAAATGGTATGTTGAGGTGTGTTTTCTCTTGGAGTAGTTGGGCCAAATACGGCAATACTACTTGGCCAAAAAACTTTATCAATAGTTTTTTGCTTCGCTAAATTGAGCACATGGAATAAGGAATTCATATTTAAATCCCACGCTTCCATTGGGTATTTTTCGCCGGTAGCACTTAATAAAGCGGCCATTAAATAGACCGTTTTTACATTATTAATTTTACAACAATCCTTTATAGCATTATAGTTTTTAGCATCAATAATTTCAAAAGGGCCAGAATTTACGAGCTCAAGATTTCTAGTATTAATATCGCTAGCTATGACATTATTAACACCGTAAATATCTCTTAATTTGGTTGTAAGTTCAGTGCCAATTTGCCCACAGGCTCCGATAACTAATATTTTTGAAGACATATATTAAAATTAAAATATCCTCAAAAGTAGTGAGAAATTAGTCATACTAATATTAAAATTTTTAGAAAATGTTATAACAAATTTTAGTCATTTTTTAGGAAATAGAAAATGTTTTGCTACGTTCTTTAAAGTATATTTACAGTCAAATTAAGTAACCCATGAAGATTGGATTATACGTTTTAAGTATTGTTTGTTTATTGCTTATAGGTTGTGGAGATGAAAAAGACTCAACACCATTGGTAGAAACAACAAATAAAAATCAAAAGCCAGCTATTACTTCAAAAGCGATTGAGGATTTTGATTATACAGATTATGCGCTCAGTCCAGAAAGTGAAGAGGCACTGGCAAATTGGGAAAAGTACCAAGAATTAGCAATTCAAATCGGCTATTTAAAGAAGGCAGATTTATCATTTTTTAATGGTGAAATTGAAGATTTAAAAAAGTTTATTGACCAATTTAAAACAGAAACCCCAAAACAATTACTTACAAACTCAATTATATCTAGAACAGCAATTTTAGAAACTATGCTTTTAAAATTAAATGAAAATCTAACGCTAGAAAACATAGATGATAAGTTAAAACTGCTTAGTGTTAGAGAATTGTTAGTGGCATTTTCTAATCTTAACTATCAGATAAACAAAAAGTTAGAAAGTGATATTTTTAATGAAATTCAGCCAGAATAATCGTTTTAACAGCGTCTTAAAGTTTTGTTAAGATGTAACATTAATAAGAATACACAGTCTTATTAATAATTACATTTAATTCGAATTAATCAAAAACCACATTATGAAAACCAATCTTAGTCGCGTACTAGCGATATCAGGTTTGGCTTTCTTTACTATTGTAGGATGTAAAGATGAAGCCAAAAAAGACACTGCCATGGCAGAAGAAAAAATTCCAGGAATTATATTGGAAAACATGGATACCACAGTAGATCCAAAACAAGATTTTTACAATTATGTTAATGGTAGTTGGATGAAGACTACTAAAATTCCAGACGACGAATCTGGTTGGGGAGGTTTTAATGTACTTCGTAAATCAACTCGGAATGATGTGTTAGATATTGTTAGAACTTCAAAAGAATTAGGAGTTTATGAAGAAGGAAGTGATCAAAAAAAAGCACTTCTATTTTTTGAATCAGAATTAGATACCATAACAAGAAACGAGCTAGGAACTAAACCCTTGGAGCCTTTATTAAATGCAATAGATGGTATTAAAAACCTTGGAGATATGCAAACTGTGTATGCTAAAACTATAGGTGTGGATGCTCCGTTTTTTGGACTTCAAGTATTCCCAGACATAAACAATAGTAGTATTTATGCGCCATACATTACACAAGGAGGTTTAGGGTTACCAGATCGAGATTATTATGTATTACAAGACCAAAAATCTAAAGAACGTCGTCAGCAATATGTGGATCATATTACGAGAATGATGCAGTTTATAGATTACAATGAAACTGAAGCAAAAGAGGCTGCTGAGATGATTTTAGAAGTTGAAACAAAATTAGCAGAACCACAATTAGACAAAGCAGAAAGAAGAGATTTCAGCAATCTTAATAACCCTCGAACGATTGAAGAATTATCAGAGCTTACACCTGCGATAAACTGGAACAAATTTATCTCAGAAATGGGTGTTGAACAAAAACTAGATACGGTTTATGTTATTGAGTTAAAGTATATGGAAGCGCTACAAGATATATTAACTTCAACACCAATAGAAGATATTAAAACCATGATGAAGTGGAATACGCTAAATGGTAACGCGAGCTTTTTAACTACAGAAATTGAAACAGCAAACTGGGAATTTTATAGTAAAGCATTAAGAGGAACTGAGACACAAAGACCAGCGCAGGATAGAGCCATGGATAACGTAACAGGAAGAGTAGGTGAGGCTATTGGTAAACTGTATGTAGATGCAAAATTTCCTCCAGAAGCTAAAGAAAAAGCCGAAAAGATGATTGCTAATGTTATTACTGCATTTAAAGCAAGAATTGATAAGCTAGATTGGATGACACCAGAAACTAAGAAAGAAGCAATTAAAAAGCTAGACAAATTTACTGTTAAGATAGCATATCCAGACGAGTGGGAAGATTACTCTGAATTAATGATTAAAGAAGGAAATAGCTACGCAGAAAACATGTTGGCTTATGCTGATTGGGGTTTAAAAGAATCACTGGCAGATCTCGGCCAACCTGTAGATAAAAAAGAATGGGGAATGCCTCCACAGATGGTAAATGCTTATTTTAATCCATTAAACAATGAGATCGTTTTTCCTGCGGCAATTTTGCAACCACCTTTTTACAACTATACAGCAGATGAAGCTGTAAATTACGGAGGAATAGGTGCGGTTATTGGTCATGAAATTTCACATGCTTTTGATGATCAAGGTTCACAATTTGATAGTGATGGAAATTTAGTTAATTGGTGGACTCCTGAGGATTTAAAAGAATTTAAGAAAAGAGGTGATAAGCTTGTAGAGCAATATTCAGCTATTGAAGTATCTGATAGTTTGTATATAGATGGTCGTAACACATTAGGTGAAAATATTGGAGACCTAGGAGGTGTTTTAGGAGCCTATGATGGTTTGCAATTATATTTTGAAGAGAACGGAAGGCCAGATGACATAGATGGTTTTACTGCAGAGCAACGTTTCTTCATGTCTTGGGCTACAGTTTGGAGAACTTTAAGCAGACCAGACGCATTAGAAACTCAAATTAAGACAGATCCGCATTCTCCAGGAATTTACAGAGCAACACAACCACTTAAAAATATTGATGCTTTTTACGAAGCCTTTGATATTAAAGAAGGTGATGCCATGTATTTAGCACCAGAGAAACGTGTTAGAATATGGTAAATCAAGAATTTACATAAATAAAAAAGCAGCTCAAAGAGCTGCTTTTTTTATACTTAAAAATAAGTTTTTATTAATTCTTTTTTGCGGCTGCAGCTTGTTGTGCTTTTTGAGACTCTAAAGCTTGTCGGCTTACTTTTGCTAAATTAAAATTAGGGTCTATAGCTAAAGCATCATTCATTAATTTTAAAGCAGCATCGATATTAGCTGTTTTATTTTCAGAAAATGTTAGCAAACCTTTTAAGTAAAAAAGAGCAGCTTTCATTGATGTTTCATAAGGCTGTTGTGTTTCATAAAATGCACGTTTCATGTCATCTTTTACATTAGCCATGGCGTAATCAATATTTAGTTTAGCTCCTGGCAAATCGTTGGTCTGAATTTTCATATCAGCCATTTCGTATGCTAAATACACATTTGGTGTACGAGAATATAATACTTCGTAATGCTCTAACGCCATTTTTGGTTGATTAAGGTTTTTTAATGCTAAAGCTTTTACTTCTACATTCATATCAGAATCTGTAGCATTTTTTTCTACACCAATAGTGTTAAGAGCCTGCATATATTGCCCTTCTGAAAGGTACATATATGCTAAAGTATCTTTTCGTGCTACTGAAGGTTCTAAAACATCGAGATGAGTCATGGCATTAATAACACCTTGTACATCACCTTGCTTTTTCATTTGTTTATAATAAGCTTCGTAGTGTTTTTTTAATTCTGCATTTGTCTGAGCAAAAACACTAACTGAAAATAGCATAAGAACTGCAATTGTAATCTGTTTCATTTCTTTTAATTTATTGTTTTTCATTTGTAAAATGGTGTTTTCGTGCAAGCTATAGTATGTATTAAATAACCTTTATAACGAAATGTTCATTTTGTTTTATTCTTACTTAATTGATATTTCAAAAAAAATTGATGGGCTAAGCTATAAAAATTAATAGATAATGGTGTTAAAATCTATTAATTTCTATGGTACTTGCTTAAAAGTGTAATTCAAAAGCTGTACCAAATTGTTACTATCTATTACTTTTCCTTTGCTTTTTTCTTTAATATTGAACTCTACCAATTGTAAATTATGGAGTTTACAAAAGTTAGAATAATAAGTTTTTTTATCTGGATGAATTGGGTAAACAGCATTTAACTCAATTCCCCATAAGTTGTTTTGAATAAGTAAACCAATGATATTAATACAATCTACTTTATGTATTAAATTAATAGGTGCATTAGCATTTAAAACATTTGTTTTACCAGCTAAATACCTAGCTGGATGACGCTCATCATCAAACAAACCACCAAAACGTAATATTGTTGTATTAAAGTTAGGATTACTTTTTAGTAACTGTTCAATTTCGATTAATTGTTTAGCATTATCTGAGCTGGCATTAGGTAGTACTGTATTAGTAATAATAGGAAAATGATATTCATCTTTAAAAACAGATGTAGAACTAATATAAAGTATATTTTTTACGTTTTCATTTTCTAAAGCTGTTACTAAATGTTTTATTTCTTTAACATGATTTTTTGATGGGTTTTTTCTTAATCCAGGCGGAATATTAATAATAACAGTGTCACTTTTAGCTAAAAAATCTCGATAATTACCAGAAATACCTTTTTCATTTAAAAGAATTAAGTATCCTTCTATTTTATGTTTTTTTAGAGATTCTAATTTGGTTTTAGATGTTGTAGAACCTTTAATAGCATAATTATTTGCTATTAAAAACTTGACTAAGGGTAGGCCTAACCAGCCACAACCAATAATACTAATTTGTTTAATCAATTTAAAAGGTAAAATATTCTCGTTAAAAATACGGAATATAAAGACTATCTAATATTTCATTTTGTTAAGCAATTAATTTTCAGTAACTTTAAGATTAACTCTAAATTTAATGCTATGGGAATAAAAAGTTTTCAAGGTGCACGTAAGCAACAAAATGTAGCGTCATCGACATCGCTAAAAGTTAAAGATTATATGACAACTGAACTTATAACGTTTAAGGCTAACCAGTCTATTCAAGAAGTTGTAGAATCATTAATTAAAAATAAAATATCTGGTGGACCTGTAGTAAATGATAAGCAAGAGTTAGTTGGCATTATATCTGAAGGTGATTGTCTAAAACAGTTAAGTGAAAGCCGTTATTATAACATGCCATTAGACCATGATAATGTAGAAAAACGAATGGTTACAAATGTGGAAACTATTGATGGAAATATGGATGTTTTTGATGCTGCAAACAAGTTTTTACAATCTAAAAGACGTCGTTTTCCAATTGTAGAAAATGGAAAACTTGTTGGGCAAATTAGCCAAAAGGATATTTTAAAAGCAGCGCTTCAGCTGAAAGGTGAAAATTGGAATAGCACAACCAAAGGTGGTGCTTAATCATCTCGTTTTACCAATGCATAGTAGTCTCCTTCTAAGGGTAAATAACCTTGGTCGTATACAAAATAGTATATTGTGCCAGCCTTGGTGGTATATATGCTTGTAAAGTAATTAAAGTCAAAACCTTTTTCTATCAATTTTGCTCTAGAGCATTTGGTTTTTTTATTAGGATTTAGTTGTTCTAAGATTCTATAATTTTTTCTAAGTCTGTTATTGGTATTTCTAATAAGGTTTTTAGAATCCTTATTTATACGATTATTGTAGGCATTTCTACAACTGTCACTGCAGAATTTTTTATCAATTCTACCTCTAATTTTCTCACCACATTCTGGGCATTGTCTATTCATAATTAAACGTTTAAAATAGGAAGATAATTAGCCCAATAAACCAACATGTGCCTATTGGTTCTATTTTTTTAATGCTTTATAGAGGCTTTACTTCATGAGAAGTACAAGTTACAAAATATACGTTTACAAACGCTTACAGTGACTTTCTAATTGCTAAAATATATCCTAAATGAATCCCTTCATGAAAATTATTAAAATCAATAGCTTCTTCAACATTACTTAGAATACTTTTTGTAGTAACTGTATACTGATTGTAAATCTGAAAAATTTTATTGTCGTAATCTTCTTTTGTTTTTTCTATTGTAGAGAATAACAAACCTTTTATTGTATCAACTTCGGCTTCAGACAGATCGCGTTCAGTTTTGGTACCTTTTCTAAAAGCGGCCACCATTTCATCAGAAACAATCATAGGTAAACCAGATAAATTATAAACTAGTAATTGTTGAGTTACAATAGTGTGAGCAATATTCCAGATGATGTTGTTGCTAAACCCTTCAGGCACTTTATTTAATTCTTCTAAAGTGTGATTTTCAATAAAACTCTTTAATAATTTTCTGTTTTTAATAGCAATGTCAAACGACCAATCCATAAGATGATATTTTTAATAAATGTATCCAAAAATCTTTTTAAATACGGTTACTTTGTAATTTCAAAAATATATAGATTTCTAATATGAAAAAAATATTCTATTTAAGTACTTGTAATACATGTATGCGTATTATAAATGAATTGAATTTACCGAGTGATTTTGAACTTCAAGATATAAAAACCAGTATAATTACCGAAGCTCAAATAGACGAAATGAGAGGTTTAACTGATAGTTACGAAAACTTGTTTAGTAAACGAGCAAGATTGTATAAAGAGCTTGGTCTTAAAGACAAATCACTGACTGAAGATGATTATAAAAATTTTATATTAGAACATTATACGTTTTTAAAGCGACCAGTAATAATATACAACAGTAAAATTTTTATTGGTAATGCAAAGAAAATAGTTGAAGCTGCTAAACTTGCTATACATGAAAAGTAGAAGTTTCGCCATTTTTGCCGTTTTTATGGTTCAACTTTTATATGGACTAAATTACACTATTGCAAAAACGGTAATGAATGAAAATTACATTAAACCATTTGGTTTTGTTTTATTGAGAGTGGCTGGTGCAACAGTATTATTTTGGGTTTTGAGTTTATTTTTACCAAAACAAAAAATTGAAAAGAAAGACTTTTTACGACTTTTCATTGCAGCACTTTTTGGTGTTGTCATTAATATGCTTTTCTTCTTTAAAGGATTAGAATTTACATCGCCAATACATGCTTCTGCTATAATGACTATAACTCCAATTATTATTTTGGTTTTATCTGCGTTCTTATTAAAAGAAAGGGTAACCAACCTTAAGATAGTTGGTGTAACATTAGGTTTAATAGGAGCATTAATTTTAACCATATATGGTAAATCTGCTAGAACAGGTGATAATGTTCCTTTAGGAAACTTAATGATTTTTTTAAATGCTATTTCTTATAGTATATACATTATAATGATAAAGAAATTAACTGCGAAATATCACCCTTTTACTTTTATTAAATGGTTGTTTTTGTTTGGCTTAATTATACTTGCCCCATTTGGTTACAACGAATTACAAGAGGTGCAGTGGCATACTTTTACCCCTTATATTAGTTATTCTGTTTTATTTGTAGTTATTGGTGCAACTTTCGGTACTTATCTTTTAAATCCATTAGCATTAAGTAGATTGAAAGCATCAACTGTTGGTATATTTATCTATCTTCAACCTGTAATTGCAGGACTTTTTGCTCTATATGTTGGAGCAGATTTTATAGACGTACTTAAAATTTGTGCTATGCTCTTAATTTTTGTTGGTGTATATCTTGTGACTTTAAAACCCAGAAAAACAAGCTAATTTGTTTTTAAGCTCTAAAATATTTAAAACCGTAGATGCTATACCGCAATCTTATTGGAATAGTGTAAGTTGTTGTACAAATGTTTATTATTCTCCAGAGTTTTTAAAAGCCTTTGAATTGGCAAATACTGATATAGAATTTAACTACATTTTTATACTTAAAGGCAAAGAAGCAGTAGCTTTTGCAAATACGCAAATTGTAACTATTGGAGTCGAAACTATTACCAAAAATATTAGAATGTCGGCTAAGCTAAAACGGATTGTAAACAATATGTTTTGTAATAATCAAATCCGTGTACTTTTTTGTGGCAACGTATTTTTAAGTGGAGAATATGGTACGTTCTTAAAAGATGGTGAGCCCAAAGTTGAAACGTTTAGAGCAATAGCGGAAGCTGTAAAACAGCTATATAAATCTACTAATCGACTAAAAACAATTTTCGTTAAAGATTTTAAAAACAAATCACTTCATATTACAGATCATTTAAAGTCTTATGATTATGCCTCTATGCAAGTAGAGCCCAATATGATTATTACGTTAAAGCCAGAGTGGCAATCTTTCATGGATTATACAGATGCTTTAAAATCTAAATATAGAGTAAAAGCCAATAGAGCTGATGCAAAAAGTGAAGCTTTAGAAACTAAATTCTTTACTGTAGCAGATATTAAAACACACAGAGATGAACTTCAAGAGTTATATCAAAACACAATTGATAATGCCGATTTTAATGCACAAGTATTAAACCTGGACACTTATGTGCATCTTAAAAATACGTTTATAGATAAGTTTATTGTTAAAGGTTATTTTTTGGATGGTAAACTAGTAGGTTTTTTGTCTGCAATGCAAAATGAAACGAACTTAGATGCTCATTTTATTGGTATTGATTATTCAAATAATAAAGAGTTTGCCATCTATCCTAGAATATTAAATGACTATGTTAGACTTGGTATTGAAGCAAAATCTGCTCGGATTAATTTAGGAAGAACCGCTTCTGAAATAAAAAGTACGCTTGGTGCAGAGCCCGAAGCATTAACGTGTTATTGTAAACACAAAAGGTATATTCCAAATCAGATATTAAAACCTTTTATAAAGAACGTTAAGATTAAAACTTTTAAACAGCACAAGCCGTTTAGATAGAGATTAAACCGTCAATGGCTTGGGTCTTACTCCATGTTTTCTAGTATCTTCTTTTGTAAGTGTTTTAAAACTTTCAGATTTTGGAAATTTTTGAGCCAATTCTAATAATGGTTCTGGTAAACTAGTTAGTTTTCTTGTCTTTAAATCTATCCAAGCACCTTGCATTTCGCAATAGGCTAAATTTTCACCTTTTTGGTTATAAAAATTATGTTCAAACATAAAAAGCATTCCATCTTCACTTAAACCAGAAACCTCAATAGTTACAGTTATTGGTGCTCCAATAAAAGATTCTTTAAAATAATACATGTGTTCGTAAAACACCACAGGACCAACATTATGCTTTCTAATTTCTGGCATAGAAAACCCTTGGTCTCCAAAGAAAGACATCCTTGCATGGCTCATAAAATTAGTATATGCAGAATTTGCTAAATGACCATTAGCATCAACATCACTCCAACGAATTTCAAACTGTTTTTTATACATCGTATTTCTTTAAAATTTTCTTGGCAAAGTTAAGAAAGAACTTTAGGCGTGCATATTAGTTTGAAAAAAGTTTATTACAGATTTAAAACCGTTCATTTTTGTACCTTTGCGCAACTTTAAAAGTTACATTTTAATGATACAATCCATGACAGGATATGGGAAATCTGTACTTCAGCTCCCAACAAAAAAGATATCCATAGAATTAAAATCACTGAATAGCAAAAGTCTAGACCTTAATGCACGTATGCCATCAATGTATCGTGCTAAAGAACTAGAGGTTCGTAAGCTTATTGCAAAACATCTTAGAAGAGGTAAAGTGGATTTTTCGCTTTATGTAGAAATAACAGGAGAAGACACCAGTTCCAAGATCAACAAAACAGTGGTTAATGAGTACATTAAACAGCTTAAAGATGTAGTAGATGGTGATGCAACAGAGTTGTTAAAAATGGCAATTCGTTTACCAGATGCTGTTACCACTGAGCGTGATGAAATAGACGAGGAAGAGTGGGCAGCAATTAGTAAAGAAATTAATGATGCCATAACTAATATTGTTGCTTACAGAAAAGATGAAGGAGCTACGTTAAAACAAGATTTTACAGATAGAATTGCTACATTAAGACGGTTATTACAAGAAGTAATAACAATGGACCCAGATCGTATTGACGGTGTAAGAGCACGTTTAGAAAAAGGTATAGCGGATATTAAGGAAAAGGTAGATGAAAATCGTTTTGAGCAAGAATTGGTTTACTACATAGAAAAGTTTGATATTACCGAAGAAAAAGTAAGACTAGATAATCACTTAGATTATTTTATTAAGAGTTTAAATTCGGATGATTCTAATGGAAAAAAACTTGGTTTCATTTCTCAAGAAATCGGAAGAGAAATCAACACAATTGGCTCTAAATCTAACTATGCACCAATGCAAAAACTCGTTGTACAAATGAAAGACGAGCTCGAAAAAATTAAGGAACAGTTATTGAATGTACTCTAATTAGTACAAATTATTCAGTAAATAGTAAAAAAGTAATTGTGTCAGAAATAACAAATAAAAAACAAGGCAAACTTATTGTGTTTTCAGCACCTTCTGGTTCTGGTAAAACAACTATTGTTCGTCATTTACTCAAGCAGTCAGAGCTTAATTTAGAATTTTCTATTTCTGCTACGTCTCGCGAAAAACGTGGTAATGAAGTAGATGGTAAAGATTATTATTATTTATCATTAAAAGAATTTAAAAACAAAATTAAAAACGACGAGTTTTTAGAATGGGAAGAAGTTTATAGAGACAATTTCTACGGTACTCTAAAAACTGAAATTGAGCGCATTTGGGCTAAAGGGAAACATGTTATTTTTGATATTGATGTTTCAGGCGGATTACGAATAAAACGAAAATTCCCAGAACAAACTATAGCTATTTTTGTAAAACCTCCAGATTTAAATGAATTGGTGAGACGCCTTAAAGATAGAGGTGAAGAAAGTGAAGAGAAAATAAGTATGCGTGTAGCAAAAGCACCAGCAGAATTGGCAACAGCACCGCTATTTGATGAAATTGTATTGAATGCAAATTTAGATGAGGCATTAGAGAATGCTTATAGATTGGTATCAGAATTTATCAAAGAATAAAATAAACTTGTTATTCCTGCGGAAGTAGGAATCTAAAAGTGATTTTATAGCAAATATTAAATAGATTCCTGCCTCCATAGGAATGACTAAAACAAAATGAAAATAGGTCTTTATTTCGGAACATTTAATCCCATACATGTTGGGCATTTAACTATTGCCAATCATTTGGCTGAGCATAGCGATTTAGACCAAGTTTGGTTTGTAGTAACACCACAAAGTCCTTTTAAGAAAAAAAGTAGCTTATTAGATAATTATCAACGTCTAGAGATGGTGTATCGTGCAACTAAGGATTATGCTAAGCTAAAATCTAGTGATATAGAATTTGGTTTAAAACAACCTAATTACACTATAGATACTTTAACTTATTTATTTGAGAAATTTCCTGAGCATGAGTTTGCTTTAATTATGGGTGAAGACAACCTAAAAAGTTTTCATAAATGGAAAAATTATGAGCTTATTTTAGAAAATCATAGTATCTATGTTTACCCAAGAATTTCTGAAGGAACAATTGAAACTCAATTTGATAATCATCCAAAAATTCATAAGGTAGATGCACCTATTATGCAGTTGTCATCCACCTTTATAAGAAAAGAAATTAAAGACGGAAAAAACATTAAACCCATGTTGCCAGAACATGTTTGGGAGTATTTGGATGAAATGAATTTTTATAGGTAACATTCTTGCGAAGGCAGGAATCTCATGTTTGTTTACTATAATTCTAAATTGAAATTGTTTTTTAAGTTAATGAGATTCCCATTTTGTACCTCCGCTAAAGCTTCGGCGACACGTGGACATGGGAATTAAAAATGATAAAACGCATTTTCTAAATGCTCAATTTCATATCCTTTTCCTTGTTTTACAATGGCAATGATATCAAATCTAACCTCGATGTCTAAGTCATTCTCAGTTACGTACTCATCTACTGCTTTTACTAAGTTTTTAATTTGCTTAGGCTTTACAAAATCTTGTGGGTTTCCAAAGTCTACGGATGATCGTGTTTTTACTTCAATAATAGCAAGAATATCATTCTTTTGAGCTATAATATCAACTTCGGCTTTATCAAAACGATAATTACGTTCAACTATGTCGTAGTTCTTCTCAATAAGAAAATCTACAGCGAGTTGCTCGCCTTTTTTACCAAGTTCATTATGTTGTGCCATCTTGTTCCTACAAAAGCAGGAATCTTATTCATCCTGCATAAAATATTTAACTTAGTTAAGCTTTATAATTAGCATCAATATAAGCAATTGCTTCTTGTTGTGTTAAAACCGCAAACTTTTTATAACGGTTATGTACATCTACAATTTCATCTAATGCGTTTTGCACTAACTCTTTATTTTGCCATTTATTAAGATGCGTAACTACAGTTTTTAAACAACCACGTTTATAGGCTATTTGACCAAGAACGTGAATAAGTGTATCAGAAACACGTTTAGCGTTATCAACTTCGAGCTCTTTTAAAAGTGGTAAAATATCCTGAGGATGAGTTCGTCCTCTTAGTTCAATACCATGGCAAATCTCTCTCCTAATTTCTTTATTTTCATGATTAAGATAGGTTTTTACCCAAGCTAAAACTGGTACAGGATTTCGCTCTCCCATTTTTTTAATAGAACCAATTACAGCATTTCTGACACGATGATGGCTATCAAACAAACCAATATCCATAAATGTTTGAATCTTATCAAAATGAAATTTACCAATTTCACCGGCTGCATTAACTACAGTTTGCCTAATTAATTCGTCTTCAGATTTAAATAGACGCGTTAATACTGAAAGAATCTTATTTTGCAAATGTGGTTGCGCGTAGAAAATTTTGCCAATAGCTAAATAACCTGTTTTTCTAATATAAGTGTCATCGTCTGAAAAGTATTTTAGAATATTATCTGAAGTATTATTCTCTAAATCATTTTCAATTCGTTGATTAATTTTTTCAACAAGTTGGTTGCGTTCTTCTTTCGTAAGGTCGTAGAACGCCATTTTAATCTTTAAAGATCACTGAAGAACCTTCTTTTTTAACTGATAATTCAACAGTTTTACCTAAAAACAAAGCTCTGTTATCTTTCTCATGTCCTGCAGGCATATTGAATGCAATTGGGAAATCATATTCGGACAAAGCATCTAAAACAAGTTGTTCTATTGAGGTGCCCCAAAGGGTAGTATTTTTTCGCATTTTACTCATGCCACCAACAATAACCCCTTTACAGTTTTCAAAGTAACCAGCACGTTTTAAACTTTGTATCATTCGATCTATATGATATTTGTACTCACCTATTTCTTCAATAAAGAGAATTTTACCAGATAAATCTATACTAGTTTCTGAGCCTAACATAGTATGTAATAATGTTAAATTTCCACCAACCAATTGCCCTGTTGCGTTACCCTCTCTATTAAAAGAAGAGCCTTCTATTTCGTAGTTTGTAGCACCATTAAACAATGCATTTTTAAAAGTTTCTACAGGTTCTTTAATTTCTTCTAAGTCATCCGTTAAACTCAAACACATTATAGCGTGTATGGATTCAAAACCTTTATTATGTAGTTGATTGTGTAATGCTGTAATATCAGAATAACCAATTACCCATTTAGGGTGTTCTTTAAATTTTGTGTAGTCTAATTTATCTAAAACTCTAACGGTTCCGTAACCTCCTCTTGCGCACCAAATAGCACTAATCGATGGGTCGTCCATGGCTTCTTGAAAATCTTCAGCACGCTCTTCATCAGTACCTGCAAAATGATTGTTATCATTAAATACATTTTTACCAACAACAACATGCAATCCCCAACTTTTCAACAATTCTGTAGCCTGTTCAACACCATGTTCTTTGTTTTTTAATCTTCCGGAAGGTGCAACAATGGCAACTGTATCTCCTGCTTTTAAATATGGTGGTTGAATTAATTTAGATGTCATTTCTGAAGTATTATCTGTGTCTTTTTGAGCGATTACTTGTTTGCATGCAGCTAAGCTAATTGCAAAAATTAAAGTAAATATAGAATGTTTTAAAATCATAAAAAGCCTTTTTGTAAATGTACATTTTTTTTCTAAATCGCCTTTATATTGCGTACTTTTGTCCCCTTAAAAAACCGAAGCCATGTCGAAAAGATATACCATAACAGCAGCATTACCATACACAAACGGGCCAATTCACATTGGTCATTTAGCTGGTGTATATGTGCCTGCAGATATTTATGCACGTTATTTAAGACTAACAGGTAATGATGTTGCTTTTATCTGTGGTAGTGACGAACATGGAGTACCTATTACAATTAAGGCGAAAAAAGAAGGTGTTACACCGCAAGATATTGTAGATAAATACCATGCGATTATAAAAAAATCGTTTGAAGATTTTGGAATTACTTTTGATAATTACTCGCGTACCTCTGCAAAAATTCATCACGATACAGCCCAAGAGTTTTTTAAAACACTTTATAACAAAAATGAGTTTGTAGAAGAAGTAACAGAGCAACTTTACGATGCTGAAGCCAATCAGTTTTTAGCAGACCGATTTGTAATTGGAACTTGCCCTAAATGTAGCTACGAAGAAGCTTATGGAGATCAGTGCGAAAACTGCGGAAGTAGTTTAAATGCCACAGATTTAATAAATCCTAAATCAGCCATAACAGGAAATGTTCCAACCTTAAAAGAAACAAAACACTGGTTTTTACCTTTAAATAAACACGAAGATTTTCTTAAAGAATGGATACTAAAAGGGCATAAAAAAGATTGGAAACCTAATGTTTACGGACAGGTAAAATCTTGGATAGATGATGGTTTGCGACCAAGAGCAGTAACTAGAGATTTAGATTGGGGAATTCCGGTACCAGTAGAAGGAGGAGAAGGCAAAGTACTTTATGTTTGGTTTGATGCTCCTATTGGTTACATCTCAGCAACAAAAGAGTGGGCTGCAAGAGAAGGAAAAAATTGGGAAGACTATTGGAAAGATGAGGACACCACTTTAGTGCATTTTATTGGTAAGGATAATATTGTATTTCACTGTATTATATTTCCGTCAATGTTAAAGGCGGAAGGGTCTTATATTTTACCAGAAAATGTACCTGCCAATGAGTTTTTAAATCTTGAAGGCAATAAATTATCAACCTCCAAAAATTGGGCAGTTTGGTTACCAGATTATTTAATCGATTTTCCTAATCAGCAAGATGTATTGCGTTACGCATTAACTGCAAACGCACCAGAAACTAAGGATAACGATTTTACATGGAAAGATTTCCAGGCCAGAAATAATAATGAATTGGTAGCTATTTTCGGAAACTTTATTAATCGTGTTGTGGTGTTAACCAACAAATATTATGATGGAGTAGCGCCGAGTCCATCAGACTATTCAGCTATTGATGAAGAAACTTTAGCTGCTGTAAAGGCTTATCCTGCTGTAATTTCTAGTTCTATTGAGCGTTACCGTTTTAGAGAAGCCTCTCAAGAATTAATGAATTTGGCTAGACTTGGTAATAAGTATTTAGCAGACGAAGAACCCTGGAAAACTATAAAAACGGATGAAGCTCGTACAAAAACAGTAATGTTTGTAGCGTTACAAATAGCCTCAGCTTTAGCTGTCTTATCCGAGCCATTTTTACCATTTACATCGAAGAAACTAAAGTCAATTCTTTGTCATTCTGAACTTGATTCAGAATCAACTTGGGATGATATCTCTACAAAAGAAGTGTTACTACCTAAGTCTCACCAAATAGGAAAAGGAGAATTATTATTTTCTAAAATTGAAGATTCTGAAATCCAGAAGCAACTAGATAAACTAGAAGCGAGTAAAAGAGCCAATGAAGCTGCAAAAAAGGTGGTGGAACCTCAAAAGGAAGAAATCACATTTGAAGATTTCACAAAACTAGATATTAGAGTCGGTACAATTTTAGAAGCCGAAAAAATGCCAAAAACCAAAAAACTTTTAGTCTTAAAAGTAGATACTGGTATTGATACACGTACTATTGTTTCTGGTATTGCAGAAAGTTTTAAGCCTGAAGATGTTATTGGTAAACGCGTTACAGTCTTAGTCAATTTAGCACCAAGAAAGTTACGTGGTGTAGAAAGCCAAGGGATGATTTTAATGACTGAAGATGAAGGTGGTAATTTGGTGTTTGTAAATCCAGATACTTCGACTTCGCTCAACACAGATATTGATGGTGTTTCTAATGGGTTGCAGATAAGTTAAGATGAGGTTAATTCTACGCATTGTTTTATTAATTTGTAGTTTTTCACAGCCTTTATTTGCTCAATCCGAATGGTTTTCAATTAACACAAATGAACGTTCAGCTGAAAGGAATTTCCAACAAGTTTTTCAAATTGTAAATGAGGAAGCCAATGAGTTTGTTACTTTTTTTCAATATTCTAACTTCTTTGTAGCCTATTTACACAATACAGAAGGTGAGTTGTTAAATACCTTTAGTGCTAAAGCACTTCCAAAATACAAGAATAATTATATCGGAGCTTCAATCAATGGAGGTGCATATACCATGTTTTTTCAAAATGATTATGGCAATAGGTTTAGCGCTCTAACTATTGACTTTTCGACTTCAGGTTTTGTGTTTGAAAACAAAATTGATATCCTATCTAATATTGAATCGGTTATTGGTACATTTGAGTATAAGGCTCATATCTATATTCTTACTTCAGTAAAACGCTCTTCTATTTTAAAGCTCCATAAGCTCAACAATCATAAAGATTATACTGTAGAAACATATGATTTTTCAAATGAAAAAATTGTATCTCCAAGAGGTTTTGATATTTCGCTTAATCATCTTTTAGATAGCGGGTATGATAGGCACAAAGCTTCATTAATTGAGAATAATGAACCAGGTTCGTTAGAAGAATCTTCTAAAAAAAACAAGTTATTTTTAGATAATAACAAACTAATACTAACAAATGACTTTTATAATACCTCAACAAGTTACATCTCTATAAACCTAGAAAATGGTAATTCTGAGCTCATAGATTTCCCCAAACCATCTTTTGATAAGAAAGACAGAGGAAGCGAATCAAATTCTTTTGTTTTAGACAATCACTTATTTAGTTTATATGTTACTAAGGAAAAACTAGATTTTTCGATTTATGATATTGATTCTAAATCTATATTAAAGTCATTAACCGTAACAGAAAACGATTCTATTACATTTAAAAATTCACCAATAATATTAGAAAGAGGAGAATTTGATAATTATAGAGAATTAGATAAAACAAAGCAATTTCTTAGAAAAGTATCTAACTCTAATGCAGGACTCTTTATTTATAAACAAGAGAATAAGTTCATAATAACTTTAGGTTGTAGTGAAACAAAAGAATCCTCTAGCCAATTTACATTTGTTGGTGGTTTTTTTGGAGGCTTAGCTTTTGGTATTACAACTGCAATTTTAACACCTTCATATTACTCTTATACTCGTACAAAATCTACCAGAATAGAGTGTTTATTTGACAATGAATTTAATAGTATTAATGGCACTATTCCGGATAATAGTTTTGATAGAATAAAAACTTATATCGATGAACTTAATGATATCAAATTAAGGTTTAAGTCAATATTTAAAATTGATGGCAAATATATTTTAGGTTATTTTGATAAAGAAAAAGGTTTCTATAATTACATTTTAATCGATTAATAATAAATATTTTCGAGTTAAATTCTAGTATTCTTTACTAAACCAAAGTTAAATTAGTATGTTTTTTACCTGATTTTTGCTAAGTTTATAGTAAATCAGCAATTATGAAAACTATCTACTCACCACGTTATTACCGATTTACTTTCATTATTTTTTTATTAAGCACGTTCCTTATTAGTGCGCAAGAAGATTCAGAAATATTAGAATATTACGAAGAGTATACAGATGCTGCTAGAGAGGTTGTGTATATGCACTTAAACAAGTCCACGTACATTTCTGGAGAATCTATTGGTTTTACAGCTTATGTGATGGATAAGAAAGATAAAAAACCATCACTACTTACCACCAACCTTTATGTAAGTATTGAGGATGAAAATAAAAATATACTTAAGCAAAAATTAATTAAAGTAACGGACGGAGTGGCTTCAAATACATTTGAAGTTGATTCTGTTTTTGCTTCAGGATATTATAATATTAAAGCCTACACCAATTGGATGCTTAATTTTAATGAACAAAATTTTTATGCCGAATCTATAAGAATTATCAATCCCGAAAATGAAGCCTATGTAGAAGAAACTGTTATAGATAATGCCATTGACGCACAGTTTTTACCAGAGAGTGGGCATTTGCTTAATGGAGTTATAAATAACATAGGTGTAGTTATAAAAGATAATCTTGGTTTTGGAATTTCTAATGCTAAAGGAGAGGTCATAGATAAAAATAATGAAGTATTATCCTCTTTTGAAACCAATCAATTTGGTATTGGCAAATTTCAGTTATTAGCAGACAAGGAGAATGCATATAAAGTAAACATCAAAAAGGCAAACAAGGGTTTTAGTATAGACTTAAACCAAACCATAGAAGAAAAAGGCATAATTATGTCAGTTAAAAGTTTAAAGTCCAAGATTTTTGTGTCTTTAACAACTAATACAGAAACCTTAGAAAGCGTAAGGAATAGAAGACATACTTTAATGATTCATAATGGTGAAAATTACGATATTATGGATATCTATTTTACAGATGAAACTGTTGTTACAAAAGCAATTGATTACAGTAATAGTGCATCTGGAGTAAATATTCTTACACTATTTAATGAAAATGATGAGCCTATAGCGGAACGATTATTTTTCAATTATGAAGGTATTAATGTCTTAACTTCTAGTGATATTTCTGCAACCCGAAGTCGAGATTCTGTGACTGTAAAACTTAACTTTAAAGACATAGACCCAACGATTAACAACTCATTGAGCGTTTCTGTTTTACCAAATGAAACGGAATCCTACAATAAGCATAATAATATTGTCTCTTATACATTTTTGCAGCCATATATAAAGGGAACAATAGAACAAGCTAAATACTATTTTACAGATGTTAGTGCTAAAAAGCAATACGAGTTAGATAACTTATTATTAACTCAGGGTTGGAGTAGTTACGACTGGAATCAGATTTTTAACGATGAATACAATCAAACTCACAATTTTGAGCAAGGTATTAGACTCAAAGCAAATTTACCTAGTAATGTTGCAAAGGGTCCTGAAAATAATTATTTAATGCATGCTATTAGTGCTGAGGAACCAAGAATATTTGAACTTAAAGAAGGTGAAAATAGTTTTATAGTAGAAAACTTATTTCCTGTTGGACAAGACCAAATTAGTATGTCTAAAATGACAAAGGTAAACGGACTTATTCCTGCTGCTCTTTACTTTCAATCTTTTCCGAATTCTATTCCTACTTTAACAACAGATTTTAAAGTATTAAAACCTAAACTCGATTATAAAATTTCGGAAAGCCTTACTAGAGGAAATAAAATTTTAGAAAATAGAACGGGTGAAGTACAAAGATTAGACGAAGTTGTAGTAAAGACAAGATTAGATAGAAAAAGACAACGTATTGAAAAATTAAGCCAAGGACGTTATGGAAAAGTAGATATTGTAGAAGAAGAAGATCGGTTACTCTTTAATACTTTAGGCAGTTATCTAAATTACAAAGGCTATAATGTAAATGAAAGTGGAGGGCAGTTTATTATAACAGATCGTTTAAGTGCTTCTGGAGGTAGACCTGGATTTGGTGAAGGAGAAGCCAAAGTGCTTAGTCCAACTATTTACCTTGATGATATGCAATTAGTTGATACCGCAATTTTATCTCAATATTCTTTAACTAATATAGATTACATTGAAATAAACAGACAGGGTCTTGGTGAAGGTCTTAGAGGAAATAATGGATCAATTCGTATTTATTCTAATCCAGCAATATCAGGTAGTTATAATAATCAAGATAGTGTGCAACAATTTAAATTGCCTTTAGTTTTTAGTGTAGATAAAAAATATTATGCACCTAAATATAGAAATACTGGTGATGATTTTTTCAAAGCTTACGGGGTTTTAGATTGGAAACCAGAATGTTCTGTTGATAAAAATGGCGATATCGTTATTAAGTTTTCTCAACCAAGAATTCCAGTTACATTATATATAGAGGGTGTTGCCAATGATGGTTCGTTCGTTTTTGAAGAGAAGACCATATCATTGAATAAGAGTTTCTAAAATTGTAAAGAATGGTTTTGGTATAAATTTTGATGCTTACTTATAAGCTATCAATTATTAATCTCAAAACCATTAATTATGAAAAACTCTACTCTTTTTTCAGTTTCAAAATTAGTTTTCTTTATTACTTTCTTAAGTTTTAATCTATTAACTGCCCAAGAAGACCCAATTGATATATTAGACAGTTACGAAGATTACACTTCAGACGCAAGAGAAGTTGTCTATGTTCACCTTAATAAATCGACTTATATAAAAGGTGAAAGTATTGGATTTACAGCCTATGTGCTCGATAAAAAAGATAAAAAACCTTCATTGGTCACTACCAATCTTTATGTAAGTATAGAAGATGAAAAGAATAATGTTCTACAAAAAAAGCTACTCAAGGTAGAAAATGGTGTCGCCTCTAATATTATTGAGTTAGATTCTAGTTTTACTTCTGGTTACTACACGTTTAAGGCTTACACAAATTGGATGCGGAATTTTAACGAGCAAAATTATTTTATAGAATCTGTAAGGATAATTGATCCAAAAGCCGAAGAATATTTAGAAACTGCAAATGTAGAAAATGCTATTGACGCACAATTCTTGCCAGAAGGTGGTCATTTACTTAATGGTGTAATTAACAATGTTGGTGTGGTTTTAAAAGACTCTAAAGGATATGGAGTGGCTTCTGTAAAAGGTGAAGTAAGAGATCAAAAGGATAACCTTGTTACACAATTTGAGGTCAACCAATTTGGTATAGGTAAGTTCCCTTTATTGGCAGAGATAGGGAATAGCTACAAAGTAAATCTAAGCTATCTTAACAAGGATTACAGCTTTACATTAAATGAAAAGATAGAATCTATTGGTGTTACCATGTCTCTTGTAAATCATAAAAACAAAGCTATTGTTTCTTTAACAACTAATAAAGAGAGCTTAAAGCATATTAAAAACAAACCTTACAGCCTTACAGTACATAATGGTGAAAAAATTGAAGTTTTAGATATCGTATTTAATAATCAATTGGATATTCTAACTGTATTTGATTTAGAAATGTTAACTCCTGGAGTTAATATTCTTACATTATTTAATGAAAAAAATCAGCCTATCATAGAACGTTTGTTTTTTAATTATAATGGTATTGACGTAATAACATCTAGTAATTTATCG
This sequence comes from Winogradskyella echinorum, assembly GCF_014297365.1. Lineage (GTDB taxonomy): Bacteria > Bacteroidota > Bacteroidia > Flavobacteriales > Flavobacteriaceae > Winogradskyella > Winogradskyella echinorum. The sequence goes on along the minus strand of NZ_JACOQD010000001.1, from coordinate 990,477 downwards.
GCATCTAAGGCAGGTGATTCTATTACAATGAAACTGAATTTTAAAGATATCAGTGCTCAACAATTTAATAATCTTAGTGTTTCTGTTTTACCTCAAGAAACGAAATCTTATGGTAGGCATCATAATATCTTATCATATACTTATTTGCAACCTTATGTAAACGGTACGATAGAACAGGCCAAATATTATTTTACAGATATAAGCCAAGAAAAGCAGATGGAATTAGACAATCTTTTAATCACGCAAGGATGGAGTAGTTATGATTGGCAACATATTTTTAAACCGGCAGAATACCTTACTTACCCATTTGAGCAAGGATTTACGTTAAGAGCAAATGTTAATAAAGAGGTAAGAGGACCAAGCAGTAAATATATGTTACATGCCATTGCTGATCAAGAACCTAAGTTGTTTGAAGCTAGCGAAACAGATAAAACGTTTATTTTAGAAAACATTTTTATTTCTGAAAAAGATAGTATGTTTTTATCAGAAGTAAAGGCTAAAGATTTGCTTTCTCCTGCTAAGCTGTATTTACAATCATATCCTAATGAGATTCCTTTTCTTAATACAACTAAAAAAGTATTAAATCCAAAGGCAGATTATGCAACTTTAACGGGTTTAAAAAATAAAGTGATATTTGAAAACTTAAATAACATTCACGAATTAGATGAGGTAGTTGTAGAAACTGAATTAGATAAAATTAGGGTAAGAATGTTAGAACTTGGCCAACATAGCTATGGTAGAATTAAGATACCTACTCAATTAGATAGGCTTAATTACTATACTCTTGGGGCGTATTTAGCACAGTCTAACCTGAGTGTTTCGGATGGACTTGGATCTTTTTCTGCCAGCTTTAGGAGGAATGATAGAGGATCATTTGGAGGTAATGGAGTCGAAGGTGAAGCAGAAAATGGTAGATTATCTAATACGGGAGCTTTAATGTTTTTGGATGGCATGCAGATTATGGATACTTCTATATTTTCACAAATGCCAATGAGTAATATAGATTATGTAGAATTAGACCCTTCAGGTTTTGGTATGGGTATAAGAGGTAATCAAGGTGTTATAAAAATTTATACACTACAAGGCAGTGCATATAAATCTGTAAACAGAGAGACTGCCCAAAAATATAGCCTTCCTTTAACATTTAGCGGAAAGAAAAAGTTCTACGTACCAAAGTACAGATACTATAATGATGATTTCTACAAAGGTTATGGAACAATATCGTGGAAGCCAGAACTTGTAACAGATGCTAATGGAGATATTAGTATTAAAATAAAACAACCAGAAGTACCAGTAACCTTATATATTGAAGGTATAGCTAATGATGGATCCTTTATTTTTGAAGAAAAGACGATATCATTGAATAAGAGTTTCTAAAATTGTAAAGGGTGTTTATTTACATGCAATCAATTATTAATCTCAAAACCATCAATTATGAAAAACTCTACTCTTTTTTCAGTTTCAAAATTAGTTTTCTTTATTACTTTCTTAAGTTTTAATCTATTAACTGCCCAAGAAGACCCAATTGATATATTAGACAGTTACGAAGATTACACTTCAGGCGCAAGAGAAGTTGTCTATGTTCACCTTAATAAATCGACTTATATAAAAGGTGAAAGTATTGGATTTACAGCCTATGTGCTCGATAAAAAAGATAAAAAACCTTCATTGGTCACTACCAATCTTTATGTAAGTATAGAAGATGAAAAGAATAATGTTCTACAAAAAAAACTACTCAAGGTAGAAAATGGTGTCGCCTCTAATATTATTGAGTTAGATTCTAGTTTTACTTCTGGTTACTACACGTTTAAGGCTTACACAAACTGGATGCGGAATTTTAACGAGCAAAACTATTTTATAGAATCTGTAAGGATAATTGATCCAAAAGCCGAAGAATATTTAGAAACTACAACTGTAGAAAATACTATTGACGCACAATTCTTGCCAGAAGGTGGTCATTTACTTAATGGTGTAATTAACAATGTTGGTGTGGTTTTAAAAGACTCTAAAGGATATGGAGTGGCTTCTGTAAAAGGTGAAGTAAGAGATCAAAAGGATAACCTTGTTACACAATTTGAGGTCAACCAATTTGGTATAGGTAAGTTCCCTTTATTGGCAGAGATAGGGAATAGCTACAAAGTAAATCTAAGCTATCTTAACAAGGATTACAGCTTTACATTAAATGAAAAGATAGAATCTATTGGTGTTACCATGTCTCTTGTAAATCATAAAAACAAAGCTATTGTTTCTTTAACAACTAATAAAGAGAGCTTAAAGCATATTAAAAACAAACCTTACAGCCTTACAGTACATAATGGTGAAAAAATTGAAGTTTTAGATATCGTATTTAATAATCAATTGGATATTCTAACTGTATTTGATTTAGAAATGTTAACTCCTGGAGTTAATATTCTTACATTATTTAATGAAAAAAATCAGCCTATCATAGAACGTTTGTTTTTTAATTATAATGGTATTGACGTAATAACATCTAGTAATTTATCGGCATCTAAGGCAGGTGATTCTATTACAATGAAACTGAATTTTAAAGATATCAGTGCTCAACAATTTAATAATCTTAGTGTTTCTGTTTTACCTCAAGAAACGAAATCTTATGGTAGGCATCATAATATCTTATCATATACTTACTTGCAACCTTATGTAAACGGTACGATAGAACAAGCCAAATACTATTTTACAGATATAAGCCAAGAAAAGCAAATGGAATTAGACAATCTTTTAATCACGCAAGGATGGAGTAGTTACGATTGGCAACATATTTTTAATACAAATCCATCTTTAAATTATCCTTTTGAGCAAGGTATAACGTTAAAAGCTAATATTCATTCTGAAAATAAAGCATCAGAATCAATATACATGATGCATACTTCAAATATAACTCAGCCTCGTTTTTTTAAAGTTGAAAATCTAGAATATAATTATTTCTATATTGACAGTCTATTTCCCGTGAAATCAGAAAGACTGTATTTATCAACATTTGATAAAAAAGAGATCATTCAGCCACCAAAATTATATCTACAATCAACACCGAATGAAATACCTCATTTGTTTTCTCTAAGATATGGTCTTAATCCAAAAGATAACTATACGATAGCTACAGATTTGAACAAAAATGTAATGCAATTTGAAAAGATTAATAGAGTAGAAGAATTAGATGAAGTTATAGTTAAAGGGGAGTTAGATAAGAAAAAAATACGATTAAAGGAACTAAGCGAAAATGCTTTTGGAAGAATAACGATTATAGATGAAAATGAAATAACACAACATATGTTTTTATCTCGCTTCCTACAATCAAAAGGCTATATAGCAATAGACGTTCATGACGCTTCAGTACTTTTTGTTACAAATCGTAGTTCTTTTAATCCACCACCAGCAATATTTGTAGATAATTTTCGTGCAAATATGAATGAACTCTACTTGTATTCTATGGACCATATTGATTATATTGAGATTGAAAAAAATGGTACTTACGGGAGAAATTATGGAGCTATAAAAATTTTTACTTATCCTGGCTCTAGAAGAGAAAATAATAGAAATAAGAAATTAGAGTTTAAGTTCCCTTTGACATTTACTCCAGAAAAAAAGTTCTACGTACCAAAGTACAGATATTATAATGATGATTTTTATAAAGGTTATGGAACAATAGCGTGGAAGCCAGAACTTGTAACAGATGCTAATGGATATATTAGTATTAAAATAAAACAACCTGAAGTACCAGTAACCTTATATATTGAAGGCATAGCAAATGATGGGTCCTTTATTTTTGAAGAAAAGACCATATCATTGAATTAATTGAGCTTTAAAAATTAACTCTAAATATTACATTAGGAGTAAGCCCCAGAGACTGTTGCTTTATCTCATTAACAACACCATCATTAAGTCTATAGAAATTATTGATGGTGTTTTTTTTATCTAAAAGATTCCAAATTGAAATACCAAGGTTAGCATTAGTGGTTTTAGATAATTTAAAATCATACAAAGCAGAGACATCAATCCTTAAGTAATCCTCTAATTTTTCTGAATTAGTAGCATTGTAATTGATTTCATCATTATTAATTTCAATACCATTAATAGGGCTGGTTTTAGGTCTGCCAGAATTCCAGTTTATACCTGTGGATATTTTAAGTTTTTCTGCAGTATAATTGGTTCCAAGTGTAATGGCGTGTGTAACATCAAAATTGCTAGGAAAAGAATGTTCTGGTAAAGACTTAAAGGTGTATTTGTTATCCATATAAGAATAACTTAACCACGTATTAAAATTATTCAACTGTTTTCTAATTATAAAGTCTAAGCCTTTTACGTTGTATTCACCATCAGTTTTTACAAACTCATATTGGTTTTGAAACCCTTGGCTTTGCGTTGTAATACCTTTTACTTTTTTATAATAACTCTCTGCGCTTACTAACCATCCACTTTTATTAAATGAAACACCAACTGAAGCTTGTTTACTTTGTATTACAGGTATATCATTATTGTTAGATAATTGCCACCTACGTTTTTCAATACCTAAAAAATCATTTTGAAAATTGATAATTTGAGACGTATTTTGGTGTTTAAACTCGCCTAATATTTCAAACGAAAAATTTTGAAGAAATTTATGAGAAAAACTCAATCTAGGTTCAAATAAATGCTTTTTAAATTTATCAATATAATTATATCTTAATCCAGTAATTAAATTCGTATTTCTGTCTTTAGATTTATAAGAAATTTGGGAAAATACACCATGTGTTCTCACCACTTCAGATACTAATAATCTAAAAAGAGGATTATCTACATCATCTAAATTTGTGACTTGAGTTTCAACAAAATGATAACCATTTAATAGACTTAATCTGTTATTAATGTTATAATATATCTTTAGTTTTAGGCTAGTTTCAGATACCTTATTTTCTTGAAGAAATCGCTGCGCATCCAAAACATTAGCATTAATGGATTTTAGTTTATAATCTGTTTCATAACCTTCAAAAGTGGTTTGCCATTTACTATTCCATAGTTTAGAATAATAAATAGCACCAGCAATACTATTTTGCTTTAAACTACTCTCTCTAGATTCTTCATTTATACTTTCGTTAAAGACTAATTCGTTAGCAGCATTAATAAAGTTTATTCTTAATTCTTCTTTATCATTTATTATATAAATCCAACGTAAGGAAGCATCGTAAAAATCAAATTGTTTATTAGAATTAACAATGTCCATTGCATTGTTTTCTACTTCGGTATTTTGAGATATGCGTTCAAAATAATTGTTATAGGTTGGTGTTTCAGTAAAATCACTAATCGATTTTCGGGTTGCAATCTGTAGTGAAGATTTTTTGCTAATTGGTACATCAACAAATCCATTAGCATCTATAAAATTAATACCTATATTTCCTTTAAAGTCTTTATTAATGAATTTTTCTGTTTCCATAGCAATGGTACCAGAAACTCCATCTGTAAATTCTGTAGTAGTTCCATTTTTTGTTAATGAAACGCGTTGTGTTATTTGTGGATTAAACATAGAGATAAGACCAAAAAAGTGACCAGATTGATACATTTTAATGTTATCCCACAAAATTAGATTTTGGTCGTGTGTGCCGCCTCTTATGTTAATATTTGAAACGGTTTCGTTAATACTTTGTATGCCTGGAAATGCTTGTACTGCCTGTAATACATCCGTATCTATTAATCCTGGTAAAATATCAAAATCTGAAATATCTATTTCAAAAGAACCATTGTTCAACTTATTAATTCCTTTAACAATATAGCCTGCAACTGTAACCTCAGAGAGTGTTTGAAGCTTTAAATTGTTTGAATTAGAGATTATCAAAACTACATTATCATTTGCTAAAATAAATTCTAAACCCGTTTTTGCTTCTAGGTATCTTAATGCTTTTTTTAGTGTGTAATCTTTTGATGGTGCTATAATATCTGTGTTAAGAATCGCTTCCTCAGCATAATTAAATTGAACATTAAACTGTCCTTCTAAAGACTTTAAAATTTGAGACAAGGATGTTTTTTTATCAGTCTCTTGGGCATTTACTTTAAGAGAAAAGATGAAGCTTATAAGGATTATAAATAGATAATGCCTAATTTTTATTGCCATGAATTAGAACTTGCTTTGGTGAACTAATTTCAAAAGTTAAATTCATTGGTTTTGTAATAGATATAAGAGCATTTTCTATATTGTCATTTACAAACACACCTGTAAAAACCCTAGACAGGTCTGTATTTTTAAATAACACTTTAATGTTGTACTGACGCTCTAACTCATCAAAGACTTTTTTTAGAGGAACTGATTTAAAGCTACTTCTGTTATTGGTCCATTGAGGTTCTAAATCTATTGTTTTACTTTGAGTAAACTTTTTGTTTAAGATACGAAAAGTTTCACCAGCTACTAATTGCTCAGTAATTGTATCTGAAGTTACCTTTACAATCCCTTCAAAACACATAATTTCAAAATAAGCTTTTCGAGCTTTTACATTAAATTCAGTACCTATAACAGTTACAGTTCCGTTTGGTGTAACCACATCAAATGTTTTTCCTTTTGCTACTTTAAAGTACGCTTCTCCCTCAAGATTTAAACGTCTTGTAGTATTCCATGTATCAGAATCATAGGTTATTTTAGAATCAGCATTTAAAATCACTGTAGATTGGTCTGGTAAACTAGTTGTTGTTTGCTGTGCAATCAATGTTTTTACTTCAACAATATCTGAATTGAAAAAGGTAAAATAAACACCAAAGCCTATAATCAAAGCTGCGGCAATACTAATAAATGGTTGTAGCCAAGTTAAACGTTTAACAGGTGTTTTATTTTGGTAATTGGCTTTAAAGGTTTTAAAATCTTCTGCTTTAGAAAATTGAGAGGCTTTAAAATGTTTGGCTTTGTCAATAATATTTTGATTTATTGCATAGTCTGGTTGCTTACTAAATGCATCTTTTTCTGCATCTGTAAGTTCATCATTTAACCATTTTTTTAATAAATCGTTTTCAGTCATATATAGTTTACCTAGTTATATAACAACTAAGGTCTTAATTCTCCTTATTATTTTATTTTAAAGCCTTCGAGTTCTTTTTTAAGAATATTAAACGCACTGTAAATTCTATATTCTACAACCTTTTGAGTGACACCTAAAAGTTCTGCTATTTCACTGTGTTTCTTTCCTTCAACTTTACTCAATAAAAACGCCACGCGTTGTTCTTCTTTTAAATTAGAGAGTATTTTATTGTATTTTTCTAGGTATTGTTCTTGCTCTAAAATAAATTCTGGGGTTTCATTATTATGATTCTTAGGATTTATTTTCCGATGTTGTAATACAACTTTCTGGTGTTTAATCTCATTTAGCATCATATTATTAGCAACAGTAAACAAAAATGATTTGGCTTTAGTTAAAGTTATTTTTTTACAATTATCCCATAGCTTTATAAAGGCATCTTGTACTTTATCTCTAGGATTAAATTGTGCACCGTATTTGTAGTATAGAAAATCATGAACATCGTCAGCATGCTTGTTATAGATGCGCTCAAATGTTGCTGCTTCGCAAATATTTTCGCTTAATTTTTTTGGCAAGAGTTAATTGTTTGGTTAAAGATATTGAAATATTTTTTTTAAAAATATCAGTAGTTTTAAAAACTAAGTTGTTATATATTAAATGGCAACAAATTAAAGCTATTATGACTCTTAGAACTTATTTATTACTGTCTCTTTTCATTGGTCTTACTTTTACGTCATGTAGAAAAGAGGAAAGAGAATTTGTTCAAGCTCCAGAAGATGAAATTCTAGGGCCAGATTCTAGTATTTCATTGTTAATACAAAGAACAGTATCTAATGATGGTTCGCTAGATAATATAGTGGATAGAGCTAATTGTTTTGATATTCTTTTTCCTTATTCTGTTAATGTAAATCAACAGTTTTTAACTATAAATTCTTTTAACGATTTAGAGACAGTTGAGTGTATACTAGATGAAGATGAAGACAATACAGATACCTTAGATATTGTATTTCCAATAACCATAATACTATCCGATTTTTCAGAAGTAAACATTGCTAGTACAAGTGAGCTAAATAATTATATAAATAATTGTAATGGCGAAAATGTATATGACGATGATATTGAATGCATAGATTTTCAGTATCCAATAATAGCCTCTATATTTAATACAAACAATGAATTAATTGATACTATTACTATAAATGGTGACAATGAACTCTATGAATTTTTAAACGATATAGACGAAAATGATATTGTAACAATAGAGTTTCCTATAACTGTTATTCTATCAGACAATTCTGAAATTATAATAAATAATCTTATTGAGTTAGAGACAGCAATAGAAAATGCTGAAGATGCTTGTGATGAAGATGATGATTACGATTATAATGATGATGATTGCGATAATTGTACAATTACTCAAGTAGAAGATTTACTTGTAAGCTGCACTAATTGGGAGGTAGATAAACTAAAACGTAATGATATCGATTACGATGATACTTATGATGGGTATGTTTTTAACTTCTTTAATAACGGCACTATGTCAGTTAATTGGAACACTACAACTGTTAGCGGAACATGGGTTGCTAGTGGCTCCGGAAATAATTTAGAAGTAGTAATAAATGTGCCAAGCCTACCTTTATGTAATGCCAATTGGATTTTACATGAAGTTGAAAATTGCTCTGCCGAAACCAAAATAGATTTAAGAGTAGGTGACGATGATCGTATTCGATATGAAAATAATTGTAATTAAATATTTATAAACCTAAAATACGTAATAATGAAAAAATCAATTTTTTATAGCATTTTATTAATGGTTAGTTTTTCACTAATGTCTTTTACCTGCTCATCAGACGATGATGGAAGTAACCAAAATGATAATTCGGAAGAAATTAATCTAATTGAAAACAATGTTGAAACTGGAACTTGGAGAATTACGAGTTATATAGATTCAGGTCAAGATGAAACCAACGATTTTAATGGTTATAATTTTTCATTTAATACGGACGGAACTGTAGTAGCTACTAACGGAACAACAACTTACACAGGTAGTTGGTCTGTAACTAATAGCAGTAATAGTAATGATGATAGTAATAACGACGACGATATTGATTTTAATATTTCATTCCCAGTACCAGACACCAATAATTTTGAAGATTTAAATGACGATTGGGATATAACTTCCCATAGTGAAACGACTTTAAGTCTAATTGACATCAGTGGAGGAAATGGAGGAACCGACACTTTAGTTTTTCAAAAAAACTAAATAAAGAAGAAAACCTACTCATAAATGGCTTTACTAAATAGAATTTTAGCACATTTTAATATTAACTAAAAGCGAAACTAAATGCGTAAAAAACTAATCATTCTTAGTGCTATAATAGTAGCAGCAATCATTAGCTACAATTACATCTATCAAGATCATAGAGATATTGAAAGTGAAAGTGCTGAGTTTGTAATATCTACAGCAGAAATTTCAAATCAATTTTCTGAAGATGCTTTAGCTTCAGAGCAAAAATATTTGAATAAAACCATTGAAGTTTCTGGCACAATTTCAGAATTAAACACCAATGAAATTACTATAGACGACAAAGTCTTTTGTCAATTCTCAAACCCAATTTTAAATTCCATTAATGTAAACTCGAAAATAAAAGTTAAGGGTCGTGTTATTGGATACGATGATTTATTAGAACAAATAAAGTTAGACCAATGCACAATTATAAAATAAAAATGAAACACCAATTGTTATTTATAGCATTCTTATTTTGCGCATTTACACATGCTCAAGAGGACTTATTAGATGAAATAGATACAGATTCTGTTATAGATAATTACGCTACAGCTGCCTTTAAAGGTTTAAAAATCGTGAATTTTGAATCCACAAAACTCGTTGCAAAAAAAGAATTAACTTTTATCGTTTCGCACCGTTTTGGAAGCATAGAAAATGGTTTTGATAGTTTTTTTGGACTTGATGATGCCGTAACACGACTCAATTTTGTTTACGGTTTAACAGATGCTATAAATGTTGGAGTATCTCGCAGTTCGTTTCAAAAAATATATGAAGCTTCTGCAAAATACAGACTAGCAAGACAGCAAGAAAACGGCTTTCCATTTACCATAGTTGGATATAATTCTATTTTAATAAATACAGCATTAGAAAAAGAAAATTTACCAAAGTTAGAATTTAGGGATCGTCTAGGATATACAGTTCAACTACTGATTTCCAAAAAAGTAAGCACAAATTTGTCGTTGGAACTTGCTCCCACATTTTTTCACGACAATTTTGTGGCTTATGACGAGCAACACAACTCACAATATGCTATTGGATTTGGTGGTAGACAAAAACTAGGAAAGCGATGGTCTATAAACTTAGATTATGGTTGGCATCTTAATAGAGCTGACGATTCACCTTTTAAAAACCCCTTGTCTATTGGTTTTGATTTTGAAACGGGAGGTCATGTTTTTCAGATGCATTTTTCTAATGCTCAGGCTATGAATACTAATGGGTTTTTAGGACAAGCTACTGGTGACTGGAGTGATGGTAATATCTATTTTGGCTTTAACTTAAGTCGTGTATTTTAAAATCTAAAAATTATGAAACGTATATACCTAATATTCCTTTTAATTATAAGTTTTTTTTACAGTTGTTCTTATAATAGCGAAGATGATTTAACAAAAGATATAATTGTTGACGTTGTTAATTATGAAGACAACATTAAAGCAATAATAGATACCAATTGTATTGGTTGCCATAGTAATCCACCAGTAAATGGTGCGCCAATGTCACTAACAATTTATAATGATGTAAAAAACGCAGTAGAGAATAGAGGCTTAATAAGTCGTATAGAATCAACCGATTCTGGATTTGGTATGCCTTTTGGAGGACCAAGATTACCGCAAAATTTAATTGACCTTGTTATTCAATGGGATGCAGAAGGTCTAATAGAAAATTAAACTATTATGAAAAAGATCACATTTTTATTACTTGTATTATTCAGTTTAAGTGCTATAGGACAAACCAAGTATCTAACTAAAACTGGAACACTTTCATTCGAAGCTTCAGTGCCTTCATTTGAAGAAGTTGCGGCAAAAAATGAATCGGTTACTGCAATATTAAATACCGAAAATGGTGAGTTTGCAGCGCTTGCTTTTGTAAAAGCGTTTCGTTTTAAAAATGCCTTAATGGAAGAGCATTTTAATGAAAACTATGCGGAATCAGATAAGTATCCCAAAGCCACATTTAAAGGTAAAATAGTAAGCTTTGATTTTGATACTTTAAGTGAAACTGATAGTTATTCACATATTGATGGCTCACTGACCTTTCATGGCGTTACAAAACAATTTAATGGCATTCCACTAACTATTAAAGTTAAAGACAACAACATTGTTATAACTGGAAGTTTTAAGGTATTAGTATCGGACTTTGATATTGAGGTACCCAAGATTGTTGCTAATAAATTGTCTAATGAGGTTGAAATAGATTTTAATTTTGAATTGGTTAAAAAATAGAATTTTATTCTAAAATTAAAAGCGCAAGTCAATAACTTGCGCTTTTTTTACACCCACTTATTTTCCAGAGAAAATCTCCTTTAATTGTGTTACCATATTTCCATTACCTGAGACTGTAATCTCGCCAATTTTCTCAGCTATTTTTTCCACATATTCCATCTCCTTTAGCTTGTACAGCATGTCATTCTCTTCCATCAACTTTGCCGTATTTAGCAAGCTACGTGTAGAAGCTGTTTCCTCACGTCTCATAATAACATTAGCTTGTGCTTTCTTTTGAGCGACTAAAACTTGGTTCATGATATCTTTCATTTCACCAGTTAAAATCACATCTCTTATACCGCAGTTTAGTACGGTTACACCTAATTTAGTTGCACTTGCCTTTACGTCTTCAAATACGGCCTCAGCAATATTTTCTTTACGTTCTAACAATTCATCTAAAGTGTATGCACCAACATAAGCACGCAAAACTAATTGCATAGTGATGTATAATTGCTTTTCGTAATCCTTGTTATCTAAAAGCGCTTTTTCTACATCTGTAACTTTGTACTGTGTGTAAAAGTTGATACGGATAGCTGCCTTATCTTTAGTTAACAATTCTTGTCCTGCAATTTCTAATTGTAACTGACGTAAATCTGCTTTTGCAATTTTAATAGAAGTGTCATTTCTCCAGAAACGGTATGTACCACCTTCTAAAGTTTTGGTATATACATCATCTACTAAAAGCACTGCTTTTTCGTAAGTTGCGACTTCAAATGTTCTGATGTATTTATTCACTTCTAATTTGCTAAATAGCGATTTGTCTAATTTTTCTGTAATGTAAATTTTACTTAAATCTACACGCACATAATCGCGTTCAATTAGTCCTTTCCAGTACACATAACGATCAGCGGTTAGAATAGATTTAAAATTTCCTTTTTCGTATAGAAAAACGATTTCTCCGTCCTTTACCTCAATAACATCTAGCATATTAGCTAAAACCTCATCTTTCAATAAGATTTCTAATGCTACTGGTGCTGTGAAAATTGCACTCAAATCATACGTTAAAACACGCTTATTGAGCCCTAGCCAGTGTAATCCTTGAGTAATTACCTTCACGTAATCTCCTCTTTTGAATACTAAACCTACTTTTCCTGCATTAATTCTTACTCGTAACATTGTTTTTGTTTTTAAAATTAAACATTAGTGTTTGCCAATTAAGGCGGATTGGTAATTCTTGTAACGGACGGATTACCAGCTTCAAAAATCACTGACGAGCTCAATAATTTTTGAAGTATATTTTTTATTCTATTTTCTTTTTAAAAAATAGCAGATTGCAAATCATCTCTTCCGTACGGAAATACTCATAGTAAAACCATCCACAATTAGTGCAATGACATTTTGCTGAAAAAGGTATCTTATCGATGTGTCTTTCAAACTTTATATCAAAGCAGTAACTACTTTTAAGATTACAAATCAGTAGTTCTGGAACATCTAAAATTGCTCTTTTACTGTCATTCCTGCCTTTCGTCTTAGCTCAAGACAGGCTTCAACAGGAATCTAAAGCCAATTCACAATCCACCATTTTTGTCATTTTTATTGAGCAGTGTGACGGACTGCTTGGCTATCAGTTTTACAAGATGATAAGCTTTGGTGTTGATGGATTATAAGTCCATAACCTACGTTAAAAGCGTAGTGCTCTAACCTAACTGAGCTACAATAGCCATGGATATTATCCAAGCTAGAGATCGGATTCGAACCGACGACAGCTACGATCTATTGCTTCACCGCTAAGCTACTTCCCCATTTTTTTATTATCTTTTGAGGGGAAGGTGGGATTCGAACCCACGTACATAGAACTGGTGACTATTTTTTGGTTAATAGTCAAAACCTTCAAGTCTAGTTGTATATAAAACCATAATGCATCTCTGCAACGAATTATACAATAGTGCTATACCGAAACACCCAACAAGACCAGCTTGATATCATTTCCTGCGTAGGCAGAAATATTTTCAACGAACTATTTCATTTGTGGAACAGACAGGATTCGAACCTATATCGCCAGATCTTCAATCTGGTGCATTGACCAACTTTGCTACTGTTCCGGTTTTAGTGTCTATTAAGATTAGTTCGTTTCATTTCTACTTAAATAAATAAGTACTCATGAATGCTTTGCATTTCGAACTTGATCCTAGAGGATATACCTCTTGTGCTAGCCATTACACTATAGACACCAGATAACCTGATAGGATTCGAACCTATAATACAAGAATCAAAATCTTGAGTGTTACCATTACACCACAGGTTATTATTGTAAGCTTAATAAGATTTGAACTCATACCTCAAAGTCCGTAGCTTTGAATGCTATCCATTACACTATAAGCTTATTCGTACTCCACCCAAGATTCGAACTTGGACTTTTCGGCGTTTAAGACCGTTGCCTCTCCCAATTGGGCTAGTGGAGCATTGTACAGGAAGAGAGATTCGAACTCCCAGTTTCTCGATTCTAAGTCGAGTGCGTTTGCCGTTTCGCCATTCCTGCAAATTGTTGAGGTATTAGGACTTGAACCTAAATCACCCGAGTTAAAAGCTCGGTGCTTTAACAATTAAGCTACACCTCAATTAGTTGAGATAATAGGAATCGAACCTATGACATTCACGATGTAAGCGTGACGCTCTTCCACTGAGCTATACCTCATTTTGTACTCCGTAAGGGAATTGAACCCTTAATTCCTGATAGAAAGTCAGGCGTCTTAACCATTTGACCAACGGAGCATTTCGCAGTACCGACGAGATTCGAACTCGCAACTTCTCGGGAGACAACCGAGCACTCTAGCCATTGAGCTACGATACTATTTGTGGGAATTGAAAGATTCGAACTTACTCAACCAGAGGTAACAGATTTACAGTCTGTCTCAGCTCTCCAACGCTGACGAATTCCCATTAAAAAGGTCATCTATTCACTGTCATTTCGAGCGAAGTCGAGAAAATGCATTTTTTTGTTTTTAATACATTTCGACTACGCTCAATGTGACAGTTTTTATATAAATTCTCCTTTCTTTTTATTACAATAAATTATTTAACCGATTCTGAAACCAACTGTTTTTAACTTCAGTTTCAGCTTCTTTTTTAACCTGATTTTCTATGATTCTATTTTCATTGGCTTGAATCTTTCTCTTCTTTTTAACTCGAGATAAAACAGTATCAACAAAACTTATAAAATCATCATTTAAGGCTAATTGCTTTGCGTCTTTAAGGACTTTTTCAGCATCTTCATATTTAGCGATACTTTCGTATAACTGTCCTTGAGTTAAAGCGATACTTGCTCTATCAATTCCTTTTACGGTTTTGGCAAAATCAATTAATCTTTGCGCTTCTTTAAAATCGTGATTATTAATTAATAACCGTATGTAATCCGGATACACATCTGGTATATTCAATCGACTCGCTAAAGCTGTTTCAAAGTACTTTTTTGCCGTTTCATTATCACCCAATTGCTCGTAGTGCACTTTTGCCATTAAATGCAAGGCTTTTACATTTTCTGGGTCGTAAGACAAAGCGTAATTTAATGCCTCAACTGCTCTTTCTAATTCCCATGGATAGGCTTCAATGGCTCTAAACAAATGGATGTTATGTAAATTATTTTCCATGATATATTAATTCAATTGATTATTACTGTTTTAAAATGCAACACCATTTGGTGGTGCTCTTAAAACTGTTCAGATTGATGTATTCTTAAATTTTTTGAAATAAAAAATCCGAAACAGTTTGTTTGCTTCGGATTTTTCTCTGGGAAATAAATTATCTACAGAAAATACCGAAGCCTTGTAAATGACTCGAGGTCATAACTTAAATTTTGAAATGCTACTATATGCTTTAGCATGGCTTCTTGTTTTTTTATTAATTATGTTATTGCGAATTGTTTAATTCTGCGATGCAAATATAAAATGTAATTTTTGAAAATTCCAAATAAAAAAACAATTTAATTAATTGATTTTTAGTTAGTTATATTGTTTTTAAGCAAGGAAATTCCTGTCCGCTTTATGCAGATGTTTGAAGGTTTTTGGCAAGCGTCTGTCTCCCAATTGCTTAGTCTTCAATACGTGTTATTTTAGTTTTTAAAGTCTAGTTTCAAATTTTTCTAATTTTTTTCATAAAAAAAGCGCCCAACTTCTTGGACGCTTGTACTATTTATAGTTTTTGTGTTTAAATCATATACAATTAATGATTAAAAATAGATACATAACGTCCTTGTCGTTGAAATAATTCAATGCTATTTCCACGATAATCCCACTGACACATCAGTGATTTTGGTGCTCTATGTACCATTGTTTTTCTCATTAGTGTTGCAAATATGCTATAAAATATGGGTAAAATCAAAATTCTAACTCAAATTAGATTAAATCTGAATTACGCTCCATAGGCAACATCGCGCTTTGAATAGTTTTAGAATAAAGCTGATTGTCTGTATCTTTGGTAAAAAAGGAATTATGTTATCAAAATCAATAGAAGCTGCATTAAACAAGCAGATACGTATAGAAGCCGAATCGTCTCAGGTATATCTTGCCATGGCAGTTTGGGCAGAAGTAAAAGGATTAGAAGGTATTTCTAACTTTATGTACGACCAATCTGATGAAGAACGTGAGCATATGCTAAAATTGGTAAAGTTTATTAACGAACGTGGTGGACATGCACAAATATCTGAGCTTAATGCACCAAATGTTACGTTTAAGTCTTTCAAAGAAATGTTTAAAAAACTATTAGAGCACGAGGTTTTTGTATCCGAAAGCATTAATGAGCTTGTTCATATTTCACTTGAGGAAAGAGACTATGCTACACACAATTTCTTGCAATGGTATGTTGCCGAGCAAATTGAAGAAGAAGCTATGGCAAGAACGATCCTTGATAAAATAAATATGATTGGAGATGACAAAGGTGGCTTGTATTTGTTTGATAGAGATATACAACAACTTACAGTAAGCTCTGCTGCTCAGACACCTGGCGCTGGAATTTAAGTGTTAAAGTTTATTTAGAATTAATAAAAATAACTATTTTTGTTGCCGAATTTAAAGATCCCAATCCATAGGGAACTGCAAATGGGCAAAAAAAAGAAAAACAAAAAACTAAAAGAAGAACGAATTAAAGTTCTTCAAACTTCTGGTTTTGATGCTTTAGGTAAAGTAAAATCCAAGTGCTGTAAAAAGTACAAAAAGGCAGAAAATAAGCGCTGTAAAAAATGCCCTTGCTTTGATCTTCTTAAAAAAGTTGCCTAAAGTTTTTAGACTTGTTTTAGAAATTTCCATCGTTTTAAGCCTATTCGTTTAGATTTTATTCAACATTCAAATATAGTATATGTAATAGCGAAACTATTTCTAAGAACGGTTAGTTACTCTTTTAATTTTGGCCAATTTGATATCTCATTTAACCTTCTTAATAGATACAAACCAATGTAATGAACGAAGCATCATAAAAGTATTATAAAAACTATCCCAATTAATTTACGTAACAATAAGTCGCACTTCTATTTTATTTATATAAATTAGTATTTACTATAAAATAAACTCAATATAACTCAAAAGTCACACCTGTATAAAATAAAATAGTAAGGACTAGAATTATTTAAAGTTTGTTATTTGTTTTAAAGACTAATAAAAACAATGATAGCATCAGACAAGTTAGTGACGTATATGTGGATTTTATTAGCAGTTTATGCTGCTGTAATATTATTTTTCGTCATTAGAGGCGCTCGTAAAAACACGAACATAAAAGATTATGCCGTTGGCAATATTGGCTTTCCATCTTGGGTTGTTGGTTTGTCCTTAGCAGCTTCCATGACAAGTGCTGCCACCTTTATTATAAATCCTGGATTTATTGCACTTTATGGTATTTCTGGAGTTATTTCTTTTGCTATTGTATTGCCAACTGCGGCATTTATTTCCCTAATTGTTTTTACAAAAGGCTTTGTTAAACAAGGGAATGCAGTAAAGGCTACAACTATGGCACAATGGATAGGCAAACGATATAAAAGTAAAAGTTATGCCTTCTTCTTTGGTTTTATTGCACTGTTATTAATTACATTTATTGTACTTATTAATGTAGGACTAACACAAGTAATTTCAAAATCACTAAACGCAGAACCGTTTTACGTACTTATGGCAATTACTGCTTTTGTATTTGGGTATATGATGTTTGGTGGTGCAAATTCTATGGTTTACACCAATACCATCCAAGCAATAATAATGTGTATTGTAGCTCTAATATTAATAGGATCTGGTTCGGAATATTTTGCAAATGGTGTTACTGGTTTTATGGATAAACTAAACGCAATTGATCCTAATTTAACAAAATCTACGAACCCATCGAGTTTCTTGTTTAGAGATTATTTTGAAATTATATTAACCCAAATTGTTATTGGTGTTGCGATTGTTTGTCAACCACATATTATTACCAAATCCCTATTACTAAAGGATTCCAGTAAAATTAATTCCTATCTATTTAGTGGTATTGCTTTTATGATTGTTTTCTTTTTAGTTGTTATTGTTGGCCTTTATGCTCGTATCAGTTTTCCAGATTTTATGGTAAATGGTGAGAAACTACGAATGGATGAAATTATTCCAACCTATGTAGTCACAAAGTTCTCGGTGGCTGTTGGTTTAGTTATTGTGGTGGGTTTAATTTCCGCAGGTTTATCTACTTTAGAAAGTTTAATTCAATCTTTATCTATAACTATTACTTCAGATATAATTAATCCTCTATTTAATGATAAATTTACTGAAAAGACCATAACCATAAATAAAGTGGTTATAATAGTTTTAGGTATTGTAAGCTTTTTATTAAGCTGGGAACAGATAAAAAACCCTAACGTTAGTGTGGCAATTTTCGCCCAAAATGGGGTCTATGCCTACTTCGCCGCTGCTTTTGTACCTGTTTTATTTGGCACATTTTTAAAACATGTTTCAACCCGATCTGTATTTATTGCTAGTATTACTGCTATTGTAGTGCATTTTGGAATTTATTATGGCAGATTGACGCCCTACATGCAAGAACCAGTAAATAATCCTGGTGTTTCAGCTGCAATAGGAATTATCACATCTTTAATTGTTGGTTATATTATATTTAAAATAGATTCAAAAAAAGTAGAACGTGGATAGGTTAGATTGGACAGCTAAATGGGCAGATTACACTCCCGATAAAGTCGCTATTACTTCGTATGATGCTAATAAAAGCTATACTTATAGCGAATTACATATCTATGCCAATCGTTTAGTTAAAAAATTTACAGAATTCCATCTCGAAGAAGGTGATAGAATAGCAGTTTTAGCAGATCATGGTTTAGAGTACATGGTTCTGTTTGTTACATGCCAGCGAATGGGACTTGTTTTGGTACCATTAAATTACAGACAGTCTGTTAATGAAATATCTAAATTGGTTGTTGATTGCACACCAAGTTTATTTATTTATAATAACAATCACAAAGACAAAGCAGAACAATTACCAATTCAGAATTTAAACATTTCAACTTTTGAAAGATTATCTAATTATTATGAAACTTCTGGATATTTAACAACTCAAACTTTTCAGATTAAAGAAGATAACCCGTTATTCATTTTCTATACATCTGGCACAACTGGTACACCAAAGGGTGTTGTTTACACCAATAAAATGTTATTTTGGAACAGCCTAAATACTTCCATGCAACTCGGCATTACATTCAGAGATTCTACCATAAATACATTACCGCCTTACCATACCTCTGGCTGGCATGTTTTCGTAACACCATTATTACATAAAGGAGCACATATAGGCATGTTAGAGAAATTTGATGCCGAAAAAATATTGTGTCTCTTAGAGCTCAATAAGACCACTTTATTTATGGCATTGCCAACTATGTTATTGATGATGCAAAAAACACCTGTTTTTAAAGATGTAAATCTTAGAAAGTTGCGTTATATTATTTCTGGTGGCGAAAAAGTGCCATCAGAACTGGTTAGTTTTTGGAAAAAAGAGAAAAACATTTTTATTAGACCAGGTTATGGATTGACAGAAGCAGGACCAAGCATTACGTCATTACACCATGAAATGACAGAGCTTAAACCTAATTCTATTGGAAAACCTAATTTTTATTTAGATATAAAAATTGTGAATACTAATGGAGAAACTGTAAAGCCATATGAAGTTGGCGAACTCTGTATAAAAGGAGATATCGTTACTCCAGGATATTGGAATAACTCAGTTAAAACAAGTAATAAAATTAAGAAAGGCTGGTTATTCACAGGCGATTTTGCCTACAGTGATAATGAAGGCTTTTTATACATAAAAGGTCGTAAAAATGACATGTATATTTCTGGAGGTGAAAATATCTATCCTCAAGAAATTGAAACACAATTAGAACAGATAGAAGCCATAAAAAAAGCGGTTGTTTTAAGTGTTAAAGACGACAAATGGGGAGAATGTGGTATAGCCTTTGTAACCTCAACAAATAAAGACCTTTCGGTTACTGAAATACGTGAAGAATTAAAAAATAATTTGGTAGCTTTTAAACACCCAAAGTACATTTTTATACTAGACGAAATTCCAATAACCAGTGTCGGGAAAGTATCTCGAAAAAAACTCAATAAATATTTTAACGCTTTAAAATCCCAACAATGAAACGATTTGGAATAGTATTATTAATTCTTTTTTTTAACGCTACACTATTTTCTCAAAACACTAAAAAACCAATGAAAGAATTACTTTCAGATTATAATTTTAAAACCCATGCCATAACTATTGACAGCTTGGAAATAAACTATATAAAAGAAGGCAACAATAAAATCACACTTTTATTTGTGCATGGTTTAAGTAGTAATTCTGATGCTTGGTCTAAAAATATCGCCTCACTAAAAGATCAATATACATGCATTGCTTTAGATCTGCCTGGATACGGAAAATCATCTAAACCTGATGCTGTGTATACACCTTCCTTTTTTGCTGAAGTTTTGTACAAATTTATAGAAAAACTTCAGCTTAAAAATGTCGTCTTAGTTGGTCATTCCATGGGAGGCCAAGCCAGTATAAAATTTGCTGCAGCTTATCCTAATACTATTGAAAAATTAATTTTAGTTGCTCCTGCAGGTTTAGAGCAATTTACAGCAACTAATGCAACATTTATGAAGGGTTATTTTTCGCCAGAAATGGTTAAAAACACAACCGATGCACAAATTGAAAAAAACTACGCACTTAATTTTCATACCATACCAGAATCGGTTTCAAAAATGATTGAAGACCGAAAAAAAATAAAAGAAGCTTCAGATTTTGAAGCACATTGTGATGCTATAGCAAACAGTATTTCGGGCATGTTAGATGAACCTGTTATTAAAGATTTAGAAGCCATTTCTCAACCAACCTTAGTAGTGTTTGGTGATATGGATGCACTGATTCCTAACCGTTATTTTAATCCAAAGCTAAGTGTTGAAGATGTTGGTAATGTAGCTAAAAAGTATATAAAATCTGTAAAGGTGAAGTACATAAAAGATGCTGGACATTTTGTTCAATATGAAAAACCTTCAGAAATTAATATGCTCATTCAGCAATTTGTCGATGCAGAATGAAAACAAAGCTTAAAAAATTTACAGAGTTTAGTAAAACCATTTTACCTAATGAAGCCAAATATCTAGAAAATAGATATCAGTTTACGGACTCTGAAAAACGCAATATAATTTCATTAGTTATTGCTAATGCTTTATCTCAAAACAAACCTGTAGTTTTTGATTCTACAATTGATAAACGAAAATATTCCTATATAAAAGATTGGATTGAGAAAAAACTTGCAAGCATAGATGTAGATGCTACAATTGCATGGATTATGTCTTTAAATAAAAAAATCCTAACAGATGCTATTGCTTCAAACGAAGAAAAAGACTTTTTAAATTATATTTCATCCTATAAAAATATTGAGTTCAATTTTCAGAATTTATATGAGCTTGCTAAGGAATATAAGTCTTATCTATTAGTAAGAATGCGCTACAAAGACCATGATGTCGTAGCAGATTTTATAGAAACATACAAAACTAAGTACGCAGAAGCCAAAGAGATAAAAGATAAACTCTACAAGGCAACTACAGAAATTACTAATCAATACACCCGAAATAATAACGAAACAAAACATTTAGAAACGTGGTTACTCGACGTTTTTAATGATAAAAATATAGATGGCAAAAACAGATATCAGGCATTTGTTTTACTCGCTTTTATGTACACCAATTATAACGAGAACGATAAGCTAAAAGTTATTTTTAACCAAATTGATTATTATTTCAGTGAAGGTGAAATGTACTCTAGACGTTTATTATCTAATTATTATGCAAGCCGAGTATTGCTTCACTCTAAACAAGATGAGTTTGAAGAAGCTGAATTTTATGGTTATTTATCTATAAGGCAAAAGAATAATGATGCTCTAATGTATCTAAATAATTTGGTTGCCATTTTATTGAGAAATAATAAACCAGAAGGTGCTTTTACTTTATTAGAACAGCATCACGATCTATATAAGGAGACTCATAATTACCATCAAAAAATAGGCTATTGTTCGTATCGCGTGCGTGTTCTGTCTGAACTTCAAAAACATAAACTTGCTGAATCTACTGCAAAAACCTTTTTAAAAAAATATAAAAATGAAGTCTTAAACCATCGCTGGCATCATTTTTTTACCTCATATATTAATGTATTGATAATTCTTGAAAAATATGAGGAAGTTTTAAAGCTAGCCTCAAAGTTTAACCTAATTGAAAAGGAAAGTGAACGGCAAAAACAAAACAACTATGTTCCAAATATTTTTTGGAGTATTTCACTTTCAAGATATATGGAAGGACAAATAAATTCTAATCGTTTATTAGAAGAAATTAAGGCACCACTTAAAGCGATTCATCCTACAAAAAACCAAAAACAATTAATGATTAAGGTCATCGATAGACTTTCAAACAATTTACCCGAAGCCTTTTTAGAGCTAAAGTCGCACATCTAATAAAGTATAGCAAAATCGACCCTTTTCAGCTATTAAACTTCAAATTATATCTTAAAAATTTAAGAAAGTCACACTTAAAAGCTTTTCCTTTTAATTGTCTTTATTTTCAATTTCATAATAGATTGCTCTACAAACTAATAAATAAACTAACTTAATCAATTGTCTTATATTATGAAAAAACTATTCTTTTTACTTACCCTCATTAGTTCTTTTAATATTTACGCTCAAGATACCGGAAGTATTAAAGGAATTATTACCGAAGTAAACGGTATGCCTTTATCTGGCGCTACGGTTTATATTAAAGCCTTAGACAAAGGAACTGTAACAGATTTTGATGGCAATTATATTATTGAGAACATAGCTCCAGGCACCTATGATGTCTCAGTGTCTTACCTTGGTTACGAAACTTCTATACAAAGCGTAACAGTTACAGCTGGGAGTGCTACTACGCTCAACACTTCTATAAAGGAATCTGATACGGTTTTAAACCAAGTTATTATTACGGCAAATAAGCAACCGCAAAAAATAACCGATGTACCTGCCACTGTAAATGTAATTAGTGCAAGAGATATTGAAGAATTTTCGAGTTTTAATATTGGAGAATTAGCCTCTAGACAAAAAGGTGTTGACTTTGTAAGAAGTGGTGTTTTAGGTACTGGTATTAATATAAGAGGATTTAATTCTGCTTTTAATTCTAAGAATTTACAAGTTACAGATGATAGGCTTTCAACCTTAATAGCTACGGGTTTACCAATGGGTTCATTTTCTACTGTTACTAAAGATGATATTGCGCGTGTGGAAATATTACTAGGTCCTAATGGAACGCTTTATGGCCCAAATGCTCATAACGGACTTGTTAGTACCATAACTAAAAATCCGAGACGTTCAGAAGGAACAACATTTGCAGTTGGAGCAGGAAACCAAAATGTTATTACAGCTAGATTAAGACATGCACAAGTTATAGATGAAAAGTTTGCTTATAAATTTCATTTTGAAAGATCTCAAGGAACAGAGTTTAATTATGTAGATAGTGTTTATGTGGGCACAAACGCTTATAAAGAATTAGATTTAGATCGCGATTTTGATTCACAAAAATATGGTGCTTCATTATTCTACAAACCAACATCGAGTTCAGAAATTTCTGGATATTATGGACATAGTAACAACAACAATATAGGTATTACTAGTGCAGGTAGAAATCAGATAAAAGATTGGAGCATCGATGTAGCACAATTAAAATATGTGTCTAAGCATTTCTTTGCAAATACGTATTACACATGGAGTAAAACAGACAAAACCTATGCAATGAACCAAAGAACTCAAAACTATGTTTCGTTTATAGAAAATGGATTTTCAGAAGAAGAAGCAAGAGAACGTTCTTTCACCGAACAATGGTTTCAAACTGGTGCAAACCAAGGAGAAGGTATTGCATTACAAAGAGGTGCTCTGTTCAAAGACGACTCGCAACGATTTAATGCAGAAGCTCAGTACAATAATAATTGGGGAAATTTTTATGCAACCGTTGGTGCTCAGTATCAGTTAGACATGGCAGACTCAAAAGGCACTTATTTACTAGATGAGGATGGCATAGACTTAGACCAAACAGGTATCTATACACAGTTAGAATATAAAATGGAAGATTCTGGATGGGGCTTTTTATTTGGAGGACGTGTAGACAATCATGAGTTATATGGCTCTAACTTTATTCCAAAGGTGGCAATAACTAAAAAAATGAATAATGGAACCTTTAGAGTAACCTATGGTAAAGGTATTGCCGTACCATCGATTCTTAATCTTAAAGGTAATTTATTTGGAGGTTTAGTTCTCGGTAATGGTGAAGGTTTTACATTAACTGATGGTACAAAAATTCAGAAGTTAGATGTAGAGACTATTAACTCGTACGAAATAGGTTATAAAGGTCAGTTATCTGATAAATTATTCATAGATGCTAATGCTTATTATAATCAATCCGATAATTT
Organism: Winogradskyella echinorum; assembly: GCF_014297365.1. Lineage (GTDB taxonomy): Bacteria > Bacteroidota > Bacteroidia > Flavobacteriales > Flavobacteriaceae > Winogradskyella > Winogradskyella echinorum. Next base: position 966,022 of record NZ_JACOQD010000001.1, on the reverse strand, counting down.
TATTAGTCCACTACGTAATGTAGCTGATGCCGCAAATGGTAACTTTGTAACACATGTTGGTGACAAACCAATAGGCGATGTTGTTCCAGGTTCAGACGGCTCATTTGTACTAACCTATTTAAACTTTGGACATGTAGATACTTATGGTCTAGATATTGGACTTAACTATTACTTTAATAACAATTTAAGAACATCGTTTAACTACTCTTACTTTGATCGCGATTTAGATAAAAATGATCTTGATAATGATGGAAATTTAGATGGCCAAGTACTAGAAAGTGAATTGCCAATTAATACACCAAATCATAAATTTAGCTTAGGATTTCATTACAATAAAGGAAAATTTTATGGAGCAATTTACGGAAGATATGTACAAAAGTATGATTTCTTCTCTGGTATAAATGTAGCTGCTGAAACACAAGATCAAGATGGTGACGGAGTTAACGAAATTGTTGAAAATGCCCAAGTTGGAAGAACATGGAACTACGGTCAGTTAGGTGGATTTACAGTAGATGCAAACGCAGGTTATAATTTTTCGGACAGCTTATCTTTAGGTCTTAATATTACAAATTTATTTAACGCAGAAGTTAGAGAATTTGTTGCTTCTCCAGTAATAGAAACTTTAGTGTCTTTTGAATTGAAGTATAAAATCAACTTCTTTAAAAACAAAGCTCCAGAAAATAACTAAGCGTCTTAACCATGCCAATATTACAAGTTAATACTATAGAACTTGATTATGAAGCTTATGGAGAAGGACAAGTACTTCTATTGCTTCATGGATTAGGATCAACAAAAAAAGATTGGGACGCACAAGTTCCATTCTTTTCAAAAAATTACAAAGTCATCGCTTTAGACCTCAGAGGACATGGTAATTCTACTAAACCAAAGTCAGATTACGGTGTAGAATTAATGACTGAAGATGTCAAACAGTTTTTAGACCAACTTAATATTAAAAAGGCAACTATTGTTGGTTTTTCCATGGGAGGAGCAGTCGCTTTTGAAATGGCAGCTAAACATCCTGAATATTTAGACAACCTAGTTATTGTAAATAGTGGACCAGATTTTAACAATATGGGAGAAATAGGTGAAGAACTTTTACAGAGTAGAACACATTATTTAGAAACTAAAGGTTTAGCTCAATTAGCTAAAGAAATTTCGTTTAATATGTTTCCTGAAGATCACCAAATAGAATTAAGAAATCAATTTGAAGAGCGTTGTAAAAACAACGATTATAATGCCTATTACAATTCTTTTGTAACCTTAATGGCTTGGGGTTTGGGAGATCGAATAAAAGAAATTTCTACTAGAACACTTGTTGTAGCATCAGACATGGATTATACACCTGTATCATTTAAAGAAGACTATGTACAAAAATTGCCAAATGCTAGTTTAAGTGTTATTAAAAACTCAAGACACGGAGTGGTTATAGATCAACCAGAGGCATTTAATCTCGAACTTCAAAAATTTTTAAACCATGAATAAAACCGTTCTTATTACAGGAAGCACAAGTGGTATTGGTCTAGGAATTGCAAAGCAATTTGCTAAAGAAGGCTATAATATTATGTTTCATGGCTTAGAGAAAAATGGACCTGAAATAGCCGAGGAAATTGGAGATAAGCATCGGATAAAAGTTGCCTTTTCTAATGCAAATTTATTACAATCCAAAGCTATTGAAGCATTAATAAAAAAAACCATTGAAACTTTTGGTGCGCTTCATGTATTAGTAAATAATGCTGGCATTCAATATGTTTCACCAATAGAAGATTTTCCAAATCAGAAATACGAAAATATTATAGCCATTAATATGAATGCTGTGTTCTACGCTTCAAAAGCCGCTTGGAAACAAATGAAATCTCAAGAGTTCGGAAGGATAATTAATGTGTCTTCTGTACATGGCATTAGAGCTTCAGAATTTAAATCGGCATATGTTACGGCTAAACATGGAGTAATAGGTATGACGAAAGTACTAGCTTTAGAAGGAGCTCCATTCAATATTACTTGTAATGCTATTTGTCCTGGATATGTAAAAACTCCATTGGTTGAAGGCCAAATAAAAGATCAGGCCAAAGCACATCAAATGACTGAAGAAGAGGTGGTTGAAAAAGTGATGCTAAAAAAACAAGCCGTAAAACAATTTGTACCTGTGCAAGCCATTGCAGATATGGCAATATTTCTTGCTAAAGAAAGCTCTACAACTATAACAGGTACTTCATTTGCTCTTGATGGTGGTTGGAGCGCTCAATAATTATATGTTTTTAAAATCAGGCGTCAGAAAAAATTAAGTGTTAGTCAAAGTTTTCTGGCGCCTTTTAAATTATAAAATTTAAATTTATTTGTAATGTCTATGCCATAAATGAGACTTAGTGGCTATGATTTATACATTTAAAGAGTTTTCTACCAACGCCATTTTTAGTATTGGTAATGAAGGGGATTTAAAGTCGTTTAGTAAAGCTAAACAGACCGAATTTTATACTTTTATTTGGTCTAATTCTGATGCTATTGAAATCATTATAGATAGTATTCCTTTTACAATTAAACCTCATAGTATTTTAGCACTTACTCCAATTCAGTACTTAGAATATATAAAAGGTAATGATGCCATTGTTTATCAATTTAATAGAGAATTTTATTGTATTAAAGACCACGACCAAGAAGTAAGCTGTGCTGGTATTTTGTTTTTTGGAAATACTAATATTCCTGTAATTCATTTAAATGACACTGAGCGATATAAATTTAAAACGCTTCATGATGTGTTTATAGATGAATTAGAAACCGAAGACAATATACAAGCAGAAATGCTTAGAATGTTAATGGCAAGATTTATTATTAAATGTACACGGTTATTAAAGACTAAAGAAGGTATAGTTGAAACTCCTAAAAGCTCTAAAGTAGATTTACTGCGTGAGTTTAATTTTTTGGTAGAACAGCATTTTAAAACTGAGCATAGTGTAGCTTTTTATGCTGAAAAATTGTTTAGATCACCAAAAACATTATCTAATAATTTTGCTAAACTTAATAGAAGTCCTTTACAAATTATACACGAGCGTATTGTTTTGGAAGCAAAACGATTATTAACCTATACAAATAAGACGGCAAAAGAAATTGCCTTTGAAATTGGTTTTGAAGACCCTTCGCATTTAAGTCGTTTATTTAAAAAACATACATCTTTAACTCCATCTAACTATAAAAAAGGTCTTAAAACTAATGGTTAGGAAAAATTGACAAGCTCTTGGGCAATTTTACTATTCTTTAACTTTATCTCTTGCGTCATCTTTGCATTGTAATATTAAAACAATAACAAGATGAAACTTAAACACAAATCAATATTCAATCTCATTGAAATATTTAGAAGAAGCCCTAAACCAATAACAAACACAATTGTTACTAAAACATATTGCGAGCATAAATACATCCATGATTTTTATTGTGATGCTGAAAGGCCGCATATAAGCTAAAAAATTGCAAAGGGAAAAAATGACAAGCCTAAGGGAAATATAATCATTCCATAAGTTTCTTATCTGTCGCAACTTTGTATCAACAAAAAATAATAACAAAACGCTGAATAAAAATTCAGAATAAAAATTTAAAATTATGAACACATTTAATGTACCAACAAGAGAAGACGTAAGCACAAACAATCAAGCAATTTTTGACAACCTTAATAAAGGTTTAGGTTTTGTGCCAAATTTATATGCAACTTATGCGCATAGTGATACAGCATTAGAAAACTACTTAAACTTTGCAAATGCTAAAACATCTTTGTCTGCTAAAGAGAAAGAAGTAGTAAACTTAGCTGTTAGTCAAGTAAATGATTGTATTTACTGCCTTTCTGCTCACACTGCAATTGGAAAAATGAATGGTTTTAGTGATGAACAAATCTTAGAATTTAGAGCTGGTTTTTCTTCAGATAATGCAAAACTTAATGCTTTAGCAAAATTGGCAAAAAACATTACTGAAAATAGAGGAAAGACAGATGAAGCGGTATTAGAAAACTTTTTTAATGCTGGTTATACCAAAGGAAATTTAATAGATACTATTTCTTTAGTAGGTGATAAAACTATTTCTAACTATGTACATAGTACAACTAAAGTTCCTGTAGATTTTCCAGTAGCTCAACCGTTAGAAACTGAAACAGTATAATAATAAATAAACTATAAATTTTAACATTATGAAAAAAATCATTTCAATATTAGTAATTGCATTAACCTTTACATTAATTGGTAATGCACAAGACAAAATGAAAGCTAAAGCTACAGTTGTAACTTTAGAGCAAACTAAAGGAGAGTTTACTCAAAAAGAAATTACGTTAAAAGAGGGTAACTACATTTTTGAAATCTCAAATAACAATGTAGGTCATAAAGTAGGATTTGTTTTAGTACCAAAAGGCAAAGATGCCTCTAAACCAGAAAATCATATATCAACAGCTTATGTTACCAAAGCTGTAGAGAATAACACCAAAGAGACTAGTAAAGTAACAACATTAGCAAAAGGTGAATATGTGTATTTCTGCCCATTAAATCCTACGCCTCAATATACGTTAATTGTAGAGTAGCTGTTTTATAAATTATAGAATAATAGATTGTAGTAGAAGAGCGACATAAATTTTATGTCGCTCTTTTTTATGCATAAAATAGTAAGTTTATGAGATTTTGTAGACTAAGAACATTAACTTTAAGTCCTAACTAAACACTAATATATAATGAAGAAAAATTACAAGTTTAAATTTTTTAACAAAAAGAGGATAACCGTTTTTGGGTTATCCTTATTATTTGTTCTGTCATCTTTTATACAAGCTCAAAACTCTGAAATTGAAGTGATTGATTTAGATTGGGACGTTTGTAGATATTATCCAAGTCCTAACAGTCATAAATCTTCTATTAAAGTCCCTAACTATATTAGACAAAAAGTCATTAATGGTGGAGGTGGTTGCTCTACTTTTATTGTAAACTATAATGGATTTACACCGCAAGCACAAGCTGCTTTTCAACAAGCTGTAGATATTTGGTCTAATTTATTAGAATCGCCTGTGCCTATTAGAGTATTTGCTAATTTTGGACCCTTAGGTGATGGCGTACTGGGTGGTGCTGGTCCTGATGGATTTATAATTAATGTTCCAGGATTTCCAACAAATATGGCTTTTGCTTCTGCGCTTGGAGAGCAACTTATAGGTGAAGATTCCGATGGTCCTTCAGGGACTTCTAATGATATTGTAGCAACTTTTAGTAGTACTGCAAATTTTTATTTTGGTTTAGATGCTAACCCTCCTGGAGGGCAGGTAGATTTTGTATCGGTTGTATTACACGAACTTGGTCATGGTCTAGGTATTCTTGGATTTGGCAGAGTACCAACTGATGTTGACGGTAATCCAGATCCAGATCCACCAGTAGTTGGAGCCCTTAGAAACAGTGGTTTTATAACTCCTTGGGACCAATTTATTGAAAATGGAACACCAGCTCCAATAACAAGTTTTACAGATCCATCTGCGGCTCTACTTTCTGAATTTACAGGGAATAACTTATTTTGTAATGGACCAATTGCTACCTCTCAAAATGGAGGTGTAAAACCATCTACTTATGCACCATCAACATTTAATGGTGGTTCTAGCTATAGTCATTGGGATGAATCTACATATTTTGCAGGTCATCCTAATTCTTTAATGACTCCTTTTATTGCGCCAGGTGAAGCTATACACAACCCTGGATTAGTTACCCTTGGTTTTATGGAAGATATGGGTTGGTCAATTTGTGGTGGTTCGCTTAGTACAGAAGAATTAACATTAGAGTCAATTGAAATAAGTCCTAATCCTTTCAGTTCGTCTTTAACGATTAAATTTATTAATGGTAATAACGACGATTATAATATTAGTATAATTGACATAAAGGGAAGAGTTATTTTAAATGAGATAAAAAACTCAATGGATGGTTCAATAGTTATTTCTAATTTAGATCAATTAGAAAATGCCATTTACTTTTTAGAAATTACCAATAAGAATAACGGAGCTAGTATTACAAAACGAGTAATTAAAGATTAGTGTATCTGAATGGTCTAGTTTCTTACAAACTAAAAAGAGCAACCAAATTTGGTCGCTCTTTTATTTTTCATTGATGTATCGTTAAAGATCAGTTTAATTAAAAATTTAGATTGTAATAATTCTATAAATAAAATTCTTTTCAGCTATGGTTGTTCTTTCTAATTCTATTTCTAATTTTAAATGATTTTTAAAAGCTATGTCTTTAATCTTATCTATGTTACAGTCTTGAGACAAGATCATTATTACATTTTTGTCTTTTCTTTGAGATAACTGTTTAAAAAGATCTTCAAAATATTCGAAATATTCCCCACAAAACCATGCTTTTTCTTTAACATCCTGTGGTGATTTTGGATAATATGGCGGATTAATAAAAATGTAATCGAAATTAGAATTTGTTATTGCTTTAAACAAATTTGAATTAATAATTTCTATTACTAAATTGTTTTTAATTGAAGCTTCTTTTAATGCAGTTAATGCACTTTCATTAATGTCTGATGCTGTTACTATAGCTTCTTTTTTTGAAGTATATAAAGAAATAATCCCAGAGCCACAACCTAATTCTAAAACTGTTTTACCTTTCAGTTCAATTTGACTTATATAGTCTAAAAGTATTTTGGTGCTAAAGGTGTAATGAGGTGGAAAAACACCTGGCATCACCAAAACTTCAACACCTTCGTAACTAAATGGCCTAGGTTTTGAGAAATACTTTTCTGTTCCGAATTTTAGTAATGGGTGCGATATCTTTTTTAGTAGCTTTCTAATCATTCTGAATAAAATCCTTCAATTTCTGGTTGTCTATATTTCCAAATTTTATGTAATGCTTTAATCTCATAAGGGTATTTGTAAATTCCTGATTTATAGCGTATTTTAGAGATGACTCTTAGTAATTTTTTCTTAACCCCTTTAATTCTAAAATCTGAAGCTGTTGGGTAATAACCATTTAATACCGTTTCAAAATTCATAATGCGATCTACCATTTTTGGTGTTAGCCATGGTGTTAATGGATTTTTTCGTAAATCGAAATTTTCCCAAGCAGGATCTAACCAATCATCTAATTTTTTAGGAAAACTAAAACCCGCCTTTTGAATTTGCTCATAAAGCTCTGAACCTTCCGTGGCTACAGGACTGTATAAATAAATAATGATTTCAGCATTTGGATTTATCTCCTTTATTTCTTTTATAAACTTGATGTCCCACTCAATTTGTGCCATCACTTGTTCTGGTGTATCTGCTGGCATTCCTAATACAAAAGAAAACTCAGGAATAATACCAATTGGATATAAACGCGCTGCAAAATCTTTTATCCCTTGCCCTGTCTGCGTACCTCCTTTATTCATTTGTTTAAGGATCTCGTCGTTTCCAGTTTCTGCACCGAGAAAAATCATTTTACAACCGGCTTCTTTCATTAGTTTTAGGTCGTCATCCGAGTACTTATTAATAGTATCTATACGACCTTCGCCCCACCAAGTTATTCCGTCGTTTTTTATTAGTTCGGAAAAAGCAACAACGCGTTTTCTTGATGTAAAGAAGTTGTTGTCATGAAACTCTATAGCATCTATGCCATAGTTGTCTTTAAAGTATTTGACATCATTGTAAACTGTTTTGGCTGATTTAGCTTTCCAACGCCCATCATAAATAGGCACCACTGCACAAAATGAACAGGTAAATGGACAACCTAAACTAGAATGATAAGAAAGCGTTTTATTACCTAAAAATGTGCGGCTTAAATAACCTTCTAAATCGTAAAATGAGTTGAGATGTTTATAAGGTAGCTTAGGCAGACTATCTTGTTCTAGAAGTTTTTCTTTTTTGGTACGTATAATGGTGCCATCAGCTTCTAAATAAATTAGATTCATAATGTTTGTTAATTCTTCTAAATTACCTGTTTCTAAGGTGTCTAATAAATGAGGAAACGTAACGTCTCCTGGGCCATTAACAATAAAATCTACATAAGGTGCTTCTATAGAAACCTTATACTGATTTGAAGCAAAATAACCACCCCAAATGGTTATTGCATTTGTATAGTTATCTTTTATTTTTTTTGTAAATGGAATAGCTTGTTTCAGTTGAGGTCCTGGCATCACAGTAGAACAAAAGTATTTAAACTCGCCTGTATTAAAATAATTAGAGATGGTTTGCCATGGGTCTTTTTCTAAATTACCATCTACAAATACATAATCGTATTTGCCATGTATAGAGGCACCAACTTGTAAAATAGAATTGGGTATTCTATGTTTACCGTTTGCACTTTTAGGATTGAAAATGATGATTTTATTGGCCATTAATTATTCAATTTTGCAAAAATATTGCCATGAAGATTTTTAATGTTCATTGCATTAAGTTGTGTTGTTATTTCTTTAGCTGACATCCATTTTTTGGAGCTCATTTTTATTTTTTCATTGAGTACATAGTTAAAAGTATAAACTCCTAAATTTTGTATCTTAGATATGCATAGTATTGTTTCCTCTATAAATCCACCAGTAAACTCAAATTCAATAATTGGAATCTTATAATTTAGATTTATTAAAATCTCGTATTCGTAGCCTTCTGCATCAATTTTGCAGAAATCCGGAATTCCATACTTTTCGATTTGCGAATTTAAAGTTACAACTTTAACGGTCTCTTTTTTATCCCAATAGCTATTTTCGGAAGTAAAATAGGTTTTAAATTTATTAGATAATGTTGCTATTTCAATATGGTTACCTACGTGTAAATCTAATTCACCTTTTTTAGACCCAATTGCTATTTTATTTAATTTAAAATTGCGGTGTGTTATTTTTTGTAATGCTTCATGGCATTTAGTTTGAGGCTCAAAGGCTATAACTTTAGCTCCTAAGGATAAAAATAATTTACTCTTAATTCCTAGATTTGCTCCAACATCAAAACATAGGTTGTTTTTACCAATTAGTTTTCGGTAAAAAAGCAGACTTTTATATGATTTAATGAATTGTAGCATATAGTCTAATTAAAGATTTGAGTTAAAGTATATCCCAAAATAAATTTTAGGTCTTTTAGGAAAATAATGCTTTAAAATATTTTTTAACCGATTATAAGGATTGAGTTTTATATCACTTTTTTTTAACCATTTTTTATCTTTATAATCTAAAAACCCTTTAGATTGATTATAGAATAAAGGAATATTATAACGTTTTTTAAACTCTAAATTTTTTGATTCAAAATGTTGCTTAATTAAAGTTGGATTTTTGTAAATAGCTAATCCTGTAAAAATGATTAGACCATTAGTACTTAATAATTTTTTTGCATCATTAAATACAGTGTCATGATTTTGAAAGAATGCCCAATTTCTATTAAAGATAATGAGGTCAAATTTCTTTTCAATTCTATATAATTCATCAGCTTGCATTTGCAATAATGTGAATTTTGTATTGTAATGGATGTTAGTTTTTAAGCCATCAAACGCGTCATCAAAAAAATTAATTCCAGTTAGGTTATGGCCTTTTTTTGTAAGGTAATTACATAACCACCCATTCCAAGAACCAACATCTAGAATCTCTAAATTTTGTTTGTTGCCGATGGTTGCATCAATTATTTTTACATCTTTTTGCCTCTCTTTCCATTCAGTTGTATGTATAGAAAACGGAAGATTTTTATACAAAGTGTTATCTGTAATTATTAGATTTTTCGTTTTTCTGTAATCTTGAAAGGCATTCAAAAAATAATTTAATTTTTCTTTTTCGTCATCCGATATAATGGAATAATAACCATTAGAGTAATAGTTTTTCAATTCATCTAGTGAACAATATTGATCATTATTTGGATGGAGTATTTTCATTTAATTAACTTTAATTTATAAAAACACAAAAAGCTACATTGGTTTATAAACACGCTTATTATAGCTCCCATTATTCCCATTTCTTGAATTAAGATATACGTAAGAATTAAGTTTAATATAGCGTTTATAAAATTGATTTTTAGAATAGAACTTTCTTTTTTATTTCTGTAATACATTATAATATCTACAATAAAAAAATAAGTAGGAATTGAAGCTAAACCACCTAAGATATAAAATTTAATAGGTAAGTTTAGAAGTGCTATTTTTTCTAAAATAAGCCATAGAGCAAAAGTACATATGGCTACTATCGGAAATGAAATTAAAGCCAACATTCTTTTAATTTCAGCAATTGATTTTGCAGGAAGTCTATACAAATGCTTATTAAAAGGTAAAATAATTAAGTAGGATAATGATTGAATTAATAAGAAAGCCGTAATTGCAATTTGGTATTCTGAAATTTGAGCTTTTGTCATTGTAAAATTAACGATATACAAGTCAATTTTTGAAGCAACCCAACCACTCAAACCAAGCATGAAAAACCAAAATGAAGCTTTAAATTCGATGGATGAAATTTTAAAATAAAAATCCTCGTTCCATAACTTTAGAGCAATAATTACCCATAAAAACTTAAATAAAAAAGTGATACAATACAGCTTTAAAAATGTTTCTAAGCTAAAACTTTTAAAGTAAAAAATACTACTTAAAATTAGTGAGAAAGCAATTAATTCTGCTATAAACTGTGCACCAAATTTTTGATGGTATATCACCAAACTTTCTAAGGCGTTATACGAATGCATAAGTACTACTAGGATAATACTCCAACAAGCAATGTTTAATGGAAAAAATAATAATAGTAATAATGCTAAAGGTAATAAAAGGCTTCTGCTAAAAAAATTAGAATAAAAAGCGTTATAGACTTTAGAGGGTTGTTGACTATATTTTCTAATTAAATAATCTTTGTTTCCCCAACTAATAATAAACACAATTAAAAAGACGGATAATAAAACGTTAATCATCGTTCCCCAATCTTCTTTTCCATAATATTTAATAGCAAAAAGAGCAATTAAAAAATTGAACACAGGGCCAGAAAATCCTCGTATTGTATTTATTCCTATTAGTAATAATCTATTCATTATACAGTTTTAAATAGGATTGAATACAATTGTTCTTCTCGGTTAAGTAAACACGTTTTTTATCATTTATTGGTTCATTGAAAAAGGATTTTAAAGTCCCTAACATCTCTTTGTTTGAGGTGCAAATTTTCCATTCGGGCAAGGGTTCTGCGATACCAACATTAAAAGAAACAACCTGCAAGCCTGAGTGTAAAGCTTCTAAAAACACAAACCCAAAAGACTCATAAGTACTAGTATGCAATAAAACTTTTGCTTGTGCCATTTTTTTAAGAACGTCTTGTCTTGGTAGTTTACCAGTAAGGTTAATAATGGCATTTAGCTCTAACGTTTCAATTTGTTTCTCTAGGGCAGCACGCATGGTTCCTTCTCCAATGATTTCAACTTTAAGATTGGGATTTGTTTTAGCTAAATCGGCAATAATTTTAACAAAAAGTGAATAGTTTTTAACCTCATTTAATGAACCAACACCCAAAATATCAATGGTACTTTCTTGTATAACTGGAAAAGATGTGGTGTCTAATTCCCAAGGAATAATCTTAGATTGTAACTTATAATTATTAAACAATGTTGCCTTATGATTTTCAGAAAGTGTCACAATTTCTACATTAGTTTTCATTAAGGCTTTTACATATTTATTGCCAAGATTGGCATCTTGTCCCATCACTGTAGAAATATGCTTAATATTATGCTTTTTTGAGAATTTAGAACCAATTAGAGAACATTCTCCAATCCAAAAACTATGTATAACTGTTATAGGATTTTCTATATGAAGTTTTAAAAGAGTCCGCATGGCTTTTCGCCAGATTAAGAGTTTTTTTAAATGTTTGTTTTTACCATTTAGCGGAATAACATCTATACCATTCCAATGATAAGTGTTATTAGAAAATGGAAATTGAAATGCTAATAAACTCATTTTAGTATTTGGTAGCGTAGCTTTTAGACTTTTTAGATACACTTGTAGCGCTGGTATTGTAGTGCTATCAGTTTTAGATTCTGCAAAGCCTGGAGTTAAAAAAACGATATGTGTAATTTTCGATTTCAATGCTGTTTGTAACTTATTTAATTCTTGTTTTTTAGTTCATAAAGCTTCCAACCTTCTGGACCTTCTTTTATTAATTTTAATCTATAGTTATCTTCCATGTTTTTCCAATTTAGCATTGGGTTTTTATCTTTCCACTGAATCCTAAATTTATTAGGATTAAACAAAACCATAGCATTAGAGTTAAAGTTACTATAGCGTTCAATCCACATGTTTTTGTAGTCAAAATTTAATGCTCTGCCTTTTAAGGCAATATCAATATCAAAACTGTAAAGTGTTTTGTTTTGGTAAGGTTTCATTAGAGTTACAATTCGTTTTTCTAATTGATTTCTATGATAAAAAGGTCGAAAAACGTAAATGCAAAGTGTAATTTGAATTAATAAAATAAATAGAAAAGTACTATTTCTAATTTTTTTTCGTGCTGAGAATTTATGGAGTAAAGACTGAAAAACAGGAAATAATAAAATTAAAATTAAACCAAAATTTAGAACTAAAAAACGAGAGTTCTGAAAAGGAATTCCAGCTAAAAACAAACTGTATAATAGGTACGAAATCAGTATTGTTTTATTTGGTTTAAATTTCAATTTTTTAAAAGCTATGGCAGCTAATAATACAATACCAATAATTAAAAATTTTGGATGATAGGCATTGTAAAAGGCATAGAAAATGTTGGGTAACTTGTTATAAGATGTGCCATCAACGGTATTAAATTCTGACTTAAAAAAGTTTAAAAACGACCATTGCTGCAGCCAATCGTGATTTAAAAATCCAGAAACATTATCACTTCTAATATAAAAATGAGGAATACTTAATATACCTAAGATGATTAAAATAGGAAGAAGATGTACAAGTTGACGTTTATGTTTTAATAATTTAAAAAGTATTAAAAACCCAAAAGGAACGAGAACAACAAAACTTGCATAACGTGTCATAATTGCTGATAGCGCAAATACAGCTGCATAATATAAACTCCTAGTTACACTTTGTTTATTAAATTTTAAGGCATGATAGATTGCTAAAATTATAAAACAAGTGGATAATAGATCTGACATTATAACCACGCCAAAAACAAAGATGGAAGGAGATAAAATAAAAAACAGAATAATAAAATGAAGTGCATATTCTGTATTGTCATAGAGGAGTCTTATGATTTTAAAAAGATAAATTGAGCTAATTATTGAGGCAATAAGGGTTATAGAACTTAATGTTATGGTTATATTTCCAAACACAAAATTTGCAATTGCTCCAAATAAAGGGTAGTACAATGGCCAAAAATAATCGCCCGCAGATTCACCACCATTTAACGCATTATATAGCGCATTAGAGTATCTTAAATATTCGTAAGAATCTTGTCCATATAGACCATCAAAACCTAAAGCTCTAGTAAACATCAATAATAGAAAAGGTACTAAGGTTAGTACCATATAAGGAGATATTATATTGTTCGTTTTTAAATTCAAATGATTATTGTTTTATAAAGCGTATCCAAGGAAAAGGTGAGTCCTTTTTATTCAAAATTTTATTTAATAGTTTGTGTTTATTAGTGTATAAATGTTCAAATTCATCAAGGTTATCAATCGAGTGATGAAAATAGTGTGATGCCATTTCTGGGAAACCAAGTTTATTATAGTAATTTAATGTTCTTTGTTTGGCTTCAGTAATTTGTGATGCCTTATAAAATGGACTATCTATGATATGAATTTCTCCATTAGGTTTTAAAAACATTTTTAAAGTTGAAATTAACTTCCTAAAATCTGGAAAATATTGAACACAACTGTTTAGGGTAATAATATCGAACTGCTGTTTAAAGCCAGATTCTTTTTTAAAAATATCACAATAAACATACTGTAAGTTTTGTCTTTTAAAAACACGAGCTGCTTGTTCTAATTCATTTCTATTAACATCTAACCCAATAACTTTATTTTTTTCAGATACATTAGAGATTGCATTAGTAAACCAACCATTTCCACAGCCAACATCGAGTATGTTTAGAGCTTCTTTTTTTGAATCTATATAATTTATAAATCGTTCAGTAGATTTAACTCTAAATTCCCACTCGTTTCGCTTTAATTTTGGCAATAATGCAACTTCTTTATCTGTAAGAATACGCTGTTCCTTTTGTCTAACAGCGATGTAAACATCTGAAAAAGAGTTAGTCTCTTCAGTGATATATACAACATTGTTTTTTATATGTAATTGACTGAAATCCATTATCCTTTATATAATTTCATCCCAGTTTGTGCTATAATAGATTTTGTTTTTAACTTAAAAGAGGTCAATAAATTTTTGTTTCTCCCTTTTAGAATTTCTTTATTAAAATTCACCTCATTCACAATTCGCCTCACCGCATAATCATAAAATTTACGAGAATAGGTTCTGGTAAAGTCAATATCTCTATCTGTTGAGGTGTCCCAGTTTGGTTTAACAGTTATTTGGTCTTCAATTTCATTATAAAGAGATGTACCTTTTATAGGATAAGCCACAGTAATTGTAAAATGTGTTGGATTTGCTGCCTTTAGATAGGTAATGGTTTCATTAATATCTTGTTCATCTTCACCAGGATAGCCAACCATTATAAAGGTGCCAGTTTCCATACCAATTTCGTTGGTTTTCTTAATGGCAGATTTTACAACATCAACATCGACACGTCTATCCATAGCATCGATAATTTTTTGAGATCCACTTTCTGCTCCAATCCAAATTCTGAAACATCCAGCTTCTTTTAATAGTTGTAAAACTTCATCAGTTAAACGCTCTGCTCTTGTAATGCATTCAAAAGGAATAGTTGCATTTTGTTTTAAGACTTCCTCATGGAATTCTTTTATCCACTTATGACTTACGGTAAAAACATCATCTACAAACCAAATGCTATCCGTATTATAGGTTTGTTTTAACATCAACATTTCAGCGGCAACCATTTTTGCAGGTCGTCTTCTGTAGCTTTGTCCATAAACTGCTGTGCTGCACCATTTACAAGTATAAGGACAACCTCTTTGAGTGCTAATTGTCATTGAACTTTTACCATGATGCGTTTTCCATGTACTTAAATATTTATCTACCGGAATTGCAGCTCTATTAGGCAAAGGCAATTCCGAAAGATCTTTCATTTTAATTCTAGGTGGTGTTTTTACAACGCTGCCATTTTCTAAATATGCAATACCTGTAATTTTGCTAAAATCGTTATTTTCTTTAATAGCATTATAGAGCTCTAAAGTCGTTTGTTCTCCTTCGCCAATGATTAGAAAATCTACTCCAGTATTGAGATAGTTTTCACAATTGTAAGTAATATCTGGACCACCTAAAATCAGTTTTGGGAAACCGTATTTCTTTTCTGTTTTTAGAATTTTAACCAGTTTAATAACATTAATTTTTGTCATTAAGTTGGTATAAATAGCAACAACTTTGGGTTGTTTTTCTTCTATAAAAATCAGTTGTTCTTCTTTTGAATAAAATGTAGAATCATAGAGATGATTTTCTACGTTATTTTCATTTAAATAACCAGAAATATAAAGTAAACCTAGCGGAGCATAAGGCTTCATTACAGCCTGTTCTTTGGCATCTTCGTACAGATAATATGCATGTGTAAGTACAATGCTCATTAGTTATTTTTTTGTCAGTTCTATTAAATAATGATCTGCATATTTAGCCCAAAAAGCGCTAGTAAATGTATTATCTAATGCTTTAAAAACGGATATTATTGGTTGTTTTGATAAAAATGAATTTTCAAGATAAGACGGAGGAATTGATAATCCTATTGGTTTCACCTTTACAGTATTGAAATGTGATTTCGCTAAATCTATAATGTCGTTAGGATTATGATACCAAGTTTCTACATTAACACCGTCAACATTGGCAAATACACGTCCTGATGTGTTTCTTCTTTTGGCATTTTTTAAATCACCTTTTAGCGTATAGTAAGTTTGTTCCCAAAGGCAATGCTTAGGCATAATTACTAAAATAATTTTACCATTAGCGTGAAGTAATTGCGAAGCTGAATAAAAAAATGTCTTTAATTCAATTTGAGACAAGCAGTTTAAACCACCAAAATTTGAAAATATAAGGTCAAACTTTCTGTTAAAAGAGGTTTCATCAATGGTATTAATATCTTGAATTTTAAAACTCAAGTTTTTTGAATGTGTCTTTGCTTTTGCCACTTTAATCATACCTTCAGAAATGTCTGTAGCTAAGATATGATGCCCTAATTTGGCAAATTGAATAGCATCTTCTCCAGTTCCACAATTGAGCTCTAAAATAGAAAGCTTCTCTTTTTGATTAAGAAGAGGATTTAGATATTTATATACCATACGACGCTGTGCTTTACCAATGTTAGAAAAGGTAAATGCAGAATCGTATTCTACAGAAGCTATATCAAAACCATTAACCATTAGAGAGTTCCATATTTTTAAGTTGCAGTTTATCTAAAAAAGCAGAAGGTAAATAATAACCTAATAATACTATAGATCTCAGTTGTTGCTTAGATAATTTAAATGGATGTTTAATACCATTTTTTAAGTTTTCAAATGCTTGACTTTTTCTATATTCTTTATGCACATAACGCTGAAGTTTTTTATAAAATGCAGAGCTGTATGTACCTTTAAAAAGCATTGCTAAATCGTCAGAGTCTGTCCAATTGGCTTTTAGTTTTAAATCATCTTTTACTTTATCATAAAACTTTGTTCCAGGTAGAGGATAAGACACGGAAACACCAATATTATCTGGCACCAATTCTTTAATCATAGCAATGGTTTTAGAAATATCTTCTTTGGTTTCTCCTAAATATCCAAACTGAATAAAGAAAGCGACTCTAACGTTTTTTTCTTTTAGTAATCGTGTGGCTTCATAAATCTGTTCAATGGTTGTGTCTTTATCCATTGCATCTAAAATGGCTTGTGAGCCACTTTCTGCACCAACCCACACTTCTTCTAATCCGCTTTCTGCTAAAGCATCAATAGTGTCTTCTTTTAATAATAAATCAACACGACTTTGAATGTAATAAGAGATTGAAAGCTCTTCTTTTTTAAGTTCTTTATTAAAATCCTGAACCCAATTTGGTTTCAATCCAAATATGTCATCACACATCCAAAAACGATTGACTCCATAAGTTTCTGAGAGGTATTTTATATGTTTTGTAATGTATTTTGGTGAATGCGAATTATAACGGTTGCCGTAAATTGGTTTTGCACACCAATTGCATTTAAAAGGGCAACCACGAGTAGTGGCAATATTTAATGTAAACTTATTTCCGCCACTAGTCCAAATGGCTTTATAAGCATTAATATCTATCAAATCCCATGCTGGTATTGGAAGCTCGTCTAAATCTCGTAAAACAGGTCGTTGCGGATTTTTTTTTATACTTCCGTTTTGATAAAAAACAAGTCCTTTAATTTCAGAGGTATTAGTATTATTTTCTAGCGCGTCAACCAATTCTTTTAAAGCTATTTCACCTTCTCCTTGTATTATAAAATCTGCACCAGCATTTAAATACTTTTCATAATGATCAGTAGAATCTGAGCTGCAAACAATCACCTTACAGTTAAGTTGTTTGGCAATTTTAATCATCTCAAAAGCAGCATCGCGCATTGTTGTTAAACACATTTTAGTGAGGTAATTAAAACCATCGTCATAAAGCACAAATGTTTTAGGCTTCTGAGCTTCTAAATAAGGTTGTACAGCTTGTGGATTGTCTAATAGGTTAGCATCAAAAACACCAACTTTATATCCGTTTTCTCTTAAATACGAAGCAGCATATAAAGTGCCTAGTGGAGGATATGGAGTTTTATTGTTCCATTGTTTAGGATCAAATTTGTAGTAATATGAGTGTGAGAATACAACATCAAGCATTTTCCATAGTTAAGTTAAGATTATATGCTTTGTTTTTGTCGTCGTAACGTTCATTTAGTTTACCAATAACTTTGGTTTGAAAATCCTGAGGATGATGTTTTGAGACATCATTCGTCGATTTTAGAGCAATTTCAAATTCTTTTTTTCTGAGGTGCTTAAATTTAGATTTCCACTTTTTTAAAGTCAGTTTTTTGAGATAAAGATTTAATTTATAACCCAATTTATTTGTAAATAAGAATTCTAAAGATCGACTCCAAATTGGTTTTTTAAAACTTTCTGAAAGTAGCTGAATATTAATGGTTCTGTTAGGGTAGAAATCTAGAGCCCATTTATTTTGGGCAACAAAGACATTAAAAACAGTTTTACCATAAATAGGAATCAGCGTTATTAACTCTGTAGCAGTAAATTTATTTTGTTCAGCTATTTTTAGATGGTCAGAGCTTATAAAATAATTGACGCAAAAATATTTTTTAGAATTAAATAAAAACAACTTTTTAAACAAGATTAGAAGCGTCCTTGCCAACCATAAATATTTTGGTTTCGTGATAATGAAGAAGTCAATATCACCATCATCATCATAATACCCTTTTGATAATGCACCAGAAACAGAAACAGATTCTATAAATGGAAAAGACATAATCAGTTTTCCTCGTTTTAAGGCTTTTGGCATTATATGTTCTGCCATTATATTACCGTTTAATCGCCTTTGCACTAAAGAAGCATCATTGACATCGGAATAGTAATTGCCAAACTTAAAAACGATATTATTATTAATTAAATCTTGTAGTTGGTTTTTTATATCTTCTATGTTTTTTTCGGAAGAGAATGAAAACACTTCTTCTAAAGTTAGAGGATATTTAAAGATTGAAAAGTATATTATGACTTTTAGGGCGTTCATATATAAGTAGTAATTTTCAATAAAAATAAGTTTTAATTATTATACGATGAAGTTAAAATAAGACTTACTTTAGACTGTTTTAGTTTTTTTTGATTCTTTTATATAGAACAACTCAACTTTAAAAACTACTGAATAATAAAATAAAAATCATCAATTTATTTATCTAAAACAAAAAGAGCAACCTGTAAATTAGGTTGCTCTTTATATTTACTTAAGAAAAGTATACATCTACTTTCCTAACATTAAAAGCTCACTACAAACCACTTCCGTAATATAACGTTTTATACCATCTTTATCTTCCCAAGAGCGAGTGGTTAACTTTCCTTCAATAGCAACTTCTTTACCTTTAGTAATATATTTTTCTACGATTTGGGCTGTTTTTCCCCAAGCTACAATATTGTGCCATTGGGTGTCCGTTACTTTTTCGCCTTGTGCATTTTTATAGCTTTCGTTTGTTGCTATTGCAAATTTTGCTAAAGTTTTGCCCGATTCAAAATTGGTGATTTCTGGATCATTACCTAAGTTACCAATCAACTGTACTTTGTTTCTTAATGTGTTCATGTTTTCTAAATTTTATGTGTTAAACAGTTAATACTATTGAACCTTCATTGATTCAACACTGCAAAGATGTGGCAGCATTCAAATTTTATTCGGTAGTTACCTATTTAAATTCGTTTGTAAATATTTGTAGTCGTTTGTACATGAATAAAGTGTTGTGTTTATTGGCTTTTATTAAGTTGCTGTATTTTTTGTTAAATGTTTATAAAATCAATTGATGTAAAATTATAACCGACTAAAAAGTATATAACATTCGAAAATCTGTGTAAGATATAATCAAGCCTTCACTTCTATCTTTGTCCTATTCTTTTTGAAAATTTAAAATAAATAAGCAATTATGAGTACAAATCAATTCGGTAAAAATGGGTGGACACCTAATAGAATTAAAAACTTAAACGGTAAAACCTTCGTTTTAACTGGTACAACAAGTGGTACGGGTTTTGAAGCCGCAAAAATTTTGTTGGCTAAGGGTGGAAAAGTGGTGATGCTTAATCGTAATCCAAAAAAATCCGAAGCTACAATAGCAACATTGCAACAAGAACTTGGTAGTGCAATTAATGTTGTTAATATCCAAATGGATTTAGCATCTCAAGCTTCGATAAAAATTGCTGCACAAAAAGTACTTAAAACTGTATCGCAAATTGATGCTTTAATATTAAATGCTGCAATTGCACAAGTACCTAAACAAACATTTACGGTAGATGGTTTTGAAAGCCAAATGGGTGTTAATCATTATGGTAATTTTTTATTACAAGCATTACTATTCCCTAAAATTGAAGCCTCAAACGGACGAATTGTTACTGTAGGAAGTATGGGATATAACTTAGGTATTAAAACCATTCAGTTTAATGATTTAAACTGGGATAAAAACTACAATCCTAACGGTGTGTATAGTCAAAGTAAATTGGCACAAATAATGATAGCTTACAAGCTACAAGACAAACTAAAAAAGGCAGGTAAAAATAATGTAAAAACTTATGCATGTCATCCTGGTGCTTCTAGTACGTCTCTAATAAAAACTAACGGTAGCTTATTAACACGATTTGTTTGGCAAATTATGAAACTAACGCCAATGGTACAATCAGCCGAAAAAGGTGCGTATCCAGAATTAATGTGTGCTACAGAACCAGATTTAGATCAGTCAGGTTTTTACGGTCCAACAGGACGAAATTATTGGACAGGACCAGTAGGCGAATGTAAATTAGAGCCACATGCCAAAGACCAAGCCGTAATGGATAAACTTTGGACTGTTTCTGAAGAAGCAGTAGGTATAAAATGGAATGTTTAAATTTGAATAAACCAACACGTTAATACAATGGATATACTTAAAATAGCAACCGATTGGGCAAAAGCCGAAGTTTTTTCAACACGATTCTTCATTATTTTTGCTATTGGATTTTTAATAGCAAGTGCAGGATTTTGGCAATTAGGAAAAACCGAAATAGCGAAAGCCTATATATTTCCTACTTTAATAGCAGGAGCTATGCTTTTAACTATTGGCCTTGGGTTATTTTACACCAACAAATCGAGAATAAAACAATTTGAAACAGCATATAACAATAACGCTGTTTCTTTCGTAGAAGCAGAACTTAAACGTGCCGACAGTACTTTAAATGAATACAAAACCATAGTATTTAAGGCCATTCCAATAATTATTGCTGTTTGTGCCTTAGTTATAATTTTTTTGAATACACCCATTTGGCGAGCAAGTATGATTACAACTATTGCAATGTTAGTCGTTATTTTATTAGTTGATGGTACAGCACACGGTAGAATAGATGCTTATAATAAACAATTACTATTAATAAAAAACGAATTGAAAAAGTAACATGCAACATTTTAAAACACTATCAGCGTATATAGATTACCTAAACCTTCCAGGTTCAGAACATCCAATGCTAAGTGTGTTTTCTGCTATTGGTGAAGGATTTTTGCCTTGTCCAAAAGAAAGTTCACCACCTATTACTAACGACTGCTATTCTATAAGCTTGAAGAAGATTGTAAAAGGCGATTTAAATTACGGTCGAACAAAATATGATTTCGCCAATGGTTCTTTAATTTTTATAGCTCCAAGGCAAGTATTGCAATGGGATAATGCTGTGGTGTATAAACAGAAAGGTTTTTCAATAAACTTCCACGAAGATTTTATCAAAGGAACAGAATTAGCACAACAAATTAAGAAATATAGTTTCTTTTCCTATTCAGCAAATGAAGCTCTACATCTATCTCCAAAAGAAGAAAAACAGATAGAATCTATTGTAAAAAATATTGAAATAGAATATCAAAACAATCAAGACGAATTTAGTAAAGATATCATCATTTCACAGTTAAGCACACTTTTTAAATATGCTAATCGTTTTTATGAGAGACAATTTTTAAACAGAAAAGAGCTTTCTAATAATTTGTTGGAGCAATTTAATCTTCAATTATCTGAATATTTTGAATCAGGGCAATTAAAAGAAAAAGGTATTCCGAGTATTGAACACATTGCTAATAAACTATCGGTTTCTCAACGTTATCTTAGTGAAACACTAAAGAAAGAAACAGGGAAAACTACAACCGAGCATTTGCAATTACATTTAATTAATGAAGCCAAAAACATTTTATTGCAACCAAGTAAAAGTATTTCGGAAGTGGCATATGAGTTAGGGTTTGAGTATCCACCTTATTTTTCAAGATTATTTAAAAAGAGAGAAGGTATTAGCCCTACGGAATATAGGGAAAAGTATCGAATGAATTAAATAAGTAGAAATCTTCACTTTAAGTTTTTTCAATTTTTAACTATCTTTCCGTAAAGTCAAAAAAATATCTTTTAGAAATTTTCTGTGAAAGTTATATTTCTGGACGAGACAATTAAAGTCAATTAGTGATGAAAGTTACAGCCAAGAAAAATGAGCAAGTTGCAAAAATGATATTTGCATCTATTTACCCACATTATCTTAACAGAATAGTGAAAAATGGAAGGACTAAGGAAGAGCTTAACCAAGTAATAGAATGGCTAACCGGATTTAATGAAGAGAAATTACAAGAGCTTATTGACAAAAAGGTAACATTTCAAACATTTTTTCAAAAGGCCAAAATGCATCCCAACGCTCACATGATTAAAGGAGTTGTTTGTGGATATAGAATTGAAGACATCGAGGATGAATTTATTTTATATAAGCAATGCAGACAGATGGAAAAGCTGATTGATGAATTGGCAAAAGGTCGAAAAATGGAGAAAATTTTACGAGTTGAGAAGAAATAATATTTCTGTAGTCACTCTAAATTTTAAATGTAAGAAGCCAATAATAATTAATAATAAAATCTAATAAAGTATATATTAAGGTTATATTTTTGTCATCTTAAAATCATTACTATAATTAAAATGGATTACTACTCAATAGCAACTATATTAATTGTTTTATCAGCGCTCTTTGGTTATATAAACGTTCGGTTTTTAAAACTGCCAATAACTATTGGTCTTATGCTAATTACTATTGTTTTTACAGTAGTTTTAGTTGGCATAGCACAATTTGATGACACCTTACTTATTAGAGAACGAGAATTTATTAGCATGATAGATTTTGAAACCGTTCTACTAGATATAATGCTTAGTTTTTTGCTGTTTGCTGGTGCCTTACACACCAATTTTAATCAACTAAAAATTCAAAGAGGACCAATTTTAGCGTTTGCTACTTTGGGTGTATTAGTGTCTACTTTTTTAGTAGGTATTGTAATGTTTTATGTTTTACAATGGATGAGCTTAGAGGTTAATTTTATCTATTGTCTATTATTTGGTGCTTTAATTTCACCAACAGATCCTATTGCGGTACTCGGAATTCTTAAAAAAGCAGGAGCTCCCAAAAAACTAGAAACTAAAATTGTTGGTGAATCTTTATTTAATGATGGTGTAGGTGTGGTAGTATTCTTAACCATTTTTGCAATTGCAGCAAAGCCAGATGCTGCTATTGAGTTTTCGGATATAGCTACATTATTTGGGCAAGAAGTTATAGGCGGAATTGTCCTAGGACTTTTATTAGGTTGGATAACCTATCGTCTTATGAAATCTATAGACAATTACGAAATTGAGGTCATTTTAACCCTAGCAACAGTTATGGGAGGTACTATGTTGGCGCATGAGTTACATTTGTCTGCACCTTTAGCCATGGTAACAGCAGGACTTATTGTTGGTAACGATACAGTGAGAAATACAGCAATGTCTGAAACCACAGAAGCATACGTTGATAAATTTTGGGAACTCATAGATGTACTGTTAAACACTATTCTTTTTGTAATGATTGGTATGGAAATGTTAGTGCTTACTTTAGAAGGAAAATTTATTTATGCAGGTCTGTTAGCAATACCAATAATCTTAATGTGTCGTTATATCTCACTTTGGCTACCAATAAAGTTCTTTTCTAAACGCCTAGATTTTGTGCCTAAAACAAATTTAATAATGACTTGGGGAGGTTTACGAGGTGGCATTTCTATAGCATTAGCACTTAGTCTAACTCAAGAAATGCATAGAGAACTATTTTTAGTTATTACATATGTAGTTGTAGTAGTATCTATTGTAGGGCAAGGTTTAACGGTTGGACCTATTATTAAAAAATTGACAAAAAAAATAGATTAATTAACCTTTAAGTAGGATTCTATTTCTGTATACGGAATGGCAAATTCGGTATAACCTTGATCATAAGAAGCCACCTCATAAACATTATATAACATTACAAGACCTTCGTCGCTAAACCCAATATTTTCAGGTAATTGAAAAGGTTTTCCAAAAAAGAAATCTTCCATTTTCATATTTTCATCTTCGGTTTCTAGCGATTTTATAAAATGAGCTTTAGCTATTGTTTTAAAAGCAGCTATATCTTCAATAATATTATTTAAATTTAGAATTTCACCAGTTTTAGCATTTAGGTTGAGAAATCTTATTTTGTCATTACCATGTGCGCCACCTTTAAACTCGTATGTGCTAACAGCTAAAGTAATTACATCTTCAGATTGATAGGTTTTTTCAGTTTCAATATGGAGTTCCCAAATAGGTTCATTAGAATCCGGAAAATCTTTTTTAAAGTTGATATATTCTAAGTTAAAGTCTTCTAAAACTGCTTTGAGATTTGTTTTTTTAGAAGCATCGCTCAGTGTCGTAAGTATGGTTTTTTCAATATTAAAATTTATGGTTTTACCTAATTCATTAGTTTCAATAGCATTGTCGTAGGTAGCAGATATATCTGCCTCAAATTTTGAGTCTATTGAGGTGGTTTCAAAAGTTACTGGCTTAAATTCTGTACTGCATGAATTTAAAACCAAGATAAGAACTATAAAAGTGATTATTTGCTTCAATTTTAATGAGGTTTTGTTAAACATTCAATAAAGGTATTGTATAGATTTGAATAGAACGAATTATCCGTTAAATTAGTTGTTCTTAAAATTCATTTAGGGCACTTTAATTTTTAATTAACATGAAATTCAATACAAAAACCATACATGGAGGTCAAGAGCACGATCCGGCTTATAGATCTGTAATGCCTCCAATTTATCAAACCTCTACGTATGCACAATCAACACCTGGTGGACATAAAGGGTACGAATATTCTAGAACACACAACCCAACACGTAACGCTTTGGAAAATGCTTTTGCAAGTATAGAAAATGGCAATTATGGTATGGCTTTTGGTTCTGGTTTGGCAGCAATCGATGCCATTTTAAAATTACTAAAAACTGGTGATGAGGTCATTTCTACAAACGATTTATATGGAGGCACCTATCGATTATTCACCAAAATTTACGAAGATTTTGGTATTAAGTTTCATTTTATAGGAATGGAAAATGCAGAGCGTATAGAAGATTATATTAACGACCGCACAAAACTGATTTGGGTTGAGACGCCAACTAACCCAATGCTAAATATAATAGATATCGTAACTACATCTAAAATTGCTAAAAAACATAAGGTTCTTTTAGCAGTTGATAATACGTTTGCCACTCCATATTTACAACAGCCTTTAGACTTAGGAGCAGATATTGTAATGCATTCTGCTACTAAATACCTTGGTGGTCATAGCGATTTGGTTATGGGTGCTTTAATTGTAAATGATAAGGAAATAGCAGAACGTTTATTTTTTATTCAGAATGCAAGTGGAGCTATTTGTGGACCTCAAGATTCGTTTTTAGCACTAAGAGGTATAAAGACCTTACATATACGTATGCAAAGACATTGCGAAAACGGTAAGACTGTAGCAGAATATTTAAAAAATCATCCTAAAATTGAAAATGTATATTGGCCAGGTTTTAAAAATCATCCAAATCATGAGATTGCAAAATCTCAAATGACTGATTTTGGTGGTATGGTTTCTTTTACAACTAAGGGAAACAATTATGATGAAGCTATAAAAATAGTAGAAAACCTTAAAATATTCACTTTAGCTGAATCTTTAGGTGGTGTAGAATCTTTAGCTGGTCATCCAGCAAGTATGACACATGCTAGTATACCTAAAGAAGAACGTGAAAAAACAGGGGTTGTAGATTCGCTAATTAGATTAAGTGTTGGAATTGAAGATGAGGCAGATTTAATTGCAGATTTAAAACAAGCCATCGGATGATTTATTTTAATAAATGATGGAACAAAAAAGACCAAATCTTGTCGATTTGATCTTTTTTTGTATGTTTTATTTTAAAGTTTTCTAATCCTAATCTAAGTAGTAAATGTAACCAAGATTAAGCCACACTAACCAGTCTTTAGACTTATTTGAGGCCAATTGGTGGTTTAGACCATCTGTCCAATCACTAAAAAAGTATTGAAACCTTAAATCTATCATTAAATCAGAAAGTATATTTAGCTTATATCTTGTACCAATACTACTTACAATAGACCAAGTAGAACCATTGGCATCATCTATAGAGCCTGGTTCCCATCTTGAATAAAAATTATTTGGGTCTTCAATGTTACCAACATCATTAGGATTTAGAGGATCGCTGCTTACATAGTTTGTATATACGTTTGGACGGTATGATACATAATGTGCGCCTAAACTTACAAATGGGGAAAAAGAATATACACCTGCAGAAAAGGCTCTAATACTTAATGGATAATATTCTAATTGCATACCAATATCCCAGTTTTCTGCCTCACCAGTATGTCCTCTTAATTTATCTGCCTCTGCACTAGTTTCACTAGGGTCCACAAATTCTCCAAAATGTTCAAGTTTAGTTTTATTCCACGAGATTTCAGTCCTTAATTTAAAATGATCATTAAAGTATTTGTCGGTAGTATAACAGTTACAATCTGCACGATACGCAAAGTTTATATAGTGCACAATCCCAATACCAATACCTGCGTTTCCAGAATTAGTTTCAAAATCTGAGCGAACACCAAAATCAGATTGGTATGCCACAGGTCCAAAAATAACACCCACCTCATGAGAAAAGCCTAATTGTGAGTAGCTATGTTGCATTGATAGTAGCAATGCAGAAGCAATGAATAATCTCTTTATGTTTATTACCATCTAAATTCTAAATTAATTGATATGCTTACCGAGCAAATATATAAAAACTCGACGAACTACCAAATAAAACGGATAAAATGCACATTTTATTATTTTTTTAATTTTTAAGGAATTTTAGTCATGAAAAAAATTTATTGAGAATATATAAAAAATAAATGGTTATTTTTATAGATAATGTATCTTTGTACCCAATAAATCACAATTTCTTAACAATAATATATATGAAAGATAAAATTGACGCTTTTTTAGATCTTGTAAAGGAACGAAATGGTCATGAACCAGAATTTTTACAAGCCGTTCAAGAAGTGGCGGAAACGGTTATTCCTTATATCGTAAAACACGATATATATCATGGAAAGAACATTTTATTACGAATGGTTGAGCCAGAACGCTTAATTTCTTTTCGTGTTTCATGGGTAGATGATAGTGGTGAGATACAGGTTAATAGAGGTTATAGAGTTCAAATGAATTCTGCTATCGGACCTTATAAAGGCGGATTAAGATTTCATCCAACTGTAAATGCAAGTATTTTAAAGTTTTTGGCGTTTGAGCAAGTGTTTAAAAACTCTTTAACAACATTGCCAATGGGTGGTGGTAAAGGTGGTTCTGATTTTGATCCTAAAGGCAAATCAGATAACGAGATTATGCGTTTTTGCCATGCTTTTATGACAGAACTATATAGACATATTGGCCATAATACAGATGTTCCTGCAGGAGATATTGGAGTAGGAGCACGAGAAATTGGATTTATGTTTGGTATGTATAAGAAGCTAAACAACACATTTACAGGGGTTTTAACAGGAAAAGGACAATCTTGGGGTGGATCTTTAATTAGACCTGAAGCTACAGGATACGGAAACGTGTACTTTGCCGAAAACATGTTAAAAACTAAAAACGACTCTTTTAATGGAAAACGAGTTGTAATTTCTGGTTCTGGTAATGTTGCACAATTCGCTGCTGAGAAAGCTATAGAATTAGGTGCAACTGTTTTAACTTTATCAGATTCAGGAGGTTATATTGTTGATGAAGATGGAATTAATACTGAGAAGTTGGAGTATGTAATGGATCTAAAAAACAATAGAAGAGGTAGAATTAGTGAGTATGTAACTAAATATCCATCGGCTAAATATGTAGAAGGAGAAAGACCTTGGTCAGTTAAATGCGACATAGCATTACCATGTGCTACTCAAAATGAGTTGAATGGAGATGAAGCAAAAATGTTAATTGACAATGGTTGTATTTGTGTATCTGAAGGAGCAAATATGCCTTCAACACCAGAAGCAATGCATGCATTTCAAAAGGCAGGTATTTTATTTGCACCAGGAAAAGCATCTAATGCAGGTGGTGTAGCTACTTCTGGTTTAGAAATGAGTCAAAACTCATTACGCCTTAGCTGGTCTAGAAAAGAAGTTGATGAAAGATTAAAAGATATTATGGAAGATATTCATGATTCTTGTGTAAAATACGGTAAAAACGATGACGGCTCTATAGATTACGTTAAAGGTGCAAATATTGCAGGTTTTGTTAAAGTAGCTGACGCTATGTTGGCACAGGGAGTTATCTAGTAGATTAACTTCAATATATTAAAAAGCTTCCGGAATTTTTTCGGAAGCTTTTTTTTATGACATAATATATGAATCCCTTAATATTATCGTTACTATTAAATATCTTTGAACAAACAAATTTATTAATGCATAAAACTGTTTTTAAAACTTTTATACTTGTTTTTAGCTTGTCTATTTCTTGCTATAGTCAAGAAGTTTCATCTCTCTGGCAAGGTCATTTTTCTTATAATAATATTGTTGACGTAGTTAAAGGCGAAAATAAAATTTATGCAGCTGCTGAAAATGCCGTTTTTGAATATAATGTATTAACATCCGAGTTAAATACTATTTCTACTGTTGAAGGATTGTCTGGTGAAGAAATTACTACCATTTATTACAGCGACGTATATCAATATCTACTTATTGGCTACGAAACGGGTTTAATTGATGTGTATTCTGAAACCGACGAATCTGTTTTAACCGTTGTAGATATTATTGAAAAACAGAATATTCCACCTACAAATAAACGTATTAATCATTTCTATGAGCATGAAGGTTTGATTTACATATCAACAGACTATGGTATTTCGGTCTATAGTTTAGATGGATTAGAATTTGGGGATACTTATTTTTTAGGTAATGGAGGGTCTCAAATTACAGTTAATCAGGTATCTATTTTAAATAATGAAATTTACGCTGCCTGTTTAAATAGTAATGGAATAAAAAAAGCGGATTTAAATAATCCTAATTTAATAGATTTTATGCAATGGCAGACGGTTATTGATGGTGACTATTATACAATGAGTACAATAAACAATAGAGTGTACTCTGTAAGGTCTAATAGAGCACTTTATCAAATTGATGGAGCTTCAATAAGTGTATTATTTTCATTACCACTATTACCACTAGACGCCGAATTAACCGATTCTAATTTAATTTTTTCAACATCAAATACGGTTTATGTCTATAACGAAAACATACAATTAATTAATAGCTTTCAACCAACTGCAGATTTTAACACCAACTTCACTTCAGCTGTTGTATTAGATGAGTTCATATATATTGGTACTGAAGATTTTGGTGTGTTAAGTACTCAGATTACTGATAACAGTTCTTATATAGACATTAAACCTAATGGTCCTTTATTTAATAGTGCCTATAGAGTTAATACAGATTCTGAAACTGTTTGGGTCTCTTATGGTGATTACTCAGCCTCTATTAATCCAGATCCACTCAGAAGCCGAGGATTGAGTTATTTTAAAAATGAAGAATGGGAAAACATACCATTTGATAGCGTTTTAGGAGCTAGAAATTTATCAGAGATTTCAGTAAATCCCTTTAATTTTAATCAAGTATTTATTAGTGCGGTAAATGATGGTATTTTAGAGATTAATGATTTTGAGCCAACGGTTCTGTATAATCAAGACAATAGTGGATTAGAGTCTTTGTTTAATCCAAGTGTACCAAATACAGTTAGTATTAGAGTCACAGATTCTGAGTTCGATACCAATGGGTTGCTTTGGTCCGTAACAAGTAGAGTAGATAGAGCGTTAAAATCTTATGATCCAAATACGGGTAATTGGCAAGGTTATAGCTTTTCAAGTTTAATAGAAAATCCTTTATTGGACGAAATTGGTTTTTTTGAAATTGAAATAGACAATAATGGAACAAAATGGATTGGATCTTATTCTAATGGCTTATTAGCTTATAATGAAAATATTGCAACCGACCCATTACGGAATATTAGCACAGAGGCACAGAATATACTACCATTTACAAGATTTACAGCTTTAGCATTAGATGATAGGAACCAACTTTGGATTGGTACTACAAAGGGATTGAGAGTATTATTCAATACTTCTGGTTTTTATGATGATCCTAACCCAAGTCTTAATCAAATTATTATCTTAGAAGATGGTATTCCTAAGGAGTTATTAGAAGGCCAATCTATTACAGATATTGAAGTAGATGGCTCTAATAATAAATGGGTAGCTACTGTAGATTCTGGTGCGTTTTATTTTTCTTCAGATGGTCAAAATACAATCTATCATTTTACAGCAGATAATTCGCCATTACCATCTAACCGAATAAATGATATTGCTTTAGATCCAAATAATGGATTTGTCTATATCGCCACAACAAGAGGTTTAATGTCATTTAAAGCAGGTGGCTCTAAACCAGAAGACACTTTAGAAAACGCTTTTGTGTATCCCAATCCTGTACGACCAGAATATAATATACTTGGGTTTACGGATTTAAACGATATTAATAAAGGTGTTAAAGTTAGTGGTTTAACAGATCGTGTAAATATTAAAATAACTGATATTGAAGGTAACCTAGTTGCCGAAGCGCAATCTAATGTTAACCAACGCTCCTCTAATGTCAATTATAATTTTGCTATTGATGGAGGTACAGCAATATGGAATGGCAAAAATTTAGCGAATTCTGTTGTTAGAAGTGGTGTATATCTTATTATGATTTCAGATTTAGATTCTTTTGAAACTAAAGTATTAAAGGTTTTAATCGTTAGATAAAAGATGCTGACAACCAATAATAGTATCGTTCTTTCTAAGTTAAAATACAGAGACTACGACCTTATTGTTAAGTGTTATACCCAACAAAGAGGAGTAGTTAGTTATATTTTAAGAGGTGTTCTAAAATCTAAAAGAGGAAAAACAAAAACGGTTTATTTTCAGGTTTTATCTCAACTTCAAATTGAGGAGAATTATAAACCCAATCAATCACTTCATTCCATAAAAGAAGTAAAGCTAAATTATATTTATAAAAGCCTTCATACTAATATTTTTAAAAGTGCCATTGTTTTATTTTTATCCGAAATTCTTTCAAATGTGCTTAAAGAGGAAGAGAAAAACGAAGATTTATTTAATTACATAGAAACAGCCCTTCAATATTTAGACAATGAAGATGATTTTTCAAACTTTCATTTACTATTTCTTTTAAAGCTAACACGTTATTTAGGATTTCAGCCCGAAAACTTAAATGATAGCTATCCATATTTTAATTTAGAATCTGGAGTTTTTGAAACTGTAAATCAAGGAATCTATTCTGTTTCTGGCGTAAATTTAACACTGTTAAAACGCCTGTTGGGCACAAATTTTGATGCATTAAATTCTATAAAGATTAATGCAAAACAACGACAAGAGTTTTTAAATATGTTATTGCATTATTTTGAATTACATTTGGGCAGTTTTAAAAAACCTAAATCATTACAAGTGCTTAACGATGTTTTTCATTAAGCCAACTTTTAAGAAACGATTTTAATGACGATTAGCATAAAAGTGAAGTACAATATCATTTTAAGTATTTTTTTATTCCTCTTTTTGCAGTTAAGTTTTGCACAAACCGTTACTGTTTTAGATGAAGAAACTAATGAGCCAATTCCTGGTGTAGCGTTATATAATTTAAAAAAAAATAAATCTTTAGTAACAGATATAAACGGAAAAGCACCTTTAGATATTTTTAAAACTAATGAAACAATATTTTTTCAGAATTTTCTTTATGAAAAATATCAACTTAAAAAATCTAAACTTGCAAAGCACAACTATATTGTTTATCTCAAACTTAAAGTAGAAGGCTTAAACCAAATCGTAATTTCTGCCTCTAAATTTGAACAAAGTAAACGCGATATACCTCAAACCATAGTTAGTTTTGATGCTAAACAAATTGCCTTGTCTAATCCGCAAACTAGTGCAGATTTATTAGAAAACTCAGGTAATATTTATGTTCAAAAAAGCCAATTGGGTGGTGGAAGTCCAATGATTAGAGGTTTCTCAACAAACCGACTTTTATTATCAGTAGATGGTGTGCGCATGAACAATGCCATCTTTAGAGGAGGTAACCTTCAAAATGTAATTTCCATAGACCCTTTTGCCATAAAAAATACCGAAGTTACTTTAGGTGCAGGTTCTGTAGTATATGGTAGCGATGCTATAGGAGGTGTAATGAGTTTTTATACAAAAAAACCACAGTTATCATATAAAGATGAAATATATCTAAGCGGAAATGCATTGGTAAGATATGCTTTAGCAAATAAGGAAAAAACAGGTCATTTCGATGTTAATCTTGGTTATAAAAAATGGGCTTTTTTAACAAGTGTTAGTTATACAGATTTTGATGATTTAAGAATGGGCAGCAATGGTCCTGTAGATTATATAAGACCAGAATACGTAGTTAGAGAAAGTGGTGAAGATGTTATTGTTAAAAATCCTAACCCTTTGGTACAAACGCCTACAGGTTACGATCAGATAAACCTAATGCAAAAGGTTAGATATGAACCGTCAGACAACCTTAATTTTGATTTAGGATTACATTATTCTACAACCTCAGATTATTCGCGCTATGATAGATTAATAAGATATAGAGATGATAACCTACGTTCTGCAGAATGGAATTATGGACCACAGAAATGGTTTATGGGAAACTTACAGTTAACCAAGTTAAGTAGTAATTCTAATCTTTATGATAAGATAAAAGCAACCTTAGCTTATCAGAATTTTAAAGAGAGTAGAGAGGATAGAGATTTTCAATCTGTAATAAGAGCTGTTAGAGCAGAATCTGTAGATGCCATTTCGTTTAATGTAGATTTAGAAAAGGGTTTTAATACTAATACAAGTCTTTTTTATGGTATAGAATATTTGCATAATACAGTAAGTTCAGAAGGGCATGATGAGAATATTGATACGAATGATAATACCTTAACTGTAACCAGATATCCAGATGGTTCTACTTGGCAATCTATAGCAGCATATGCGAGCTTAAAGCATAAACCAAATTCTAAATTTGTATTTCAGTCCGGACTTCGTTTTAATCAGGTTATTGCAAAAGCAGATTTTACAGCTAATAATGTGTTTTTAAATCTTCCTTTTGATAATGCTGAGGTCAATACAGGAGCACTAACTGGTACAGCCGGTATTACTTGGTCGCCAAGTGATATGATGCAGTGGAAACTAAATGCTTCAACAGCATTTAGAGCGCCAAATATAGATGATATAGGAAAAGTATTTGATAGCGAACCTGGTTCTGTAGTTGTACCTAATAAAGATCTTAAAGCAGAGTATGCTTATAGTGGTGAGTTGGGTTTAAAACTAAATTTTAATAATAAAGTTATTTTAGACTTAGCAACGTATTATACTTTTTTAGATAATGCCTTAATCCGAAGAGATTACGAGTTAAATGGTGAAACAGAAATGATGTACGATGGAGAACTAAGTAATATACAGGCGATACAAAACGCTTCTAAGGCATGGATTTATGGATTTGAAACTGGTTTAGAAATCAACTTTTCTGAACACTTAAAATTACGTTCTCAGTATAATATTATTGGTGGTACGGAGGATAATAATGGAGTAGAAGAACCTGTAAGACATGTCGCTCCGAGTTTTGGACGTACCCACTTTATCTGGGAAAACCATAAGCTATTATTAGATGCTTTTGTAGTTTATAACAACGAGCTTTCTTTTAATCAGATGGCTCCATCAGAAGCCTCAAAAGATTACATCTACGCATTAGATAGCAATGGAAATCCTTATGCACCATCATGGCATACGCTAAATTTAAGAACACAATATAAGTGGAATGATAATTTAAGTGTAACAGCCAGTTTAGAAAACATAACAGACCAGCGTTATAGACCGTATTCTTCTGGGATATCAGCGGCAGGTAGAAATTTAATACTTGCTTTAACTTATACCTTATAAACGCCATTAAAGAGTTTAAAAAATGCCAATTCATTTTACACTTATAAAAATCTTTTCAGAATCTTAAACTCTAAAACTTAACGCTGTTTTATAGCTTTTTTGGTAATCACTTGTCCATTAGATAATGCTACATTAGCAATATAGGCTGCGTTACTAAGTCTAGATAAATTATAAACTTCAGTTGAATTATTACCTCGTAAATTATATATCTGTCTTCCTGTAATATCTATAATCTCTACGTTAGTTATTGTAAGGTTAGCGCTTACTTTAAACAGTACATCGCCATTTGCTTGCTCAATTATAGTTAGCTCATTTGCGTCTATTAGATTATCATCAATGGAAAGTGCAGATGGAGTAAATACAATTTCGAAACGATCATTAAATTCTCCCGTTTCAGAAGTGAACGTGTAATTATTTAGAGTAAGATTTTGTGTTATGTTAAGAAGATCATCTCTTAAGTATATTGTGTTTTCTGTCATAAATGCTCCTTCGATTTCATGAATTGAAATTGAATAAATAGTAGGTACATCTATGGTTGTATTAAATCCAAGGGGAATAACTTCTTCAAGGGTTAAACTATTTGGGTCTTTACCTTGTATAGCAAATTTCTTATCTATAGAATCATCTATTAGAGAA
This sequence comes from Winogradskyella echinorum, assembly GCF_014297365.1. Lineage (GTDB taxonomy): Bacteria > Bacteroidota > Bacteroidia > Flavobacteriales > Flavobacteriaceae > Winogradskyella > Winogradskyella echinorum. The sequence continues at coordinate 931,339 of NZ_JACOQD010000001.1, read as the reverse complement.
TAAATACCAGAGTAAAGTTCAGAAGACAAGTTTTTATACGCATCGTAATAAGCACCATCATCACTATCAGTAGCGCCATCAACATAAGCAACTAAAATTTGATTGAAAATGCCATTATCGGAAGTTAAATCTAACCAAAGTCTGTTAGCTTCATTGGTGTTGGTACCTCTAAAGAATTGATTGTTATTAGCTGTAACACGCATGCTGTTATTAAAAACCACATTGGCTGTATGTATGTTACCACCAATTGGAGTAGCTGTTGCTCCATCGTCCATAGAGACAAAGAAACCTTGCCCAGAAGGAATAAATCTATTTGGAGTAACGCCATCTCCTCCTGCAGTTTGCCCAGAACCATTAATAATGGCATAATCACTTTGTGCGAAGTTGAAATTTTCGTTTCCATTAGCATTTCCATCGGCAGCAGTGTTATGCGACCATAAGAATATTGCTCCATTAATAGGACTACCAGATACATTATTATCTATCGTAGAAGCATTCTGAGATAAAAATCCATCTGTACCATCAATTGCTATGGCTGAAGGATATGGGTTGCCAATAAAATTCCAATTATTATCATTGAGTTCATTATCATTTCTATAAATAGGAATGTTATAAACACCATTATGAAATGGACCTTCAAATGTGTATATATAACGTGCAGGTATAAATCCAGTTGGGTTATGAGTTGCTGCATAACCAACACCAGACTCCATTACAGTAGAGCCATTTACATACTGCCAATCATTAGCATCATCATCAATATCATCTTGTCCTAAAACTGTGGTGTTATCGTTATTAGTTTCTTCGGTAGAATCTCTAAAATTTTGTCCACTAAAAGAAAATATTCGAGTAGCGTTTGCTTCAAATAAACCTTCATTAATTACTTCATCAACAACAGGAGAACTCCAATAGGTATATTCTAAATGCGATGCTAAAGGAGCCGTTTCTTTTTCAACACTAATTTTAGTTTTGTCTGTTAAAACATCACCAAGTATAGACGCGCTATCGTCAATCTGAACAAATGATCCATCTGTTTTTACTACAATATTGCCATTTACTGTAAGATCGTTATCTACTAATACATAGGTGTTATTTTCGATAGTTAAAGTGCTCCCATTATTTACAATACATTGGCAAGCTTCAAAACTGGTTTCACCATTGGTGCCCACGCTAGTATCATAATTTGCATCTATTATAGCAACCTTATCTAATGCTGGTAGAGAAGACCAGTTAGTGCCATCCCAAACAGTTGTAGTTACTTCAAGTTTTACAGCATTACTGGCTTGGTAGCAAGTTGCAGAATTTTCTCTTACTTGACAGTAAAATTGATACCCATTATAAGCAATAGGATTTATAATATCTAATGTTGTACTTGTTACATTATTAAAATCTACATTATTAGGTACAACAACAAAAGTTGAAGCATTAGGTGCCAAATAGTACCACTGATAAGCAAGAGAAAAACCGTTTGCAACTCCTTCGGTAGCAGTTATAGATAATTGAATGGCCGAAGTACAATCAAAAACTGGTGCATTTAACACAGATACAGTTGGCGGTACACCAAGCGAAAAATCATAAACACCAAAATCACTATAATCAGAATCACCACAAGTAGTCCAATCAATCTCATCCCATTGAGATAAATCAAAAGTTGTAGATGGTAATGGAGTGGCTGTATTTTGTCTTCTATAATTAACACCATCGCCATTTATACCAAGTCCATTTGCCCATGTACTACTGCCTAATTCTCCAAAGACATCAATTGATGTTGCTGTAGTGCTATTATAAAGTTCAAAAGCATCAGAACTATTATTATCAAAGTTAATACCACCTGCACTGTTAAAAGATTGGTGAGGTAATCCTCCAGCTAACCCGTTACCCGATAGGTCACAACTGGTTGTACCAACACTAATTACATGAATTCCACCAGGTGCTAAAACACCGGTTAAATTCGCTGTGGTAGAAGGAGTTCCACTTCCGTTATTAAATATTCTTATACTGTAGTCGCTTAAATCTATATTTGAGGCAGTACCATTAAAGATCTCAATTATAGAAGAACTACCACTGGTTGCATCAGATACTTCACTTATAAATAAATCGGAAGGCACAGTTGCAGCAGCAGCAGTTTCGCATCCGCTAATAACGGTATCAATAACATCAAAAGAGCTATTAGAAGAACAACCTGTTGAAAAATCAACTACAATATTAGCGTCAATAGCTCCAGCAGGCACTAACACCACTAATTCTGTTGCGTTAGAAGACACTACAGGCATTGCTAAGCCGTTAATGGTTGCAGTAGCACCAGTTAAGTCTGTAGCAGAAGTAATGGTGACTTCGGTATTTTCTGGTCCTTCTGTTGGCCAAATAGTACTGGTAAGTACAGTAGAACACACTGCAGTTCCTTCAATATCAAATTCGTATGGGTTTTCGTCACTATCATTGTTTACAATACGTACTGTGGCTGTACGTGTACCATCAGCGGTTGGTGAAAATTCAATTCTAAATTCTGAATCGGCTAAAGACCCAACAGTTGCACTTGGTTGTAATGTAATATTAAAATCACCAGGATGCGCACCAACGAGTTCTACTCTAGGTGCACCTGATAACGTAAGTGTTGAGGCTCCAATATTTTCTACAAAATAAGATTTTTCAGGTGAAGTAGCTCCCACATTAGTTGAACCAAATAATGTATTGTTTAGACCATAAGGTGCATTAAAACCATCTTCAATAGTAATATTGTTACCCTTTATATTAATCTCAGCATTTGCAGGTTGTGTAATAATTATGTTGTAATCCTCAACTTCTCCATCATGTCCTGTTTCACAAGGAGTTGGTGGGTCAATTGGAAAGTCTGTATCGTAATATTTTGTAGAAATACGCATTCTAGTAACTGCAATTGCAGCGTTGGTTGGTATTTCAATTGCTAAAGGACTCGCATCTGTAGAACCATTTACTGCGTTATAAGCAAGACCCAAATCATAAGCTTCGTTTGAATCTGAAAAATCACCATCGTTATTCCAGTCAATCCATGCCATAGTTGTAGTTGTAAATGCACCATCTGTGTTTACACGAACATCCAAATTATAAGTTTCCCCTAGCGTTACTGTTGTTGAAATTGATGTATAATCTGAATAATCATTATCAGCATTTGAAGAAGGATTGTCTATAGTGTTAAATTCTACATTATTTATTAATGTTAAATAGCCATCTGTTCCATCTCCACTAGATGCACAATAGGTCAATGAAGGTACAGCACATACTTCTACGCCAGTTGTCCACGTTGTACCTCTTCTTATAAAAGCTCTAAAACAATAGTTAGTGCCATTGGTTAAACCCGTCACAGCTACCACATTTCCCGTCCCTTTATAAACGACTTGGTTAGCTCCAGCATAATTAGGATTTGCAGTATAAGCAGATCCATCGCCAGTTGGTGTAAATGCAACCGCACCTTGATTTGCTACAATAAGTATTTCATCCCAGCAAGAAATTGGCGTTGGGTTGAGCCAGTTTAAAGTCACTTGATTGGTAAGAGGTGTAGGCACAAAATTTCTAATGTCTCCTTGTGCAATTCCTTCTTCATTGCTTCCTGCAGAAGCACCATTAGACCAGCCTGTAAGCGATTCTCCATTATAGGCAAAAATTCTAAATGAATAGGTAAGATCTTCAGTTAAACCAGTTACGGTAGCAGTTGTGCCATTTCCTTTGTAAACTACTTTTCCTAAAGATGCAAGAGTTTCAAAAGGTGCAGCATTATAATTGGCATTAGCGGTAAACGTACTTGCATCATTTGTTGGTGCTGATGGATCAGTAGTACCTTCTAGTGCAAATATTATATAACCACCTGTTGGCGGAGTTGCAGGATTATTCCAAGATAAAATTACCGAAGTATCTTCAAAACAACCTTCTAAATTTTGAGCGTTAGAGGGTGAACTATTTGTAACATTTAAAGTCGCAGAATTAGAATTTGTAGAACCACAAGCATTGGTTAAAATACATCTGTATAAGTTACCATCCATAGCTGCAGACGTTGCACCTGTGGTATAAGAATCTGTCGTTGCACCAGTACCTCCTGTAACATTATTCCAGATGGTACCTCCATCCGTTGAAACTTGCCATTGGTAAGAAGAGGTATCACCAGATGTAACATTAAAAGTAGCTGTATTTGGTATTTGTTCTGTTTGGTTTGTTGGTTGCGTTGAGATTGTTGGAATATTAATACCTGTACCATCTAAATCCATTGTAGAACCAGTTGCGTTGTCACTGGTAACAGTTAATGTTGCAGTTTGTGCACCAGTTGCAGTAGGTGTAAATGTAACATCGAAGGTTGCTGTAGCTCCAGGTAAAATAGTTGTGTTAGAGAGAGGGCCAACTACAAATTGAGCATCATCTGAGGAAACAGCTACATTTAAAGCTGTAGTAAGAGCAGTTGTATTGGTTATGGTATAAGTTTGTGAAGTTGTCGCAACAGAAATACAGCTTGAACCATGATCTGTTGTACCAGATATTGTTAGATCTGGTGTAGTTGCTGGAGTCCAAGAAACGTCATCTATTACTATTTGCCTTGTGCCCACTGATCTGAATTCAATTAAAACAGCTCCAGTTTCGTTTACAGTAACAGTTCTAGAATAGTCAGGTCCTTCAGCAACAAGTGTATGAGTTTCATATAAATTACCACCAACATAGATTTCTATTGTTCTATCAGCAGCAGTTCCACCTGTAAAATATGAAGATATTGTATAATTTAAATCTCCAACACCATTTGCATCTGAAGTAGCTGAAACATTTCTTGTCCCACTACTACTAAAACCGATTGTTCTTCCAGTTATATTATATGTAGTAGTAACTGACCTTGCTCCATTATATGTCCAAGTGACACCATTATCACCAGTATATGTACCGTTTCCATAACCTCCACCAGGAGCATTTAAATTAGAAAAACTTTCTGAGCCTTGCCCATAGCCAGACACAACAAAGCATAGGAATATTATAAAAATGAGGGAGTATTTCTTTTTCATATAGGATTAATTAGCTATTAATCTATTACAAAGATATGTTAATATCTCTGTAAATCAAGGCCTTGTAAGATACGTTTTTATTAACAAAACGTTATGATTTGGTCTAAGTTTTCCACAAAACTCAAAATATTTCGTTGAAGTGTAAAATGACTTTTTAAGTGATTAAAAAAAACGTCTTTTACTCTGAGATTCTATTGTATTTTTGAAATCATGGATTTTAGCAAAACATACACGGTTGAGGAAGCGCAAAAAAAACTTGAAAATTATTGTGCTTATCAAGAACGTTGTCATAAAGAGGTACGGACAAAGCTAAGAGATATGAAGATGATTCCTGAGGCCATAGATAATATTATGGTACACTTAATTGAAAATAACTACCTCAATGAAGAACGGTTTGCTAAAGCTTTTGTAAGTGGAAAATTCAGAATTAAAAAATGGGGAAAAAACCGAATAATAAGAGAACTAAAATTTAGAGAAATTTCTAAATACAGTATTGATGTTGCTCTTAAAGAAATAGACCAAGAGGCTTATTATACAACCTTAGATGAGTTAACGAAAAAACGTATAGACCAAGTGAAAGAAAAGAACAGCTTTAAGAAGAAAAAGAAGGTAGCAGATTACTTACTTTATAGAGGTTGGGAAAGTCATTTGGTATATGAAAAACTTAATGAGTATCTATAAAAAAAGCCTTTCCAACTTCTTGAAAAGGCTTTTTTAAATATTATAATTTCTGTACTGTCGCTATTTTTGTTTTGTCGTCCTGAACTTGTTTCAGGATCTAAAAGACAAAAAGCGTTAATGACATATATTTTATACTCAATATGCGCTTTGTTACAGTGAGTTTTATTAGGCAATTACAAATTAAAAACAGCACCTATGTTTAATACAAACTGGTTGTATAGGTAATATCCAATATCTGTTTTGTCGTTACTATATTTTGCTAAAGGAAAAGTAGCTTCAGAGTATATACCAAATCCTTCAGAAAAGAAATAACGTGCGCCAACATGACCTCCAAAATTCTTTAAGCTTAAGCTAAGACCAGGATAAAAATCGAAGTTTTCGTCTATATTTAAAACATTTCCTAGGTTAGCATTAAAACGTGCTTTTAAGTCAAAACGATCACCAAAATCTGCATCAACATCTCCATTAATTCCTAAGGCGTAAGATGAAGAGATACCAACAGACATATTTTCACCTAATCCGTAATCGTAACTTACATTTATACCTGTAGCACCATCTTGAAAGTTTGCTCCAACCTGAAATTTAGTATCATCTTTACCCTCAAAGGCTTGTGCATTTACTAAAGACATTGAAATTAGTGCTATAACTAAAAATAAATTTTTCATGTGTTTGTATTTATTGTTTTATTAAAGACACATGCTGTTAGCTATTAGTCACTTTCTTATGTGATATTGCTTTTAACATGCTCGTGTCATTATTTTTTATGTTCTAAAATTTGAGATGGCAAATATATTATAAGTTTTTAAAACACAGTAACTTTCCTAAAAAGTCTTATGTGTATTGGTTATGGCTTTTTCGTTTTTCCAATCTATCCATTTTTGACCTTTTATACGACGCATTAAATTATCGTAATTACGCATTAAAAACAGGTTATATATTGCTTTACTTAAATTTTTTGGATTTCTGGCAATAGCTCTAAGACTCATTGAAAAACCAGGTGTAATATAGCGCATATAATGCCAATAGCCTTCTGGCATATATAGTATTTCTCCATGGTTGAGGTTACAAACCCAACCTTTGGCTTGTTTTAAGGCAGGCCATTTTTTTAAATCTGGATTATTAAAATCGATATCTTCTCTAGTAATGAGAGAATGAGGCACTTTATATAAATATTTACTTTGTTTTTGATCGAAGAGAATACATTGTTTTTTTCCTTCAAAATGAAAATGAAAAATATTAGCCAAATCGATATCGTAATGCATAAAGGTGTGCGAATTTGTGCCACCAAAAAATAGCATTGGTAACCCTTTCATTAACCTTAGTCCAAAATCTGGAAATTTATAATCGTTTTGAAGTTGCGGAACTTCCTTTAAAATATTCCAAAGAAAAATACGGTATTTAGTAGGCTCGCGTTTTAATAAATCTACATATTCGCTCATTTTCATTGAGGCATGCGCTTCATTAAAACCATCTTTATAATCTACAGGTCTATCATCGTAAAGCGGAACGGTTTTATCACCAGCCACTTCTTTCATATAGTCTAAGCTCCATTTAGTATACGCAGGCCAGTCTTCTATATAACGTTCTATCACCACAGGCTTTTGCGGTTTAAAATAGTGCTTTATAAAATCGCCTTTCGTGATAGTTTTAACACGAGGTATATCTTGAAGATTTAATTGCAATATCCAAATGTTTATTTGGTCAAAGTTAATAAAACGTTACTAAAAGTTGATTATTGTAACTCAGTAATTTTAGGTTAGAGCCATTTAGTTTCCCGTTCTGTAGCGTCTAAAATATCAACATTTAAAATAGATGCTATTTCTTTAGCTTTCTCAAATGCCTTGTCAATATTATAAGTGTTAAAGGCTTCTATTTTTTGATTGGTGTTGTAAAATAAGTTGAGCTTAATAATTTCGTTAGTAACATTAGCTTCAGCTGATAATTGCCTTAAGGTTGTAGTTTCATTGGTTTTAAATACCGACACATATTCTATTTCCGGAATGGGTTTCCATGTTCCAAAATTAAACCCTAAAATAGATTTTACTTCTCGGTATTTTTGATGTTTAAAATCGAATTCTGAGCCTTCTATTAAAAGAAGAAATATGCCAACACCTATAGAAATAAAGCCTTTAAAACTTGAAAAAATTGAAACGATTCCTACACCAATGGCAATAGATCCTAAGATTATTTTCCAAATAGGAAGTTTTCTTTTGAAGGTGAATTTTTCCATTGAATATTATGAAGAAGTGTTTATTTATAATTGAAATTTTATAGCCTGTCATTTTGAGCGTAATCGAGAAACCGTTAGATTCAATGTAGCTAAATCTTATATTTAAAATAAGACATTTCGACTACGCTCAATGTGACAGAAGAGGTTTATTTCTCCTCAGACTTTTCAATCTTAGCATCTTCTGCTTCAATCTCCTTTTTGTCTTTACCTTTTAAGTACTCAGGTAAATCCATACCAGCCATATTAAACATTTCTTGTAATGGTGGTACTGATTTGTACATGCCAGATAAGAAGTTAGCGGTTGACGATTTTCCGTCTTCTCCATTACTTCCATTATCCCAAACCGTTACTTTATCAATTTTAATGTTCTTAATAGCATCAGATTGTATTTGAACAAGCTCTGGTAATTTATCAGCAATCAGTAACAATACAGCATCTCTACTGTCGTTGCCAGCAGCTTTTACTATTTCTTGTAAACCAGCAGCTTGTTTTGTTAATACTTCAAACTGACCTTGTGCTTCGGCTTGTGCCTTAAATAATATTGCATCTGCTTCACCTTTTGCTTTTCTTCTAATGCGCTCCGCTTCTGCTTCTGCATCAATTTCTACTTTACGTTTATCAATTTCCGCAGGTACAATAACATCGGCCATTTGAGACGAACGCTCACGTTCTGCTCTTGCCGTTTCTGCTTCTTGTTCTGCAGCATAAGACTCTTGCAAAGCTTTAGCACTTTGTACTTTTTCTGCTGCAATTGCCACACGCTCAGCTTCGGCTTCTCTTTGACGACGCAACGAATCTGAATTAGCAACAGCAATCTTAGCTGTGTTTTCTCCTTCTACGGCTTGTGCGTTTGCCGCAGCAACTTGTGTTCTTTCATCTTGTACAGCATTAGCCTCACCAATAGATCCATCTCTGGTTTTTTCGGCAACCGATTTACGCGCTGCGTTGATTGCATGTGCAGCAGCTTCTTTACCTAGTGCTTCAATATAACCAGACTCATCAACAATATCTGTAATGTTTACGTTGATTAGTTTTAAACCAACTTTCTTTAATTCTGATTCTACACTTGCAGAAATATTAGTTAAGAATTTATCTCTATCGTTATTAATTTCTTCAATATCCATCGAAGCAACTACCAAACGTAATTGACCAAAAATAATTTCTTGTGCTAATTCTTGTATTTCGTTTTGTCCTAATCCCAATAAACGCTCAGCAGCATTCTGCATAATACCTGGTTCTGTAGAAACACCAATGGTAAAACGCGATGGTACATTAACACGAATGTTTTGTTTAGATAAGGCATTTACCAAGTTTACTTCGATAGAAATTGGCGTTAAATCCAAAAACTCATAATCTTGAATCACTGGAATAATAAATGCGGCACCACCATGAATACACTTGGCAGATTGACCTCCTCCAACTTTTCCGTAGACTACTAATATTCTATCGGAAGGACAACGTTTATAGCGTTTTATTAGGATGATTAAGGTTACAATTATAAATAGAGCAACGAAGATAAATAGCATTGGGCCTCCAATGCCTTCTACGCTAAAACCGTCTTGTATACTGAGTAATTTCATAGTGTAAATTTTTAAGGTTAGTATTTAGTTATATATATGTTTATTAGTTATTTAAAAGGTGGTTATCACCAGATTCTAATTGCTCGTGTTGAGCATTAGACGCTTCTATGGGTTTTCGGGTTTGGTCAACAATGAGAATTCCATTAGAAGTGACATCGACGACTTTTATGATGGTTCCAGATTTTAATTCGGTTAACGAATCCGTTAATGCATCTAGCTCTCGCATAGTTCCTTGCACACTAACACTTACTTTCCCCATTCTTGAGCGATCTGCTCCAATAGTTAAATAGACTTCGCCAACTGCATCAATAGCATTTTTATAATTTAATGTACCACTATCAGCTAGTTTACTAATAAAGTAAAATAATGCCGCCATAATAACCATCATTAACAAACCACAAATTATAGATATAATTATGGTTATTGGTGTAGAAAGGCCTGCATCAATACAAGCAATACCACTCCAGCCAAAAATGGTAAAAAAGCCAACAAGGTTTTTAAAAGAAATAAATTGAAATCCAGCACTAGCATCCATATCAGTATCTAGATCTTCAATGCCATCCGCATCTCCACCAGTAAAAGCCATTATCATAACTACAGTAAATATTAGCGAACCAATGATGGCAACTAGCCAATATACTTTGGAAAGAAATTCTAAATTTGAATACCAATCTGCCATAACTTTTAGATTTAAAATGCGTTAATAAATATACAACCATTGTAAGATAAATCAATCTTATTTTTGAAAGTAAATCGGACACAGAATCATCACCAATAAAGACGTAATTATCTTGGTTTTTATGAATTCTTTTTTGGACGTGAATTATCCAAATTAGGAATGTCAATGTATTGTGATGGTTGGTTTAAGTACGGTCGTTTATATACTTTGTATCCTCAAAAAGATTTTTGAGTTGAGACCCACTTTCAATATATCAGTAGCAAATGAAGGAAATTTGTTACAATATTTATAAAAATTATTTTTGTTGAATAGGCTCGTCATTCCTGCGAAGGCAGGAATCTGTTATTCTTTATACAGACAACTATAAAGTGGATTCCTGCCTTCGCAGGAATGACAACTATTTAAAACTATAACGCAATCCAAATAATACATTACTTGGTGGCATTGCTGTAAAACCAGACTCTATATAGTCTGCATCAAAAATATTGCTAGCCGTTATTGTGAATTCCATTTGTTTTAATCGATATACCAGCGAAGCATCCCAAACATTGTAAGTTTGTCCTGTAGTACGTTCTGCGTATTTGTAAACAATGTTTTGGCGCATGTTTTTAAATAATTGAGTACTCAATCTTGTTGTGTACTGATGTTTTAAAGTATTTAACGAATAGCGCGATAACTCTTCATTCTGTTCTAAAATATTGTCATCTAAATTGGCATAACCAAATGCTAAAGTTTGTGTATAACCACTTATTTTAAAATTATAGGCAGCATCAAATTCGAAACCTTGTGTGTTAACTTCAGTGATATTGGTCGCAGTAAATACAGTTTCTGTTGTATTTGGTCTTATATAATCTATTAGGTTTTTAGCATCTCTATTAAAAATCGCTAAACTTGCTCTAAGTTTTGGAGAGGTGTATTTTATACCTATTTCTTGTGCAAATGCTTCTTCTGGTTCTAAATCTGAATTACCATTTGTACGAGGATCGCTATAATATAAATCTGTGTACGTCGGTATTCTATAAGTGTAACCAATATTTCCGTAGGCTTTTAAATTGTTTGTAATGTCATAACCAATATCTAAACCAGGAAATGCATGAAATTTAAAATCTGAAAAATAAGTAACTGCAACACCAGGAGTAATATCTAATGTATTATCTAAAAATGAAAAGCGATGCTCTAAAAATAGATTGGTCATAAAGCGATTGCGGTTTCCTAAGTTGTTACTTCTTAAATATATTTTTGATACGTCTATTCCAAATCCTGTAATTCCTAATTCGGATGTGTAAGAAGCATTTGTTTCTGCGCCTATTTTATCTGAAATATGAAAGTTTCTAAAGAAATTAGGTTCAAAACGTTTTAACAAGAACATATCTTGATTACGTTTCCAATACACTCTAGGCTGTATTTTTAACTTATTCTTTCTAAATGTTGTTGTAAAAGCGATAAGACTATTTTGAGTTTCTTCGTATTCATTCCAATCTGGATTGGTAGTGTAGAAGTTTTCTGCTCCAAACTTACGTTCAGAAAAGGTTGTAATCATTTCAATGGGTTGTTGTTTTTTATTGAAAACACTTTTTATAAAATAATTAGAATTGTCGTAGTCTGAATTGTTTCGATAACCATTAGAAGTAACTTTACCAATATGTATTATATGAGAAGAGTTCTCTAGTTCTGTTCCGGCAGTAACATTACCATTTAATTGTCCAAAAGAACCAGTTTCAATATTGGCAGAAAGGCTATTATTTAAATGCTTTTTAGTCACAATATTAATGGCTCCTGTAAAGGCATTTTGCCCAAAAACTCTTGCTGCAGGACCTTTTATTATTTCTATGCGTTCTATAACTTCAATTGGTAATGCAGCATTCATAGTATGATGTCCAGTTTGTGCATCATCCATTTTAATACCATCTATTAATAGAAGTGTTTGATCAAATCCACCACCTCTTATATATAAATCTGCTTGACTACCACCAGTTCCACGACGTCTTATATCTACGCCTGCGACTTGTTGTAATAAATCGGCAACATTTACAGCAGCACTATTTTTTATATCTGTAGCAGTAATAATATTTATCGTTCTAGAATTCTCTTTAAATGGTAGATCTATACGTGTCGATGTAATTGTAACAGAGTCTAACTTTTGCTGCGGTGCATCTTGTGCATTTAGTTGTAAAGCAAAAACTAATATAAAAGCAATAAGGCTGTGTATTTTTTTCATTGTATAATTAAATATGAAGTTGCAAAAATCGTAACTTTCCGGACGATTATAATAGTCCACTTTTAAAACAATGAATAGTCCGGTTAATGATATATTAAAACAGCTTATAACATTTGACAAAACGTTAGTGCAACCTGTGTACATTCAAGTAGCGCAACAAATTATAAATGCCATTCAGCGTAGATATCTATCTAAAGGAAATAAGTTACCAGGAACAAGGACTTTAAGTCATTTATTACATATACATAGAAATACTGCAGTAGCTATTTATGACGAGTTAGCATCACAAGGTTGGGTAGATATTATTGCCAATAAAGGAACTTTTGTTATTGTGCCAGAACAAACCACAGCAAAGATAAAGGCGACCGGTAAGTCCATGAACGATGCTTATACATATCCTAAAGAAGCGGGTTTTCCATTTCAAAACTCATTTCATTTGGCATCAACACTACAAGAAACTACTGCAAAGTATATTATAAATGATGGTAAGCCAGATTTAAGATTACATCCTACACATCAATTTTCTAGATGGTACACAGCAGCTATGAAACGTAAGTCATTAGTGCATCATTGGAATAGGTCTTCTAGTTCAACCACTTCAAATTTTAAAAGTCAGCTTTGTAATTACTTAAATGCAACTCGAGGTTTTCATATAAATCCAAATAATATACTTAGTACTCGAAGCACAGAAATGAGTCTTTATATTGTGTCTCAACTTTTAATAAAACAAAATGATGTGGTCTTGGTGGCGCAATTAAGTCATTATGCATCTAACACCATTTTTCAAGAAGCAGGTGCTACTATAAAAACAATTCCTGCAGATGATGAGGGACTAGATGTAGATTACATAAAAAAACACTTTATTAAAAATAGCATTAGATGCGTTTACGTTTGTGCAAATAGACACTACCCAACCACTAAGACTTTGAGTGTAGAAAGGCGTTTGCAACTTTTGCAATTAGCAAAAACCTATGGCTTTGCTATTATTGAAGATGATTTTGATTATGATTTTCAGTTTGAAGGCTCGGCAATGTTACCTATGGCCACAGCAGATGCTGATGGTATGGTTATTTATTTAGGTAAAATGGGACAGTCCTTATTTACAAGTTTTCAAATGGGAATAGTGGTAGCACCCGAAAACTTAATTTCTGAAGCTAATAACTATTTAAACTTACTCGATGAACACGGAGACATTATACAAGAGCAAATGTTATCTGAATTAATTTCTGAAGGTGAAATTTATAGGCTACTTAAAAAGAACAACTTAATTTATAGACAGCGTCTCAATTACATCTGTAAACAATTAGAGCAATATTTTGATGGAATTATTAACTACGAAAGGCCTTCTGGTGGTTTGGCTATTTGGTTGCAGTTTTGTGAAACAATTTCTTTGGTAAGACTTGCCGAAGAGGCCGAGAAGTTAGATGTCTTTCTGCCAAAAACAATTCTTTACCAAGATAAAAACACTTGTGCTATTCGTTTTGGTTTTGCGCATCTAAACTTAGAGGAAATAAAAAATGTAGTCATTAAATTAAAAAGTGCTTATAACCATGTTTCTATGCTTTAGTAGTAATTACGGTATCGCAATTATCACATTTGTATTGATAACGTGCACTAATTGGTAAAGTACCTGTAATGAAACCTATTATAAAAGAGAAAAAAGATTTAAAGCCCGTTATTGTAGAATAAAGATTGACGTGGTTTTGTTTGCAGTTAGGGCAAGTTATTGCGTTTCCATTATCATCTACAGCATAGGCTTTAATAGATTGTAATATAGATCTGGCTTTTTCTTCGTCTTTAGCTAGCACCTTTAATTTTACACCACCAATAGCTTGACTAACCAAAGGATCTGTATCTATTGTAATGTTATCTCTAAGAAAAACTTCTATACCATCTGCTTCTAATCGTCCTTTTACAATTTGAGCTTCGGTGGAATAGGGGAATCTGGCTATGGTAACAAAAGTGTCTTGCATATATCAAAGATAATTAGAGCTATTGAGTTTTAAAAACGTAATAACACAGATTGTAAAATTACTCTTTTTCAATAAAAAATTATTGTTTATCAATAATTTTTATATATTTGTTATCGTAAAACGATAATTATGAACTCTGCAAAGACACTTTATGCGATACTAAATGTTATTATTTTTCTTTTACTAATCGGTATTGGTTTGGGAATTTTTGTTTTAGCAATGGTTCTATTTGGGGTAGAACAGGATTTGATTGGTTTAAAACACAATGCATTAGTTTTTAAAACTGAGAGAATGCTGTATGTTTTTACCTTTTTAGAGCTTGGGGTTTATGCTGCTTTTGTTGTGGCACTTTGGAGATTAAGAAAGGCGACAAAATTGTTATTAAAAAATGATTTTTATAATGGTGAACTTATAAAAAGCATGTTTAATTCTGGCAAACTCATGGTGCTGTCTTCAATAGCTTTATGGCTTATTGATGAGATCGGCAATATGTTTTATAAACGGCAAGTTGTGCTTGGGTTAAGTGAAAAAACATTGGTCTATCTGTTAATAATTGCAATGGGATTGTTTTTAATGCTAATGAGTACAGTTCTTAGAGAGACCAAGGTTATAAAAGAAGAAAATGATTTAACGATATAATCACATCTCAATTCCATAAAACAATAATTATATGACTACAATTAGACTATTAAAAAACTTAATAAACATACTTTTCTGGGGAATGATTGTGTTTTCTGTGTTAAGCTTTATTCTATTTATAATGCTTCTATTTTTCCCAGAATCACTTCCTAGAATTTTTCAACCTTTTGGGATGTTCTTTAACGGTAATTTTCCTTGGCAATTATGGATTGTTCAATTCTCTAATATTTTAGGCTTTTTACTTTTTATAGTTTCTATTTATTATCTAAAAAAATGTATTAATCCATTGGAAGAGCAGAGGTTTTATTCTGATGAAGTTATAGTGAACCTAAAAAAGACTGGACGATTATTTATAATAATTACTATTGTCACTACTCTGTTGAGAATAATAGGATTATTTGTATTTAATGATTTAACCAACAACATGATGGTTGGTTCTAAATTAGGTACTTGGGCAATGTTAAGTTCAATTGCTTCTGCTATAGGTTATGTTAACTTTTTTCTTCTAATTATTGGATTATTTCTATTAGTATTTAGTACTGTTTTTAATAATGGAAAGCTATTGAAAGAAGAAAATGACTTAACGATTTAAATTATGAAAGACAATACAAAAATTCTAACCATTATAACTTATGCTATTTTGTTAGGTGCAGTTTCTGTGCTTCTAAATGACTTACGCGAGTTTGATTTTAATCAATTTGAAAAATTTCAGAATTGGGCAAAAACAGCAGACAAACGTGAAAACTGGTTCACTTCAAAAAATGCTATTGAATGGAGTTATTATACTATTAGTGCTGGGCTTTTCTTCTGGAGAGGTTATTTAATATATGGTTGTAGTTATTTTTTGTCCATTTTAAAAGAAGTTGAAAACGGTAATTATTTTAGCGATAAGAATATTAAATACTTTAAAAAAATTGGAAACATCTTTATCAGTTATACAGTAGGTGTTTTAATTCTTAGATTTTTATTGACAACAATTAATGGCTCAACGTATAAGTTTTTTAATGAACTCAAAGGAGAGTTTACTTTTTTAATTCCTGCAGGATTGGCTTTTTACATTTTGGCAGAAATTTTTGAAAAAGGGAAACAAGTAGAAGAGGAAAACGAATTAACTATATAATTATGACTAAAAACACATTACTCAACATCGCCATTTTACTGTCAAGATTATTAAAAGCCATTGTAATTATTGCTGCTGTGGCTATTACTAGCTTATTCGTATATGCTCAAATCGATAAAGAAACTTTTGCGGAAAAAGAGATTGAATTAAGTGCTAATCCAAGTATTATGCGTGTTTCATATATAGAATCAAATGTTTGGAAAGATGATACTACAGATACTGAATTTGATCTGAAACCTTATACTTTTACGAAACTAAATACAGTATCGTTGTATATAAACTATTTTAAAATTCTTGTTGTTGCGGTTTTACTGTTTCTAATAATTAGGGCTTTCGAAACTATTATACTATCTGTAAAAACTTTAAATACCTTTAGTAGAAGTAATGCGAAACTATTCAGGCAGATTGGTTTATATGTTGTTTTTGTGACAATTCTGACGAGTTATACGGTTCTTCGATTCGAAAATGGAGATCAAACATTGACACATTTATCATTAACTCCAGTAATTTATACGCTTTTGTCATTTATAATGGCGGAGATTTTTAAAGAAGGTGAAAACTTGAGAGAAGAAAACGACCTAACGATATAACCATGCCAATAGTAGTTAACTTAGACATAATGTTGGTGAAACGAGGCATGAAAAGCAAAGAACTTGCTGAAATCATTGGTATAACCACGGCTAATTTGTCGATTTTAAAATCTGGGAAAGCTAAAGCGATGCGGTTTTCTACTCTAGAAGCCATTTGCAAAGCCTTAGACTGTCAGCCTAGTGATATTTTAGAGTATGTAGAGGACTAACTTTTATAGAATTAGAAGAGTGTATTCTTTTGTACTTCTTCAATAATATAAGGTTTGTTAGTGTCAATACCTTTTTTGTAAAAATCATTACTAACTGGGTGTGCACTAAATTGTTTTTTGCTTATACCTGTAGCCATTAGTTCATTTATTTGTTGATTGCTCATGCCTTCGTCTAACCAATCTTCAAAATAATGAGGGTCTAAAATTAAAGGCATTCGCTTACCTTTATTATGTACTTCCATAAAAAAGTCATTAGCTTCTGTAGTTAAAATTGTAGCACTTAATGTTTTATCATCAATTTCGTTATAAAGCCCAGCAAATAAAAACACCTCGCCTTTAGGATTGGATTTTGATGGTTGATAACAGAAATAGGGAATCGCTTTTCCGTTTTCGTGATGTGGTTCAAAAAAACCATCGGCTAAGATTAAACATCTCTTGTTTTCTGCACTATCGCGATAAGTTGGTTTTTCAAAAATACTTTCTGACCTGGCATTTAGTGTATTACTTTTTTTTCTAAAAACCTCGGGATTGTGTATGGCCCAATCTGGTATTAATCCCCAACTTGCATCCGTGATAATATCGGGTTGATCCATCTTTATAATCTGTAGATTACCATGTGTAAATCCATTGAGATGAAAATAAGGTTGGTATGTAGATTGAGCGTCAAACTTTACATTAATTTGATTGCGCAGTTCTTTTTCAATTTTTTCGCGTTCTTTTCGTAATGCTGTAGAATAACACATACCTCTAATTTAGTAAAACAATTTTTATTGACGTCTATTTGCTAATAAAGGAGGTGGTTCTCCAGTAAAAGGATTCCAACGACTTATAGATTTAGCTTCCATACCAGCAGCACTCATTACAGCTCTATCTCCATAACGTTCGCGCATTTTGTCCATAGCATTGCTGAGGTTAAGGTGCATTTCGTCATCCTCAAATAAGTTGATTTGATGTCCTCCTTCTACCAAATGGCTAAACCTTACGCCTACAAGACGTACTAATAATCTACGGTTATATAGTTTTTTAAATAAACCTAATACCACAGGAATGATAGTATGATCCATGGAGCTATAAGGAATGCGTTGCTGTTGTGTGTAAGTCTGAAAATCCGAATAACGAATCTTAAACGTTACGCAAGCTGTTAATTTATTGCCACGACGTAATTGATATGCCAAATTCTCTGTCATAGCAATTACTAAACCTTTAAGTTTGGTAACATCTGTGGTGTCTTGTCCAAAGGTACGTTCGGTAGAAATAGATTTGCGTTCGTGATACTGAATCACAGGACTGTTATCTATACCATTTGCTTTTTTCCAGATGACTAAACCATTTTTTCCAAGAACTTTGTGCATTAATTCCATGGGCATTTCTTGTACTGTTTTTATGCGTTTAACTCCCAAATCGCATAACGATTTATAAGTTACATTACCAACCATAGGAATTTTTTTTACCGAAAGCGGAGCTAAAAATGTTTTTTCGGTGCCAGAGAGAATTCTAATTTCATTGTTGGGTTTAGCTTCTCCTGTCGCAATTTTTGAAACCGTTTTATTTAGCGACAAACCAAAAGAAATAGGTAAACCTGTTTCTTTAATAATACGTTGACGTAGTTCTGAAGCTAGTTTATGGCAGCCAAAAAACTTATCCATTCCGGTGAGATCTATATAAAACTCGTCAATAGATGTTTTTTCATATAAGGGTACACTCTCTTTTATAACGTCTGTAACATTATTAGAAAACTTGCTGTAAATACCAGAGTTTCCTCGTAAAATAATAGCCTCAGGACATAATTGTTTGGCCATACGCATTGGCATGGCAGAATGAATACCAAAAGTTCTGGCTTCGTAACTACAAGACGCTACAACACCTCTGTCGCTTGTGCCACCAATGAGTACAGGTTTTCCGATAAGACGACTATCTAGTAGACGTTCGCAAGACACAAAAAAAGTGTCTAAATCCATATGTACTATTGAGCGATTAGTATTCATTTTTTATACATGCGTCTTTTTAAGATCATTAAAACTTCTTTTCTTCTGAAATGTTGGATTTAAGGATTTTATGGAATAACGAGGGTCTTCGATAATTGCTAATCTTTCAAATTTTGAAACTTCTATACTAACACAATCAAACTCTACCATTACTTTACCTGTAATTTCATAAATACCTTTTCCTCTAAATGGATATTTAGCAGCAATAGGAGGGAAGTGTACTGTGTCTAAAAAGTCACCATCGCGATCTAAAAATGTTCCGAAATACATGCGTTTGCCATTAGAGGTACTAGTAGGCTTAGTTGTAATTAGGTACCCTTCAATTTTTATATATTTCCCTTTTAATTGTGCTAAATGCTTTGCGCGTAATTGGCTAGTAGATTCTTTTTCTAATAAATGAAACGGATTGCATAACGGAAAGCCTAATAATTCAATCTCATCGAATGCATTTTCTAAAGCTGTGCTTGGCAACTCTGGTGTATTATAATTAATACGCTCTGTTTTAAATAAGGTTACTATATCCTCTAAAACTACAGTTTTACTAATTTTTAAATGCGCTTCCCATAGTAGTTCACGTTTATTAATTAAGGTAAAACGAAAGGCATTAATTTTTATAAGAATTGAAATTTGCTCAATAGATATTGGTACACGTTCTATAAAGTCATCTAGCGATTTAAAAGCACCATTATTGTTACGCTCATTAAGAATACGTTGCGTGGTATTAGACTCAAAAGATTGTAAAAACATAAAACCTAGATAAATGGTTTTACCTTTAATTATTGCATGATTATATGAGTTATTAATACAAGGCGCTTCAATAATGCCATTATGCATTCTGGCTTCATGGATATAGAGTTCTGTGCTATAAAAGCCGCCAAAATTATTAATGGTAGCAGTCATATATTCCAATGGGTAATACGCTTTTAAAAATAAGCTTTGATAGCTCTCTACAGCATAAGATGCAGAGTGTCCTTTTGCGAAGGCATAGCCAGCGAAACTTTCAATCTGTCTCCATATTTCTGCAACCAAATCAAAAGGTTTTCCATCTTTTTTACAATTATCAAAAAATTGTTGTTTTACTTTTAAAAACTCTTCGCGAGATCTAAACTTGCCAGACATACCTCGACGTAACATGTCTGCTTCGCCAAGTGTGAGTCCGCCAAAATAGTGTGCCACCTTAATCACATCTTCTTGGTATACCATAACACCATAAGTTTCTGGCATAATACGCTGTAACACAGGGTGTGCTTCTTTACGTCTTTCGGGATAACGATAACGCAAAATATACTGACGCATCATACCACTTTTAGCAACACCTGGTCTAATAACAGAACTTGCTGCTACTAAACCTAGATAGTTATCTACCTGAAGTTTTTTTAATAACATACGCATAGCAGGAGATTCTACATAGAAGCAGCCAATCGCTTTTGCATTTCTTAACAGGTCTTTTATACGTTCATCTTCCTTAAAACGCTTAATATTATGAATATCGACTGGTAGCTGGTTAGTATAGTTTTTATTAATGATATCTACAGTATCTTTAATTTTTCCTAAACCACGTTGACTTAAAATGTCGAATTTATATAAGCCAATATCTTCTGCAACCACCATATCAAACTGTGTTGTTGCAAATCCTTTTGGAGGCATAAATGTGGCACAGTAATAATGAATGGGTTTCTCGGAAATTAAAATACCACCTGCATGAATCCCTAAATAGTTAGGAAAACCTTCAATATATTGGCTGTACTTAAGCACAAGTTGCGAGAGTCTATCTAGCTGTTGCACATTAAACTTACCTTTAGTTAGCAGATCTATTTCAGATTTAGGCAAACCAAATACTTTACCCAATTCGCGTACAGATGCTTTAAACTTAAAGGTGTTATAAACTGTGATGAGTGCTGTATGCTTAAAGGTTTTAAAGATAAACTTGGTGATATCATCTCTATCTTTCCATGAGAAATCAATATCAAAATCTGGTGGATTTTGACGAAATAGATTAATAAAGCGTTCAAAATATAAATCGAGTTCTATTGGGTCTACATCAGTAATTCTCAGTAAGTAAGCAATAATGCTATTAGCACCACTACCACGACCTACGTAGTAATAATCTTTACTACGTGCATATTCTAAAATTTTCCAATTGATTAAAAAGTAGGATACAAAGTTTTTTTGTTTAATAATATCTAGTTCTTTTTCAATACGCTTATAGATTTTCTCTTCAACATTTTCGCCGTAGCGATAATTGATACCATCATAGGTTAATTTTTCTAACAATTGATAGTCCGAAGTTTCGTTTTCGGTTAAGCATTTCTGGTTTTTAGGTTGAATGTTTTTAAAGTCAAAGTCTATAGAGCAATGGTCTAAGAGTTGCTCAGTATTATTTATAAGTTTTGGAAAATCAGAATACGTTTCGCACAGTTGGTTATATGGTAACATTATGTCATCTTCATACCCTTCTTCAGATTTTGACAGTTTGCTTAACAGGGTGTTATTATCAATAGCACGTAATAAGCGATGTGTGTTAAACCCTTTTTTATTTTGAAATGAGACCGTTTTTAGTACTACTAATTTTTCTCTAAATCGATTCCATTTTGAAAATTTTAAATGGTTGAGGTCTTTTGGAGAAATGCCTAAAAATTCATTGGGTTTTAATTTGAAATCTTTCCCTTTTTGATAAGGGTAAATAACAAAACAATCATTTAAAATAACATCTGGTCGCTCAGGAATTTTTAAATCGTTATTATGAAGAAATGTAGATAGGTAACTATTTATATTTTCAAATCCGTAATTGTTTTTGGCAATGAGAATAAATTCTTGCTGTGCTTTGTTTCTAAAGTCAACACCAAGAACAGGTTTTATCTTGTACTTTTCTGATAGACGCACAACATCTAAGCATGCTGAGGTTGTATTAATATCCGTTAGTGCTAAAGTTTGCACACCATTTTCTGAAGCAATGGCAAGCAATTGCTCTGGTTTTATAGTACCATAGCGAAGGCTGTAATATGTGTGACAATTTAAATACATAGGATTAACAAAATTAGCTACTATATGTAGTTTTAATTGCTTACATTTGTAGTAAATATTGTTAAAATTAATTTCATTGAAACCTATACAAGCTAATATAAAGCACCTCAGATCTTTAAAGAAAATATCGCAAGAGCGTTTTGCAGACGAACTTAATTGGACACGTTCTGTCGTTGGATCTTACGAAGAAGGAAGAAGTGAACCACCAATTGAGCGTCTTATAGATTTATCTAATTATTTTGATATTCCTATTGATATTTTGGTTAGAAAAGATTTACGAAAAGCAAAAGACACCTCGTTTATAGAAGTAGGGAATAAGCGCGTACTTTTCCCTGTAACTGTTAATGAAGATAATGAAGATTTAATAGAAATTGTACCAGCTAAAGCTTCTGCTGGGTATTTATCTGGTTACGATGATCCGGAATATATAGAGCAGCTTCAAAAAATAAAACTACCCTTTCTACCAACTGGTACACATAGAGCGTTTCCTATAAAAGGAGATTCTATGTTACCTGTAAAAGATGGTGCCTTTATAGTGGCAAAATTTATGGAAGACATTGTTGATGTAAGAAATGGGCGCACTTATATTATCTTAACTAAAGATGATGGTTTGGTTTATAAGCGGGTTTATATTCCTGAAGGAGACACTACAAGTTTATTGTTAAGTTCTGATAATAAGTCTTATCAACCATATTTAGTTAAGCGTGAAAATATTTTGGAACTTTGGGAATTTACGTGTTGCATCAACACCCAAGAATACGATGAAAAGGAATTGAAACTAAGTAGTATTATGATGCTGTTTCAGGAGTTGAAAGTAGAGTTGGAAGCGGTAAAGCAAATACAATAAAAAAACGAAAAGCAGTGTCACACAATTACCTATATAAGTTTTAAGTAAACTGCGGATTCTTCCCTGCTAATCGTAATTAAAATATAAATACTGTAAAAAAGTATAAAACAAGTATTTAAAAAAGTGTAATACTTTTTTAAATATCATTTAACAACTTAGAAATTTCATCTAATTTAGGCGTTAATATCACCTCAATACGTCTATTTTTTGCTTTACCTTCTACTGTATTATTAGATGCTATTGGTGCATATTCTCCACGACCAGCAGCAGTTAAATTTTCAGGATTTATAGAATTATTTTCTCTAAGAATATTTACAATGGCTGTAGCTCGTTTTGTAGATAAATCCCAATTACCACTTAGTTGTCCATTACCTGTGTAAGGATCGTTATCTGTATGTCCTTCAATTAAAATGGCAATATCCGGATTTTCAGCAAGGACACTTCCTAGTTGTTGCACCGCTTTACGGCCTTCTGATCCAACAGACCAACTTCCAGACTGAAATAACAATTTATTTTCCATTGACACATACACTTTTCCATCGCGCTGTTCAACAGTTAAACCTTTACCTTCAAAGTTAGTTAAGGCTTTAGAAATAGCATTTTTTAACGCTCTCATGTTGGCATCTTTTGCAGCAATAACATTTTCTAATTCTGCAACACGTTGAGAACGATTTTCTAGTTCTTTCTTTAAAGTATTAAGGCGTTCATTTTCTGTAGCAAGTGCTTGTTCTTTTGCTTCTAGTTGTGCTAATAACTCTCTATTCTTTTTAGAATTTGCAGCAATAGAAGCAGAACTATTTTCTTCTAAAGCTTTGTAAGAGGCTTTTAAAGCATCTAAATTAGATTTAGCAGCAGCATAATCACCTTGTAATTTGTCGCGTTGTGCAACAGCGTCATCATAAGCAGATTGTAGCTGGTTTAAATCGTTATTTAGTTTGATTTTGTCGTTTGAAAGTGTTTCAACTTCATCAGATAAACTACGATTTTCTTTTTTTAGATTGGCATATTTATCTTCAAGGTCTGTGTATATTTTTTTAGAAACACAAGAGGTTAATATAGTAAGAGATAATACTATTAATGAAATTTTTTTAATCATGATTTAGGTTTTAAAATTTGAGTTCTAATAAAATTGGACAATGATCACTGTGCACAGCTTCAGTGAGTATAACGCTTCGTTTTATTTTTTCTTGTAAAGGTTCACTAACCATTGCATAATCTAATCGCCAACCTTTATTGTTTGCTCTAGAGTTTGCTCTGTAACTCCACCAAGAGAATTCTTGTTTTTCTGGATGTAAATATCTGAAACTATCAATAAATCCGCTATCTATAAAATTACCTAGCCATTCGCGTTCTTCTGGTAAAAACCCTGATACTCCTTTCATTTTCGGATTATGAATATCTATCGCTTCATGACAAATATTATAATCACCACAAACGACTAAGTTTGGTTTTTCCTTTTGCAAGTTGTTAAGATAATCGTGGATTAAATCCATATATTCAAACTTATGAGACAATCTAGCATCATTTGTTCCAGAAGGTAAATACATACTCATAATAGAAACATCATTGTAATCTACTCTTAGGTTTCTACCTTCAAAATCCATAGATTCTATGCCTGTACCAAATTCTATATGATTAGGTTCTGTTTTACACAAAATGGCAACTCCACTATAACCTTTTTTTTGAGCACTAAACCAATAATTGTATTTGTAACCGGCTTCAGTAAACAAACTAAGGTCTAGTTGCGCTTCCATAGCTTTAATTTCTTGAAGACAAATTACATCGGGATTTGTAGCTTTTAACCAATCAATAAACCCTTTGTTTATAGCGGCTCTAATACCATTTACGTTGTAAGAAACAATTTTCATATCGTCATTTTCGGATTAACTGCTAAATTAAATAATACTGTACTTTTACACTATAATTTTATACTGCTTTTAACGATAAAATATTTAAAGCTTAAAACAGTTATTATTCTACATGAAACATCAAGTAAAAATTTTGAATTTTATATCCAATTATATTATGGATGTTCCATCTGTTCGATTTAAAAAAATAAAAATCATCAGATGAAAAATACACTACTTTTTCTATTATTTATATGTTCCTTTTTGGGCTTTTCTCAAAAGCAGCATAGTAATATTAGACACAAAAAAGTAGTTGTTAAAGATTCTATTACAATTGATTCTGTAAGTATTAATCCATTTAGATTTGTTGTTAAAACCAAAGATAATAAGGTTATAGACTCTACATTATATACTGTTGATTTTGCAAAAGCACTTTTACGTTTTAAGCAACCAATAGAAATTGATACTATAAAAATTGAATATTTACGCTACCCTAATTTTTTAACCAAAGTATACAAACAGTTAGATGATAAGGTTATTGTTAATAGATCATCAACAGAATTGCAGCAATTGTATAAACTCGAAAACTCAAACAAACAAAATACATTTACACCTTTTGATGGTTTAACCACATCAGGAAGCATCTCTAGAGGAGTCACAATAGGCAATAATCAAAACTCGGTTTTAAATAGCGAATTAGATTTACAAATTTCAGGTAAGTTAAGCGATAAGGTTTCGCTAAGAGCCTCTATACAAGATGCTAATATTCCCTTGCAAGAAAGTGGCTATTCTCAACGATTAGATGAGTTTGATCAAGTATTTATTGAACTATTTAGTGACGATTGGAATATAAGAGCTGGTGATATAGATCTAGTCAACACTAATAGTTACTTCGCTAATTTTTCTAAACGTGTGCAAGGGCTTTCGGTTAATGCTAAATTAAGCGAAAAAATGTCTGTTTTTGCATCTGGTGCTTTGGTAAGAGGTCAGTTTACAACCACTCAATTTACAGCACAAGAAGGTAATCAAGGACCCTACAAATTACGAGGTCCGAATAACGAATTGTTTGTACTCATCGTTTCTGGTAGTGAAACTGTTTATGTAAATGGTGTGCCTTTAGAGCGTGGTGAGAATAATGATTACATCATAGATTATAACGCAGGTGAAATTATATTTAACTCCACATTTCCTATTACTTCCGAAATGCGAATTACTATAGATTACCAATTTAGTGAGCGTAATTATTCTCGATTTACAATTTTTGGTGGAGGAAGTTATAACACAGAAAAATTAAACTTAAATGTTTCTGTGTATTCTGAAAGTGATGCAAAAAACCAACCATTGCAACAAAATTTATCTACCGAGCAGACTCAGATTTTGGCAGATGCTGGTGACGATACGAGTTTAATGGTTGCCCCATCTGCAACTGCAGAGTCGTATTCTGAAAACCGAATTTTATATCGAAAAGAAATTTTAGGAGCAGAAGAAATTTTTGTGTTTTCCCAAAACCCAGAAGATGATTTATTTAGTGTGCGTTTTACGCTGGTTGGTACAAATCAAGGAAATTATGTGTTGAGTAATGATAATGCGGTTTCAAACATTTTTGAATATGTAGCACCAATTGCTGGCGTGCCTCAAGGAAACTACGAACCAATTACACAATTAGTTGCTCCAGAACGATTGCAAATAGCAGTACTAAATGGTCGTTATAAACCAACTGAAAAAACAAACCTGTTTTTTGAATTGGCAGGAAGCAAAAATGATGCTAACCTATTTTCAAATATTGATGATGATGACAATGACGGTTTTGCAGGAAAATTAACGTTAAAACAAAACCTAATTAAATCGGACAGCTTATGGAATTTATCTGCATTAGTAGATGCCGATTTTATTCAAGAAAATTTTAGAACCATTCAACGTTTATATAGAGCAGAATTTAATCGCGATTGGAATCTAGATACACAACAAACCAATCAAATGAATCTCAATTTTGGCGACCAGTTGCTATTAACTTCTGGTTTGCAATTATCGCATTTAAAAAAAGGAACAGCAACTTACAATTTTGAACATCTTAATTATTCTGAAGATTTTAATGGAAATAGACATAATGTGTCTACAAACCTGCGATTAGGTAATTTTAGTATTTTTTCTAATTCAAGTTTTTTAGATAGTAAAAGCACTATAAATCGTTCAACATTTTTACGATCTTTTAATCGCCTAGTTTATGGTAAAAACAATAAATGGGCTGGTGTAAAATTTACAACTGAAGATAATGAACAACGTGCAATAGCAACCGATTCTTTAACACCTTTAAGTCAAAAATTTAAAGCTTATGAGGCTTTTGTTGGTATAGGAGATAGCACCAAAGTATTTACAGAAGTTGGTTATATCAAACGGTTTAATGATAGTTTAAGAGCTAATACAATAAAACGTGTAAATAGCTCAAACACATATTATTTAAAATCACGACTGATTCAAAATAAAAACACCAATCTTCAATTATTTGTTAACTACAGAGATTTAAAATCTGAGGACGAAACATTACAAGATGAGCAAAGTTTAAATAGCAGGTTAAGTTACAATCAGAAATTATTTAATAATCTCATCCTATGGAATACTAATTTTGAAACCAATTCTGGGACCTTACCACAACAAGATTTTACGTATGTTGAGGTAGAAGCCGGACAAGGAGCATATACATGGATTGATTATAACGAAAACAGTATACAAGAGCTTAACGAATTTGAAATAGCTCAATTTGCAGATCAAGGTAATTATATAAGAGTGCTTTTACCAAATCAGATTTTTGTGCGTACACATCAAAATCGATTAAGCCAAACGTTGACGATTAATCCACAGCAATGGAGTACCTCAGAAAACAAGACTAAAAAGTTCTTTTCGCATTTCTATAATCAAACATCATATTTAATTGATAGAAAGATTAAACGCGAGGGTAATAATTTTAATCTTAACCCATTTAATGACGATGAAGAAAATCAATTAGCACTAAATAATAGTGTACGTAATGTACTATTTTTTAATAGAGGAAAACAAGGCTACACAACATCCTACACCTTTTTAACAAACACCAGTCGTAATCTTCTCTCAATTGGTTTTCAAGAAAATAAATTAACCAATCACCAACTTAATTTTAATCATAAGTTTGCAGTTAATTGGTTAGCAAATGCCTTAGCTAGTTTTGGGAGTGATAAAAGCTTAAGTGAAAACTTTGCTAACAGAAATTATAACATTGATGAAACTAGATTTCAACCAAAATTATCTTATCTATTTAATGAAAACGCACAGTTTGATGTGTTTTATCAATTCACTTCAAAAGAAAATACCATAGATAGCTTAGAGTCATTAACTCAGAATAATTATGGTGTATCATTTACTTATAATAATGCACAAAAAATCGCCTTAACAGGTGAGTTCAACTTTTTTGAAAACACCTACGAAGGCAATCCTAATACACCTGTAGCATATCAAATGCTAGAAGGGCTTCAGCCAGGAAAAAACTTTACGTGGAGTTTGTTAGCACAAAAGAAACTAACCAAATTTTTAGATTTAAACCTTAATTATTTTGGGCGAAAAACAGAAACTTCAAAGACAATTCATACAGGTACTGTTCAACTAAAGGCTTATTTTTAAATACTCACTCAAACGAGCGAAATAGACAAATTAAGTTAATTCTTACGCAACCTTTATGTTTTTATCACATCTATGTGGTATAATTGTTGTGTCAATTAAAATCTTAATCAATTAAACAATCTATTATGAAAAATTTCTTTTTAGCACTTTTTATGTTTTGTTCAATTTTTACGCTTACAGCTCAAGAACAAGACTCTAGAGATCATTTAAATATTAAAAAAAATGAACTTAAAGCCAATGGGTTATTCTTAGTGATTGGAGCTTTAGATTTTAGTTATGAGCGTCTCATTAATGAGGAGTCTGGGTTTGGATTAAATGTGGTAGTGCCTTATGATGAAGATATTAAAGAGAGTTTAGAATATTTTATATCTCCTTATTATAGATTCTATTTTGGTGATAAATATGCAGCAGGATTTTTCTTAGAAGGATTTGGAATGTTAAATTCTACAGAAAGAGATTTCGATTTCTTCATTGAAGAGGATGAAAGAGAATATGTAACGGATTTTGCTCTAGGAATTGGCTTGGGAGGAAAATGGATAACTAAAAGCGGATTTATTGGAGAAATAAATTTTGGAGTTGGTAGAAACATATTTAAATCTGAAGAAACAGATATTGACTTTGTAAGTAAGTTTGCAATTACAGCAGGCTATAGATTCTAAGGATATTTTACTAAATTAAAAAATCCCAAACTTAAAAAGTTTGGGATTTTGTTTTTATAATATTTTTTTCGAAAGAAATGTTTATTACATCTTCATCAGCCAATGTTTAACATCAACTTCTGCTTTTATAATAGCTTTTAAATCTTCAATCTTTACACGTTTTTGATCCATTGTATCTCTATGACGAATGGTAACGGTGTTATCCTCTAATGTATCGTGATCTACTGTTATACAAAAAGGTGTTCCGGCAGCATCTTGTCTTCTGTAGCGCTTACCAACAGTATCTTTTTCTTCATAAATTACATTAAAATCCCACTTTAAATCATCTACAATTTCTTTTGCGACTTCTGGTAACCCATCCTTTTTAACTAAAGGAAATATGGCTGCTTTTGCAGGCGCTAATACAGCAGGTAATTTTAATACAGTACGAGTTTTACCATCCTCAAGTTCTTCTTCTTCAAGAGAGTTTGAGAATACAGCCAAGAACATACGATCTAGACCAATAGATGTTTCTAAAACATAAGGAGTATAACTTGCATTTTCTTCGTGATCAAAATACTGTAACTTCTTTCCAGAATACTCTTCGTGTTGTTTTAAATCAAAATCTGTACGAGAATGGATACCTTCTAATTCTTTAAATCCAAATGGAAAATTAAATTCTATATCTGTAGCGGCATCAGCATAATGTGCTAATTTTTCATGGTCGTGGAAACGGTAGTTATCCTCTCCTAAACCAAGGGATTTGTGCCATTTAAGACGTGTTTCTTTCCAATAATCAAACCATTCTTTCTGTGTACCAGGTTTAATAAAGAATTGCATTTCCATTTGTTCAAACTCGCGCATTCTAAAAATAAATTGTCTTGCAACAATTTCGTTTCTAAAAGCTTTACCAGTTTGTGCAATTCCAAAAGGAATTTTCATTCGTCCTGTTTTCTGTACATTTAAGAAATTAACAAATATACCTTGAGCCGTTTCTGGTCTTAAGTACAGGTCCATTGCAGACTCTGCTGATGCACCTAATTTAGTACCAAACATTAGATTGAATTGTTTTACATCTGTCCAGTTTTTACTTCCTGAAACAGGGCAAACAATCTCTAGGTCTAGAATAAGTTGCTTAAAACCTGCTAAATCATTTTCTTCTTGTACTCGAGTTAACTCAGTAGTTATATCATCTATTTGCTTTTGGCGACGCAGTACGTTGCCATTTGTAGCTCTAAATTCTTCTTCATTAAAAGCATCGCCAAATCGTTTTTGTGCTTTAGCGATATCTTTATTTATTTTCTGAAGAATTTTTTCTCTATGCTCTTCAACCAAAACATCTGCTCTGTATCGTTTTTTAGAATCCTTGTTATCAATTAAAGGATCATTAAAAGCATCGACGTGGCCAGAAGCTTTCCAAGTGGTTGGGTGCATAAATATAGCAGCATCAATACCTACAATATTATCATGCATTTGCACCATGGCTTTCCACCAATAGTCGCGTATGTTTTTCTTTAATTCTGCTCCGTTTTGTGCATAATCATACACTGCACTTAGTCCATCGTAGATTTCACTACTCTGAAATACGTAACCATACTCCTTAGCGTGAGAGATTACTTTTTTGAATTTGTCTTCGTTTGCCATGCTGCAAAAATAAAAAACCGCTCTAATTAACAGAGCGGTTTGTTGAAAATTATGTTATAAGTCTATTTTAATTTTATACTTGTACTACCAAGCTTAATGTTTTTATGAAAAACATTGACAAAATAATAACCTTTTAAAAAGGGTTTATCTTCATCTTCTGCTACAACTGCAGTACAGATTTCTAAATTTTCATTATTATAATTAATAACTTCTTTTTTACTATAGATTAATGAAGAATTACCGAATGTAACCTCTCCTTTATCTGAAACCACATTGCCATCTGGACTCAATATCTGTATGTAAATATCTTTTTTACCTTTTTCTGTTAAAGGATTTTCAGAAAGCGTAATACATACATCTATGGCATTGGCACGCCTTGCTTTTTCCGTAAATCGTTTTTTACCAGATTTTAATTTGTAAGCCTGTGCTTTTAAATTACTGGCTTTTAATATTGCAGCTATGTCTATTGTTTTATTTAAGGAATCGTTTGCTTCTTCCAACTCATTTATAGCAATAGTTTTCTTTTGTATAGTGTTTTGAGCATAGCGCTTTTCTCTCTGTAATTTTAAATTGGCAGAATTTAAAGAATCAATAGTATTAAGTAATAATTCTCCTTTAGATTTTAAAATTATAAGATGATTTTTATATTTAGTGATAATAGATAAATCACTTTTTAGCATGCGTAAGGAATCTAAAGTATTCTTAGTTTCAAGTTTTGCTGCTTGAAGCTGAGAATCCATAAAATCATAATCTTCATTAAGTTCGTCGTAACTAACCAACATCTCAGATAGTTCATTTTCTATCAAAGATTTTTCTTGTTTTAGAAACTCTTCGTAAGATTTAATCGATTTATAATTTGTAAAACTATAAATACCTAAACAAGTTAAAACGACCAACAAAGAACCTATAATTAATCTGTAGTTAAATATGTGAGGACTAACTATCATTATTAATTTTCTTAATTTAATGCGAAATTAGAGCTATTTAAAGTGTAATTTTATTTTAATCGATTAAGTGATAATAAATTTGTTAAACATATTCTTTCCTGCAGTTTGTGAGGCATGTAGCACTGTTTTAAGCGATAATGAGACAGTAGTTTGTACGTCTTGCAGACATCAATTACCAGTCACCAATTTTCATTTTAATGATTCTGAAACGGTAAAGAAAATAGTTTATGGACGTGTGCAGCTCGAAAATGCAACAGCATTATTACACTTTTCTAAAAAAGGAATTGTACAGCAATTATTACACAATTTAAAATATAGAGGTCATGAACAAATCAGTGCATTCTTAGGAAAATGGCTAGGTGCTGAGCTTAGCACAATTAAGGCTTATAAAGATGTAGATGTCGTTATACCAGTACCACTATATAAAACCAAATTGCGACAACGAGGGTACAACCAAGTTTCTAAATTTGGAAAAGAAGTTGCTAATGCACTTAATGCCAATTATAATGATACTGTTTTAGTAAAGACTAAATCGACTAAAACACAAGTTTTTAAAGGACGATTAACCCGTTGGAATGATGATGGTGCGCTATTTTCTATTACTGAAAAACAATCCTTAAAAGGAAAACATATTTTGCTTGTTGATGATATTATTACAACTGGTGCAACAGTAGAATCTTGTGCTTCTGTTTTGTTAAAAATTGATAATATTAAGTTAAGTCTTGTTACAATGGCAATTGCAGATTGATTTTTTCGTTTCTTACAAAGAAAATTGTTTCTTTGTGCTAAATCATTTAGAGTAGATGCGTTTATCTTTAATGCGAAATTTAAGTTTTGTTTTTATTGCCCTAATTATTGTGAGCTGTGCTAATCGTGGTACACCAACTGGTGGTGAAATAGACGAAGTTCCACCAGTAATACTAAAAGAAGTTCCTGAAAATTTTTCTACTAATTTTAAGGGTGATGAAATTACAATATATTTTGATGAGTATGTTAAAATAAAGGACTTACGAAAGCAACTTATTATTTCACCTCCTATGGATACAGATCCTATTGTAACTCCTATGAGTGTTGCTAGTAAGTACATTTCAATAAAAATTAAGGATACTTTAGAAGCTAACACGACTTATGCTTTTAATTTCGGTGAAAGTATCGTAGATAATAATGAAGAAAACCCTTATCCTTATTACCGTTATGTGTTTTCTACTGGAGATACCATTGATTCTTTATCCGTAAAAGGTTTTGTGGCAGATGCCTTGCTAGAAGAACCAGATACGTTTATTTCTGTGATGTTATATGATGTAGATTCTACTTATACAGATTCTATTGTCTACAAAGAAAAACCGAGATATATTACTAATACACTAGACAGTCTTACAAGTTTTAGTATTGAAAATATAAAAGCAGGAACCTATAAATTGGTTGCATTAAAAGATAAAAACGGTAATTACAAATTTGACCAAAAAGCAGATAAAATAGGTTTTAATGAAAGTTATATAACAGTGCCAACAGACTCAACTTATAAATTGACGTTGTTTAATGAAGATATAATTTTTAAGGCATTTAAGCCTAAGCAAGATGGTGAAAAAAGACTTATATTTCCTTATGAAGGCGATTACAAATCTATGCGCATTAAAGTGTTGGGTGATACTCCTGAAGGCTATCAGACTAGAATTATTAAGGATAAAACAACCGATACTTTATATTATTGGTACAAACCAAAATTTGAAATTGATACCACATTTTTCATCGTCAGTAACCAAAAATATGTAGATACTTTTAAACATCGCTTTAGGTCTTTAGAAGGAGATTCTTTAAAAATTAAAGCTATAGCAACAGGAACCTTAAATTTTGATCAAGACTTTACTATTGAGGCTAATATACCTTTAACTAAGATTGACACCTCAAAAATTAAATTGATGGATAAAGATTCACTGGCTGTAGCATATACTGTAGAATACGATTCGATTTTTAATCGTTACAAATTTCCTATTGAGAAGGAAGAAGGTCAAAAATATTTTTTTGAGATGCTTCCTGGAACATTTACTGACTTTTATGAAGGAACTAACATAGATACCCTTAGTTATGCTTTACGGACAAAAATGAAATCGGAGTACGGTAATCTTAGAGTGAATCTTAGAAACGCTACATTTCCATTAATTGTGCAATTAGTTAACGACAAAGGTGTGGTGATATATGAAAAGTACACCACTGAATCTACAGTTATAGATTTTACAGATATTTCGCCTAGACAATATGGATTACGTGTTATTTTCGATGAGAATGGAAATGGAAAATATGATACAGGTAATTATCTTTTAGGTATTCAACCAGAACGTGTAAGCTACGCACCATCTGCTAATGTTCCGGAGATAAGATCGAATTTCGATCAGGTTATTGAATTTACGCTTCTAGATTAAAACGATCTTTATCATTCAAAAAATTAAGTTTTTCTCTATATTTTTTGATGTGTTCTTTTTCTAAAATAACAATTTCAGTGGTTTCTTGGTTTTCTACTATAGTATCTATGCGATGTCCTAAAACATCATAGGCTGCAGAATGTCCGGAATATTCATATTTGTTTCCATCTAAACCAACACGGTTTACACCAACACAATAAGACATATTTTCTATTGCTCTCGCTTTCAAAAGTGCATTCCAAGCACTAACTCTCACCTTAGGCCAATTAGCAACATAGAGCAATAAATCATAGTTTTCTACATTTCTTGCCCAAACCGGAAATCGTAAATCGTAACAAATTAATGGGCAAATTTTCCAGCCTTTATAATCAACAATAACCTTTTCTGTTCCGGCTGTATAAACTTTATGTTCACCTGCTAATGTAAACGTATGGCGTTTATCATATTTAATAATATTACCAGAGGGTTCTACAAAAACTAAACGATTATAAAAGATGTCGTTTTCAGAGATTACCAAACTTCCTACTATAGCAGTTTGCTTTTCTTTGGCTTTAATCTTTAACCAGCTTATGGTTTCACCATCCATAGTTTCAGCAACTTCAGATGCATTCATGGTAAAACCAGAGGTAAACATTTCTGGTAAAATAATAAGATCAACACTAGTTGTAATAGCATTGATCTTATCATTGAGTAAGCGTCTATTTTCTGTTGGGTTTTCCCAACTTAAATGTGTTTGTATTAAAGCAATGGTTAGGGAGTTGCTCATGTATCTACATTTTACGTTTAGCCTTTTCTAACTTTTCAGTCATTTTTTCAAGTTTTTCAAGCCACTTTCTTTCATCTTCTGGAGATAATTTTCCTTTCTTTTTTAGCTTTTCGTACTTTTTTTGATTTTTCTTTAGGTTGCTCTGTGCTTTCTCAAAATTCTTCTGAAGTTTTTCTTTCTTCTTTAATTCCTTCTCTGCTTTCTTTTGAGCTTTTTCAGCCTTTTTTTGAGCTTTTTCTGCTTTTTTCGCCTCTTTTTCAAGCTTTTTCGCCTCTTTTTCTGCTTTTTCTGCAGTTTTTAGTTTGGCCGTAATTGCAGATGCTTCTTTTAAAATAGCTTCTTTTTCTTCAATATTTAAAGCTTCAGTAACGTCTTCTCCGTTAAGAAAGATTTTCTCTTTTTTAACCTCGTAAGTTTTTCCATCTTTTTTTACTTCTTGAGCAAATGATGTTAGGGAAAAAGCTAGTAATAAAAGTATAATATAATTTTTCATTGTTTTTGTTTTAACGTTCTCTTATAAGACACAGAAATGTACAAAAAGTAACTTAAATTTTACATAATATTTCGGAAGCTTTAACTAATGTCTCATCAGTTTTTGCAAAACAAAAGCGCAAAACTTTATCATCTTTATCGTTCTCATTAAATATTGAAAGTGGAATAGAGGCTATTTTAAATTCTCTAGTTAAGCGTTTGGCGAAATCCAGATCATATTCATCAGTAATATTAGAGTAATCTAATACCTGAAAATAAGTCCCTTTTGAAGGTGTAAACATGAATCTTGATTCCGAAATCAAGCTTAAAAACAAATCGCGTTTTTTCTGAAAAAACCTATTAAGACCTAAATAAGTATCTGAATCTTGCATATAATCTGCAATGCCTTTTTGAGCAGGATGATTAACAGAAAACACATTAAACTGATGTACTTTTCTAAACTCAATCATTAAATCTTCAGGAGCACAACAGTATCCAATTTTCCAACCTGTATTATGAAATGTTTTTCCGAAGGACGCGGTAATGAAACTGCGTTGTTTTAAATCTTTAAATAAGCATGCACTCTGATGCTTTTCTCCATCAAATATTATATGTTCATAAACTTCGTCACTCAACACTATAATATTAGTGTCTTTGGTTAAGTTTTGAAGTTGGAGCATATCATCCTTAGACCAAATCGTTCCGCTTGGATTATGAGGCGAGTTAATCATAATCATTTTGGTCTTGCTCGTTATTTTAGAGGCCACTTCTTCCCAATTGACTTTATAACCGGGAGCAGATAATTGAATTGGGATTGTTTTTCCACCATTAACTTCAACAGCAGGTTGGTAACAATCGTAAGCAGGTTTAAAAATTATAACCTCGTCATTAGGTCTAATAAAAGCTGAAACGATCGAGTAAATGGCTTGTGTTGCGCCAGCTGTAACTGTAATCTCTTTTTCTGGATGATAGGTAGATTTGTACAGCAATTCATATTTGTTAGATATAGCGATACGTAAATCTAAATTACCAGCCATTGGTGCATATTGGTTGTAGCCATTATTCATCGCATCAGTAACCAAATCATTTAGTTTTTGAGAACTCGGATAATTAGGAAACCCTTGAGACAAATTCAGAGCTTTATATTCATTCGCTAAAGCACTCATAACGGTAAAAATTGTAGTGCCTACGTTGGGTAATTTAGATTGGTGTTGCATAGATTTAAAGATACTAAATCCTTGGAAGTTTCGTTAAGGTTAATATGTCAAAAATTTCTTTTCTAATTATACTGCTTTTTGTTTTTGGATGTCATTCTGAAAAAGAAAAGGAAATTGTCTCTATTAAAGTTGAAGCAGAAAAAACAGTAGAGGAACCTGAAAAGTTTAAAATGGATTCTACAAAATTAGATATCAATTTTAAGCCTAAAGGGAATTACCAATCTCTAAAGTCTGAAATAAAAACGGATAAGGTTTATTTTAAGAATTTGTATCAAACGAATAAAGTGAAGGCTATTGATAGTGTTTCAAAATATTTGTATTCAAAATTATTAAATGATATTGTACCACATTGGTATGAAACACCTTGGGATTTTAATGGTCATACCAATAGACCTAATAATGGAGAAATTGCATGTGGATATTTTGTGTCAACTACGCTAAAACATTTGGGATTTAATCTCAATAGATATAAAATGGCGCAAGCTGCTGGTTTAGATGAAGCAAAACTTTTGCAATCTAAAGCTGAACTTAAAATATATTCGAGTGTTTCGTTTAAGGAGTTAAAAGCGAAAGTAAATAAAGTATACTTAGACGGAATTTACTTTGTTGGTTTAGATAACCACGTTGGTTATGTATTAATAAAAGATAAAGAGCTTTACTTTTTACATTCTAGTTATTGTGATAATAAAGTAGTTATTGAGCTTGCAGAAGATTCACCTTGTTTTAGGTCTAACCTTTATGTGTTTGCTGAGGTTACAACGAATAGAGGATTGATTAAGAGTTGGGTTTTTAGTGAGCAACTATAAATTCCTTAGAGGTTAAGGTTTTAAAATATCATCAATAATTTTTAAATGATGATGAGTATGCAGCTCTAAAAAACGATGCACTCTTTTTGTGTTAATGTTTCCAAATAAAGGGTGTTTAAAAAATGCGTTTTTATCTAAATCTTGCAGTGTTTCAATATTAGACTTAGCAAGCAGAACCTGTGATCTTAAATCTTCTTCTAAAACAACTTCTGGCGGTTTTACATGCTTTGGTGCTTTTGCTTTTCCACGTGGAAAAAAGCCTATTGTAAAAAAGAATTTTCCTAAAAAACTGAAATTATTTTTATACAATTCAGGGTCTGAAGTTTGTAGTGCTTTAGCAACATTATTAATCACTTTAAGACTGTGATCTACTTGCCAACCAATTGTACTTTTAGATACTTTTGGATTAGCAGTTTCATGTTTAGGTATATGATTTTCTAATTGATTAATATAACTGGTAATACGTTTATTTTTCTCCATTGCATCTAAATTGATACGTAAAATAAGTAATCCCAAACATTTCTGCTTGGGATTTGATATTTAATTTTTGGAATTTAGACTAAGAGATTCCTTTTTTCAAAGGAATTTGTTAGTATCTATAATGCTCAGGCTTATAAGGACCTTCTACAGTTACTCCAATATATTCTGCTTGGTAAGGAGCAAGTTCAGTAAGCTCAACACCAATTTTTTCTAAGTGTAATTTAGCTACTTTTTCATCTAAATGCTTAGGTAACATATAAACGTCGTTTCCGTAAGCATCAGCATTATTCCAAAGTTCAATTTGTGCCAAAGTTTGGTTTGTGAATGAGTTACTCATTACAAAACTTGGGTGACCAGTTGCACAACCTAAATTAACTAAACGACCTTCAGCTAAAATGATAATATCTTTACCATCAATAGTATACTTATCAACTTGTGGCTTAATAGTATTCTTAGTATCACCATAATTGTCATTTAACCAAGCCATTTGGATTTCGTTATCAAAATGCCCAATGTTACATACTATTGTTTTGTCTTTCATTGCTTTAAAATGCTCTGCTCTAACAATATCTTTATTACCTGTAGTTGTAATAACAATATCAGAATTTGCAACTACTGTTTCTAGTTTCTTAACTTCAAAACCATCCATTGCTGCTTGTAAAGCACAAATTGGATCAATTTCGGTAACTGTTACAATACTACCAGCTCCTTTAAAAGACGCTGCAGTTCCTTTACCAACATCACCATAACCACAAACCGTTACACGTTTACCAGCTAGCATAATATCTGTTGCACGACGAATAGCATCTACTGCAGATTCTTTACAACCGTATTTGTTATCGAACTTAGACTTAGTAACAGAATCGTTTACATTAATTGCTGGCATTGGTAATGTTCCATTTTTTACACGTTCGTAAAGTCTGTGAACACCTGTAGTCGTCTCTTCAGAAAGTCCGTTAATACCTTCAGCTAAATGAGGATATTTATCTAAAACCATATTTGTTAAATCACCACCATCATCTAAAATCATGTTTAATGGCTTGCGATCTTCACCAAAGAATAAGGTTTGCTCAATACACCAATCAAACTCTTCTTCAGTCATATCTTTCCATGCATACACAGCAGTACCAGCAGCAGCAATTGCAGCAGCAGCCTGATCTTGCGTTGAAAAAATATTACAAGAACTCCAAGTTACTTTAGCACCTAAAGCTTGTAATGTTTCAATAAGAACAGCTGTTTGTATAGTCATGTGCAAACATCCTGCAATACGAGCACCTTTTAAAGGTTGTTCGTTTTTATATTCTTCACGTAAACTCATTAAACCTGGCATCTCTGCTTCGGCTAATTCTATTTCTTTTCTTCCCCAAGCCGCAAGCGACATATCCTTTACCTTATTTGGTACGTAAGCAATTGTTTTTGAACTCATATTCTTTTTTATCTTTTTTTAATTTATTCACCTTTGGGTTTATGGCTTAAATAACTAAATTCGCTATATTAAAAAATGCCAAATTCGCCTTAGGCGATGCAAAGATAATCAATAGGATTCAGAATATTAAATGCCACTGTATAAATCCATTAGTGTAAACTCACAAACTACTGTTAAAATCTGGAAGATCGACGAATCTTATGATGATTTAATAGCACCTTTAGATTTAAAACCACAAAGTTTAGAACGTGTTTTAGGCATGAAAAGCGAATTGCACCAACGCGGATTTTTGAGTGTGCGTCATTTACTCCATGAATTTGGTTATACAGACCAAGATCTATATTATGATGATAACGGTAAACCGCATCTTAAAGATGGTAAGTATATCTCTATAACGCATTCGTTTACCTTCTCTGGCGTAATTGTAAGTGACAATGAAGTTGGTATTGATATTGAAAAACAACGTGATAAAATCAGTATTATAGCTCACAAATTTGTGGATTACGAATTTAATTATTTAAACAAAAATGCTGAAGATTATATTCGTAACCTCACTGTAATTTGGGGAGTTAAAGAATCACTTTATAAGCTATTTGCCACACCTGGTATGTTGTTTAGAGAACATTTTTTAGTGATTCCTTTTATGTTACAAGACGGCGAAACTGTAGCATGGATTGATTACAAAGGCAAAAAATATAGATACAATACAGGTTTTTTGGAGTTTGAAGGATTTACTTGTGCTTATGTGATTCCGTGAATTACAATTGAGAATAAAGAGTAGAGAAAATAGACGTAAAAGTTGGTTAGATTATTGAAGAGGAATTTGAATTTGGGTTTTTATACTTGGAATTTAATATCATAGGTTAATAAATAAAGTGAAGTTAAAGAAAGTTAACATATTAAAATCAATAAAGACTACAAACAGAAATTTGGCTGTTTTAATAGATCCAGATAAGATGAACATTGAATCTGTTTCTAGTTTCGTTCCAAAAATTAATCAATCCATAGCAACACATATTTTTGTTGGTGGCAGTGAAGTAGATGAAGGGCTTACTGAAACTTTAGTGATTGAAATAAAAAAGCATACAAAATTACCAGTGGTTTTATTTCCTGGTGATGTGATTCAGATTACAGATAAAGCCGATGGGATTTTGTTTTTGTCTTTAATTTCTGGGAGAAACCCTGATTATTTAATAGGTAAACATGTTGAGGCTGTTTCAAAATTAAAAGGTTCAAATCTGGAGGTGATTCCTACAGGCTATATTTTAATAGAAAATGGAAAGGAAACTTCGGTAGAACGCGTAAGCCAAACCAGACCATTGAAGCGAAATAACATAAAGGCTATTATAGATACAGCAAAAGCTGGTGAATTATTAGGTGTGCAACTCATCTATCTCGAAGCAGGTAGTGGAGCAACACATGCTATTGAACCTAAAATAATTCAAAAAGTAAAAGAAGATCTCAATATCCCACTAATTGTTGGAGGAGGAATTAGGTCAAAGACGGAAATTGAATTAGCCTACAACTCAGGAGCAGATTTAGTAGTAATAGGAACTGCTTTTGAAGAGAATAAAAACTTCTTTAGAGATATAACAAAGGATCAAAATAATTAAGTATAACAGTTTCTTCCCTCTAGGAAGATTAAGATGGGCTTTTATGAAAATATCAATAGAACTAACACTTACACCACTTAAAGACGATTACGAACCGCACATTATCGACTTTATAAAAGCATTAAGAGCTTCAGAATTTACGGTGTTAGAAAATCCCTTAAGTACCCAAATTTATGGTGATTATGATAAGTTAATGCCATTTTTAACTCAAGAAATCAAAAAGTCATTTACAGATATAGACATTGCAGTATTACAAATGAAACTCGTAAAAACAGACCGAAGCGACTATGAACCTCATTTTTGATTTTCTTTTTGGTCAATATGCAGAATACCAAACAGTAGATATTGTTTTAGAAATTATAGCTGTAATTTTCGGTTTTCTATCCGTTTGGTTTTCTAAGCAAAACAAAATTTGGGTGTTTCCCACAGGTATGATAAGTACCGTAATCTTTGTGTACCTTTTGTTAAAATGGGAATTGCTTGGTGACATGATGATAAACGGCTACTACTTTATTATGAGTGTTTATGGTTGGTTTGTTTGGACCAGAAAAGTAGATGAATCTCATGTAACTCCCATTTCTAAAACTACACTCAAAGAGAAGCAAATAAGTATTTTAATCTTTATAGCTACGCTCCTATTTGTATTTGTTGTTTATAAAACTTTTGATAAATGGACCGGTTGGGTTGCCTATGCAGATACACTTACAACAGCAATATTTTTTGTAGGTATGTGGCTTATGGCGAGACGTAAAATTGAAAATTGGATATTTTGGATTATTGGAGATATCATATCAGTACCTTTATATTTATATAAAGGATTCACTTTTACAAGTTTTCAGTATTTTGGATTTACAATAATTGCCATTTTTGGATATTTAGCATGGAAAAAGCACTTAAACAACAGCCAAGTAACTGTATAAAAGTAGTATTGTTTGGTCCAGAATCTACTGGAAAAACAACATTATCTCGTCAGTTGGCAAGACATTACAATTCGGTTTGGGTGCCAGAATATGCAAGAGAATATCTTCAAAATAAATGGAATAATGAGCGCAAAA
The DNA here is from genome assembly GCF_014297365.1 of Winogradskyella echinorum. Classification (GTDB taxonomy): domain Bacteria; phylum Bacteroidota; class Bacteroidia; order Flavobacteriales; family Flavobacteriaceae; genus Winogradskyella; species Winogradskyella echinorum. Next base: position 889,568 of record NZ_JACOQD010000001.1, on the reverse strand, counting down.
CCTGTGAACCAAAAGATTTATTGCCAATAGCAGTCGGACAGATGAAACTCGAAAATGAATTGGCTCAAAAAACGGACTCCGTTTTGATTTGTGATACGGACTTGCTTGAAACTAAAGTATATAGCGAAGCCTACTACTCAGGTACATGTGACCCGATTTTAAATGCACATGCTCTAAAAAATACCTACGACCTTTATTTTTTAACCTATATTGACACGCCTTGGGAAGCTGATGACCTCAGAGATAAACCCAATGAAAGAGAACGCATGTTCAAAGCTTTTGAGTCGGCATTAAAAACTAATAATAGACCTTATGTTTTATTAAAAGGGAATAAGCAAGAGCGACTTAAATTAGCTATAGAGCATATTGATAACCTACTACAATAAAAGAAATGAGTTTTACTAAAAAAGACCTAGATCAAATTAAAAGAAAAGGGTTAACTGTACAAGACGTCGAATCCCAAATCGAACTTTTTAAAAACGGAATACCTTTTACAAACATTGCAGAAGCAGCGACTATCAATAATGGTATTACCGCTTTAGATGATAATCTTATAAGGGAAGCTACAGAGCATTTTGAAGCCCATAGAAACGAAAAAAAGCTTATAAAATTTGTGCCTGCATCTGGTGCAGCAACAAGAATGTTTAAGTTTTTGTTTCAATTTATAAAAGAGTATAATCCTCAAAATGAATCTATAAACTCATATATTAATAAAAACAAACTTAGAGATATGTCTTTGTTTTTAGTGGGTTTAGAAAAGTTGCCATTTTATGATTTGGTATTAGATCATTTAAAATCTAAGCATATAGATTTTAGTACACTTTCTAATAGTGAAAAAATATGGCATTTTGCGCAAGCAATGTTGGATGAAAATGGATTAAATTATGGGAATTCGCCTAAAGGATTATTACCATTTCATAGATATAGAAGTAGTCACATTTCAACAGCTTTTGAAGAGCATTTATATGAGGCAGCTTTGTATGCCTCTGTAAACAATAAGGCGGAACTTCATTTTACAATTTCAGAACGTTTTAAAGATAAATTTGACGAAGAGTTTAAACGTATTGAAGAATATGTAGAAAGTGGAACAGGAGTTTCTTTTAATATTTCATTTTCTTACCAACAAGAATCAACGGATACTATTGCTGTAACGATTAAAGATGAGCCATTTAGAGAAAGTGATAATTCTTTATTGTTTAGGCCATCTGGTCATGGAGCTTTGTTAAAAAACCTTAATGCTTTAGATGCAGATATTATTTTTGTGAAAAACATAGATAATGTTGTTGTTAAATATTATAAAGAAGAAGTTGCTAAGTACAAACAAGTTTTAGCAGGTATTTTATTAAAACTGCAAGCCAAAACCTTTGAGTTTTTACATTTTTTAGATGCAAACAATCCTAAAGAAGTCGATTTTAAGGCCATTGAGGATTTTCTAAGTGAAGAAATGAGCATAAAAATATCGAGTGAGTATAAAAAATATACAGATTATTATAAGATTGAGTACTTGCGAGAAAAACTAAATCGCCCAATTCGTATTTGCGGAATGGTTAAAAACGAAGGTGAGCCCGGAGGTGGACCTTTTTGGGTAAAGAATAAATATTCTAATCAATCACTTCAGATTGTTGAATCTGCTCAAATTAATTTAAAAGATAAAAAACAAAAAGAGCTACTTAAAAACGCTACACATTTTAATCCGGTAGATTTAGTTTGTGGAGTAAAGAATTATAAAGGTGAGAAATTTGATTTAGAGAAATACGTAGATCGTAATGCAGCGTTTATTACAATGAAAACTAAAACAGGAAAAGATCTTAAAGCTTTAGAATTACCAGGACTTTGGAATGGTAGTATGGCTTTTTGGAATACTATTTTTGTTGAAGTGCCTATCATAACATTTAATCCTGTAAAAACGGTTAACGATTTACTAAAAGCACCACATCAAATTAAATAGTTGTGGATGTAAAACTGCTTAAATCAGAATTGACTTATAAATATGTGCGAAGCTCTGGCAGTGGTGGGCAAAACGTAAATAAAGTATCCTCTAAAGCTGAACTTTATTTTAATGTTGAGACTTCTCAAGTCTTTAATGATGACGAAAAGCTAAAACTAACCGAATTTTTTAATAACCGATTAAATAAAGATGGTGTATTGGTATTAGCTTGCGATGAAAGTCGCAGTCAGTTTAGAAACAAAGCTATAGTAACTCAGCGTTTTTTAGAATTAATAGATGAAGGTTTAAAGGAAGAAAAAGAAAGAAAATCCACTAAAGTTCCTAAGGCTGTGAAGCGCAAACGCCTAGCTAGCAAGCGAAAAAACTCAGAAAAAAAAGCCAATCGTAAAAAACCAGATATTGATTAAATAATTCATCAATTTTCATTTGCCATTCTTTATTTGTAGACTATCTTTGCAGCGTTCTCAAAAAAGGGGTGCCTATTATCGGCTGAGATCATACCCATTGAACCTAGAACAGGTAATGCTGTTTAGGAAGCGAGCGTAAAGAAAATGTCCACTGGACATTTTTAGCGAGTGCGATAAGATAATCAATGTTGGTTTTTTCACTTCTGAATCTTGATATGTGTAATTATACATTTAAGATTTTAAATTGAAAAACAACATTTCCTTTTAGTACAAGCATTAGGCTCAAAAAATTAATTATTAACCAAGAATAATTACCTCTTTTTATTCGATTATAAACAATAGTCGTATGAAAATTTTATTCAGCAATCTCTCAAAAACAAAACGAAGGAGATTACCATTTTTCATTTTATTATTAAGTATTTGTTCAACTTATGGACAAGAAAAACAACAAGACTCAACAAAAGTTGAAAAACTAGACGAAGTCTTAGTAAAAGCAGTTCGTGTAGATGCTAAATCACCAATTACACACTCTAACGTTACTAAAAAGCAAATTGCAAAACGTAATTTAGGGCAAGACATTCCTATATTACTTAATTTTTTACCATCAGTAGTTACCACAACAGACGCAGGTGCAGGAGTAGGTTATACAGGTATTAGAGTAAGAGGTGTGAGCTCACAATCTACAAATGTAACCATTAACGGTATTCCTTATAACGATGCAGAATCATTAGGCACATTTTGGGTTAATTTAGGAGATTTTGCTTCTTCTGTTGAAAGTTTACAATTGCAACGTGGTGTAGGAACTTCAACAAACGGTTCTGGTGCATTTGGTGCAAGTATTAATGTGTTAACAGATGCTGTTTCTACGGATGCGTCAGGTGAAATTTCTAATTCTTTTGGAAGTTTTAACACTAGAAAACATACGGTAAAATTTAGTACTGGTTTAATGAACAATCATTTTGAGATCGCTGGCCGATTATCTAATATTGTTTCAGATGGTTATATTGATAGAGCCTCTTCGGATTTAAAGTCGTATTTCTTGCAAGGATCTTATATAGATGACAATACCTTAATCAAAGCGATAACATTTAGCGGAAAAGAAGTGACGTACCAGTCTTGGAACGGTTTAGAAGATTTAGATAAATTAGAAAATGACCGCACTTTTAATACTGCAGGAATGTATGAGGATGATGAAGGAAATATTCAATTTTATGACAACGAAGTAGATAATTACAGTCAAGACCATTACCAATTACACTGGAATCAGCGTTACAACAATAATTGGTCAACAACACTCGGCTTAAACTATACGTATGGTCGTGGTTATTTTGAACAATACAAGGAAGATGAAGACTTTGCAGAATATAATTTAGAAGAGATTACGATTGGTGGAGAAACTATTAATACTACCGATTTAATTCGTCGTCGTTGGTTAGATAACGATTTTTATGTGTTTAATGCTAATGCTAACTATAAAGACGATAATCTAAATTTAATATTTGGCGGTTCTTATAGTCATTACGACGGAGATCATTTTGGTGAAGTAATTTGGGCAGAATATGCTAGCCAGACAGAAATTAGAGATCGTTATTATGACGGAAATAGTAAAAAGAATGATTTGTCTTTTTTCAGTAAAGCAAACTATAGATTAAATGATAAAGTAAGTCTTTATGGTGATTTACAAGTTAGAAACGTTACATACAAAACTAAAGGAACAACATCAGATCTTGTAGAATTTGTTGTAGATAAAGATTTTACATTCTTTAATCCAAAAGCTGGTATAACGTATGATTTAAATACGGATAACAGTTTATATTTCTCTTATGCCAGAGCGAATAGAGAACCAAATAGAACCGAGTTTGAAGAAAATGTAAATATAAAACCAGAACAACTTAATGATTTTGAGTTAGGATGGAGACACAGAAAAGGCAATTTTTCATTTAATGCAAATGTTTACTATATGCTTTATAATGAGCAATTAGTGCTTTCTGGAAGACTTGATGATGTCGGTAACCCAATACGTATTAATAGTGGTGAAAGCTACCGTTTAGGTTTAGAGTTAGAAGCTATAATCCCTGTGACACCTCAATTAACATTTCAGCCAAATATGACGATAAGCTCTAATAAAAATAAAGAAACCTTTAGAGAATTTGATGGTGAGTTGCAAAATTTGGGTAAAACAGATATTTCTTTTTCACCAAATTTGGTTGCTGCCAATGCTATTGTTTTTGAGCCAATTGAAGACTTACAAATGGCATTATTAAGTAAATATGTTGGCGAACAGTTTATGGGTAACACTGAAGCAAAAGCCTCAAAGTTAGATAGTTATTTTATTAACGATTTTAACGTGAGTTACACGTTGTCTTTTCGAGGGAGCGAGGAATCTCAACCAGTTTTCGATTCTATAGTATTTACAGGTTTAGTCAATAACATTTTAAATGAAAAATATATTTCAAATGGATATTACTACACCTATGATGATACTTGGTCTAATCCTGGTGAAGTTTCAACTATAGAAGGAGCTGGTTTTTATCCGCAAGCAACTACTAATTTTTTAGTAGGTGTGACGTTAAAGTTTTAATTACTAACCAAAAAAGTATTGTTTCCTATATCCTCAACCCTGTATGGCTGTAACGTACAGGGTTGTGTGTTTCCTTCAAAACCAAAACCTGTAATGAGGCTATATTCATTAGCATCTTCGCAACCGCAAACCACGATATCGCCAGTGCCAGAATCTGTTAACGTAGAGCATGCAGTGGGTTGGTGGCTAGGATCTGCTGCGTCCCAAGCATATAGTGTAGATTGGTTTGCGCGCCATAACCAAATTCCATTATTTCCTTGCCCTGATACATAGACTCCATTACCAGTAAATTGTAGTTGGCTAAACTGTGGTAAATTGGTGTTTACAGTTAAGTTAACACCAGCATCAAATAGGAAGTTGCAATTAGTACCATCGTCACTTTTATTACAAGTTAGTAGCAGCAAAGAAATTAATAGAATAAGTGTTTTTTTCATCTTCAAATTTTGAGTTGCAATTTACAATTAATTCAACTATACCGTAAATAATTTGTATATTTGCATAGTAATCTCGTCAGCGCGAGATTTTTTTTATGCTGAACTTACTTCGGCATCTTTTGATAATAAACGAACGAATTATGAGTAAAGTATCTTATTACACAGCTGAAGGTTTAAAAAAGCTTAGAGAAGAACTAAGTCAATTAAAAGATATAGAACGTCCAAAGGCGTCACAGGCTATTGCAGAAGCAAGAGATAAAGGGGATTTAAGTGAAAATGCAGAATACGATGCCGCTAAAGAAGCGCAAGGTATGTTAGAAATGAAAATTTCTAAAATGGAAGAAACTTTAGCCAATGCTCGTGTTATAGACGAATCTCAATTAGATACCTCTAAAGTTTTAGCTTTATCGATAGTAAAAATAAAAAACCAAATGAATGGTATGGAAATGACCTATACTTTGGTTGCAGAAAGCGAGGCTGATTTAGCTTCTGGTAAAATTTCTGTTAATTCACCAATTGGTAAAGGCTTGTTAGGTAAATCTGTTGGAGATACTGCAGAAATACAAGTGCCTAATGGAACAATGAAATTTGATATTTTAGAAATTTCTAGATAAAAATTACTGGTCGCTGAGCGTAGTCGAAGTAACCAATTACTATAAAACATTTTTAGTAAACTAAAAGATTCCTTTCTCAAGGAATCTTTTTATCTTTATGAGATATTCTTCAACCTATGGCTACACTTTTTACAAAAATTATTAATGGGGAAATTCCTTCCTACAAAGTAGCAGAAACAGAAGATTTCTATGCCTTTTTAGATATCAATCCAAATTCTAAAGGGCACACGCTTTGTATTCCTAAAAAAGAGGTTAATAAAATTTTCGATTTAGACGAGGCAACATATTTGGCATTAATGCAATTTTCTAGACGAGTAGCTTTAGCTATAGAAAAATCTGTGCCATGTGAGCGTATTGGGATGTCTGTTATTGGTTTAGAAGTGCCGCATGTACATGTTCATTTAATTCCATTGCACACTATGGAGAATGCCCGTTTTACGCATAAAGAAAAACTAGAAAAGGAAGAGTTTGAAGCTCTGGCTCATAAAATAGCTTCAAATTTCAACTAAAATGAGAGTACTCCAGTTGAAAACAATATAATACCAACTAATAACAGTACATCTACTATTATAATTAACCAGGCTAAGGGTTTTAATTTAATGGATTTTGGTTTAGGTTGTAAGGCACGTTTTTGATACTCAACAACACTTTCTATATCATCAGTCCACTGAATTGGGAAAATTTCAGTATTACAATTAATACATTGCATTTCATTAATTATATCTGCTGTAATAGCTTTGTAAAATGAATTTTCTGTAAGCTTTTGTTTAAACGTGAGTTCTATACCATCGTTAGAATAACATTCTGGACAGTTGTTACTTATTCTGGTTTCTTTTAAAGTGAAATATCTAGACGAACTCATGCTCAAATTTAAAATAAATTTTTGATAGTTGAATTTTATGCCTGTTTCAAAGCAATCTGAATGGTTGTTCCTTTCCCAATTTCAGAAGTTAAGACTTTTATTTTACCGTCATGATAGTCTTCAATAATTCGTCTAGCTAAAGATAAACCAAGTCCCCAACCACGTTTTTTAGTCGTGAAACCAGGTTCAAAAATTTTAGTGAAGGATGATTTAGGAATCCCTTTTCCGGTATCAGAGATGTTAATAAAAACTTGCTTTTCTTTTTGCGTGAGCTCTAGCTTTAAATCGCCTTTACCTTTCATGGCATCTATAGCATTTTTAACCAAGTTTTCAATGGTCCAACTATAAAGTTGCTCATTAAGATTAATGTCTATTTTATTTTCAGGTAAAATTATTTCAAAATTAATAAGTCTAGATGATCTCGATTTTAAATAATCGTAAGATGATTTTGTTGCTTCAACTATATCAACTTTCGCTAATGTTGGAGTAGAACCAATTTTACTAAAACGTTCCGTTATGGTTTGTAAACGGTCTATGTCTTTTTCAATTTCTACAATATAATCTGGATTAATTTTTTCGGACTTTAATATTTCTGTCCAGCCAACGAGTGATGATAATGGAGTACCAATTTGGTGAGCAGTTTCCTTTGCCATACCTGTCCAAAGTTTATTTTGTTCGGCATTTTTAGAGCTTCTATAAAAGAAATAAACAACTGCTGCAAATAGTAGAATTATTAGTAATAAAGCTAATGGGTAGTATTTTAATTTGTTTAAAACTGGTGAGTTTCCGTAATATATAGTTTGGGTAATTTTTTTATTAAGTTCAACTTTTATGGGTGTATTCTCATTAGAATATTTGTTAATGAGTTTATTTATTTTAACAGGATCTTTTAATAATTCTTCATCAATATTTATCGAAGTATTTACCGATCCATCAAAATCAATTATTAGCATTGGTGTACTCGTAGTCATAGCTGTTAAAACATGAGATGTTACACTGTTTACATCTTTGTCCAAGTCATCAATATTTCTTAACACATCTTTCTGAGCTACAGAGAATGTTTCAATTTTAATACGTTCTTCGGCTTTAAACTTTTGGAAAAATACATACGTATTCCATAGAATAAGCGAGACAATAATAAATGAAGAAACAATAATAATCCAACGGATTACATTTCGGTTTAAACTCATGGTCATTGGTCAGTGCAATTTCTTTTAAATATACTAAAACGTATAGATTAATGGGATTTACAAGTAGTAATTTTTTTCTTAATGAAGGCGAAATTTTCAAGCATAGCATTAGCTATGATTTAAAATTTAAACGTACAGAAAGAAGAAAAGAACAAGTGTAAAAACTGAAAAGCTATTCGTTTTAGTATACAATGCAAAACTGTTAATAATATTGTACGCTAATGTTCATAAAATAGTTTCGCTAGCGACCTAATATAATTATATTTGTTGAAAATCAGTTGACTACATGATTTCATTAGATCCAAAAGACCTTTCTACAGGCAAATTACATGGCTATTTATTAAGTGCTATAGCACCAAGACCCATTGCTTTTGCGAGTACTATAGGTGCTGATGGTAGTCCTAATTTATCACCTTTTAGCTTTTTTAATGTCTTTAGTGCTAATCCACCCATACTCATATTTTCTCCAGCGAGACGTGTTAGAGATAATACAACAAAACACACTTTAGAAAATGTAGAAGTGATAAAAGAAGTGGTAATTAATGTAGTAAATTATGATATAGTGCACCAAATGTCTCTGAGTAGTACAGAATATCCCAAAGGAGTTAATGAGTTTGAAAAGGCGGGATTAACGATGTTGCCTTCGGATAAAATAAAGCCATTTAGAGTTGCAGAATCTCCCGTACAATTTGAATGTAAGGTTAATGAAATTGTACACTTAGGTAACGAAGGTGGCGCAGGAAATTTAGTGATATGTGAAGTCGTTAAATTGCACATAGCTAATGAGGTAATGAATGCAGATGATACTATAAATCAAGAAACATTAGATCTTGTAGCAAGAGCTGGAGGTAGTTATTACAGTAGAGCAAATAAAGGCTTTTTTGAAATACCTAAGCCTTTAAAAACTAATGGAATAGGCGTAGATAATATGCCAGATCATGTAAAAAATAGCATGATTTTAACAGGAAATAATCTCGGAATGTTAGCAAATGTTGAGTCGTTACCAAACGAGGACGATGTAAATAAATTTGTTTTAGATATTAGTGAACGCTATCCTGATATTAAAACGGCATCGCATAGAGAAAAACATAAATTAGCTCGAAATTATTTGAGCTATGGAGACGTAGAAAGTGCATGGAAGTTATTACTTTCGTAGTCTCAAAAAAACACAAATATTTAATAATTATAGATTAAGCAAAAATGGAAGTACAAGGACGTATTAAAATGGTAGGTGAGACGCAAACCTTTGGTAGTAATGGGTTTAGAAAAAGAGAAATTGTAGTTACTACAGAAGAGCAATACCCTCAGCATATTATGGTTGAGTTTGTTCAGGATAAAACAGATTTATTAAACAATTACCAAGTAGGACAACAGGTTAAAATTAATATTAACCTAAGAGGAAGAGAATGGGTAAACCCACAAGGTGAAACTAAATATTTTAATTCTATTCAAGGATGGAGAATTGAAGCTTTACAGCCAGAAGCTGCAAGTGGAGATATGCCACCTGTACCACCAACAGAAGCTTTTGAACCTGTTAGTGATTTAAAAGAAGGAGATCACGATGATTTACCATTTTAAGGGTAAGCTCTAAACGATATTAAAAAGACTTGTTTTATTTAAAACAGGTCTTTTTTATGTTTTGTGATAAGCTAATAAATAAAAAAAGTCCTGATGGTTAATCAGGACTTAGTATTGTGGTTTTAGGTTTGACCTTCACTAATAAACTTAAAAAAAAGCAATGATGAACAAAAATTTATTTCATAAAGGCCAAGTCAAATATCAATAAAATTATTATACTATCAAAATAGAAACTCGTATTTAACAGCAAAAATGTTAAAAAAATGTTAGAGCAACTTAATTTATGCACTTCTTAACTCAAAAAATAGAATTTCCTGATGTCTCAGAAGCCTCTGTTGACGGACTTTTAGCAGTTGGTGGTGATTTATCCGCAGAGCGTTTGCTATATGCCTACCAAAATGGCATCTTTCCGTGGTTTGAAGCTACTGAACCTATCCTTTGGTGGTCTCCAGACCCTAGATTTGTATTATTTCCTGAAGATTTAAAGATTTCTAAGAGTATGAAACAAGTACTTAATAAGAAATTATTTAAAGTTACAGAAAACAAGGCATTTGCAGAGGTTATAGAAAATTGTGCCAATGCAAAGCGCGAAGGCCAGTTAGGTACTTGGATTACTGATGAAATGATTATTGCATATATCAAACTACACAAGTTAGGCTACGCCAAGTCAATAGAAGTTTGGTTAGATAAAGAATTGGTTGGTGGTTTGTACGGTGTAACTATAAATGATACTATTTTTTGCGGTGAAAGTATGTTTGCTAAAGTAAGTAATGCGAGCAAAGTTGGTTTTATAACCTTAGTACAGAATTCTAATTACAAATTAATCGATTGTCAATTACATACAAATCATCTTGAAAGTTTAGGTGCCAAACATATTTCGCGATCTGAATTTTTAAAATATTTATAAGTATCTTTTTTCAAATTCACACTTCATTATATCTAAAGCAAGACACTTCGTGGTCATTAACCATACCTGTCGCTTGCATGTGCGCATAAACTACGGTTGAACCTACAAACTTAAAACCTCGTTTTTTTAAATCCTTACTTATAGCATCACTCAATGGAGTATTTGCTGGAGCCTCTTTATAATTTTTAAGTTTGTTTCTAATAGGTTTTCCATCGACAAAATTCCATATATATTTTGAAAACGATCCAAATTCCTCTTGAATTTTCATAAACGCCTGAGCATTGGTAATGGTTGCTTTTACTTTGAGTTTATTTCTAATAATGCCAGTATCTTGCAGTAAATTGTCAACTTTAGCTTGTTGATATTTGGCAATTTTTTTATAGTTGAAATCATTAAAAGCGTTTCTAAAATTTTCGCGTTTTCTTAAAACTGTAATCCAACTTAAACCTGCTTGAAACGTTTCAAGTATTAAAAATTCAAATAGTGTATCATCATCAAAAACAGGAACTCCCCATTCTTCATCATGGTAGGCTTCGTAAAGTGGATCACCAACACACCAACCACATCTATGCTTTTCGTCTTTCACTATGTAAGTTTTTCAAATTTATTCTACTAAGGTAACAATTGTCATAAAATTAGTGACCATTCAACTTTAAATTTGCATTATGGAAGTATTAGAAAAACATATGATAAACGATATAATTTTAACCAGCTTACAGAAAAGTATTAATTACCAAGATTACCGTAAACTAGTTGCGCAATTAGTGGAAGAACATTCCACCACAGGAAATGAAAAAACTGAAGCTTTAGTCAATTATACAATGCTCAGCGATAGACGTATGAAGCGTTGGGATAAGACGGTTAAAATTTCTGATGAGATAAAGGCAAAAGTTGAAAGCTTTTCTAAAAAAGTAACCTGGTTAGTTATTACTGAGAGTTGGTGTGGTGATGCGGCTCATATAATGCCAGTAATTAATAAAGTAGCTGAGCTTAACGACCATATTGATTATAAAATTGTAATGCGCGATGAAAATGACGCGCTTATGAATCAGTTTTTAACTAATGGTGGTAAAGCGATTCCTAAATTAATTATGATTGATAATGAAACTAATACTGTTGTTAATACATTTGGTCCAAGACCAACTGTAGCGACGAATTTAGTAAATGCTTATAAGGCCGAACATGGTCAGCTAACACTAGAGTTTAAAGAAGATTTACAGCGTTGGTATAATAAGGACAAAGGACAATCTACGATTGAAGATTTAGTAAATTTATTGTTTTAAAGTACTTTTTGAATTGGTTACTGAGCCAAGTCGAAGTGAGTTGAGGTTAACTTTTTCCCCTAAACAAAAAGGTAATCGTACCTATTTGATCTTTTTTATCTGAAGTACTAAACTGCACATTTTTAGCATATTCAATAGCATGGTCTATTAAACATTGATTGTCTGAATTTGAAGAGCCATTTATATAAGCATCATAGACATTACCAGAGCCTTTCACTTTAATGGTAACTACAATTTTACCACCATATTCACATAAATAACGTGGTGTTTTGTAATAGGTCAGTGTTCGTCCTTTTAAAGAATAGGTTAATGTACTTTTAGACTTAGCATGCTCATCGGCTTGTTTTTTGTTTTCTAAACGCTTATTTAACTCGTCTTGTAGCTTTTTATAAGACTTCGTTTCATCAGAATTTAAAGCATAGGCGTTACTATTGGCATAAGATTTATTAAGGCTTGTTTCTTCTTGTACATCATTTGCTTTTGCTTCTTCCAAGGCTTTTGTAGTACGTTCAAAGTCATTTGAGCTAACGGTTTTAAAGTTACGCATCATGTTTTTGTATTCCTGGTCTTCGTTAAACGCTTTATTTGTAGAAGGTCCAGTTAAATCTTCAAATTTCTGAAGTTCCTCTTCGGTTAGCTCAGGCTCAGGTTCTAGGAGGTAATAACTTTCTGTGATTAGTTTTCCTTTCTGCTTTAGCTGAATACTAAACAGGCTAAAAACTACAATTCCGGTGAGAAGAAAAGTAATGATTAGGGCTTTATGTCGTTCAATAAAATGCAATAAAAAACTGTTTTCGTTACCTAAGATATACGAATATAACAACGAAATAGTTTAAAAAACAATATTAAACCCCTGTTAAATGATTATTTTGAAGGTAATTTTTCTATAAAAACTTCAGGAGTTAAGGCATTATCCACGCTAAAATCGCCAATACGTGTACGACGTAATTCTGATAAGTGTGCACCAGAATTTAAGGCTTTCCCGAAGTCGTGAGCTAGTGATCGAATATAGGTTCCTTTACTGCAAACCACTCTAAATTTTAATTCTAAATCAGAAATTTCAGTAATTTCAAATTCAGTAATTTCTACTTGTCTCGATTTTATTTCTACCTCTTCACCTGCTCTTGCAAATTCGTATAAACGTTTACCGTCTTTTTTAATAGCAGAAAATACAGGAGGAAATTGATCTATTTTACCAATGAATTGTTCGGTAGTTTTATGAATTAACGCTTCTGTAATATGTTCTGTTGAAAAGGTTTGGTCAATTTCGGTTTCTAAATCAAATGATGGAGTAGTGCTACCTAAAACAAAAGTCCCAGTATATTCCTTTTCTTGACCTTGAAAGGTATTGATTTGTTTAGTCATCTTACCAGTGCAAATCACTAATAAACCAGTAGCTAAAGGATCTAACGTACCAGCATGCCCAACTTTAATTTTCTTTATAGAATAGGCCTGTCTTATAGCCCAACGTAATTTGTTTACCGCCTGAAAAGAAGTCCAAGTAAGGGGTTTATCTATTAAGAGAACTTGTCCGTTTTTATAATCTTCTTCGGTTTTCATTGTACTCATTTATACGTTTAGAATTTTAGTGAAAATTAATTTTTTAACGCATTGAAAACGTATAAAGTGCATTATAAAAATGACCAAATTATAGCAGTAATACCAACAATTACGCAGTAAATAGCAAAATAAGATAGCTTACTCTTTTTTACTAAGGATATCATCCAAGTACATGCAAACAGACCAGCGACAAAGGCAGCAATAAATCCAATACTTAATGAAGTAAAATTAGAAGCATCATACGTGAGTTCTCCACCCAAAACATCTTTCGCTATTTTACCGAAGATTAAGGGTACAACCATTAAAAACGAAAAACGAGCCGCTTTAGTTTTATCATTTCCAAGTAAAACAGAAGTGGATATTGTAGCACCAGAGCGCGAGATGCCAGGTAACATGGCGATAGCCTGAGATATGCCTATTATAAAAGCATTAGAAAAAGACACTTTTTTTTGAGTGTCTTTGGCTTTATCGGCTAAAAATAATAGTACAGCGGTTACAATTAGCATACAACCTACAAGCATAATATTACCTCCAAAAAGCTGTTCTAATTGTTCTTCAAAAAAGACTCCTATAATAACTGCAGGAAGCATAGAAAGTGCAATTTTAGAAACAAATTGTAGGTCTTCATTCCATTCAAATTTTAAAATTCCTTTTAAGATTAAGAGAATATCTTTTCTAAAGACAACCATAGTACTTAATGCAGTGGCAAAATGTAAGACCACAGTAAACATTAAGCTTTCTTTAGGTACAGAATTGTCACCGAGTATAGCTTTTCCTAGTTCTAAATGACCACTCGAGGATACAGGTAAAAATTCTGTAAGACCTTGAATAATTCCTAAAATAACAGCATCTAAAATTTCCATGAGACAGTATCAATTAAGTTTTTGATACGTTGCAAAAATAAGTAAAATGAGATTTATTTTTTTGAATCTTTATTAGGGTTTAAAAGAATGGCATATACTTGAATACCAAAACCTATAAGAACAAGCGTTGGAGCTAAACGAATACGTCTCCAGCTAAAAATAGATTCATCAAAAACATTTGGGTCGTCACTTCCGCCTCCTGCCATAAGAATAAAGCCAATAGCAATGAATGCTAAACCAATAAACAACCATTTGTAATTCTTCTTACCGAAAATAAATTCTGCCTTGTTGTCTTCTTTACGTTTTTGTTCTCCCACGATAATTTAAATTATAAGTCCTACTAAGCATTTGCGAAGTAGGATCAATTAAATTCTGTATAAATAATCTCATCACCTAAAGCTAATTGCGAAATATGCTTAGAAGTAATTCCGCCTAAAACTTTAGCTAAATGCAAAGTAACGGTTTTATTTAAAACTTTTGCGTTAAGGGAATCTAAATTTAAGCCTTGTTCTAAACCTCTGTTAATGTAATAAAACTCAGTACTGTCTTTATAAAACACAATATCCTTGACTCCTCCTTCTTTGATTTTGGTCACCTTAATAGCCAAAACAGTACACTTTTCTGGTTTTGTATTTTGTATGATGCAAGATTTTAACATCAAAAAGATTAGTATAATTACTATAATGGTAATACCAGCAATTATTGTGGTTGATTTTTTCATGCTTGGCGGTTTGCTTTGAAAACGAATTTTAAAGAGAAATTATTGTATTTAATTTTAATCAATAATTTATCATACTGTCTTCAATTTTTAAGCACGATTTTAGTATTTAATGGAATTGCTGAAGTCCTAAGAAGATAAGGGTGACATTTCGCTTATATCTAATAATACAACTGATCTGTCTTTAAATTTAAGAAGCGTTGTGTTGCAATAAACGTGCTAATCCAGGTAATAACAATCCCTAAAAGAAAAATACCAACGAACAAAGCAATTATCATTATTGTATTTCTTAGTAATTCTAGCTCAGGGAATGTAATATCTAAGTAATATAATACTACTGCCATACCTATTAGAGCAACAAGAGCTCCTATAATACCTAGTTGCACACTTTTCCAAACAAAAGGCCTACGGATAAATGTTTTAGTAGCGCCAACCATTTGCATGGTTTTTATAATGAATCGCTTAGAATAAACAGCCAAACGAATAGAACTATTAATCAATAAAACGGCAATAAGGGTAAATAAGCCACTGATGATTAACACCCAAAACGAAATCTTTTTAACATTGTCATTCATCAATTCCACCAAATCATTATCATAACGGATTTCTTCAATAAAGGCTTTGTTAGTTAGACTTTCGGTAATTTCTGTTAACTTTTCGGTAGTAACAAAATCAGCTTTCAAATGCACGTCAATTGAATTTTTTAAAGGATTATACCCCACAAAATCCATAAAGTCCTCACCTGTATCGGCTTTCATAATATCAGCAGCTTCTTCCTTAGAAACATAAAGTGCTTCCTTGGTGTAATCTGCCATGGCCAAACTCTTTTTCAATTGGTTGACTTCGACTTCTTTTGCCGTATCATTTAAATAAATCGTCATTACAACTTGTTCTTTAAAGTGATCCGCTACTTTTTTAGAGTTAATAACTAACAAGCCTAAACAACCTAAAAGAAATAAAACTAAAGCAATACTTATTACTACAGAGACATAAGATGATATAAGTTTTCGTTTTTGATACTTGTCAAAAGATGATGCCATGAATAAATGCTAATTTGTGCTGTAAAAATATAAAAGAATTTGCTTATCTAGAGTATAACAACGTCTAAGTTTTAATAGTGTTGTGATAGTTTTAAAATTAGGCCTTTAAAATTAATTTTAATCATAATATTTAACAATAAGATTAGACCGTTATAATTAATTTAGTTGTTTTTAAAAAAAAGTTGGCATAGCTTTTGAATAACTCATCGAATATCAATTTATAAAACCTAACAATTATGAAAAAATTTTTATTTACAATCGTAGCAATTTTTGGATTTTCAACATTATTAATAGCTCAAGATGTTGATTTTGGTGTAAAAGCCGGACTTAATATTTCTAACTTTACAGGTGGAGATGCCGACAGAAATAGTCTTACCAGTTTCCATGTTGGTGCGATTGCAGAAGTTAAACTAAGTGACAAATTTTCGCTTCAGCCAGAATTATTATATTCAAGACAAGGCTCTGAAGCAAATGATGCTGTAAAAGTGAAAGTTGATTATTTAGCCATACCTCTTATGGCAAAATATTATTTGTCTGAAAAATTTAGTTTAGAATTTGGACCTCAAATGTCATTTTTAATAGATGACAAAGCAGAGTTTAACGATAGCTCAATTCCGGATGCTGAAACAGATGCTGCTAGTTTCGATTTTGGTTTAAATGCTGGTGTTGGCTTCAATATTACTGATAATCTATTTGCTCAGGCAAGATATAATTACGGAATTACTACTGTAGTTGAAAATCCCGATATTAAGAATAGTGTATTTCAGTTATCATTAGGCTACAAGTTCTAATTACAAATTAACATATTTAAAAAAGCACCTTAAATCTAAGGTGCTTTTTCAGTTTAATAACTTCTGCAAGTTATAGGCTATTTAACTAGTAAAGTTTAAATTTGTGCCATTATTACAAGGAAAAACAAACAATGAGGTACGATTTCAATCAAATTGAAAAAAAGTGGCAAGACTACTGGGCAAAAAACCAAACGTTTAAAGCATCTAATACAAGCGACAAACCAAAATATTATGTTTTGGATATGTTCCCTTATCCATCTGGTGCAGGTTTACACGTTGGGCATCCATTAGGTTATATAGCAAGTGATATTTATGCACGTTATAAGCGTCACAAAGGTTTTAATGTGTTACATCCTCAAGGTTATGATTCTTTTGGTTTACCTGCTGAGCAGTATGCGATACAAACAGGTCAGCATCCTGCGGTAACGACAGAAGCTAATATAAAAACCTATCGTCGTCAATTAGATCAAATCGGTTTTTCTTTCGATTGGAGTCGCGAAGTACGTACTTCAAATCCTGAATATTACAAATGGACGCAGTGGATCTTCATTCAATTGTTTGAATCTTGGTATAACAATGATGCTGATAAAGCTGAAGACATTAAAACTTTAGTTTCAAAATTTGAAACTGAAGGAAATGCTACTGTAAATGCTGCTTGTGATGATGATATAGAAATCTTTACAGCAGAAGAATGGAAAGCGTTTTCGGATGTTGAAAAGCAAGAAATTCTTTTAAAATACAGATTAACGTATTTAGCAGAAACAGAAGTCAATTGGTGTCCTGCACTAGGAACTGTTTTAGCTAACGACGAAATTGTAAATGGTGTTTCTGAGCGTGGAGGTCATCCTGTGGTTAGAAAAAAAATGACCCAATGGAGCATGCGTATATCTGCTTATGCAGAACGTTTATTGCAAGGTTTAGATACTATTGATTGGACAGATGCTTTAAAGGATATTCAGAAAAACTGGATTGGTAAATCTGTTGGAGCAAGTGTGACTTTTAATGTAAATGGACACGAAGAGGTTATAGACGTTTTCACCACAAGACCAGATACTATTTACGGAGTCTCATTTATGACGCTAGCTCCAGAGCATGAGTTAGTATCACAAATTACAACCGAAGCCCAAAAAGCAGAAGTCAAAGCTTATATTGAAAAAACAGCCAAACGAAGCGAACGTGATCGAATGGCAGATGTAAAAACCATTTCGGGTGTCTTTACAGGCGCTTATGCTGAGCATCCATTTTCTAAAGAACCAATACCAATCTGGATTGGCGATTATGTACTAGCAAGCTACGGAACAGGTGCTGTAATGGCAGTACCATGTGGTGACCAGCGCGATTATGATTTTGCGAAGCACTTTAATATTCCGATTCCAAATATTTTTGAAGGCGTAGATATTTCTGAAGAGGCCTATGCCTCAAAAGACAACGTAAAGATTGCTAATAGCGATTTCCTTAACGGTATGAACTATAAAAAAGCATCTAAACGTGCTATTTACGAACTTGAACAATTAGGACAAGGAGAAGGCAAAACCAATTACCGTTTGCGTGATGCTGTATTTTCTCGTCAGCGTTATTGGGGAGAACCATTCCCTGTATATTATGTTAATGGTATGCCGCAAATGATTGATAAAGCACATTTGCCAATTGTTTTACCAGAAGTAGAAAAATATCTACCAACCGAAGAAGGAGAACCACCTTTAGGACGTGCTGATGTTTGGGCTTGGGACACAAATACAAACAAAGTTGTAAGCAATGACCTTTGTCATTCCGCCATTGATGAGGAATCCACTGAGGACAACGGAATTTACCCTTTAGAACTCAACACCATGCCAGGTTGGGCAGGCAGTTCTTGGTACTTTTTCCGTTATATGGAAGAAGCAGCCAATAGAGATGGCGTTTTTGCTAGTGAAGAGGCTTTGAAGTATTGGGAAAATGTAGATTTATATATTGGAGGAAGCGAACACGCTACAGGTCACTTACTCTATTCTCGTTTTTGGGTAAAGCTTTTAAAAGATAGAGGTTTTGTAAATGTTGAAGAACCTTTTAAAAAGCTGATTAACCAAGGGATGATTTTGGGAACTAGTGCTTTTGTTTATCGAGAAGAAAATTCAAATGCATATTATTCAAAAGGACTTATTGATGGGAAGGATGTTCTACCACTTCACGTAAAAGTACAATATATCAATGCTTCTGATGAGTTAGATATTGAAGGTTTAAAAAGTGATGGAGAATTTGGTGAAGATTTTAAAGAAGCAGAATTTATTTTAGAAGATGGTGTTTATAAAGTAGGTAGAGACGTTGAAAAAATGTCCAAATCCAAATACAACGTGGTTAATCCAGACCAAATTGTAGAAGATTACGGAGCAGACAGCCTAAGACTCTACGAAATGTTCCTTGGTCCTTTAGAGCAATACAAACCATGGAATACAGCTGGTATTACAGGTGTACATAATTTTCTTAAAAAACTTTGGAAGCTTTATGCAGATGATAATGGCCTAAAAGTAGATGATGCCGAGCCAACAAAAGATAACTTAAAGACGTTACACAAAACTATTAAGAAAGTACAAGAAGATATTGAGAATTTTTCATTCAACACCTCAGTTTCAACCTTTATGATTGCAGTTAATGAGTTAACAGCACAGAAATGCACTAGTAAAGCTATTTTAGAACCTTTATTGGTTTTAATATCCCCTTACGCTCCTCATATTGCAGAAGAGTTATGGGAACAGTTAGGGAATAACCAATCTATATCTACGGCTCCTTTTCCAATATTTGATGAAAGTCATTTAGTAGAAAGTAGTAAAAACTACCCGATATCTTTTAATGGTAAAATGCGTTTTACACTAGAGTTACCAATGGATATGAGTAAGGATGATATTGAAAAAACAGTCATGGCACACGAGAAAACCATTGCACAATTAGATGGTAGAACACCAAAGAAAATTATTGTTGTTCCTGGTAAGATTGTAAATATTGTAGGATAAGCGTATGAGGTTAAAGCTAAAGAGAAATGATAAAATAGGGTTATTTTTCTTTGTAGCTTTTATAATAAGTTCCTCATTGCTCTGGCTATTCGAAGAACGATTTAGTAAAGAACAATGGAGAAGCCAGCCTACAACACGATATAAGATGGTCGATGATATCATTGAAAGTCAACTGCTCATAGGTAAAACCAAGGATGAAGTTATTGTGCTTTTAGGAAAACCAAATACCAGTTCTACAAATCAGCAAGATGTTTTTGTGTATAGAATAGGTAAATCACCAAGTTTTTTTGAATCTAAAAGAGAACAACTACTTATTGTTTTTGAGAATCAACTTGTAACTAAAGTAACGACAGCAATAGAAGAATAATTAAGACTATTAAAAATAAGTATAAAATGAAGCATCTAATTTTGGCATGTACGTTATTGTTAGTCGTAGCATGTGCAAATCTTAAAAAAACACAAATTGTTGAAGTGTCTTGTGGACAATGTCAATTTGGTTTAACGTCTCAAGAAGGCTGTGATTTAGCAGTTCGTATAGAAGATAACGCTTATTTTGTTGATGGGGCAGATATTGATGATTTCGGTGATGCGCACGATAAAGAAAGTGGGTTTTGCGAGGTTATTAGAAAAGGCGAAGTAGAAGGAGAAGTGGTGAATAATCGTTTTAAAGTTAGTGCTTTAAAAATGTTAGATTGATTCGTCTAAGAGTCAATTTCAAAATCATTTTATCGAAATAATTTTACATTCGTCTAATATCATATTGACCTGAAAATCAATACTATTTTCAATAATTTTTAAAATAAAGTCTTCAAAATATTAATTCCGCAAAAATGACTTCAAATTAGCCATCAAATTTGGAACAACAGATTTATTAATAGTAATTTCCGACTGCTATTAACCTTTAAATCTATTTTACATGCAAATTGGAGTCCCAAAAGAAATCAAGAATAACGAAAGTCGAGTAGGTATGACACCTGCTGGAGTATTCGAACTTATTAAAAACAATCATACGGTTTACGTACAAAAAGACGCTGGTTTTGGCAGTGGTTTTTTCGATGAAGATTATAAAGATGTTGGTGCAACGGTTTTAGACACTATTGAAGAGGTCTATGCTGCTGCAGATATGATTGTAAAAGTAAAAGAACCTATTGCTGAAGAATATCCTTTAATTAAGTCGCATCATGTAGTGTTTACTTATTTTCATTTTGCTTCTAGCGAAGTTTTAACTAAGGCGATGTTAAAGAGTGAAGCGGTTTGTATTGCTTACGAAACTGTAGAAGATAAAGATGGTTCTCTGCCACTATTAACACCAATGTCTGAAGTTGCTGGTAGAATGGCCATTCAGCAAGGCGCAAAATATTTAGAAAAACCTATTAAAGGTCGTGGAGTATTGTTAGGTGGTGTTCCTGGTGTACCTCCTGGTAAAGTTTTAGTACTTGGAGCAGGAATTGTTGGTATTCAGGCAGCAAAAATGGCTGCTGGTTTAGGGGCACATGTTACCATTATGGATATTAATATGAAACAATTGCGCTATGTAAATGATGTAATGCCAAGTCATGTAGTTACAGAGTTTTCTAGCGAATATAATATTAGAAAACGTATTAAAGATCACGATTTAATTATTGGAGGAGTCTTAGTAAAAGGAGCAAAAGCACCAAAATTAATTACTAGAGATATGCTCAAAGACATGCGACCAGGAACTGTTTTGGTTGATGTAGCGGTAGATCAAGGTGGTTGTATCGAAACTACCAAAGCAACAACGCACGAAGATCCGACATTTATTATCGATGATGTGGTACATTATTGTGTGGCTAATATGCCAGGAGCTGTACCTTATACCTCTACGTTAGCTTTAACTAATGTGACTTTACCTTATGTATTACGTTTAGCAAATGAAGGCTGGGAAAATGCCTGTGCAAAAGATGAAACCTTAGCAAAAGGACTCAATGTTGTAAAGGGTAAAATAGTCTATGAAGAAATTGCTGAAGCCTTTAATTGGTCTGTTGATGCCATGTAAACTGCATATGTGACATATAAAATATGACATAAGCCAAATTTTAGTTCTCAACTTTAATTTGGCTTACTATTTGCTATCTTTATAGTAATAAATATTAAATTTTTATTGATATGATGGGATATTATATTATTGCAGGAGCAATCTTCTTAGTAAGTTCTTTTGTAAGTAATAAGTTAAAAAGCAAATTCGATTATTACTCTAAGCTTAATCTTAGAAATGGGATGAGTGGTAGAGAGATTGCTGAGAAAATGTTAGCAGATAATGGTATAACAGATGTTGAGGTCATCTCTACACCTGGTCAATTAACGGATCATTATAATCCAGCAAATAAAACGGTAAACCTTAGTGAAGTGGTGTATAATCAACGTAATGCTGCGGCTGCTGCAGTAGCAGCACACGAGGTTGGACATGCCGTACAGCACGCACAAGCATATTCTTGGTTAAAAATGAGATCTGCTATTGTACCAGCAGTTGGTATAAGTAGCAAACTGTCTAATATTGTAATTATGGTAGGTTTAGCGTTGTCTGTTGGTGGCTCTGTATTGGGTTCTAATATATTCTTAATAGGTATTGCATTGTTTGCAATGACAACACTATTTACCTTTATTACATTACCTGTAGAATATGATGCGAGTAATAGAGCATTAGCTTGGTTAGAAAACAAGAATATGGTAACGCAAGAAGAACAAGCAGGTGCAAAAGATGCATTAAAATGGGCTGCAAGAACGTATTTAGTTGCCGCATTAGGCTCTTTAGCGACCTTACTTTACTTTATTAGTATCTTTTTAAATCGAAGATAATTCTAATAAAATATTTTAAAATAAACTCATTAAGAATACAAAAAGCTCTGATTAGTCAGAGCTTTTTTTGTTTAGTATAAAGAAATTACTTACTTTGAAATAACTAAATCAATCTAATTATGGAAAATCAATTACCTGATCAACCAGATCAGTTCCCAGGAAAAGTTATGGTAGGAAGCCTTTCAGATGTTGAACGTGCTGCTTTTTACAGAAAAACCTATTCGCATGTAGCAGGTGGAGTGCTTGTATTTATTCTTTTTGAATATCTTTTATTACAGAGCGATACTATAGTAGAATTTATGCTTTCAATGACTGAAGGTTATAAGTGGTTACTTATGCTAGGTGGTTTTATGTTTGCCACTAACTATGCCGAAGGTATGGCATTACGAACATCGGATAAAAATATGCAGTATCTAGCTTATGGTATTTATATCTTTTTTGAAGCTTTAATTTTTGTTCCACTTATAGCCATAGCTGCTTTTTATATGGAAACTGGACCAGAAATTCTAAACCAGGCTGCAATAGTTACTTTAGCACTATTTACGGGATTATCTGCTGCTGTTTTAATTACTAAAACAGACTTTTCGTTCTTAAAGACAGGTTTAACCATTGGTTTCTTTATTGCTATAGGTTTAATAATAGCAGGAACTTTATTTGGTTTTAATCTTGGTTTATGGTTTTCAATGGCAATGTGCCTATTGGCAGGTGGTTCTATTTTATACCAAACCTCTAATTTGGTAAGAAAATATGGAGTTGAAGATTATATACCTGCTGCACTTGGATTATTTGCATCTTTAATGTTATTATTCTGGTATATTCTAAGAATATTTATGTCTAGGGATTAAGACTAAAAAATTATAAAAAACAAAAAGCCCAACTGAAATTTCAGTTGGGCTTTTTTAATAGATATTATTTGATTTTGTTACCATCTTTATCAAAAAAATGGTATTCAAGATAAGTGTAAGCATCTCTAGGTAAAACTTTTACCCATTTTTTGTGTTCAAAAAACCATTTTGAACGTGGTGATGGAAACCCTTTGGTTAAAAAGGCTGCTATAAAAGGATGTGCATTTAGAGTTACCTTTTTATAGTCTTTTTTGAAAATTCGTTGTAGATCTTGATTAATGCGCTCGACCACTTTAATTGGTGCTTCGATTTCATCTCCTCCTACGAGATTAGGATTTTCTTCTTTTGTTTTAATATTGCGTTCTGGCCTAACGCGCTGTCTGGTTATTTGTACTAAACCAAATTTACTCGGCGGCAATATTTTGTGTTTTGCTTTGTCGTCTTTCATCTCATCTCTGAGAAAATTGTAAAGCTTTTTTCTGTTTTCAGCACGGCCCATATCGATAAAATCGATAACGATAATGCCTCCCATATCACGTAAACGTAATTGTCTGGCAATTTCTGCGGCTGAAATCATATTAACTTCTAAGGCAGTGTCTTCTTGGCTCTTTTCTTTATTAGAACGGTTACCACTATTTACATCTACAACATGTAGTGCTTCGGTGTGTTCTATAACTAAATAAGCGCCTTTTGCCATAGAAACGGTACGACCAAATGATGTTTTTATTTGGCGTTCTATACCAAATTTTTCAAAAATTGGTACTCCGTTTTTATAATGCTTTACTATAGACTCTTTTTTCGGTGCAATTTGTTGCACGTAATCTTTTACTTGTATGTATAATTCTTCATCATCTACAACAATACCAGAGAATGAATCATTAAAAATATCTCTCAAAATAGAGGATGCTTTGTTCATTTCTCCCAATACTTTTGTTGGGTGATGTGCTTTATACAATTTTTTACACATTGCTGTCCATCGATCCAGCAAATTCTGTAAATCACTATCTAGCTCGGCAACTTTTTTGCCTTCTGCTACAGTACGAATAATAACTCCAAATCCTTTTGGTGTAATACTTTTAACAAGTCTTTTTAAACGGTCTTTTTCTTCTTGCGATTCAATTTTTTGAGAAATTGAAATACGATTAGAAAAAGGTACCAAGACAATGTATCTACCAGCAATAGATAATTCTGAACTAATGCGTGGTCCTTTTGTAGAAATTGGTTCTTTTACTACTTGTACTAAAATGGATTGATTAGACTTAATCGCATGCGCAATTTTGCCATGCTTGTCTAAATCTTTTTCCTTTGGAAAGTCTTTGAGTGTATAATCTCTTAATTTCCCTGTGCTTACACGTTTAATGAATTTTAAAAGAGAAGGCAATTGCGGTCCTAGATCATGATAGTGTAAAAAACCATCTTTCTCGTACCCTACGTTAACAAACGCAGCGTTAAGACCAGGCATAACTTTGCGAATTTTAGCAATAAAAATATCGCCTACCGCAAAGTCATTATCCTCTTCATCTTTATGTAATTCAATAAGTTTTCCATCTTTTAATAAGGCAAAATCAACAATATCTGAACTCGATCTTACGATTAATTCTTTGTTCATAATGTTAATTTAAATCTAGCTCTTCATTGAGTTAGATGGATTTTACTAAATTATTTGACACAGGATGTCCCGATTATTATCGGGATTCCAGCAAATCCTGATATACTCTATTAAATACATCGGATTCTATATCAAAGAACGTTTTTTTAAAACTGAAAAAAGTAGTTATAAAACTACTTTTAACAATTTATTTCTTTTTGTGACGATTAGCGCGTCTACGTTTTTTACGCTTATGCGTCGCTACCTTGTGTCTTTTTCTTTTTTTACCACTTGGCATAATAAATAATGCTTTTTAATTAATATTTTCTTTTAAATGCTTTAGTTTACTTCAACATTAGATTTTACTCCTTCTAAAAATACTTTAGCAGGCTTAAAAGCAGGTATGTTGTGAGCAGGTATTTTTATTGTAGTATTTTTTGAAATATTACGACCAGTTTTCTCTGCTCTTGTTTTAATAATAAAACTTCCGAAACCTCTTAAATATACGTTATCTCCGCTCTCTAAAGATGTTTTTACTTCTTCCATAAAGGTTTCTACTGTAGCTTGTACATCTCCTTTCTCAATACCTAACTTGTCAGATATTTTAGCTACTAAATCAGCTTTTGTCATTGTTATTAGTTTTAGGGTTACTATAAATTCTAAGGGATGCAAATATATGTAATTTAATTACAATAAATCAAACGTAATTAATTAAAATTTAACACGATAAAGATTTAATTTTGTTTCATCATTTAAAAAACGCAATGAATTTTAAAAAAGAACTAATTAACTGGTACTCAATTAATAAGCGCGAATTACCTTGGAGAGCTACGCAAAATCCATATTATATTTGGCTTTCAGAAATCATATTACAGCAAACACAAGTTAAGCAAGGTTTACCATATTATAACGCATTTGTTAAGCAATATCCTTCTGTTTTTGACCTTGCAAATGCATCTGAAGAGGCTGTTTTAAAACTTTGGCAAGGGCTTGGTTATTATTCTAGGGCACGTAATTTACATACCTCAGCAAAATATATAGCTAATGAGCTTAATGGTGTATTTCCTAATACATATAAAGATTTACTAAAATTAAAAGGAGTAGGTGATTATACAGCTAGTGCCATTGCTTCTATTTCTTTTAATGAAGTTGCCGCTGTTGTTGATGGAAATGTTTACCGTGTATTGTCTCGTTATTTTGGAATAAATACTCCTATAAACTCAACGGAAGGAATAAAAGAGTTTAAAGCTTTAGCTTCTTCTTTAATAGATACAGAACAACCTGCATCTTATAATCAGGCTATAATGGAATTTGGCGCGAGGCAATGCAAACCTCAAAGTCCGGACTGTAATATTTGCCCAATTAATGATGGATGTATTGCACTTCAAAAGAATTTAGTGAATGCGCTTCCTGTAAAATTGAAGAAAACTAAAGTAACAACTAAATATTTTAACTTTTTGGTTTGCATTGATAAGGATAAAAATATCCTTTTTGAAAAACGAAAACAAAAAGGTATCTGGCAAAATCTATATCAATTTCCATTAATAGAATCTAAAAAAAGCTTAGCTGCAGAGGATTTTCACCTACTAAATTTAGAAAGCACAGTTTTAGATTCAGTTGATTTTGATTATGCACTATATAATGAAGCTGATAAAGTGCATAAGCTTTCTCACCAACACCTTTATACAAAGTTTTGGATTATTGAAGTAGAACAGCTTCCTGAAACAGCAATATCTATAAAGTCTCTTAAAAAGTATCCGGCTCCTGTACTTATTAGTAGCTTTATAGAAGAATTCAACTTTTGAGTCCTAAAGAAATCACATTTTTTTATTACTTTTAATGGAGTACTTTCAAAAAGACTAACTTTACCAAAAATTAAATAATTATGTCGGGAACATTAAATAAAGTAATGCTAATTGGGCATTTGGGTGATGAAGTGAAAATGCATTATTTTGATGATAAAAATTGTGTTGGTCGTTTTCCATTGGCAACTAATGAGACTTATACAAATAAACAAACCAACGAACGTGTCTCTAATACCGAATGGCATAATATTGTGGTGAGAAATAAAGCGGCCGAAATCTGTGAAAAGTACCTTACTAAAGGGGATAAAGTTTATATTGAAGGAAGGATAAAAACAAGAAAATGGACCGATGACAAGGGTATGGATCGTTATTCTACAGAAATACAGTGCACAGATTTTACATTTTTAACTAATAAAAATGAACAGCCTAATACGCCACAAGCTATTCCACCTCAGAATAAAGCGGAATCACAACAACCAGCACCAAATACTGCTGTGCCAGATGGTGATGATGATTTACCATTCTAAATAATTTAATCTAATTGCATCTTGGATCCAGAACCCACGATTTTATTTTCTTATCTAATAGTTACTAATACATCGTTTATTGCAAGTATTATATTGCTTATTATATTACTTGTATGTTCTGCTTTAATTTCTGGTGCCGAAGTCGCGTTGTTTTCTCTAACTAAATCTAATATTGATGAAGGGTTAGATAACAAATCGGTAACCATACAAATCATTGCTAAACTCTTAGAGCGTCCAAAAAAGTTATTAGCGACCATATTAGTGGCAAATAATTTTATCAATATCGCTATTGTTTTATTGTTTGCTTATATAGGTGAAACATTGTTTAAGGATGTTACAAATACCTTACTAAGATTTTTATTAGAAGTTGTTTCTGCGACATTTCTTATTTTACTTTTTGGAGAAATTATTCCAAAAATTTATGCGAGTAGAAATAGTGTTAAGTTTTCTTCATTTATGGCAAGGCCATTAAAAGTGTTAGATGTATTATTTTCCCCTCTAAGTTTACCAATGCGATATGTAACTATTCAAATTCAGAATAAGTTTGGAAAACAGCGGTCAAATCTAAGTGTAGATCAATTGTCTCAGGCTTTAGAACTCACCAATGACCAAGATACCACGCAAGAGGAACAGAAATTATTACAAGGTATTGTATCCTTTGGGAATACAGATACTAAACAAGTAATGCGACCTCGTATGGATTTATTTGCATTAAACATTGATACTCCTTTTGAAACTATTATTAAAGACATTATTGATAATGGGTATTCTAGAATTCCTGTATATGAAGAAAGTATTGACACTATTAAAGGTGTACTTTATGTAAAAGATTTATTACCTCATCTTAATAAGAAAAAGTTTAATTGGACATCTATATTACGCGAACCCTTTTTTGTACCAGAAAATAAAAAGTTAGACGATTTAATGGTAGAGTTTCAAACAAAAAAGGTGCATTTGGCTGTTGTAGTAGATGAGTATGGTGGTACATCTGGTTTGGTGTCTTTAGAAGATATTATTGAAGAAATTGTAGGAGATATTAGTGACGAATATGATGATGAAGATTTAATATTTACAAAAATTGACGACAATAATTATAGCTTCGATGGCAAAACTCCTCTAAAAGATGTTTATAAAATAGTAGGCTTAGAAGAAGAAGCAGAAGATTTTGAAAGCAGAAAAGGTGAAGCCGAAACATTGGCCGGTTTTGTTTTAGAAATTTCTGGGGGTTTTCCAAGAATTGGCAGTAAAATAAATTTTAAAAATTACGTTTTCACAATAGAAGCCTTAGAACGTAAGCGCATTAAACAAATTAAATTAACATTATTAGATTTGTAAACTCTTACTATAGATAGAAATCTAATGATAATGGTATTTCTTCTGTTGCAGGGAATAAACACTGAGATAAATTCAGCATAAAATGAAAAAAATAGTTTTACCAATATTAAGCCTCTTTTTATTAGGATGTGGTGATGATCCATTGCCAAAGCCAAAAGGCTATTTAAGATTAGATTATCCGGATGCTAAATACGAAGCAGCGAGTATTCCGTTACCTTTTTCTTTTGAGAAAAACACATTAGCTGCTCCTATAAGTTCTGTAAAATCCACTTCTGAAGCTAAAGGAATTGATATTAAGTATCCTTCTTTAAAGGCTACTATTTTTCTTACCTATAAAGATGTTAAGGCTAATAATTTAGATAATCTTTTGCGAGATACACAAAACTTAACGCAAAAACACACCATGAAAGCCGATGAAATTTCTCAAAAAGAATTTTTACGCCCTAATGATAACGTATATGGTATGTTATATGAAATTGGAGGTGATGCGGCATCACAGTCGCAATTCTATGTAACGGATAGTATAAGTCACTTTGTAAGTGGTTCTTTATACTTTTATGCTAAACCTAATTATGATTCTATTTATCCAGCATCAGAATATCTAAAAAACGATATCAAACGTATTATGGAAACCATTAAGTGGAAGAATTAAATATAATTATTAAGAAAAAAAATGCTCATCAATTTTGATGAGCATTTTTTTTATAACGTGGTTATAGTTTGCTTAGTTAGCAACCCATTCTCCACCAGTTTTTATAACACTTAAATCTTCAGTAGCGCTACTTCCAATATAGACATCGTAAGTAACAATATACTTTTGATCTTCTGCTGCGGTTGGATCTAAATTGTCTAAAACGATTCCAATTGCAGTTAACATCATATCATCATCCCAGTTAGTACTACCACCAGTTCTGTTAAAATTACCGAAGCTGTCTAAGTTTCCTGCTGCTGCTTCAAAACCTGGTTCAGTTAATAAAGTCGCTGCAACCAAACTGTAGTCAGAACCTACTAAAGTATATCTTATAGTATTGTCTGGTACCCAAACGCCAGCTTCCTTACCAAACTGCAATGTAGTAGCTATTGTAGATTCATAAGCATCCCAAGCACCATTAACCGAAGTGTATAGATTACCTCTTCTTTGTGCTCCTGAAGAACTAGAGAAGTAATCATAGATTACTAATAACTCTTCATCTTCTTGACCATAAGGGAATGTTAATTCTAAAAATGTTGGTAAGTAGTTGTTTGGTGAAACCGAACTACTAAAGTTGTTATACTGACCTGGTTGACCAGAACCTTCTCCCATTGAATCAAAATCTGCAGAGCTTAAGTAATAAACACCTTCTACTGCTTCCCATGATCCACCAGAATACATAAAATATTCACCTTTAGAGTTTGTATCTCCAGTAGCACCTAAAGTTTTAATAGCCATACTTTCGATTCTCCATCTTGCAGCATCACCTTCATCAACACCTACAGTTGCAGGATCGTCACCTATTGACGTGTATTTAAAAGCAATATTAATCATTTGACCATCATATGCAGAAAAATCGTAATCTTCAGATGTTGTCATATCTCCTGTTGAGGAATTAGCAAGTATAATTTCATTCCAAGTTGCTGCTAAAACATCATCGGTGTAATCTGTAGATACTAAAATTTTAACTAATGAAGCATCTCCAGCAAATTGTATTTGCTGAGTGATTTGAAATTTTAAATTACTTTCACCATCTAAATCAATAGAAGGAGAAACTAACCACTCTACATTTGAAAATTGGTCACCAAAATAACCGTTACCTTGAACATATCCAGATTGTGAAGTCCAAACATCATCAGCACCTGATTCTTGAACAATACTCCAACCTTCTAAACTTCCAGCAAAGTTGTAATCTACAATATTAGCTAAACCAACCACTGGATCTTCAACATATTGCTTATACTTAGCTAAAACAATTTGTCCTTCTGTTGGTGAAGATACTTGAGCATCTAGTACAGCAGGAATAGCGTCCGTTGCATTAACATCTGGATAAAACCCAAAAGCATCACTTCCTGTTGAGGCGTAATCTGAATTTGAAAATGAATAAATGTCAGATCCTGTTAAGTCGCTAACACCTTCGGCGTTTCCTAAATATAAATTGTATCCTACATTAACTGAAGAACCATTTCCCCAAAATGGGTATTTTTCTGATAATAGTTGTGGAATAGAATCTTTAGCTTGTTGTTCTGAATCAAAACTACCAAAACCTAAGCTTAACGCATCGTAATCATCATCAGTTAAAGTATAGTCCGTAGTACCTACAACTGGATCTTCTTGTGAGTCAACATCATTATGAATGTCTTCTACAGGATCACAGCCAGTAAAGGCTATGCCTACAAAGGCTAATAAATAAATTAATTTTTTCATATTACTTTTTTTTAAAATTTAATTGTTGTACCGAAACTAAAAGTTCTTCCGAAACCGTAATAAACTAATGCGTTTTGAGCATTTGATCCAGAACCATCTAAGGCATCTGCAATATACGTTGTGTCGAATACATTGTTTAATCGTGCTGTTAACGATGCATCAAAGTTTCCTAATTTAAAACCATGAGTAAATGCTGCGTCAAAAACACCATAAGCAGGTACTTTCCAAGCATCTTCTCTAAAATCAGGGTCATTACGATCACTTGGATCAAAATCTGCATATAAATTATCGAAATAATTATAATCTACTGTAAATCTTGTTTTATCCGTAAATTTGTAACTCGCACCAACAGCTAAAGTTGTTTGTGCAGCATCACCTACATGTAAATCTTCAATGTATAAATCTAATGTTTCAACAACTTCTTGTTCTTCATTTAATATTTGAACATCTGTTACATCATCTTCCCATCTCCAGTCTCCTAAAGATACCATACCTGTAAGGTTTAATTTGTCTGTTGCTCTATAAACAAAATCAATTTCTATACCTTGGTGTATTGCATTAATACCTAATATGTTAGCAAAGCCTGTTTCATCTTCGTTTAATTGAAAACCTATAGTTTCTGTTCTATCTCTCCAAGTCGTTCTATATAAGTTAACGTTAGCAGATAATTTCTCACCTCTAAATCCGTAACCTAATTCAAAACTTAAAATCTTTTGGTTTTCAGCATCAGCATTAATTTCTTCATTATTAAAGTTTGGGAAAACAGCATCAAAATCTGGTGCTTTTTCAAAATAACCTAAATTAACAAATACGTTATGGTTTTCTGTTAATCTATAGTTAGCACCACCTTTAGCGCCAAATCCGAAGAAGTTATAACGATCAGTTTCTCTTAATGGATCATCTGGTGTATATTGAAAATAATCAACTCTTTTGTAAGATGTGTTAGACGCAGATAATGAAACAAACGTATTAAAGTTTTCGTTAACATCGTATTCTGCTTGAGCAAAACCACCTAACCAGCCAACTAGTCCGTCGTTATAATAAGACACTTTATCACCAACTCTAGAAACTCCAGAAGGGTTGTTAACATTGTCTTCGTTAATAATAAATTGTCCACCTAATAAATCAGTTACTTCTCTAAAGTGAATTCCTTTGTAGCTTCTAAAGTCTAAACCACCCAAGAAAACCAAGTCATCTGATAAATCTGTTTTTAAAGTCGATAAAACACCATACCAGTTATGGTCATTTCTTGACGCTCTTAATGCAGCACTAGAACCGTTAGCTCCATGAGCAATATTTTCTTCAACAATTCTATCAAAATCTAATGGACCAAACTCTCCAATACGGTAATCTGCACTTGTAAATTTAAATCTTGCATCTCCTTCAAAACCTGGAGTCTCAGCATCACTACCAAGAGTTCCACCTCCACCACCAGAACCAAATGAAGCATAAGCTGCAGTCGAAATACTTGTGTTGTCACTTAAATCCCAGTAATGGTTTAATGAAATTTGTGGTTTATGGTAAAAGTTATCTTCTATAGATGTTACTTGACCATTTTTATAACCCCAATCAGAGTTATATTTAATTCCATCTTCACTATTTCTGTAAGTTTCAATAGTATGTCTGTTTTGTCTTTGTCCATGACGTTGTTTAGCGCCAAAAGCAGTAAATGATAATTTGTGTTGATCATTTATTTCTTTAGATACGTTAAGGAAATATGAAACAGCATTAAATGATGTTCCTCTTACATAACCATCACCATCAGTTTTAGCTGCAGATACTGTAGCTGCAAAACCATTATCCATTAAACCTGTTGAATAAGTTACACCATATTTTCTGTAACCATCGTTTCCTATAGCTGCCATAACATTACCACCTTCTTCAACATCGGTAGTTTTAGTTATAATGTTAATAGTTCCACCAACAGAAGGTACAGCAACCTTAGCAGCACCAAGTCCTCTTTGTACTTGCATAGAGCTTGTAACATCTCCTAAACCAGCCCAGTTACTCCAGTAAACAGCACCATTTTCCATATCGTTTACAGGAACACCGTTAATCATAACTGCTACGTTTTCTGAGGTAAATCCACGTAAGTTAATACGTCCATCACCATAACCACCACCAGATTTAGTAGCATAAACACCAGGTGTAGATTTTAGCACTTCAGGAAATTCTTGAGTACCTAACTTTAATTGAATTTCAGACGCTTTTACCGTAGAAACAGCTACTGGCGTTTTTCTATCAACTGCTACAGAAGCAACGATCATAATTTCATCTAATCCCACATCGCTAGACATTAAAGTAATAGTACCTAAATCAGTGTCTCCATTAAAAGCGATTGTTTGAGAAACATAACCTACATAAGAAATTACAATTTCACCAGAACTTGAATTTGTTGTGAGGGTAAAATCTCCATCGAAATTTGTACTTGCACCGTTACTAGTTCCTTTTTCTAGTATGTTAGCACCAGGAAGAGGTGAATTTAAATCACCATCTATAATCTTACCTGTTACAGTACTCTGAGCATAGATAGCCGTTGAGAACAATGTCAAAACAGCAATGCATAAAAATTGATTAAATTTTTTCATATAAAATTTAAGTTAATTGATTTAATTAATTGACGCAAAATTACATAATACTTAATCTGTTATATTAAGTTAATGTTAACAATTTCGCGATGCGAAGTTAATTATAGAATTACTAAATTCTATGCGTGCATAATGAATTTTATTAAAACTTTTTAACAGTTATTAACAATTTTTCTTAAAAAAAGTTAACAAGCTTTGCGTAGATGCATCGTGATTAGAAGAAGATGCATCTTCTGAAAGTTCTTTTAGTATAGATTTAGCTAATTGTTTACCTAGCTCAACACCAAATTGATCGTAGCTGTAGATGTTCCAAATGACACCTTGTACAAAGATTTTATGCTCGTACATTGCTATTAATTTTCCTAAACTTTCTGGAGTTAGCTTTTGGATTAACAATGATGTTGTAGGTTTGTTTCCTTCAAATATTTTGAAAGGTGTAAGGGTTTTAATGTCGTCTTCTGAAAGGTTTTGGCCATTAAATTCAGATAGTACTTCAGTCTCAGTTTTGCCATTCATTAAGGCTTCTGTTTGAGCGAAATAATTAGACATTAATTTATTATGATGCTCTTTATTGCCATGTAATGATTTTATATAGCCAATGAAGTCTGTTGGAATTAGCTTTGTTCCTTGATGTATTAATTGAAAAAAGGCATGTTGTGAGTTGGTACCTGGTTCTCCCCAAATTATTGTTCCGGTTTCATAATTAACTCTTTTTCCAGCTCTATCAACACTTTTACCATTACTTTCCATGATACCTTGTTGTAGGTAGGTTGCAAATTGATTTAAGTATTGTGTATATGGGATAATTGCTTCGCTTTCAGATTTAAAAAAGTTATTATACCAAATAGTTAATAGGGCAGAAGTCACAGGAATGTTATTTTCAAAACTTGAAGTTCTAAAATGCTCATCCATTTTATGAGCTCCCTCTAATAGGCTTTCAAAATGGTTATAACCTAAAGCTAAGCTTATAGATAAACCTACTGCACTCCAAAGTGAAAAACGACCTCCAACCCAATCTTTCATTGGGAAAATATTGTCTTCATCTATGCCGAAGTTTTTTACGCTTTCAATGTTTGTAGATACGGCGACAAAGTGTTTAGAAACGGCTTCTTGTGGTTGAGATTCTAAAAACCAAGCTCGTATTGAATTGGCATTAGAAAGGGTTTCTTGTGTTGTAAAGGTTTTAGAAACAATAACAAAAAGTGTTGTTTCTGGGTTGAGATTCTTAATAACTTCATTATAATGGTCTCCATCTACATTACTTACAAAGTGAGTGTTTAAGTGGTTTTTATAATATTGAAGAGAATCTACAACCATAGCTGGTCCAAGATCAGAACCTCCAATACCAATATTTACAACATCAGTAATTGCTTTACCCGAAAAACCTTTATGATCTCCACTTACTATTGAGTTTGTAAAGTTTTCTATTTTTTTCTTTACTTCATGTACTTCAGGAATCACATTTTCGCCATCAACAAAAACTTTAGCATCCTTTGGAGCTCTTAATGCCGTATGCAAAACAGCTCTACCTTCTGTGGCATTTATAATATCTCCTTCAAAATATTTAGAAATAGCATCTTTTAAATCTAGTTCATTTGCTAAATCATACAATAAATCTAAAGTTTCTTTTGTGATTCTGTTTTTTGAAAAATCGACATAAAAGTCATCCCATTCAACAGTTAAATCCTTAGCTCTATTTGCATCAGCAGTAAATAAGTCTTTAAGATGTTTTGATTTTATAGTATCAAAATGAGATTGTAATTTTTTCCAAGATGCTGTGGTAGTTGGGTTGGTTGCTTTTAATGCCATTATTGTATGTCTGTAATTGGACTTTCTGTTATTGTATTTTCTGGATTGATTGGTTCTGCTTCTAAGAAGAAGATGTTATCTAATCGCTGCTTTATTGGAGCTATATATTCTAGATACTTCACTTTAAGACTATCTGATATTGGTTTAGCTTCTGGTAATTTTTGCTTAAAGGGATCTACCTGTTTACCATTTTTCCAGAAACGGTAACAAACATGTGGACCACCTGTATTACCAGTCATACCAACTTTACCAATTATGTCTCCTTGTTTTACAAAATCTCCTTTTTTAACTAATCGTTTACTCATGTGGAGATATTGTGTTGTATAAGTGTCATTATGCCTAATTTTTACATATTTTCCATTTCCACCACGTCTAGTAGATTCTATTACAGTACCATTTGCTGTAGCCATAATTGGTGTTCCTATTGGTGCCGCAAAATCTGTTCCTTTGTGAGGTCTAACTTTGTAACCATATACCGCAATTCTGCGCTTTAGATTATAACGAGATGAAATTCTACTAAATTGAACAGGAGCTTTTAAAAACGCACGTCTTAGGTT
Source organism: Winogradskyella echinorum (assembly GCF_014297365.1). Lineage (GTDB taxonomy): Bacteria > Bacteroidota > Bacteroidia > Flavobacteriales > Flavobacteriaceae > Winogradskyella > Winogradskyella echinorum. The sequence goes on along the minus strand of NZ_JACOQD010000001.1, from coordinate 853,536 downwards.
TTTAGCATCTTCATTAAAGTAATCAATGATGCCTTTAACAGAATCGGTTTCAAACTCAAAAGCATATAATGAATCACCATTGTGTTCAAAATAAGCAGCTTTTACATTATGTACTCCTGCATAAATACTGTCATCTATATATTTGTCTGTGTAGATTACTTTAAAGCGGTCTCCTTTTTGAAGTCTTCTAAAATCTATTGTCCATGCATAAATATCATCTGCCATTTTATAGGCTAATCTTTGACTAAGTCCTTTTTCTTCTAGTGTCTTAGAAATACTACTCTCTATGATTCCTGTTGCTGTTTTTTCTACATAAGTAATTGGTTTTTTACTTGTGTAAGCATGAATAGAATCCTTGAATTTGATGACAACATATTTTTCTTGGTCTGGTTGATAAATAAATGTCTCTGGATGTGGAAGACTATCATTTACAGATTCTTTTGAAAATAATAAAGTGTATGGTTTGCCTGGATGAAGCTTTCTTATATCGAAGGTGTCTTTTGCTTTTTCAGCAATATTAAAAATTGTAGGATACCCCACATTATTACGTTCTAAAATTTCACCAAAGCTATCACCACTTTTTATAGTATCTCTTTTTACAACGTAATTGTTTAAATCGAATCCAAACTCTAAAATCTTTTCTTCTTCAACAATTTCGGCAATTTCATTTTCGTATTCTTTCACTGCCGAACTATCATCTTTGCAAGCATAGATACTTGTCATAATAATGGCAAATGTAATTAATCGTTTTAACTGCATTAATTAAGCTAATTATAAATTATTTCCCCAATTTTTTATTTCTTCGTCACTCCATAATTCTGGAAAAAATATACGTTTCTGATATTTTGGATGCATATATTTCTTCCAGTCACTTCCTCCAGTAGCTTCACCATCTCCAATGCCACTTTCAATATAATGACGCGCTGCATTATAATGTGCCATTACCCAAGTTACATTAACAGTATAATCGTAATGACGCATGGCTTTCACTAAATCTGCGTCTTTTTGATCTTCTAATGGTAATTCTTTAAAACGTGTCCAAAGGTTTTTAGTATTGTAAGTTTCCATAAACCTTAAAAACTCGTCTTTATATCGTTTTTCAAAATTAACTAAAAGTGTAGATTTTTTTCCTGTTTTATGATCTTTTCCTGCGGCCTGCCAATATAAATGCTCAAAAGCGTGCGTAAAAGCGGTATCTCTATCAATATCTTTTCTAAATCTATAATCGATAAGGTTGATGAGTTCTGTAGAGGCAAATTCAATCAATCTATATTGAGCACTCTGAAATCCGCTTGCTGGAGTTAAGGTGTATCTAAACTTCATGTATTGTTCAACTTCCATTCCTTCTCTCATGATATTGAAAGAAGTTGTTAACATATCAAAATAGCGACTAATGCGCATTATTTTGCTTTCAAAAAAGGTAACATCTATATTTTCTTTTTCAGCTACTTGAGAAATTTCCCAAAGTATCATTTTAAAAATAAGTTCGTTGATTTGATGATAGGCAATAAACACCATTTCATCTGGAAGCGTAGTCCGTTGAATTTGAAGATTCAGCAATGCATCTGTTTGTATGTAATCCCAATAAGTAATCGGCTTGCTGTAAAGCAAGCCGTATAAATGATCATCTGTATCTTGGTCTATTTTGGTGTACTTCTCTTGAAGCTCTTTTAAAATATCGTCGTAATTAGATTGATTTGACATAAATTAATCTTCAAATTCTATTTTTAATGAATGTTTTAAGCCTTTAAACTCAACAAGATCTGCTCTCAATGAGCCAACAGCTAAATCGGCTTTAATTTTCAAAGGTATTTTATTTTTGTCGGCACTTATCCAAAGGGTTAAACTTTCTTCTTCTTTAAATACACGACCAGCCATTACATAAGGTCTAAATTTAAGGGTCTTTACTTTTACATCAGAACCATTGATGTCAACTTTAATGGTTTCTTTTCCTAAATACTTAAGTTTAAAACCATAGTTTTCTTCATCAAAAAACATATTTGTTTTTATTTCATCCCCTTTTCTTAAACTTGCAATATCTATGTTGTTTCTTAAATAGTAATACATAGAAACCATATCCTGCACGTCTTGTTCAGTAGTTATGGTTTTTACCTTTTTCTTTTTTTTATTAAAGACCTCGGCTTTTCTGTTTTTTTGGTCAAAGTTTATTTCTATATCTTTAGTATGACCGCCTTCATCTATTTTTCTAATAAATCTATAAGGCACACCTGTTTCTTTATCAAAATAGCTTTCGTAACGGTCTCTTACTTTGAAAAAGGCATTAGCAAGGCCAGTTGTTTTTCCTTTGCCCACAACATGAAAAACGGTTTTTCCATTTAATTTTTTCTCATCAACATTTAATGTGGCTTCACCTGCTTTTAGCCAGCCACTATAACTCATTCTAAATTTAAACCATTCTCCGTCTCCAAATGCAGATTCTTTCTGCACATTAGGAGCTTGTAATCCTACAAGGAGCAATATTATTGTAAATAGATGTTTCATAACCTTATTGTTTGTAAATGTAATTAATGTAACGCATAATTAGTGTTACAATTTTCTTAAATACAATTACTATTCCAAATATATTAAAAGATTAAAAAACAAGCGAAAACCTAAGTCGACTTCGCTATTTAATTCGATTAACACACACTATTAAGGATTACTATTGTTAATGCTGAATCAACTAAACATATTACTTTTATAATGTACCTCTCTTAGCTTGTTCTCTTTCAATAGATTCAAACAATGCCTTAAAGTTGCCTGCTCCAAAACCACGAGCTCCCATACGTTGTATGATTTCAAAAAACAAGGTTGGTCTATCTTCTACTGGTTTTGTGAATATTTGAAGTAAATAGCCTTCTTCATCAGCATCTATCATAATACCAAGAGACTTTAATTTTTCTATATCCTCTCTTAGTTCATGGCTAAATTCTTCTAAACGCCCAGGTACTGCTCTATAATATTCTTCAGGTGGTGTTGATAAAAACTCTACACCATTTGAGCGCAATTGCGACACAGTTTTTATAATATCATCAGTCGCAACAGCGATATGCTGTACACCAGCTCCTTCGTAAAAATCTAAGTATTCTTCAATTTGAGAACGTTTTTTACCTTCTGCTGGCTCGTTTATTGGAAATTTTATACGTCCATTTCCATTAGACATTACCTTACTCATCAAGGCTGAATATTCTGTATGAATTTGTTTGTCGTCAAAGGATAAAAAGTTTTCAAATCCCATAACATCTTCGTACCATTTTACCCAAACATTCATTTGATTCCAACCTACATTACCAACCATATGGTCTATGTATTTTAAACCTGCAGCTGGTGGATTATAATCAGATTCCCATTTCACAAAACCAGGTAGAAACGCTCCATTGTAGTTTTTACGTTCTACAAACATATGTACGGTTTCACCATAGGTGTATATGCCTGCTCTTACGACTTCACCATGTTCATCTTTTTCAACAACTGGTTCCATATAAGATTTTGCACCTCTAGATGTTGTTTCTTTATAGGCTTGTTTAGCATCTTCTACCCAAAGCGCAACTATTTTAACTCCATCTCCATGTTTTACAATATGGTCGTTTATTGGTGATTTGCTATTTAAGGGTGTTGTTAGCATCAATTTTATTTTGTCTTGTGTAAGTACATAACTTACAGAATCTGTAGAGCCAGTTTCTAGTCCTCGATATGCGTGCGATTGAAACCCGAATGCCGTTTTATAAAAATGTGCTGCTTGTTTTGCATTACCAACGTAGAATTCTACATAGTCAGTTCCTAGAAGTGGCAAAAAATCTTGTGCTCCTTCAAATATTTTTTCTAAACCGTAGTTTACTGATTTTATTTCTTTTGACATATTTTAATTATTTGTCATTCCTGCGAAGGCAGGAATCTTGTTTGTTATTTTTATTTCTTTCATGAGATTCCTGCCTTCGCAGGAATGACAGTTTACTCTAACCAAGACTTAAAATAATCCTCATCAGCAATTTTCATTGCTTCTTCTGTTACTTTTAATGGTTTAAACGTATCTACCATAACAGCCAATTCATCTGTTTTTACTTTACCAATACTTCGTTCCATAGCTCCAGGATGAGGGCCATGAGGAATGCCTGCTGGATGCAAGGATATATGACCTGCATCAATATCATTTCGGCTCATAAAGTCTCCATCTACATAATACAAAACCTCGTCACTATCTATATTACTATGATTGTAAGGAGCTGGTACAGCTAACGGATGATAATCGTACAAACGCGGTACAAAACTGCATACCACAAACGCATCGGTTTCAAAAGTTTGATGCACTGGAGGCGGTTGGTGTACACGACCAGTAATAGGTTCGAAATCGTGAATTGAAAACGCATACGGATAATTATAGCCATCATAACCTACAACATCAAACGGATGTGAGGCATAGACCATATCAAAAATGTCGTCTTGTTTTTTTATCTTAATTAAAAAGTCACCTGATTCATTATAAGTTTCTAGTTCTTGTGGTTGGCGTAAATCGCGTTCACAAAATGGAGAATGTTCTAATAATTGCCCAAACCAATTACGGTAACGTTTAGGTGTGTAAATGGGTCTGTAAGACTCAACGATGAATAAACGATTATCTTCTGTATCAAAATCTAGCTTATAAATGATACCTCTTGGTACTAATAAGTAGTCTCCATATTTAAAATCGAGATTACCAAGCATAGTTCTTAATTTTCCTGTGCCTTTATGGATAAAGATTAATTCGTCTGCATCTGTATTTTTATAGAAATAATCTCTTGTAGATTCTTTTGGTGCTGCTAATATGATATTACAATCGCTATTAGTAAGCACTATTTTTCTACTCTCTAAATAATCGTTTTCTGGTTTTACTTTAAAACCATGTAAACGGTAGGATTGCATATTATTAGCCTTGGCTACTTTTGGTGCAACACTGTATTGTCTTTTTATGTCTTTGACTTGTGTAGGTCGTTGCTCATGGTAACTGTTGGTGGACATACCATCGAAACCTATGGTTCCGAATAACTGCTCGTAATAAAAAGTGCCGTCGGGCTTTTTAAATTGTGTATGACGTTTTGGTGGAATTTTTCCTAATTTATGATAGAATGGCATCTTGTAAAATTGTTTATTCGTTGAATTGTTTATACGTTTATTTGTATGAAACGAATTGATTTTAAAGGTAATTAAAAAATAGGAGATTTCTGCTTTACGCTTCCGTTAAAACTTTAGCGAATGTGGACACAGAAACTAGAATGTATATCTATTCTGGATTCCTTTTAATAAGGAAATGAAGGTGAAGTTTTATGTTTTGCCAGAAGGGTTTCATGTTTCACAAAGTTGAGAAATTTTAGTTTAAAACCAAAACTTATACTTTAAATTCAATTTAATACAAAAAAATTATTGTTAAACTCCAAATGTAAAATTGTTAAAGTTTAGGTTTTGTGTATCAATTAATTACGGAAAAACCGTAATTAAAATTTTTTTAGAAAATTCTCACATTTCCTTTGGTGCTTTTTTTTTTTTTTTTTTTAAATTTATGGTGTTGAAAGTAAAGTTTAGAGTAATTTAAGAAGTCGCTCTTTACAATATAGACAACAAAAATGTTAACATATAGCTTGCGCAGGCTTTTTTATTTTAATCCCTTAAGAATTTTATTGATAGCGCAAAAAAGGACTTCTAATTAAATGACTTCTGCTTCTCATGCCCTTATGTGAGAAAACAAATGACTTCTAAATTTAAAAGGTTTCTATTCCCTATGGTTTAGGGAGAAATTAATTATTAATCAACCTGTCTTTGAAAAGTATGATGGGTTAAAAACTTAAAAATTATGAAGAATTTATGTTTATCTGCGATATTAGTATTTGCTATATCATTTTCGTTTGCGAACAGTAATACTGAAACTAAAACTACAAATAATAATTTTGAAAATACGCTTTTAGACCCAAATGATTGTGGTGGTTGCATCGCTTATGCGGACTCTAGAGATGATGGGAGTGATAGAACACTTAAGAAATGGTCAAAAGACTTAAATGATTGTAGAGCCAATTCACCTGAGTGTCAATAATTAATAGCAGATTTTGTTTAAAATCGTTATCTCAATAATGAATTACCATTTAGATTAAAATTTCTAAATGGTAATTTTTAATCAATAAAAGTCCTCAATATGAAAAAAATTTTAATATTAATATTTCTAATCTGTAATTGCGCTTTGGCACAAGAGCATGGCCGCATAACCTATAAAGCTTATTTTGCTAAATCAGAAGCAACTGAGGAACTACGAGAAAAGGACATAATGCGTTACCAAGAACGATTGGATGAAGAAATGATGGCTAAAATGTTAACGTTCAATCTAGATTTTAATCCATCAGAATCGATATTTTACTTAGGAAATAGTTTAATTTCTGAACACGAAAACCAAGAAACTAAAGAATACGTGACAGGTTTGTTTTATGGCTTTGACAATCTCTACATCAATAAAGATGAGGATTTATTGCTGGAGCAACTTTATTACGCTTTCGGTACCATATTAAAGTCAAGAAAAGCCAGTTTTGTAGAATGGAACTTAACGTCTGAAACCAAAACAATCAGTGGCTATAAATGTTTTAAAGCCACGTATACGTATATACAAAAGTGGAGAGGCAGGGAGTTTCCCTGGGAAGTTATTGCGTGGTATTGTCCTGAAATACCTGTACAACTAGGTCCGTTAAGGTATAGTGGTCTTCCTGGTTTAATTTTAGAATTGTCTGAAGATAATAGAGGTTATGTAGTTGAAAGTATAGATTTCTTTGAGAAAGCCAAAGAAGTTAAAATTAAAAAACCAACTAAGGGAGAACTTTTAACCGAAGAAGAAATCAATAGAAGGCACGAAAAAGCCAAAGAGCAATTAAAAAACTAAAAATATAGTGCTCTGCCACAAATTGCATGAATGATCGTTTTTTAAACTTAATAAGAAAACCTAACCTATCTTTTAGACTAAACAGAACATTAAAAAAAATATTCTTATTATCGGTTTGGTTTTCTTCTGTGCATCTAAACTCACAGATTTTAACTGGAACAGTTAAGGACTCCCTCAATAACGTTTTACAAAATGTAAATATAATTGCAGAACCAATACAAGATGATTACAGTCTAAAATTTGCAATTACCGACCATTTAGGTAGATATAAATTAAATTTAGAAAAAGAAGTTTCTTATAAAATCAGTGTTTCCTACATAGGTTTTAAAAAAGAAGAACTTCAAATACTAGTAGACTTCAAAAAGAAAGAATACCATTTTGTTCTAATAGTAAAAACAGAAACTCTCGACGAAATTATCATTGATTACAAACCTACGCCGATTTTAATAAAAAAAGATACGATTACTTATAAAGTAAGCCAATTTACTAATGGTAAGGAATTTAAAATGATTGACATTTTAGAAAAACTACCAGGTTTTGAGGTAGAAGCCGATGGAACTGTTAAAGTACAAGGTAAGGACGTATCAAAAGTATTGGTTGAAAACAAACCTTTTTTCGGTGGAAGCACAAAACTAGCTATAGAAAATATACCTGCAGATGCTCTAGATAAAATAGAAGCCATTGATAACTTTAACGAAGTAAATTTTCTAAAAGAAGTGTCAGATAGCAATGAGCTTATTGTTAATGTCAAACTTAAAAAAGATAAGAAAAAATTTATTTTTGGTGATTTAGAAGCGGGAGCAGAAGTAGCTAATGACAATGGGTTTTACATATTGCACGCAGCTCTATTTTCATATAGTCAAAAAAAAAGTTTGAGTTTTATTGGAGACTTAAATACCGTTGGAAGTCGTTCATTCTCATTTGAAGACCTCATGCGTTTTCAAAATATAAAAAGCAATTATACAACTAAAAGAAATCGAACAAATAACCTTTTAAATGTGGGAGGTGAAAACACAGATGTTATTGAAACAAAATCTCAATTCGGTGCTATAAACTTAAGTTTTGATTTAAATCCTAATGTACAAGTAGAGACCTATGGAATAATTTCTAAACGCTCAAACAGCAGCCTACAAGAAAGCGATATACAGTACTTACAAAACGATATATTTAGAACTGAAGAACGAACATTTGCTATAAGAAATGACGAAATATTAGCCATAGGAAATCTTAAAATCAATAAAACCTCTACCTCTAATTCTAGGTTAATCTATAATGGACAATTTCAGTTAGTGAAACCAAATAATAACAACGTCCTAGAATCTGTTTTAGACAACCAAATGAGGTTGTTTGAAAACAATGAAACCACCAATAATAGCAGGGTAAATCAATTTTTGGAATGGCATAAAAAATTCGATAGCAAAAATATAACCTCAGTAGTAATTGACCATAGTTACGAAGACAAAGCGATTGAAAATGATTGGAACTCTAATGTACCCATATTAAATTCATTTGTCACTTATCAACCTGATGACATCTACAATCTTTTACAGTTCAAAAACTTTACTAACAACAATATAGATTTTTTGGCAAAACATTATCTGGTTCTAAATAATTTAAATCACATTTATATAAATATTGGAAACAGTTTAGATGTAACGAAATTTGAAACTCTAGATCAACAACGATTAAATGATGGTAGCAACGTCAATCTTTTCACAGATGAATTTAGTAACCAAATTAGATATACTCTAAATAATTTTTATTTAGGATTGGAGTATAAATTAAAAATCGGAAAATGGGAAAACAAGTTCTCTGTTTTTAGCAATTTCTATAGTTTAAATTCTAAACAAAGAAACACTTACAAAATAAACACAACCTTACTAGAGCCTATATGGAACAGCCAATATGATTTTAACCCAAGAGATAACATAAAATTTGAATATAAATTTTCAAACAAGTTTCCTCTAGCAAATCAGCTATTAGAGCAATTTAGCATACTTAACTACAATTCAATTTATCAAGGGAATGCATTGCTAAGAAATGAAAGGTTTCACAATGCTACTTTAAATTACACCAAAAGCAACCTTTACAAAGGCTTGATCATTTATGTTGATGCAATTTATAATAAAAAAATACGTAGTATCAGAAACAGTATTCAATTCATAGACATAGATAATCTAGTTACCCCAGATATCGTCGACACACCAGAAATCAATGCAAGACTATCTGGCGCTATTGAAAAGCAAATAAATAAATTCAAACTTTCATTTAGACCAACTTTTACCTGGTCAGAATATTTACAAGTTGTAAATGATGAAAGCACTTTAAATAACAGGAACAGACAAAGCATGACGTTAATGTTGAGAACGGCAGATAAAAAACTACCTAGAATAAGTGCTAAATACACAAAATCCTTTTCTCAGTTCAGTGGGTTAAGTAACACTTCTCTTGAATCTGATAGAATATATCTAAGTGCCAATATCGATTTCCTAAATAATTTTACATTTAGTACTAATTATGAAATGACATCCAATAAAAACCAAAACAATCAAACTAATAGCTATCAAATTGCGAATGCGTCTGTTGTTTATAAGAAAAAAAATAACCCTCTGAGTTTTGAGCTTTCTGCTAAAAACTTTCTAAATAACGATGTTAAAATCGACAACAGGTTTTCAGACGTTTTAATTTCAAATCACAGGGTCTTTACGCTTCCGAGAATTGTAATGTTAAGTATAAGATATAAGTTGTAACTAAATACTGAAACAGTTCAGCACAAGCAAGTTCAGCATCTCAAAACAATCGTTTTGTTAAAACCAAAATCCAAGATTAAAAAACCAGTAGCCATTACCAGTATCTGGTGAGTAGGTATATTTTCCTTCTAATGGTCCAATAAGAGTTTCTAAGGAGTAACCAATAGCATAACCACTATAGTTTGGTGAGGAAAAAAACTGACCTGTCTCAAAAAGTCCGTCATCTATATTTGCAAAATTCGCAGATAATAGCATATGATGCTTTTTAAAAATCTCATAGTCTAATGTGAATGTGGCTTTTACGAAGCTATCACCTGATAATGCTAAATAATCATAACCGTAAAACGAAGAGAAATTATTTATATAATTATTGGCATAACCTCCAAGCCCAAAACCTAAAGTAGTGGTAGAACTTTCACCAATTTTAAACCCTCCACTTGTTTCAGTTTTTAGAGCTACGTTATCACTAAAACTAAAGGCATAACCAATATCTGCCTTTGCTATTGAAAACTCTTCAAAATTGGGATTAAAGTTTGAAGCATTTAAGTATAAATGAAAATCTCCATTAAAGTAAAATCCTTTTTTTGGAAAATAAGGATCATCATAATCATCGAACTTTAGATTACCAAAAAGACTAAAATATCCTGTGTTTTCAAAGGTAACTTCGTCATCTTGATCTTCCTCGAATAATGTTTCTGAAGTTATTTTAAGTCGTTTGTATTCTGCACCGACACGTAAGGCAAAATCTTTTCTAAATATTGTTTGTACGTAAAATTGATTTGTAAAATCTTCAAGTTGAATGTCTATTTTGTTTAATCCTGTTAAAAGAGGTGAATCTTCATCTAGTGCTAGTAAAGGATTTATGTTTTTATGAAATTGATTAAACATAGATTTTACACCAATACTAATATAGTAACCTTTATCTATAAAGTAATCAAAATTATATCTTGAGTTGTCACCTAGAATTAAATCTAAGGAAGCAATGTCATTATTAAAAAGTAAGCGTTTTTTTGTTAGATTAGCCAGTGCGGCACTTTTATATAAACCATCGTAATGTACACCAAGTCTTAAAAAAGTAGTTGTTTCGGACTCTTTTATTTTTCCTAATAAATTATAACCATTGTTATCTGCACTTGGCTCGATGTAATATCTAAAAGTGTCAAAATTATTGGTTGCTATTAAACTATTTATACCTTTTTTAAAGTCTGAATAACTTATATTTTCATCTTCTTTAAATTTTAATTTACCCAATAGATAAGATCTTGTATATCTTTCATTTCCTTTTATATTTATTGAGTTTATTTTAATACTGTCTAAAGTTTTAATTAATGGTCTTTTAAAGGCTGAGACTTGCTGATTTCTTATATTCAGTAATTTAGGCATATTGGCTCTTGCTGCAGCTTCGCCATTAGCAATAATATCACCACCTTCATTAAACGATATCACCGAAAAATTTGTAATATCTGGTTTTATATAAATATCAGTTAAAGGTATTTTATTCTTCATCGCGTTGATAGTGCGGTAATTATTAATTTGCGATAAAATATCTAAAGCAGATATTAAAGATTCTTTATCCTTTAAATCATCTTGAACGTCTATTCCTATAATTATATCCATTCCTTTGGCACGTAATTCTTCTACAGGGAAATTATTTGTAACTCCTCCATCTATTAGTATCTTATCATCAATAATTACAGGTTGAAATAAAGATGGTAATGCTCCACTCGCAGTTACAGCTTCAGCTAGTTTTCCCTTATCCATTATTATAGATTCTCCAGTTTCAATATCTGTTGCAATGCAGAAAAAAGGAATAGGTAGTTTGTCAAAATCTCTAATATCATTAACGGGAAGCATTAATTGATACAATAAATTATATACATTTTGGCCACGAGATAGGGCAGAAGGTAAATTGATTTTAAAATTATCGAAAGGCAGACTAACTGCGTATTTTTCAGCGTTTTCACGTTCGTAAAACGGTTTTGATGCTCTTGGAAAATTGTCGTTAATCAACTCATCAAAATCTTGAGTATTAAACATGGCTTCTAACTGTTTGCCAGAATAACCAGTAGCATACAATGAACCAATTATTGCTCCCATACTTGTACCTGCGACATAATCTATTTTAATACCAAGGCTATCAATAACTTTTAGGGCACCAATATGCGCAAATCCTTTTGCACCACCACCACTTAATACTAATCCTACTTTAGGTTTGGAATTAACAGTGTCGTTTTGCGCTTTTAATGGAAAAAACGAAATAATAAATAAAATTAGTATTAGATTTTTTGTTTTCATTTTGAAAACCTAGTAGGTTGATTTAGGGTTGTTCTTTATGATAATAATTATAAATCTTATTTGCTCGAGATACACCAACTACTGCTTCTAATTCGTCTAACTTAGCATTAGCGATTCGTTTTACAGTTTTAAATTGTTTCATTAAATCTACAATTGTTTGCTCACCAACTCCAGATATGTTTTCTAACTCTGTGGTTAATGCACTTTTGCTTCGTCTGTTTCTATGGTGCTCAATACCAAAACGATGCGCTTCATTACGTAATTGTTGAATAATTTTTAATGTTTCACTTTTCTTGTCTAAATATAGTGGAATTGGATCATCTGGGTAAAATAATTCTTCTAAACGTTTCGCAATTCCGATAATTGCAATCTCTCCTCTCAAATTTAAGGCATCTAAGCTTTTTAAAGCAGAAGATAATTGCCCTTTTCCGCCATCAATAATAATTAGTTGTGGCAAAGGTTGTTCTTCCTCAAGTAAACGTTTGTAACGTCTGTAAACCACTTCTTCCATAGAAGCAAAATCATCTGGACCTTCAACTGTTTTAATATTAAAATGACGATAATCTTTTTTACTTGGCTTACCATTTTTAAAAACTACACAAGCCGCTACCGGATTTGTACCTTGTATGTTAGAATTATCGAAACATTCTATATGTCTTGGTTCTTCAGTTAAACATAAATCGGCCTTCATCTGTGCCATAATACGATTTGCATGACGATCTGGATCTACAATCTTTATTTGTTTTAGTTTATCCATTCGGTAATACATAGCATTACGTCTAGATAAATCTAAGATACTTTTCTTATCACCAAGTTTAGGGATTGTTATTTTAAGTTCATCTCCTAGGTTAACGGCAAATGGCACATAAATTTCTTTTGAGTTAGAATTAAAACGTTGCCTTATTTCGGTAATTGCTAATTCTAATAAATCTTTATCGGTTTCTTGAAGTTTCTTTTTTATTTCAAGCGTGTGCGACCTAATAATTGAGCCATAACTTAGTTGTAAAAAGTTAACGTAGGCATAGGTTTCGTCGCTAATAATAGAAAACACATCCACATTACTAATCTTTGGATTAACAATGGTTGACTTGGCTTGGTAATTTTCTAAAACTTCTAATTTTTCTTTTATTTTCTGAGCATCTTCAAACTGCATGTTTTCTGCAAACTGCTTCATTTGTACCCTAAATTGTTGAAGTGAATCTTTAAAGTTTCCTTTTAAAATTTCTCTTATAGCAGTAATATTGGCGTGATATTCATCTTCAGTTTCATAGCCTTCACAAGGACCTTTACAGTTTCCTAAATGGTATTCTAAGCAGACTTTATATTTTCCGGCTTCAATTTTTGCTTCAGATAAATCGTAATTGCACGTTCGTAATTGGTACAATCCTTTTATTAAGCCCAAAAGTGTTTTTACAGTTTTCATGCTTGTGTATGGTCCAAAATATTCTGACCCATCTTTAAAAACTCTACGTGTAGAAAAAACTCTAGGAAAACGTTCTTTTTTAATGCAAATCCAAGGGTAAGACTTATCATCCTTAAGCATTACATTGTACTTAGGTTGATATTTTTTAATAAGGTTATTTTCTAGTAGTAAAGCATCATTTTCAGTTTCTACAACGATGTGTTTTACAGAAACAATATTTTTTACTAAAACTCTAGTTTTTCCGTAATTATGATGTTTAGTAAAATAACTGCTTACACGTTTCTTAATATCCTTGGCTTTACCAACATAAATTAACTTTTCATCAGCATCAAAATATTGATACACACCAGGTTGATGAGGTAAGGTTTTAATTTGTATGTCTAAGGTTGTTTCTGGCATCTATTCAAAGGTAAATAAAAGTTATAAGTGTTTAAAGTTTGACTAACTCTAAATACTTATTAACTTTAGCACTTTAAGTATTATTATGAACATTGTTATCCTCTCTAGAAACGAAAACCTATATTCTACTAGACGCCTTATTGAAGAAGGTGAAAATAGAGGGCATGAAGTTGAAGTAATTGATCCTTTAAAATGTGACATCATTATTGAAAAGGAAAAGCCTACAATTTATTACAAAGATCGTTATTTAGATTATGTGGATGCAATTATACCAAGAATTGGAGCTTCGGTTACATTTTTTGGTTGTGCAGTTGTAAGGCAGTTTGAAATGATGAATATTTTCACCACTGTAACCTCTGATGCTATTCTAAGAAGTAGAGATAAATTAAGGAGTTTTCAGCGTTTATCTAAAGCCGGAATAGGAATGCCTAAAACCGTTTTTACTAATTATTCTCGTGACGTTGTAGAGGTCTTAGAGCATGTTGGTGGACCACCTGTTATTATAAAATTACTAGAAGGGACTCAAGGTTTAGGTGTTGTTTTAGCGGAATCTAAAAATGCTGCTGAATCAGTTCTTGAAGCATTTAGCGGTTTACAAGCTAGAGCCTTAGTGCAAGAATATATTAAGGAAGCAAAAGGAGCAGACCTAAGAGCACTTATTGTAGATGGACAAGTAGTAGGAGCAATGAAACGCCAAGGACGCGAAGGTGAATTTCGTTCTAATTTACATAGAGGCGGAACTGCAAATTTAATTAGACTTTCTGAAGACGAATTAAAATTAGCCATTAAAGCAGCGAGAGCATTAAAACTGCCTGTTTGTGGAGTAGATATGTTACAATCTGCTAGAGGGCCTTTAATTATGGAAGTGAATTCTACTCCAGGATTAGAAGGTATTGAAGGTGCAACGCAAAAGAATATAGCAAGAGCGATAATTACTTATATAGAAAGAAATAGAAAATAGACTCTTTTGCCCAACAGTGAGAGTCCCTTCCTTCTGGGAAGGTTAGGATGGGCTTATTTATATGAGTGAAAAAGAAGTATTACATATACTAGGTGAAAGGATAGCATTAGGTGAGAGTGCCAAAGTAAGTTTTAATGTTGCTAAATTACACACACAAAATACTATTGATGTTCCTGTAATTATAGAGCGTTCTAAAAAACCTGGACCAACAGTTTTAATTACTGCAGGTATTCATGGAGACGAAGTCAATGGTGTAGAAATAGTGCGCCAGATCATAGCTAAAGGCATTAATAAACCTAAAAAAGGAACAATTATATGTATTCCGGTAATTAATGTATTTGGTTTTATACACATGGATAGAGAATTTCCAGATGGTCGCGATTTAAATCGTGTTTTTCCCGGAGGAAAAGGTGGTTCTTTGGCAAGTAGAGTGGCTCATAAACTGATGACAGAGATTGTACCTCATGCCGATTTAATTTTAGATTTTCACACAGGTGGAGCAGATCGTTTTAATGCAGCACAGGTACGTATTGTAAAAAATGAAATTGTTCTAGATGAATTAGCACAAGTCTTTGGCGCACCATTTATTTATTATTCTAAAAACCTAAATAAGTCTTTCAGAAATTCATGCTACAAACTTGGTATTCCTATGCTTTTGTTTGAAGGCGGAAAATCCTTTAATATAGATAGTACAATTACCAATACTGGTGTTAATGGAACAAAACGAGTATTACACCATTTAGAAATGCTTGGTCGCAAGTTTAAGGTTTCTAAGCCGAAAAAAAATTGCGTTAAAATTAGTGATAGTAAGTGGATTCGCGCCAATCATTCTGGTATGTTTAAAGCTGATGTTGCGGTAACTACTCAGGTTAAAAAAGGGGATGTTTTAGGTCATATCACAGATCCTTATGGGAGCTTTAATCATTTTGTAAAAGCACCAAATGATGGTTATATTTTTAATGTAAATGAATCACCTATTATTTACCAAGGTGATGCGATTTTTCATATTTCTACAAAGCTTGAATCGTGAAAAAATCTGAACTCAGAAAAAAATACAAATCGCTTCGCAATGCTTTGTCAGAAGAGCAAATTGAAAATGATAGTTTCGCTATTGCTAATCAATTATTGAAGTTAGATGTTTGGGATAAATCCTTTTATCATATCTTCTTAACTATTGAAGAGCAAAAGGAAATCAATACCGATTACATTTTAAATATTCTATCCGGAAAAGATAAAAATATCATCATTTCAAAAAGTAATTTTGAAGATTACTCCATGACACATTATCTACTAACAGATAATACAAGAATTAAAAAAAACGACTATAATATTCCTGAACCTGTTGATGGTATAGAAATACAAACCTCACAATTAGAAGTGGTTTTTATTCCGCTTTTGGCTTTTGATAAAGTAGGAAATAGAGTGGGTTACGGTAAAGGATTCTACGATCGGTTTTTAGCGAATTGCAAACTAGAAACGATTAAGATTGGATTATCGTTTTTTGAACCTGAAAATGAAACTTTTGAAGCTACAGAAGATGATATTAGATTGGATTATTGTGTGACTCCGGAAGAGGTGTTTCAGTTTTAGGGAATTCCTTAAACGCCTTTTTATTAAAAACAATCAATATTCCAATACCAGTACTAATAGCAATATCAGCTACATTAAAAACAGGATCGAAAAACGAGAAATATTTGCCACCAAACAAAGGCAGCCACTCTGGTAAAGTGCCATTCCAAATGGGGAAATGTAGCATGTCTACTACTTTTCCATGAAAAACACCAGCATAGCCACCTTCTTCTGGTAAAAATGTTGCTACTTGTAAATGACTATCATTAAATAAAACACCGTAAAACACAGAATCTATAATATTACCTAATGCACCAGCAAAAATAATAGCGATTGCAAAAATTAACGTTTTAGACTTCTGCTTCTTAGTTACATCTACTAACCAAAACGCAATACCAGTTACAGCAACAATTCTAAATAAGGTTAAAATAAGTTTAGCTGATTTATCTGAAATAAACGTAAAAAAATCACTCAACTTGGTGCCCCAAGCCATACCATCATTTTCTACAAAAACTATTTCAAACCAAGAGAATACACCAATATCTTCATTGAGTTGAAAATTTGTTTTAATATAAATTTTGCTGATTTGGTCTATCAGCAAAATGATAATAATTATAAGAGAAGCTTTTTTTAAAGACATAATATTTCCCACGAAAGTGGAAATCTTTTTAATATTAAACTAAGTATGGCAAAAGTAACAGATTATTCCTGTTTAACAACCGTAATATCTCCATTAATGGTTTTCAAATTCCAGATGGAATCTGATGCTTTAAACTTCGTTATGCTAACCTTACCATGGTTAGAGTTTGCATTAACTTTAGCATTCTTAGTTACAACGCTAATATTACCATCAAAGGTATTTACGGTTGCAAGATTTGTATTTCCTTTTATTGTACAGTAGCCCTGTAACAATTCTATGGTAAGCGTATTGTAATACCCCTTTAAATCTACAGAACCAACATCACTTTTTATATTAAGTATTAAATCTTCAGGAATTTCAAGATATAAAGTAGCAGCTATAACTTTATGTGCGTTCCGTTTATCATCAGGAATATCGTCAAAAGAAACAAACGCTAAACCTAAAGTAAGCTCGTTACTCTCTTGCTTCGTAACTATTTGATAGTTATTTTGATACTCACCATCTAGTATTGACGAAATTGAAATTACATCTGTTTTAGTTGTCATAACTGATATATTGAAAATTTGATCTCCGTTGATGGTAATGGTTTCAATATGTTCTGCAGATAATTGTTTTTGAAGCTTATTTTGAGAATTTAAAGCGCTACAGTTGAGTAGTATCATTAATAACAAAAAAGACCCTTCAGGTTTTATAAACCTAAAGGGTCTGTAAATTTGAAAAAATTTTAATTTTTGTATCATAAGATTCCTGTTTTCACTTCGACTATGCTCAGTGACCAAAAAGGAATTTGTTACTTCTGCATATTTTTAGCTTCAATACTCAACGTAGCATGAGGTACTAATTTTAGACGCTCAGGATTTATTAATTTTCCTGTAACACGACAAACACCATAAGTTTTATTTTCAATTCTAATTAAAGCATTTTTTAAATCTCTAATAAACTTTTCTTGACGAATAGCTAATGCAGAATTAGATTCTTTACTCATTACTGCACTACCTTCATCAAACGCCTTAAACGTTGGTGATGTGTCTTCAGTACCGTTATTATGATCGTTCATGTAGGCACTTTTAATTAATTCTAAATCGTGCTCTGCTTTATCAATTTTTTCTTGAATTAAAACTCTAAACTCTTCTAATTCTTTATCCGAATATCTATTTGAAGTATCCTTTGCCATAGTTTTTAATGTTTTTTAATAAACAGTTTGGTATTTACTTCATCAAAAGCAATTTCTATA
Source organism: Winogradskyella echinorum (assembly GCF_014297365.1). Taxonomy (GTDB): domain Bacteria; phylum Bacteroidota; class Bacteroidia; order Flavobacteriales; family Flavobacteriaceae; genus Winogradskyella; species Winogradskyella echinorum. The sequence continues at coordinate 835,373 of NZ_JACOQD010000001.1, read as the reverse complement.
CCATTGTTTAAAGTGTCTATAATTTTTAAATCTTCAGTTAATGTTTCTGACTTAATATAGTCCTCATTAGAAGCAATTGCTGCATCTATTTGCGGATCGTTTTGAAGTTGTACATCTATTTTGTCTGTAACTTCAAATCCAGAATCTTTACGTAAGTTTTGAATACGATTTACGAGCTCACGAGCAATCCCTTCATTACGTAACTCTTCGTTGATTGTAACATCTAAAGCTACTGTTAAAGCACCTTCATTAGCAACAAGCCAGCCTTCAATATCCTGAGATGTAATTTCCACATCATCAAGGCCTAAAGTAATATTTTTTCCGTTTATTTCAACGTCTAAACTACCTATTTGTTCGATTTTTTTAATGTCATCAGCAGTAAAGGTGCTTATTGCACTGGAAATCAACTTCATATCCTTACCAAACTTAGGGCCTAAGGCTTTAAAATTTGGTTTTATTTGTTTCACTAAAATATCTGAGGCATCTTCTAAAAGTTCTACTTCTTTGATATTTACTTCGTGTTTTATTAAATCTGAAACCGCTTCAATTTCTTCCTTTTGTTGTTTGCTATCTACAGGAATCATTATTTTTTGAAGTGGCTGACGTACTTTAATCTTCTCTTTAGCTCTCAACGATAATACTAACGAAGATATTGTCTGTGCATTCTCCATTTTTCGTTCTAAGACTTTATCAATCGCTGTTGTGTCTACTTTAGGGAAATCGGCTAAATGCACACTTTCAAAACTTTCTTTATTAGTCACTGCATTTAGATCTAAATACAAACGATCCATAAAGAAAGGTGCAATTGGTGCGCCCAACTTAGCAATGGTTTCCATACATGTGTAAAGAGTTTGATATGCTGAAATTTTATCCGCTTGGTAATCACCTTTCCAAAAACGTCTTCTACTTAATCGTACGTACCAGTTACTTAAATAATCTTGAGTAAAGTCTGAAATTGCTCTTGCAGCTTTTGTTGGTTCATATGCTTCATAAAACTTATCAACCTTGCCTATAAGTGTATTTAATTCTGAAAGAATCCAACGGTCTATTTCTGGTCGTTCATTTAGTGGAATATCAGCTTCACTATAATTAAACCCATCAATATTGGTATAAAGCGTGAAGAATGAATAAGTATTATATAATGTTCCGAAGAATTTTCTGCTTACCTCAGTAATACCTTCGCTATCAAACTTTAAGTTATCCCAAGGATTGGCATTACTAATCATGTACCAACGTGTGGCATCTGCACCATATTTAGACAAGGTTTCAAAAGGATCTACAGCATTTCCTAAACGCTTAGACATTTTTTGTCCGTTTTTATCTAAAACCAATCCGTTAGACACTACATTTTTATAGGCTACCGAATCAAACACCATAGTTCCGATAGCGTGAAGCGTATAAAACCATCCACGTGTTTGATCAACACCTTCTGCGATAAAATCTGCTGGAAATGCTTCTTTTTTATCTATAAATTCTTTGTTCTCAAATGGATAATGCCATTGTGCATAAGGCATAGAGCCAGAATCGAACCAAACATCTATTAAATCACTTTCGCGTTTCATTGGCTGACCTGAAGGTGAAACTAAAACGATTTTATCGACTACATTTTTATGTAAATCGATTGACTCGTAGTTTTCTTCAGACATATTACCAACTTCAAAAGCAGCAAAAATATCTTCAGACATTACGCCTGCTTCAACAGACTTTGCCATTTCAGCTTTTAATTCTGCAACAGAACCTATACATAATTGTTCTTTTCCGTCTTCTGTTCTCCAGATTGGCAATGGAATGCCCCAGAAACGCGAACGCGATAAATTCCAGTCGTTTGCATTTGCTAACCAATTACCAAAACGTCCAGTTCCTGTAGATTCCGGTTTCCAATTAATGGACGTGTTTAATTCATGCATTCTGCCTTTTACATCCGTAATTTTTATAAACCAAGAATCTAATGGGTAGTATAAAATTGGCTTATCAGTTCTCCAACAATTTGGGTAACTATGCTTATATTTTTCAACCTTAAAGGCTTTATTTTCTGTTTTTAACTTAATGGCTAGCTCAACATCTACTGAACGTTCTGGTGCTTCGCCATCATTGTAATATTCGTTCTTTACATACTTACCAGCAAATTCGCCTAATTCTGGTCTAAACTTACCTTGTAAATCTACTAATGGTACTAAATTACCATTCTCATCTTTTACTAAAAGCGGTGGAATTTCTGGTGTAGCTTGTTTTGCAACCAAGGCATCGTCTGCTCCAAAGGTTGGTGCTGTGTGTACAATACCTGTACCATCTTCAGTCGTTACAAAATCTCCAGAGATGACTCTAAATGCGTTTTCAGGATTATCGTTGGGTAACGCGTATGGCAGTAACTGTTCGTAAGTAATACCAACTAAATCATTACCAACAAATTCTTTAACGACATAAAAAGGAATCTTCTTATCGCCTTCTTGGTAATCTATTAATTCGGGTTTAGTTTTAACTTGTTTGTATTTGCCATCAAATTGTTTGTTGACTAAGTTCTTAGCTAAAACCACATTCATTGGCCTGAATGTATATTGATTGTACGTTTCAACTAAAACATATTCAATCTTTGGACCTACAGTTAAAGCTGTATTACTCGGAAGCGTCCAAGGTGTCGTCGTCCATGCTAAGAAGTAAATATCTCCTTCATTCTGAAGAAAATCTGGCAACGAATCTTCATTAGCTTTAAACTGCGCTACAACTGTTGTATCTGTAACATCTTGATACGTTCCTGGTTGGTTGAGCTCATGTGAACTTAAACCAGTACCTGCTTTAGGTGAATACGGCTGAATGGTGTAACCCTTGTAGATTAAGTCTTTTTCGTAAATCTGCTTGAGCAACCACCAAACAGACTCCATATATTTAGATTTGTAAGTAATATATGGATCGTCCATATCTACCCAATAGCCCATTTTTTGAGTTAGGTCGTTCCAGATATCAGTATAACGCATCACAGCTTTTTTACAAGCTTCGTTATATTCTTCTACGGTGATTTTTTTACCGATATCTTCTTTGGTAATTCCTAGTTCTTTTTCTACTCCAAGTTCCACTGGTAAACCGTGCGTATCCCAACCTGCTTTACGTTTAACCTGAAAACCTTTCATGGTCTTGTAACGCGGAAAAATATCTTTAATAGCACGAGCTAAAACGTGGTGTACACCAGGTAATCCGTTGGCTGAAGGTGGTCCTTCAAAAAACACAAAAGGTGGCTTACCTTCTCTGGTCGTTACACTTTTTTCGAAGATGTTATTTGCTTCCCAATAGTTGCCAATTTCTTTCGCAACGTTCGGTAAGTTAAGTCCTTTATATTCAGGGAACTTTGTACTCATGTCATCAAAATTCTTATAGAGTCGCGAAATTAAGAATTTCTGTTTAAAGGATAGTGTTTATCATAAAAAAAAGCAAACGATATACGTTTGCTTTTTTTTGATAGGGATATTTTTGCTATTAATGTTAATTTATAATAAATTAATCTAGGACAAAAATAACTTGTATAGATTGATTATAAATTAACATATGTTAATAGTCTTTCATTTCTTTTCTAATCCTACTTAACTGAACTGGAGAAATATTTAAAAATGACGCAATTTGATATTGTGGAATTAAGTTATCAATATTAGATATCTGCTTCTTTAGGTTTAAGTATCTTTCGGTGGCATTTAATGACATATTTTCTAATTGCTTAATTTCATACATAATAAATACATATTCAAGTATTCTATTATATAAATTACTGATATCAATATTCGTTTTAGATAGTTTAGTAAACTTTTCAAAATCAACTTCATAAATAGTAGATTCGACTAAAGCTTCATAGCAGAGTAAAGATGGTTCATTTTTTAGAATAGAAGAAAAAGCACCTACGAAACCAATTGGTGTAAAAATATTTTTTGTTATTTCTTTTCCTGATTCTAAAGTACAATAGGCGCGTATTAATCCCGAAGTTAAAAAGGCCATTTTATTACTTTTTCCACCTTGTTTAACTATTTCTTCTCCAATTTTTAATTTGCGTATTGAAGCTAGATCTTTTAGAATTAAAAACGTCTCTTTAGAAACATGGAATTTTGATTTTAAAAAATCAAAGTTAGGGTTGTCCATGAATTAAAAATTTCCAATTAATCTCGAAATTCTTAAATTCTTTTTATTGTACCTAATAATTTCTGTGAAGACACAATTAAGAGGGTTATTATGAGAATTTTGAAAAGAGTAATAGTTAAACCAAAAACCCGACCAAATCTTCAATTTTAGAAATCAGTTGAATTTTAATAACTGTATTTTTTAAGGCTATTTTATTGTATTTAGAAACAAAAATAGTTGAAAAGCCTAATTTTTCAGCTTCGAGAATACGTTGTTCTACACGTTGCACTGGTCGTATTTCACCAGACAAACCGACTTCGGCAGCGAAACAATAATCGCTTTGTAAAGCGACATCTTCGTTGGAGGATAAAATGGCGGCAACAACCGCTAAATCAATCGCAGGATCATCTACAGTGATACCTCCAGTAATATTTAAAAAGACATCTTTTGCTCCCAAACGGAATCCTGCACGCTTTTCTAAAACAGCCAATAACATGTTTAGGCGTTTGGCATTAAAACCTGTAGCAGAACGTTGAGGTGTTCCATACACTGCTGTACTTACTAATGCTTGTACTTCTATCATTAGTGGTCGCAATCCTTCTAACGTCGCTGCGACAGCATTTCCAGAAAGTTCTCCATCTTTTTCTGAAATTAATATTTCTGATGGATTAGAAACTTCTCGCAGCCCAGAACCTTGCATTTCATAAATACCTAGTTCATTAGTTGAACCGAAACGATTTTTGTTGGCTCGTAGAATTCTGAATACATGATTTCGATCTCCTTCAAACTGTAAAACGGTATCGACCATATGCTCTAAGATTTTTGGTCCTGCAATGTGTCCATCTTTAGTAATATGACCTATCAATAAAACGGGAGTAGAAGTTTCTTTAGCAAATTTTATTAATTCCGTGGTGCATTCTTTTATTTGAGAAATGCTACCTGCAGACGATTCTATATAATCACTATGCAGTGTTTGAATAGAATCAATAACCACAATATCTGGCTCTAAAGCTTCTATTTGCTTAAAGATATTCTGAGTTTTTGTTTCGGTAAGGATGTAACAGTTATTACTATTTGGGTTAATACGCTCAGCACGCATTTTTATCTGTTTCTGACTTTCCTCACCTGAAACATAAAGCGTTTTGTACTCTAATTTCAGTGCAATTTGAAGTAACAATGTACTTTTTCCTATACCTGGTTCTCCTCCTAAAAGTGTCAATGAGCCATTAACCATGCCTCCACCTAACACACGATTAAATTCTGCATCTTGCATATCTAAACGTGCTTCTTGTGAGGTGTCTATTTCATTAATTAATAATGGTTTTGAAACTCGTTTTGAATTTGCTGTTGGTGTTTTCCAGTCGCTTTTCTCAGGTTTTTGAATGACCTCCTCTGCAATGGTATTCCATTCTTTACAAGAGGTACATTGCCCTTGCCATTTGGCATACTGACTACCACAATTTTGACAAAAAAAAGTTGTTTTTACTTTAGCCATACTTATGTTCCGTATTAACGGAAATCTCCTAATTTATAAATATGGTAAAATTAAGATAATTTTAGTTGATGTCTTTAAACCAACTTACAATTGCTAAAATCTTTAGAGTTGCTAATTTTGAAGGTAAATTAGAAAACAACAATGTTTTTGTTTTTCTATATAAAGCTTCAAAGAAGTAATCAGTAGATACGGTCTTTTTTTTAATTTTCTTCATTTTCCTCTTCTTCTAATTCTTCTAAATCCTCTAACTCTTCATCATCGACATCTACTACTAAAGCCAAAGTAAGTTCTTCAATTTTAGCGGCTATATAGTCCTTATCTATATTGGTTGCATCATTTAATACTAATGCAGATTCATATAGTTTTTTTGCTTTCTTTATTTTACCTAGCATTTCTGCAGAATGTGCTATATAATAGGTGCCTAACATAGTCTCAGGAAATAATTTATTAGCTAATTTCCCTAGTTTATTAAGTGACTTATAATCTTCTCGTTGTTCTGCCACTTTTGCTACTTTTTCTAACTCTACTTCGCTAATTTCTTTTGTAATGCCGAACAGTTTTTCAATTCGTTTGTATCTGTCAATTAAGTAGTTGTCTAAAGTGCCTTCGTAATTAAATACTTTTTCTTCTAATTCTTTTTCTCTTAGTGGATTGTAAATCTCAAAGATTTTATCGAAGGACCTAGCAATTGCGCCTGTAACTAAAGTGTAATGTGTTTCGCCTTCAAAATCATCAAAATAATAGGTGATGTTTTGATTTTCGACTTCGTTTATGAGTGCATTTGTAGATAAAATGTTTTCACGTATCTCAGGAATATCTTTTTCCGAGGTTGCCATATAGTAAAAAATATCCTCCTCAATAACTGCTAATCGTTTAGATACAAAATTTCTTAATGAACCAACAAAATCTGGACTAATACTAACATACGCCTGAAATAAAGGTTTTTCTTGAAATAAATAAGAGTTTATAAAACTACCCATTATATCATGTCCAACAGCAACTCTAAATTTACTTGTGTTGTATTTTTTATCTATATAAGGTAATAGTTCGTTAGAAATAAATTCGTGAAACCTTAGGCCAGAATCCATAGGTAAACCAGTAAGAGCCTCGTAATGGCTATCGTATTCGCGTTCACCACCTTGCATAATACCAACTACAATAGAACTTGGCATATCATCAAAATAGGTCTGAAAATCGACTTGTCCTGCAACAGGTTCAAATAAATAATCAGCATCAAATACAACAATTACAGGGTATTTTATTTCTGATTCTGGATCGTAACCTTGAGGAAGTTTAATTTTTAGTTTTCTAACTGAATTAAGACGTTCCGAAGGGATTTCTTCGTAAGATACTTGTGCATGGGTTGATAGATAAAACACACAAGTAAGAACTATTAAAATAGCTTTTCTCATTATTAAGTAGGTTTAGTTTTGGGACACCAAACATACTAAAATATCGTTAAATTGTCAATTTTTTTCGATGAAATGCATTTAATTATCCATTTCTTCTTGCATGTCATATATTTTTTCAAGCAGAACTTCTTTATCAATAAACTGAGAAGGTTCTAATAGTAAGCCCGATTTGTAACGTTGTAAAGCTTTTTTAATATTACCCTCTTTTTCGTGATACATGCCTAGATAATAAGCACTTAACATGGATTCTGGAAACTCTTTCTTAACTAGTTTAGATAATTTTTCTAATGATTCTAAATCATCTTTTGACTTACAAGCCGCTGCAATGGCTCTAATATCATTCTCAATTAATTTTTTTTCGAATCCATAGAAATATTCTATGTCTTCATATTTTTTTATCAGATAATCGTAAGGAGTACTTTCTGAAGTTAATAATTGTTCCGTGTATTCTTTACCATTAATTGGCTTGTAAAAGGCAAATATTTCATTTAATGCCTTTGGTATGCCTCTGCCAACTAAAGAGTAATGGTTGGCATCTTCAAAATCATCGAATTTATAGAAAAGTTTATCGTTGTCAATTGTTTTTATAATTGAATCGTTCTTTATAATTGAGGTTCTTAAGGATTTTACATCAGCATCTGCTGTAGCCATATAATAAAACGTTTCTCTGTTTAATACAGATAAACGTTGTTTTAATCGATTCATCATTTCAGGAGCTAAATCTGGACTTAATGCAATGTAAGATCTAAATAGAGGAACATCTTTAAATAAATAATAATTAATAAAGTTAGCACCTAAATCATGGCCTACTATTATTCTAAAATCAGAGGCCTTGTAGTTGTCTTCAATAAATGGTAATAATTCTGCTGCCATAAATTCATAAAAGGCTGCACCATCATGCGCAGGGAAAAAACTTTCGTCATCATAAAAGAAATCATCTTCTCTTGTATTTCCTTGTTTAATGCCTACTACAATACAATCTGGTATATCTTCCCAATAAGCTTGGTAGTCTATATTACCAGCCACTGGCTCAAACAAATAGTCTCCGTCTAAAACTATAATTAAAGGATAAGTACGCTTATCTTCTGGATCGTAATTTCTTGGCAGTTGAATTTTTAATTCGCGTTCACCTTCAAGCTTATAAGAATCAATTGTTTTATAAATCGCTTGGGCTTGGATATTAAGTGCTATAAAGCTAAATATAAGTAGATTGTAAAAATTCTTCATTGTTATTGTATAAGCTAAAAATTAAAGCAAGTTAAAAAATATTTCTATACGGTTGTTTTCTTTCTGTTATAGATTGGAAGGTAAATTAAAGACAGACCACCAAATATTATAATTATCAAAGTTTGGGTTGACCACATTATCCAACCAAAAGCTCTACTCGGATCTTCAGCCATATTAAATAATAAAAAGGCTATAACAACTGCTTCTGGAAAAGAACCAATACCTCCGTTAGTAGCCGCAATACTGAAACTTGCAAGTATAAACCCAATTAAAATTGCAGCAAAAGAGATATTTTGCAATTCTGGAAGCGCAAAAGTAGTTACATAGAACATTATAACATACATAGACCAAATGAAAATAGTATGGAAAATAAATGCCCATTTCTTTTTCATTTTAAAAATACTTAAGGCTCCTTCAATTAATCCAGAAAGGAATCCTTTTACTTTTAAAGCAAATTTTGAATTACTTTTCTTTATGAAAAAGTAAATTGCTATTCCGATTAATAAAAAGAATATAACTGCAATCATTAGAGATGTTGGATTAAATTTTTTTATGAAAAAGTCATAAATAAATTCGAATTCTAACAATAGTGCAATAGCAATTATTAAAAGTAGCATTATTGTATCAGCGACACGCTCCGCAACGATGGTTCCAAATCCTTTATCAAAAGGTATATCTTCATAATTTGTTAAAATTGTAGCTCTAGCAATTTCACCAGCTCTAGGTATGGTAAAGTTTATAAGATATGCAGAATACACAGCCATAAAACTATTTGTAAAATTAGGTTTATAGCCTAAGGGTTCTGCCATATAGAGCCATCTATAGGCCCTAGATGCATGACTTAAAACACCTAAGACAACGCCAAGAATAATCCAACTATAATCAGCATCTTTAAAATATTGAACTAGTGTGGAAACCGAAATTTGTGATAAAGAATACCACACTAAAATAACTCCTAAGAGTAAGGGTAAAACAACTTTTAGGATGGATTTTGGTTTACTCAAAAATTTTACTTTAGAAGATTTGTTGCTTCGTCTGGAAAAACCAAAGATGGCTTAAATACTTTAGCATCTTTAATATCCATGAATGCGTAGGTAATAAGTATTAATGTGTCACCAACAGCAACTTTTCGTGCTGCTGCACCATTTAGTGTGATTTCACCACTATTGCGAGGTCCAGGAATACAGTACGTTTCTAAGCGTTCGCCATTGTCATTATTAACAATCTGAACTTTTTCTCCTTGAATTATATTGGCAGCTTCCATTAAGTCTTCGTCAATAGTAATACTTCCTATATAGTTTAAGTCGGCACCTGTAACTTTTACACGGTGAATTTTAGATTTTACAACTTGAATTTGCATGAGGCAAAGATAATTAATTTAAGGCGATATTATCTATTAGTCTTATATCACCTGCATATACAGCGATAAAGGCTCTATACGTCTTTTTTGTTGATTTTCGTTTTACTGGCTTTAAGGTTTGTGTATCTGCAATTATAAAATACTCTAACTCTAAAAGTGGTTGTTTTTTAAATTGCTTTTCAACCCATTCCGTAACATATTTAGCACTTTTTGTGCCAAACTTTACTTTGGCAGATTTTAGTGTTTTGTATATAAAAGGCGCACTATGCCTATGCGCTTCTGTCAGTCTTGTATTTCTAGAACTCATAGCTAAGCCATCTTCTGCTCTATGTATGGCACAGCCAACAATTTTTACAGGTAAATGATGTAGCTCAACTAACTTTTTAATGATTTGTAATTGCTGAAAATCCTTTTCACCAAAATAAGCAAAATCTGGTTTAACTATTTCTAGTAAACGCTTTACTATGGTTCCAACTCCATCAAAATGGCCATCTCTAAAAGCACCTTCCATTTCATGTTCTAAACCATCAAAAGTGAATGATTGTGATTTTATATGTTTTCCATAAATATCCTTTACAGTAGGAGCGTAAACGATTATAGATGTATCACTCACGGTTTGTAAAAGGGAAATATCTGCGTCTAAAGTTCTTGGGTATTTAACTAAATCTTCTTGATTGTCAAACTGAGTAGGATTAACAAAAATGCTAACAACAATCAAATCATTTTCGCTCAACCCTTTTTCCACCAATGATAAATGGCCATTATGTAATGCACCCATTGTTGGAACAAACCCAATAGAGTTTCCTTTTGCTTTTACGGCATCTAAATGATGCGATAATTCGGTTTTATTAAGGAATTTTTTCAATGCTATAACAAAAAATTAACGTGTGCAAACATAATATTTTACTGGCAATCTGCGTAAATTTTTGTAATTTTGCATGTTTTTTACTCTTAATTTTCAAAAGTAGCAGATTTATGAAAGATAAACGAATATTGTATGTGTCCTCGGAAGTTGTACCATATTTACCAGAAACGGAGATTTCTTCAATGTCATTTGAAGCTCCAAGAATGGTAAACAAACAAGGAGGTCAAATACGAATATTTATGCCTCGTTTTGGTAATATTAATGAGCGAAGACATCAACTACACGAAGTAATTAGGTTGTCTGGTATTAATTTAGTTATTAATGATTTAGACATGCCATTAATTATAAAAGTGGCTTCAATACCAAAAGAACGTATTCAGGTTTATTTCATAGACAATGAAGATTATTTTAAAAGAAAGGCAACTTTGACCGATGAAGATGGTAAATTATTTTCAGATAACGATGAGCGTGCTATTTTCTTTGCTAAAGGAGTAATTGAAACTGTTAAAAAATTAAATTGGGCTCCAGACATAATTCATGTTAATGGTTGGCTTGCATCCTTATTACCGCTATATCTAAAAGAGTTTTATAAAACTGAACCTTTATTTACCGAAAGTAAAATTGTTACCTCTGTGTACAATCAAAGCTTTGAAGGTACGTTAGATAAAGACATGTTATCTAAAGTGAGTTTTGATGGGTTAGATGTAGATGCAACAAAAGCTTTAGAAAAGCCAGATTACATTAATTTAATGAAAATTGCTATTGATAATTCTGATGCGATTATTAGAGGCTCAGAAGAATTACCAAAAGAACTAGATACTTACATAAATGACTTAACAAAACCTGTTTTAGATTTTTATTCTGTAGAAGAATTTGCAGATCCATATACAGAGTTTTACACAAATACTGTTTTAAACGGTTAATACTACCTATGAAAAATAATAAATTTGCCCTCCAGATTGTCGCATTCGGTTTAATAATATTGAGTTTTATTGCCTGTGATAAAGACTTCGCAACTTTAGAGTCTGACCTTATTAATGAAGGAAATGCCACAAATTTTGATATAAAGAAAGATAGCTTTAATATCATTGCATTTACACAAGCATTAGGACCTGTACAAACTAATGGTCTTGGACTTAATACTTTGGGTATTTATGATGATACTTATGGTAGAACTACTTCAAGTTTTTTAACACAAGTTAATGCATCTACATATGATCCCGTTTTTGGCGAAGGTGTTTCTATAGATTCAGTTGTTTTAACCATACCATATTTCAGCACAATTACAGATATTGATGAAGATGAAAATTTAATCTACGATGTTGATTCTATCTTACCAGAACCATCGGAGGGTGTTTATAAGCCAATTAGGTTACGTCTTTTTGAGAACAACTATTTTATTAGAGATTTCGATCCAAATGGCGAGTTCAATGAAAGTCAAGATTACTTTTCTAATAAATCAGCATCAGAAACAGAAACTATATCCGATGCTGCTTTAGAAGGAGAGGAAATAGGTTTTGTAGAATATGATGATGAAGGTAACATTACACCTGTTGATAATATAATTGATATTAATGAAGAGGGTTATACACTAACTATAATAAACGATGAAGATGAAACTGAAGTTTCTCAAAGACTTTCGCCAGGTATTAGAGTTAAGCTGGATACTACGTTTTGGCGAAATAAAATTATTAATAGAGAAGGAGAAACTGAGTTAAGTAGTCAAAACAATTTTACTAATTATTTTAGAGGTCTTTATTTTAAAGCAGAGCCTGTAGACGATGACGGAAGTTTTTTAATCCTCAATGTAGGTGCTCAAACATCTAACATTATTATTTATTATACAAGGTTAACAGCTTCAACAACTGATGATCCTGATGAAACCGAACAAGGAACCTATCAATTAAGTTTTGGTCCAAACCGAATAAACTTTATGGATAACGAATTTACATCTCCAATTGAAGATGGAGATTCCGAAACTGGTGACAGTAGAATTTATTTAAAAGGTGGACAAGGTTCGCTAGCAAGAATAAAACTTTTTAATGGTGATGATACAGATGATGATCCAGAAATGAATGCTTTCGAAACCTTTAAAAACACTTTCGTTGAAACTGATGAAGATGGTAATTTTGTAAAGTCCAAAAAACTAATAAACGAAGCCAATCTTATTTTTTATGTTGACCAAGATATCGTGCAAGATGGCGAACCAAATCGCATTTATTTGTATGATATAGAGAATAAAACACCTTTGTTCGATTATTTTGCCGATCTAGGTAGTAGTAGTTTACCTTCGTTTTCGAAAATTAATCATCTTGGACCATTACAACGTGTTGATGATGAACCTAATGGTAACGGTATTAAATATAAGTTAAAAATTACCGAACATATTAACGACCTACTTATAAGAGATTCTACTAATGTAGATTTAGGTTTGGCCGTTTCTATTAATGTAAATCTAGAAGAATCATTTGCTCAAAGAAAAGTGCAAGATGCTGATGATTCTGAGTTTACATCGCCAATAAGTTCTATTATTACACCTAGAGGAACTGTATTACATGGTAATACTTCCGAAGACGAGAGTAAAAGAGTGTATTTAGAGATTTATTACACTTGTCTAAATGAGGATGATGATTGTAACCAAAACTAAAAATTAACCTATGTGTGGAATTGTCGGGTATATTGGCCATCGTGAGGCTTACCCAATTGTAATTAAAGGACTTCAAAGATTAGAATATCGTGGCTATGATAGTGCAGGTATTGCGCTATATGATGGTACTAATATAAAACTTTCAAAAACCAAAGGTAAAGTATCTGATCTTAAAGAAAGATTAGAAAGCGAAATATCAACAGATGGAACCTTAGGAATAGGGCATACACGTTGGGCTACTCATGGAGTGCCAAACGATGTTAATTCTCATCCTCATTACTCAAACTCTGGGGATTTAGTCATAATTCATAACGGAATTATTGAAAATTACGATTCTTTAAAAAAGGAGTTAATAAAGCGTGGTTATACCTTCAAATCAGATACAGATACAGAAGTATTAGTGAACCTAATTGAAGATGTAAAGAAAAACGAAAACATTAAACTTGGAAAAGCTGTTCAGATTGCTTTAAACCAGGTTGTTGGTGCATTTGCGATTGCTGTTTTTGATAAAAACAAGCCTAATGAAATTGTTGTTGCCAGATTAGGTAGTCCTTTAGCAATTGGTATTGGCGAAGATGAATTTTTTATTGCTAGTGATGCATCACCTTTTATTGAATATACCAAAAATGCTATCTATTTAGAAGATGAAGAGATGGCAATTATAAGAAGAGGTAAGAAAATAAAAGTTAGAAAGATTAAAGACGATTCGTTAGTAGATCCTTATATACAAGAACTTCAACTTAATTTAGAACAGATTGAAAAAGGTGGTTACGAACACTTTATGCTTAAGGAAATACACGAACAACCAAATGCTATTTTTGATACCTTTAGAGGACGACTATTAAGTAATGAAGCCTTGGTAAAGTTAGCTGGTGTTGAAGATAACATGAAAAAATTCTTAGCTGCAGACCGTATCATTGTAGTTGCTTGCGGTACGTCTTGGCATGCTGGTTTAGTTTCGGAATATATTTTTGAAGATTTAGCAAGAATACCTGTAGAAGTAGAATATGCTTCAGAGTTTAGATATAGAAATCCAGTTATTACAGAAAAAGATGTTGTTATCGCTATTTCACAATCTGGTGAAACAGCAGATACTTTAGCTGCTATAAAACTGGCAAAATCTAAAGGAGCTTTTGTTTTTGGTGTTTGTAATGTTGTTGGTTCTTCTATTGCTAGAGAAACTGATGCAGGTGCATATACACATGCTGGTCCAGAAATTGGTGTGGCATCTACAAAAGCATTTACAACTCAAATTACGGTTTTAACTCTAATGGCTTTACGATTAGCCAGAGCTAAGGGTACAATCTCTAGTTCAGAGTTTAGGCATCATTTAATAGAACTTGAAACGATTCCAAGTAAAGTTGAAAAAGCGCTTAAATCCGATGCTTATGTACAAACTATTGCCGATATATATAAGGATGCAACAAATTTCTTGTATTTAGGTCGTGGATTTAATTTCCCAGTTGCTTTAGAAGGTGCATTAAAATTAAAAGAGATTTCTTACATACATGCAGAAGGTTATCCTGCTGCAGAAATGAAACATGGCCCAATTGCTTTAATTGACGAAAATATGCCAATTGTTGTAATTGCTACAAAAAAGGGTCATTATGATAAAGTGGTAAGTAATATTCAAGAAATAAAATCTAGAAAAGGTAAAATTATTGGTATAGTTACCGAAGGGGATAAAAGTGTAAAAGAGTTGGCAGATCATGTTATCGAAGTGCCAGAAACTATAGAATGTCTTACTCCTTTATTAACTACAATTCCTTTACAATTATTATCATATCATATTGCTGTGATGCTAGATAAAAATGTAGATCAGCCAAGAAATTTGGCAAAATCTGTTACTGTAGAGTAACCTTTTAGAATTTCTAAAATCTTATTTTAAAGCCTCAAAATTGAGAATCTCTCATTTTTGAGGCTTTATTTTTCCAAAAAAATGCTATGCATGCATAATTTTATGAGAATTTATTATCGAATTTTCATATATTTAATTAAATTGCTCATCTAATAAATTAACTAATTCTCTAAAATGAAAACAATCTTAAAGCTTTTCACAATGCTTTTTTGTGTGGTGTCTTTTGCACAAACCACGGTAAAAGGTAAAATTACTGACAATACTGGGCTTCCCTTACCTGGAGCAAATATTGTAGTAGTAGGTACCACTTCTGGTACAATTACGGATTTTGATGGTAACTATACACTTGCAGTAGATCAAGATCCACCATTTTCAATTCGTATAAGTTATACAGGTTTTGAACCGCAAACCGTTGAAGTCACTTCAAACAATCAAACTATTGATGTGTCTTTAAAAGAAGGAAACACGTTAGATGAAGTCGTAATTTCCGCTTCTCGTACACCAGAAAGAATTTTCGAGTCTCCTGTAACGGTTGAACGTTTTGGTTTAAAAGAAATTAAAAACACAGCCTCTGCTGATTTTTATGGAGGTTTAGAAAGTCTTAAAGGTGTTGATATTAATACTAACAGTTTAACATTTAAGTCTATAAACACAAGAGGTTTTGCCACTTTTGCAAATACAAGATTTGTTCAATTAGTAGATGGTATGGATAACTCTGCACCAGCACTTAACTTCCCTTTAGGAAATTTATTAGGGATGACAGAAACAGACGTTTTAAGTGTAGAGCTATTACCAGGTGCTTCTTCGGCATTATATGGTGCTAATGCATTTAATGGTATTTTATTTATGCGAAGTAAAAGTCCTTTTGATCATTCTGGTATTAGTGGCTATATAAAGAGAGGAATTACGTCTCAAGAAGCTGCAGGTAATAATGATTACACAGATTTAGGTATTAGAATGGCGTATAAGTTTAGCGAAAAATTTGCAGCTAAAGTAAACTTTGGATACTTAAAAGGTACAGATTGGTATGCTACAAATTATGATGATAAGGATATGCCAGGTGGAACTCGTGAATCTAATATCAATTATGATGGTGTAAACACATATGGTGATAATGTAAGTACTAATATACATGTTGCTTCAGGAGGATTAGGTATAATTCCAAATGTAAGCGTTAGTAGAACGGGTTATAGGGAAGAAGATTTAACTGACTACAGTGCAGAAAGTGTAAAAGCTGATTGGGGATTGTATTTCCGTCCATGGGAAAATGATTTCGAAATTCAGTATGTAGGTAAAGTAGGTACAGGTTCTACCATTTATCAAGGAGCACAACGTTATAGAATTGATGGTTTTTCGTTACAACAACATAAAATAGAAGTTAAGAATGATGATTTTTTCGTTAGAGGATACATTACTTCTGATAAAGCAGGTGACACCTATGTAATGGATGTTGCTGCGCCAAATATATTGCAAGCATGGAAATCGCACGAAGATTGGTTTGGCGATTATATTCAGACATATGCAGGTGCCGTTTTAGGTGGTGCTTCAGAAGCACAAGCACATGTTGCAGCTAGACAGGTTGCGGAACAAGGAAGACTTGAGCCAGGTACACCAGAATTTCAAGAAGTTTTCGATCAAGTAACTAGTGATACTAATTTCTTAACAGGATCAGCATTTAAAGATAATTCTAAAATTTATCACGCCGATGCAAACTATAATCTTGGTGATTTAGTTGATTTTGCAGAAATACAGGTTGGTGGTTCTCATAGAACTTATAGGTTAAATTCTTTCGGAACAATTTATACTGATGCTACCGGACCAATTACTTATTCTGAATTAGGATTATACACCCAATTACAACGCTCTCTAGAATTGAATGAAAATCTAGAATTAAAATTAACAGGTTCGTTGCGCTATGATAAGTCAGAACTTTTTGATGCATTTTTATCACCAAGAATCTCTGCGGGTTTAACAGTAAATGAAAACCATAATTTTAGAGCATCATTCCAAACTGGGTTTAGAAATCCAGATACACAATCTTTATACATTGGCTTAGAAACTGCTTTAGGTACATTGATTGGTGGTGCGCCAGATAATGGAGATCGCTATGTAAGAGATTATGGTGTAAGCCCTTTTGCTCAAAACAACTTAGGTGTGCCAAGTACAATTTCTCAAGCGGCTTCTGCTGCCTATAATAATTCATTATTTGCATCTATAGGAACAGGTTTGTCAAATCATTCTGGTGGTAATGGAAGTAACTATATTGCTAACTCAGACTATGTAAAGCCAGAGCAAGTAAGTTCTTTTGAATTAGGTTATAGAGGTAAAATACAAGATTTTATTATTGATGCTTCTGCTTATTATAGTTCGTATCAAGATTTCTTAGCTGGTGAAGGTGTTATAGCGCCATTTTACGGTGATGTATCAAATTTTGATTTAACAGGTTACGATCCTAATAATCCTGCTACTGTTGCTGGTTTAAACTCAGACACTCAACAAATTTTAGCTGCATTGCAAAATGGGGATTTTCAAGCGTACCAAACCAATACAAATTCTAGCGAAAAAGTGAATTCTTATGGTGCTGCCATTCAGGTTTCTACAAAAGTGTTTGATGGCTTTGATTTAAGTGCTAACTACACTTATGCTAAATTAGATTTTGATGTAAAGAAGAATCCAGACTTTAGAACTAATTTTAATACACCAGAACATAAAGTAAAAGCATCTTTTGGTAAAACTGATTTGTTTAAAAATGTAGGCTTTAATGTATCTTGGAGATGGAGTGATAATTATTTCTGGGAAGCTTCTTTTGGTGATGGTGATGTTCCTGCATTTCATGTATTAGATGCACAGGTTAACTTTAGAATACCAGGTTTAAAATCTGCTTTTAAAGTTGGTGCAACTAACTTATTACAAGATGAATATTTTACAGCATTTGGTACTGGTTATATAGGTTCACAGTATTATGTGTCTTGGACTATTAATAATTTATAATAATGGAAAAGAAATTATTTAAAATGAAAAAATTAAAATATATAGTGTTATCATTACTTACCTTAAGTATGATAGGCTGCGAGAACGAACTCGTTCAAGATCTTAGAGATAGAACTAACCCATCTGGTGATGATTCTCCTCTACCAGAATTAACAACAGGGACTGCAGATTTCTCAAACTATGTAGCAGTTGGTGCTTCCTTTACTGCTGGTTTTACTGATAACGGATTGTTTATTGCTTCGCAAGAAAATTCATTTCCAAATATCATTGCTGATAAATTTGCAAATGCTGGAGGTGGAACATTTACTCAACCTTTGATGAATGATAATTTTGGAGGACTTATATTAGCTGGGAATCCAATTATTAGTCCTGTAACAGGTGAAAGATTGTTTAGTGAGAGATTAGTCTTTGGTGGTGCAGGTCCTGTTCCATTACAAGCTGTGAATCCTGCAGCAATGTCAACTACAGATTTTGCTTTAAATAATCCAACAGGTCCATTTAATAATTTAGGTGTTCCAGGCGCAAAGAGTTTTCACTTAGTTGCACCTGGTTACGGTAATATTTCAAACTTTCCAGCTGCGGCTAATCCATATGCTATAAGATTAACTGGTAGTACACCAAATGCTTCAGTATTAGAATTAGCAATGACTCAAAACCCAACATTTTTTACCTTATCTGAAATAGGTGGTAATGATGTTTTAGGTTATGCAACTACTGGAGGTGATGGCAGTAATCCTATTACACCAACTTCAACATTCGATGCTGCTTTAAATGCATTAGTAGGTGGTTTAACTTCTAATGGTGCAAAAGGAGTTATTGGAAATTTACCAAACATTACAAGTTTATCACACTTTACAACTGTGCCACATAATCCTATTCCATTAGATGCTGCAACAGCAGGTTTTTTAAATAGTGCTAGTGCTTATGGAGCATATAATGCTGGTATTGTGCAGGCATTTGCGTTTTTAGTTGCTAATACACCTATGACTCAAGAAATGGCCGATGCAGAAATAGCTAAACGTACTATAACCTTTGCTGAAGGTGAAGGCAATGCTGTTGTTATTTTTGATGAAAATCTAACAGATTTAACAGCTATAAATCCTGCTTTAGTAAGTATGCGTCAAGCTACAGCAGATGATTTATTAGTTTTACCTGCATCAAGTTTTATTGGTACACAAGCTGTACCTGGTAATCCTCAAACTGTAAATGGTGTAGCTATACCATTAGACGATAAATGGGTTTTAACACCAGAAGAGCAAGAGGAAATTGCTATTGCTACTGATGCTTACAATGCAAGTATTTCTGCTATAGCTAATGCTAACGGTTTAGCGCTAGTTGATTTAAATGCAATATTAGAGCAGGCATCAACTGCGGGAATTGCCTTTGATGGATATAATTTAAATACCGATTTAGTTTTTGGTGGTTTAGTGAGTTTAGATGGTATTCATCTTACTGCTAGAGGCTATGCTTTAATGGCAAATAGCTTTTTAGAAGCTATTGATGCTACATATGGTTCTAACTTTGCGGCTTCGGGTAACCTAGCAGGTGCCAGTGATTTTGGCACAAATTATTCACCATTACTACAATAAATAAGTCGTAGATTATACAATTAAAAGTGCGTTCTAATAGGGCGCACTTTTTTTATGTAAAAACCTAACTAAAATGACTTTTATTTTTAAATAAAACTATATCTTTGCAGCGCGAAAAATGCATCTACTCAATGAGTTTGAGAAAGTCGTTTTTCGTATTTAAACTATTGCAAAACAAAAACATATAAGTAATGTCAAAAGTTACAGGTAAAGTTGCACAAATCGTAGGCCCAGTTATCGATGTAGAATTCGCTGCTGGTGCAGAGCTTCCTAAGATTTATGATTCGTTAGAAATTAACAACCAAGATGGTTCTAAATTAGTATTAGAAGTACAATCTCACATTGGTGAAGACACTGTGCGTACTATTGCTATGGATTCTTCTGATGGTTTAAGTAGAGGAACAGAAGTTCATGCAACTGGTGCTCCTATCCAAATGCCAATTGGTGAAGATGTTTACGGACGTCTTTTTAATGTAATTGGTGATGCTATTGATGGATTAGGTGATTTGCCAAAAGCTGGTGAAGCAGGTTTACCAATTCACAGACAAGCTCCTAAATTCGAAGATTTATCAACGTCTACAGAAGTTTTGTTTACTGGTATTAAAGTTATTGATTTAATTGAGCCTTATGCAAAAGGAGGTAAAATTGGATTATTTGGTGGTGCTGGTGTAGGTAAAACAGTATTAATTCAGGAGTTGATTAACAATATTGCAAAAGGTCACGGTGGACTTTCTGTATTTGCAGGAGTTGGTGAAAGAACACGTGAAGGAAACGATTTACTTCGTGAAATGTTAGAGTCAGGTATTATTAAGTATGGTGATGACTTTATGCATTCTATGGAAGAAGGTGGATGGGATCTTCAAAAAGTAGATAAATCTGCAATGAAAGATTCTAAAGCAACTTTCGTATTCGGACAAATGAATGAGCCTCCTGGAGCTCGTGCTCGTGTAGCACTTTCAGGATTAACTATAGCAGAGTATTTCCGTGATGGAGCTGGTGATGGACAAGGAAAGGATGTATTATTCTTCGTAGATAATATCTTCCGTTTTACACAAGCTGGTTCTGAGGTATCTGCATTATTAGGTCGTATGCCTTCTGCGGTAGGTTACCAACCTACATTAGCAACGGAAATGGGTGCGATGCAAGAGCGTATTACGTCTACAAAGAAAGGTTCTATTACATCTGTACAAGCGGTTTACGTACCTGCAGATGATTTAACGGATCCTGCACCAGCAACAACGTTTGCTCACTTAGATGCTACAACTGTATTATCACGTAAAATTGCTGAGCTTGGTATTTATCCAGCGGTAGATCCATTAGATTCTACATCAAGAATTTTAACGGCTGATATTTTAGGTGATGAACATTATGATTGTGCACAACGTGTAAAAGAGTTATTACAACGTTATAAAGAATTACAAGATATTATTGCTATTCTTGGTATGGAGGAATTATCTGAAGAAGATAAAATGGCTGTAGGTAGAGCAAGACGTGTACAACGTTTCTTATCTCAACCTTTCCACGTAGCTGAACAGTTTACAGGTATACCAGGTGTATTAGTAGATATTAAAGAAACAATAAAAGGTTTTAACATGATTATGGATGGTGAATTAGATCACTTACCAGAAGCTGCATTTAACCTTAAAGGTTCTATTGAAGAAGCTATTGAAGCTGGCGAGAAGATGCTTGCTGAGGTATAACTAAAGTAAGTACTGAACTTGTTTCAGTATCTCAATCTCAGATTGAAATTAGAACAAATAATAAAATGACCCTGAGCTAATTTCAGGGTAGTTAAACAGGTTTAACTATGTATTTAGAAATTGTATCACCAGAAGCTACTTTATTTAGTTCAGAAGTTGATTCTGTAGTTGTACCAGGTGTTAACGGTGAGTTTGAGATGTTAAAAGATCATGCACCAATTGTATCTATATTAAAAAAAGGTACTATTAGAATTAACACACATACACAGAGTCATTTAGTTTTTGACGAATTACATGCAGATGTTGTTCCTCATAACGATGACAAAAAGGTATTAACTTTAAGTATTAATTCTGGTACTATTGAAATGAAAGATAATAAACTAATTATTTTAGCGGATTAATAAATCATTCAATATTTATATATAAAAACGCGAAGTATTATACTTCGCGTTTTTTTGTTAAAGCTTTTAATCATATTTGTAAGTATTTGTTGAATAGTAAATTCCTTATTTAAAAGTTACTTATAACTATTTTATTTTTCTGACTCTTAACTTTTTTCTAGAGTGACAATTGTTTTTAAAATTAGGGCTTTAGAGTTTCTAAAACCTCACAGGTCTTCTTATTTTTGTATTTTATTTTGATGGACTGAGCAACTATAAAATGAAATTATAGTTTTAAGTGCCCATAAAAAGATCAATAAAAAAGACGATTAGTTTAATCAAAAAATTCAGTATACGCTAAAATTATTATGAAATACACAACTCTACCCAATACAGATATAAAAGTTAGTAAAATTTGCCTAGGTACCATGACGTGGGGAAACCAAAATACTCAAGACGAAGGTTTCGCTCAAATGGATTTAGCTTTAGATAATGGTGTTAATTTTTTTGATGTTGCGGAATTATATCCTGTGCCAGCAAATGCCGAAACTTATGCGGATACTGAACGTATCATTGGTAATTGGTTTTCTAAAACAGGTAATAGAGACAAAGTGGTTTTAGCTACAAAAATAGCTGGACCTGGTGATTATACAGCTCATATTAGAACTACAGGTTTTAGTAAAGAAGCACTTAATGAAGCTGTTGATAATAGCTTAAAAAGATTACAAACGGATTATATTGATTTATATCAATTGCATTGGCCCGAGCGTCAAACAAATACTTTTGGTGTAAGGGATTATAAGCATAATCCAAATGACAAATGGGAAGATAATTTTAATGACATTCTTCACAATTTAGACGAAATCATTAAATCTGGAAAAATAAGACAAGTTGGGATTTCTAATGAAGGCGCATGGGGAACAATGCGTTATTTAGAAGAATCCAAGGTTGATAATTTGCCAAGAATGATAACTATTCAAAATGCTTATTCCTTATTGTGTAGACAGTTTGAAGGGGATTTAGCCGAAGTTGCTCACAGAGAAAATATAGGCTTATTAGCATATTCTCCAATGGGTAATGGAGTATTGTCTGGCAAATATATAAATGGGACAGCTGCGGATAACGCTAGGTTAAAATTGTTTCCTAGATTTGCGCGCTTTAGTAATGAACAATGCACAGAAGCAACAAAGCGTTATATGAAAATTGCTGAAGATAACAATATGACTATTGCACAAATGTCTTTAGCTTTTGTAAATGAACAACCCTTTGTAGCGAGTAATATTATTGGTGCGACAAGTATTGAACAACTAAAAGAAAATTTAGATAGTATTAATCTTACATTAACTGAAGATGTAATGAAAGCTATTAATGCTGTGCATGCTGAGATACCAAACCCTGCTACATAATTCATCTTTAATTTTGGAAGAATTAGAATTCAAATATAGGTTGATAGAATCTTCAAAGAAACTGATTGAATTTACGGAAACATTAGTCTTTAATTCAATTTCTAAAAATATTGAATATTTAATTGAGCTAAATTCTAGAATGGTAAGCAACCATTTAAATAGTAGTGAACTAGAAAAACTAAAAGAAATTAATATACTTAAAGATAAACCTCAATCTATTGAACAAGTTATAAGTGTTTTATATAATTCAGGTTTAGTGCCTCTATGGATAAATTCTGAAGTTTATCGATCGACAAATCACAAGACTATTATAAGGCTTATTTGTTCAAGGCGATTTCGTATTGAAGAGGATTTAAATAGTTTAGTCAATAAATTTCCTCCATTTCATATAGTAGTTCCTTTACCACCATGGGGAAAAGAAGGTGTGAAATTTAATGTTAATTGGAGGCATCAGTATTTAAAGCGCAAATGGTATGCTCTAATTTGGAAATTAAAAAATAGAAAGTGATATTAAATCTTAATCTGTCGATTAATCTGCTGCTGTAAAGAAATAAAAGTTTCAGTCCTCGATACACCTTTTATGCTTTGTATTTCAGAATTGAGCACGTGCATTAAATGCTCATTATCTTTGGATAATATTTTAATAAAGATACTCCAATGACCAGTAGTGTAATGACACTCTATAACCTCAGGAATTTTTTTTAATTGTTTAACAGCTTCTGGATTACTAACTGCTTTATCTAGGTAGACACCAACAAAAGCCATAGTTGTATAGCCTAAAACTTTAGGATTAATAATAAACTTAGAACCAGCTAATAGGCCAGATTTTTCAAGTTTTTTAAGACGTTGATGTATTGCTGCACCAGAAATACCAACATTACGTGCAATTTCTAGAATTGGAGTTCTGGCATCTTCCATCAATGCTCTAAGTATCTTTTTATCAATACCATCTATATAAACTCCTTTATCATTAACCTTCATGTCTATTTTAGTTTAAATTCGAAAGTTAAAAATAAGTAAATGATTTCAATTTGAAATTTTAGCTTAAATATTAAGAGGATTATATCCTAAATAAGGAACTTCTTTCTCATTAAATATAACACCATACGTTTCTAATTCTTCTAAAATAGGAGTATAAACCTCTTTAGTAATAGGAATTTGTACTCCTGGTGTCTTTATTTTTCCATTTAAAATAGCAAGAGTTGCAATAGCAACAGGCAATCCAACTGTTTTTGCCATTGCAGTGTATGTTTGATCTTCACCAAGAGCAACCATAGTAGCATCGATTTGATGTTTTCTACCATTAAGTTCGTAACCAAACTTATGATACATTACAATCATATCTTTATCGTCTTCACTTAAGGACCAACTATCCATTAATATTTTCTGAAGAATTTGTGCTGGTGTAGCTTTATCTAATTCCACCATTTTATTAGAGTTAAAAAGATCTAACTCTAAAAATTTATCCCAAACAATATCATCCTGGTCAATCTTTAGTGCATGTCTAAATTTAAGCTCCACAGAGTCTGTTGGGCTGTAAGGTAAAAAAGCATTTACAAAATCGCGATAACTCATATTTGCACTATCATCAATGGTATAACTATCATCTGTCATGCCAAGTTGTACAAATACATTCCAAGCACGACTAAAACCAACGCGTCGCATGGTGCCTCGATACAAAGTCTTTATTTGATCTAAACCATAAACATTTTGATATTTTAGAGAATCTCTATTTGCATAAGCTTCAAAACGACCATAGTTTTCAACTTCCAAAAATTCAGTACGTCTAAATAATCTGTGATATGGAATATATTTAAACTGATCTTCTTGTAAAAATTTTGCGGCACCTCCTTGGCCAGCTACAACAACATTTCTAGGGTTCCATGTGAATTTGTAATTCCATAGATTATTATCACTTTCTGGAGCAACTAAACCTCCTGTAAACGATTCAAACAAGATCATTTTACCGCCTTTATCTCTAATTTTGTCAATTACTTGCATAGCACTCATATGGTCAATCCCAGGATCTACACCAATCTCGTTCATAAAAACCAAATTATTTGCCCTTGCGTCATTATTTAAAGTCTGCATATCTTCACTTACATAAGAAGCCGTAACCATGTGTTTTTTATAAGTAATACAATCTTTTGCGACTTCTATATGAAAACGTGCCGGAAGCATAGAAACCACTATATCCGCATTTTTTACAGCTGTTATTCTAGATTCAGAATTAAATACATCTAAATGAATAATATCTGCCTTAGAATTTTCACCAACTAACTTTTTAGCGTTTTCAACATTAAGATCTCCTATGGTAATATGTAGTTTTTCAGATTGAGACTTATCTAGTAAATATTTTATGAGATATGATGCTGATTTTCCAGCACCAATGATTAGAATCTTTCGCATTATAACTAATTTTGTATAGCACGAATGTAGTAAATACATAAGCCATTAAAAACCAAAACCAAACTTTAATATGAACAAAAATTTATTAATTACTGGAACTATTTTAGGAATTTTAGGAATAATTTTAGGCGCTTTTGCTGCACATGGCTTAGAAAAATTAGTAGATGCTGATGCAATTAAAACTTTTGAAACAGGTGTACGTTACCAAATATACCATGCCTTTTTTCTTTTAATTTTAGGTGGTACATATTTTGTAGATCTTAAATTAAAAAAAATCATTTTATACCTTGTAGTAGTTGGAGTGATTTTCTTTTCAGGTTCTATATATGGGCTAGCTACGAACGAGCTCTCAGGCTTTGATTTTGAGACTATTGCAATAATTACACCTATTGGTGGTTTATCGTTAATATTGGCTTGGTTTGTTATGTTAATCGGTTTTATAAGAAATAAGGTCGATTAATGCTATTCTGCACCGTTGTTTTAAAATAAAATGATAATTTTGTATCCTAAAACAACACAAAAATTATGGTAAACCATACACAATCAACGAAAACGATTTCGTTAGACCAATACGGTATAAAAAATGCTAAGGTCAACTATCAATTATCTTCAGAGCAACTTCATGCTGAAACAATCGCAAAAGGCCAAGGTGTAGAAGCTTCATCGGGTGCCTTAGCTGTTAACACAGGTGAGTTTACAGGGCGTTCACCAATGGATAGGTTCATTGTAAAAGATGACATTACCAAGGATAAAATTTGGTGGGGAAATATTAACATTCCGTTTGAGAGTGATAAGTTTCAAAAACTATATGACAAGGTTGTCGATTATTTATCTGAAAAAGAAGTTTATGTTAGAGATAGCTATGCTTGTGCAGATGAGGATTACAAATTAAATATCCGTGTTATTAATGAATATCCATGGAGCAACATGTTTGCTTATAATATGTTTTTACGTCCTACGGAAGACGAATTAAAAAGTTTTACGCCAGAATGGACTGTGGTTAATGCACCAGGTTTTATGGCAGATGCTGAGGTAGATGGTACACGTCAGCATAACTTTGCTATTTTAGACTTTACTCGTAAAATTGCTTTAATAGGGGGAACGGGTTATACAGGCGAAATTAAAAAAGGAATCTTCTCAGCTTTAAATTTTATACTTCCAGTTTATAAAAATACCTTACCAATGCACTGTAGTGCTAATGTTGGTAAAGATGGTGATACGGCAATTTTCTTTGGATTATCTGGTACAGGAAAAACGACATTATCAACCGATCCAGATCGTAGTTTAATTGGAGATGATGAGCATGGTTGGACTAATGAAAACACGGTTTTTAATTTTGAAGGAGGTTGTTATGCTAAAGTAATTAACTTATCTCAAGAACAAGAACCAGAAATATTTGCTGCAATTAAAAAAGGAGCTATTCTAGAAAACGTAATTATGGATGATAACGGTAATGTAGATTTTGCCGATACATCTATAACACAAAATACAAGAGTAAGTTACCCAATTTACCATATAGATAATATTAGAAAACCATCTATTGGTAAAAACCCTAAGAATATATTTTTCTTAACGGCAGATGCCTTTGGTGTTTTGCCTCCGATTTCAAAATTAACGCCAAACCAGTCAGCTTATCACTTTATTTCTGGTTATACAGCAAAAGTCGCAGGTACCGAAGCTGGTGTAGTTGAACCAGTACCAAGTTTCTCTGCATGTTTTGGTGCGCCATTTATGCCATTACACCCGACTAAATATGCTGAAATGTTGAGTAAAAAAATGAAAGAAGCTGGTGTTAATGTTTGGTTGGTTAATACAGGTTGGACAGGTGGTCCTTATGGTGTAGGTACACGTATGAAACTTAAGTACACTCGTGCCATGATTAATGCTGTACTTAATGGAGATTTAGGAGCATATACCTACGAAGATTATCATATACACTCGGTATTTGGTGTTGCACAACCAAGATCATGTCCAGGTGTACCAACAGAAGTATTAAGCCCTAGAGCTACATGGAATGATGATGAAGCTTATTATAAAACAGCATTTAAATTATCAAATGCTTTTAGAGAGAATTTTAAGAAATTTCAAGATGATGCTAATGAAGATATACGTAGAGGTGGGCCTCAACGTTATGCTTTCTAAGTGAAAAGTGATATAAATAAAAAAGCGATTCTAAATTTAGAATCGCTTTTTTTATATTGTTATAATGTTGAAACTACTTCCCTTTATTTACAGCATCAATATACTTTTTTAATGCCATAGTCATAGAAGGAGTTTCTGGTGTTGGTGCAGAAATATCTACACGCAATCCCTTTTCTTTAACTGCTTTTACAGTTGTATTTCCGAATACTGCAATACGTGTATTTTTTTGTTCAAAATCTGGAAAATTGTGAAACAATGATTCTATACCAGAAGGGCTAAAAAACACTAATATATCGTAATAAACATTTGCCAAGTCAGATAAATCACTTATCACCGTTTTATAGAATGTAGCTTGTTTCCACTTAACAGCTAACTTATCTAAAGTTTCGGGTATAATAGGTTTAACTTTATCTGTAGTTGGCAATAAAAAGCTTTCGTCCTTGTATTTTTTAATTAATGGAGATAATTCTTCAAAAGTACGTTTACCAACGTAGATTTTACGTTTTCTGTAAACAACATATTTCTGAAGATAATAAGCAACAGCTTCTGATTGGCAGAAATACTTCATTGAATCTGGCACTTTAAAGCGCATTTCGTCTGCTACTCTAAAGAAATGATCCACAGAATTTCTACTAGTAAGAATAATTGCGGTAAACTTACTAAGGTCTATTTTTTGTTGTCTAATATCTTTTGAGGAGACACCTTCTACATGGATGAAGGGTCTAAAGTCTACTTTTACTTTTTGCTTTTCTTGCAAATCAAAGTACGGAGAGTTCTCTATTTTAGGCTCTGGCTGTGATACTAAAATTGTTTTCACTTTCATACGTATCCCTTTTGTTTTAAGCGTTATACTCCCTAATTACCTTATATAAAAGAACATAAGGTCCAATTTCGAGAGCGCAAAGATACAATAAAAAATAGAAAAAATTCGGATTTATTAATTTTTGATAGCTTTTAAAAGAAGTTAGAAACCCTATGAGGTTAATAAGACAAACTAATGAAAATGCTGAGATTATAATAGCTTCTATTGAAATATTAGAATATAATAGAAATAAATTAGCTAATAAAAATACAATACCAGAATAATTTTTAAACGTGGTTTTCTGAAATAAATAATCGTCAATTAAGCTGTCTATCTCAAAAAGACTGCCAATGAGGCGTTCTAGAAGTGTTTTTATAATGATGATTGTAGAAACAGCGAAAAGTAATTTTAAGAAAGAAATTAGCTCAAAAGGAATAGGAGAAATAAAAGTAGAATACGCAAAATGCGCAAAAATACTAAAGGACAATGCTAGGTTTATAAATAGAAAACTATCAAACTGATCTATAAATTTTTGGTCCTTGGTATAAATTTTTAAATACTTAGAATTACCAATAACAGACAAAAAATCATTAAACCGAAGTGTGTTTAAAAATTTTGCAGCAACAATTGCAAACAATCCTATGATTGTAAAAATTGTAAACCACTCGTAAGTAATGAAATTTCGCATAGGGCTAAATTAAAAATAAAAATAGGCTTAACATAATATGTGTCATTCATATCTATCAAAAAAGTTAATTACGTTATATAATCCATTAAAAACTTTACTTTTGTTTCAAATTAAAGAAGCGCATTAAAGCGAAATTAAAAGTGAGTGAATGTCTGATGCCATTGTTATAATACCTACCTACAATGAGATTGAAAATATAGAATCAATCATTAGAGCTGTGTTTTCGCAACAAAAAGATTTTCATGTTTTGGTGGTAGATGATAATTCTCCAGATAAAACAGGAGAAAAAGTTAAAGCATTACAAGTAGAATTTAAAGACCAATTATTTTTATTAGAGCGTAAAGAAAAAAACGGTTTAGGTGTTGCCTATATTTCTGGATTTAAATGGTGTTTAGAAAAAACATATCAATATATTTTTGAAATGGATGCCGATTTTTCGCATAATCCAGATGACTTAATAAGATTATACAATGCTTGTGCTATTGATGGAGCTGACATATCTGTTGGTTCGCGATATGTAAAAGGAATAACAGTAGTTAATTGGCCAATGATGCGTATTCTATTATCTTATGGAGCATCAAGATATGTAAGGTTGATAACCCGAATGAAAGTTAAAGATTCTACCGCTGGTTTTGTGTGTTACAAGAGAGCTGTTTTAGAAGCCA
The DNA here is from genome assembly GCF_014297365.1 of Winogradskyella echinorum. GTDB lineage: Bacteria > Bacteroidota > Bacteroidia > Flavobacteriales > Flavobacteriaceae > Winogradskyella > Winogradskyella echinorum. The sequence goes on along the minus strand of NZ_JACOQD010000001.1, from coordinate 805,639 downwards.
TTAATTTAGAAAAAATAAAATTTGTGGGTTATGCATTTCAGATTGAAATGAAATTTAAAGCCCATAAAAAAGGATTTAACATTGTAGAAATACCTGTTATATTTAAAGATAGAACCAAAGGGAAATCAAAAATGAGTGGAAGTATAATTTCGGAAGCAATTTTTGGTGTTATTAGTTTAAAATTGAAAAGTTTATTCGCTAAGTAGAAAGAAAGATGAAGCAAAATACCCTCATAAAAAATGCAAAGATTGTCAACGAAGGCAAAATTGTTGAAGGAGACATTCTTATTGAAAATGATATCATAAAAAAAATAGACATTTCAATTAGTGTTAAGTCTAATGATTTCAGAGTTATTGATGCAGAAGGTAATTATGTGTTACCCGGAATGATCGATGACCAAGTTCATTTTAGAGAACCAGGTTTAACGCACAAAGCCAATATAGAAACAGAATCTAAAGCAGCATTGGCTGGCGGTATTACTTCTTTCATAGAAATGCCAAATACCAATCCGCAAACTACAACAGTAGAAAAATTAGAAGAAAAGTTTGCTATAGCTGCAAAGACTTCTCATGCTAACTATTCGTTTATGTTTGGAGGTACCAATAACAATTTAGACGAAATTTTAAAGGTGAATCCTAAAACTGTGGCAGGGCTAAAATTGTTTTTAGGTTCTTCTACGGGTAACATGTTAGTGGATGACCCAAAAGTTATAGAAAAAATATTTTCTAGTACCGATATGGTAATTTCAGTTCATTGCGAAGATGAAGCTACCATTAAAAAGAATCTAGCAAAATATAAAGCTGAGTATGGTGATGATATTCCTATGGAAAAACACCCAATTATTCGTAGCGAAGAAGCGTGTTATTTATCATCATCAAAAGCTATTGAATTAGCTAAGAAAACAGGTGCAAGATTGCATGTGTTTCATCTTTCTACAGGAAAAGAAACGAAACTATTTTCAAATAAAATTCCATTAAAAGATAAAAAAATAACAGCTGAGGTATGTATTCATCATTTATGGTTTTCTGATGAGGATTATGCTAAAAAAGGTAGTCATATAAAATGGAATCCTGCGGTTAAAACAGCTAAGGATAGAGAGCAACTCTGGAAAGCACTTTTAGACGATAGAATAGATGTTATTGCAACAGATCACGCTCCACATACTATTGAAGAGAAAAGCAATCCATATACAAGTGCACCTTCAGGAGGTCCTTTGGTACAACACGCTTTAGTTGCTTTGTTAGAAGCGCATCATCAAGGGAAAATTCCTATTGAGAAGATTGTAGAAAAAGCATGTCATAATCCAGCAATATTATTCGATATTGAAAAGCGTGGCTATTTAAGAGAAGGCTATTATGCAGATTTGGTTATAGTAAATTTAAATAGTCCTTGGACGGTTAATAAAAGTAATATTTTATACAAATGTGGTTGGTCTCCTTTTGAAGGTAATACCTTTAAAAGTAGAATCACTCATACCTTTGTTAATGGAGAATTGGCATATTACAATTTTGAAGTTTTAAACGTTAAAGCTGGTAAACGATTAACTTTTAACAGATAATATGTTTAAGAATATAATTGTCATATTAATTTTATGTTTTTTAATTATTGCTTGCGATGATTCAAAAAGTATAAAAAAGCCAGATAACCTTATCGCTAAGGAAACGATGTCTGATATTTTGTATGATTTATATATTATTAATGCTGCTAAAGGAGTAAATAGAAAAATATTAGAAGCAGAAGGTTTTATGCCAGAAACCTATGTGCTTAACAAATACAATATTGATAGTACACAGTTTTCAGATAGTAATACTTATTATACTTTTGATAATGAAGTTTATAAAAGTATTATTGATAAAGTAAGAGCTAGATTAGAAAAGGAAAAGAAAACTTTTGAAGATATCAGGGAGAAAGAAGCACAATCCGTTAAAAAAAGACAAGATTCTTTGAGTGCTAAGCAACGAATTCGAAGAGATTCTATAAATAAATCAAAACTAAAAGACTCTATTGTTTCAAGTCTTTCAAAAACAGTTCAGTGATTTCTTTAATAGATGTATCTATGGTTTTAAATTGAAATCCTAAAGCGTTTTTCAACTTAGAATTATCATATTTTGTAATTCTTGAAACAGATTTTGCAGTTTGTTTAGACAATTGTCTGCGTTTGCCTAAAAGTTTATGTTGCAACCAATCTAATCTCCAAACGATGGCTAATAACCATGGTTTAGCTTCTTTCTTTGGTGGTTGTACACTTAAAGCATTTGCTGTTTTAGTCTGAAACGCTTTAAAACTCAAGTTTTCAGATACTAAAATAAAGCCTTCATTAGTTATATCACTGATCATAAGCTGATGCATAGAATTTACAACATCCCAAACATCAACATATCCAGTAATTCCTTTTACATAGTAACGCATGCCTTTATAAATCTTTTTAAATAAATTTCCGCTACTGCCACCATTCCAATAACCTGCACCTAAAATTATACCTGGATTTATTATTACAGCATTTAAACCCTCTTGGGTACCTCTCCACACTTCAAGTTCAGCTCCGTATTTTGTTATGGCATATACATTATTATCATCCTCAGGATTCCAAGCCGTTTGCTCATCAACTAATTTTTTAGGATCACTATTATGCCCAATAGCAGCAACAGAACTTACGTAGCATAATTTCTGTACATTATTACTTATACAGAGATTTACAATATTTGCAGTTCCTTCAATATTAATCTTTCTTAAGACTTTATATTTATCGGGTTCAAAAGATACAAAGGCAGCACAATGATAAACATGTGTTATGTCTTTAAAGGCATTTTGTAATTTAGGAATATTATTAATATCTGCTTCAACCCATTCAATTTTATTAAATAAGTTTTCAGCATTTTCCGAAAAATAAGAGAATATATGTTTAACACGCCTCAATGTTTTTTCTCTTCTATAAATAGCGCGTACATGCGCATTGCTACTAATTAATTTAAAAAGTAAATGAGAGCCTACTAAACCTGTTCCACCTGTAACTAATATCATCCGTAATTTTGTCTTAAACCATAAATTGGTTGTTGAGCATATCCGAAGTAAATTTACGCTTTTTTAAAATTGCTTTTTGGCTTTTGTCTTTTAAAGCGGAAACATATCTTTGCGTCAATAAATTTTGAAATAAGTAATAATGGCAAACAAATTTGTAGAAGATTTAAGATGGAGAGGAATGGTGCATGATATAATGCCTGGCACTGAGGAGCAATTAGACAAAGAAATGACAACAGCATACATTGGTTTTGACCCAACATCAGATTCGCTGCATATTGGTAGTTTAGTGCCTATAATTTTATTAGTGCATTTAGAAAAAGCTGGTCATAAACCCATTGCTTTAGTTGGTGGTGCAACAGGAATGATTGGTGATCCATCTGGAAAAAGTGACGAACGAAATTTGTTAGATGAGACAACTTTGGCTCATAATGTTGCCGGTATAAGAAATATTTTGTCTCGTTTTTTAGATTTTAATTCTAACGAAAAAAATGCTCCAGTTTTAGTAAACAATTATGACTGGATGAAGAATTTTAGTTTCATAGATTTTGCGCGCGATGTTGGTAAACGCATCACCGTAAATTATATGATGGCTAAAGATTCTGTAAAAAAACGTTTAAGTGGAGAAGAAGGTAGTGTAGGTATGTCTTTTACTGAATTTACTTATCAATTGATTCAAGGTTACGATTTTCATCATTTGTACAAAACTATGGGTTGCAAATTACAAATGGGTGGAAGCGATCAGTGGGGAAATATTACCACAGGAACGGAGTTGGTAAGACGTATGCACGATGGTGAAGACCAAGCAAAAGCATATGCAATGACTTGTCCTTTAATTACCAAGGCAGACGGTTCTAAATTTGGTAAAAGTGAAGGAGGAAATGTTTGGTTAGATGCTAATAAAACTTCGGTGTACAAATTTTATCAATTTTGGTTAAATACAACTGATGAAGATGCTGAAAAATATATTAAGATCTTTACATTTTTAGATAAAGAATCTATTGAAAATTTAATTGAAGAGCATAAAGAAAATCCTGGTTTTAGAGCTTTACAAAAGCGTTTAGCTGAAGAAGTTACAACGTTTGTGCATAGTAAGGAAGATTATGAAAATGCAATTAAAGCATCTAAAATTTTATTTAGTAAAGATTTTAAAAACGAGATAAGAGAGTTAGATGAGAATTTGTTTTTAGATGTGTTTGAAGGTGTAAAACAAGCCGAAATCAGCAGAGCAGAATTTGATGAAGGTATTGATATGATTGGTGCTTTGGCTGCCAAAACTAATTTTTTAGGCTCCAATGGTGAAGCCCGTAGAGCATTAAAAGAAAATGCAATTGCAGTTAATAAAGAAAAGGTTAAAGAAGATTACGTATTAACTACAGAAGACTTAATTAACGATAAGTATATTGTAATCAGTAGAGGAAAGAAAACTAACTTTATTTTAAAAGTGGTTTAAATAAAATATAAGTGTTTATATAGACCTGTCTAGTTATTACTATCAGGTCTTTTTTTTGCAAAAAAAGTGCCCAAAATCTCTTTTGGGCACAATCTAACCAATCAATCAACTATTGAAAAAATCTTTCTTTTTCAAAGTACTTATTAAGTCGTAATGAAATTAATTTCCTTACAATGCCATTAAATTACAACCTCTAATATCAGAGTTGTCAAATCTTCCTATAATCTCAAACGTACCATTTTCAGAAACTTTACCTAAGTCTTGTGTGGCAATAAATGAGCAAGAGTTAATATTAGCAAGGTCAATAACATTAATACCTCCAGTTTTATTAGCTTGTTGCATATTTAGTGCATCTTCAGTGTCTCTTGTTAAAACCTTCATCCAAGGAGGACACTTAAAAATACCATTACCGTTAGAATACGCCTGACTTAAAAGTTCTGTCATGCCATATTCACTATGTATTTTATTAACACCAAAACCAGATTTGAGGATATGATGTAATTCTTGGCGTATAATTTCTTTTCGTCTGCCTTTCATACCACCAGTTTCCATTACTATGGTATGGTTTAAATTAAACTGAAATTGTTCAACCATATCTAATAAAGCAAATGAGACACCAATTAATAAAGTTTTTTGTTTTCTGTTTTCAAGATGATTTAGTGTATTAGCTAATTCTTTAAGATTTTTGAGGTAAAATCCACTTTCAGGTTGTTTAGATTTTACAATTAAATCATTAGCCATATATATTAAAGAAGAACCTTCACGTTCTAAATAAGAAGGAAGTAAAGCTAAAACCACGTATTCTTCAATATTGCCATAAAAATGCTTAAAACCTTCTAAATAGCTTTCTTCATAAATCTTTATATCAGTTACTAGATGTTTACTGGTTATACTGCCTGTTGTACCAGAACTGGTAAAGGTTTTTTCAACTTTAGTATTGGAAGATAAAATCTCATGAGACTTAAAAAATTGTATAGGAAGAAATGGAATATCTTGTATGTTTTTTACATCTGCAGGATGTCTGTAAAGTAAATCGCAAAACGAACGATAAACTCCATTATTTTCAAATTGAAACTTAAAGACTCTTAAAGCCAAGTCCTCAAATGCAGCATCGGATTTTATATTAAAAATTGCTTTAGGTGCTTTCATAGTATTAGCTCAACTTAAAATTCTGGTTAGCATATTATAATTTCATTTGGCTGCTGAGCGTAGTTGAATTACAAAAGTATGTAAAATAAAAAAGCGTTGCTTGATATTTTCAAGCAACGCTTAGTATATAATTAAGAATTCTACCTATTTAATCACTAGTTTTTTAGTGATAGAAGCATTATTCTGAGTAATCTTTACAATGTAAATTCCACTGTTTAAATCAGATACATTTAAAGTGTTATTGCTAAGTACTTCATTTTTTACTTGCTTACCTAAAATGTCAAATACTTGCACATTCATTACTTCATTATTCGATGATATAATGTTTACAAATCCTGAATTTGTTGGATTTGGGTAAAGAGAAAACTTATTATTGTCAAATTGGTTAGTTGATAACGTAACATCGCTAAAATTTTGAGAAATCACTAAATTATCAACACGAATAGTTTCGTTTTCATCAGAATCTGATTGTCTAAGTGCAAAGGCATCTACAGAAGTACCAGGATCAGCTCTATCTTCTCCTAAGATTGAAGTGTCACCTTGAACGGTAGCATCAATCCAGAGTTGAGCTATATTAGTGTCTTGGTTGTAACCAACTATTGCTCTATAAGTAGTATCATAAGTAAGGTCTGTTGCCCACGTTGCATCTGCAGTGCTCTCGTCTGAAGCAATTCCGACAGTGAAATCGCCAGCTCCAGAAGGAGGTACAATATCAAAACGTGCACTGAAACCACTTGTGCCTTGCATAAAATGAGCAAAGTATTCGTAATCTGTTCCTGCATTACTATATGGTGCTCCCAAGTCATCAACAGAAAAATCAAAAGCATAATATACTACACCAGAAACTGGTGTAAATTGAATATTAGCATCTTCGCTTGGAGCTCCATGTTGTACAACTGCTTGTCCAGAAGCAATTAATAAATCTCCAGCATTTCCACTGTGATTGCTCCATCCGCCATTAGGTACAAGACTTCCATCAGCATAAGTGAAATCATCTGTTAATGGTAAAGTATTTGTAGGCTCACAAACAGGACTTACAACAGTACTGCTTAAATCACAAAGCGCACCGTCCACAACTGAAATAATCACATCTGTACCTTCAGCAATGCCTGTAACCGTGATTGTTCCTGCTGCATCAGTTGATGGATCACCAGCTGTTAAATCAACAACACCAGAATCTGATGCTACAGTGTAGGTTGAGGTACCACCACCTGTAAAGTCAACCGTTGCAGTATAAGTATCTGTTCCAGTTGTAAAGGCATCACAAGTTGCAGAAGTAGCTGTTAAACTTAACTCACAAACAGCTGTATCATTAGATGCTCTAAAGGTTGGTGCTTTTGTTTCGTAAGCTGTACCTGCAGCGTTTAATTGCAAAGATTCAGTTGCATTAGCTCCATTAGCACTTTCGTCCCATTGAACAGTTTCACCAAATCCAGAAAGTAATTCAATATCATCCGAATCATTAGTGCTATATACAATAACATCAATAAGATTTGTAGTTGTTACACCAGTACCATCAGGAAAATTAGCAGCTGAGTCTTGGTAAATAGCAATTGCATCTGGTCCGTTTTGTACGTATCCAGATCCTCCTGGAGGTAATTCTATATCGCTACCCGAAACTAGAGATGTATTTGCTAAAATAAAGAAGCCATTGGCATCTGTTGTTTTTCCTGTTAAATCCCAAGTTCCATAACTTAAATCGTTGCTTCCATTAAAAAACACAACAATATAACCATCTAAAGAAGTATTAGGTGCAGCTTTTAACTCAACGAATTCTTCTGTGTCAGATCCAGGTGTATCTACATCAATTTCATTAATTACAACTTGCCCAAAGGAAGAGGCAACTGTAAACATTAAAGTGAATAATAAAAAGTAAAGTTTTTTCATAATTGAATTTTAAAAAATTAGACTATAAATATACTAACTAATAGTTAATATTTATAATGATAATTATGAAGAGTACTCTTTTTTACAATAAGTTAACATAACTTTTTTTAATAAGTTTTAATAGCTATGATTTAGATTTTAATGTTAGGTAATTGTTATCAATTTAATATTATCACTAAGTTGAAGAAGATATATTTTATATTTACGAAACTTTAAAAAAACATATTAAAGTGAAAAAAAAGGATATTAAAATATTGTTGGTAGATGATGAGCCAGATATTTTAGAAATTGTAGGTTATAACTTGTCTTCTGAAGGTTATCAAGTTATTACAGGTGAAAATGGTGTAGAAGCTGTTGAAAAAGCAAAGAAACACAAGCCGCATTTAATTATACTAGATGTTATGATGCCAGAAATGGATGGTATTGAAGCATGTGAACGTATAAGAGAGCACTCTGATTTAAGCGGTACCATTATTACATTTTTAACAGCTAGAGGAGAAGATTATTCTCAAGTTGCTGGTTTTGATGCGGGTGCAGATGACTACATAGCAAAACCAATTAAGCCTAAAGTTTTAGTTAGTAAAGTAAAAGCATTGTTGAGACGTCTTAAAGATGATAATAGTTCTACAGATGCTATAGTTAAAATAGGTGATTTAATTATTTACAAAGAAGAATATAAAATTACTAATAAGGGTAAAGAAATTACTTTACCTCGAAAAGAGTTTGAATTATTATCTTTGCTAGCAACTAAGCCAGGTAAGGTTTTTAAGCGTGAAGAAATTTTAGACAAAGTTTGGGGAAATGAAGTTGTAGTTGGAGGAAGAACTATAGATGTGCATATTAGAAAACTTCGCGAAAAGATAGGAGATAAGTCTTTTAAAACCGTAAAAGGTGTTGGTTACAAGTTTGTAGACTAATGCAAAAAAAGAACCTAAAGAAAACATATAAATTCGCATTGCGTACATCATTATATGTAACAATGTTTACAACACTCCTCGTGAGTGTTTTTTTATATTACTACCATACATTTAATTGGCAACTTATTTTGTTCCCTTTACTTTGTTTTCCATTATGCTTTGCTATTGTACAATATAGGGTAGAACGTTTTATTTATAGACGTGTTAAGAAAATATACGACGACCTTACCCTTTTAGAATCTACAAGCCTAAGACAGCAACCCATTACTACTGATATGGGTACACTTACGCGCGAGATCGATAAATATGCTAAAAACAAGAAAATTGAAATTGAAACTCTAAAAATTAGGGAAGAGTATCGAAAAGAATTTATTGGTAATGTTTCGCACGAATTAAAAACTCCACTATTTACTGTACAAGGCTACATCTTAACGCTTTTAGATGGTGCAATGGATGACGAAAAACTGAGAAAAAAGTATCTCAATAGAGCCAATAAAGGTGTAGAACGATTAATATATATTATTAGAGATTTAGACATGATTACTAAACTAGAGGTTGGTGATTTAAGTTTAAATAAAGAAGAATTTGATATTGTTGAATTAGTTAAAGGTGTATTTGATCTTTTTGAAATGAAGGCAGCTAAAAAGCATATCACCTTAACTTTCGATATCGATTATTTAGAACCAATAATGGTATATGCAGATAAAGAACGCATACAACAAGTTCTAACAAATCTTATTGTAAACTCTATTAAATATGGTAGAGAAAAAGGAACTACAGAAGTTAGTATAGAAAACCTTATAAAAAATAAAACGATTATTAGAGTAACTGATAACGGTGAAGGTATTGATAAATCAAATCTTCAGCGCTTATTTGAGCGTTTTTATCGTGTTGATAAAAGTGGATCTCGCAAAGAGGGAGGCTCTGGTTTAGGTCTTTCTATTGTAAAACATATTATTGAAGCTCACGAAGAAAAAATATATGTAGAAAGTGAGCTGGGTGTAGGTAGTGAGTTTTCTTTTACGTTAGAAAAGACCAAATAACTTTTTATAGTTTATTTCGTATGCCTGATGCTCAAAGCCACTATAGTTTTTAATTTCTGAAAGCTTTTTGATATCAAATTCATCTTGATTGCAAAATGGCGCAATTCCTTCAACTTCTAGTTTTTTTGCTAAGTATTCTTGTTCAAACTGACCTGGTGTAGGTATAAAAAAGGCTCTTTTTTTTAACTTTGCTAAATCCATTATAGTCGTATAACCAGACCTACTTAAAATAGTTTCACTTTCATTAATAACCAATTCAAGTTCTTTGCTCGTCATAAAATTATAAATAACCATTTTATCAATAACCTCTCTTTGTTGTTCAGCTTCAATTTTACCTTTAATAAATAATACACTTCCTTTAAAGTATTTTAAGTCGTTTAAAAGTTTTTGTTCTAAGAATGTGCGTTGTGGCTCAGGACCAGAAAGTAAAACAAGAAGTTGGTATTTAGTTTTTACATCATGTTTTTTAAATCGAGATAGTGGCCCTAAATATTTTACGGATGACACAAAGTTTTCAACATGGCCTAAATCTCCACTCAAATTAAAAGTACCATTATGATCTGGTACCCAACATTCATTAAATTTAGATATTATTTTTTGATGTAGTTTACTACTCAACCAAGTTGTGTTTCCGCTTAAAACGCGTAATTGATGCGTTACAAATACCGAAGGTATAGCTCTGTTTCTTACTCCAAAACGATTATCAGAGATAATACCAGATAGACCTTCTGTTTTTATCAAGGTTTCAACTAGTTTCTTTTCTTTTTTAATAGTTTTTAAAAGATGTGGTGAATCTTTAATAAGTTTTAATTTAAAGTTATTTGCTTTTTTGGAATAAGTAATATTATATGAAGGGAGCGCTATAGCTTTAAGCTTTGGAAATTCTTTTTTTAATAATTCTAAAGCTTCACCATCGCTCGCAATTACAGGCTCAAAATGATGCTGTATTAATGCATTTATAATAGGAATACAGCGCGTAGCATGGCCTAAGCCCCAATTTAAGGGAGCTACTAAAACCTTTTTTTTGCTTTTAATTTTATCCAGTACCTTTAAATTTTAGATAAGGTTGTATTAAACAAAGATAAACCTAAAATGTTTCCTTAATTTTACCGAATTATTAATAAAAAAATCAAATAGACTTAAACGGTGGGAAGTAAAAATAAACTTAAACGCTTTAAAGAGAACGAGACCTTTGCTAATGTGTTTCAGCCAACAAGAGACGAGTTGGTTAAAGAAAACTATCAGTTAAAAGGTAAATGGAAAAAAGAAGTGTTTAAAAATAATAATCCATTAGTTTTAGAGTTGGGATGTGGTAAAGGCGAATATACCGTTGGACTTGCTAAGCGATATCCCGAAAAGAACTTTATTGGTATTGATATTAAAGGCGCTCGATTTTGGAGAGGAGCAAAAACAGCAATTGAAGAAAATATACCGAATGCAGCATTTATAAGAACTCAAATAGAACTTATTGAGCATGTTTTTGAAGAAAACGAGGTTGATGAGATTTGGATAACTTTTCCAGATCCACAAATAAAATATCAGCGTACAAAGCATCGTATGACTAATCTACAATTTTTAGAGCGTTATAAAAAAGTAATAAAACCAGGTGGTCTTATGCACTTAAAAACTGATAGCGAATTTATGCATGGCTACACGCTAGGTTTGCTTCATGGTTTAAATTATGAGGTATTGTATGCTAATCATAATGTCTATAAATTAGAGGGTAGCCCTGAAGAAGTTACTGAAATACAAACCTTCTATGAAAATCAGTATTTAGAGAAAGACAAAGCAATTACGTATATTAGATTCAAAATCAACTAAAGTTTGAGTATCACCATTATTTTCTTCCTAGGACTTATTGTTGCACTTGTTGGTGTAATTCCGCCAGGATTACTTAACATGACAGCCGCAAGAATAAGCCTAAAAGAAGGAGCTGCACGTGGTATAATGTTCTCAACAGGTGTGTCTATAATTGTATTTGTTCAAACTTATATTGCGGCAATTTTTGCAAGATATTTGTCTAATAGACCAGATGTAGTTGAAATTCTTCAGCGAGTTGCCTTTGTTATTTTTGTACTAATTACTATTTATTTTTTAATGTTAGCTTCAAAACAAAAAGAAGCTAAAGCAAAGACCGAAATTAAAAGCAAACATGGACGTTTTTTGCACGGTATGCTTTTATCTGCACTAAATATATTTCCCATTCCATATCAAGCCTATATGACGATTACTTTAGCTTCATTTAAGCTAATGGATTTTGAACGCACAAGTATTATTACTTACGTTACTGGTGCATCAATGGGAACTTTCGTTGCATTATATTTTTATATTTTCTTTTTTGATAAGATAAAAGATAAAAAAATTACTTCGCAGAAGAGCATGAACTATAGTATAGGCATTATTACTGGCCTTGTAGCACTAATTACATTTATAAATATACTAATGGAATTGTAATGTGAAGCATTTTGAATTTTCATTTTTAATAAATGTTACTCTTTTATGTTCCATTTAATAAAAGAATAAATAGACAAGAACAAATGAAACCAGAAACGCTAGGCTTTTTTGAAAAGGTATATGAAGTAGCACGTTTGGTTCCTTATGGTAAAGTGACAAGCTATGGAGCCATTGCAAAATATTTAGGTGCAGCGAAGAGTGCGCGTATTGTTGGTTATGCAATGAATGGCTCTCACGGAAAAGATGTGCCAGCTCATAGAGTAGTAAATAGAAAAGGCCTCCTAACAGGTAAACATCATTTTGAAGGCACAAATCTAATGCAGCAACTTTTAGAAAGCGAAGGAATTGAGGTAGTCGATAATCAAATTCAAAATTTTGAAACGGTTTATTGGGATCCTGCTAAAGAACTATGAATTACCATTCTTAAGGCAGTTAAAATCTATTTCAGTATAGTTTTCTTTTTTTAAAACCCAACTCCGTATCCTTATATAAAAACTAAATCCATCCATTATACAATTCAATTCTAACCCTTCAAAATTCAAACTTTTAGCAGTATCTTTGCATTTAGAATAAATCTTAATAAGAACATAATAGAATGTCAGGTTGAGCGCAGTCAAAACCTATTTTTAGACGTTCTTTATATAAGTAAAACATATGAAGCTGAATAAGCAAGATATATTAAAAGCATTAAAAACCATTACAGCACCTGGTGAAGGAGAAAACATGGTAGATAGTGGAGCAGTAACTAATGTTGTTACTTTTGCCGATGAGGTGATTGTAGATATTACAATAAAAAATCCAAGCCTTCAGGCAAAAAAGAAAACAGAGGTTGAAATTTTACAAACCATACATAAAGAGGTTTATGAAAAGGCAAAAATAAAAGTAAATATAAAGGTAGATGCACCTGCAAAACCAACTACAAATGAAATTAAAGGGAATCCAATTCCTGGTATTCAAAATATCGTTGCTGTAGCTTCTGGTAAAGGTGGTGTAGGTAAATCTACAGTTACAGCTAACTTAGCAGTGACCTTAGCTAAAATGGGTTTTAAAGTAGGTGTGTTAGATGCAGATATTTACGGTCCATCTATTCCAATTATGTTCGATGTTGCCAATGAGAGACCACTGTCAGTAAATATAGCTGGTAAATCTAAAATGAAACCTGTAGAAAATTACGGTGTTAAAGTATTATCTATTGGGTTTTTCACAAAACCAGATCAAGCAGTTATTTGGCGTGGACCAATGGCATCAAAAGCTTTAAATCAAATGATATTTGATGCAGCTTGGGGAGAGTTAGATTTTTTATTGCTCGATTTACCTCCAGGAACTGGTGATATTCATTTAAGTATAATGCAAGCACTTCCTATTACTGGATCAGTTGTAGTAAGTACACCGCAGAATGTAGCTTTAGCTGATGCAAAAAAAGGTGTTGCAATGTTTCAGCAAGAAAGTATCAATGTACCAGTTTTAGGCATTATAGAAAATATGGCATATTTTACACCAGAGGAATTGCCAGAAAATAAATATTATATATTTGGTAAAGAAGGAGCAAAAAATTTAGCTGAAGACTTAAGTGTTCCATTTTTAGGGGAAATTCCGATAGTACAAAGTATAAGAGAAGCAGGCGATGTTGGGAGACCAGCAGCTTTACAAACGGCAACTCCAACTGAAGAGGCATTTGAAACAATAACACGAAATGTGGTTCAGGAAGTAGTGAATAGAAATGAAGATTTACCTGCTACGGAGGCAATAAAAATTACAACAATGGCAGGTTGCTCTGCTGTAAATAAAAAGTAAATGAGCGCAGAAGAACTTAAAATAAACGTAGAAAAAGCATTAGACGAAATTCGTCCGTTTTTACAAAGCGATGGTGGTGATATTAATCTGTTGTCTATAGATGAAGGAAAGTTTGTAAAAGTGCAACTTGTTGGAGCATGTACATCTTGCAGTGTTAACCAGATGACTTTAAAATCGGGTGTTGAAATGACGATAAAAAAATATGCACCTCAAATTGAAAGTGTTATTAATGTTGAATAATTAATGTGACTTTTGTCACATTTTAGCTAGAATTACATTAGTAATTTTGTTTCCAATTCTTAATTCATGATTACAACAGATATACTTATAATTGGTGCTGGACCAACGGGATTATTTGCCGTGTTTGAAGCAGGTCTTTTAAAGTTAAAGTGCCACTTAATTGATGCTTTGCCACAACCTGGAGGACAATGTTCTGAGATTTACCCTAAAAAACCTATTTACGATATACCTGCCTATCCAGAAATTTTAGCTGGAGATTTAACTGATAAATTGTTAGAACAGTGCAAACAATTTGAGCCAGGATTTACTTTAGGAGAGCGTGCAGAAACTATTGAAAAACAAGATGACGGAAGTTTTATCGTTACTACGAATAAAGGAACTCAACATAAAGCACCTGTTGTAGCAATTGCAGGAGGTTTAGGTAGTTTTGAACCACGTAAACCATTGTTAGAGAATATTGTAGACTTCGAAAATAAAGGTGTAGAATATATTATAAAAGATCCTGAAATTTATAGAAATAAGAAGGTGGTTATTGCTGGTGGAGGTGACTCAGCATTAGATTGGAGTATTTTCTTAGCAGATGTAGCATCTAGTGTAACATTAGTGCATAGACGAAATGAATTTAGAGGTCATTTAGATTCTGTAGAAAAAGCTCAAGAACTTAAAAACGCAGGCAAGATTAAATTAATAACTCCAGCCGAAATCACAGCTATAAACGGAAATGGTATGGTAGAAAGTGTTGAGGTTACCAAAAAAGACGAAAACCCAATTATACTTGAAACGGACCATTTTATTCCACTATTTGGATTATCTCCTAAACTTGGACCTATTGCAAATTGGGGACTAGAAATAGAAAAAAATGCAATTAAAGTTAATAACGCTTTAGATTACCAAACCAACATACCTGGAATTTTTGCTATTGGAGATGTGAACACCTATCCAGGAAAATTAAAATTAATACTTTGTGGTTTTCATGAAGCAACATTAATGTGTCAGGCAGCTTATCAAATTATTAATCCAGGAAAGCGATATGTTTTAAAATATACAACAGTGAGTGGTATTGATGGTTTTGATGGTACACGTAAAGAAGCACCAAAGGCTGTTGTTAAAAAAATTGAGTAGTGGAACAAAACGATATTAATATTACAATCATAGACAGAGAAGGTGTAAAACATCAAATTGAAGCGCCAACTGATATGGCTATGAATTTGATGGAGATTGTTCGTTCATACGAATTGGCTCCAGAGGGAACAATTGGTGTTTGTGGTGGTATGGCGATGTGCGCATCTTGTCAATGTTATGTTTTGAGTGAAACTGAATTGCCAGAAATGCAAGACGATGAGGAAGCGATGTTATCTGAAGCTTTTTATGTAAAAGACAATTCAAGGTTAGGTTGCCAAATACAAATGACTCCTGATATGGAAGGTTTAGAAGTTGAGTTGGCTCCTGAAAGTTAAATTATTCCGTCTTATAATCAATCAAAGGAGTAGGTCCTTCCAACAAAAAACGGTCAATCTTTAAAGTCCCATCATCAGTAGTTACAATTTGCCATTTTATAAGTGAAATTGCTCCATTTTCAATCTCAATACCTGTTATACTTCTAGGGTGTACACAACTACCATCATTAAAAAAAGCTATATCACCAGGCTCAGGAAAACGTGGTCGGTGCGTATGTCCCACAATTGTAATAAGATTATTGTTTGCAATAATCCACTTTTTAGTTCTGCGCTCTACCTTTATTAATTCTTTGTAGTTTTTTGCAGGACTTGTTGGGTCTGCAATTCCCATAACATTTAGCGGTTTCCATAATACTCTAACCATAAAGCGACTCCATTTCCAGAAGAGATAATTCCACCAATCGGCTTGATGGCCATGGGTTAAAAATAATTCTTGGTTAGTTTCAGTATATTGTAAAACAATACCTTCATGATATTTAATATTGCAGAAAAGTTCTTCGTCATTTCCTGTTTTCGGATCAAAATAGGTGTTGAGATGTTTATCAACATAATCTTGATTTCTGTAGACCATATCATGGTTACCCCAAATCATGTGTAAGCGTTCTTCATCATGAAACTGCTTCATTAACATGTACACATTTTTATGGGCGTTTAATATCGATTCAAACGATAAGTTTTCCCAAAGCTCGTCACCATCTCCAAGTTCGCAATATTGAAAACCTTGGTTGTAATAATGTTTTAATGCATGGAAATAAATATTTCTGTTATTGGCAAAATCATCTGCAAAACTATTGTCACCACGATGACAATCACTAAATAAAATAAATTTAGAGGTATCGTTAAACGAAATTCGCTTCGCATTTTTAAAGGCACGATCTAATCTAGTTTTTGAAGACATAAAGTAAATGTAAACAAAAAATGCCTCTCAGTTGAGAAGCATTTTTATAATTTTTATTTCAGCATCAATTACATCTTACAGTAATAATGAAATGAAATTTTATCTCTATTTAAAGGCATTTAAGCCAGTGACATCTAATCCTGTTATTAATAAATGAATATCGTGTGTACCCTCGTAAGTAATCACACTTTCCAAGTTCATAGAGTGTCGCATTATGCTGTATTCGCCAGATATTCCCATACCTCCAAGCATCTGTCTGGCTTCTCTAGCAATATTTATAGCCATTTCTACATTATTACGTTTTGCCATAGATATTTGCGCTGAGGTTGCCGTGCCAGCTTCGCGCATAACCCCAAGTCTCCACGCCAATAATTGAGCTTTAGTGATTTCGGTAATCATCTCTGCTAATTTCTTTTGTTGCAGCTGAAATTGACCAATAGGCTTTCCAAATTGCATACGTTCTTTTGAATATCGTAATGCAGTATCATAGCAATCCATTGCAGCTCCTATGGCTCCCCAAGCAATACCAAAACGTGCAGAATCTAAACAACCTAATGGTGCTCCAAGTCCAGATTTATTTGGTAATAAATTTTCTTTTGGCACTTTTACATTATCAAAAATCAGCTCACCAGTGGCAGAAGCTCTTAGTGACCATTTGTTATGTGTTTCTGGTGTAGAGAATCCTTCCATACCACGTTCCACGATTAGACCGTGTATGCGTCCTTCTTCATTTTTAGCCCAAACGACTGCTATTTGGCAAAAAGGAGAATTGCTAATCCACATTTTAGCACCATTTAAAAGATAATGATCTCCCATATCTTTAAAATTGGTAACCATACCACCAGGATTGCTGCCATGATCAGGTTCAGTTAAACCAAAAGAACCAATCCACTCACCAGAAGCTAATTTTGGTAAGTATTTTTGGCGTTGTTCCTCATTACCATATTTCCAAATAGGATACATTACTAAAGACGATTGTACTGAAGCTGTACTCCGTACGCCAGAATCTCCGCGTTCAATTTCTTGCATTATTAACCCATAAGAAATTTGGTCTAATCCAGCTCCACCGTATTCCACAGGAATGTATGGTCCAAATGCTCCAATTTCAGCTAAACCACCAACTATAGATTTAGGAAATTCAGCTTTTTGTGCCGCTTCTTCAATAATAGGGGATACATCGCGTTTTACCCATTCTCTTGCTGCATCGCGCACTAATTTGTGCTCTTCAGTAAGTAATTCGTCTAAATTATAGTAATCTGGTGCTTCGAATAAATCTGGTTTCATTCTGTTTTTTTGATATTTATACCTTCTAGTTTTAAGAATTTAATAAAATAGAAGGTGTTATTTTACAAGTTTAACAAAAGTAACGAAATCGTTATCATTGCCCAACAATAGAATTACATTTTAAGATAAAAATCTTTGGTAAGGTTAATGTAATCCTCTGTATATTGATGTCTGGCAGTTTCGATCACTAAATCCGAAGTTTCAATTTCGGTTTCTTCGAATGAAAATTCAATTAAACTTCTTTTAAATTCTGAATTAGGATTACCTTTTACATGAAGTGAACGCTTAACGGATAAGCCTATTTTTGAAGCTAAATCAATAAATTTTTCTTCCTCCTTATTTGGAATGACAACTGCAAAAACACCATTTTTCGATAGTAAATTTGCAACTGCATAAATCAAGTGTTCAAAAGGCATTGCGTCATTAAAACGAGCTAAATCTCTTGCTTCATTATCTGTTTTATAATCTTCTGAATAAAATGGCGGATTGCAAATGATAAGGTCAAATTCATCATCAACTTCTTCAACAAACTCTAAAAGGGAAGCGTGGTAACAAAAGAGACGATCGGCCCATGGTGAATTCTCAAAATTTTCTGAACATTGCTCATAAGCTTCAGCATCAATTTCTAAGGCTTCTATGTTTTCTGCGAGGCTTCGTTGTGCAATCATAAGGCTTAAAACACCTGTGCCTGCTCCAATATCTAATACATTAAAGGGATTGTGCTCAACAGACGTCCATGCTCCAAGCAACACTCCATCAGTACCAATTTTCATAGCACAACGGTCTTGGTTAATAGTAAATTGCTTGAATTGAAATGGCTTGCTCATAGTTTTGTCATTCCTGGGAAGACAGAAATCTGTTCTATATTAAAGGATTTGTTTTTTTTACAAAGATTCTGAAACAAGTTCAGAATGACAACAAATATTAAAGATATAAATCAATCAAGCCTTCAGGAGTGTTTACCTCAATGATTTTATGTTCTCTGTCCACTTTAGAAATAAATTCGTCATTCATTGGAATTAATATTTCAACGCCATCTCTATCCACTTCAAATAAGGCCTGTGCTGTAGAATCATTAATGCCTTTTAAAATACCCACCTTTCCATATTTTTTATCTGTAATTGTAAAACCAATCACTTCATGAAAATAAAATTTATCGCCATCTAGTTTTGGTAATAAATCTAATGGAAGATATAATTCGGTTTTTATTAAGGCATCGGCATCAGCTTCCGTATCGACATCTTCAAATTTAAGACGTAATAAATCAGATTTATGTAATTGAGATGCTTCAATGAAAAAGGGTACTAAATTACCTCTTAGATCAATAAATACGGCGTCTAAATTATCATATAAATCGGGCTCATCAGTATCTAGTTTAGCTAAGAGTTCCCCTTTAAAGCTGTACTTCTTTACAATTTTGCCTAAATAAAAACAATCTTCTTTCTTCATCTCTTAATACTTCTGTTTGTTTAAAGGTAGTCGAGAACTGTCAACATCTAAAAATTAAACATCTCGACTACGCTCGATGTGGTAGTTTTAAATAAAAAAACCCTGACGATTATCGTCAGGGTTTAAAAGTATAAAAATAAATTTTTTATTCTTCTTCGTTTGTTGCTGTTGTTTCTTCAGTTGCAACATCTTCAGCTACTTCTTCTTCAACAACTGGCGCAGCTGCAGCAATACGCGCTTCATTTACTGCTTTTTCAGCTTCTAGTGCTTTAGCTTTTGCATCGGCATCTGCTTTAGATAAACCATCAGCTTTAGCTTGAATTTTTGCAGCTTTTTCTTCTAACCAAGCATTAAATTTCTTTTCTGCTTGCTCTTCAGTTAAAGCTCCTTTTCTAACTCCACCAGCTAAATGATGTTTTAGCATAGCACCTTTATAAGATAAAATTGCTTTAGCAGTGTCAGTTGGTTGTGCACCATTTTGTAACCATTGTACAGCTCCATCAACATTTAAATCAATAGTTGCAGGATTTGTGTTTGGATTGTAAGCACCTAGTTTTTCTAAGTATTTACCGTCTCTTTTTGCGCGAGAATCCGCGGCTACGATCCAGTAATAAGGTTTTCCTTTTTTACCGTGTCTTTGTAATCTAATTTTTACAGGCATAATAATTAATTAGTGAGGTTCTCGACCTCTGTTATTAATGAGGGCGCAAAGATAATATATTTTTTTAATTTTCAACACTTTAATTCGTGTGTTTCTTAGGTTTTAGTTATATGCTTTAGTTTAGACATGCTTAGTGCCATAATAATATAGTTGTTTTGTGATTAAGTATTTAAAAAAAGGAAGATTCACTTTAACTAAAAGAATTCCATTTTAACTAAAACAGTAATGAAGATAGGCTAAGTTTTAAAAATTATTATACTTTTGGTATTCTTGTTTCGTTAAATAAGAAGCACAGACAAATGATCTTTAAGCAATGAAAAAATTAATCCTCTTCTCCCTTATTTTAGCATTATTTAGTTGTGGTGACGAAGTTGAATTTAATACACCTGCATTTCAAGGTGATAGAGAAAATCAACTTTGGAGAGCTAAATCATTTTCAGCAAGTATTGCACCAAATGGTTTTTTAACCATTAAAGGAACTAATAATACCGAAATTGTAAACCTTAGAGTGCCTTCTGTAATAGAGGCTACTTTTATAGTTGGCAACAATATTGATGTAATTGAGGCGGAATATATCGATAGTTTCGGAACATCATTTTCCACAAATAATAAACCAGACGAAAGTGTTTCAATTTACCCAGAATTAGGTGAAATTGTTATCGAAGAAATAGATTATGCAAACGAAACGTTTACAGGTACTTACAGGTTTTTGGCCTTTGATGCTTCTGGATTAAATTCAGTTGGCTTTACCAACGGAATTTTTTATAAAGTACCATTGGTTTTTGGTGAATTTCCGACTAACCCAGTGACTTGTGAAGATGCAGAAATGGCTGCAGAAGCTGCCTTGTTGGCTTATGAAGCTACGTTTTCTTCGGATTTAGATTTTGTAAACAACACTGCTTTTGAAGCTGCTTGTATGGCATATAGAGAGGCACTAAATAATCAACGTGCATATTGTGGAGATGCTGATGGAGCTTTGCAAGCTATAATAGATGCTTTAGGTGATTGTCAAATTTCTTGTACTCAAGCTATTGCTAATAGCAACGAAGCAGAATCACAATATGTAACAGCAACTATTGGTAATTTTGATGAAAAATGTGCACAATATCAATTATATCTGCAAGAACAGATTGCAATTTGTGGAGATCCAAATGGAAGTATTCAGGCGAAATTAGATAGTATAAGTTGTAGTGATGATGATGGAGATGGAGTGCCTAATGCTTTTGAAGATTTTAATGGTGATGGTGATCTTACTAATGACGACATAGATGGTGACGGAACACCAAATTATTTAGATACTGACGATGATGGGGATGGTATTTTAACTGCTGACGAGGCTGTTGATGCTGATGGTAATCCTATAGATACAGATGGTGATGGTGATGTAGATTATTTAGATAATGATGACGATGGAGATGGAGTGTTTTCAATTTACGAAACAGGAGATACCGACGGAAATGGTGTCGCAGATTATTTAGATAATGATGATGATGGCGATACAGTTTTAACTATAAATGAAAATGCAGATCCCAATGGTGATGGTAATCCAGCTGATGCTATAGATACAGATGCTGACGGAACACCAGATTATTTGCAAGCATAATACTAACTATTACATAGTAATGAAAACGCCACTTTAAACAAGTGGCGTTTTTTTTTGTTAAATAGTTATAAGTCTTTGTTAAAAATGTTAATAGGTTCGAAATTCTCTATGTTATCTGCTATATTAAAATGTGTTGATGTGAAACAATACGCATCCCAAAAGAAAGTATTGAGATTTAAAAATGTAAAAGATAATTATGAAGTATTCAAAAGAAATTTCAAATAAGTTAAATGAATTATTAGTAAAGAATTATGATGCCGAAAAAGGGTATTTAAATGCTATTGAAAATGTTGATAACGATCGTCTAAAAATGTTTTTCAAAAGAAGAGCATCAGAAAGAAGTGAGTTTGCAAAAGAGTTAAGAACAGAGATATTGCAATATGGCGAAATTCCAGAAGATTCTGGCAGTTTTAAAGGTGCCATGCATAGAAATTGGATGAGCTTAAAATCTACATTTTCTTCAAATAATGAAGAATCGATTTTAGAGGAAGCCATAAGAGGTGAGGAATCTAGTTTAGAAGTTTACAATGATTTACTACAAGAACGCAACTTGCCACCATCAATTGATAGCTTGTTAATTAAGCATAAAAATGCGATTCAAGCTGCCATCAATACCGAAAAGGTGCATGAGGAAGTTTTGAGCTAATAATTAAGTGAATTAAAGTAATTTTTGGTAAACAACAATTCAAGATTACAATAAGATGATAAATGATACGCATCTATAAAATATAGGTATCAAAAATTTTAAAAATGAACAAGAACATGAAGTACGAGAAAAAAATATCAGACAAACTAAACGAGTTGATCGAAAAAAATATGAACGCTAAAGATGGTTACGAAATGGCCATCAATAAAGTGAATAATAGTGAAGTGAAAAAATTCTTCAAAAATAGAGCAGAAGAGCGCGCTATATTTGTTAAAGACTTGCGAAGCGAAGTTTGGAGCAATGGTGAAATCCCAGAAAATTCAGGGAATATAACAGGAGAATTACATCGAAATTGGATGGCTCTAAAAGCAGCATTATCTTCTAATAATGAAGATGCAATTTTAGAAGAAACCATAAGAGGTGAAAAATCGAGCTTAGACGAGTATAATGAAATTCTCAACAAGAATTTAATACCCGAAAAAGTATCTAACATCTTGAGAGAGCAACGAAATGCTATTGAAGCCACTATCGCAAAAGCGAAAAACTTTGAAGTTATATTATCATAGATAGAATAGATTAGTTGAAGAGAAAAACCACACGAAAGTGTGGTTTTTTTATGTTCAAAACTGTTTATAACTTCATTTCAAAAAAGAACAGATTCTTCGTAATTTTATCTGCTAACTTTATCATGTCCCTTTCCTTCTGAATAGGGATTTAGGGATAGGCTTATAGACTCTTTTATGTACTTAATATTCGATACCGAAACCACAGGATTGCCAAAGCGTTGGGATGCACCAATTACAGATACAGATAATTGGCCAAGATGCATACAGATTGCTTGGCAGTTACATGATGCAATGGGTAATTGTATTGAGCATCAAGATTATTTGGTGAAACCAGAAGGTTTTAATATTCCTTATGACGCTGAAAAGATTCATGGTATTTCTACAGAATTAGCACAAGAAAAAGGGGTACCACTATCCGAAGTTTTAGAGAAGTTTAATGCAGCTCTATCAAAAACCAAATTCGTGGTCGGACAAAATGTAAAGTTCGATTTAAATATTATGGGAGCTGAGTTTGTACGCGAAGATGTAGCAAATCCGCTTCAAGAATTACCCGTTTTAGATACTTGTACCGAGCATACAGCAAATTTATGCCAAATTCCTGGAGGTCGTTATGGTAAATTTAAATTACCAACCTTAACAGAGTTACATCAATTTTTATTCAACAAGCCATTTGCCGAAGCGCATAATGCTACCGCAGATGTTGAGGCAACTACACGTTGCTTTTTCGAATTAATAAGAAAAGAACAATACACTAAGGAGCAGCTAGATGTACAGCCAGATTATTTTCAGAAGTTTTCTGAAGAAAATCCAGATACCATTCAACTTATAGGTTTAAAGCATATTAATCTAAAGCGCGAAAGTGCAAAGATTAATGAACGCCTGCAAAAAGAACAGACGGAATCCATTACAACGTCGACCAATAAGGAAGCGGTTTCAAAATTAGCTGAGGTCGATTTTGTACATCTACATAATCACTCTCAGTTTTCAATTCTTCAATCTACTATTAGTATTAAGGATTTAGTTGCGGCTGCAGCTAATAAAAACATGCCAGCCGTTGCGTTGACCGATCATGGTAATATGATGGGAGCTTTCCATTTTGTGAGTGCTGTTGGAAATCATAATAAAAAAGTAAAAGCGCAACATGCCGAAGCTGAAGAAAATGGTGAAGAGAAAAAAGGCAAACTTATTAAGCCTATTATAGGTTGTGAGTTTTTTGTTTGTGAAAATCACAAAGACAAAACCCGAAAAGATAATGGGTATCAAATTGTATTAATGGCCAAAAATAAAAAAGGCTATCACAATTTGGCAAAATTATCATCTGCAGCATTTACAGATGGATTTTATTATGTGCCAAGAATAGATAAAAAACTTATAGAGCAATATAAAGAAGACCTTATTTGCTTAACAGGAAACCTTTATGGTGAAGTGCCAAGTAAAGTGTTAAACGTTGGTGAAAACCAAGCAGAAGAGGCTTTACTATGGTGGAAAGCAACCTTTCAAGACGATTTGTATATTGAATTAATGCGTCACGATCAAGAAGACGAAAATCGTGTGAATACGGTATTGATTCAATTTGCTCATAAGCACAATGTTAAACTTGTTGCAACTAACAACACCTATTACGTTGAACAAGAAAACGCCAACGCACACGATATTTTGTTGTGTGTAAAAGATGGGGAAAAACAAGCAACACCAATTGGTCGTGGTCGTGGATATCGTTATGGTTTACCAAATCAAGAATACTATTTCAAGTCTTCGGAAGAAATGAAAGCCTTGTTTAGAGATGTGCCTGAAGCTATTGTAAATATTCAAGAGGTTGTTGATAAAATTGAACCTTATGAGTTGGCTCGAGATGTATTACTGCCTGCTTTTGATATACCAGATGAATTTAAGCATGAAGAAGACGAAAAAGATAATGGTAAACGAGGAGAAAATGCCTATTTAAAGCATCTCACTTACGAAGGAGCAAAAAAGCGCTATGGTGAGATTACTCCAGAAATAAAAGAACGTCTCGATTTTGAGTTGAGCGTTATTGAAAACACTGGTTATCCTGGTTATTTCTTAATTGTAGAAGATTTTATTCGCGAAGCCCGAAAAATGGATGTATCCGTTGGTCCTGGTCGTGGATCTGCAGCTGGTTCTGTGGTTGCCTATTGTTTGTGGATTACTAACATTGACCCAATTAAGTACGACCTGCTTTTTGAGCGTTTCTTAAATCCAGATCGTGTAAGCATGCCAGATATCGATATTGATTTTGATGATGAAGGTCGTGGACGAGTTATGCAATACGTTATAGATAAATATGGAGCTAACCAAGTAGCACAAATTATCACGTACGGTACAATGGCTGCAAAATCGTCGATTAGAGATACAGCTAGAGTTTTAGATTTGCCACTTGGTGATGCAGATCGCATTTCAAAATTAATTCCGACGATGTCTAAACTCGGAAAGATATTTGGTCTTTCTGAAAAAGATTTAGCTAAAAAATTCAGAGCAGAAGATTTAGAAAAAGTCAACGAACTGCTTAATATTTCTGATGGTGAAGATTTGCAAGCAGAAACCGTAAACCAAGCTAGAATCTTAGAAGGTTCGGTAAGAAACACAGGTATTCATGCATGTGGTGTTATTATAACTCCTGGTGATATTACTAATTATGTTCCGGTTTCTGTAGCTAAGGATTCCGATTTGTATGTGACGCAATTTGATAACTCTGTCGTAGAAAGTGCAGGTTTATTGAAGATGGATTTCTTGGGATTAAAAACCTTAACCTTAATTAAAGACACGGTTAAAATTGTAAAGGCAAGACATGGCATTGAACTCGATCCGGAGAATTTTCCGCTAGATGATGTAAAAACATACGAATTGTTTCAACGCGGTGAAACGGTTGGAGTCTTTCAGTATGAATCTCCTGGTATGCAAAAACATATGAAGAATCTGAAGCCTACGGTTTTTGATGATTTAATTGCTATGAATGCCTTGTATCGTCCAGGTCCTATGGAATATATCCCAAGTTTCATTGCTAGAAAACATGGAGACGAAGAGATTGTGTACGATTTACCAGAAATGGAAGAATACCTTAAGGAAACTTATGGTATTACAGTATACCAAGAGCAGGTAATGCTACTATCTCAAAAATTAGCAGATTTTACCAAAGGTGAAGCCGATGTATTGAGAAAAGCTATGGGTAAAAAACAAATCGCGGTTTTGGACAAGATGAAACCAAAATTTATTGAGCAAGCCGGAGCTAAAGGTTTAGATAAAGACAAACTAGAAAAAATATGGAAAGATTGGGAAGCCTTTGCAAGTTATGCCTTTAATAAATCGCACTCTACATGTTACGCGTGGATTGCTTATCAAACGGCCTACTTAAAAGCGCATTATCCAGCAGAATATATGGCAGCCGTTTTGTCTAATAACATGAACGACATTAAATCAGTAACATTTTTTATGGAAGAGTGTAAGCGTATGCGCTTACCTGTTTTAGGACCAAGTGTTAATGAAAGTTATTACAAGTTTTCGGTAAATAAAGATAATGCGGTTCGTTTTGGAATGGGAGCCATAAAAGGTGTTGGACATGGAGCTGTAATGACGATTGTAGAAGGTCGTAAAGAAGGTGGTAATTATAAATCTATTTTCGATTTAGCGAAGCGTATAGATTTGCGTGCTGCTAATAAAAAAGCATTTGAAGGTTTAGCCAATGCTGGTGGTTTTGATTGTTTTGAGGATACACATAGAGCACAATATTTTGCGCATGATGGTGATGGTATTACCTTTTTAGAAAAAGCGGTTAAATATGGTGCAAAACATCAAGAAAATGAAAACTCCGCTCAGGTAAGTTTGTTTGGGGAAGCTAGTGACGTACAGATTGCAGAACCACAAGTACCGCCTTGTGAAGATTGGGGAACTATGGAGAAGCTATCTCGCGAAAAAGAGGTGGTTGGTATTTATATTTCTGGGCATCCTTTAGACGATTTTAAAATTGAAATGAAAACGTTTTGTAATGGAGTGATTTCTCATTTTAATAATCTAGATGCTATTTTAAATAGAGAAGTGACCTTTGGAGGAGTAGTTACAGATGTTCAGCATAGGGTAAGCAAACAGGGTAAAGGATGGGCTTTATTTACTATTGAAGATTATACAGATAGCCATGAATTTAGAATTTTTGGCGAAGATTATTTAAAGTTTAGACACTTCTTTGTAGTTAACTCATTTGTATATGTAAGAGCTTTTGTAAAAGAAGGTTGGGTAAATAGAGATACAGGTAAAAAAGGGGAACCAAGAATTCAGTTTAATAGTTTTCAGTTGTTACACGATGTTATGGATACGTATGCTAAAAAGCTATCCATACAGCTTAATATTAGAGATTTAGAAAAAGATACAATAGCAGTGTTGCACGACTTAATTAAATTCCATGAAGGCAGCCAAACCTTAAATTTTGTGGTGTATGATAATGCTGAAAAAATAAAAGTGCAAATGCCTAGCCGAAAAAATAAGGTGAAGATTTCTCAAGAGCTTTTGCATGAGTTGAAGGAACATGATGTGAGGTATAAGTTGAATTAGAATGTTGAAAAACATGCGTATATTATTGTTTTATGTACAATTAGTGTAAACTTTTGTAAGAAATGAAAAAAAAGAAATCGAAAGAAAAAAAGTCCAAAAGAACCAATAAGAGGAATTGGCCGTTGATAATTTCGATTTTTGCATTTATTGTAAGTTTTGGACAATTGATTTTCACATATCCTGTAGTTTTAAAGCAGTTTGAAAAAGTTGAATTAAAGGCTGTTGAATTTGATATTGAAAAACCAATTGACGACAATTATGTTCGAACTTCTTTTATGATAATTAATACTGGGGCCAATACAGCGAAAAATGTTGAACTACATTTAAGAGTCTTAAAAAATGATAAAATTCTATTCGTACCAGAGGTTTTTAATCTTGCTAAAGATGATACGAAAGACGGAATTGCTAGAAATTTGATTTTTAAGTGTGAAGATATAGTGCCTGGTGAAAAAGTCAGGTTCTTTATTCATTCTGACTTTAGTGAATATTTAGAAACAAATTCACTTGACACTCTTTATTTCAATAAACCAGTTACTAGACCTGAATTAAGTTATGGTCCTTATATTACAATTTTAAAGCATTCTTTAGGTAAAGTTCTATTTGAAAGACCAACTGATTTAACTCTGTATGAATTAAAATAAAAAATGTCACATTACACTTGTATTATTAATTGCTTGTTCGCTGTCTACCTAAGAAAACCGCTACACATTTTCTATTAAGCTTCCTTCTCATCCAAATAACCACCTAATATATCCAGAGAATCATCCCAAAATTGCGAATAGAATTGCATCCATTTGTTGACCTCTTTTAGAGGTTTTGAGTTTGCGTAGCAAAATTATTTTACGTTTTACACCCCTAAAGTCCCCTCAAGGGGTGTTCTCTAAGAAGTAACTTTTTTAAATTAAATAACAATCAATTTACTGAGTTATCAAATCACTTCTTTTCAACAAAAGCTTTCAATTTTTCTGTGATAAACATATCCCAAGTCCTAGAGCACACATCGTAGCAATCGATTTGAGGTGTAAGACCAGTTTGATGAAAACTAATAGTTGTTTTAGAATCCTCTTCTTTTATTTGCCAATGTAAAATGTGCCCAATCCATTCTTTATTAAAATCGGGTTCGCCAGCGATACATTGCCAAACTAACTTAGTATTTGGAACAAATTCTAAGATTTTGAACGTCCACCAATAGCCATTGTCAAAGGTAACAGTGAATTGTCCATCAGTTTTTTGTGACGACTCACTGGTCTGTGACCACCAAAGATGAATGTTCTCGGTTAAAGCATTAAATACAGTTTTGGCGTTAGATTGCACCATAATCTGTTTTTTATAATCTGAATGAGATTGGTGTTCAGTTTTATTAAGCATCTTTTTTGGTTTTTAGGTAGTTGTCTAAATTATCTAAAGAATCATCCCAAAACTGAGCATAAAACTGCATCCATTTATTCACTTCTTTTAAGGGTTTTGGGTCTGCGAAGCAGAAGCGATTTCTACCATCTTCTTTCATTTGTACTAATCCAGCATCATTTAAAATCTTAATGTGTTTGGTAACACCTTGTCTGGTCATTAAAAACTGATTTGAAATCTGCGTAATAGACAATGCTGAGGTAGCGATTACTAAGGCGTGAAAAATATCACGCCTTGTTGGATCTGCAATAGCTTTAAATAATTTGGTGATATTATCTTGCATTGACTTCTTCTTTTAAATAAGTACTTAAACCATTGATACAATTATCCCAACCACCATTAAAACTCTCAAACATAGCAATGGCAGTGTCGCCAACGTAATTTTCAATGCCAGAATGTTCTAGATAGAGTTTTGTAGCATTGCCAAGGTTTTCTAGTTTCCAAGTAACTTTTGTTATGGCTGGTGTGTCTTTTACTATCCAAGTATAAGTTAAAGTGTACGGATTTGCTTCTAGTACTTCGCCTATTATTGCTGAGCAGTTTTTTTCCGAAGAATTGAATACATATTTATATCCAACTTCTGCTTTAAAGTCAGCTTTAAGAAACCATGCTGAGATTTCTTCTGCATTTGTAATGGCATTCCAAATCTGATCTATTGAATGATTAAATACCTTTTCTTTTGTGATTGTTTTGTTCATAATGTTCGTTTTTTGATTTATATGCAACTTTACGGTTGCTAAATTAAACAAAATATTTTAATATGCAACTAAAAAGTTGCGTAAAGAATTTTGCATTCAATAATAAATTACTATTCTCACCCTTTGGGTTGTGCTGTTTTAAAAGGAATATGTATCGTTAATAGTGTTATAATCAAATCAAATACTGCCGATGTAAGGTTTAGTAAAAATTTTGACTAATTTTGCGTACTTATCTACCAATAGGTACATTAACTGAAGTAGAATATAATAAATAATAAATATTATGGCATTAGAAATAACAGATGCAACATTTGAAGAAACAGTATTAAAGAGTGATAAACCAGTAGTAGTTGATTTTTGGGCTGCTTGGTGTGGGCCATGTCGTATGGTTGGGCCAATCATTGACGAAATTAGTACAGAATACGAAGGTAAAGCTGTAGTTGGTAAAGTCGATGTAGATGCAAACCAAGAATTTGCAGCTAAATATGGTGTAAGAAACATACCTACAGTTTTGGTATTTCAGAACGGAGAAGTTGTTGGTCGCCAAGTTGGTGTAGCGCCAAAAACAGCTTATGCTGAAGCTATCGACGCTCTTTTATAGAAATATACTCTAAAAGAAATGATAAAAGGTTTGTCTATACGGCAAACCTTTTTTAGTTTCGGTAACTAATGGATTTACAACAAGAACTCAATAAAACAGGAGGTTTTAAAAACCTAGAATTATTAGCCAAGCAAGTGGTGGAAGGCTTTATTGCTGGTATGCATAAGAGTCCTTTTCATGGGTTTTCGGCGGAGTTTGCTGAGCATAAGATTTATAATCAAGGAGAAAGTACCAAGTACATAGATTGGAAATTGTATGCCAAAACGGACCGATTATATACCAAGCGCTATGATGAGGAAACTAATTTAAGATGTCACCTTATTGTAGATAATAGTAGCTCTATGCATTACCCAGAGTCTGCTAGTACATCTGTTGATAATCTTAATAAAATTGCATTTTCGGCATTAGCAAGTGCTTCTTTAATGCACATTCTAAAAAAACAAAGAGATGCTGTTGGGTTAAGTGTTTATAGTGATACGTATGATTTTTATTCTCCAGAAAAAGGGAGTGAGCGTCATCATAGAATGTTATTAAACACCTTGAGTGAAGTCGTAGTTTCTAAACCAGATTCAAAAACGACTGAGACCTACCAATATTTGCATCAAATAGCAGAAAAAATACACCGTAGATCTTTAATTTTTGTGTTTACAGATATGTTTCAAACTTCAGAGGACGATGAAAAGTTATTTGAAGCCTTAAGGCACTTAAAACATAATAAGCATGAGGTGGTATTATTTCATGTCTTTGATAAAGCAAAGGAACTCACTTTTGATTTTGATAATAGACCAAAGCGATTTATAGACGTAGAAACAGGTGATTATATTAATTTATATGCCGATAACATTAAAGAAAATTACGAAAAAGCAGTAAAAATGTACTTTAATAACCTAAGATTAAAGTGCGGGCAATATAGAATTAAGTACGTTGAAGCAGATATTAACGCTGGTTTTAATAATATTTTGACCACCTACATGATTGAACGTCAAAAATTTATTTAGTAATTCTTCTTTTTTTTAGATTTTTGTTTGCCAAATTAAAAATGCAATGTATATTTGCCCTCGCAATTAAGCAACGGTCTGGTAGTTCAGCTGGTTAGAATGTCGCCCTGTCACGGCGAAGGTCGCGGGTTCGAGTCCCGTCCAGACCGCAAAAATTGTAAAACTAAAGCTTCAAGAAATTGAAGCTTTTTTTTAAGGCAATTGTAAAATGTTGTGTTGTTCCAAGAGAAATCTTGGAGTAGTAGTGAGATTCTCGATTAAATTGAGAACTTACCAATGAAAGGCTTTCCTTTTTTCTGATAAAGAAAATTGGGATGCTTTTTTGTTTTGTACAGTTAATTTTTATGGTTTTGTGAATTAAATACTTGATATAAAGTAATTTAGGTTATTTTTGTTGTGAAATCATAAAATATTAAAAATGCCTAGAATAATCGCCCTTGGAAATGTAAGAGCTGACGGAACGATTTACAATGCAACACCAGGAATAACTATTGATACAGTTAATAATGTGTTTGATGAAAACATGTATAGAGTTCAACTTCCAGAAGGATTAGTGTTACATGATAACTATATTATACAACTGACACAAGAGTTTGTTGAGACCGATCAACAGGCTTACGAAAGTACATCCATAGGATATATTTTTCGTCGTGAAAATGGTTTTACTGTTGGTATATCAACCCGTTTTTCAAGTTATCTTAAAGGTAACTGGAGTTTTGTTCTATATGATTTATAACGTCTGAAACTTTAGTGAGTAATTGCAATTTAAATAAATTGAGATGCTTTCTTGTATTTATAATATTCGTTTCATTTCTGCGTTCCTTGTAAAGCATATTAATTAAATCATGAAGTTTATTGTTTTTCTTTTCCTTATAACTCGATGTTATTTTTCCTATGGCCAACACAGTGATAGGCTTGCGAGTCTTATTGAAAACTTAAAGCATAGTGATTCTTCATTTATAGAAAATCATTATTCTAATGGCTCTATAAAAGGCAAAGGTGCTTACTTATATTATGATATGCCAGAGTACACCTATTCTAAAAAAGCAGGTTTATGGTTAGAGTATTATGTTAGTGGTGAACTTAAATCTGAATCCGTTTATGATAATTTGGGTAATTTATTGAGCAAAACATTGTACGATTTAAAGGGGTCTATTTCTAGTGAAGTGACTGCAACTTTAATCGATTTAGATATTTCAGACCCTAAAGATTATTTTTACAGAAATGATGAGGTTTCAACTACTTTTGGAATAAAGAATTATAAATATGGAGCAGCTATAGATGAGATTTATCTAAGAGAAATAGGTCTTGTTACGGGTGGTAAAAGAACAGGTGTATGGAAAATATTTGATCAAAGAGGAAGATTGGAAAGAGAACTAGACTACGACAAATAAATCTACTTTATTAAATATTTATACAAAAAAGGCTTTCAATTTTTTTCATGGTTTTTCTAAGCTGTTTTAGAGGTTCCTTCTATATAGATAGATTAGTATGCTTTTATGTTTTAAGTAGGTTTTGGTTAACTTTTTCTTTAAAAAAACGAAGTTTTCAACACGTTATAAACAATTACATGTATTTAAACGGTAAAAAATGTATTTTATCGATAATCTTTTTGTCTTCATTATAAATAATTATATATTGCCCCTCCTTCTTAAGACCTCAAATCGCTTAATAAGGAAATTTTAGTCCATTTTACTATTAGACTAACCATAGTCTAAAAACGTCCCTCGTTTATTTTAGTATAGTTTTAGGTATAGCCTAAGATAGTTAATTGTCCATTCCCTTCCCTCAGCGTAACGTTTATGTTACATTTTTGACGTTAATTATTTATTTAAACCCTAAAATAGACTATATGAAAACCCTTAAAATTACTTTAGCACTAGTTGCTGTACTTGTATTAACTGTATCTGGTGTACAATCTGACAAGGTTGTAAATGATCAACCTACTTATGAAGCTAAAAGCAACTTTGATTTATTAGCAACTAGCAAAACGAAAATAAAAAAGCCAGGTAACGGATAAATATATTATATAAAATTAAAAGTTTTTAAGCCCTTATTAATCAATAAGGGCTTTTCTAATTATATTAATTCTTAATTTTAAATATTAATTCTTAGTTTTAAAGTTTGATTCATTTTAATACAATAAAGATTGTCTCGTCTATTAATCTTTTTTATCCTATTTACATTTTGCTTTAAGTCGCAGGGTCAAAATATGCTCTCCGAGTATAAAAAGATTAAAGAATATAGGGAACTTTCTGAGGATGGTAGTGTGTCTTTAGAAGAACGATTAGTGTTCGCAAAAAAGGCTGTCGAACTCTCATTGAAAACAGGTAAGGATTCAACTATATTGTTAAGCAATCGAAAGTTGTCTTTTATATATCTATTAAAAGATGATTATGGTCCTTTTAGAAAATTAAATCATACTAATTTAAAATTAGCAATCAAGTTAAATGATTCCATTGCATTAGCTTACAGTTATAACAATTTAGGGTTTTACCATCATCAAGACTTTAAGATAGATAGTGCTTTTTATTATTATTCCAAAGCTTTAAAACTTTTTGATAAGTTAAAAATGGGAGAGGATGAATATGGTGTGCTCACTAATATTGCTAATATTCAACAAAGAGAGAAAGATTATGTAGGTTGCGAAGAAAGTGCTATCAAAGCAATTAAAATCATCAATACTTTTCCAATAAATGAAAGTCGTTTAGACTATCTCTGGATCTTAAATAATCTCATTGGAGTAGTTTCTTTAAAATTAAAGTCATTCGATAGAGCTATAGAATACCATAATAAGGCCTTGAATAATGCTAAGGAAATGGATAATGGTTATTATAACGAACTGTATTCAAAAAATAATTTAGCTGAAGTATATAAAAATAAAGGTGATATAGATAAGTCTATTGAGTTATATCAATATGTGATAAAGCAGCGAGAACAGTATTTTAAAGATGATCCTTCCTTTTATGCTATTACACTGGCAAATTTGGCATATTCAAAATCGTTAAGAAAAGATAAGGATTTAAGTAAAATAAGATTACAGTTCTATGAAGCTAAGAATATCAGTGATACACTACAAGATGAACTTGCTAAAATTGGCGTAGCTATTGATTTATCGAGGTTTTATTCGTCATTAAAAGAAGGTGATTCAGCAATTTTTTATGCAGAAAAAAGTCGACGAATATCTGAGAATATAAATAACAATGAATTATTATTAGAATCGTTTCTCATTTTATCTAATCTCAAGAAAGGTGAAGAAGCTAATGTTTATCTAAAAAAATATATTAAATTAAGTGATAGTCTTTTAAATAATGAGCGTAATGCCAGGAATCGGTTTGCTAGGTTAGAATTAGAAACAGATGAACTAGAAGCTGAAAACAAACAAATATCCAAAGAAAATCTCTACTTACTCATTCTTTCAATAGGACTTCTCTTAACAGCAATACTTATATATATTCTTATTTCCCAACGTGCAAAAAACAGAAAATTAAAACTTATTCAAGTTCAACAAAAAGCTAACGAAGACATTTATAATCTTATGTTGGGGCAACAAGATAAAGTAGATGAAGCTAGAGCTAAAGAAAAAATTAGAGTGTCTAAAGAATTACATGATGGTGTTTTAGGTAGATTGTTTGGTACCAGATTAAGCTTAGACAGTATTAATTTTAAAGATGGCAAAGAAGCCATGATGACTAGAGCAAATTATATTGGTCAACTAAAAACTATAGAAGAGGATATTCGGAAAATATCGCACGAATTAAACACTGATTTTGTTTCTGGATCTGGATTTATGGATATAGTTACAGAGTTAATTGAAAACCAAGTGCAAGCGTATGGTTTAGAGCACGAGTTTAATTATACTGATGATATTAGTTGGGATTTAGTGACCAATAAAACTAAGATAAATATTTATAGAATCATCCAAGAATCTATGCAAAATATATATAAGCATGCAAATGCAAATGCTATTAAGATTAGCATTTCATTAGAAAAAGACGTAATTTGCTTAGATATCATTGATGATGGAGATGGCTTTGATACTTCAAAAAATAGAAAGGGCATCGGTTTAAAAAATATGACGTCTCGTGTTGAGGATATTAATGGAAGTATCTCTTTTACATCTCAATCTGGCAATGGTACAGAAGTTAATGTTAAGATTCCCTACACAAACTAATCAACATGACCCGAGCGCAAAACATTTCAATATTTATTAAGATATGTTTTTGTGCAAATAGCATGTGACGATTAAAACCATAAATAATATCACATGAAACATATTAACATACTCATGGTAGATGATCACCCAATAATTATTGAGGGCTATCAAAACGTATTAATGGCAACCAAAGAAGACGATCAAACTCTTCTAATTGATACGGCAAATAATTGCGATACTGCGGTTATAATGCTAAATCGTGCTTCTAAAGAAAAACCATATGATGTTTGTTTTTTTGATATCAGTTTACCAGCATCCGAAGATGGAAAATACACCTCAGGTGAGGATTTAGCTCTATTGGCAAAAAAAATATTACCCAATTCTAAGATTGTTATTTTAACTATGTTTAATGAATCTTTTAGAATTCATAATATTATAAAAGAAATTGATCCAGATGGATTTTTAATAAAAAGTGATTTAACATCTATGGAGTTAGCTGATGCATTTCAGCAAATTTTAAAATCACCTCCTTATTATAGTAGTACTGTAAATAATTATGTAAAAAAGACATTTACAAGCGAAATATATGTAGATGATATTAATCGCAAAATCTTACATCTATTGTCTCAAGGTATAAAAACTAAAAGTTTAAGCGAATATATTCCGTTATCTACCAGTGCCTTAGAAAAAAGAAAGAAGCAGCTTAAATTGTTGTTTTCTATTAACGACGGTAAGGACGAAACTCTCTTACAAGAAGCGAGAGATAAAGGGTATTTATAAAAATCCTTTAGAAAAATTCAGTTTTTTTGACTTAAAAAAACGCTTGAAACTATTGCTATAGTTGAATATTACGGTTTTTCCGCAATAAGTTTGCGGTTTTACCACAACACAAAGTTGTTGCACTATCTTATATTTACAGCAGTCAACAAGAATTAATTAATCCCTTTTTAAGTAATTGTTGAGTTAATAGCAAGAAAATGAACCTAGTCACATTATTTGTGACTAGGTTTTTTCTTTTCTAATTAACTCGGTTATTAGAACCAGCTGGCATTATGCTCTGATAATTTCGCGATAAAAAAGCCCAAGAAGATTACGGCCACTATAAATTTTAAAAAGGTTGAGGCTATAAAGCCTAAGAATGAGCCAAAAGCCGCTCTCAAGGCCTTTTGTATATCGTTTCTATGAATCATCTCACCAACTAATGCACCAACAAAAGGTCCAATTATAATTCCGAAAGGAATAGGGGAAAGTAATCCAATTACTAAGCCTATAGTAGTGCCAACCATTCCAGATTTACTACCACCAAAACGTTTTGTGCCTATAGCAGGAATAATATAATCTAATACGTATATTAATATAGCGACTAAAAGTGTAACGATTAAAAAGGTGTTACTTAATTCTACGCCATCTGTAAAATGTAATACTAAAAGACCAGCCCAACTGGTGAGTGGTCCAGGTAAAACAGGTAAAAAGCTACCTACAATACCTAATATCATTAAAAGTAGTGCTACAATGACTAAAAAAATTTCCATATAAATAATTAAGAATTCATTTATAGGACGCAATAAGTAATACAAAGTTACAATTTTATAACTAAAACATTAGTTTAAACTAATTTTTTAGTTATATTAGCATAATGATTTAGTTAAAATAAATCATTATGCGTATCCTGAACTTAATTCAGGATCTCAAGATTGGTTAACCTAAAAGGATTTTATTAAATAATAATAAGATTCTGAAACAAGTTCAGAACAAGATGAAGCAACTTACAAAAGCAGAAGAAGAGATAATGCAAGCCTTATGGCAATTAAAAAAGGCCAATGTTAAATCTGTGATTGAAATATTACCAGAGCCTAAACCAGCCTACAATACGGTGTCTACAATTGTAAGGATTTTAGAAAGTAAAGGTTTTGTAGATTATGAAAAACAAGGGAAAGGGCATGTCTATTTTCCTATTGTAGCTAAAGAATCTTATAGTAATCAATCTATTAATAAACTGGTAGATAATTATTTTCAAGGGTCTTTTAAAAGTATGGTATCCTTTTTTGTTCAGAAAAATGATGTGGATACTAAAGATATAGAAACCTTGTTAAACGAAATCAATAAAAAATAGCCATGTTACATTATATCATACAAATTATTGCGTTTCAGACTATCTTTTTGTTGGTGTACGACCTGTTTTTAAAGCATGAAACTTTTTTTAACTGCAATCGCTTGTACCTTTTAGCAACAGCGATAGGTTCGGTAGTATTGCCATTTATAAAGTTGGATATATTTAGTGAAGTAACTTCAAAGGATTTTGTAATTCAATTACCCGAAGTTATTATTGGTGAACTAACATCAGTAACGGCTTTAGATACAGAAATCGCATTACAGGCAGGCATAGTTTTAGATCAAGCTTCTACACCATTATGGCAAATTATATTAGCGTTTGGTATGTGCTTATCTATGGGATTTTTTGTGTTTAAACTACTAAAGTTGTATTGGATGAAATATCAAAATCCAAAGCGCTGGAAAGGAAATGTGTTAATTGTAAAAATTCTTAGAAGTAATGCCGCATTCTCATTTTTTAATACTGTTTTTTTAGGTGAGCATATTTCTAAAAATGAGAAACAAACAATTTTAAAACACGAGTTGATTCATGTAGAAGAAAAGCATACCATAGATTTATTGTTTTTTGAAGTATTGCGAGTTCTACTTTGGTTTAACCCATTAGTATATATGTATCAAAGTAGAATTAAAACCTTACACGAGTATGTAGCAGATGCCAAAGCCATAAGACAAAATGGTAAGAAAGATTATTACAAGAGTTTGCTTAATCAAGTGTTTGAAACAAATAATATATCATTTACAAATACATTTTTCAATAAATCATTAATTAAAAAACGAATTATTATG
This sequence comes from Winogradskyella echinorum, assembly GCF_014297365.1. Classification (GTDB taxonomy): domain Bacteria; phylum Bacteroidota; class Bacteroidia; order Flavobacteriales; family Flavobacteriaceae; genus Winogradskyella; species Winogradskyella echinorum. The sequence continues at coordinate 767,802 of NZ_JACOQD010000001.1, read as the reverse complement.
TTACAAAAATCAAAATCTAGAAAACCCAAACTATTAAAATATGCACTTATAATTCCTGTAGTTTTTGGGATGTTGTTTTACATTTCGTGCGAAAAAGAAGCCATTAGTACTATAGAAAATGAGGCTCTTAATTTAGCGCAATATTCTTATACGATGCCACTAAAAGGCGGAATGACAGATAATGTAAAAGAAACACACAAAAAATATGAGGATTTTTTAAAAGCCAATTCTGATTACGTGAGTTGGGGAGTTGCTAATTCTAAAGAAGGAACTATGAGCTATTCTATTCATCATAAAAGTGAGCAAGTGCCAGAAGGATATGACGAGGTTGGAGTTTCTTTTCCCGATGGACAATCTTATACAGCTTACATGAATTTTAAGTTTTTTCCTAATACAGGTGATGTGGTAGAGGAAGTACAGGAATTAAACCCTAGAGATTATGATAATGCATCTGAAGTGCCATTTAAAGTTATTGATCAAGTACCAACATTAACAGAATGTGAAAATTTAGCAGATAATGTAGAGCGTAGAAAATGTTTTTCAAACACGATTAACAAGTTAATAGCTAAAAATTTTAATACAAACCTAGCTAATACACTTGGTGTAAACGGGAAACAAAGAATTTTTGTGCATTTTAAAATTGATGAAAGTGGAGCTATTTCTGAAATTAAAGCAAGAGCTGCACATCCAAAATTAGAAGATGAGGCAAAACGCGTAATTAGATTACTGCCTCAATTTATTCCTGGTCAGCATAATGGTAAAGCTGTTACAGTACCTTATTCTTTACCTATTGTATTTAATATACAACCCTAAATAATATTTAATTAAGTAGATGAAAAAAGTCTTTTTAACTCTTATTTTACTAATTCAATTTAATGCCGAAGCTCAATCTTCGGCATTGACTGTTGCCGATGATTTATATGCCAACGGCAATTACACCAAAGCCATTGAGACCTATAAACAGCTTAAGAACTTAGATGAGGTTTACGATAAAATAGCAAAGGCTTATATAGCCATTGGTAATTATGGTGAGGGCTTAGTTTATTACGAAAAAGCAATAAAAGCTAATGAAAACAATCTATTAATTAAGTATGAATTCGCCAAGCTTTTAACCAAAACAAAAAAGTATGATGATGCCAATCAGATGTTTACTGATTTAATCGTTTTAGATAGTGTAAACCCAAATTACCATTACGAGTTAGGTGTGGTTTTAGAAAAACAAAGAGATACTTTGGCTTTACAAGAATTTAAAAAAACGTTTAGTTTAGACCAGACGCACCAAAAAGCAATTTTTAAAATAGCTAAACATCATCTTATTAAGCGAAATTTTGAATTAGCACATCAATTTATAGACAAAGGCCTAGAAAGTTATGCCAATAATGTAGAACTAATCAGTCTAAAAGCGCAATCCTACTATCATCAAGAGTTTTATACACATTCGGTTGTGTGGTTTAAAAAACTGTTAGAATTGGGTGAAAAATCTGAGTTTATTCACGAAAAATTAAGTTTAAGTTATGCGCATAATTCAGATTACGAAGATGCTATTTACCATAGAAAGCAAGCTTTAAAGTTTAATCCTAATGATGCTAATGCGCTATTTGTTATTGGTACTTATTATGAAAGCCTTAGCAATTTTGAAAAGGCTGAAGAATATGTTGCAAAGGCTTTAAAACTACAAGATGTGTCACTTTCTCATGAATATCAACGCTTAGGCACGATTTATAATCGTCAAAAAAAATATGAGAAAGCCATAAAAGCTTTTCAAAAAGCCATAAAAGAAGATCCTTCTAATATAATGGCAGAATTCTTTTTAATACGAACAAAAGATGAGTATTATGCAGATACAGATTCTAAAATAAACTTATACGAAAACTATATTAAGAAGCATGAAAAAAGCCCTTTTAGGTTATATGCTCAAAGAAGATTAAAAGAACTTAAAGAAGAAAAGTTCCAAGAACAAGATTAATTTTTTTAATAACAAATAAAACTATTACACCAGTCTTTATTCTAGTTTCTAAAAGCAAAGCGGTCTTATATCTTTTTTAGATAAAATATTGTACTTTTCGGTATCAGAATTATAGTAATGAATCGAATTGTTTTTCTTTTAATCTTTCTTTTTGCAACATCTTGCAATTATTTTGAAAAGAAAAAAGTGCATCCTGAAGATTTACTTGAGGAAGAACTTCAAACTTTTAATTGGAATGAGGTTGATACGTACCCAACCTTTAGTAGTTGCGATTCTATTACCGCAAAAGAAGATGTTAAAATTTGCTTTCAAAATACATTGATTAGTAATGTCAATGAATTTTTTGCAGCTCAAAATATTGCCGTTTCTGAGGATGTTAATGATACGATTAAACTAAAAATTATTATTAATAATAAAGGTGTTTTAGAGGTAGAATCAATACAAAAACAACCAGAAACAGCGCTTCAAATTCCTGAAATAGATAGTTTACTTAGACAAAGTTTAAAGGGAGTACCAAAAATATATCCTGCAATAAAAAGAGGGCAACAAGTTACTACAGCTTTTGAATTACCTGTAATTGTAAAGATTAATTAATTATCTCAGTATTGGTCACTGAACGAAGTCGAAGTGAGTCGAAGCTAAAACCGAATAGCAAACTTTTGCATTAATCGTAACACTTCAATATACAACCAAATTAGTGTAGCTAAAAGTCCCCAAGTAGCAATCCATTCTTTATGTTTTGGTGCTTTATTTTTATAGCGTTCTATATAATCGAAATCTAAAAGTAGTGCAAAGGACGCGACTATTGCTGCTAAAACATTAAAAGCAATAGCAAAGTTAGATGTGCCCCAAATGTAGGGTTTGATGCCAAAAAAGCTTAAAATCCAAGAAATAAGATATACAACCATAATACTTACTGCAGCCGTGATAATTACACTTCGTAATTTTTTAGTAACTACAATAATCCGTAATTGATATAGCAAGAGCATTACAAAAAAGGTGACAATTGTAACTCCAATGGCTTGGTAAGGTAGTTCGGGGAAATTACGGTGTGCATAAGCCGAAAAACCTCCTAAAAAGCAGCCTTTGGCTATTATATAAAGTGGTACTAAAAAATGTGCCCATTGTTGCCGAATAGAAATTAAAACACTGATGACAGCAGCACCTAACATTCCGCCAAGTGTAAACCACCTTACAGATATGCCATTTTCATTAAGTCTCCAGATGTAGGCTGTAATAGCTGCAATAATTAAAATGCCAAAGATGGATTTTATAAAAATACCCGCAACCGTCATTTTTTTAGCAGAAGATTTACCATCATCCCAAAAATAGCCGTTAAAAACAGGGTTAGACGTTCTATAATTTCGTAAACTCATTAATGTGCTCTAACTATAAATTAAATTTATAACCTAAAGCAATATCAGTAGAAAAATTACCTTGGTTATCTAAAAATACAGCAAATAATTCACTGTAAACTAAAGTAATATAGCTATTTTTTCCAACTTTAATATCTGAGCCAATACCAAAAATAATTGGGGCATCAAATGCGGTTTCATTTGTGCTAATTTTCATGCCATTTTCATCTATAAAAGTAGATTCTGTAATGTTAACAGTTGCTAATTTTACTTGTCCGTAAATATTAAACTTGGGTTTATTTATAATTCTATAACGATAACCTAATGAGAATTCGCTAGTACTATAATCAAACTTTTTAGCTTCAAAAGCATGTCTCGCTTGTAAAAATCCAGAATGTCTAGGCATTTCATCTGCTTCATACAATTCTAATTCAACACCAATAAGCGGAGTTTTTACGTTGTTAGAGTTACCAACAAAGGGATTATTTGTAATACCAGCAGAGAAGCCAAGTCTAAATTTTACTTTAGATTTATTTACAACCGAGTCGTAAGACGAATTAAATGAAGCATTATAACCATCTATAAAAGATTTAAGATTGTATAATCTAAATTTCAGATTTCCTACAGGTAAACCATTTGTAAGTTCGGTTAAAGTAGTTTTATACTCTTCAAGATAAGTTTTGTAGGTGTCTTTTGTGTTTTTTAATTCGGTAATGTTTCCATTTTCGGTTCTAACGAAGTAGCGATAATTACCATTAAAAGTATTCCATAGTAAATCTAGTTGACCTTCAACTTCAGTTTTTAGATTTAAATTTTCACCATTAATAGTGTAGTTTTCTTGACTATAATTAACCTGAAATGTAAAACTTATAAGAATAAATAATAGGATCTTTTTCATGTAAGGATAGGGAATTGGTTAATGTAAAGCTATCAAAAATATTTGATGAAGCATTATTTCTTCGACGTTCTACCTTTCCAACGGTATGATTTAAAGAAAGATAAAAAAGCTATGCCAACATTAAAAAATGGATACACAAAACTCGATAAGAGAAAAGATAGTAGTAAAGTCTCTTGTTTAAAAAATCGAGAGGTTTTAAACAATAACAAAAAGTCAATGCTAAATTTGATTATAAATAAAGCCGCAGCAAATTTTACTAACATTGCATTAAAAAGAACTAAAGGAATAAAAGCTATACAGACTAAATTTCCTAAGAAAACAATTAAGCCTACTAATTTAGCGAACCAATTTTTAAGATTGCTGGTTTTTGATGCCCATCGCAATCGTTGCTGAATTAAGTTTGAAACTGACGAAGCAGGATTGGTTTTTACAACAGCTTTTTGAGATTTAAGATAATGGATCTTCTTAGAATCATGTTCAATAATTTTTTCGAGCAAAAATATATCGTCTCCACTAGAAATATTGTCATTGCCATCAAATCCGTTAATCTGCAGAAATAAAGACTTACGATAACAGAAATTTGCACCATTACTTAGAAATGGTTTTTTAATTCCAAAGCCACCAATAGTAGCACCTTGTAAGCTTAAAAAATCCAAAGTCTGAAAACGATTAAGAAAAGAGTTACGACCATAATAGGTCACTGGTGCAACGATACAATTTGTGGTTGTAGTTTGAATGTATTCATCAAAAGCATCTAACCAATATTTTGGCAAAATACAATCGGCATCAGTAGTGATAATCCAATTAAATTTTGAAGCCTTAATGGCCGTGGTTATGGCATCTTTTTTTGGAGAGTTTGAAGTTCTTTTATTCTTAATAATCCTTATGTTGTCAGTTCGAGTGAAATCCTTTTTTAAGGATTTTGTATCGAGAACTTTTTCAATTATTGCAATCGAGTCATCTTCAGAATCATCATCTACCAAAATAATCTCGAACATTGACTTCGAATAGTTCAATTTTGAAATAGAAGTTAGTAATCTCGGTAAATTTTCAGCTTCATTCCTAAACGGAATCACAATAGAAAATTTAGTCTTAGAAGGTAGATCTTGAAGTTTAAAAGTCTCTACTTTATCAAAACCAAAAGTAAATACACCTATGAGAAATAAGTATAAAATTATGATTGTAATAACACTATATAGAATCATTAATCTAGTTGTTTTGGTAGTTTAAAATTCAACACAAAATAACTTCCAAATACACTCGGAATCGCAAAATTTAATAACCACATAATTGTAATAATAGATAAAATGGTAAGTTCGTTCACTTGGACGTAGCCAAATAAAAATACGGCTACACTTCCTTTTATAATTACATCGAAGATTGAAATAGATGGCACTATTGAAGCTATAAAATACATGCTTGTTATTACTACCATTGCTTTAGTATAGTCTACATCTACACCAAATAAATTGAGTAAGTAATAAAATTGAAATGAAAAAATTAAGTAACGAATTAATGAAAATACAAAGGTTGTAAAATGTGTTTTAGAAGGTAGTTTTTTTATATAGTCGCTAACACGTCTAAAAGAAAATCCTTTTATTTTAAAGCGTCTATGTTTAACTCCTATAATTGCAAATAGACCAATTATAACAATTAAGAACAAAAATTTGGTAACTCTATAATAGTTAACATCTATTTGATATCGATTTACAAAAATGATAATGCCAATTAGTCCAAAAATAGTAGTTATGGTCATTTGTGCCAAATTACTTAATAGGTTAAGCAAAACAATTTTTGTTCTATGCTGTTTGGCATAATAAACGGCTTTAGCACCATAATCTCCAATACGATTTGGTGTAATTAATGACGCAGTTAATCCTCCTAAGCTTTGTTCTAAAGCAGATCTAAATGAAATTTGTTTAATGGTCTTTACTAATTGTTGCCATTTTAAAATTTCAAAAAACCAGTTAAAAAGGCTCAAAAAGATTAAAAAAATGATGTTTTTGGCTGAAAACGTGTTATTTTCTTTTAAAAACGCAATAAATTCATTGAATTGTAAATTCTCGTTTTCTGCTAATTTTGAATAAATAAAATAAAATGCGCCAACAACTATGCTCAACTTTATAAGTACAAAGAAGAATTGTTTAGTTTTGTATGGCACATTGTAATGCATATTGAACTTGTCTTAACTTTTTGTTTTTAACCGAAAATGAGAAGAAATTTATTTAGATGAAACTATATTAGAAAAGCATAGCTAGCTACACTTGAAAAAATAGTTGAAATATGGGTAAATTTAAGCCATTTTTTAGGGAAAAGAAAGAGTGAAGATGAGTTCATAACAAATTAAACTAAAAAGTAACAGATGCAGCAATATTTAAAACAATACCTTCTCTTTTTTACTATCGTTTTTATATCACTAAATAGTAATGCTCAGTTTAAAAAGACCAGTAAATGGAAAGCCTTATTTGCAGCTGGTATAAATTACCCAACTACGGATGGGTTTGTAAGTGGTTCTTATGCGCAACCTATCAATTTTCCAACAGTAAATTTAGGTGTTCAGCATATGCTAAAAAGTAATTATGGGGTAAAATTAGATTACGGATTTAATCGCTTTAAAAGTGATAAAGACACACCAGATTTTAAGATAAATTACTCACGTATTAACGCTCAATTTGTTTATGACCCTTCTGGATTTATTGGCTTTTTACCCAATCGTCTTAGAACTATTTTGCATGCTGGTCCTGGTATATCGTTTGTAAAACCATTAGCCAATCTCAAAGATAATAAACAAACGTATATGAACCTTTTAGGCGGTTTAGAGGTACATTACGCAATTAACGAAAAAGTATCTATTTACACAGATGTTGCTTATATATATGGTTTAACATCATTAGATAAGTACGATCCTGTTATAAGTGGTTTAGGTGCTTTTAATGGTAGTGTTTTTAACCTTACCTTTGGTGTAGCAGTTTCATTAAGTGGCTGTCAGTTTTGTGATTGATTAGATGAGTAAAGAAAAGATTATTTTAGGCATAGATCCTGGAACTACTATTATGGGTTTTGGACTTATAAAAGTGGTTAACAAAAAAATGGAATTTATGCAACTCAATGAGTTAATGCTAAAAAAGTACGATGACCATTACCTTAAACTTAAACTCATTTTTGAACGTACTGTAGAACTCATTGATACGTATCATCCAGATGAAATAGCGATTGAAGCACCATTCTATGGTAAAAATGTGCAGAGTATGCTAAAACTAGGAAGAGCACAAGGTGTTGCTATGGCAGCCGGTTTATCTCGCGAAGTGCCAATTACAGAATACGCACCTAAAAAAATTAAAATGGCAATTACCGGAAACGGAAACGCTAGTAAAGAACAGGTTGCTAAAATGTTACAAGGTATGTTAGGCTTAAAAGAACTACCCAAAAATTTAGATTCTATGGATGGTTTAGCAGCTGCTGTTTGTCATTTTTATAATGAAGGTAGAGTAACAATAGGTAAAAGTTATAGTGGTTGGGGAGCTTTTGTAAAGCAAAATGAGAATCGAGTTAAGAAGTAGTTTTATGGTTTATTTGTTTAATCATTGATTTGTCATTCCTGCGTAGGCAGGAATCTATTTAATTATGAAATTTATCAAGTTCCTTTTTTTGTGTTTGGCATTTTCTTCTTGCTCAAAATTTTTAAGTGATGAAGAACTTAACAAAAAGTTTGATGAAGCCTATACAAAAGAAGATTGGTCTAGTTCAAGAACTTTGATAGATGAGGTTATAGAACGACAACCAGATAGTATTGGAAATTACTTGTTAAGAGCTATAATCATTTCGCACCTTCCTCAAAGAGATAATGTGCAAATAGTAAAGGATTTAGATATTTATTTAGATCAATACCCAGGTGATGATGCCATAAGGGTATTTCGATTTCAATCTAACTTTTTACAACGTAACCATATTGAAGCATTAGCTGAAATAAACAGGTTAATTGAAAAAAAAGGAAAGAATGCTTTTTTATTAACTTGGAAAGCCAATGTTGCTTTTTCTGCCAAAAAGTTTGTTCTGGCTGAGAGGGCTTACATGGAAAGACTCTATTTTCCTGGGCTTAAGGAAGAACTGAAAAACATCTATTATTATTGGGTGTTGTCCAAGTATTTTGGAGGTAATACCGAAAGTGCACTATGGGAGCTAGCAGCAATGCAAGACCGAGGTTTTGAAACTGATCATGAGCTGATGAAACGTATTGAAAAAGAAGAGCTAAAGTTTGAGGATTATAACGCATTTGTAGTCCCTGAATCTAAATTTGCAGATATTTATGAAGCTATAAATAGTTATTGTCCAGATTTAGATATTTATCAAGGAGAAGGGTATCACAGATCTGGCTTGCTGAGTCAGTTTTTTTATCTTAACAAACAAACAAATTTAGATTCTCTTTTAATTAAAAAGGATGAAATCTATGCTTTAAATCTTAGTAATACTGAAATAAAGGTATTACCAGAACAGCTGTTTCAATTTAAAAATCTTCAATATTTAAATCTATCAAGTAATAGATTTTCGGATAGAGAAAAACTGTTTGATGATTTAGCGAAGTTACCTAACTTAATTATTTTGGAGTTAGATAGATGCTATTTAAGAGCTTTACCAGATAATATTAATAAGCTTACTAATCTTCAAATGTTAAGCTTAACCTTTAATGATTTTAGGACTCTAAATGAAAATATAGGTGAGCTAACTAATCTAAAGTATTTAAACCTTGGGGCAAATGGAAAACTAAGAGAATTGCCGTCATCAATAGGTGACTTAAGATGCTTGCAGATGCTTGATATTTCACCAAATGGATTAAGAGGTTTGCCAGATGAATTAGCTAATTGTAATCAATTAATAAATATTGTTGGTAACGCTGGCACACTAAGAAATTTGCCATCTCAAATAGGAGGTTTGGTTAATTTAAAATATGTGAATTTAGGAGCTAACAAAATCACCAAACTTCCATTTGATATTGGGCAATTATTAACCTTAGAACATTTATCACTTGGTAGTAATGATATCAAAAAGCTGCCAGCATCTTTTTCTGAATTAAGTAATTTGAATTTTTGTGGCTTGTCATATAATAGGTTAAATACTTTTCCTAATGAAGTGTTAGAGTTGGACAGTTTGCAAACATTATGGTTACATAACAATGTATTCTCTGAAATACCTAAAGAAATAGGGAATTTACCTAATTTAACCCATTTACTGGTTGATCACCAAATTATTTCAGATGCTAATATTGAAGCCATTAAAGCTGTCAATCAAGAATTGAGAGTTATACGACATGACACTCGAAAATTAGTGAGAGGACCAAAACGAAAAAACTAAATGTCCGGCATCTACATCCACATACCATTCTGCAAGCAAGCATGCCATTACTGCGATTTTCATTTTTCAACGTCATTAAAAAAGAAAGATGAACTTATAAATGCCTTAACTAAAGAAATAGAACTTAGAAAAGACGAATTCAAAAACACAACCGTTGAGACCATTTATTTTGGTGGTGGAACTCCAAGTTTATTGACAAATGACGAATTACAGTTTTTGATTGATTCGGTTTATAAAAATTATAAGGTCTCTAGCCATCCGGAAATCACACTTGAAGCCAACCCAGATGACCTATCGCCTAAACGAATCCACGACTTAACGACTACACCAATAAACAGACTAAGTATAGGTGTTCAATCCTTCTTCGAAGGAGATTTAAAACTCATGAATCGTGCACATAATGCACAAGAAGCTAAAGCGTGTTTAGAAGAAGTTACAAAACACTTTGATAATATCTCACTAGATCTAATTTACGGCATTCCAGGTGCAACCAATGAGCAATGGTTACAAAATATTGAAACCGCTCTAAGTTTTAATGTGCCACATATTTCGAGTTATGCCTTAACGGTTGAGCCAAAAACCGCCTTAGCTTCCTTTATAAAAAAAGGTATTATTGATAATGTAGATGATGAGCAAGCCCATGAGCAATTTCATTTATTAAAAGATAAGTTAGAAGCTTCCGGATTTATACATTACGAGTTGTCTAACTTTGGGAAAGACGGTTTTTTTAGCAAAAATAATTCAGCCTATTGGAAAGGAAAATCTTATGTAGGTATTGGTCCATCTGCACATTCTTTTAATGGAAAACAACGTGGCTGGAATGTGAGAAACAATTCAAAATACATCGAAGCGATTCATCAAAACAAATTGCCAATAGAAATTGAAACTTTAACTAAAACTGACCAATACAACGAATATGTGATGACAGGTTTGCGAACCATTTGGGGAGTTTCCTTCTCAAAAGTAGATAAAGACTTTGGTGTAACTTTTAAAAATTACCTAATTGAACAATCAGAAATTTTTATAAATCAACAATTATTGTATATTGAAGGTGAGCATTTACGCGTCACAAAAAAGGGACAATTTTTATGTGATGGTATTGCTTCTGAACTGTTTAAACTTAATTTATCTTGATCACAACAATACAATACAATTCTAGAAAATTAAAAATAGATTTATCGCAACCTCTTGATATTTCCATACCATTAAAAGGGAATGCTCCTAATGTTAATGCATGGTATATTGGACCTCCAAAAATAGCTCCAGAGGTTATAGATGGTGAGACTATTAGTGTGGCAGATGGTGCAGTTGTAAATTTTAATACAATTACCTTTAATCCGCATTCTCATATTACACATACTGAAACGGTTGGTCATATTACTGAAAAAGTATATTCAATAAATAAACATTTAAAACAGTTTTTCTTCTTAGCAGAAGTTGTTACTGTTGCGCCAGAAAAATTGGGTGATGATTATGTGATTTCTAAAAAACAACTGCAATTTGCTTTAGGTAATAAAAAGCGTGATGCTGTTATCATAAGAACGTTACCAAATACCAAAGAAAAAAAGTCGCGTCAATATTCTAATACAAATCCAACATATTTAATGGAAGATGCTGCTATTTACCTCAGGACAAAAGGTGTTAAGCACTTGCTTATAGATTTGCCAAGCGTAGATAAAGAGCAAGATGGTGGAGAACTTTTAGCACACAATGCCTTTTGGAACACCAAAGGGAATTTGAGATTAGACGCTACCATTACGGAGTTTATTTATGTGTCTAATAAAATTGATGATGGTTGTTATATGCTTAATCTACAAATAGCACCGTTTGAAAACGATGCTTCACCTAGTAAACCAATTTTATATAAAGTAATAGAATAATACCATGTGACTAGTAAGACCATCTGGTGTCACATAGATAAAGACATATGGAGACTTTTTTTATAATTATAATAAGCATTTTAGTAACCTTAGGTTTGGTTACCATATATAAACAATGGAAAACAAAACAAATTACAAATGCACAATCTATTATTCTGTTAGATAAAATAAAGCGCGTTTGTAAGTTTATAACAGTAGAAGGGGATTTTGCTGAAATTTATCATTACGAAGACGTTAAAGAAAAATTCTTAAAACTAATTTCTAGTAAGAAAAAAGCATTAGTGGTTATTAATGCAAAAGCCCATGTTGGATTTGATTTGAGTAAAATACAAATGAACTCTAATTCTAAAAGCAAAACAGTTGTTTTATCCCATTTTCCTCAGCCAGAAGTATTGTCTATAGAAAGCGACATTAATTATTACGATAAGTCCGATGGTATGTTTAATAAGTTTGAAGCTTCAGATTTAACCGAATTGCATACTAAAGCAAAAGAACATATTATGGATAAAATTCCAGAAAGTGGCTTGTATAATGTAGCTAAAGTAGAAGCTTTAGAGGCTATTCAGCTCATAGAAAACTTAGTACAAACTATTGGTTGGAAATTGGACTATTCAGCCTTAAAAATAGAAGGAGAAGAAAAGAAGCTTTTAAAATGAACATAGAAGACTACAGAAACTATTGCATGGCTAAAAAGGAAGTGACCGAACACTTTCCTTTTGATAACGATACCTTAGTTTTTAAAGTTTGTAACAAAATGTTTGCTTTAGCCTCTTTAAAACGATGGGAAAATGGGGAAGCCTTTATTAATCTAAAATGTGATCCTGAATACGCACAAGAGCTAAGAGCAGCGTACGATAGTATAAAACCAGGCTACCATATGCATAAGCAACAATGGAATAGTGTTTACATTCATACAGGCGAATTATCTCCAAAGTTAATAACAGATTTAATTGACCATTCTTATGCTATGGTTGTTAAAGGATTGCCTAAAAAGCTGAGAGATAGTATTTAAGATTAACGGAAATTCTAGTTAAAGAAACTTTTACTCTAATCGTCGTCTCAAAACGTTTACTCATCGAAAAAGAGCTTTTTTCACTTAATGTAACCTGTAGTTTTGTGGTGTAATTAATCATTTAACCTCAAGACGATGAACACATTATTTATTTACATAATATTTTTTCTAGGCCATGTAGCAGTTTACTTTTACTATAGAAATAGTTTTATAAATACTACAGATGCAAGTAAAAATACTAAGACTAAAAATTCTCACTTATCAGTAACAGATGCTAAAAATTCAATAAAAAAAGCAAATAGTATTGTTGATAATAAGCAAATGCTTTTACAGAAAAACTTAAAGCAATTAGAGTTTATTTCTGAGTTTGAAATGTATTTAGAAGAAAAAACACTTAAAAACTTTTCAATAGAGTTTCTTCAAGAATTTGAACAAATCAAAATTGAAGCGCAGCTATCAACATTAAAAACTACAAACCAGCTAAATAATAGTGTAAAATTGGCTGCTTAAGTCATAATTTTAGCATTTACCATTCGTCGACACTTATCTGCCATCCGTCGACACTAAATTACAATTAACCGAATTAAAAGATTGATGCGCTCTTATTCAACTAATTTGGCTTCTTAAATGTAAACCAGTTATTAATGAAAACCCTTAACATATTATTAATAGAGGACGACATGATTGAGGTAATGAAGCTAAATAGAACCATATCTTCATTGCAACTAAATCATAAAATTATAGAAGCTAATAATGGGGAAGATGCACTTAAAATTTTAGAACAAAAAGATGTGCTTCCTGATATTATTTTATTAGATTTAAACATGCCAAAGATTAATGGTATTGAATTCTTAGGAATTTTAAAAAATGACGAGACCTTAAAGTATATTCCAACGATTATACTTACAACTTCTAACAATCAAAAAGATTTATTGGAGTGTTATAAAATTGGTGTAGCTGGTTATGTATTAAAACCTCTAAAATATGAAGATTATATGACCAAAATTGAAAAATTATTGGCATATTGGAGCATTAACGAATTAATAAAAGTATAATGAAAGGTATTGTATTTACTGAGTTTTTAGAGTTAGTAGAAGATAAGTTTGGATTAGAAATGGTAGATAAAATTATTTCGAGTTCAGAGTTAGAGTCAGAAGGAGTTTATACTTCTGTTGGCACTTATAGTTTTTCAGAAATGTTACAATTACTTCAGCATTTAAGTGAAAATACGGGTATTTCTATTGATAATTTACTTTTAGTATACGCAGAACATTTTTTTGGTGTTATAGAAAAAAGTTATCCAGGTCTTTTAGCAACTTATAAAGATCCGATAGAAATGATTTCTTCTATTGAAAATCATATTCACGTAGAAGTTAGAAAAATATACCCAGACGCAGAATTACCTACTTTTGAGGTAATTGAAAAAACCGATAAGTATCTTATAATGGATTATACTTCTAGTAGAGCCATGCATCATTTTGGGCTTGGTTTAATGAATAAAACATTCGAACATTTTAACTCTACAGCTACCATAGAATTAGAAAAAATTAAAGAAGACGGCACCAAGGTAAGGTTTGTGATTAATAAAAATTAATGGATCAGAACCAAGTTGAGATATTAAAACGGGCTCTAGATAGAGAGAAAAACGCTCGGAAAGCAGCCGAAAAAATCCTAGAAGAAAAATCAAGGGAACTCTACTTCACATCTCAAAAACTTGAAAATTTATTAAACGAAAAATCATCAGAATTACAAGGCGTCTTCGAAAACATAGTAGACGCTTATGTGGTTATAGATCTTAATGGAAAGATTTTAAAATTTAACGAAGCTGCCACTAAGTTGTTTGGTTATGATATTGATAAAGAAGGTGTTAATGTTGCTAAATTAATACATAAAGATGATTTTCAATATGCCGAAGAATGTTTTAATAATTTACTGTCTCATGGCTTTTTTAAAGATTATGAAACTAGAGTTTATACCAAATCAAAGGAAGTTAAATGGGTACATGTAAATGGAAGTATTGTTTTTGATAAAGACAATAAACCAGTTGCAGCTCAAGGTATTGTTAGAGATATTACAGAAGAAAGAGCATCTGCAGAAAAACTAATAGAATCAGAAAGTAGATTAGCGACGTTAGTTTTAAACCTCGACAGCGGTATTATTCTAGAAGATGAAAATAGAAATATTGTTCTTACCAATACAAAATTCTGTGAACTTTTTAAGATAGACGCACAACCATCGGATTTGTATGGTATGGATTGTGCCACTGCCTCAGAAAAAAACAAAGTTTTATTTAAAAATCCAGAAGGCTTTATACAACGTATGCAATCCATTGATAAGGCGAAGGAAACTGTTATAGGCGACGAACTAGAAATGTTAGATGGCACCATATTAGAGCGCAATTATATGCCAATTAATATTGGAGATAAGTCTAAAGGTTTTCTTTGGACTTTTACAGATGTAACATTAAAACGTACATATCGTAAAAGATTAGAGGCACAGAGGCAAAAATATTTTAGCATTATTGCTAATATGAATTTAGGATTGGTTGAGGTTAATAACGATGATGAAATATTAATGATTAATCAGAGTTTCTCAGAAATGTCTGGTTATAAAGAAGAGGAATTATTAGGTAAGAAATCTAGAGAAATTTATCCTATAGAAGACGGTTCAGAAATTATTGCCAAAGAACATGAAAAAAGAAGGAGAGGTGAGTCTAATTCTTACGAGCTAAAGGTAAAAACAAAACAGGGAGATATAAGGTATTGGCTAATTAGTGGAGCTCCAAATTTTAATTTAAATGGAGATGTTGTTGGTTCTATTGGCGTTCATTTAGATATTACAGAACTTAAAGAGTTAGAGCTTCAAAAAGAAAAATTACTCATTAAATTAGAAAAGAGTAATGATGAATTGCAAGAATACGCGCACATTGTCTCTCACGATTTAAAATCGCCTTTACGAAGTATAGATGCCTTAGTAAGTTGGCTAAAAGAAGATAATAAAGGGAAATTAGATGAAATGAGTTTAAAGAATTTTGAACTCATAGAAGCGACTTTAGAAAAGATGGAACAACTAATTACAGATGTATTAGACTATTCTAGTGTTGGAGCCGAAAAAATTGAAACTGAAGCTGTTGATTTAGATAAAATACTCTCAGATGTAATTACCATTCTATATATTCCAGAGCATATTAATATAAATGCTATTCATCCGTTGCCAACCTTAAAAGGAGATGCCATTAAGTTACAGCAGCTATTTCAAAATTTAATTAGTAATGCTGTTAAGTTTATTGATAAAGAAGAAGGTATAATAACAATAGATTTTGAAGATTTAAAAAGTCATTATAAATTCTCTATACAAGATAACGGAATTGGTATTGATAAGCAGTTTCACGATAAAATTTTTAAAATATTCCATACGTTAAATAAAAGTAAAGATTCCACGGGAATAGGACTATCGATCGTTAAAAAAATTGTCGATTTACACGAAGGTCAAATTTGGTTAGAAAGTCAGCTCAACGTAGGGACTACATTTTATTTTACACTTAAAAAGTAAGCATGAAAATAGTACAATTAGTAAAACAAAATAATAAAGATTGGACCTATGTTGGTGACAATCAAAAACTAATAGAACCTTTAGTTATTGTTTTTGGAAATCGTTTTCTTTTAGAAGATCCTTCTATTTATGAGGAAATTAAAGTATTGTTTCCAGATGGACATATCGTATTCGGTTCAGCATGTGCAGAAATTTCATCGAGAACAGTAAATGAAAATAGCATTACCATTACTGCTATGGAGTTTGAAAAAAGTAAGTTTATCATTAAAACTAGTAATGTATTAAATGCTGATTTAGATAGTTTTAAAACTGGTAATGATCTTATTAAACAATTTCCTTCCGAAGGGCTTAAATACGTTTTTGTTGTGTCTGAAGGTAGTTTTATAAATGGTAGTCAGCTGACACAAGGCATGAGCACAACCAACAATGAAAATCTATTAATTACAGGCGGTTTATGTGGTGATGATACCCGTTTTGAAAAGACGCTAGCATCTTACAATGAAAATCCTAAAGAAGGAGAATTAGTCGCAGTCGGTTTTTATGGTGATACGTTAGAAATTACGTTTTCAATACATGGTGGTTGGACGCCTTTTGGTCCAGAACGTACAGTAACAAAATCTGAAGGTAATACACTATACGAGTTAGATGGTTTGCCTGCGTTAGATTTATATAAAACCTATCTAGGAGAAAAAGCTAAAGATTTACCAGGAGCAGCCTTATTATATCCCTTAAATGTAAAATCTGAAGATGAAGAACAATCTATAGTGAGATCTATTCTTAATATTAATGATGAAGAAAATGCCGTTATTTTAGCAGGCGATATAAAGCAAAATTCTAAAGTGCAGTTAATGATGACTAACGTAGATAACATTGCAAATGCTTCAGAACGTGCTGCAAGACAAGCGTTAGAATTTAGACAAAATAAACCAGACATTGCCTTTCTAGTAAGTTGTATAGGAAGAAAGTTAGTACTAGATCAACGTGTAGAAGAAGAGATAGACGAAGTCATAGAAATTCTAGGAGAAGGTACTGCTGTAAGTGGTTTTTATTCTTACGGCGAAATTGCACCATTTCATGGAGAAATGGCATGTCAGTTACATAACCAAACGATGACAATAACATTAATAAGTGAATAATGAATTCATTACTTAAACGTCAATTACGAAAGTATTTAAGTGAAGAATTAAAATCTAGTGAAGAATTAAAAACATTTCTTGCCGCTGTAGATCGTTCCTACAATAATTTTGATGAACAATCGGCAATGATTCAAAGGGCTATGTCCATTAGTTCCGATGAATTATATAGCGCTAACAGAAAATTGCAAGCGGAAGCTAAAGAGCAAAAGGAATTAATTGATAAACTAAAAGAAGTTATAAATACGCTTAAGTTTTATAACCTTAAAGATGATGAAAAGGCTAACGCTATTGAATTAACAAGTTCTGATTTGGTTGATTTTATAGATAACCAAGCCAAGGAGATTATTGAAATGAATAAGCAGAAAGAATCTCTGTTAAACGAACTTGCTTATCAAAATCAAGAGCTTAGTGATTATGCACACATGGTTTCTCACGATCTTAAATCACCTCTTAGAAGTATTGATACGTTAACAGCGTGGTTAAAAGAAGACTATAAAGATGTGTTCGATGCTAATGGAGAAAAAACATTAGGTCTCATTAGAACTAATGTTGAAAAAATGGATACCTTAATTAACGGTATTTTAGAGTACTCTACGATAGGAAAAAATCAAATTGAGGTTTATGATGTAGATATCAATAAGTTAGTAGACAATATTTTATCAATTATACAGGTTCCGGAGCATATTTCAATTACGAGATCAGCTTTACCAATCATAAAAGGTGATAAATACAGGTTACAACAATTATTTCAAAACTTAATAGGCAATGCAATTGCCTATAATGATAAGGAAAATGGAACAGTTGAAATAAATGCAGAGGACAAAGGAAAGTTTTGGGAGTTTTCTATAAAAGATAATGGAAAAGGTATTGAAGAAGTGTATTTTGAAAAAATATTTAAAACTTTCGAGAAGCTAGACAACAATGGAGTGTCAACAGGTATTGGCTTATCTATAGTAAAGAAAATTGTAGATTTATACGGTGGAAAAATTTGGTTAACTTCAAAACTAAATGAAGGCACAACTTTCTACTTTACTTTAAAAAAACAACCCAATGGAACAGCCTAATTTATCTTATATTAACAGTATGTCTGGAGGAGACAAAGCTTTTGAAAAAAAGTTAATAGACATTATTAAAGGAGAGTTTCCAAAAGAGAAAGATGTGTATTTTAAGAACGTAGCGGCTGAAAACTACAAGCTTACAGCGGATAATGTGCATAAACTTAAACATAAAATTAGTATTTTAGGCCTCGAAAAAAGTTATGATGTGGCTGTTAATTATGAGAATAATCTCATAAATGGCAATACAAATGGAAGAATTGAATTTGAATCTATTCTTCAAATCATAACAGACTTTTTAGAGACCTTATAAGATTATTTTATGAATTGTATTATTATAGATGATGAAGCTACCGCTAGAGCTATTATTGGACAATTGTGTACTAATGTGCCTAGTTTAAATGTACTTGAAGATTTTCCTAATGCGCTTCAGGCTATAAAATATTTAAATCAGAATGAAATTGATTTAATATTTTTAGATATACATATGCCAGATTTTACAGGTTTCGATTTTATAGATACAATAAAAAATCCTCCAAAAATTATTCTTACTACTTCAGATCCAAATTTTGCTATTCAAGCTTTTGGATACGATTGTATTGTAGATTATTTAGTAAAACCAATAACACCAGAGCGCTTTAAGAAGGCCATTGCAAAAGCAGAAGCGATTAAGCCTTCTGTTGCAAAATCAAAATCTTCTAGCCAAGTAGAAACCACTTCAGGTAATGATTTATATGTTAATATAGACCGACGCTTAATTAAGATAGATATACCAAGTATTTATTTAATTGAAGCTAAAGGTGATTATATACATGTAAAAACTGAAGATAAAAACTACACTGTACATTCTACACTTAAGAAAATAGAAGAAAAATTACCAGATAGTTTATTCCTAAAAATTCATCGCTCGTATATTATTAATGTCGATAAGATTATTGATATTGAAGACAATAGCGTATTGATTAAAAAAGACGTTATTCCTGTAAGTCGTTCTAACCGACCAGAATTAATGAAGCGATTAAACCTGCTTTAAATTCTTAAAAACCATTCACCGACACTAAACGGCATTCTATCTACGCTAATTCCTTGATACAACGAAATAAAAAGAGAGAAGGGCTGAAGGTGTTTACTTTTATACTGTAATCATGTTAGTATGGTTACTGATTAATAGCTGTTTTTGAAGGCAAAAGAGAAATCTTTTGCCTTTTTTGATGACCAAATGTTGTTTGTAAATAATTTATCTACAGGTATTTACCATTCGTCTATACTTTAAAATAGACTAATCGAAAATTAAAAAATAAAGGAGGAGTTCGAAATAATTTTGTCATGAAATTAAATCCATCCTCATGAAAAACTTAACTTACTTTTTTGCTGCTTTAATCCTTAACTTATCCTTATTTTCTTGTTCCGTTGAAGAAGACAGTGCAGTCTCAAACAATTATAATACTGAACATATTATTGTTGAGTATAACCAAATCGATTACGAGATTGTAGAGCTCATTAATGCTTACAGAATTTCAAAACATCTAAACCCGCTTAATATCTTAAATGAAGCTTCAAAAGAAGCTATTGTACACAATCAATATATGATTGATCAAGGCACACCGAGTCATGATTATTTTCATCAAAGATCTCAAAATTTAATCAATACTGTAGATGCAAAAAGTGTATCAGAAAATATAGGCTTTGGATTTTCTGGTGCAGAGTCTGTGGTGTCGGCTTGGTTAAATAGTAATGGCCATAAGCAAAATATTGAAGATCCGGAAGTTACTGATGTTGGTATTTCAACAAAACAAGATGAGAATGGAAAAAATTATTTTACAAACATTTTTGTAAAGCTATAAAACCATTTTACTTAACCCTTATTTAATTCCTTGTTGTTAGAGGTAGAAGCAGATGCTTTTACCTCTTTTTATTTTAGCTCAAAATCAACAAAAAACCATTCGTCGATAGTAAAGTGCTATCCAACTTCATGGTTTTGGTGTCAAACGAAAATTAAAAAATAAAGCTTGATTATCAGGTAGTTTTGCTTCAGAATCTAATAAGATACCAAAATGATGAAATTTTACAATTTTAAAAATCAATTACTGTTTATTGCTCTCACATTATTGAGTGTCAATAGTAACGCACAAGATATTCCATTTAATTGCGATTATAATGCTTACTTATTTCAAAATAATGATGTGTATGCTATTGATTTAGCTTCTGGTAATTCTTATCAAGTAGCTGTAGATGTTACACCAGGAAATATAAATGCTGCAGCCTACAATCCTGCGGACGGTTTTATTTGGGGCTCGTTAACGTCGCCGGCAAAAACCATTGTTAGAATTGGTAAAAACTTTACAACAACATCCTTTTATATTGATGAGTTGCCAACAAGCAGTAGATATGTTGGAGATGTAAGTGCAGATGGTATTTATTATTTAAAAGGTGGAGGAACAACCTATTACAAAATAGATTTAGATCCAGAATCAGCAAATTATACACAACACCAATCTACAGAAGCGTTATCTCAAAACATTAATGTACACGATTGGGCTTTTAATGCCGTAGATGGTCAGTTATACACAGTAGAAAAAGGCTCCAATATTTTATATCGCATCAATCCTAATAATGGACAAGTGTCAGCATTAGGAGTAGTGCCAATCTTATCAGGATTAAACTACACCTATGGTGCTGTTTATTTTGATGCGGATGGTCGTTTTTATGTATCGGCAAATCAAACAGGAACTATTTATGTTATACAAGCCGTACAAGATTTAGATGGTATAAGTTTAATAGATTCTAATCTATTTGCCTTTGGACCTTCAAGTTCTAGTAATGATGGAGCACGTTGTCCAACAGCACCAGTTTTGCAAGAAATCTGTGATAATGGTATTGATGATGATGGAGATGGATTAATTGATTGTGAAGATCCTTCGTGCTCAGGATTTGGAATGTGTGAGGTTATTCAACCTCCGACATCGAGTTCTAATTCTGGTGGATTAGAAAGTAATAACAGGCTATCTGAGCAAATCAATACACGTAATTTTAACAGAGCAAAATCTGGCTATAAATTCAACACTGCCAAAGCTAAGCGTGTTTTAAAAACGGCTGATTATGCTAAAAACAATCCTAATGCTGACTTTACGTTACAAGATTTTGTACCACTAAATAGTATTAACGAAGATGAAGCGATTGAAGCTTCACCAACAGACTTAGTAAATATTACAAATGCTACTGAAATCTATTCGGTAGATTACTTAAAAGGAGGAACTTCAGTAGCCTCAGTCCTAGCTTTAAAAACAGAAAATGGTGTCTACGAACATACAAAATACATCTGCGATCGTTTATTAGGTGCAGAGTTAATCTCAGTTTCTACAATAGACATTAACGAGCAACAATTTATAAAGTCAATTATTAAAAACGAAGATGGTACTTACGAATTTGTACTTAGTTTATCTGCAAAATTGGTAAATAATGACACGAATTTCGCTGTAGAAAGCCATTGGAATTTAGATCAGTATCAAGAAAATGTAACCTTTTATAATTTTCAGATATGGTCTAATACTATCGATGACTTATACACTTTAGGACAAGAGGTTTTAAATTTATTAGAGATAGAAAAACCAATTTCATCCTACAACAATTCTACACCACCAACGGTATTTGTAAGAAAAGGCAGTTACACTAATGGAGGCTTAGATTTACAAATTATAAATACCAATGCCACGCAAAGTATAACGCTAGAAGCTGGTTACAGAACAACAGAAACAACAGATTTTGGCAACTTAAATGCTACTATCAATCTTAATGGCAACTACATTACAAATGTGACTGTAGATACAGGAAACTTATTTGATATTGGTTTTAGAATAGGAGATGGAGTAGCAACACCAGACGATTTATTTATGTCTGATGGTCCTTGGGGAATTGATGCCTCACAAGACGGAACAGAAGTTACAAGTTACAATGTATCTACAAATACAATCGATTTTGAAGCATTAGATTTCCCAATAGAACGAAATGTAGATTTTAGAGCCACAACCAATACCTATGTGGCTACATACAGAGCTTTAACGCCAAGATTTAAGGCTGTAGATTTAACGGATTACAACAGTTTTAATTTAAGTGCAAAAGGCACAGGTAATTTAGAAATCACTTTTGTAAAAGAAAGTATTACTAATTGGGAAGAGCAGTTTAAAACAACAATAGCGCTCGGTAGTTCATTACAAGATTACACGATTAATATAGATAATTTACAAAACAATCTTGGTGAAACCGCTAATCTCAATGATGTGGTAACACTAGTATTTACAATGGTATCAGAGGATGGCAGCTCAGTATCTAAGGCAATGTCTTTGTATAACTTGTATTTTTCTCAAACCAGCGCGCTTACAGTAGATGAATATACGCTAAACAATACAACGTTAACGGCATTTCCTAATCCAATGTCTTCAGAAACAGCAATACAATTTACAGCCAACCAAAATGAAACAGTACAACTAGTGATGTACAATCAGTTAGGTAAGCAAGTGTTTGCTACAACCTATAACGCTAAAGCAGGAAAAAATAGCATTACCGTAAACAGAGGGAATTTAAGCTCAGGCTTATACTTCTGTAAAATCGTTAGTAGTCAGTTAAAAATTAATCCCGTAAAACTGATTATTAATTAACCCTAATTAATACCTTAGGCATTAGGCAAAAGAGCAATCTTTTGCCTTTTGTTTTTTACGGTGATTGCAGTTTTATAGGTATATTTATAGCTCAATTTCTAATATGAATTCATTGCATTTCACTAACTTTGGATTACGGCGAAATCATATCTGACTTTCCGCAACAAACAATACACAAAAACACGTTGCCCACAACATGAAAATCAGAAATCTCAAATATTTATTAATCGGAATTATATTTTTATTAGGATACCGATTTTTCACTTATCCGAATTTTAAAAAAGTAAAAACCGAATTGAGGGAAAAGTATGCTGACTTTTCAAACGGAACAGACGAAGATAGACTGACTTATAAGGCAGATGTTTTAAAAGAACAAACAAACGGAATTGAATTTCCTCAAGCTGAATTAGGTTCTGCTAAAATTTATGGCAAGTTTTTTTCAGCCGACCAAAAGCTGAATTTAACACAAGCAAAACAATTGACTGAATTACTGAACGATTCTTCATCTTATCGGTGGGGAGAAATAGGAACATTTATTAGTTATAAAACAATTGTTTTTTACGATTCTGAAAAAAATGTAATTGGAATTACAGAATTAGATTCTGACTTAAGACAAACCTACTCAACACCATCGACAACTGCTATGAAATGGGGAAACTTATCAGATAACGGATTAAGAAAACTAAAAAAGATAATAAGTGAATAAAAAATACTGTGAGCAACAACGTGTTTAATTTAGTTGCTTAACCACGCAATTATCCATTCACAAAACCTTTGGCAACAAACAAAAAAATAAACTAACTTTAGAATTCAGGCAACCATTTAAAAAGATTTTACGTCTATATAAATACAAACGGATTT
Organism: Winogradskyella echinorum; assembly: GCF_014297365.1. Classification (GTDB taxonomy): domain Bacteria; phylum Bacteroidota; class Bacteroidia; order Flavobacteriales; family Flavobacteriaceae; genus Winogradskyella; species Winogradskyella echinorum. The sequence continues at coordinate 744,083 of NZ_JACOQD010000001.1, read as the reverse complement.
GAATTGTTAACTTAAAGTATATGTTAGAAAACCCGAAAATGAATATCAAAATAAAACTTGCTTCTTTATGGGCTTCAGGAACTTTTTGTTATTTATACGGAGATTATTTTGAACTCTACACACCAGGAAAAATAAACAGTTTACTTACAGGTGAAAATGTGTTAGATAGTCCCACCAAATTATTAATAGCCTCAATGATTTTGGCAACTTCATCAGTAATGGTGGCACTTTCAATTATACTAAAACCAAAAATAAATCGCGTTCTTAATATTGTATTTGGAATATTATTTACAGTAATGATGTTATTCATTGGCTTCAATTCAAATACAGAATGGTATGGTTTCTATATGTTTTTAGCATTTTTAGAAAGTATTATGACTGCATTAATTGTTTGGTATGCTTGGAAATGGCCTAAAGAAAAATGAATACTTTAAGGAAAAAGTTTGAACAAATTAAGAAAAGAATAAGAGCCAATTGCTAACAATATGTTTAATTAATGGCTTTGGTTGTTGCCTATATTAAAAATTTCCGTGCAATTTTCTTTCGTTCGTTTTTGTTTACTAAATTAGTTTATTTAGCACCAAATTAACCATATACAATCGCGTTGTATACCATTTAAATAAATCTTAATAATTGAAAAAAATAAACGCAAAAAAAGGAACTCTTTTACAACGAAAAGGAGACATAAGCTCTAAGGTTTATCTTGTTGAGAGTGGTTTGTTACGCAGCTATACAATTGATGAAAAAGGGAAAGAACATATTTATATGTTTGGACCTGAAAACTGGTTAGTTGCGGACAATTGTGAACCCAATACACCTTGTCAATTATTTATAGATGCTATTGAAGACACCATAATAAATGTCGCTACAAAAGAAGAATTACTAAAAGAAGGTCCAGACCTAAATGCCTTGTTAAGACGTTTAGATACTATGCAAAATAGAATTATAATGTTAATGAGTTCAAATGCAAAAGAAAGGTATGAGCATTTTACTAAAACTTACCCAAACATTATTCAAAGAGTTCCACTAAAAATGGTAGCCTCTTATTTAGGAATTACGCCAGAGGCGTTGAGTCGTGTTCGACATCAACTTTCTAAAAAAAAATAAGCTAATGTCATTTCTTGATGTACATCAATGCATAGCCTTCTTGTAACTATGACTTTTGTACCGTTAATAAAAGAAAATTAAAATGACAAATCAGAAAAACAACAAAGCAATTAATATAGCTTTATGGACTGCACAAGGATTATTAGCTGTAATGTTTATAATGGCAGGTATTATGAAAACTACTCAACCAGTTGAAGTTTTGGCAGAATCGCTTCCATGGGTAACATCCACGCCTTTAGGATTGGTTAGGTTTATTGGTATTAGCGAATTATTAGGAGGATTAGGTTTATTAATCCCATCTATTTTCCGTTTCAAACCATATTTAACTGTTTGGGCAGCTTTAGGTCTTGCATTAGTAATGGTTTTAGCCGCAGTATTTCATGCGTCAAGAGGTGAATTTTCAAGTATAGGAATGAATGTTGTGCTCATCGGTATTGCACTTTTTATTGCTTGGGGAAGAAATAAAAAAGCACCTATACTTGCTAAAAATTAATAGTAAATCAATAACTGCATAAATTGCGTAAGCTGAATAAAAGCGGCATACAATAATGTATAAAATTAAAATCGGTTTGGGTGAATACTCAAACCGTTTTTGTGTTTAATTAGTATATTGCTACTTAAAAGTGGATGTATTTTATCCGCTACTATTCTTATACTAACACGTTTTACATTATTATAACAAACCACTAACCAATGATAAAATTCTTTAGAAAAATTAGGCGCAATTTACTTTCAGAAGGAAAAACAGGTAAGTATTTTAAATATGCTATTGGAGAAATTATACTTGTTGTCATAGGAATTGTTATTGCACTTCAAATTAATAATTGGAATGAAAATAGAAAGAGTAATAATATTTTAAAGAATTATTATTATCAAATATTAACAGACTTGTCCAAGGACTACAATCGTATATATTATGATTTATATGCTTTGGAAACTGATTATATTGAACCATATAACGAGTTTATAAAGGATTTACCTTCCCAAAGAAATGCCGAAGCGATTATTTCGAGTTCTAGTATACTTGAGTACAGGACTACTGCATATACTAACTTCAACACAACTACTATAGAAACCTTACAATCCACTGGTGATATAAAATTAATACCTACGGACATTAGAAATAAACTCATAGAATTAAAGAATAACCAAGACATGTCTTATAAGGCAAGTAATATTAATTATGATAATTTTTTAAAAGAAATAAGTAGAGCTACAGCCTTAGGATATAATCCAGATCTTTTTCCATTAGATGGTAAACAAAAAGTGCCAGAGGAACTTTATAAAGATTTAAAAATAGAAGATAATTATTCGAAAATTGCTCTCATAATAGTATCGTCTTACTTTGTTAAAAACTTAGGTGAACTAGATACTTTTAGGCAGTTAAAATCTATACAAGAAGAAATAAACAGTCTCTTTATATCTATAAATGAAGAATTAGGCAACCCTTATAAAGATATTGAAAGAGTAAATAGTGAATATAAATCATTAATTAAACTGATTTATACAGGGAAAACAGTTGATGATATTATCGCTGTAGTAAAGGAGCAGGATAGAGAAAATCCCGACTATGACATTTCAGAACGATATATGAATTTTTTAGGTTATTATTATTTAAATACACTAAAGCAGCAAGAAGATGCCTTAAAAATTTTTAAACTCAATATAGAATTGTACCCAGAGTCTTGGAATCCTTATGATAGTTATGGTGAGGGCTTATTGCGCAGTGGAGATAAAGAAAACGGAATTAAATTTTATAAAAAATCACTTGAATTAAATCCTGATAATGAAAATGCAATTAAAGTATTGAAAGAGTTAGGAATAGAAGTATCTAAATAGCCTGTAAATTTATAGAATTAAATAAGAATTATTAAAAGAAGGTAGAACAGTAATTTATAGCTATTGTTCTACCTTTTCATATTATCTAAAATCTTAAATTTTTTTAAGACTGGTGTGCATTGGTAATTAGCCTAAATAAAATTTTTAATTTCTAATTACAACCTTCTTCATAAACTGCCACTTAAAACGTAAACCTATTTCAGTAAAGGTAAAACCAGCTGCAGTTGCCGATGCAATATTACTGCGCGTACCATATACATTTAGTAAGCTACGCTCAGAGAATTTGTAGCCAAATGCAGCTTGTATTCTATAAGCAGTTTGCTTTGGGTCGCCTTCAATAAATTGGTAACCAAAAGCAGCCGTTGCATTGTAGAACCATTCTTTTGGTTTGGCAACAGCTTCGTCTTTTATAAGATTAATAAATATTTCGTAGGCATTAAATTTTTCTGGGCTAAAGTATATAGTTGGTACTTGGTCTTTAAAAGTGATGTATTGGTAATTAAAACCAACTTTTAAAGATGGCTTTGGTAATAGATTATAATAAAGGGATGTAAACAATAAGTTTCTGGTATTGCCATCATTTTGCGAGGTATGCATTAATTGCGTAAACCAGCCTAAATTAAAGTTGGTGCCCAAATTATAGTTTACATAATAGTTGTTTTGTACCAATTCTCTATCTAGTAAATCGGCATTAAAACTTTCAATTTGTCGTTTGTAGCCAATATCTAAAGTCTGTAGTTTAAAGGATTTAATATTAAAAGACACATCTGTTAACAGTTGTGTGTAATCAACCGTTTCTGCTTGCGCTGAAGTCATACCAGCAGTTCCTTTAAAAATAATACTTGGTAAGAGTTTGTACGATAAGCCTAAAGATAGATTACTAGATGTAGCACTATTATCAGTAACCGTATTGTTTGTGGTTCTGTAATTGTAATTGCCTAGTACTGCAAATTTAGTAGACAAAGGAAATACCACATTGTTATTGGTAGAAAAGGCCTTGTTATCTCCATTATCATAAGTGTGCGAAACCTTAGATTCTAATGAAGGTGCAAAGCTATAGTTTAATTTACTAATAAAGTTAACAGCATCTTTTTGGTTGTCGTAGAACTTTAATGTGTTTTCTGCTGAGGTATAAGCCTCATCTGTATAACCTAACGCTTTTAAAACATTTGCTTTACCAAGGTTACCATCAAAAGAGGTACTGTCGTTTGCTAATATTTGGTTGTAATCGCTTAAGCTCTTTTTAAAATTACTTTTATAAATATTCAAGGTAGCACGTAAGGATAAAACCCAGTTTTGGTTTGGGTAGTCTGTTACTAAACTATCAATTAGAGTAGTTGCTGCTTTATATTTCTTATTCCAGATTAATGCTTGTGCATAACGTTCTGTCGTTTGTTGCTCAGTTGTTTTATCTGTAGTGGAAGTTAAACTTTGATAAGCTTCAGTACTGATGCTTAAAGCCTTTTTTTCTTTACCATTTAGGTGTTCTACTAATGCCAAACCGTTTTGGGCTATAATTTTGTGTTCTGGTTGCTCAGCTAACCTTTGGTATGTTGCTTTGGCATCATCGAGTTTATTCCAAATAAGATAAAGATTGGCTAAGTTTAATAAGGTGTCTTTATCATCATTAAACAATTCTAGATTATTAGTTAACAGTAGTTCGGCTTTATCATAGTTCTGTGCTTGTTGGTTTTGGTAGGCATAACCTAAATAGATATATTTTTTAGAGGTTAATGCATTTAGATTACCAGGTGACACTTCTAATGCTGTATTTACAACGGTAATAGCAGTTTCGTATTCTTTAAGATTAGATAAAGTGTTGGCATAGCCTAACTGTGCGGCAAAACTCTTTCGATCTTCTTTTACTAAATCTTGGTAATAACCTTTAGCAGCAGTAAAGTTGCTATTCCATAATAAGGATTCTCCGTAATTTAATTTTACTTCAAAATCATTTGGGTAATCTGCAAGCAACTCCGTAAAAAGTGCGTTGGCTTGTTCGGGTTTGCCATTAAGTCCTATAGCACGACCATAACATAAACGTGCTGTTTTGTTATTTGGATAGTCTTTTAATACGGTATTAAAAAACGATTCGGCTTCGGCATATTTACCGGTTTCTAAATAGGTGAAACCTTCTTTCATGTTTTGAGCCGTTGCACTAAAAACGATAAAGAATAATCCGATATTAATAAGTGATTTTAAAGTCATAATCTCTGTTTGTTTAACTAATTGCAAGTTACGGAGGTATACTGCTTCATTCATCTACAGCAACCTGCCATCCATCGAAATAGAACGCACATACATGGAAATACGGAAGATATTTGTGTCAGATTAACGCCCTTTCTGCGTTGAAATTTGTAAAAAAAGAGCAGTCTATTGCGCTTATTTCAACGTAGAAAGGCCAATTATAAATAACCATTAAAAACAACAAAATTATGGCACTTACAATTAAAGAAAATCACGGAGTATATTCAGTAGTAGGATCACTAAATGCGACCACTGCGACTAACTTTCAAATGTATTTTGAGAACATATTAAACACATCAGATACATTAACAATTGATATCGGAAACATAGAAGAAATTAATACAAATGGTATTAACGCTATTAAGACATTATATGTTAATGCTAAAACTACAGATAAACATTTATTGATTATCGGTAACGTTTCAGAACACATCTACAACAGTTTGCAAACTATAAAAATAGCTGCATAACAATTTCTATTAATATTTAAACGAGACATCATGCAATTATTAGCAAGCTTAAAAACAAGAAAATTAACACCAGAGCAACTCTTTATGATCAGTGTTTTGGCTGTCAATGGAGGTAACTATTTATACAATCTTATTTTAGGTCGTGTTTTAGGACCAACACAGTTTGCTGATGCAGCAGTGCTCATCACATTTTTATTGGTACTCTCATTTATTGCAATGACGTTTCAGTTAGTAACTGCAAAATTCTCGGTATTGTTTGAAAATGAATTATTCAAAAATTTTATTGCTAAAGTTTACAAACAAGCATTTTGGGTAGGTCTTTTTTTAGGAATACTAATTGTAGTGTTTGCTTCAAATCTTCAGGCTGTTTTTAATACTACATCATCAACTATGTTTGTCATTTTTGGTTGTGGAGTTCCACTTTATTTTTTGATGAGTGTTAATCGAGGTACGTTTCAAGGGAAGAAAGCTTACAAATCTTTATCTATTACCTATCAAGGTGAAATGCTAAGTCGATTGCTAGTAACATTAGGTATCATTTTGGTATTAAATATAAAAACGTCTGCAGTAATTGCCATTGGGATTTTAATCTCGTTTGTATTCGGATTGTTTCCTTTTAAAGCCAAACAATTTAGTTTTAAAAAATCAGAACCTTTAGAAGCTACATACAGTAGACAAATTAAAAACTTCTTTTTGCTAACGGCTTTTTATGAGTTAACACAGATCATTATTAACAACAGTGACATACTATTAGTAAAACATTATTTTGAATCTTACGAAGCAGGATTATACGCTTCACTCGCATTGATTGGTAGAATAGTGTATTTCATTGCTTGGATGTTTGTAATGTTGCTGTTGCCAGCCGTTGTAGAATTAAAGAAAGAAGGCAAGGAGACGGCTTCAATCTTATTTAAATACGTTGGTTACATAGCAGGTATATCCTTTATCATTGTTTTAGGTTGTTTACTATTACCAGAGCTCATTATAAACATACTTTTTGGTGAACAATATTTAGCTATGGCGCCTTTATTATGGAAATATGCCATTGCTACGTCCATGTTTGCCATCTCTAACATATTTGCATACTACTACTTGTCTTTAGATAAATATATACCAGTTATTATTTCTGGTGTCTTTGGTATGCTGCAAATGCTTTTAGTGGTTTTTTATCACGATAATTTAGAGCAAGTTGTATTAATGCAGATCATAGCAATGGCTTTATTATTAGTGATTCAAATAGGCTTTTTTAAGCTTGAAACAAGAAAACAAAAAAGGCTTAATCTAAAGTAAATTTCCACTCGTCTACAGTAAAAGTCGTCCTATCGAAAGTAGCTAAAGATTAGGAATTTAAAACCTCAAATTTGTACTGTAATTAATTAAAACATTAAAAATCCAAAAATTATGAAACTAGCAATTGTAACAGCATATCCTCCAAGTAAAGTCACTTTAAATGAGTATGCTTACCATTTAGTAAAACAGTTTAGACAAAAGGAAGACGTTACAGAATTAATCTTATTAACGGATCGTACAGAAGGTAAAAAAGATTTAGAATTTACTGAAGATGGATGCAAGATTACCGTAAAAGAATGTTGGTCATTCAACAGTTACAAAAATTTGTTCTCTGTAACAAAAGCCATTAATCATACCCAACCAGATGCTGTGTTATTCAACCTTCAGTTTATGAAGTTTGGTGATAAGAAAATTGCAGCTGCTTTAGGTTTAATGCTACCATTAGTATGTAAGCTAAAAAAGATTCCTAACATCGTTTTATTACACAACATTCTTGAGGAAGTTGATTTAGGAAGTGCTGGTTTCACCTCTAATAAATTAATGCAGAAAATCTACGGGTTTATTGGAACATCCTTAACAAAGTTAATTTTAAAAGCAGATGTAGTGGCAGTAACAATGCAAAAATATGTTGAGATTTTAGAATTAAAATACCTTAAAACTAATGTGAAATTAATTCCTCACGGAACCTTTGAAATCCCTGAAGAACCAGATTATACACTTCCTTCAGGCCCATTAAAAATTATGACTTTCGGAAAGTTTGGAACCTATAAAAAAGTAGAGGGAATGATTGAAGCTGTTGCGCTTGTAAGAGAGAGAACTAACTTAGAATTAGAAGTTGTAATTGCTGGAACAGATAACCCAAATGTACCAGGATACTTAGCTAAAGTACAAGAAGATTATAAGCATATACCAGATGTAAGATATACAGGTTATGTTGAAGAGGATGAAGTTCCAACCTTATTTAATGAAAGTGCAGTGGTTGTATTTCCATACACTTCAACTACTGGAAGCTCTGGAGTTTTACACCAAGCAGGAAGTTATGGTAAAGCTGTTGTGATGCCAGATTTAGGGGATTTAGCTTTACTTATCCAAGATGAAGGCTATAGAGGTGAATTTTTTGAACCAACCAGTGTAGAAAGCTTAGCTAATGCTATTGAAGCCATTGTTATAAATGAAAGGTATAGATTAGAGCTTGCTAGAACTAATTATAAAGCTGCAACAGCACACCCAATGTCACAGATTGCAGATATGTATTTAGAAGAATTTCAAAATATTATAGAAAGAAAATCTAACCGTTCTGCTGTATTTACAGCATAATAGCTAAAAAAAACTCAGCTAAACAGTAGTAATCTGCCTACTCAGATTGAACCTACACTACTGTTTAGTTTTAAAATCGAAAATGACCCTTTTTGCCCCAAACTAATTAAACACCTACTAAGTATTAGAATCCCTAATTCTAATAAATATGAATGCAGAACCGAAGAATCTTTTAGGATTAAATTGGTTAAAAATAAAGATTCTTCACTGCGTTCTAATCGATAGTAATACATTAATTAGAGATGTATTTAAAAGACGCCTTTTTTGCCCCATTTTTATCTATGAAACCAAAATGTTTTTGAGCATTTTTTCGCCACGGAAGTTTACCTACGACTTCTGTTGGTATTTCAGTGAAATCGTAAAGTGTCCAAGACATAAATTGTAAACCATGAGTTGCAATATGCTCTTGGATTTTTTTATGATAATTAGCTTGGTCTTCGTCTGATGCTCCAAAGGGTTTCCAAAAACCTGAGTAGGATGACAATCCAAATTCTTGAAGTACTAATGGTTTATCTGGTATGTCATTTTTCATGGATTTAATGGCTTCGTCCAAATCTTCTAAGTCTTCGTAATAATGAAACGATACAAAATCTACTTTGTCTTTAAGTATCGTAGCACTTTGTGTATTAGACCAACCAATAGTTACAGGATGAGTGTCGTCTACTGATTTTACCAAATCAATCATATTATCTAACCATGCAATGACATTCTCTTTTCCTCTAGATTCAAAATCTAAATTGGGTTCGTTTTTAATATCCCAAGCTAACAATGCATTATGGTCTTTTACGGCATCTACAATCGTTTCAGCATGACGTTGATTTAGTGTCCAACTCATAACTGAATAGTCACCATAAAAATCAAATAAGGTTAAGACCACTCCTAAATTATATGCTTCAGCTACGTCTAAAGTTTGTTTAAGTTTCTTTAGCTTTTCTGTATGGACATGTTCTTTTCCAAAGTCGTCATATTGTACAAAAAGGCGTACTGAATTTAATCCTGCGTCTTTAATAATTTTAAAGTCTTTTGAAATGATATCTGTAGAAAATGCATCTCCAAACATATCCCAAGGATTGGCTTGTGGATAGTAATTAATGCCTTTAATATTTAGACTATCAACAGATACTATTTTTGGATTGTCATTAGTTGGTTCAGTTAATTCTTTGACCATATGTCTAATTCTCCAAAAACCATCTTCGAGTAAAAACACTATTTTATAACTTGATGTTTCTTTGATTTCTAAAACCAATGAATCGGCTTTAAAAATGCGCTTGTATTCTATAACATTTCGGTCAGTAATAACAGCTAACTGACCGTCTTCACTAAAAAATTCTAATGTTGGATTATGTCTTAAAGTAGTTGCTTCAATTGTAGTGTTTTCGGCTTTATTTAGTTCAATGAAACTATATAAATTCTCTCTAGCACTATCTGTGTAGTAATCTTTTATTCCGGCAGTTTTATTGGTATTGTAAGCAATTTGTTTTACATACCAAGCATCTAAATAATTGCTCTGTATTGTATTTAAGGTTTGGTCATCGATTGATCTACCTTCATTTTGAATAGGTTCCCATTCTACCTTAGGCAAATATTGTTCTATTTTCTGAATTTCGGTATGCAGCATAGTACTTCGATCAGCTCCTGTATTTAAATAGCTGAATACTGCGCTAACACCATAAATGATTAGGGCAACAATCATAATGTATGAGGCAATTAATATGGTACGTAGTATGTTTCTATTAGGACCTACCATAGTTTCTTAGAGTTGAATTCTTTTGTTAATCCTGCTGTTGAAATACTAAAGTTATAGTCTCCATCTTGGTAAATGGCTGGCTTTAATTTAAAGGTCACATAACCATTAAAAGAAGTTTTTGTTAGGGTGTCAATCAGCTGGTTGTCTTTGTAAATATTCAATTTTACATACAATCCATCAGGAATCATTTGTTGCATAAAACTTTGTAATGGGCCAATAGTTATGGTTCTATTGTTATCTTCAAAAGCAACTTCAAAATCTTCAATTACTTGTTTGTAGTTAAGCGAAATACTATTGCTTTCAGACATACTATCTACATATGCTGTAATTTTCCAGTCATCGGCAAAATCTGGATGGATCATTTTCGCAGTTGCAACACCGTTAATGGTTGTTCCTGTGGTTTTTAAAATATTTTGTTTTTGATTCTTGATGAAAAATGTTACAAAAGTGCCGTCACTCACCACGTTGTTTTGCTTGTCTTTTATAATTGAAGTCGAAAATGTTGTAATCTGGTTACCATCTGCGTAATCATGTGGTCGTGCAGCAGATATGGTAAAATCAGTTGGAATTGCAGCAGCGACATTAATGGTAAATTCTTTAGAATTAACTCCTAAACTCTCAGAAGAAATTAACATACGTCCACTTTCTTTTTTAGAATAGATATTTTTAAATGCAATTAGATTATTGGTGTAAATAGCTTCACTTTCTTCAGAATCTAAAAATTGATGTTTCGCATTCACTAAGGTGTTTTGTGGAACAGGATTATCTAAAGAGTCTGTAGGAATTACAACCAACATGGTATAATCTGTTCCGCCAGCTTCAATACTTGGTGGACCAATATAAGTTTCCATTGTAGCAACTTCTGCTTTTGGCTGAATGCTAAATTTTCCTGAAAGTGCATTGGTGTTATGCAATAATTTCCAATTAACAACTCCAGTTTTTTTGCTCATATTTTCAGGAATTAGAAACTCTAAAGTTTCGTTCTTTATTGTGGCAGAAATTAATGTGGATCCATAGCTGTTAGAACAATAGAGTAGTGGTTTGTCATTTTGAGAAGCAGAGAATTTTAAAACTATAGTTTGCCCAACTTCAAAGTTTGTGTCTGTTGATAACAACTCAATTTTAGTAGCACTTTCATTTTGTTGCACCATAGCAAATGATGATACTAAAATCAAACCGAAAAGAAACAAATATGTTAGTTTTAATTGCATTAATTAGGACTTCCGATATAGGTGTTAATTTCTATTTTAATATAACTAAAATCAGGATGCTCAATTGGTTGTAATTGCGCATTCGTATGATTTATTATTCTGTTTGGCACTATTTTATTTGAGATAGCTTCATTTGGTAAGCCGTTTACAAAAATGTTTTTCATGCTATGATTGATGATTTTTACTTTTCCATTGTTCAAAATGGTGTATTCAAAATCTTGTTTGCGTTGCTGTCTAACTCCTTCTTTTACAAATAAATGGTCAACCCATACCAAATTTTGGTTTTCATCATAATAGGAGATTAGTAGCTGAGGTATGGTAATTTCTTGAATGCCACTATTAAACAAGTTACCCTGAATGGTTTCCTCATTAATGTCAATAGCACTTAAAACCACATTTTTATACAGGTCAGAACCAGACACATTTCCTGCAACTTGCAAGTTAAATTTGGTAGGTTGTTCCTCAAATTCAACAGGTGTAAATTCATCTGGATTAAAAGTATCGGGAATAGAATCTTTAGTTTTAGACCAGGCAATACCTTCAAAATTAATCCTAAAACTACTAGATTCTTTAGGCATTAATTTATGCTTTACATGGTATTTGGCGTTATACGTTGCGAGTTCTTTGTTAGCATCGTTGTACAAAGTGCCTTTTAAAATAACATCTGCAGGCACATTGTCTATATTTTGTACTTCGCCAACAATTGCATAGCTACCATCATATTGAACTAGTTTGGCTGAAATAACTTCTAAAACAGGTTGTTTTAAAATATCTTCGTGATGCGTTTGTTCTGTTGTAATACGACGTCTTCCTTGGTTAAAATATTTTGTGGCGTTTGCCGAATAGAGTTGATCTGGTGGTAAATCGTTATTTAAATCATCTGGTTGTAAAAACCATTTCCCTTTAATTTTAGATAGTGTTTTGTAATCAACTTTTTCAATTTTTTCTAAAGGTGTAATCCATTGGCTTGTCACTTTTGCAGAGACAGTACTATCATTATACTTGGTAATCTCTGTTTCTATGGCATCCATTTTGGCATAACTACTCAATAAGCCATCAGTTACAGATATCTCTAACATGTATTGTGCAATTGGAATATTACTACTTGGGTCGATTAAGCTATGAGCTTTTACAAATTCTTTAAAATCTAAAGCGTCATAATAAGCCATTATAGCATTTTCAGGACTACGTTGCGAATCGTTTTTTAGGTAAAATAAATAAATGCCATAAAACACAACGATGGCTAAAATTACTGACCAAAGATGTGTGATTCTTAAAACATTTCTATTGAATTTTTTATAAGAAATGGAATACTTTAAAAAATCTGGTATAGGCTTAAAACGTGTTTTTAGCATATTAACCCATAGCATTTGTATGTTTAAAATGAACGCAATTAACACGGTTAAAAATGGTACAATTCCCCAATGTAGTTTTAACCACTTGGCAACATCTTCTTTAGGTAAAATTTCAGATACAGGAGGAATGTTTAGACGTTCCCAAACCATAATTCCGTTTTCTAATTGCCGTAAACGTTGCCAGCCACAGAAGTAAAGTATTGGGTCGTAAAACTTATCGTTTGAGAAGATGTACTTGAGATTGTACTTTTCTGGTGTGGTTAAAAATTGCTGAAGTGAACCAATGCCTGCAACACCCTTAAACTTTGAATTTTCTAATCGTTCAATTGGTCGTGTTGTTAGTTCGGGTAAGCGTCTTGCAGAATGATAGTTTCCATCAACAGTCATAGCATTAGTTTGTGCACTAAGCCAAGCCATTTGGTCGCCAAAACCAAGTGTTAAAAATCGCCATTTATCGTGGTCATCTTGATTTAAGAAATTCACAATTGGTAACATCTCTATTTTTTGCGGTTGCGACGGTCTAAAGTAATTTAAGCTCATGGTGAATACAACCATAAAGACAAACAAACCTGCTAAGATTCCGCCAATAATTCTGTGGTAAACAGCACCAAATTTAGATTGTATTAATTCTTTTAAATCACCTTGAACAAAACGATAGGTAAACTCACCCATCAACGGAATGGACAAGATTGATGCCCAAAGTGTAAAACGGTCTAAGGTTAAAATATTAAAAGCGGTTTCACCTAGCATTTTTAGTGGAATAGGCGTTGTGCCACCTGTCCCTAGAATAAAACATATAGTTACAGACAGCCCAAAAAACAAATAACGCTTGCTATAATATCTATAGAAAATGTATGGAAGTAATACCAATAAAATGCCCCAAGGAATTAAAAAGAAAACCAAACCAGAAGAGGTGATTTCTAAGAAATTGTCACGCGATCCATGTGGAATTGGCACCTGAGTAATTGGGTTCGCTTTAGAGTTGAGCCAATACGGAAAAATACAGCCTATTATTAAAACTAAAGACAACATTCCGAAACTTACAATTCGTTTAAAGAGCTTAAGAAACGTATGCAGAAACAATTTGAATGTGACTTCTTTCATGCTGTTAACTTGCTCTCTAGACACGTCCATTATTACCATGCCTATTAAAGGAAAGATGAAAAATACCATGCCAAATATTGGCGTAACATGATGTGAAGTCACGGTAACAGCAATTAGAGATAATGAAGTTGCTAAATACCATTTCTTGCCTGTCTTTAACCATAGATAAATTTCGGGCAAGGCATGCATTAACACAGAGACACCAACGATACTTGGTAATTGACCAAAAATATGCAAGGTTTCTACAAACGAGGATGAAAACACAGCCAAAACCGAGGCATAACCAGCAATGGTTTTATTCCCTGTCATTAATAAGGAGAACCGATACGTTCCGGTAATGAATAGTATAATGGCGATTATAGCCACACTAAACATTCCAAACTTTAAACCACCAACCATAGAAAGTAATCCTATGGATTGATGAACTAACGGAGGATAACTCTGTACTGTAAAGCCAGTGTACCACTCGTAGTTCCAAGGTTCAAACCAACTATTAGCATAGTGGTCTGCAAAGAATAAATGGATTAAGGCATCATAAGTAGTTTCCAAAGTAAAGAATATGGAACTGCCATGAAATGCCAAGCCTAAAAGTAGCGCAGAAATTAAATATTTATTTGAGGTTTCCTTCATTAAAAGCCTAAGCTATATTAACATGGTAAAGATATATAATTTAGATAGTGGTTCTATTTTTAATTAACTACAGCAATCTACCATTCGTCTACACTAAATATTAGGTTCGGCTAAATTTAAATTTTAAGGTCTTCTTCTCTAGTACTTTTGAACTGTAAATAACAAACAAAATAGTATTTAACATGAAAATTTTAGCCATAGACGACCAACAATTAGTTCTACTTCCATTACAAAAGAGATTGGTAGAATTAGGTTACGAAGTAAACATCGAAACCGATGCTTCTAAAGGATTAGAATTATATGATTCTACACAACCAGATTTAGTTATTGTAGATATTAATATGCCAGGAGTTTCTGGATTAGAAGTGGTAAAATATATTAGAAATACAAAAAATGCTGATACACCAATAATGGTACTTTCTGGTAATACTAAAGATGATACCATCACTCAAGCTTTTGAACTTGGTATAGATGATTACATGAAAAAGCCTTTAAGCTTGAACGAAATTAGTGCGCGTGTAAAACGATTAATAGGTGTCCCAAAATCAGAAAACAGTGTCGCTAAGAGTAATGTAATGATTCAGCAACGTTGTGTTGGTGTTGTTATTCCGTGTTATAATGAAGAAGAACGTTTATTAAGTGATGAGTTTTTGACTTTTGTTAATGAAAATTCTGGTTATCATTTGTGCTTTGTAAATGATGGTAGTAAAGACAAAACTTTAGAGGTTTTACATAAGTTACAACAGGGAAGAGAAGATTTTATCACAGTATATGATTGTGAAAAAAATGGTGGAAAAGCTGAAGCGGTTCGTTTAGGAATGTTACATATGGCTCAAAAAGAAGACTTAGACTACATCGGTTTTTTAGATGCCGATTTATCTACAGATTTAGCAGATTTTGATGATTTAGTAAAGACTATAGAAACTTCAGATTTTAAAATAGTAAGTGGATCGCGTATCTCTAGAATGGGAGCGAACATTACTAAAGAATCTGCACGAAAAATAATCAGTTTAACCATCAACTTCATTATAAGAAAGATCTTAAAAATGGATTTTAAAGACACACAATGTGGTGCAAAAATTTTCCATAAAGATGTTATTGATATTGCCTTTGGCGAAAAGTTTGTTACACAGTGGATTTTTGATGTAGAAATCTTTAAAAGAATGAGTATTCACTTCGGATTAAAACAAGCAAAAGCAATGTTATGTGAGCAACCATTAAAACGATGGATACATGCAGATGGTTCTAAGTTGTCTATGAAAGATTCTGTGAAAATTATATTTCAATTAGGACAAATAGCTTGGGTTTACGGAGGAAAAAAGCAAGCTGAAAAAACAGAAGTTTCAAACAACTTAAAAGTAGCCTAATCAAAACATTTTACTAAATCCCAAATCCCAAATCCCTACATCATGAAAACAGGTATTATTATAGTATTTCATAACAATGAAAAAGAAATGGACACTACTTATTTTATTGAACAAATTAAACAGATTTCAAATATAGAGTTCTGTCTGGTTAACAATGATAGTAGAGATAATACTTATGATTTATTGCGGGATGTAAGAGATGAGTGTAATAATGTCTCTGTAGTTAATGTGAGAAAATTTAAGTCAGACATGGCAGCGGTAAAAGCAGGTGCAAGATTTATGTTTAATGAATTCAACTTAAAGTATTTAGGCTATGTCTCGGTTAATAATTTAAATATCAAGGAACATGGGTTAAATGGTTTAATTGAGCTAATAACAGAAAATCAAAACGCTATATTAAATTTTAAAATTAGCTCATTAAAAAAGAAGCAAACCTTGTTTCAGAGCATCTACTCACTACTAGATTATTTAAAAAAAATTATAGAAGATAACCATTTTATAAATCTTCAATTTCAAAGAAATATTTAAACAAATAGCATGAAAGCATATCCAATAAAATTCGCGCCTATATTAAAAGAAAAAATTTGGGGAGGTGAAAAACTTTCTAAGATTTTAAATAAAAAAACCAATTTAAAAAATGTTGGCGAAAGCTGGGAAATCTCTGGTGTAGAAGACAATATTTCTGTAGTTGCCAACGGACCTTACAAAGGAGCGTCCTTAAATGACCTTATTAAATCCCATAAAAGTGATTTTTTAGGAAAAAAGAATACTGACACCTTTGGAGAAGAATTTCCATTATTAATCAAATTTTTGGATGCTAAAACCAATTTATCTGTACAAGTACATCCAGATGATGAAATGGCAAAAGCACAGCACAATTCTTTCGGAAAAACTGAAATGTGGTATATAATGGATAGTGATGAAGGTGCCGAAATTGTATTGGGTTTAAAAGATAATGACTTAGATAAACATGTGTTAGGAAATATTAATGCATCAAATGTTGGTGCTATTTTTAATACAGAACAAGTAGAACAAGGTGATAGTTATTTTATACCAGCTGGGAAAATACATGCTATTGGTGCAGGTGTTTTAGCAGCAGAAATTCAACAGACAAGTGATATTACTTATCGCGTGTACGATTGGGATAGAACTGATACAACAGGTGCTCACAGAGAATTACATACAGAAGCTGCCATAAAAGCGACCAAATTATTTGCGTCTAATGGAAAGAGTAATTATAAATTAGAGGCAAATAGTACAAGTAACTTAGTTGATTGTGATTTTTTTACTACAAATATTTTTGAAGTTAATTCAATTCAAAAAAGAGATTATAAATCTTTAGATTCTTTTGTGATTTTTATGTGTGTTGAAGGTACAGCAGAAGTAACAGTTAATAATCTAACGGAAACTTTAACTATGGGAGAAACCATTTTAGTACCTGCAAATACAGATTCAGTAGCGTTTAAGTCTAAAAGCGCAAAACTACTAGAAGTATTTATATAATTTAGTTTAATGCAATTGTGAAAGCCTTTCTTAAAAATTGATTAAAAGTCTTAATTAATTTTACATTTGTAGTATACTATTTTTATTATGTCATTAGAAAGAGAATTAAAGCAACGTAGTGGCTCTAAATGTGAGCTTAGCGGAAGTGAAGAAAACTTATCTGTATACATTATTCCAGATGTAAAAGAAAACGGATTAAAAACAGCATTATATGCATCTAAAACGTGTATTGAACAGATGAATAATGCAGATCTCATTGATCCAAATCATTGGCGCTGCTTAAACGATAGTATGTGGAGTGAGCATGATGCTGTAAAAATTATGGCATGGAGGATGCTTAATAGAATTAAGGCAGATTGGACACAAGATTTACTAGGCATGATGTATATGGAGGACGATGTTTTAGAATTAGCAAAAGCATCTGGAGATGGTGAAGATGATGAAAACAAGTTAGTCCATAGAGATGTTAATGGTGTCGTTTTAGAACATGGTGATTCCGTAGTACTGATTAAGGATCTTAAAGTAAAAGGTTCTAGTATGGTAGCCAAACAAGGAACCGCAGTTAGAAATATAAGATTAGACCACGAAAATGCGGAATATATTGAAGGTAAGGTTGATGGTCAACTAATTGTAATCATTACTCAATACGTTAAGAAAACTTAATCTTAA
The DNA here is from genome assembly GCF_014297365.1 of Winogradskyella echinorum. Classification (GTDB taxonomy): domain Bacteria; phylum Bacteroidota; class Bacteroidia; order Flavobacteriales; family Flavobacteriaceae; genus Winogradskyella; species Winogradskyella echinorum. The sequence continues at coordinate 726,230 of NZ_JACOQD010000001.1, read as the reverse complement.
TTCTTCTTATTAAAAAAGTTGAAGCTTAGCGGAATCATAAATACTAAAAACAAGTAGCGACCTGTTACTAACCCATAAATGGTGATAGAAGCTAAGATTATCATGATTATAACTTTATAACTGTATTTCATTTGTTTTAATCTAATGTATAATACTCATATAATTTATACTTCAAAAGTAAAATTCTTTTTATTTAACCATCTAGTTTGGTCCTATTTATATAATAATTAACACCTAAGTTTTTAGACATTATAAAAGCTCATTTGCATAGTTCTTGTATTACCTTTTGTAATTTTATATAGCTTTAAAAATGTGTTGTTTATCGAAAAAAAAAACAGACTTTTTCGTATAATCTAATCTATATTACCCTTTATCGATTTTATGTGTATCACTCAATGATATGTTAGATATTGAGGTCATCCCTCTAAATAATAGCACCCGAATTACTGATTAATAGCCCTGAATTAGTATGAACGTTTTTAACACTATTTATTATGGATTTACAAATTACAAACTACAACAATCGTTTTCAAATTAAAGGAACTCTTAATAAGATGAACCTGAAAACATTCAATTCGCATTTCGCTAATATTTTCGATAAATTAGATGAGATATTATTGGATATAGAGCGTGTAGAAAGTATAGATAGAGCAGGTGTAATGGCTTTAGCCAGACTTCATAATGAATCTATTACCAAATCAAAGCGATTATCTATTATAGGATTTGGATGCAAAGAACTTTACGAGCATTTTAAATCTGAAGAGCCAGTACAAGAAACAGAAGAAATTGTTGTTGCAACCAATACAATTGTTGCTGCATAAATTAATCCATTAAATATTTTTATAAAGTGTTTTCAAGGTATCTATGGTGATAGATAGATATCTTGAGGCACTTTTTTTAGTTTATTTTGCTTTAGTTGTAGAATAATCTAGCAAGACATATCTGCAACGATTTTCCATTCACCATGTAGCTTCTTAAAGATAATAATGAAGACACCATCTGCATCTCCAACCTCGCGTTTTAAATGATATTCTCCCATTACCCAGTAATTATCTCCTTCAATTTTGGAAACATCATTAATCACAAAATTAAGTGTACCGCTTTCTGCTTTTGTAGGATACCCTTTTTTATAATTATCTAAAGTGTTTTGCCAACCTTTAGTGAGTCCATTGCTACCGTAAAATTTAAGAGAGTCGCTTTTCCAATAGCCTTGCATAAAGCCTTCTAAGTCGTGATTGTTCCATGCAGTTTCTTGTGCTTTCATTACCAATCGAATGCCTGCTTCTGCGTCTGCAATACTAGATGTTGTTTTGCTATTTTGTTCAGTAGTAACATCTGCTTTTACACTGATGCAGCTTACAAATAATAAAGCAATTATGGTAGTATAAATAAGTCTCATACGGTTGAATTTTAATTTCAACCTAAAAGTAAGAACTTAAAATTAAAGTATTCCCTTCTGCTTCTTTAAAAAAGCATCTGCCTGGTGTTGCATTAATTCTCTCGCTTTTTTGCGCTTGTAGTTCATTACCTCTTCTTCATCAGCGATTTCATTATAAACTTTATTATTGATATCGTTATCAGTTTTTACAAGCAATTTGCGCTCTGCAACCTGTTGTGTTGTCCAGGCTTTTATAGCGGTTTCTTGGTCTTCTAATTTAAAATCAAATTCACCCTTTGGTGATAATAATTTTGCAATGATAGGTGAAGTTTCAATCGCTAAAAACAGCAGAAAAATAAAGAACGACGGTAACCAAGGTAATTCTCCTAAAGCAGTAACTCTAGCCATTAAACCATCAAAATTATCAATAATAGGTTGTGATTCTGCAACATTGGCTGTGTAATCACCTTGAAGCGAAGCAATTTGAGCTTCTATCGCAGCTATTTTAGCTTTGTTATCCGTTTTTAATTGTTGTAATTCGGCAAAACCAGCATCGTGCTTGTCGCGTTTTTCTTTGTAAACAGGGCCTTTACCTAAAAGTTTTGTCCCAGCTGTACCTTCTGCCTCAGAAATGTAAGTATCGTATAAGGCATTAACTTCAGTTTCCTTAGTATCAATTTGAGACTGTAAACCTAAAATCTGGCTTTCTAACTCAGCAATTTCTGGGTTAAACTGTTCAGCGATTTGGTTTTGATTCGCTAAGGTTAATTCATTTTTTTGCTCTAATAAAACTTGATTAATTTCTTTTTCAAAAATCTTAAGTTCTAAAGGTTTAGAAATGACAACCGCAATGATAATGGCTAAGAAAATTCTTGGAGTGGCTTGAAGAATTTCGTCTATAACATTATCTCTTTTCTTAATGGTAGAAACAATATAACGGTCTAAATTAAAAATGAGTAAACCCCAAATTAGTCCGAAAAATATAGAAGAATACAGATTGTCGAAAACGGTATAAAGTGCATAACTGGCTGCAATAGTTGCCATAAGAGCAGTAAAGAAAACAGTAGCACCAATACCTGCATATTTGTTCTGTTCGCCAATAGAACAGTCGTCTAAAATATCAGTATCTGCACCAGAACAAAGGATGAAGAATTGCTTTAACATAAGAAGTTTGATTTTTGATTGATTGTCTATTAGAACGCTAAATGTTGTGTTTTGTTACATTTTTAACGAAAAAAGCCTCTTAAAAAAGAGGCTTTTATTTTTTAAGACAGAAAGATCAATCTATTATTTCAATAACTAAAGGTGAAATTTTAGAGTCACCCTTGTATTTAATGTCAAACAAGGTTATATAATCTCCGGTTTTAACATTAGAAAGATTTTTTATAGTCTCATCTGTAATAGTGTTACCAGTTATGTGCTGAGTTTTGATTCCTGGAATTTTAAATTTGAAACTAATAATTTCTTTACTTGGTAATGTGAGTTTTAGATTTTTAATATCGTCTAATTTCATACTCAATTTCCCAGTTTTAATCTTTTTTCCATTAATAATTGGAAGTATGTTCTTTTGTTTTTGAGAAAACGGCTCTCCAACTTTCCCTTTAACACCAATATGAATTGGTCTTTTGGATATATAAACTAAAGGTTTGCCATCGGTTCCCTTTTCGTTTGCGTTGATATTGAGTTTGTTGTTTTTCTTTATTAATGCAATAGCTTCATCAGATGAGATTGATTTTCCCTCATTAAAGAATTTAGCATTGGCTTTTGCCATTCTAATAACAAAATCTAGAGTAGATTCTGATTTACTTGGAAAGCCTTTGACAGTTATGGGTTCTAAGTCGTCGGGTTTACTTGGCGCTGGATATTTGTTTTCTTCTTTATTATTTTTTGCAGGATAGCCTTTGACAGTTTTCTCTTTTAATTGTTGTTTTTTAGGTGCTGGCGGCGTCGGCGGTGATGGAGGAATTTGACCTAAAGTTGTTTCGTCATTATCATCAATATATTGATAAGAGACATCACCTGTTTTTATTTTCCACGGACTGTTTTTTGAGGTGTCAATTTTTATTGGTTCATTGATAATTTTCTTTTCTTTAGCTTTAGCTTCTTCTAGCGATAACCCTGAATATAAACTGAAATGTTTTGAAGAAAGATTTGATTTTGCCATATTTTCATTGTAAGACATAGAGCTATTCCAAATTTCTACCTCTCTAAGTTTCTTTTGAATAGTTTTTGCAATATCTAAGCTTGTATTTTTTTCTAATATAATCGATGCCATTACATATTTTCTATGATCATCTTTTGCTAAATGCTGGTTCAGTTTCTTAACCTCATTATTAATGTCGCTAACTGTGGTTGTCCTTCCATTCAATTTAATTTGATTGTTTTTATCAATAAAGATTTCTATTGGTTGAATTTCTTGAGCGTTAGGACCTCCTTTTGATTTGTTAGGTGCTGGTGGAGGAGGTGGAGGAGGTGGAGGAATCTGTGGAAAAGGCTCTGCATTTTTGCGTTGCTCATCTGTCATTAGGTTCTTATAGATATTTATATAGCGTTCTGCATTTTTCTGTTTAATAATAGGATACGCATAAGATTTATTTGCTTTAGCTTTTTTTATAGCAACATTTATTTTCTTAGCCCATGCGTTATATTCTGCAACTTGTTTTTTTGTAGCTTTTTGTTGTTTTGATTCTTCTGGTTTAAAATCATCAGGATCAAATATTAATACTTGTCCGTTATCCACATTAAGATTAGCTAAGTTTTCGCCAATAGCATTCATAATCTTGTCTAAGAAGTTTTTGTGGATTTGTCTTCCATCAGCTTCCAATATTATTTCAGACTTTTTAAATTTTGTAATATCATTAAAGTCTTTCTGAATTGTTTCTATAGATGTTGGTTTATTATTTAGAAATAAATTTTTGTCTTTATCAATATATAAAATAGGTATTTCTAAATAAGATTGATGTGTTTTTTTGATAACATCAGTTGAAATCGGAGTAGGAGACTTAAGATTGTGTTTCTGAATTATTTCTAGTGGAAATCGCTTGTAATTATATGAAAGAAATTCGTAAGTACTTACTATCTCCATAGTTTTTTCTTTTCTTCTATTTTCAAGTAGACTTAATTTGTTTTCATAATCTTCTGAAATTTTACGATACTGTTCTATCATTAAATTGAGGAAGAAGTCATATGCATTTTTAGTTACTAGATTGAGAACAGACTCTTCTTTCATTTTTGCTAGTTCTGAAATTGGTGTGTAAGAAAATGTAATAAAGTCCGAAGCTTTAAATTCTTTTAGGTCGTCTCTTGAAATATAATTACCATCGACTTTAATGATGTATTTTTTAGAGTTTTTAGCTTCTTCAAAATGAGATTTTGTAACATCAATTCTTGTATATGGAATTGGATCTACATAAACCCATTTTATTTTGTCTTGATAGTTTAATTCATTAAATCTTTTTTTAACATATTGACCATTTTTATTTTTTACTTTAAAAAATTGTTTTGTGTAATAGTTTTCTTCGGCCCTTTTTTCTAGATTATTTTCAATTTCTTCAAACTGTATGGATGTAGTATTGGTCATACCCTTATAGTTGATTGCTTGTTTTTGATTCTCAGGCAAAGAAAAAGCAAGGTCTATCCATGCAGTTCCCTTAATGCCGCTTAGTTCTACGCCATTATTATTGGATTGAATTGAAAACGTAAATTTATCTGTCTCCAAAGTCTGCCCGTTTGAAAAACCAAAATCATTTATAATATATGGTTCTGAGCTAGGTTCTAGTATCAAATGACTCCATCTGCATCCGTTTTCACACCTAAGTTGTATTGTGTTGCCATTTTTTTCTACTGTGACTAAAAATTGATTAGACTCAGTAGCTTCATTAATATATAACATATTAAGGTTATCTGCTTCTTTTAATTCCTCTTTAATGGCTGAAACAATATCCGAATTCTCTTTTTCAACATATTCCTTTTCAGCAAAAACGTAAAAAAGAATAGCAATTATTGGAAGCAGCAATAAACTGCTTAACCAAATTCTGGTTTTTGATGTGTTTGTTTTCATAACTGTAAATCGTTTTTTGATGGATGAATAATTAATAGCACTCGATAATTGGTAATCTTGAGTACTTGATGAAAATTGTAATAATATATTTTGATAGGTTTTAGTATCAGAGCCTTGATTTAAAACTGCCTGATCTGCCAAAAACTCATGATTTAACTTAATATGATGTTTCAAAATGTAGATAAGAGGATGAAACCAAAACACAATTTGAAGCAATTCAATAACGATAATGTCTAAGCTATGTAACTGTTTGGCGTGCGTTTCTTCATGAAGCTGTACTTCTCTTGGTATGCTATCTGTTTTATAAGTCGATTTATTAAAGAAAATATACTTAAAGAAAGAATGCGGAATACGACACTCCTCGAGCAAAACGTAAATAAATGAACGCTTTGTTATAGTTTCATTATTAGAAATGCGCTTATACATTTTGAATAAATTTAGTGCAAAACGAATGGTAAATAACAAGACACCAAATCCATAAAGCATCCAAAGTATCGTTTCTAAATCCATAAAAGGAGGCTCTTCCTGTGGCATTTCTACAAAAGAAGATTCCATAGGCAGATACATTTGTGACATTTCAAATTCTGTAACAACAGGTTCTATATAACGGGTAATAGTCAATGCCGGAATAATTAAGGCTAAAACCACTGCAGATAGCAAGTAAAAGCGCTTAAAACGATGCATGTTTTGACGCTCTAAAAACAGAACATACACTAACCAAAATACTGCTAAACATGCCGAAAATTTAAATAAGTACGTTTCCATATCTACTTGTTTTTAATTTCGGTATCAATTATTTTTTTCAGGGCTTCTAACTCTTCTTTACTCAAGTCTGTTTTACGCGTAAAGAAAGATGCAAACTGTGATGCACTGTCATTAAAAAAGGTTTTAATGAGGCCGTTTACATGTTTAGAGAAATAATCTTCTTTTTTAACTAAGGGATAGTATTCTCTAGATTTTCCGTAGGTTTTATAATCTACAAACCCTTTGCCAATCATGCGTTTTAGTAGTGTTGCAACAGTTGTTGTGGCAGGTTTTGGTTCTGGGTAAATTTCTAGCAAATCTTTCATAAAAGCTTTGTCGAGCTTCCAGAGGTATTGCATTAATTGTTCTTCGGTTTTAGACAACTCCATATTCTACAGATTTAGAATTAACTCTACAAATGTAGAATTAAAATTTGAATTCTACAAGTGTAGAGGTTTAAATTTATTGATATAAGATGGCTTTAGTGATTAAAAGGTCGTTCATTAATCCAATGAAAACCTCTTGATTTTAAAGGAAAATCTTCAAGATTTTTCTTTTTGAGTATCACTTCAATAGTATCACTAACTAGGTGTCCTCTCAATTTTAGAAAATTATTGTTTTTGTAAATATAATTGATATTAAAACTATCAATTTCCCTCCCTTCTAGATACATTGAAATAGTCTGTTTTGTTGTATCTGCTTTAAAATTGTAGTGTAAGATTTTGTCGTCTATAGTTCTTATTATAGCTTTTCTTTTATTTTCTATTACCAAATAACGCCATCTTTCAGTAGCAGTAAGTAATGGTTTTATGGTGTCTTTATTTTTAATGAATATTTCGGTTTCCCAAATGCCATAAAGATGAGGTTTATGATTTTTGTCACTAACATTTAGTTCTCCTAAATAACCTAAAATACATGCCGTAATTAAGATTATAGGAACAAGGATTTTTTTTAATTTATCAATTGTTTTATGGTAACTATCTGATGTAATAGGATGGTAGTAGTTATAACTTTCAGTTGCTTTATTTTTAATAAAAACAGACGAAAAACGCCTTATATCCGTCATAAATATTACAAAAGCCATTAAAATAAGATGTATAGAAAAGAGCTTAACAGGAATGTCAAACATCATATTCATCATGGCAACTTGCAACATTACTCCAATAATAATAAATGAACCTAAAGTTGTGGTCCGTCTTGGGATTAAAAGTAATCCTCCTATAATTTCCAAAAGACCAGCAAACATTCCAAAACCTTTAGAATATCCCATGTAGGTCCATGCTAAACCCATTGGAGAAAATTCGCCCAAAGGTTGAAGAAGACGTATCAATGAAGGACTACGAAATTGAATTTGAAAGACTTTTACAAACCCATATAGTAACATTGCTCCGATTAAGAATACTCTTAAAACGACTATAAACCAATAGAATAACTTGTTATAACTTAGTTGTTTTTTACCTAAAATAGACCAAATGAGAGTAGCAACAATTGCAGTAAATACATTTACAAATAGAGTGATATAAGCATAAGAATTATCTCCACTCCCAAAGCCACTGACTTCAAAATCATAAGTTATATTAAGAATATGTATGCCAATCCAGCGAAATAGCCCTTCAAAAAGACCAGCTAAAAACATTAGGAAAATGTACAGAATAAGATAACAGAATATAAATCTAAAAGCTAATTTGCTTTTGAAGCTCCAGGCGTCTTTGAATTCTTGGCTAAGTAACATCTATTTTTTTAACTCTGTAAAATATTTATAAAACCAAGGAATAGTCTCAATGCCTTTTAGGTAGTTCCACACTCCAAAATGTTCGTTTGGTGAGTGAATAGCATCGCTATCTAAACCAAAGCCCATCAGTATAGTTTTGCTTTTTAATTCTTTTTCAAAAAGTGAAACAATAGGAATACTTCCTCCACTGCGTTGCGGAATTGGTGTTTTTCCAAAGGTTTGCTCATAAGCTTTAGAAGCCGCTTTATAACCAACACTATCAATTGGTGTTACATAACCTTGTCCTCCATGATGTGGTTTTACTTTAACGGTAACTCCTTTAGGAGCAATACTTTCAAAATGAGTTTTAAATAATTCTGTAATCTCTTCCCAATCTTGATGTGGTACCAAACGCATCGATATTTTGGCAAATGCTTGACTTGCAATGACCGTTTTTGCACCTTCACCTATGTAACCTCCCCAAATTCCGTTGACATCTAGTGTTGGTCTAATTGAATTTCGCTCATTGGTTGTGTAACCTTCTTCACCATAAACGGCATCAATATCTAAAGATTTTTTATAAGCCTCTAATGAAAATGGTGCTTTTGCCATTTCTGCACGTTCTGCATCAGATAGGTTTTCAACTTTATCATAAAAACCAGGAATGGTAATATGATTATTTTCATCGTGAAGCGACGCAATCATTTTGGTTAATACATTAATTGGGTTGGCCACAGCTCCACCATATAAACCTGAATGTAGATCTCTGTTTGGACCTGTTACTTCAACTTCAACATAACTCAGTCCTCTTAATCCTGTCGTTATTGATGGCACATCTTTAGCGATCATGCCAGTATCAGAGATTAGAATGACATCATTAGCTAATTTCTCTCTGTTGTTAGCTACAAAGATGCCTAAATTGGCACTACCAACTTCCTCTTCACCTTCAATCATAAATTTTACGTTGCAAGGCAATTCATTGTTAGAAGTCATATATTCTAAAGCCTTAACATGCATATACATTTGCCCTTTGTCATCACAAGCTCCACGAGCAAAAATAGCACCTTCTGGATGAAGTTCCGTTTTTTGAATCACAGGCTCAAATGGTGGTGAATTCCATAAGTCTAAAGGGTCTGGTGGTTGTACATCATAATGCCCATAAACTAAAACAGTAGGTAGATTTTTGTCTATAATTTTTTCACCATATACAATAGGGTAACCATCGGTTTTACAAATTTCTACATGGTCGCAACCCGCATTTTCGAGACTTATTTTAATAACTTCAGCAGTTTTTAAGACATCACCTTTGTATGCAGAATCGGCGCTAATAGAAGGAATTTTTAATAATTCTATAAGCTCGTTTAAAAAGCGGTCTTTATTATCGTTAATGTAAGATTGTATAGATTGCATATTATGTGTTTGATTTATAACAAAAGTAAGAAAAACATAAAGGATAAATTTCTTAATTATTTACTGTTTGAATATTCAAACTATTGTTTATCTTTGCAGTCCTTATTTGCAGGCGTGGTGGAATTGGTAGACACGCTAGACTTAGGATCTAGTGCCGCGAGGTGTGAGAGTTCGAGTCTCTCCGCCTGTACAATAAAAATTAAAGACTTTAATGTTATATTAAAGTCTTTTTTGTTTTTAATAAACTAATTGACAACGAGAGTTTTAATCCAAAGTAGTATAATCAAATCTTTTGTATTAACTGCGATAATCTAACATACATATATGGTAAATCAGTAATACTCTAATTAGATATTTCTATAGAAATTTGCAATAGATATATTAATTACATATTAGAATATAAAGATGAAAAATATAAATCATAACCCAACCGTTTGGCAAACTTTGCCATTCTCATTATATAATATTGATGACCTAAAGAAAAGTGACAGTAATCTTTTTAAGTATATAACACGTAAAATGAAAGTGTTTTGTAAAAAAGGAAGTTCTCAATTAGCATTTTACTTAACTCGATTATGTACTTTGTAGACTATTAATGACGAGATCCCAATCAGTATTGAAACTCCTCAGGGGTTCAAGGATTTGTAAGCCGATTACATTATTAAAACTATCGCAAATCCCTGTTATGGGTTCTATCGCAATTAAATTTGGCAGATTAGTTGTATAAAATTGTAAAAAATATTCTTTTGAAGAAGATGTCATGGTCATTCTATATTGAGGTGTATTGTGTTTTCTATATCGAGATAATCTAAGATTTTCAATTTTTGTTTTAGTGAGTTTATACATTGTGAAAATGATAAATTTAATGAACTGTTTTTAATGATATTTTACCTGTTTTTAAGCCTTTCCCTGTAACTTTTAGTTCTATTTCGCCAGCTTCTTCAGTGGATTCTACAAGGACGACTAATTTACCACTAAATAATTTCATAGTCGGTAAATGAAATAATTCTAATGAGGTGGCATCTCCATTACAGGCTGCTTTAAATTCGCCATTTCCTTTTACTTTAAAGTTGAGTTGATTGGTTGCAGTCGGACATGGTATTCCATTTTTATCAACTACAGAAACTGTGACGTAAGCTAAATCTTCACCATTCGCTTTTATGGTTTTAACATCAGAGTCTAACAAGATTTTATGAGGTTTCCCTGCAGTTTTTACTTCTTTTTCTGCAACAGGATTTCCATCGTCATCTAGTGCAACAACTTTTAATATTCCTGGTTCGTATTTTACGTCCATCCACATTAAGCGATAACGGTTTTGAGGTGTATGGTTAGTTTTCTTTTGAATTCCTAAGCTTTTACCATTTAAAAATAATTCTGCACTGTCATAACTTGTATAAACAAATACTGGTGTGATTTCTCCTTCCCGTCCTTCCCAATTCCAATGTGGCAATAGGTGTAGCGTTTCATCAGTTGTATTCCAACGACTTCGGTATAAGTAGTAACGATCTTTTGGTAAACCTGCTAAGTCATTAATTCCGAAGTAAGAGCTACGCGATGGCCAAACTTCATCATATGGTGTTGGTTCTCCGAGATAGTCAAAGCCTGTCCAGACAAACTCACCAATAACCCAAGGTTTATCATCTTGTAATACAAAATCATCATCTGGTAAATTAGACCAACTACAATATTCCAAATCATAGGACGATGATTGAAAATCATCATAAGTCTTCATACTAGCCTTTTCTACAGGAAATTTGTAAATACCACGTGAGCTAACAGTTGAAGCTGTTTCTGAACCTAATAGAAAACCTTGCGGAAATTTTTCATAAGCCTCTTCGTATAGGTGTACACGGTAGTTAAGCCCAGGAACATCTAATAGTGCTCCAAACCCAGACTCAATAGTGGCTTTTACCTGATCCATACCAACAGTAACAGGTCTAGTAGGATCTTCTCTGTGAAAAATATCTTGTAACCATTTGGCACGTTTTACACCTTCAGTGCCCCATTGATCTGGCACTTCATTACCAGAACTCCACATGACAATTGATGGATGATTTCGTGTTGCATGCACTAAATTAACCACGTCTTTTTCTGCATATTCATTAAAAAAACGGTTGTAACCATTCTTTACTTTTGGTTTTGCCCATTCGTCAAAACTTTCTGCTAAAAACATAAAACCCATTTCATCACACAATTCTAATTGTTCTATGGAAGGCATATTATGTGAACTTCTTATGGCATCACAACCCATATCTTTTAAGATCCGTAATTGTCTGCGTAAAGCAGATTTATTTACAGCTGTACCAATTGGTCCTAGGTCATGATGTAAACAAACACCTTTAAATTTGCGTACTTCACCATTTAGACTAAAACCTGTTTTTTGATCATAATTTATACTGCGAATACCAAAGCGTTTAGATACTTCATCTGTTAATTTACCATTAACGTATAATTTTGAAACTGCTGTGTATAAGTACGGCGTTTCCGGACTCCATAGTTTAGGATTTTTTACGGCTAAATTTTGTTCAAATTCATTGTTGAATAAAGCATCAGTTTCATTAGAAGTAATTATCTTTCCCTCAGAATTAAAAATAGTAGTTACTAATTTTAAATTCTCTCCTGAAACTTTAGTTTTAATATTAACCTTAGCTAAGTCTTTTGTTATAATAGGCGTAGTAATAAAAGTTCCCCAATGCTTAATGTTAGATTTATCTTTTACAATAACCTGAACTTTTCTGTACAAACCTGCTCCTGGATACCATCGTGAGGATAACCCAACGTTAGTCAGTTTTACCGCTAAAGTATTTATGTTTGTGTCGTTTATATAATTTGTAATGTCGAAATAAAAATAGCTGTATCCATATTTCCACTCTCCAACTTTCTTACCATTTAAGAATACTTCTGGCTCGCTCATGGCACCTTCAAAAAGAATCAATACTTTTTTATCTTTATTGAAGTTTGAAATTGAAAATTCATTTCTATACCAAGCCTCACCAATATAAGGAAGTGCACCAGTTCTACCTGTCTTTTCGGTAGCCACTTTTTCACCATTTTGCTCAATTGCGACTTTCTGAATATCTACTTCTTTATCAAAAGGTCCTTTAATTGCCCAATCGTGAGGAACGGTTACAGTTTCCCAATTAGAGGTATTGAAATTAGAAGTTATAGCTTCAGGGTGATTTCCTTTACTAAATTTCCAACCTTTTTTCAAAGTAATAACTTCTCTGGTTTGAGCCTCAGATAAAAATGCTCCACAGATAAGAAAAATAAAAACTAAAAGTGAATTAAGATGATATTTAGTCATTTAGTGAAGCATTATAAAATTGTATACCAAGGTTTGCTTGGTTGTTATTATCAAAAAGAGTAGCATTATCCCAATGAGAGCCTTGCGCCCATAGTGTAGAACAATCTGTAGAAACCCAAGCTGGTTCCCAATACACTAGACCTTGACCACCAGCATTTTCTATGACTAATTTAAGTTGATTTAGGTAATCTAATTGTCCTTGTTGTGAAGCAGGATAACCATCAACAAGAGCATCGTTTCCTAATATATTATTTGCGCTGTCCGCATTATCCATCGTAAAAGGATAGGCCGTTTCTACAATCATTAACTTTTTGTTGTATGTATTGATAAGTGTTGTGAGTGGTGTTTGTACTTCATTTAAAGAATAATCAGACCAAATTGGATAATACGATAAGCCTATCCAATCAAAATCTGTAACACCGTTCTGTGTAGCTTGCTCAAACCACCAAAGTCCATTTTCTGGTTGTGCTATATGGAGCATCACCTCAATGGTTTCATTTTTATCTTCAGCAATGGTTCTAACCGCTTCTATACCTTTATTTATTAAATGAGAATTTCGAGCCCAATCAATTGGCCAGACCAAATCACCGTCTTGTAAAATCATTGGATTAATTTCATTACCAACTTGTACAATATTTGGAGACAATCCTTCATTAGACAATTCTAACAATGTATTGTATGTGTAGTTGTAAAGTAAATTTCCTAACGCTTCGGTATTATCTATTTGGTTAATCCAAGCTGCTGGTATTTGTTGTTTAGAAGGATCTGTCCATGTATCTGAATAATGAAAGTCTAAAAGAATATGCATACCTTGATTCTTTGCACGCTGTATTGATTTTTTTACATCTTGTAGGTTAGAGTAATTGGTCCAAGTAGGATTATGCCAAAGCCGTAAACGAACAAGATTAGCACCTTCGTTTTTAAAAATAGCATACGTGTCTTGTACGTTACCAGCTCTATTTTTGTATATGGCACCACAATCTTCCATTTCGTTTACATAAGATAAATCTGCACCAAAGTAAAATGATATTGGTGTTTCTGCTTCATTATTATTGTCAGAATTACTACCTGTGCATGCGTATATAGACGAAATAATTAACACTGTTATTATTAAGCTAGCAATTTTGTGCATTCTGAATTTAGAATTTATCATAATAGACTATGTTTTTTTGCTAATTTAATAAATAATTTTACTGACACCTACCAGTACCTACCAGTTTTTATATATATTTGTTTAATGGGTATAATTAATATTGATAATAAGTTAGGTATTCCTAAGTATAAGCAAATAATTCAATCTGTAGAAATTGGTTTAGAAGAAGGTACTTTAAAAAAAGGTGATAAACTGCCCTCAGTAAATAGTATTAAGAATAAGTTTTCACTTTCTAGAGATACTGTTTTTATGGCTTTTGGTGAGTTAAAAAAAAGAGGGATTGTTGAAGCGGTTACAGGCAAAGGATATTATATAAAGAGCGAAGATATTAAGATAACCAAGAAAGTGTTTTTGCTTTTTGATGAGTTGAATGCTTTTAAGGAAGATTTGTATAATGCTTTTTTAAATGCTTTTGGTGCAAATTTTCAGGTAGATATTTTCTTTCATCATTTTAACGAAGCAGTTTTTAGAAAGCTTGTTAATGATAATATTGGTAATTATAACTACTATGTTATTATGCCAGCAAATTTTACTAATGCTATTAATGTAATTAAAGAATTGCCTAAAGACAAAGTGTTTGTTTTAGACCAAACCAATACAACATTAAAGGAATATGCTTGTGTTTTTCAAAATTTTGAAAAGAATGTACATGATGGTTTAAAGGTTTTAGAACCTAAATTAAAAAATTATACCAAAGTTATTTTTGTTCACCCTAAATCGTATCAACCCAAAGGAATACTAGATGGCTATAGGCAATTTTTCGAATTTAGTTCTATTAAAAATCAAGAAGTTTTTGGTTTGGATAACTGTGTTCCAAAAAAAGGTGATGTTTATTTTGTTTTAGATGATCGGAGCTTAATAGTATTAATAAAGAAAGTTCAGATTGAAAATTTAATAGTTGGAAAAGATGTTGGTATAATAGCATATAATGATTCGCTCTTAAAGGAAATTGTAGAAGGTGGAATTACCACAATATCAACAAACTTTGCTTTAATGGGACAACGAATGGCTAAAATGATTTTAAAAGAAAAGTTTGCTCAACTAGAGAATCCAAACGAGATTGTAATTAGAAAATCACTATAGGTTGTGTATAAGATAGTAGAAGAAAATACGGAGTTAGATTATGTGGTTTTAAGTAATCGCGATTCTAGTACTACGGCTAGAGTTTGTTTGAATGAAGGTGGTCGTATAACTAAATTGCTTGTAAACAGTATAAAGGTTATTAGTGGTACTCCATCAAATTACAAAAAAGATTATGCATCGGCCATTCTTTTTCCATTTGCTAATAGGATAAAGCATGGAGAATATGTTTTTAATAATAGTAAGTATAAGTTAGTTTGTAATGAAGAGGCGAATAAAAATGCTATACATGGATTAGTTTATAACAAATATTTTAAAGTTATTGATAAGGATATTAGTACTGATTTTTGTAGCATAACTCTTAGATATATTGAAAAAGATGGTTGTGAAGGATTTCCGTTTAAATATAGTATAACTGTAAAATACACTTTAAAGGAAGAAAGTCTTTTATTAAAAATAACCATTAAAAATGATGATGATAAATCATTTCCGTTTACCCTAGGATGGCATCCGTATTTCTTAAGTTCAAATTTGTTTAATAGTAAATTATCGTTTAGTAGCAATGCGAATTATAAGTCTAATAAACAAGGAATTGTAATTGGTAAAGAAGATTTAAAAGAAGAAATGCCAATGCTTTTAAAGAATCGAAAGTTTGATGACGCCTATGTTTTGCAATCGGATTTGGTAAAATTTATAACACCTAATTATCAACTTCAGTTAGAGTCCTCTGCGGAACATAACTTTCTTCAAATATATACACCAGATTTATCAGATAGAATAGCAATTGAGCCTATGACTGGTGTTTCGGATAGTTTTAATAATAACATTGGAAAACAAATTATTTGCTCTAACGATGATTATAGCATCGAATGGCAAATTAAAATTATAACTAATACCTTAAATAACTAAACTATGCAGTTCTTAACATTTATCGGATTTACAGTAATAGTTGCAATTATTTCTTATATAAAAACAAGAAAAACAGAAGAGTCTTCTACCGATGGATATTTTCTTGGAGGTCGTAGTTTAACAGCTGGAGTAATAGCTGGATCTTTATTGCTGACCAATTTATCTACAGAGCAAATAGTTGGCCTAAATGGGTCTGCTTACCAAAGTGGGTTGTCTGTAATGGTTTGGGAAACTTTAGCGGCAATAGCTATGGTTGTAACAGCAATCTTTTTATTACCTAGATATTTAAAGGGTGGATTAACTACTGTACCTGGGTTTTTAGCAAAACGATTTGATGTTACTACAAAAACATTAACCTCAGTTTTGTTTCTATCTGGTTATGTAGTTGTGTTACTTCCAGTGATTTTATATTCGGGTTCTTTAGCAATTAGTGGTATGTTTAATATACCAGAGTTATTGGGAGTTTCGCATACCCAATCTATTTGGATTTGTGTATGGGGAATTGGTATTATTGGATCTATTTATGCTGTTTTTGGGGGTTTGAAAGCTGTAGCTATTTCAGATTCTATTAATGCAATTGGGTTATTAGTTGGAGGAGTTTTAATTCCCGTTTTTGGTTTAATGATGATTGGTGATGGTAATCTCTTAGATGGGCTTTCTACCTTAACAACAGAAAACCCAGAGAAATTTAAATCTATGGGAGGAGCAACAGATCCTGTTCCGTTTTATACCATTTTTACAGGGATGATGTTGGTACAATTATTTTATTGGGGAACTAACCAACAAATTATTCAAAGAGCACTTGGTGCTAAAAATTTAAAAGAAGGTCAAAAAGGATTATTATTGGCTTCTTTTATAAAAATATTAGGTCCAGTTATAGTTGTTTTGCCAGGCTTAATCGCTTTTCATTTATTTCAAGGAAATTTAGAAACGGCAGATAGCGCATATCCAATGTTAGTAAATAAAGTACTTCCTAGTGCTTGGGTTGGTTTCTTTGCAGCCGTATTATTTGGTGCCATATTAAGTTCTTTTAATAGTGTTTTAAATAGCTCGGTGACGTTATTTGGAATTGATGTCTACAAACAGCACATTAATAAAAATGCTGATGAAAAAACTGTAGTTAAGTATGGTAAACTCTTTGGTATTATTTTGGCAATTGCTGCAATGTTTATTGCACCATTAATAGCTAACGCAGGCAGTTTGTTTGATTACCTACAAGAAATAAATGGCATCTATAGTATTCCTATCTTAACTATTATTGTAGTTGGTTATTTAACTAAACGTGTACCAGCAATTGCAGCTAAAATAGGTTTAGTTTCAGGGTGTTTATTATATATTCTTAGTCAGTTTATACTACAACCTTATTTTATAGATAAAGCAATAGAAAATGCTAAAGCATCGGGAGTTACTGACGCTGCATCTATAGCGTTAATAAAAGCTCAAGCTTATCCTCATTTCTTAGATGTTATGGCAATTTTATTTCTACTTAACGTAGCAATAATGCTATTTATAGGGAAGTTGAAACCTAGAAAAGAAGTCTTTGTTCACAAATATACTGAGCAAGTAGATATTACACCTTGGAAGTATGTAAAACAAGTAGGTGTCCTAATCTGTATAATAGTAATTGGAGTTTATATTTATTTTGCTTAAGTATGAGTAAAAAACTAATAAATAAAGTAGAGAAGAGCTTTATATCAGAGTTTAACACAAACCCATTGATGATATTTTCTCCAGGAAGAATTAATCTAATAGGTGAGCATACCGATTATAACAATGGCTTTGTGTTTCCTGCGGCAATTGATAAAGGTATAGTATTAGCTATTGAGAAAAGTGATAATAATTATTCTAAAGTTATCTCTATTGATATGCATGAAGAGTTGATACTTAACCTTAAAAATCTAAAAAAAATAAAAGAGAATACTTGGAAAAATTACATTATAGGAGTAATAGCTGAAATTCTGAAAAAAGGAAAAGAATTTACTAACTTTAATTGTGTTTTTGCAGGTAACATTCCTGTAGGATCTGGCTTATCTTCCTCAGCTGCATTAGAAAATAGCTTAGCGCTTGGTTGTAATGAGCTCTTTAATTTAGGATTAAGTAAAAGAGAACTCATACATATATCTCAAAAAGCAGAACATAATTACGTAGGTGTAAATTGTGGTATCATGGATCAATATGCGAGTATGTTTGGAAAACAAGGCCATGCTATATTTTTAGATTGTAAAACGTTAAATTCTGAATTGGTTCCTGTACATCTTACGGATTATGAAGTTATTCTAGTTAATAGTAATGTAAAACATGCTTTAGCCGAAAGTGGTTATAATGATAGATATGCTGTTTGCCAGAAAATAATTAAGCTCCTCAATAAGCCATCACTTAGAGCGGTTTCTATTGAAGAGTTAAATACTTTAAAAGCTAAAATTTCAGAATCAGATTATAAAAAAGGTTTGTATGTTCTTCAGGAAAATGAAAGAGTAGTTGCATGTAAAAATGCTTTAAAGGATAATGATATAAAAAGTGTAGGTGAAATACTTTTTCAGTCACATATAGGACAAAGTAAAATGTATGATATAAGCTGTGTTGAGTTAGATTTTTTGGTAGAAACAGCAAAAGAAAATGACTCAGTTATTGGATCTAGAATGATGGGAGGTGGCTTTGGTGGTTGTACTATTAACCTGGTTTTAAAGAAAGATTTACAAGATTTTAAAACAAAAGTTTCAACCAGATACAAAGAGAAATTTAATAAAGATTGTAGTATTTATAAAGTTAAGCTTGGCGATGGTACAAGAGTTATAAAATAAAACTAGCATGGAAGACTATTTACAAAATTTATCACATAAGCGTTTTAATATATTAACTAATGAATGGGTTTTAGTATCACCGCATAGAACCAAACGTCCTTGGCAAGGACAAGAAGAAGAATTGCCAAAGGCAGAAAGACCAACTCACGATTTAAATTGCTACCTATGTGCAGGTAATACACGTGCCAATGGGGAAGTAAATCCTAATTACGAAGATGTATTCATTTTTAAAAATGATTTTGCTGCTCTAACTAAAAATACTGAAGACTTTAAATTAGACCAAGGACTTCTTATGGCTGAGACTGAAAGCGGTATTTGTAAAGTGGTTTGTTTTAGTCCAGATCACTCTAAGAGTTTAGCCCAAATGTCTATTAAAGAGATAGAAAAGGTAATCTATGCTTGGCAGCAAGAATATAAAAATTTAGGTAAAGAAGAAGGCATTAATTATGTGCAGATATTTGAGAATAAAGGAGAAGTTATGGGTTGTAGTAATCCTCATCCACATGGTCAGATATGGAGTCAAAGCTCTTTGCCAAATGAGGTGGTAAAAAAAGATAAAAGTCAATATAGTTACTTTAGTAAAGAGAAGAACTCATTACTTGGAGATTATTTAAAACAAGAATTAAAACAAAAAGAGCGTATTATTTTTGAAAACAGAGCTTTTGTTGTTTTGGTTCCATTTTGGGCAATATGGCCTTATGAGGCAATGATTATTCCTAAAATGCATCAAACAGATATTTATCAGATACCAATTTCGGAGACTATTTTATTTGCAGAAGCTATTTCAGTTATTACAAGAGTTTACGATAAATTATTTAATTGCTCTTTTCCATACTCTAGCGGTATTCATCAAGCACCGACAAATGAAAGCTCTAATAAACATTGGCATTGGCACATGAGTTTTTACCCACCATTATTGAGAAGTGCAACAGTTAAGAAATTTATGGTAGGTTATGAAATGTTTGGAAGTCCACAGCGAGATATTACAGCAGAATTTGCAGCAAATGTTTTAAGAGATATTGCAAATAAATTGTTCTAATTATTAACCTTAAAGAAACTACTTTATTAAAAAAAAAGAGCCTCTCGATGAGAAGCTCTTTTTTGCTCAATTAACACTTAATAATTAGAGCTTAACTAACTTGGTTGTTTTCGTTTGACTGTTGTTTTCGTTTTCTATTTTTACGATATACATCCCTGAATTTAATGAGGAAATATCAAATACGTCTGTTCTTGTAAAATTACCTTTATAAGATTTTACCAACTTGCCAGTTAAATCATAGATTTCTATATCTGAAACGTTTGTATTAACACTGAAGGATGTACTTGATGGATTTGGATAAATTGTAAACCCATTTAATTCTTGGTTATCTATACTTAAAACATTAGAAGGTTGATTTCCTAGAATTCTAAATTGACCTGCAGGTATAGAAATTGAACTTGTAGAGTTTGACACAGTTGTATTACCAGTGGCATCCATTAAATCGTACCAAGTTGAGGTAACTCCACTTGGAAAGTTTGTGTTTACAGTTTGAGCATTTACATCAAAATTTGCAAGAATGATAACATTCTTTAATTCTGTAGCAGGAAGCGAATTATCAAACACTTCAATTCTTGGAGTATAGTCTCCAGAAGTTATAGTGTAATCTCCTTCAAAAACAGGTTCTTCAATTTTTAATTTATGCAGTTTAGACCAGTCTTCATAAATTTGACCTCTTACTGCATCAGTTAACCAGTTATTTGTCCATTGAGGTTGAGGTTTTGTATCTAATTTACAATCTCCATCAGAGCCTCCAGGTTCGTTAACAACTCCATTGTTACAAGTAAAAATAGAGTTCTCCATACCAAGTTCGCCAAAATGCCAAATCATTTTTGGTCCTGGCACCATTACAGAAACGGCTGCTAAGGCAGACATTCTAGATAATGCTGTGTTTAAATCTTGTACATTATGAGAAGCGTTACTAGTATTTCCATACTGTAAATTCTTATACATAAGTCGTTCTTCATCATGACTTTCAGGATATCCAATTACTCTAGGGCCATTAAAACCTGTATGACCTTTATGACCTATACGATTAATGTTTTTATCACCATTTTGACCCATTGTCAATTCGTTATAAGGATGCGTCATAATTCCCCACATCATTACGCCTTTACCTTCATCTAAACGATAATTAGCCCATTCTTTTTCCTCGTTATCAGAGCCTAAATGTTCAAAAATAGCATAGTGATCTGCATCTAGAGACCATGAATAATCAACATATTCTTTTAAAATATCTACACGATCTTGCTGGTAACTATTGGTACAGCCTTCATTGTTTTCACAGTTTTGGGTAAATCCTTTGGTTAAATCCCAACGGAATCCATCAATATTAAATTCTTCAATCCAATGCTTTACAACACGCTTTACATAATCTTTAGTTCTTGGGTTAGAATGATCAAAATCACTACCAACACTATAGCTATGTTGAGCTGTTGTATTAAAATAAGGATTCTCTGTGCTTGGATCTCCCCAGCCATCATTATCTGGGTCACTCATCCACATACGTACCATTGGATTTCTACCAAAGGCATGATTAAGTGCAATATCTAATATAACCGCAATACCGTTTTGATGACATACATCTACGAGTTCTTTAAATTTCTCTTCTGTACCATAATATTTATCTAAAGCCATATGGAAAGAAGTGTTATAGCCCCAACTTTCATTACCTTCAAATTCCATTACTGGCATTAATTCAATAGCATTAATGTTTAAATTTTTAAAGTAATCTATTCTATCAATAACATCTTGGTAGTTTCTATCGGCATCAAAATCTCTAACTAAAAGTTCATATACTATTAAATCTTCTTTTTTGGGTTTTACAAAATTAGTAACCTGCCAATTATATGGTGTTTGTCCTGTTTGTAACACAGTAACTTCACGCTCTTGACCTGCAGGATATGCTGGTAAGTTTGGATATGTTGAAGCAGGAATATAAGGATCATCAAAAGGTGATAAAACAAGAGTAGAATAAGGGTCAGCAACTTTTACTAAAGTTGGTGAGTTAGCAATAGGAGTTTCATCTACAACCCAATACTGATAGGTTTCAATTTGTCCTGGTGTTAAGCCTGTTATTTCAATCCAGAATTTATTATTTCTAGTTGGATCTTTTTTCATGGCATAACTTGAGCTAGGTTGGTAATTGTTAAAGCTACCAGCAACATAAACAAAGTCCTTACCGGTAGCATACAATACTAATACGGCTGTATTATCATCAATATAAGTAATACCATCTTGATAATCAGTGGGCATAATATCAATAATAGAACCTGGATCTACTATAACGCTAAAAGATTTGGTAATTGTGGTTCCATTCAAAACACTAACTAATTCGTAATTTTTATTTTCAGTGATATTAACATCTGTATATGAGTAAGCATTGGTTGAGCTATTTGTATTTATGATAGCACCATTTGCGTAAAGGGTATAGTTAGCATTTCCGCCAATATTAGTTGCAGAAATATCTAAATTATCACCAGAGTTTATAATTGTAGTTTCATTACTTGGCGAAGTTAAATTAACTTGAAATGTGCCTACTTCAAAGAAAAAATCTTGACAACCACTTGCTTTAAATTCTTGAGAGCCATCCTCATTTCTAAAGACCATTCCCATTTGAGTTGCATTGCTAGCCTGAGTAGAAGTAGCAGGATAATAATTTTCGGGCACAATGGTAATTGAATAAATACCACCTCCTTGGTTGGTCATTTCTCCAATACCATCATCTTGTCCCCAGTTTCCTGTTACATAAGTCCAAGGGTTAGCAGTACTTCCGATACCAGAGTGCATATACACTTTATTAGGATTGCTAAGTCCATCACAGTCGGTTGCAGTACTATTAATATCTACTGTAATGGTAATACTTTCGTTAACTTCAAACGGATTTGGAGATATAGTAACTTGGCTAAAGGATAATAATGTAAAACTTATAAATAATAAGGATAAGTAAAACTTTTTCATAAGCAATATTTTAAAAAAAGGGCTGATTAGTATCAGCCCTTTTAGGTTATAAGGGATTATTAAATCCTAATTATTGTATTTTGTTAAGTTGGTATGTACCGTTGGCAACATCCATCCAAACGCGGTATAAACCTGCAGTAACAGCAATATTATCTCCACCAGCATCAAGTGTTCCGTCAGCACCTGTATCACCAAAATCAGAACTCCAATCGTTGTTAACTCTAAATTTAATTTCACCATCTACAAGAGTAGCAATATCACCATAATAGATGTCTGGTTGTATTTGTGTTAATGTAAAATCTGGTCCTCCATTACCCCAATCATTATAACCAGAACCTACTATTCCCCATGTATCAGCTGCTACAATGGTATAGGTATTGTCATTAAAATTTAAACTAATTGAATAATGACCTGCAGTAACAGCAATATTATCTCCGCCACCATCTAAAGTTCCATCAGCACCATTATCGCCAAAATCAGTAGTCCACTCATTGTTTTGTCTAAATTTAATTTCACCATCTAAAAGTTGAGCATCTACTTTAAAAGTATCTGTTGTATAGTCGTAATAGAATTTGGCATCAGGTCCACCGTTACCCCAATCATTAAAACCAGAACCAACTATACCCCAAGAAAAAGCTTCCATTGTGTATGTATTGGTATTTAAATCTAAGGTTATCTTATAATCTCCCGCAGTTACAGCAATGTTTGCTCCACCAGCATCTAAAGTACCATCAGCACCATCATCACCAAAATCATTTGTCCATTCGTTATTCTCTCTAAACTTTACTTCTCCATCTATAAGAGTTACGTATGCAACAAATACATCAGTTTCACTTGTTGTATAGAATTGTCCATCAGGACCAGCATTTCCCCAATCATTATAACCAGAACCAACAACTCCCCAAGTTGCAGGCATAATTCCGCTACCACCACCAGAAGTTTGTTCCTGCAATTCTACATTAAGTCCTTTAATATTTGAGTAAGATGGTAAACCATTATCACCAACAACAGCCATTAATCTAAAATAGATCATACCTGTATTAGGTTCTGCAGAATCAGGATCATTATCTAAACCAGCTACTTCTGCAAGAGCAAGCATTTGTCCTACAGTGACAGGTATTTCATTTGCTAATGGATTAGCAGTAGTGCTTCCTAGGTCGCGTAAAGATGGTTCTCCAGCTACATCTGGTGTATAATCTGAGAAGTCTGCCATTGTTGCGCCTTGAAGATAATAGGTGATATTTGTTGGTACACCAAAGTCAGCACTATTCCATGTGAATCTCTCAGCTAAGTTATTTGGTACTGTTGCATTTAAAACATAGTTTTCTAAAAACGATGTATTGAACTCAATGCCTTCTGCTTCATTAGCTACAAACTCTAAATCGTCATCTGTTTCACATGCTGTAAAACTTACAACTGCGATAAACGTTAATAGTATAAATTTTAGTTTTTTCATCATTATTAATTTTTTGTTAATTAGTATCCTGGGTTTTGAGTTAGGTTTGGATTAGCTTGAATTGCTGTAGCCGGAATTGGGAACAATTTGTAATTATCTGAAATTGCAGAACCGTTAGCAGTACCACCTTTCCAAGGCCATATGTAGCTGCCACCTGTAAATTTATTAAAACGTATTAAATCTGTTCGTCTCTGACCTTCTAGATTAAGTTCTCTTGCACGTTCATCTAATATAAAGTCTAAAGTTAAATCAGACATTGTAATTGCGCTTGCGTTAGATCTTGTACGCACATCGTTAACATAATTTACTGCGTCGCTCATAGAAGTATTTGATGCACCTCTAAGTGCTAATTCTGCATACATTAAATAAGCATCTGATAAACGATAAAAAGGAAAATCAGTTGAAGAAAAACTAACGGGATTGCCATTTCCGTCTGATGCTGTATTTCTAAATTTAGTAGATGGGAAACCATCAGTCCATTCTCTATAGTCATTCATTTCAAAGTTATGACCATCGGTCCAGAATAAGCTAGCCCTTACATCATCAGAATCAGCCAATTCAGTTGCACTATTACCAAATAAGCCGTACCAGCTTTTAGTCGCTCTATGTCCTGTCCAACCCTCTGCTGCGCCAAATTGAGACAATGGCATTGTATCTGCACTCAAATTACCATTAACAATATATGTTGTATTTCCATAACTTTGACTGGTTAATGACTCTGCTAATAAAGGGAATATAACTTCAGGTGAACTGTCATTATCTGAAGAAAAGATTCTTACAAAATTAGAATCTAACATATATCCACCTTCATTGATAACTTTATTTACATAAGTAGCTGCATCATCCCATCTTGGTGTACCAGTATAAACCTCAGCATTCATATATAATTTAGCTAAAAGCATATCTACAACATAGGTATTGGCTCTACCATAATTAGATGTTGGTCTTATAACCGGCTCAATAGCCAGTAATTCTGATTCAATATAGTCAAATAATTCTTGTCTTGAAGCTTCCGGTAGAGGATCAGACTGTCCAAAATTTAATTCTGTTGCAAGTACTCCTTTACCAAATACATCAATAATATTATAGTAAGCTAAAGCTCTTAAAAAGCGTGTTTCTGCTACAATATTCTCTTCATCTGGAAAATCTGCAATATCTAATGCTTGTAAAAAGTTATTACATTGTGGAATTGTGTAATAAGCTCTATCGTAAAATAATCTGAAGAACTTATTATTTCTATCCCAATTTGATGTTGTTGTTAATTGATCTAATCCATCATCTCCCCATCTATTTTTCATAGCATCAGACGTGAAATCTTGAAGATTGATAATGGCTCTTAAAAAAGCACCTTCACCAGCATCTGGACTAACAATGTCCGAGCTTCCCGGACCACTTGGGCCAGTTAAAGCAAAAGAAGCGTACAATCTCGATACTAAACCTTCAACCGCATTTGGGTCAGAGGCTAATAACTCTTCTAAGGTAAGTTGTGTGATTGGTTTTGTATCTAAGTCGTCCGTACAAGACGAGTACATACCCAACATGGCAATACCTAATAAAATTAAAATTCTTTTTTTCATAATATTTTTTTTAAAAATCTATATTAACACCTAATGTATATACTGTAGGTCTTGGATAAAAGTTTCTATCTATACCACCGAAATTTTCTGGGTCTTCACCAGAATAATCGGTAATTAAAAATGGGTTAGTCACTGCTCCATAGACTCTTAATGAACCGTCTTTAATTAAATCACTAAAACGGTACCCTAAAGCTATGTTGTCGCATCTTAAAAATGTTGCATCTTCTAAATAGTAATCTGAAAACTGAATGTTTCCATTTACATTTTCAATAACAGGGTTTGCAGAACCATCGTAAAAATTTAAAACATTCGTTAAATTATTTTGGCTCGAAAATGTAGCACTGTCTGTCCATCCATAATTAAGTTGAGCAAAATTATAGACATTACCACCAATTTGACCTCTAAAACTAGAGCTTAAATCCCAGTTTTTATAGTTTACGTTAAGATTAAAACCATAGGTCCAGTTAGGTGCAACTTGCGTGTAGTAACGATCATCATCCGTTATTTGATTATCACCGTTTAAATCTACAAAGGCATTTGGTATAGGATTACCTTGAGCATCATATACTTGTTTAAATACATAAGCACTTCCTGCTTGTTCACCAACGGCATGTCTAAGTAAATCTGCACCAGTACCTCTTAAAGTACCACCTGCATTAATTGTTGTTAATCCATTTAGATCAGTAACTTCTGTATTATTATAAGATATATTTCCTCCTAAACTAACCGTAAGGTTATCATTATCAATAGGAGTTATATTAAGGTTTAATTCAAAACCTTCACTTTCAGTTTCTCCAATGTTATCAATAAATGAGTTTGTAAGTGCTTGCCCTGGTGGTACAGGTGCTTGTGCTAAAAGGTCTGTTGTATTTCTTTTATAAATATCAAAAGAACCAGAGATTAAACCTCTATTAAACAAGTCGAAATCTAATCCAACATTAAACGTAGTCGTTTTTTCCCAAGTTAAATTTGGGTTAAACGGCTGAGCTGAATATAATGAGGAATTTGGAAAATACTGACTATTGGCATCTCCTGCCAAAAACAACGGAATAGAAGGATAAAAACCTACGACACCTGTTATATCTTGTTGGCCAGTTTCACCCCAACCTAATCGTAGTTTTAAAGCATTAAAGACTTTAGAATCTTCTAAAAATGCCTCTTCATTAATTTGCCATGCTAAAGCTGCTGAAGGAAAATAACCCCAACGATTTTCTTTAGTAAACAAAGAGGAAGCATCTGCTCTAAAAGAAGCAGTGAATAAATATCTATCTAATATACTAATGTTACCTCTTGTAAAATAAGACTGAAGATTTAATACATTATAATATCTAAAATTAGGATTTGCAGGGTTAACAACACGTTCTCTTTGTCCTGAATTTAAATTATATTGAAAACGATCTTGGTTACCATCGTTTTTAAAATTCTGATAAGAGTAACCTGCTTGTATATCGTACTTATCTATAAAACTATCTGTAAGAACTTTAGTGTATTGTAAGAAACCATCTAATGTAGTATTAGTTATCTGTTGGTTTTCTCTATAATTAACACCAGGATTAAATAAGAAGTTGGTGTTTATGTCAGTGTTGTTTGAGTCAAATTGATACGTCTGAAATGAATTTTCGGTAAAACGTTCTTCTATTTTAGATCCCGAAGCATCTAAACCTAAATTTACAACTGCTCTTAGTTCAGGTAAAAAAGGCATTGTATAATCTAGCTCTACATTACCAAGAAATCTATAAACATTCTCAGGTCTTTCTCGCTGTTCTAATTGAGCCAACGGATTAGATTGTAAAATTCTTCTGAACGTATTGTTGTCGTCAAAAGTGGTTAAATAGTATCCACCAAACCTATTATCTGAAGATCTATCAAAAACAGGTTTTGTTGGATCAAATGCTAAGGCAGCACCAATAGCACCGCCAGCATCAATGGCATTTTTAAAAGCAAAAATACTTTTCGCATTTAAATCTATTTTAAGATTGTCGTTTAATAATTTTGGAGACAATTTAACAGACATTGTTAATCTTTCGTAATTATCGTTTTTTACCACACCTTCTGCATACGTATATCCAACCGATCCACGGAAAGGTATTTTATCAAAAAGGTTAGCTCTTGCGCTAAAATTTGTGTTAGATGTAGTAGCCCTTCTAGTTATGGCGTCTCTCCAATTTGTACTATAAATATCTCTTCCATTTAAGGTTTGACTAACAGACTCATTAGATACTATTGAACCAGCTGGAACACCTAATTGGTCAACTCTTGTTGGATGATATTCTTGAATAAATCGCGTATATTCAGATCCTGTCATAACATCTAAGCCATCTCCTACAGAACTTACTGAATAGTCTGTAGAGAAAGTGTATTTAGGGGCACCAGAGGTTCCTTTTTTCGTTGTTATAATAATTACACCATTAGATGCTCGAGATCCGTAGATTGCTGTAGCAGAGGCATCTTTCAATATAGAAAAACTTTCTATATCATTCGGGTTAACAAGTGTTAACGGGTTAGAAACACCAGCAGGATTGTCATTACCAATTGGTACACCATCAATAACAATTAATGGATTGTTTTGAGCATTTAAGGATGATCCACCACGAATTCTAATATTCGGAGCAGCATCTGGAGAACCACCAGCAGTTGTGATACGTACACCAGCGGCTTTACCATTAAGTAATTGGTCTGTTGAAACAATAGCACCTTTGTTAAAGTCTTTAGATGAGACTACATCTACAGATCCTGTTGCGTCTTCTTTCTTTACAGAGCCGTAACCAATAAGAACGACCTCGTCTAATTGAGAAGCATCTTCTTCTAGTGCTACATTTATTGAACTTTGGCCAGTAAAGACAATTTCTTGTGTAGTATAGCCAACATAAGAGATCACTATAGTTTCACCTTCAGTGACTTCAATTGAATATTTACCATCGAAATCTGTAGCAGTTCCTCTGGCAGTACCTTTAATAATGACATTTACGCCAGGTAAAGGCATTGCGTTCGCTTTATCTGTGATTGTACCAGTGACGGTCGATTGAGCCATCAGTGTTGCCGGTACCATAATAAGACAGAATAGTAAAGCATTTAAGAATGTTTTCATACAATGTTTTTAAATTAATTGCTTAGTTAATTAGTTTATATTTTCACTTCTTGGGCTAAATCTATGTAAAATTAATGTGTTTAGAATGTTAATTTATTGTGTGAGAGCAACGAAAACGTTTTCGTGTTAAAAACTTTTTCTATAATGAGAGATTGAATAGAAAAATAATGAAATAATGAGGTTTTTTCAATTATAAGTAGTTAAAATTAAGAATACAAGAATTCTCATCCCCAATTTTTGACTTATATTCGCCCTTTACTTAATGTTAATTATGAAACGAAAAATAACCCTTAAACAAATTGCTAGAGAACTAGATGTTTCTATTTCTACAGTGTCTAAAGCATTAAGAAATAGTGTCGAAATAAGTGATGATACTAAGCAAAAAGTTCAGGCTTTTGCTAAGCTTTATAACTATCGCCCTAATAATATTGCGTTAAGTCTTAAGAATAGACGTACAAATACAATTGGAATTATAATACCCGAAATTGTGCATCATTTCTTTTCTAAAGTGATTAGAGGTGTAGAGCTTGTTGCAAATAAACGAGGTTACAACGTTATTGTAGGATTGTCTAATGAGTCTTTTGCTAAGGAGGTTATTAATATGGAAATGCTTGCAAATGGCAGTATTGATGGTTTCATTCTTTCAATGTCTAAAGAAACTTTACAACAGCAAGATTATCATCACTTTAATGAAACAATGAGTCAAGGCATGCCTATTGTAATGTTTGATAGAGTGGTGTCAGATGTTAATTGTGATAAGGTAATTGTTGATGATTTTAATGGTGCAAAAAATGCTGTTAAGAAGCTAATTAATAATAAATGTAAATCCATAGCTCTAATCACTACTAAAGATTATGTGAGTGTGGGCAAACTTAGAACGCAAGGGTATTTAGAAGCTTTAGAAGAATCTAAAATGATACCGCAATCGGAGCTCATTTTAAAAATAGATGATAGCCTAGATTACGAGGTGCATTTAGAAAAGCTCGAAGCCGAAATTGAGCAGCTGTTTAAGTCTAATGAAAAAATTGATGGTGTTTTTGCTGTTAACGAATTGTATGCTTTATCTGCCATGAAAGTAGCAAGAAAATTGGGTCTAGATATTCCAAATGATATTCAAGTAATTGGGTTTACAGATGGAGTGTTGTCTAAGCATGCAACACCGAGTCTTACTACTGTAAGTCAGCATGCACAACAAATGGGAGAGAAGGCAGCAGATCTATTAATTAATAAGTTAGAAAGTGAAAATGATGAAGAAGAAGAGCGCTTTCAAACATTAGTTATTCCAACAGAATTGATTGAGCGAGAATCTACTAAATAGATTTTTTTTATTGCTATTTTAAAATATTATATATCTTTACGCCATAATCAAAACTTATATTTTCACTTCTACACATAAGTTTTGATAAGCTAAGCTTGTCAGAATAGTATTAATTTAAAATATACTATTTCATGAAAAAGCGTATTCTCGGATTCTGGGAAATTTGGAACATGAGTTTCGGGTTTCTAGGTATTCAATTTGGTTTTGCTTTACAAGGAGGCTTTATGTCTCGAATATTTCAAACACTAGGTGCTAGTAAAGATGAAATCCCTATGCTGTGGATTGCAGCTCCTTTAACAGGCTTACTCGTGCAACCTATTATTGGTTATATGAGTGACCGAACTTGGAGTCCAAAATGGGGCAGAAGAAAACCTTATTTTTTAATTGGTGCTATACTTAGCACAATGGCCTTGTTTTTTATGCCTTATTCTCCAGCGCTTTGGGTTGCTGCAGGCTTTTTATGGGTTTTAGACGCTTCAATTAATATTTCAATGGAGCCTTTTAGAGCTTTAGTAGCTGATAAACTCGTTGAATCACAAAGAACCTATGGGTTTGTTGTTCAAACTTTAATTATTGGAATAGGAACATGGATTGCAAGTAATTTGCCATGGCTAGTTTCCGAAATGGGCGTAAGTGATTCAGCTGCTTTAGGTGTAGTGCCTAACTCAGTTAAAATCGCTTTTGCTATTGGTGCTTTTGTCTTTTTAGCCAGTATACTTTATACTGTATTTACAACTTCTGAATATCCTCCTGAGGATATGGAAGAATTTGAAAGAGAGAAAAAGAAGAAAAATAGCTTTGTATCCGATATTGTAAATAATGTTGGTAATATGCCACTGACCATGAAAAAATTAGGTGTTATCCAGTTTTTTAGCTGGTTTGCATTTTTTACCATGTGGAGTTTGGCTAATCCTGCATTAACAGAGCATGTTTTTAATACTCCAGCTCCAGTTGAATCTGCCTTCGATATGGCAGATAGTATACAGAAAGCCGCATTTGATACTGCTAATACAGCTTTTCAGAAATCTTCAAATTTAGTCGGTTCTGCAATGGGAGTATATGGATTGTCCTCAATGGCTTTTGCATTACTCTTAGTATTATACACAGCTAAACGAAACATAAATAGAAAATATGTCCATATGTTTTCTTTGTTTTTAGGAGGTTTAGGTTTTATTTTAATGAACTATGTTTCTCCAGAGCAACTTAAATACTGCTTTATTCTTATTGGTTTTGCTTGGGGAAGCATTCTTTCTATGCCTTATGCTATGCTCTCTAGTTCAGTAGATCCAAAAAAGATGGGAATGTTTATGGGTATCTTCAATATGTTTATTGTTATTCCACAAATTATTGCAGCATTAGGCGGAATAAATTTTGTCTCGAATTTGATAGGTGAAGAAGCAATAAACGCAATGACTATTGCCGGAATTAGCCTTTTAATTGCCGGACTGTGTAACTTATTAATTACAAATAAAGCAGCGATTTCATATCAATCTACAGAATAATATTAAATGAACAAAAAAGGATTCATATTCGATTTAGATGGTGTCATTGTAGACACTGCAAAATATCACTTTTTAGCCTGGAAAAGATTGGCTAAAAGTTTAGATATACATTTTACCGAAGAAGAAAACGAACAGTTAAAAGGTGTAAGCCGAGTGCGCTCATTAGAAAAAATATTGGCTTGGGGAAATAAAACTATTTCTAAAGATCAATTTACAGAACTTATGAGCAAAAAAAACGAAGAATACTTAAGTTACATAGCCGAAATGGATAGTAGCGAAATATTATCAGATGTTCCTAGAGTATTACAATACTTAATAGAAAAACAACAACCTATTTCTCTAGGTTCTGCAAGTAAAAATGCAAGAGTAATTTTAGATCGTGTAGATTTAAGAAAACATTTTGATGCTATCGTAGATGGTAATGATGTTAGTAAAGCAAAACCAGATCCAGAAGTGTTTTTAATAGCAGCTAAACTATTAAACATAGATCCAAAAGATTGCATTGTTTTCGAAGATTCCGTTGCTGGAGTTACTGCAGCAAATACAGCAAATATGGTGTCAATAGGTATAGGTAGTAAGGATGTTTTAGGACACGCAGATTACGTATTCAATGATTTTACAGAAATCTCAGACGATTTTTTAAACGAGTTAATAAATAATTAAAGATATAGACTTATCACAGATAAGTCACCAATAAAATTTAATATGAACCTAGATTATATCATACCAAATCCTTGGTCTATCATAGAAGAGGGTTTTAATCCAGATCAAGTAAAAGCATCCGAAAGCTTATTTAGTATCGGAAATGGTGCTATGGGACAACGTGCTAATTTCGAAGAAACCTATTCCGGACCAACATTCCAAGGCAGTTATATTGCAGGTGTTTATTACCCAGACAAAACAAGAGTTGGTTGGTGGAAAAATGGTTACCCAGAGTACTTTGCTAAAGTACTAAATGCACCAAATTGGATAGGTATAAACGTACTAGTAAATAACGAGCAACTCGATTTGTTTACCTGTAAAAGTGTAAAAAAATTCCGCAGAGAACTAAACATGAAAGAAGGTTGGTTATCTCGTAGTTTTATTGCAACACTTCAAAATGATATTGAAGTTGAAGTTTTTACTAAACGATTTTTAAGTTTAGAAAATGACGAAGTAGGTGCTATAGATTTTAATATAAAACCTCTAAATGCTGATGCTGTAATTACGTTTCAACCGTATTTAGATTCTGGTATAACAAATGAAGATACCAATTGGGATGATAAGTTTTGGGACACCTTAAATGTAAGCCACGAAAATAATCAGGCTTTTATTCAAGCAAAAACCATGAAGACAGATTTTTACACCTGCACGTTCATGGAATCTCAGGTATTTATAGATGGTAAATCAGTTTTAATTGAACCAAACATCAAGGCGGATGCTAATTTAGCTTCGTTCAGTTATAAACATCAGGTAAAACAAAACGAAACCTATTCCATTCATAAATTTGGTGGATATCTTGTAGATAGAAATCATAGTAAAAATGATTTTGTAAAAGTCGCGAAGTCGGTGCTAAAAGAAGCCACAGAAACTGGTTTTACTGAGTTGTTGAATAATCAAAAAATGGCGTGGGCAAAAATCTGGGATATGTCCGATATAACCATAGACGGAGATGTTAAAGCTCAACAAGGTATTCGTTTTAATATTTTTCATTTAAACCAAACCTATCTTGGTACAGATGCTACTTTAAATATTGGACCAAAAGGGTTTACTGGAGAGAAATACGGAGGTAGTACCTATTGGGATACAGAGGCCTATTGTATACCTTTTTATATGGCTACAAAGGATCAAAGTGTGGCACGAACGCTTTTAACGTATAGATATAAGCATTTAGATAAAGCTATAGAAAACGCACAGAAACTTGGTTTTAAAAATGGCGCTGCCTTATATCCAATGGTGACTATGAACGGCGAAGAATGTCATAACGAATGGGAAATTACTTTCGAAGAAATTCATAGAAACGGAGCCATTGCTTTTGCTATTTTTAATTACTATAGATATACAGGAGATTATAGTTATATACCAGAAATGGGATTAGAAGTTCTTATAGGTATCGCCCGTTTTTGGCATCAAAGAGCAACATTTTCAACAGACAAAAACAAGTATGTAATTCTAGGTGTTACTGGACCAAATGAGTACGAAAATAACGTGAATAACAACTGGTACACTAACTATATAGCACAATGGTGTATAAATTATGCATTAGAGAATATAGATAAAGTAAAAGAGGGATTTGAAGACGACTACAATAGAATCTCTGGTAAAACAAAAATCTCTCACGAAGAATTAGCACAATGGAAAAAGGTGGCTGACAACATGTATTTTCCATATTCAGAAAAGCATAATGTGTACTTACAACAAGATGGCTTTTTAGATAAAGAATTAATTACGGTTGAAGATTTAGATACATCTCAGCGACCTATAAACCAAAAGTGGTCTTGGGATCGAATACTTCGTTCACCATATATTAAACAAGCAGATACACTTCAAGGCATGTATTTCTTCGAAGATCAATTTACAACAGAAGAGTTAGAGCGTCATTTCGATTTCTACGAACCATTTACTGTGCATGAAAGTTCTCTTTCACCTTGTGTTCATAGCATACAAGCGGCAAAGTTAGACCGAATGGATCAAGCTTATACCTTTTATTTAAGAACTTCACGATTAGATTTAGATGACTATAATCATGAGGTACATGAAGGTTTACATATCACTTCAATGGCTGGTACATGGATGAGTATTGTAGAAGGTTTTGGTGGCATGCGTGTCAAGAATGATACCTTAACTTTTGAGCCGAAGATTCCAGAACAATGGGAAGGATATTCCTTTAAAGTCAATTTTAGACATCAAATTTTAAAAGTGAGTGTTAATCATAACGAAACTCATTTTGAATTAGAAGGTGATACCGATTTAGAAATAAGAGTTAATGATAAATTAGTAACGATTTCACCAAACAATATGGTAACCGTTTAATAGAGTTGATTGCTAATCAAAAACATTAAAATAGTTTACGTATGAAACATATAAAAAGAATACTAACAGCTTTTGTGCTAGTTATTTTAATGTCGTGTAAGGAGAATACATCTAACTCTAATGAAGCTTCGTCTTCAGATTCAACTTTTGTAGAAGCCAATGCTATTGAACGTATAGAACCACCAAATTGGTGGGTTGGTTTTAAAAGTGACAGTTTACAACTTTTGGTCAAACATCCCAATATTTCTGATTATACACCGAGCATTTCATATTCGGGTATTTCAATAGAAAATGTTTCAAAAGGAAATAACAGTAACAACTATTTGTTTATAAACCTTAAAATTTCTGAAAAAACTAATGCTGGTAGATTTAATATTAAATTTAAAAATGATAAGGATGAGGAACTAGTAGCAACCTACGAATTAAAAGAACGACTTAAGCCTGCTGAAGACTATATTGGTTTTAATAGTAGTGATGCAATATATTTAATCACACCAGATCGTTTTGTAAATGGCAATGCGACTAACGATACTCCTTTGGGCATTGAGGGTAGTCCTAAAATGTTAGAGCAAACTATTAGTAGATCCGATGATTATGCAAGACATGGAGGAGATATAGTTGGAGTAACTAAGCATGTTGATTACATTTATGATTTAGGATTTACAGCTGTTTGGCCACAGCCTTTATTAACAAATGATATGCATCGAGGATCATATCATGGTTATGCCATTACTGATTTATATGAGATTGATCCACGTTTTGGTACGTTACAAGATTACCAAGAATTATCCGAAACATTAAATAATAAGGGTATGAAGCTTATTATGGATCAGGTAGCCAATCATTGTGGATTAGAGCATTGGTGGATGAAAGATTTACCTTTTAAGGACTGGGTTAACCATCAAGATAATTTTGAAAAAAATAGAGATAACTGGAATAACTCTTACACCATAAATTCTAATCACAGACGTACTACAAATCAAGATATTTATGCGTCTGAAGCTGATAGAAAGGGAAATAATGAGGGTTGGTTTGTGGCGACAATGCCAGACTTAAATCAACGAAATCCTTTTATGGCCAATTACATTATTCAAAATAGTATTTGGTGGATTGAGACAGCACAGCTTGGAGGAATTAGACAAGATACCTATCCATATCCAGACAAAGATTTTATGAGTGATTGGGCTGGAGCTATAATGAACGAATATCCAAATTTTAGTATTGTAGGTGAAGAATGGAGCTACAATCCATTACTTATTGGATACTGGCAAGAAGGTGCAAATAATAAAGATGGATACGATTCTAATTTAAGGTCAACTATGGATTTTGCAATGCAAAACTTAGTAGTTGAAGGTGTTAAAGAACAAGAATCGTGGGATAAAGGTTTGGTTAAAATTTATGAAGGTCTAGCTAACGATTTTCATTATGCTAGTCCAAAAGATATTATGGTGTTTCCAGATAATCATGATATGAGTCGCATTTTTACACAGATGGAAGGTGACATTACAAATACAAAAATGGCCATGGCAACCTATGCAACAATGCCAAGGATTATGCAAATGTATTATGGTACCGAAATTTTAATGAATGATTTTGAGAAACCTGGTGATCATGGTCTAATCCGAACAGATTTCCCTGGAGGTTGGGAAGGAGATGCTGTTAATGCATTTAAAGGTGAAGGTCTATCAGATGCTCAAAAAGATATGCAAGACTTTATTAAAAAATTGTTTAATTATCGTAAAGGCAGTAAAGCCATACATGAAGGTAAAACGACGCACTTTGCACCTTTTGTTGGTACTTACTTTTTGTATAGAACGCTAGGTGATGAAACAGTGGTACTTATACTAAATAAGAATGAAGACCCTATAACAATTGATCTCAATTATCAGTCTGAAATAGGGCTGAAAGGCAAAACACTTAAAAACATAATTACAGGTGAAACCAAACTCTGGGGAGATGTAATTGAATTAAAATCTAAAGGTGTAACCATACTCACAACAAAATTATAATGATGAAGAATTTATGCTACGCTATAGTTTTATTGGCATTGTTTTCGTGTAAAAACGAAACAAAACAGGTTGAAGAGGTTAAAACTGATACCAACTTATCCGATATTAAATTTCAACATTTAAAATCCGTAAATCTTTATAAGGGCGAAATACAGCGCATAGATAGTTTTCCTTCAAAATATATAAAACCAAGATCTGTTGATGTTTGGTTGCCAGAAGATTATGTAGAGTCAAAAGATTATGCCGTTTTATACATGCACGATGGACAAATGTTGTTTGATGCTAAGACAACATGGAATAAGCAAGAGTGGAAGGTAGATGAATGGGCTTCAAAACTAATGGAAGAAGATAAAACGAGGGATTTTATAGTTGTAGCAATACATAATATACCAGAAATCCGTTGGCAAGATTTGTTTCCTCAAAAAGCATTTAATTTTATATCTGAAAGTATTAAAGATTCTCTAGTCGATATTGCAGGTAAGAAGAACATTAAACTAAATGGTGATAATTATTTAAAATTTATAGTAGAAGAATTAAAACCACAAATAGATAAAACATATTCAACTCATGCAGATGTTGAAAATACTTTTGTGATGGGTTCAAGTATGGGAGGTTTAATGTCGATGTATGCCATTTCAGAGTATCCAGAAATATTCGGTGGTGCAGCTTGTTTATCTACTCATTGGGTTGGTGCTATGCCAATGGTAGATAATCCATATCCAGATGCTATTTTTAAATACATGGAAGCCAATTTACCAAAAGCTAGTGAACACAAATTGTATTTCGATTATGGCAACAAAACGTTAGACGAACATTATCCGCAATACGCACCAAGAGTTGACGAAATTTTAAAAGCAAAAGGCTATACAGAAACGAATTCTAAAAATCTATTTTTTGAAGGTACAGACCATTCAGAAAACTCTTGGAACGCAAGATTAGATCAGCCGTTAATCTTTTTATTAGGCAAATAGTTTGTCATTCTGAATGAAATGAAGAATCTCAACATCAAAGCATCATGAGAACACTCAAAATTTTTATAGCACTTGTATTTATCACAGTTGTCTCTTATGGGCAAAATCCAAATAGAGTGTTCAAAAGTATTTCTAAACATAAGGATTTTGTTGAGGTTATTACAAATGATGGAATTTATAGGTTTAAACCTTATGGAAACGAAATAATAGAAACGTCATTTATCCCAAAGGGTGAAACTTTTAATCCAGATTCTCATGCTGTAGTTTTAAAAACGGAACCAGTTAAAATGGAAATCGTTGAAACTTCCAATTTAACTGAAATTAAAATGTTAGATATTTCTGTGAAAATAGTACATGCTCCTTTCCAAGTATCTTATTATTACGAAGGGAATCTACTTACTTCAGAAAAGCAAGGCTACTTCAAAAGCAAGCACCAACCTATGGATATGGTTAAAGGAAATATCGTTGCTGATTCTACTGAAAAAATAGAATTCAATCTCACCAAAGATGAAGTTCTTTATGGTGGAGGAGCAAGAGCCTTGGGAATGAATCGCAGAGGTTATCGTTTGCCATTGTACAATAGAGCGCACTATGGTTATGAAACACATTCAGAATTAATGAATTTCACTCTTCCATTAGTTTATTCTTCTAAAATGTACGCCATCCATTTCGACAATGCACCTATTGGTTATTTAGATTTAGATAGTAAAAAGAATAACACCTTAACTTACGAAACCATTTCAGGTCGAAAAACCTACCAAATCATTGCAGGAGACGATTGGGAAGAAGTCGTTGAGAATTATGTGGATTTAACAGGAAAACAACCAATGCTACCTCGTTGGGCACTGGGTAATTTTTCAAGCCGTTTTGGTTACCATTCGCAAGAAGAAGTAGAAATGACGATTGATAAATTCAAAGAAGAAGAAATTCCGGTTGATGCCATCATTCTAGATTTATATTGGTTCGGAAAAGACATTAAAGGCACCATGGGAAATTTGCAAGTCTTTAGAGATTCATTTCCAGATTTTGAAGGCATGGTAAAACGTCTCAACGATAAAGGAGTAAAAACAATTACTATCACAGAGCCTTTTGTTTTAACCACTTCAAAAAAGTGGGATGAAGCCGTTGAGAAAGATATTCTAGCAAAGGATTCTATTGGAAATCCAGCGACATACGATTTCTATTTTGGCAACACAGGCATTATTGATATTTATAAATCCGAAGGAGAACAATGGTTTTGGAACATCTATAAAGATTTAGCCAATAAGGGTATTGCTGGAGTTTGGGGAGATTTAGGAGAGCCAGAAGTGCATCCAAATTGGGTACAACATCATTCAGGAAGCGCAGATGAAGTTCATAATATTTACGGACACGATTGGGCACGTTTAATTCATGAAGGTTACAAGCGCGATTTTCCAGATACAAGACCATTCATTTTAATGAGAGCAGGTTATTCTGGCTCGCAACGCTACGGAATGATTCCATGGTCGGGAGATGTCAACAGAACTTGGGGAGGCTTGCAATCTCAACCCGAAATTGCACTACAAATGGGTATGCAAGGTTTGGCCTATATGCACTCTGATTTAGGCGGATTTGCAGGAGCCAATTTAGATGATGAACTTTATGTACGTTGGTTGCAATACGGAGTTTTCAATCCAATCTTTAGACCACATGCACAAGAGGATGTACCAAGTGAACCTGTGTTTAGAAGTGAAAAAGCTAAACGATTAGCCAGTTTTGCCATTGCGATGCGTTACAAATTATTACCATATAACTATAATTTGGTGTACGAAAATCATAAATATGGAAAGCCGTTAATGCGTCCTCTGTTGTTCGAAGAACCAAGCAATCCAGAATTATTCAATTATTCAAAAACCTATTTATGGGGAAATGATATTTTGGTCTCGCCAGTTTTAGAAACAGGTAAAAAAGAGCAAGAAATTTACTTCCCAAAAGGTTCAAAGTGGTTTGATATCGAAACCGATAATATTACTGAAGGAGGCACAACAAAAACCGTTCAGTTGCGAGAAGATTTTATTCCGGTTTATGTGAGAGCAGGTGCTTTTATTCCATTAACTGATATGGTTCAAACTACCGAAAATTATGATGATAGTACATTTCAATTACAATACTACCACGATGATTCCGTAAAGCAATCTGAACGAGAATTGTATTTTGATGATGGAAAAACTGCTAACCCAATAGGGAACGAAGCCTTTCAGATTTTAAAGTTTGAAGCTGAGCAAAAAGGCAATTGGCTAGTAATTGAGTTTGAAGCTAAAACAGGAAAAAACTATGCAGCCACAACAAAAAAAATTGCTTTAACAATTCATAATATTCTGAACAAGCCGAAGAAAATTAAAGTTGGAAATAAAAAGGTCGAAGGTTCATATAATGCTAAATATAAAACCTTAACAATTGATGTGTTTTGGGATACTTCAATAGAAAAAGAAATCAAAATAAAACTTAAAAAATAAGCCTAATGAACACTAAATTTCTAACTTGTTTAATACTCGTTTTTGCCATGTTCATCGGTTGTAAAAACGAAGTCAAAGAACCAACGGTTCAACCAGAAGAAATTAAAACGAATATGAAGAAAAAAGAAGTCGTTTATCAAGTATTTACAAGACTATTCGGAAACACAAATACCACCAACAAACCTTGGGGAACATTAGAGGAAAATGGAGTTGGGAAATTCAATGACTTTACGGATAAAGCACTTTCAGAAATCAAAGATTTGGGAGTTACACACATTTGGTACACAGGAGTTCCGCATCACGATGTCATTACGGATTATACCAAATTCGGCATTTCAAACGATGATCCAGATATCGTAAAAGGTCGTGCTGGTTCTCCTTATGCAGTTAAGGATTATTATAATGTGAATCCAGATTTAGCTGTAAATGTTGAAAACAGACTAGAAGAATTTGAAGCTTTGATTGAGCGTTCGCACAAAGCTGGCTTAAAAGTGATTATTGATATTGTACCAAATCACGTTGCACGTAACTATCAGAGTTTATCAAATCCAGAAGGAGCATCAGATTTTGGCGCAGAAGACGACAAAACAAAAACGTACGACGTTAATAATAACTTTTATTACAATCCAGGCGAAGCATTTAAAGTGCCAGAATGGAAACACGGTTACCAACCTTTAGGTGGTGAAACACATCGTCTTGCAGATAGTAAGTTTGAAGAAGTGCCAGCAAAATGGACAGGAAATGGATCAAGAGCATCACAACCTGATATGAGTGATTGGTACGAAACCGTAAAAGTAAATTATGGAGTATCACCAGATGGTAGAAAGGATTTTGATGAATTACCAGAAGGTTTTGATAATGAAGACTACAAAAAACATTTCGAGTTTTGGAAAGATAAGACTGTACCTAGTTCATGGAAGAAATTTAAAGATATTGCATTTTATTGGACAGCAAAAGGCGTTGATGGTTTCCGTTACGATATGGCAGAAATGGTGCCAGTTGAGTTTTGGAGCTATTTGAACTCGCACATCAAAATGAAAAATCCAGATGCCTTTTTATTAGCTGAGGTTTACAACCCAAGTCTTTACAGAGATTACATCCGTAAAGGAAAAATGGATTATTTGTACGATAAAGTTCAGTTGTATGATACGTTAAAACACGTTATGCAAGGTCACGGAAGTACAGATAACATTCCACCAATTTTAAATGAGTTGAGCGATATTGAGCACAATATGCTTCATTTTCTAGAAAACCATGATGAGCAACGTATAGCAAGTCCAGATTTTGCTGGTAGTGCAGACAAGGGTAAACCAGCAATGGTCGTTTCGGCAACGTCATCTACAGCGCCAACCATGATTTATTTCGGACAAGAATTTGGTGAACCAGGAGCGGAAGATTTAGGCTTTGGAGATCCAACCAGAACTTCGATTTTCGATTATGGTTCAGTGCCATCTCAAGTACGTTGGGTTAACGATAAAAAGTTTGATGGAGGTCAATCCACAGAAGCAGAAAAAGAGCTTCGAGATTTTTACAAACGTTTATTGAATTTCACCATTAATAGTTCGGCATTAATGGGCAATTATCAAGATATTCAACATTATAACCATCAAAATACAGAATGGTATAATGATAAGGTGTTGTCCTTTGTTCGTTGGAGTGATGATGAACGATTGATTGTTATTTCAAATTTCAACGCAGAGAACACTTATGGATTCGAATTACAATTGCCAAAAGATTTAGTTCAAAAATTAAAACTTCAAGATGGTGAATACGAAGTAAAAGATCAATTATACAACACTTATACTTCGACGTTAAAAGTTGACAATGGCAAAGCCGAAGTGAGAATCGACATAAAACCTCTAGAATCATTTATACTTAAAATTAAGTAAGCGATATGAAAAAAATAATAGTACTAATTTGTATTTGTTTTATGGCATTCAACTGTAAGGACACAACAAGCTCAGAAAAACAAGATCCAATTGTAGATAAACCATTCGTTTGGGAAGGTGCAAATCTCTACTTCTTATTAACAGACAGGTTTAATAATGGAGATACCTCTAATGATGTTAATTTTGATAGGACTCTAGAAACTGGAAAGTTACGAGGGTTTAAAGGAGGTGATATAAAAGGCATCACACAAAAAGTAAAAGAAGGTTACTTTACAGATTTAGGAATCAACGCCATATGGATGACGCCTATCGTAGAGCAAATCCATGGTGGTACCGATGAAGGCACAGGAGTTTCATACGGTTTTCATGGCTATTGGGCAAAAGATTGGACCAGAATAGATCCTAATTTTGGAACTAAGGAAGACTTACATGCCTTGGTAAAAGAAGCGCATGCTAAAGGTATTCGTATAGTTTTAGATGCGGTAATAAACCACACAGGTCCTGTAACTGAAAAAGACCCTGTTTGGCCAGAAGAATGGGTGAGAACTGACAAGCAATGTACATATGATAATTACGAAAACACAGTAAGTTGTACTTTGGTTGCTAATCTTCCAGATATTAGAACAGAAAGTAATGAAAATGTAGAATTACCTCCTCAATTAGTAGAAAAATGGAAAGCGGAAGGTCGTTATGAGCAAGAAGTGAAAGAGCTTGATGAATTCTTTGAACGTACGGGTCATCCAAGAGCACCTCGTTTTTATATCATGAAATGGTTAACCGATTATATTACTGAATTTGGGGTAGATGGTTATAGAGTAGATACTGTAAAACATACCGAAGAATATGTTTGGCAAGAGTTTAAGAAGGAATGTGATTATGCGTTTGCTGAATACAAAAAGAATAATTCTGAAAAAATATTAGATGATAATGACTTTTATTTAGTTGGCGAAGTTTATAATTACGGAATAAGTGGTGGTCAGTTTTATGATTTTGGTGATAAGAAAGTGAATTACTTCGATCCTGCTAGTTTTCATAGTTTAATCAATTTTGAATTTAAGTGGAATTCAAAAGAATTGGGTTATGAAGCACTTTTTAAAAAATATTCAGATTCTTTACATGGTAGTTTAAAAGATTTTGGAACATTAAATTATTTAAGCTCTCACGATGATGGTAGTCCGTTTGATGCTGTGCGTAAAAAGCCATTTGAAACAGCAAATAAACTTTTGTTATCACCAGGAACATCACAAGTGTATTATGGTGATGAATCCTCACGTTCACTTGTTGTGCCAGGAACAGAAGGTGATGCTACATTGCGTTCCTTTATGAATTGGGATTCCATTGCAAAACGACCAAGAACAAAAGAAGTCTTAAGTCATTGGCAAAAATTAGGTAAATTTAGAGCAAATCATCCGGCTGTTGGAGCAGGTGCACATCAAATGATTACGGAGCAGCCATACTATTTTTACAGAAGTTACCAAACTGAAGATTTTAAAGATTTAGTAGTTATCGGTTTAGATTTAGAAATAGGAGAAAAAATTATTGATGTCTCTAAAATTTTTGAAGAAAGAGTAAGGTTACGAGATGCTTATTCTGGCAAAACTGCAACTGTAGAAAATGGTAAAATAACAATAGATTCAGATTTTAATATTGTACTAATCGAAAAAGATAAATCATGAAAATTAAATTCATACCTCTACTTATAATTGCTGTGTTGTATTCTTGTACAAAGGAGAATGCAAAAATTCTGGACGTGTCATCACCTAATAAGGAAGTTGAGGTCAATTTCAATATCAATAAAGAAGGCAAACCATTTTACACTGTAAAGTTCAATAATAAAACAGTTGTAGACACCTCGTATTTGGGTTTCGACTTTAAGGATATCGAAGGTTTTGATAAAAACTTCAAAATAAACAATACGTCAACATCATCTTTTAACGAAACATGGCAAATGCCTTGGGGAGAACAATTAGATGTAGTGAACAACTACAACGAGTTAAAGGTAGAGCTTCAAGAAAATAATGAAACTGCACGTTTAATGACTCTTGTTTTTAAAGTGTATGATGATGGTATTGGCTTTAGATATGAATTCCCTGAACAAGCTAATTTTAAGGGTGATGTATACGTTAATGATGAACATACAGAATTCAATCTTACAGAAGACTACAAAACCTTTTGGATTCCTGGCGATTGGGATATTTACGAGCATTTGTATAATACAACTAAGCTTTCAGAAATAGATGCTTTACAATTCGCTAATCATAAGAATTTAGCGCAAACTTACATTCCAGAAAATGCGGTGAATACACCTGTAACGATGGTTGGAAGTGATGGCACACATTTAAGTTTTCATGAAGCCGCTCTAATCGATTATTCTGGTATGACCTTAAAAGTGGATACTGAAAATCTTAATTTAAAAAGCAACTTGGTTGGTTCAGAAAATACAGATTATAAGGTGAAGAAGACCGTTCCTTTTAATACACCATGGCGAACCATTCAAATTTCAGATAATGCATCAGATTTAATTGAGTCTAAACTTATAGTTAATCTCAACGAGCCAAATAAGTTGGGTGACGTTTCTTGGTTTAAACCTGTGAAATACACAGGAGTTTGGTGGGAAATGC
Organism: Winogradskyella echinorum; assembly: GCF_014297365.1. Classification (GTDB taxonomy): domain Bacteria; phylum Bacteroidota; class Bacteroidia; order Flavobacteriales; family Flavobacteriaceae; genus Winogradskyella; species Winogradskyella echinorum. Next base: position 681,763 of record NZ_JACOQD010000001.1, on the reverse strand, counting down.
ACCTTGGCAAATCCTCTTGGGATTATGGTATGACACAAGATATGAGCACATGGACAGATGGTGGAAAATCACATGGAAGACACGGAGCAACTACTGAAAACGTTAAGAACTTTATTGATTTTTCAGCTAAAAACAACATCGGAGGTGTTTTGGTTGAAGGTTGGAATACTGGTTGGGAACATTGGATTGGTTTTGAAGATCGCGAAGGTGTTTTCGATTTTGTAACTCCATATCCAGATTACGATATTGATGAAGTGACACGTTATGCCAAAGAAAAGGGTGTGGAAATCATTATGCATCACGAAACCTCTGCCGCTACAGAGACTTACGAAAAACAACAAGATACTGCTTATGCGTTAATGCAGAAATATGGTATGCATGCCGTAAAATCGGGTTATGTTGGTAAAATTTTACCTAAAGGTGAATACCATCATGGGCAATACATGGTTAATCAATATAATAATGCAGCGATTAAAGCGGCTAAATATGAAGTGGCTGTTAATGCACATGAGCCAATTAAAGCCACAGGTTTACGAAGAACATATCCTAATATCATTTCACGAGAAGGCCTTAGAGGACAAGAATTTAATGCTTGGGCAAGCGATGGAGGTAATCTGCCAGAACATTTACCAATTGTAGCTTTTACACGTATGTTATCTGGTCCTATTGATTTTACTCCAGGTATTTTCAATATAAAATTCGATGAGTATAAAAAAGATAATCAGGTTAATACAACAATAGCTCAGCAATTAGCACTTTACGTAGTAATTTATAGTCCAGTGCAAATGGCAGCAGATTTAGTAGAACATTATGAAGCTAATCCAAAACCACTGCAATTCATTAGAGATGTAGGTGTGGATTGGCAACAAACAAAAGTATTGAATGGTGAGGTTGGTGATTATGTTACTATTGCTAGGCAAGAACGCGGAACAGGCAATTGGTTTGTTGGAGGTATTACTGATGAAAACGCAAGAACTATAGACCTAACTTTTGATTTCTTGGATGACAACCAAAATTACGAAGTTATCATTTATAAAGATGGTGAAAATGCGCATTGGGATAATAATCCGTTAGATATTACTATTGAGAAAATAGATGTAACTAAAGGTTCTAAATTGTCAGTTAATTTAGCCGAAGGTGGTGGTTTTGCGATGAGCTTAATAAAAAAATAGTTCTTTTTTAACAGTTTGGCTTGTAACAAAGCAAGATGTTAGTTAGTCTATATAAATGCGACTAAGCGTAATATTTGTAACTTTGCAGAATACTCAAGCTAATCATATTGGACATAAACGATAACATAGAATCCCCATTTGTTCTAAAAGTAAGTTTTAACAAGCTCTTAAATCAGTACGAAAGTTTAATTCGTGCAGATAATGATTTTATAGCGGCTAATGCACGTCGTGTTCTTGAGATTGCTGAGAAAAATCCAATACTAAGAGATGGTTTTAGCAATTATGATTTGTTTAAAACTTACGAAAAAGAGATAGAAGGTATTCTTCAAGATTCATTTAGTCCTATATTAACTAAAAATGAAATTAAGACGGCTTCAATACCCTTCCATAATTTTATTTTTAATTCTTCAGAACGGTTTAGATCTATACTAAAAACTGCAGGTGATGATTTTGAGTTGCAAATGAAGAATTTACCAGAAGATCAAACTTACATTATAGCATGTACTATAATTTTGGATTTTTACTATGGTTATAATCTTAATTTTAAGCGACCGTTTTTTTACGAAATTCCAGATGCAAAAGGGATAACACGCTATTATAAAATTCTCTACAATGCAGATTTTACAGAAATTTATCCAAAGAAAAATACGCCAAAAATTACGCAAGAAGATTACGACGAATTATTAGATAATTTTGAGAATATTGACTTGTGGAAAGAAAAATTTCCTCCAAATAGTTATGAGTTTAAAGGTTTTGTGATTTCAAATATTTTTGATGTTACTGACGATCAATCCATTTCAAATATTAAATCGTCTTTAATAGGTGAGGATAAGCGCAAAGATGAAAGCTTTATGAAAAGCTTCTATGACATCTTTCGGTCTTTATTTGGTTTAAAAAATATAGAAGTAGGATTTTCAATATATAACCATCAAGAAAATACTTTTGAACGTGTTTACGGAGTAGGAATGAATAGTTTTTTACTTAATGATTTAGAAAGTAAATATTGCCATGATGCCTTATGCGAATGGTCGTACAATAGATTGTTAAATGAGCATAAGTATTTTTCAGTTTCTGATGTAGATAGATCATTTAAACTTTCCGAATGTAAAGCTCCACATGTAGATGTGTTGCATGAGCAAGGTTATAAGAGTGCTATTTTTGCACCAATAGCAAATGATGATGGCTTAATGGGAATACTAGAGATTGTCTCAAAAAAGCCAAAAGTTTTAAATAGTATTAATGCAAATAAATTGGCAGATGTCATGCCATTTATCGTATCTGCTGTAGAACGCTCAAAAAATGAAGAAGAAAATTTAATTGAGGCAGTAATACAAAAAGAATGCACTTCTATTCACTCTAGTGTACATTGGAGATTTGTTCAAGAAGCAAGAAATTACATCAAAACCGAAATGAGTACCGGTGAAAAACCAACATTCAAAAAAATAGCATTTGATAATGTTTATCCTTTATTCGGACAAATAGATGTAAAAGGATCATCGAGTGCCAGAAATTTGGCAACTCAAAAGGATATAGCTCTACAACTTTCATTGGTTGAGAAAATATTAGAACAAACTATAGAAGAGAAAAACTTACCTATTTTTGAGCAGATTAAGTATCAGGTCTTAGAGTTCAGTTCTGGGTTAAAAGATAATTTTAAAGTAGATAGTGAGCATGGAATAACTACTTTTTTAAAAGAAGAGGTTAAGCCAATTCTAGAGCTTATTGGAGAAACTCAGCCATCTGTGAAAGCCGATGTGGAAGATTATTTTAGTAAAATAGATACAGATTTAAATGTTATTTATTTCTATAGAAAGCATTATGATGATACAGTTAAGTTAATTAACACAAATATGTCCTCCTTGCTAGATGAGAAGCAAGTTGAAGCGCAACAAATGTATCCTCATTTCTTTGAACGTTTTAAGACCGATGGTGTTGAACATAATATGTATATAGGTGAATCTATAACAAAGCAAGATAGCTTTAATATGATTTACCTCTATAATTTACGATTATGGCAGTTACAAGTTATGTGCGAGATGGAGAATGAATACTATCAAAATCAGAATGAGTATCCAATAGCCTTAGATGTTGCATCTATGATTTTAGTTTTTAATCAGCCTTTATCAATACGATTTAGAATGGATGAAAAACGTTTTGATGTAGATGGAACCTATAACGCACGTTACGAAGTTGTAAAAAAACGTGTGGATAAAGCTTACATTAAGGGTACCGAAGAGCGTATTACTCAAAAAGGAAAACTGACTATTGTGTATTCGCAAAAAGAAGACGAAATAGAGTATACTAGGTATATTAAATTTTTACAATCTAAAAAAGTTTTAAATACCGATTTAGAATATTTAGAACTAGAAGATTTACAAGGTGTAACTGGTTTAAAAGCTTTACGCGCAAGCATACTTTATCACGAAAGTAACGATGATAAAAATTTCTATACCTATGATGATTTAATGGAGACTATTAAATCTTAAAATTTTCATCGAAATTTTGCTGTTCTAAGTTATAAGAGGTTTGATCCGTGTTTGGTAATACATCTTGTATTTCAATACCAGGGTTGTTTTTAACCGCTATTCCAAAAGATATTAAAGATATTATTATACCAATCATAAATACTGTATAAGTGATTCGTAATAGCCTATACTTGCGTTCTAACACCTTTCCAAGAAAATATAAGTCCTTGGTAAGCGCTTTATAAATGTAATCTTTGTCTTGTACTAATTCTTTAATTGCCCATTCAAATTCATCTAATTCCATTTTATGAAAATTACCAAAAAAGCTTAAATTCACCTTTTGGTTTTTAACATCCTCCTTAGTGAATTCACCGCTAGTTACATTTGGTCGTGTTGCTATAATTGAAAGAATCATTGAAATAACACAAAACAAGGTGAAGATTACCGTTGGCCAAGTTAAATAAGGGTTAGTATCTAGTTTAGAGATTAAGTTAGCTAAAACCACCGAAATAATAATAGCATTTACGGATAACAATATGTTTGCCTTTGTATCGGCAATGTCACTTAATTTTATATGGTTTCTTAGTGCTACTCTATAAAATGTTTGTACACCACGCTCCGGACTTTCATTCTTATACTGTGCCTTGTATTTGGCCTTTATTTTTTCAATGTCGAGTTTCTTTTTCTTCTTTTTCTTGTTGTTCATTAATTTGGCTAAGTTTTTTTCTTTTCTAGGTTGCCAATTTTTTAAAGCATAATCTGTATAAAACTGATGTTTCTTCGTTAGTACCTCAATATTTTCAGTTCTCCATTCAGTAGGAGAAAAAGTTTTTCTTCCTTGTAGCTCTAATTCTTTTCTTAAAAATTCGCTCGCCTCATTAAAATACTTCTTGCCAAAATGAGATGCATCTGCATCTCTAATTATTCTTTCCAATTGATTATTTGGCTTTGCATCAAATTTTGTAGCCATAATACAATCCATTACAGACTTAATTATGTCTTTGTCAACTTCTTTTTTATTTAGAAATTCAGTAGCTAATTTTACACTTTCCTCCTCATGATTATCACATCCTTTTACATAACCTATATCGTGTAATAATGCCGTGAGTTCTAATATTTCGGCTTCTTTTTCTGTAAGATCTGAGTTTTCTATGATTTCTCTAGTGCTTTTTAATACCCGTTCTGTATGTGTGTAATTATGATAAATAAAAGTATTAGGAAGCTCTTCTTTTAAGAGGTCGAAAACAAACTCTTGTGTTTCTTCAATTAGAGACTTTGACATAGATGTTTTTATATTTTATAATTAGGTCTAAATTACGAAAAATACAAGACTTAACATTCTATTGTTATAAAGACAAATATTGAAGTTGTATTTTTATAAAGTCGACAAGTTGTAATATTTATAAGTCTTTGTCGACAAAGTGATAACAACATTTCAGAGACTAGAACCACTTATTTCATTATATGAAATTACAAATATCAGATACTTTTAATAAAGTATTACCTTCAGATTCCAACACAACTAATGCCAGACGTCAGGTATTTGAGGCAACCCATTCTTATGTTAATCCTAAAACACCTACAAAACCAAAGATAATTCATGTCTCAAAGGAAATGGCAAATACCATTGGTTTAGATGAAAGTGAGATTAATTCTAAAGAATTTTTAAGCGTGTTTTCTGGTAGTAAAGTATATCCTAAAACAAAGCCTTATGCTATGGCTTATGCAGGTCATCAATTTGGTAATTGGGCAGGACAGTTAGGTGACGGAAGAGCAATTAATTTATTTGAAGTTTTAGAAAACAATAAAAGATGGGCAGTTCAGCTCAAAGGCTCAGGTGAAACACCTTATTCTAGACAAGGAGATGGTTTAGCGGTTTTGCGCTCATCGATTAGAGAATATCTATGTAGCGAAGCCATGTTTCACTTGGGCGTGCCAACTACAAGAGCTTTGAGTTTAATGTTATCTGGTGACGATGTGCTGAGAGATATGCTATACGATGGCAATGCAGATTACGAAAAAGGAGCTATTGTTGCTAGAGTTGCACCAACCTTTATTCGCTTTGGTAATTTTGAATTATTTGCAGCACGAAAAGATTTAGATAATTTAAAAAAGCTAACAGATTATACTATAAAATACTTTTATCCAGAACTTGGAAAGCCTTCAAAGGAAACCTATATAAAGTTTTTTGAAACTGTTGCTAATCGAACTTTAGATATGATTATCCATTGGCAGCGCGTTGGTTTTGTACATGGTGTTATGAATACAGATAACATGTCCATACTCGGTTTAACTATTGATTATGGACCTTATGGATGGTTAGAGGGTTTTGATTTTGGCTGGACCCCTAATACAACCGACAGGCAAAATAAACGCTATCGTTTTGGCAATCAGCCCAATATTGGACTTTGGAACTTACTGCAATTAGCCAATGCACTGTATGCTTTGGTGGAAGAGGCTGAACCTTTTGAAACCATATTAAATCGATATCAAAAAGATTTCGAAGAGAAATCACTAGATATGATGCGTTCTAAAATAGGGTTGCATCTAAAAGATAATAACGATTTAAAGCTTATGACAGATTTAGAAGATTGTTTATTGCTCACGGAAACTGATATGACTATTTTCTTTAGAGAATTGGCAAATTTTAATATTAAGAATTCAGAAAATGGTATAAGTATTATAGCTAAAGCCTTTTATCAACCAAATGAGTTAAAAGATATAGTTATAGAGCAATGGAATTCTTGGTTTAAAGCTTATCATCGTAGGCTAATGAAAGAGAACTTGTCTGATATGGATAGAAAACAAAAAATGAATTTGGTAAATCCTAAATATGTGCTAAGAAATTATATGGCTCAGCTAGCTATCGATAAGGCTGATGAAGGAGATTATAGTTTGGTTGATGAATTATTTCAACTTCTAAAAAAACCATATTCTGAACAGCCAAAATTTGAAAAATGGTATGCAAAACGACCAGAATGGGCAAGACATAAAGTAGGATGCTCAATGTTGTCTTGTAGTTCTTAATTTTTAACTTAAAAAAATAACCAATGGATTTTTCAAAACTAAAAGTATTATATGTCAACTGTACCTTAAAAAAATCACCTGCAGTGAGCCATACCGAAACTTTAATGGAGGTTTCACAAAAAATTTTAACAAAGGAGAATGTCTCTTTTGATATGGTTAGACCTATAGATCATAATATAGCACCAGGAGTATATCCAGATATGAAAGAACATGGTTGGGATAAAGACGAGTGGCCAAGTCTTTATAAAAAAGTAACCGAAGCAGATGTTTTAATAATAGGGACACCAATATGGCTAGGAGAAAAATCATCTGAAGCGCAAAAACTAATAGAACGTCTTTACGCAATGAGTGGTGAAACCAATGAAAAAGGTCAGTATATATATTACGGTAAAGTTGGTGGATGCATGGTAACAGGTAATGAAGATGGTGTTAAGCACTGTGCAATGGGTATTTTATATGCGCTGCAACATGTTGGATACTCCATTCCACCTCAAGCTGATTGTGGTTGGATAGGAGAAGTAGGTCCAGGACCAAGTTATGGTGATAAAGAGTGGAAAGGAGAAACAGTTAATCCGCCAGTTGGGTTTGATTCAGAATTCACAAATAGAAATACAACCTTTATGACATATAATCTATTACACTTAGCAAAATTATTGAAAGAAAATAAGGGTTATAGTAACTATGGTAATTCTCGAAAAGCTTGGGATAACGGGTCGCAATGGTCATTTGAAAATCCAGAATACAGATAGAAAATTTAGATATGAAAGCAATTTGGAACCATAAAATTATTGCAGAAAGCAGAGATACTATTGTCATTGAAAACAATCATTATTTTCCGCATGATAGTATAAACAAAGAATTTTTTAAACCAAGCGAAACACATACGGTTTGTCCTTGGAAAGGTACAGCGTCTTATTATACGATCACAGTAGATGGAAAAGAAAACGTAGATGCAGCATGGTTTTATCCAGAGGTTTCAGATTTAGCAAAGGGTATTAAAAATAGAGTCTCTTTTTGGAGAGGTGTTATCATTGAAGACTAAAATATGAAAAGTGCAAAACTAAAAATAGCAAACAGAAAAGGATTAACGTTAAATGCTTCGTTAGAACTTCCTGCAAACCAAAAACCAAACTACTACGCCATTTTTGCCCATTGTTTTACATGCAGTAGTAATTTAAAAGCGGTAAAAAATATAAGTAGGTCGTTAACTCAAGATGGATTTGCAGTTGTTCGGTTTGATTTTACTGGTTTAGGGAGAAGTGAAGGAGAATTTGCTGATAGTCACTTTTCGGCCAATGTAGAAGATTTGTTAGACGTACATGCTTATATAACACAGAATTATGAGGCGCCAGGATTATTAGTTGGTCATTCCTTAGGTGGTGCAGCAGTACTATCTGCAGCTGCTCTAATAGATGCTGTTAAGGCTGTGGCAACTGTTGGTGCACCTTCAACAGTAGGTCATGTAAAGCATTTGTTTTCGCATCAAATAGATCAAAAAGATAAAGGAAATGTAGAAGTTAATATAGGTGGAAGACCATTTGTTATTAACCAAGATTTTGTTGAAGAATTTGACAAAACCGATTTACCTGCTACTGTAAAAAGTTTACGAAAGCCTTTATTAATCTTGCATTCTCCATTCGATAAAATCGTAGGTATAGAGAATGCAGAACAACTATACCATAACGCTCGTCATCCTAAAAGTTTTGTGACTTTAGATAATGCAGATCATTTATTAAATGATGAAAAAGATAGCATTTACGTAGGAGAAATTATTGGTACTTGGGCAAAACGTTATTTTCCAAAAATTGAAAATGTTATGTTAAGTACAGAAGGTGAACAACTGGTTGGTCATTTAAATATAATTGAAGATAATTTTACGACTTCAATACAAACGAAGAATCATTCATTAATTGCTGACGAACCAGCAAGTGTTGGAGGAAGCGATTTTGGGCCATCTCCGTATGAATACTTAAATGCGGCATTGGCAGCCTGTACAGTAATGACCTTAAAAATGTATGCTGAACGAAAAAAATGGGATCTACAAGAAGTATTTGTCTATATATCTCACTCTAAAAAGCATAGTGACGATTTACAATTGGTTGTAGATAAACCTAAATATTTAGACCATATTAGTAAAAAGCTAAAATTTGTAGGTAACTTAGATGCTACCCAAAAAGAACGATTAAAAGAAATTTCTTCGCGATGTCCTGTTCATAAAACAATTGCCAGTGAAGTCATTTTTGAAACCAATATAATTCAAGATTAATAGTGCGACCCAATACAGTTAAATCCATTACCCGAAATCATTTTTTAGAAGTTAGACATCAAACAGAGTTAATTTGTAAATCTCTAAAGCCCGAAGATGTTTCCATACAGCCAGCAGTATTTGTATCTCCTCCAAAATGGCACTTGGCTCACACAACTTGGTTTTTTGAGCAATTTGTTTTATCGAACTATAAATCTAATTATAGCGTATTTAATAATGACTATGCCTATTATTTTAATAGTTATTACAACAATGTAGGTGAACGTGTAATACGAGCAAATCGAGGGAATATGACACGTCCAACTTTAGAGGATGTACTGCGTTATAGAACATATGTAAATAATCATCTCGCGGAGTTTATTGAAGAAGGAATTTCTGATGAAATTTCAGATGTTATAGAAATAGGGTTGCATCATGAGCAGCAACATCAAGAATTATTAATCTATGATATAAAATACATTTTTGGTAATCAACCTTCATTTCCTGTTTTAGATTACAACGTACAGTTACAGTACGAAAATAGGGAACAAGAATTTTTAAAAATTGAAGAAGGAATTTATCATATCGGACATAATGCAGATGATTTTTGTTTTGATAACGAATTAGGAAGACATAAAGTTTATTTGCATGATTTTGAGATTTCTAACCGTTTGGTAACTAATGCAGAGTTTATAGAATTTATAGAAGCTGGTGGATATCAAAATTTTAATTTATGGCATGCTGATGGCTGGGAGTTTGTTCAGAATAACAATTTAAAAAGACCTTTATATTGGCATAAGGTTAATGGCAAATGGATGCATTATACATTAAATGGTTTTGTTGAAGTAAATGGAAATTTGCCGGTTTGTCATATGACGTTTTATGAAGCCTTTGCATATGCACAGTGGAAAGGTATGCGTCTACCTACTGAGTTTGAGTGGGAAGTTTCATCAAATAAATTTAATTATGGGCAACTTTGGGAATGGACCAATAGCGCTTACTTACCATACCCTAATTACACAAAAGTAGAGGGTGCACTTGGGGAGTACAATGGTAAATTTATGGTGAACCAAATAGTATTACGAGGTGCTTCGGTAGCTACAGCCAAAAAACACAGTAGATCAACGTATCGTAATTTTTTTCAAGCAGATATGCGTTGGCAATTTTCAGGAATTAGACTAGCAAGATAGATGATAGATACTTTTGCACAAGATGTGCTAAATGGCTTAACTGCCAACAATAAATACTTGTCATCTAAATATTTTTATGATGACAATGGAAGTCGCATATTTCAAGAAATAATGAATATGCCAGAATATTACCCAACAAATGCGGAGTTTGAAATACTATCAATGCAATCCAAACAAATTATTGAGGCCTTAAAATTTATTGGACCTTTTAATATTGTAGAGTTAGGTGCTGGTGATGGTTTTAAAACCTTTAAACTTTTAGAATATTTGGTTAGTAATAACGTTGACTTTCATTATATCCCAATTGATATATCTCAAGAGGCAATTGATATGCTATCTACAAGGCTGAAAAAGAAACTACCAAGCTTAAAAATTCATCCAAAAGTGGGTGATTATTTTAAAATCTTAAAAGAGAATCGTAAGAGTGATTACCCAAGTTTGTTATTGTTTTTAGGTGGCAACATTGGAAATTATAAAAAGGAAGAGGCCATAGATTTATTGGGATTGATACATAAAAACATGAAGATCGGAGATAAACTCTTAATAGGTGTTGATCTTAAAAAAAATCCGATTATAATACATAATGCGTATTACGATAAGCATGGTATAACAAAACGTTTCAACCTTAATTTGTTATTGAGAATCAATAGAGAGTTAGGTGCCGATTTTAAAATTGATGATTTCGATTTTTATTGCCATTATAATCCTATTACTGGTGATGTAAAGAGTTACATAATTAGCCTAACAAAGCAAACAGTTTATATAAAAACTTTAGATAAACATATTACGTTCGATTACAATGAATTAATATGGACCGAGCTTTCTAAAAAATATAGTCCAGACGAAATTAGTAACTTAGCAAAAGCATCACATTTTAAACCGATTACAAATTTTTTAGATTGCAAGCATTATTTTGCAGATAGTCTTTGGGAAAAAATGTAGATGGATTAATTTCTTTAGCAGTAGAGTTAAAACTTAAGGTAATATCTAAATACCTTTGCCACACAAAATTGTAGTATGAAAAACACTTACAAAATAATTACCCTAACATTTCTTTTAATTCTATTTAATGCTTGTGCAACTTATAAAGTACAGTATAAAAATGAAGCTGATAAATCTAATGTTTTACCAGATAAAGAAATAAATAAAAAATTCTATCTCATTGGTGATGCAGGTAAATCTCCTGAAGGAGGGATGTCTAAGGCGTTAACTGCATTTAAAAATCATACAGCAAATATAAAAACCAAGGATGATTATGTGATTTTTCTCGGGGATAATATATATCCTGCAGGTTTACCTAAAAAAGATAAAAAAGGTAGAAAAAATGCAGAAAACGCATTAAATGGTCAAATAAAAGCAGTTAAAGATTTTGATGGAGAAGTTCTTTTTATTCCGGGTAATCACGATTGGTATGCAAACGGATTAAAGGGTTTAAAGCGTCAGGAAAAATATATAGAAGAAGCTCTTGGGAAAAATACGTTTCAACCAGAAAATGGATGCCCTTTAGAGAGTATAGACGTTAGTGATTCAATTCAATTAATTGCTATTGATACACAATGGTATTTAGAGAATTGGAATGATAACCCTACAATAAATGACGAATGCGAAATTAAAACAAGAGATCGTTTTTTTGAAGAATTAGAAGGAGAACTTAAAAAAGCTCAAAATAAAACTATTGTTTTTGCAATGCACCATCCTATGTACACTAATGGTGTTCATGGAGGTTATTATGCGGCTGAGAAACATTTATATCCAACTCAAAGTAAAATACCTGTACCAATTTTTGCATCTTTAATTGCACAAATAAGAACACAGGGAGGTGTGTCAATTCAAGATCGATATAACGAGCGATATAATAAATTAATGAAGCGCTTAGAAACGCTCGCTTTTGAGTCAGAGAACTTAGTTTTTGTTTCTGGGCACGAGCATTCTCTTCAGTATATCGAAAATGAAAGAGTTAAACAAATAGTTTCGGGATCTGGAGCTAAAGAATCTGCAGCACAATTAAGCAATAATGGCTTGTTTTCATATGGAAAGCAAGGTTTTGCAGAAATAACAATATACAAAGACGGAAGTAGTTGGGTGGCTGTCTACGGCGAAGAAAATGGACAAGCAAAACGACTATTTACCAAGGAATTATATGAGCCTACAAAAGAATATGATGTTTCTAATTTACCAGAAAGTTTTCCACAAGAAATTAAAGCGTCTGTATATGAAAAAGAAGAGACAGATGTTTCTGGTTTTTTTGAGTCTGTTTGGGGAGACCACTACAGAGAGGTATATAGTACAAAAATCACAGCTAAAGTTGCTACTTTAGATACTTTATATGGTGGTTTAGAGATTGTAAGAGCTGGTGGTGGACACCAAACGAGATCTCTACGATTAAAAACAAAAGACGGTAGAGAGCTAAATATGCGAGCCTTGCGTAAGAGCGCTACTCAATATCTTCAGACAGTAATGTTTAAGGATACTTACATTCAAGATGAATTTGAGAAAACAGCCATAGAAGGCTTAATACAAGATTTTTATACAGCTGCACATCCTTATGCATTTACAGTTGTACCAGATTTGTCTGATGCTGCGGAAATATATCATACCAATCCAAAAATCTACTTTATTCCAAAACATAAACATTTAGGAAAATACAATAATGATTATGGCGGAGAACTTTACATGATAGAAGAACGCCCTGAGGAAAATTATGCAGAAGAGAGAAATTTTGGATTTGCTGATGATATTGAAAGTACGCACGATATAATTGAAAAAATTCGTGAAGATGAGAAGTATAAGATTGATGAGAATGCTTATGTAAGAGCACGTCTTTTTGATATGCTTATTGGAGATTGGGATCGACACCAAGATCAATGGCGTTGGGCTCAATTTGATCAAGAAAATGGAGACAAATGGTTTCGTCCTATACCGAGAGATAGAGATCAGGTATTTTCTAATTTCGATGGAGCTTTATTAGATGTAATGAGAATCATTTCAGGATCTACAAAACAATTGCAAGTTTATGACGAAGAGCTTAAAGATTTAGAATGGATGAATGCTGCAGGTGTAAAATTAGATAGAGTTATGGTACAACAATCTAGTTTAGAAACTTGGTTAAAACATGCACAATTTTTAGAAGAAAATATTACAGACGATGTTATAGAAAAGGCCTTTTCTAAAGTTCCAAAAGAAGTGCAAGACGAAACGTTAGATGATATAAAGAGTAAGCTTAAAGGAAGACGTGCTAAACTTAAGAATATTGCAAATAGATATTATAATTTTTTAAACGAACTGGTTATTCTAACAGGTACAGACAAAGACGATTATATTGAGGTTAAAAGAATAAGGAATAATGAAACACATGTTAAAATTTCAAGGATAATAGATGGTGAAAAAGGCGAAGTAATTGTCGATAAAACGTTTCATAAAGACATTACAAAAGAACTTTGGATTTATGGATTGGATGATAAAGATGTCTTTGAAGTTACAGGTAAAGCAAATAATTTAATCTTTACTAGGTTAATCGGTGGGCAAGAAAATGACACCTATATTATTAAATCTGGTAGAAGAGTTAAAGTGTACGATCATGAGAGTAAACCGAACACTATAAAAGAGAATAAGGGAGGAACCATTAGATTAACAGATGTTTATAAACTTAATCTTTTCGATTTTCAAAAAAACATAGTTAATACTAGTGTTATAACTCCGGCAATTGGGTTTAATCCAGATGATGGTGTTTCATTAGGTTTACAATTTGTAAAAACCAAAAATGGGTTTCAACGAAATCCATTTTCTCAACAGCATCGTTTTAAGGGTGGTTATTTTTTTGCAACCAGCGGTTTCTCGCTCGCTTATGATGGTGAATTTGCAAACATTAAAGATGATTGGAATTTACACGTTGGAGGATTATTTACATCAGAGAACTTTACAAATAACTTTTTTGGTTACGGAAATGAAACTGTCAATAATGATGACGACCTAGATTTAGATTACAATCGGGTAAAAACGAGTATTTACATGGCAAAAGCAGGCATTATCAAAAAAGGGAGTTTCGGTAGTGACTTTGGAGTAAGAGCAATTTTTGAAGCTATTGAAATAGATGAAACACCAGATCGGTTTATCACGGATTTTGCTTCTTCTTTTGAAGATTTTTACAGCAGACGCATCTTTGGTGCAATAGAAGCTGAGTATAAGTATGCCAGTTTTGATGATAAGATTAATCCAACTCGTGGAATGACTTTTTTACTCAATGTTGGCGCAAAAACAGAATTTAAGGACACTGAAAATACGTATGGATATATAAATTCTAATATTGGGTTTCATAACACTTTATCGCGTAATAGAAAGTTAGTTTTAAAAACAGATTTAAGAAGTCAGTTTAGAATTGGCGACGACCTAATATTTTATCAAGCTGCCAATATTGGAGGTAAGAATGGATTAAGAGGTTTTAGAACAGAACGTTTTACAGGAAAGAATTCATTAGTAGGTAGTGCAGATGTGCGTTATAGCTTCAATTCGTTTAAAACTAGCACATTGCCTCTTCAAATTGGAATTTTTGGTGGATTTGATGTAGGAAGAGTTTGGTTAAAAAATGATCTTTCGGATAAATGGCATAACGATTATGGAGGTGGATTTTGGGTAACTGCTGCTGAGAGTCTTTCAGGGACGTTTAATTTATTTAATAGTGTGGAAGGATTGCGTTTTTCTTTCGGTTTTGGATTGAATTTTTAGTCAATTTAAATGAAGAAACTATACCATAATACACTAGAATATTTCTACAAATTAGAAAGCAGAATTGCCTTTTATCCAACATTACTTAGTTTAGCTGGTATAATCTTTGCTTTTCTTATGATTTATATTGAGAGCAAAGGAATTTCTGGCTATTTGGTTGAAAAGGCGCCATTTTTAGTTGTGAATGACACAGAGACAGCACGAACATTACTTACAACTTTTATTGCGGGCTTAATATCAATAATGGTCTTTAGTTTTTCAATGGTAATGATATTACTCAACCAAGCATCTAGCAATTTTTCGCCTAGAGTACTTCCGGGTTTAATTTCTAATAGTAGACATCAGATTGTTTTAGGTATATACAATTCAACACTATTTTATTGCATATTTACTTTGGTAAGTATAGAACAAGATGGAGATAAATATCAATTACCAGGATTTTCAGTGTTGTTAGGTATTTTAGGTATGAGTTTATGTCTTTGTGCTTTTATATATTTTATTCATTCAATATCTCAAGAAATACAGGTTAATAATATAATGAGGCGTATTTTTAATACAGCTAAAAAACGACTTGTTGATCTCATTGAGGAGCAAAATCAAATTAGTACTGATTTTCCTGAAACAGACAAATGGGCTTTTTTAAATTCTGTCGAATCTGGATATATACAGGATGTATCTATTCATACAATTGCAGCTATTGCTGAGGATGAAAATTTAAAATTTGAAATCATTCCTGTGAAAGGAATTTATAATTTAAAGGGTTCTCCAATTATTAAATATAATGGAGATATAAATGATGAAATTAAAGAAAAGCTATTAGCCTCATTTCACTACTCTCAAAGTGAACTTATTGAAGATAATTACGTCCTCGCATTTAAGCAATTAACAGAAATCGCTGTTAAGGCAATGTCACCAGGTATAAATGATCCAGGCACTGCTATAAATGCCATAGATTATATTACTGAATTGTTTTTATTAAGAATTAAAAAAAATGATAATAGTTTTATTTATGATTACAGAGGCATTGCCAATGTTTCTATAAATGCTTTTAGTTTTAAAGATTTAATTTACAATACAATGAGTTCTCTCAGAACCTATTGTAAGCACGATAATATTATTGTTCAAAAATTGATGCAAATGCTGTCGTTATTGCTGAAATCAGAAACTTTTGCTCGCGTTGATTATAAGAATAGCTTAAAAAAGGAGATAGACAATCTTTACGAAGATGCTACAAATAGTTTAAAGAATAGTGAAGATTTAAATCGGCTAGATTTAGCTTACCAAAATATAACATCATAATTACTTTAAATAAAAACTATAAATATTACCTCCTTCGCTACCATTACGTTCGTCAGTAATGATAATAGTAGAATCAGATTTAAAACAAAGACCTTCCTTTTGCGAATTATGATCAAACTTTTTTTCAGTTATATCACCAGAGAAAAAATCATCACTATCAAAGTCGGATAATTTCCATAATTTGTCATGGTTAAGTAAAACAATAGTTTTGCCGTCTTTACTGATATCAGCTGAAGTAATCTTATTATTTTTTCCTTTCAAATTAAAATCAGATTTAACAACAGCTTTATGTTTTCCTATTTCATTTGGTACTTTTAATACAATGAACTTTTTAGTTTCTTTACTAATAATATAAAAGGAATTATTATACAGAAAAAAAGCTTCAAAATCTTTTGATTTTACCCCTTTGGGTGCGGTAAACTCTATAGTTTCTACTTCGGCAGTATTATTACCTAAATCTTCGTTATTGACTTTTAATATTCTAAAGTATTTTCGTTTTCCGTTATTATTACCAAAATCACCTATGTACAGGTTGCCAAATTCATCAGATGTTAAGTCTTCCCAATCAATGTTGCTTGCATTAGTTATATTAATATTTCTTATAATTTTACCTCTTTCATTTAGTCCGTATAATTCGCTATCATTGCCAGAATCTTGTATAGTCCAAATCAGGTCAGATTGCGAAATAATTTCGGCAGCGGAAGCTTCGTCTATACTATTATTAATACTACCTTCAATTGTTAATTGCCCATGAGATTGACAAGAGTTTGTAATAAGAAACAGAAATATTAGTCTTTTAAAGTATATCATTGTAGTTTTATTGTTTCTTAAGAATAAGAATTGATGCAAGTAAAAGCAAAAAAATAGTCATAAAATCTTCTTAAATCAAAGTATTGCAAAAACGAAAAGATATTATAATTGTTGGAGGTGGAGCTGCAGGCTTTTTTGCAGCCATAAATATTGCCGAGAAGCAACCTGAGTTGTCTATTGCTATTTTAGAGCGTGGTAAAGAAGGCCTACAAAAAGTGAAAATTTCTGGAGGAGGTCGTTGCAATGTAACACATGCAGAATTTATCCCGTCAGAATTAATTCTAAACTATCCAAGAGGAGAAAAAGAGTTATTAGGACCGTTTCATACATTTATGACAGGTGATACCATTGCTTGGTTTGAAGAACGAGGAGTGCAGTTAAAAATTGAAGATGATGGTAGAATGTTTCCGGTGTCAAACTCTTCTCAAACAATTATTGATTGTTTTTTAAATGAAGCAAAAAAGCACAATGTTGAGGTGCTTTATAACCACTCCGTAAAATCTATTAATGCTAGAGAAAATGATTTTCTAATAGACACGTCTCAAGGTATTATTGAATGTGATAAGTTAGTTGTTGCCACAGGGAGTAATCCTAAAATGTGGAGCGTATTAGAAGATTTAGGACATACCATTGTAAAGCCTGTGCCATCACTTTTTACGTTTGATATAAAGGATAAACGCATTAAGGATGTTCCTGGTGTGGTAGCAAAAGATGTTGTAGTAAAGGTATTGGGTACTAATTTAGTTTCAGAAGGTCCTTTATTAATCACACACGTAGGTATGAGTGCGCCAGCCATTTTAAAACTTTCTGCCTTTGGTGCTGTTGATTTAGCAAAACTCAATTATAATTTTGAAATTGAAATTAATTTTATTCGCCAAGAATTTGAAGATTGTTTAGAGATACTAAAAGATTTTAAACAAGACTTAGCTAAGAAAACAGTTTTAAATTCTGCACAATTCGATTTGCCAAAACGCCTCTGGAAACAATTAGTTGTTGCCTCTAACATTAACGAAACAGAACGTTGGGCAGATATTAATAAACAACAATTAGAAAATTTATCGCATCAATTAACACAAGCTATTTTCCAAGTTACAGGGAAAAGTACTTTTAAAGAAGAGTTTGTTACAGCTGGTGGTGTAGACCTAAAAGAGGTGAATTTTAAAACCTTTGAAAGCAAACGTATTCCTAATTTATACTTTGCAGGTGAAGTGATAAATGTAGATGCCGTTACAGGTGGTTTTAATTTTCAGAATGCTTGGACAGGAGCTTACATTGTTTCTACAGCCATAGGTTGTTTATAATAATTTTCGTTACCATTATTATGCGATAGTATTATTGCCTTAAAATCATCGAAAATATATGGCTTAGTAATGATTTGGTTGATGCCAATTTCTTTAGCTTTTAATGAAATTTCATTAGAATTCAGTGCCGTTAAAGCTAATATTGGAATTTTAGAATTAAACATTCTTATGTGTTTTGTTACTTCAAAACCGTCCATTCCCGGCATGTTAATATCCATTAAAATTAGGTCAAATGCTCTAGCTCTTACCATTGAAATGGCTAAACGGCCATTGGATGTTGTTTCGCATGTATAGCCATTAATTTTTTCAATATTTTTTTTCGTGATTAACAAGTTAATCTTATTGTCATCAACGATTAAAACATGCATGTTGTTTAAATTTGAATCAATGGCAATAGGTTTTTTAAGTTTTAATGAGAGAGCAATATTAAATTTTATTTCAAAGAAAAAGGAACTGCCTTTACCAGATTCTGAGACAAAATCTATATCAGAATTATGGCTTTTAAGCAATGTCTTAACGATTGATAGGCCGAGACCAGAACCACTACTATTTTTGTGTAGAAAGGTCTTGTTTTCAAAAGCATTAAAAACTATTTCTCTATGTTCTTCCTTTATGCCAATGCCAGTATCATTAACTTCAAATTTTAATGTCACATCTTTTTCGCTTCGTGCTTTTTCAAATACATTTATACTAACCTGTCCCTTTTGCGTATACCTAATAGCATTATAAACAAGATTAATTAGTATTTGACTAAAAGCTACTTTATCAATTAAAATATGCTCATTTTCATTAGAGGGATCAATATGAGTAATTAATTTAAGCCCTTTATCTTTAGCAGAAACTTTAATTGTACTAATAACATGATTAATAATGTTTTCTATTTTATCTGGCTTTAGTCTAAGATTTTTCTCTTCAAATCTTAAGCGGTTGGCTTGTAATATATTATCTACAAGTATAGATAAGTAGTTGCTAGAAGATATTAAAGACTCTAAATAAGATTGCTGTTTGTTTTTATCTGTTTCTTGTTCTACAAGTGTTGCTAATCCTGTAATTCCGTATACAGGTGTGCGTAATTCGTGACTTAAAATCGAAAAGAATTCTTGTCTATCTTTATCAATAGCAACTAATTTTTCATTAGATGCTTTAAGTGCTTCATTAACTGCCTGGCTGTTTCTTTTAGCTTTAATATAGAAATAAAATATTGCTAAGGTTATAATTAGTAAAAACGTTGTAAATATGGCGATAATAAGCATGGCCTTAGAGGTCTTTGCATCTTTTTTCCTTATCTCATTGGCGAGATCTAACTTTTGTTGTGTGTTTATAATTTTGTAGATGAGTTCACCATTTCTAGCATTTCTTTTTTCAAAGTCGCCTAATGCATTGTATTTGTAAGAATCAGATTTTAAAAGGAATAAATTGGCTGAATCTAAATTCTTTTTAACATCCGAGTAATAAAGGTATTTGTAATAATTAAAAGTTCCGAGTTTACGAAACGCGTCAAAATCATCTTCAAACGCTAGTTTTAGTTTTTCTTCGTCAATGGAAAATAATCGCTTATAGCTTTCGGCTTTATATGCCGAAGATTTTACATGTGCAATAGCATTATTAAACTTGTATGAGTATAATAGTTTGTTTTTTAGACCTTCCTTTTCTTTATCTTCTGAAAAATTTAGACTATCAAAATCAATGTTTTTAATAGCGTCAATTGCAAACTCTGTTTGCTCTAAAAGCTCATCATTTAGCCTAGAATAATAACTTTTTTTAATTAAAAAGTCTAAATTCACAAAGTATAGCTCGGTATTTAAGCGCTTAGAAACTTGCTGGGCTTTTGGATAAATACTATCAAATTTGCTATAGTTTTTAGAAGATAAATACGTGTTAACTAAACCAGATAAAACAAGATTTTCGCCTAAACTGTCATTGATAGATTGATAAATGTCATAAGCTTTTAAGTGATAACTTTCAGCATTTTTATAATTAGACATTTTGGTTAAGACCTTGCCTAAAGAATAATAAGCTTTGGCTTGCGTGGATTTTAAATTATATTTTCCAGAAAAACTAATCGCATCATTAAGAAGCAACGTTGCTTTGTAAAGACTATCATTTTTTACAAGTCTATTTAGTGCTTTGTTATCAAAAGTACATGACAGCGTGCTATCATTAACCTTTAATAATCCATCTTGTCCAAAAACAGAGAGACTACTAAAAACAATTAAATAGAAGCTTATAATTTTGTTAGATTTGGGGAATCTCATAAAATATAAATGCTATTATCTCGGGCAATATATGACATTTAATCGTTAGAAAAGCGTATTTGGTCGATAAAATAACTAAATGTAATGAAATTATTTAAGCAAAATTTTCAAAATGTATGAGTAATAAAAAGCTATTTGTTCTATTTCTTAGAGGAATTAATGTTGGTGGGCACAATAAAGTGATAATGGCTGAACTTAGAGAAATACTTACTAAAGCCGGATTAATGAATGTAAAAACTTACATTCAAAGTGGCAATGTTGTCTTTGAAACTTTAGAACAAAATAAAAGCAAATTAGAAAATAAAATTTTTAAAGAAATATATTCTCATTTTGGATTCGAAGTCCAAATATTGTTAAAAACTAAAGAAGAACTAGAAATTATTCTTAATAATTGTCCATTTCATAAAGATAAGAAAGAAAGCAGTTATTTTATAATGTTTAAGGAAGTACCAAAGAAGGAACTAATAGCTGAAATTTCAAACCAATCATTTCCGAATGAAGAATTTATAATTACTGAAAATTGCATTTATATATTTTATGCATTAGGTGCCGGTAAAGCAAAATTAGGTGTAAACTGGTTTGAGAAAAAATTAAACGTAAAAGCTACAGCCCGAAATTACAGAACAATGCTAAAACTCTTATCTTTGTCAGATATTTAGAATCAATGATAGAGAAAGATTTTATCCTTAAATCATATGCTTCAGACATTAAAGGAGGCAAAGTAAAATGGGAATCTCCAAGTAATATCGCTTTAGTGAAATATTGGGGAAAAAAGGAACATCAAATTCCAGAAAATCCATCAATAAGTTTTACACTTTCGGATTGTAAAACAATAACTGAAGTAACTTACACTAAAAAAGAAGGGAACGATTTTAGCTTCGATGTGTTTTTTGAAGGTGAAAAAAATGAAGCCTTCAAACCAAAGATTCAAACCTTTTTTGAGCGTATAGAATCCTATGTGCCATTTTTAAGAGATTATCACTTTAACATTAATACTTCTAACACATTTCCGCATAGTTCTGGTATTGCATCTTCTGCTTCAGGCATGAGTGCTATTGCTTTGTGCTTAATGAGTATTGAACAAAAATTAACTGATACTGTCATTCAGAGTGAAAGCGAAGAATCTCAAGGTTATTTCAACCAAAAAGCATCCTTCCTAGCAAGATTAGGCTCAGGGAGCGCATGCAGAAGTATTGAAGGCGAATTGGTGGTTTGGGGTAATAATGAAAGTACCGAAAGTTCAGATTTATACGGAGTAAAGTATAAAGGCGAAGTGCATCAAAACTTTAAAAATTACCAAGACACTATTTTACTGGTGGATAAAGGTGAAAAGCAAGTGAGCAGTACAGTTGGGCATAAGTTAATGTTTGGCCATCCGTTTGCAAAAGAACGTTTTGCCCAAGCACATGATAATTTAGCTACGTTAACATCCATTTTAGCTTCAGGAGATTTAAATGAATTTGTGAAAATTGTTGAAAGTGAAGCTTTAACGCTTCATGCAATGATGATGACAAGTATGCCGTATTTCATATTAATGAAACCAAATACCTTAGAAATTATCAATAAAATCTGGGCTTTTAGAGAAAAAACCAATTCTAATGTCTGTTTTACTTTAGATGCAGGAGCTAATGTACATGTGTTGTATCCTGAAAGTGAAAAGGAAACTATACTAGAATTCATTAAAAATGAATTGGTTAGCTATTGTCAAAATGGACATTATATTTGCGACCAAATAGGTAAAGGAGCAAACCAAATAGGATTTTAATACGTATATTTGTTAAAGTAATTGCTTAAAACACATGAAGGGACCACTATTTTATTCTAAAATTCTTTTATTTGGAGAATACGGAATCATTAAAGATTCTAAAGGCTTATCAATTCCATATAATTTTTACAATGGTGCTTTAAAGGTTGATGAAAATCCAACACAAGAAGCCATAAATTCTAATGAGAGTTTAAAGCGTTTTGTCGCTTACTTAAGCAAATTAGACAAAGACTTAGTGACTTTTGATATCGATACATTACAAAGTGATGTAGATGGTGGTATGTACTTCGACTCTTCAATTCCGCAAGGTTATGGTGTAGGCAGTAGTGGTGCTTTAGTAGCTGCTATTTACGATAAATATGCATCAGATAAAATTACAGTGTTAGAGAATTTAACACGCGAAAAGTTATTGAAATTAAAAGCGATTTTTTCTGAAATGGAATCGTTTTTTCATGGTAAATCGTCAGGTTTAGATCCTTTAAACAGTTACCTGAGTCTTCCAATTTTAATAAATTCTAAAGATAATATTGAAGCAACTGGTATTCCATCGCAACAAACCGAAGGAAAAGGGGCTGTATTTTTATTAGATAGCGGTATTGTTGGTGAAACGGCACCAATGGTGAGTATTTTTATGGAAAACATGAAAAATGAAGGTTTCCGTAGTATGCTAAAAGACCAGTTTATAAAGCATACAGATGCTTGTGTAGATGATTTCTTAAAAGGAGATATAAAATCATTATTTAAAAACACAAAACAATTGTCTAAAGTGGTGTTGAATAATTTTAAACCGATGATACCAAAACAGTTTCATGAGCTTTGGAAAAAAGGCATTGAAACTAACGACTACTATTTAAAATTGTGTGGCTCAGGTGGTGGAGGTTATATTCTTGGGTTTACTGAGAATATTGATAGAGCCAAAGAAGCTCTTAAAGGCCAAAAGTTGGAAGTTGTTTATAATTTTTAAAATATGGATTTAATAGTACCTGAGTTTGGTCTGATCTTTTGGGCAACGTTTATTGTTGTATTGTTATTTAGTTTAATTTGGGTTGTGTATAGAATTTATAAAGCGATTATTTCAAAGAAATAATATACCAAGTCATGTTGCCAAGAACGATGAAACTATAATTCAAACCTGTATGGTTTTTAAAACCTGACAGGTTTTTTTAATTTTAGCTATGCTTACAAGACGACAAAAACATATTCTTCTTAAATTTTTTAGTTTGTTTTCTGTTGTTAGAGGTTATAACATTCTTATTGTTGTTATTGCTCAATATTTAGCTTCAATCTACATTTTTGCTCATAATAAACCTGTAAAAGCTGTACTTTTTGATATTAATTTATTGATGCTGGTATTAGCATCTTCAGCGACAATTGCAGCAGGTTACATTATCAATAATTTTTACGATTCTGAAAAAGATTTAATAAATAGACCCAGAAAAACGATGATCGATCGGTTGGTGAGTCAAAACACCAAACTGTCTTTTTATTTTGTACTTAATTTTCTGGCAGTTGTCTTTGTAAGTTATGTGTCATTTAAGGCAGTAATTTTCTTTTCACTATACATTTTTGCCATTTGGTTTTACTCACATCGTTTAAAAAAACAACCTATTACAGGAAATATCGTTTCAGCCATACTTAGTGTAACACCGTTTTTTGCCATTTTCATCTATTATCAAAATTTTGAATTGGTCATTTTTGCCCATGCCATTTTCTTGTTTTTATTGATATCGATGCGAGAACTCACCAAAGATCTCGAAAATTTAAAAGGAGATTTAGCATTAAATTATAGAACAGTACCAGTAGTATATGGTGAAAAACTATCTAAAACAATGCTAACAATTATGACTGTTTTAACCATAGTCTCAGCAGTAGCATTGATCTTATTTTTTAAAATTGGGCATATGTACTACTTCTTTTATTTAAGTATTGTTTTGCTTTTACTTTTTTTAGGAATTCTCTGGAAATCGAATAAGAAAAATCATTATCTTTTACTACACAACATGCTTAAATTTATAATTGTAGCTGGAGTATTTTCTATTTTATTAATTGATGTATCTATTGTTTTAAACCGAATTTAAGATGAACACAAGCTTAAAAATAGCCATGGCACAAATAGCACCAGTTTGGTTAGATAAAAGTGCTACACTGCTTAAAATTGAAAATTCTATACAAGAAGCTGCAAAAGAAAATTGTGAGCTCATTGTTTTTGGTGAAGCCTTATTGCCAGGATATCCTTTTTGGCTGGCATTAACAGGTGGAGCAGAATGGGATAAAAAAGTAAATAAAGAGTTACATGCACATTACGTCAATAATTCCATTTGTATAGAAAAAGGAGAACTAGATGCTGTTTGTCAATTAGCTAAGCAACATAAAATAGCCATTTATTTAGGCATTATGGAAAGGCCAATAGATAGAGGTGGTCATAGTATATACGCATCTTTAGTATATATAAACGAACAAGGTGATGTAAAATCGGTTCATAGAAAATTACAACCAACCTATGATGAAAGGTTAACATGGTCACCTGGCGATGGTAATGGCTTACAAGTACATCCTTTAAAGGCATTTACTGTTGGTGGTCTCAATTGTTGGGAAAACTGGATGCCTTTGCCACGTACAGCTTTATATGGTCAAGGCGAAAATCTACATATTGCAGTTTGGCCAGGAAGCGATCACAATACCAAAGATATCACACGTTTCATTGCTAGAGAATCTCGCTCTTTTGTAGTTTCAGTGTCTAGTTTAATGTTTAAAACAGATTTCCCAGAGAATACGCCACATTTAGATGCTATTCTTAAGAATGCACCAGATACTTTGGCTAATGGTGGTAGTTGTATGGCAGGACCAGATGGTGAGTGGATTATAGAACCTGTTTTAAATAAAGAAGGTCTAATAATTAAAACTATTGATTTTAATCGCGTGTTAGAAGAGCGTCAAAATTTTGATGTCGTTGGGCATTATTCAAGGCCAGATGTAACTAAACTTACTGTAAATACAGAAAGGCAAACTACTGTAGAAATTAAGTAGTTAATGTTAACTATTGTTATACCTTTGCAAAAAATTACAATTATGAGCAGAAATCAAGACAGCAGAGGAAAAGGAAAGACTTCGGGAAGAGGAAATGCTAATAGCAAAAATAAAAGTTTTGCCAGAGGGAATGCTCCATACAAGAAAAAGGCAAAACCTAATGCAACCTCAAATTCAGATGAGATTCGTTTAAATAAATATGTTGCTAATTCTGGCATGTGTTCGCGTAGAGAAGCAGATGAAAATATTGCAATCGGTCTTGTATCGGTAAATGGTAAAGTAGTAACAGAAATGGGCTATAAAGTTAAGCGAACAGATGAAGTGCGTTTTGATGGCCAACGTATAACACCAGAAGCCAAAGTCTATATATTACTAAACAAACCAAAAGGGTTTGCTACAACAACTGCAGAAGGTAAAGGCAGAACGGTTATGGATTTAGTAGCCAATGCTACAAATGCTAATATTAAACCAATAGGCCGTTTAGGTAGAAATTCTTTAGGTTTATTATTGTTTACTAACGATGACAAGGTGGTTCAGAAATTTACTAATTCTAAAAATGGTGTTGCTAGGTTATTTCAGGTAGAACTAGATAAAAACTTAAAATACGAAGATCTTAAAAAGATAAAGGAAGGATTTAAAGTTGAAGGTAAATTAATTTCTGTAGATGATATTAGTTATATAGAAGGTGAACCCAAAAATAGAATAGGTTTAAAAATTAAGAATACAGGAAACACTATTCTACGTACAATTTTTGATGCTTTTAACTACGATATTGTAAAAATAGATTGTGTAGCCATTGGTCATTTAACCAAAAAAGATATTCCTAGAGGACACTGGAAGCATTTAACTGAGCAAGAGATAAATACGCTGAAGATGCTATAATCAGTAGCCTAAACCCAATAAACCTTATTTTTAAATTCTTACCGTTCATCGAATAAATATCACATTTAGTCGGTGGTGTGTTTATTTTATATATGTTTGTAGTCCCAAATAGAATATAAAATACCTACTTATGAAAAATGTAAGACTCATTTTTGTGCTTTTACTTGTAGTAAATTGTACACCAGACACATCTGATGTTGATACATTAGATACTTCTAATATACAACCAGAAGTGCAAAATTGTATTGACGACTTACCTAAAGTTAGACTGACTAATAATGGCACACGTAGCTTTGAATTTATAGTTTACGGTCATGATTACAGTACTTTACACACACAGAATTTAACTGCTTCTTCAGATAGTGGTTGGGTAGAATTGCCGAATAATGATGTTATTATTGTTGCAACTAATAATATTGATTATGGGCAAAAAATCCCTATTAATCTAGTGCTTTGTGATAATATAGAATTTGAAATAGACACTAATAACGTCTTAATACTTTCAGATTAAGGCTTTTTTTTTTTTGCAAAACAATAACATTAGCTTTTAACCTTAATAGTGTAAGTTGAAATTAAGTCATCTTTAATATAAAGATGAACATCATAAAACCCATTTGTTTTAAATTGATGTTTTATTATTAACGACTTTTTTTTAATTGAAGCTGACGTTGGTTTTGTTTTCCAATTATTAAAACCACTATCAATCAGAAGGCTAATGTCTTCTGGTTTAGTGGTTTTGCTAAGTTGGTATTTAAAGGTAATGGTTTGATACTTTTTAATAACATGATGCATTAGCTTTGGTGCAATATGAAGTTCTAAGTTTTCGTATGCTTTTCCATATATAATAGGCGCTGTTAAAAAGGCTTCAAAAGTTGGAATGTCCTTATCCATAAGCCACCATTTTGGGTCGTCAGGAAAATGATTAACCGCAAATAGTTTTGGATTGGCCAAAAAGAAGCCATCGTTATAATTAAATGTAAAGCGGTTAGTTTCGGGATTAGGAATACCACTTGCCCATGTTGGGTCGCACAGATACCATTTGTTATTTAATTTAATAGCATTCCATGAGTGGTTTGGTAATTCTAAATTTTCAATGTCTGTTGTGCTTACTCTACCATAACCCTGTACAATTTCACATTCTAAATTAGCCAATTCAGCAAGTGTTTTTACCAAATAAGCATAACCTGTACAAATGGTTCTTTGATCTTCTAAAAGTGTTTTAAAAAGCTTTTTACGGAAGTTGTTATTCCATGTATTAAACTTAATACTATCGTCTTTAAAACGTTGGCGTTTACGTTTATTCTTTAAATATAAGCTGTAATCATTGGCTATGTTGTTACAAACCCATTTATAAATTGCTCTAAATTTTTCTACATCTGTAGTTAAAGGTGACGTCAGCTTATTAGACAATTCTGGTAAATTATATAAGCCTTCATCTTTGCATTCTAAAGCAATACTATCAGCTTTTTTAAAATTAATTGTTTTAAAATCAGAAATCTGTGCCTGTAAGTGTAAGGTGAAAGTAAAGAGTAATATGAGAGAAACTGTTTTCAAATAATAAAAATTAATGTTACTTAGATAGAGCGTAGTCTAGAATCTTTTCATAGAATCTCAATTACGCTCCACCAGATATAAGCTCATATTTTTAATTCTTTTTACGTTTAGATTTATAGGGCTTATTAGAATCTAAAGCGCCAATCATTTCTATTAAATCTTCAGTTAAAACAAGTTTAATAAATGAGGTTTTGTCATTTATTTCTATTTCTTGCTTTTCGTAGCCTAAATAACTAAAAAGTAAAATGTCACCTGTTTTTAGTTTTTTAGGAAAGGTAAATTCCCCTTTTTCATTAGTAGTAGTACCAATTTTAGTTCCTTTAAGAGTAATGTTTACATTGTTAAGAGGCTGTGTGTCATCGCTTACGATACCCTTTATAGTACGTTCGTTAATGGAGGCTTTGGCTGCTGAATTCATTTTTGTTTGCCCATAAACAGGATTAAAAGCTACAAGCGTAAACAACATAAAGACAATTAAACCAAAAGTTTTAAAGGTTTGTGTTTGCAATAATTTTAATTGTGTTTTCATAATATAGTATGTTTTGTTTACATCTAAATTAAGAGCTTAATATAAAGATATAAAATAGGTTTGAGTAATCACAAGTATCTATTGAGTGAAGTGATCTTTCAAATTAGTAACAAGACTTTATTTATTTTCAAAAAAAAATAAAAAAAAGTTTTGCGTATTAAAAAAAGATATACATTTGCTTCGCTTTTTTAGCTGAACAAATTGAAACGTGTTTTTACGTTCGGGTTTTTGAAAATTAGGAAGTCATATTCAAAAACAGCTTATAAGATAAGTAACCGAATTTTAGAGCTAACTTCCGCAAATACCATTGCTGCCAGTCAGCACATCTACGGTTTTGTACCAACTACACAGAGCCAAATTCAAGTATGATATAATATTAAGTTAACTCACAGGATACTTAAAACATATTATTTTACATCTAAATATTTCGCATTAGCGAAAACCTTTTTCACATTTTATAATGAATACAAAATACATTGATCTTATCGATCAATCCTTTGATTTTCCTCAGCCAGAATTTAAGCTAGAAGAAAAAACATTACAATTTCATGGTGTTAACCTTATGGAATTAATTGAAGAATATGGTGCACCATTAAAATTCACCTATTTACCACAAATATCTAATAATATTCAACGAGCTAAATCGTGGTTTGCAGATGCTTTTAAGAAGCATAATTATAAAGGTAAATATAATTATTGCTATTGTACAAAAAGTTCGCACTTTAAACATGTTTTAGATGAGGCTTTAACCAACGATATTCATATTGAAACCTCTTCGGCTTTTGATATTGATATTGTTAGAAACCTCAAAAAAGAAGGCAAAATCACCAATAACACTTTTGTGTTAAGTAATGGTTTTAAACGCGAACAATATGTCACTAACATTGCAAATTTAATTAACGATGGTCATAAAAATTGCATACCTATTATAGATAATTATGAGGAAATAGATTTACTCTCTCAAGAGATAAATGGGAAATTTAAAGTGGGTATTAGAATAGCTTCTGAAGAAGAGCCAAAGTTTGAGTTTTATACATCGCGTTTAGGAATCGGCTATAAAAATATAGTGCCATTTTACAAAAATCAGATTCAGAATAATGAAAAAGTAGAACTAAAAATGCTTCACTTTTTTATTAATACTGGCATTAGAGATAATGCATACTATTGGAATGAGCTTACTAAATGTTTAAAAGTGTACACAGCTCTAAAGAAAATTTGTCCAACTTTAGATAGCTTAAATATTGGAGGTGGTTTTCCTATTAAAAATTCATTGGCTTTCGATTTTGATTATGCCTATATGGTAGACGAAATCGTTAACCAAATTAAAACAGTTTGTGAAGAGGAAGAAGTAGCTACTCCAAACATTTTCACAGAGTTCGGAAGTTTTACAGTTGGCGAAAGTGGTGGTGCTATATACAAAGTGTTATATCAAAAACAACAAAACGACAGAGAAAAATGGAATATGATTAACTCATCTTTCATTACAACTTTACCAGATACTTGGGCAATAAACAAGCGTTTTATAATGTTGCCAGTTAACCGTTGGCACGAGAGTTATGAACGCGTTTTATTAGGTGGCTTAACCTGCGATAGTGACGATTATTACAATAGCGAGCAGCATGTTAATGCTATTTATTTACCAAAATACAATAAGGAAAGACCATTATATATTGGCTTTTTTAATACAGGTGCTTACCAAGAAACCATTGGAGGATTTGGTGGTTTGCAACACTGTTTAATTCCCTCACCAAAACACATATTAATACAAAGAGATGCAGACGGTAACCTCTCAAAAAAAATATTTAGCGAACAACAAAAAAGTGAAGACTTACTTAAAATTTTAGGCTACAATGAGGCAAGCCAGAGTCTCGATTTTCAAAAAAACGGAAACTCTAATGGCAAGTTACATTTAGCTGATAATAAATTATAATTTAGAAAATGAAAACTAAAACGTATGCTGGTATTCCAGAAGAATTATCAAAATTAGAAACTTCTAAAATTGTTTTAATTCCAGTGCCATATGATGGTACAAGCACTTGGCAAAAAGGTGCCGATATAGGACCTGATGCTTTTTTAAATGCTTCAGAAAATATGGAGCTTTATGATATCGAAACAGATACCGAAGTGTATAAACAAGGTATTTATTTAGCAGATGCTGTGACTGAAAACAGTTCTCCAGAAGCTATGGTAGAAGCTGTACACCAAGCAACAAAAAAGTACATTAAAAAGAACAAGTTTGTGACCATTTTTGGAGGGGAACATTCTATTTCAATAGGTACTATTAGAGCATTTAATGAGATGTACGAAAACATCACTGTTTTACAATTAGATGCGCATGCAGATTTACGTGAGTCTTATGAAGGTTCTAGTTGTAACCATGCTTGTGCAGTTTACGAAGCAAGCCAAACGACCAATTTAATTCAAGTGGGTATTCGTTCTATGGATGCAATTGAAAAAACGGTAATGGATGAGGACAAAACTTATTTTGCACACGAAATGGCACAAGACGATTCTTGGGTAGACTCTGCAATAGATCAGATGACAGAAAATGTATTTATTACAATAGATTTAGATGCCTTTGATCCTTCCATTATGCCAAGCACAGGTACACCAGAACCAGGTGGTTTATTATGGTACGAAACGCTAGATTTTTTAAAACAGGTTTTTGAAGAGAAAAATGTTGTAGGATTTGATATCGTTGAGCTTTGCCCAAATAATACAGATAAATCTTCAGACTTTTTAGCAGCAAAATTATATTATAAAATGTTGAGCTATAAATTTCAAAATGAAGAAGCTGAAGATGATTTTGAAAGCAATTTTAATGATTCGTCAAACAGCGTAAACAAATTTTCTAAATATAATAATGAAGATGACTACTAAAGGACACATATCACAGTTTATAGAAAAATACTATTTGCATTTTAATGCAGCGGCATTAGTGGATGCAGCAAAAGGTTACGAAGCGCAATTAAATTCTGGATCTAAAATGTTAGTGTCTCTTGCAGGTGCCATGAGTACTGCAGAATTAGGAAAGATATTTGCAGAAATGATTCGCCAAGACAAAGTGCAAATCGTATCGTGTACAGGTGCTAACTTAGAAGAAGACATCATGAATTTGGTAGCTCATAGCCATTACAAGCGTGTGCCAAATTACCGAGATTTAACTCCACAAGACGAATGGGATTTGTTAGAAAAAGGATTAAATCGTGTTACAGATACTTGTATCCCTGAAGAAGAAGCATTTAGACGTATACAAGAACATATTGTTAAGATATGGAAAGATGCCGAAGCTAAAGGAGAACGTTATTTACCACACGAGTATATGTACAAGTTATTATTGTCTGGTGTATTAGAAGAGCACTACGAAATAGATTTAAAAGACTCTTGGATGTATGCGGCAGCAGAAAAGAATTTGCCAATTGTGTGTCCTGGTTGGGAAGACAGTACAATGGGTAATATTTTTGCAAGCTACGTTCTTAAAGGAGAGCTGCAAGCTAGTACTATGAAGTCTGGTATTGAGTACATGACGTTTTTAGCTAATTGGTATACCGTAAATTCTAAAAATGGTATTGGCTTCTTTCAAATAGGAGGCGGAATTGCTGGCGATTTTCCAATTTGTGTAGTGCCAATGTTATACCAAGATATGGAGCGTACAGATACACCATTTTGGAGCTATTTCTGCCAAATAAGTGATAGTACAACAAGTTACGGATCGTATTCTGGTGCTGTACCAAATGAAAAAATAACTTGGGGAAAATTAGATATTAATACACCTAAGTTTATTATAGAAAGTGATGCAACCATAGTGGCTCCGTTGATTTTTGCTTATCTCTTAGATATGTAATGGAAGATCATAAAATTGAAAATATAGAACTTAAGTTTTTAACGGTTGATGATTTTGAGGAATTAAAATTAGCAACCTTAGAAGCTTATGGTGGTGTTTTAGATTCCTATTGGAAAAAGCACCATATAGAACGATTAACTTCCATTTTTCCGCAAGGGCAAGTTGTTATTAAAATAGATGGCAATATTGCAGGTTGTGCTTTATCTATTATTGTAGATTATGATAAGATAGAAGACAATCATACCTATGCAGATATTATTGAAGGTGATCGTTTTAAAAACCATGATGAAGATGGTGATGTTTTATATGGTATAGATGTTTTTATAAAACCAGAGTATAGAGGTTTGCGATTGGGAAGACGTTTGTACGATTATAGAAAAGAAATTTGTGAAAATTTAAACCTAAAAGGAATTGTTTTTGGTGGCAGAATGCCAAATTACCACAAGCATAAAGATTTAACTCCTAAAGAATATATTGAAAAAGTAAAACGTAAAGAAATTCACGATCCTGTTTTAAATTTTCAAATTTCAAACGATTTTCATCCAATAAGAGTTATTAAAGGCTATTTAGAAGGAGATACAGCGTCTAGTGAATATGCAGTTTTAATGGAATGGGATAATATCTATTATACCAAAAAAAATAAAAAAGCGACTAGCGTAAAATCTGTTGTTAGATTGGGCTTAATTCAATGGCAAATGCGACCATATAAAAACTTGGACGATTTAATGCAGCAAGTAGAGTATTTTATAGATAGTGTTTCTGC
Source organism: Winogradskyella echinorum (assembly GCF_014297365.1). Classification (GTDB taxonomy): domain Bacteria; phylum Bacteroidota; class Bacteroidia; order Flavobacteriales; family Flavobacteriaceae; genus Winogradskyella; species Winogradskyella echinorum. The sequence goes on along the minus strand of NZ_JACOQD010000001.1, from coordinate 648,913 downwards.
TTATAGATCAGATTTTGCATTATTTCCAGAGTTTTTTAATGCTCCGTTAATGGCAGAGTTTAATCAAATGCACGAGCCAGATGCCATTAGAGAATTAGCAAAGTACACCAATGTTATTATTGAGAAATTACAACAACTATCAATCTCATATAACATTAATATTATTTCTGGTAGTATGCCAGAATTGGTAGACGATAAATTGTATAATGTAGGCTATTTATGTCGTAGAGATGGTAGTTTAGAGCGTTATGAAAAAATCCACGTAACACCAGATGAAGCTAAGGTTTGGGGAATGCAACCAGGAAATAAATTGCAAACCTTTGAAACCGATTGTGGTAAAATAGGTATACTTATTTGTTATGATTCTGAGTTTCCTGAGTTGTCAAGATTATTATCAGATGAAGGCATGGATATTCTTTTTGTTCCGTTTTTAACAGATACTCAAAACGGATATTCTAGAGTAAGATTATGTGCACAGGCGCGAGCTATTGAAAATGAATGCTATGTAGCCATTGCTGGTAGTGTAGGTAACTTACCTAATGTAAATAACATGGATATACAATATGCGCAATCTGCTGTGTTTACTCCGTGTGATTTTTCATTTCCAAGTAATGGTATTAAAGCAGAGGCGACTACAAATACAGAAATGATATTAGTAGCAGACGTAGATTTAAGTCTTTTAAGGGAGTTGCATTCATTCGGAGCAGTAAAAAACTTAAAAGATCGTAGAAAAGATGTTTACGATGTTATTCGTGTAAAAGAATAAATATTATCTTTAATCAATAATTAGCTCCGATAAAAATTAAAAAATGAAACCAAAAGACGCACATTTAAAAAGAGTCATAGTTGATTTTAAAAAACTAACACCAGAAATTTTAGCACTCTTAGTGGAAAAATATCCACATGGCTATGATGATGGACACATTGTGTCATTTAAAAATGCCAAAAATGAAACCGTTGAAGCTGTTGAAGTAACAACTGAAGATACTAAGTACCTAGTAAAAGTAAGTACTAAGTTAGAAGTAACAATGGAGAATTACGATGAAGATGATTATGAAGACTTTGATGATGATGATCCAGATGCAGTTCAAGATCCAGATTTAGAGCCTGGAGCAGAGGATGAAGATTTTGACTAAATCAAAATTAATACGTTAATAATATTTTGTAATTTGTTGTTATTTAAAAAGATAGAATTTTAAATAGTAGAATTATGGAAACATCATTTCATATCTCATTACCTTGTTTAAATGTAGAAGACACTAAAAACTTTTACATTAATTATATTGGAGCTTCCGTGGGAAGAACTAGTGAAAATTGGATTGATATAAATTTATTTGGTCATCAGTTAACATTTATTAAGGCCGAAAAATTTAATTTCAATAGCCCAAATTATGTATTTGAAGGTAAGTTATTACCATCTTTTCATCTTGGTGTTATTGTAAATGAATCGACATGGAATGGTATTTACAACAATCTTAAAGAGCATCATCTAGATGTTGTAAATAAAACAACTTTTCTGCAGGATAAGTTAGGTGAACATTCTTCATTTTTTTTAAAAGACCCTAACGACTATATGTTAGAGTTTAAGAATTTTAAAACGACTAATGATATTTTTAAATCTTAACTAAAGATTTTCGATAAAAAGCAAGACTAAAAATTATTGATTATACCACGTGTAATTCATTCTTATGAATTTACTAAAAGAGCTTCCGGACTTGTTGTGGTAAAATTCCGAGGAAAACAATTTTAATTTTCAACGTTTAAATTTTATCAATAATGAAAACAAAATCATTAGCAATAATAGGTGTTTTACTTTTTTCTTTTTTAGTATTAACATCGGCAAAAAACATTCAAGACAAACAAACATTTGAAGGTGTATATGACGGTAAAGAAGACTACGGTTATAACTTTATAGGCGTAAATGAAGATGGAGATGAGTACACAATGACATTTCATGAAATTGGTTCTGAATTATTAAAATCTTTCGATTTAAATTCTGAGAAACTAATAGGAACTAAGTTTTCTGTGACTTATACTACCATAATTGAAACAGAAGAGGATGAAGATGGTTACGAAGAAGAAACAGAAACAAATACCATTGTAGCTTTAAAAAAGCTATAAAACTTAAGCCAGCTCTTATGAGTTGGCTTTTTTATTTATTTTAGTATTACGTATTTCCCATAAAAAGACAGTAAATACAATTAAATATTCCAACCCAATTACCCATAAGTTCTCTGAGTTAGAAACATTAGAATACGCCAAATAACTTAGAATAATTACTACTGACCAAACCAGCGGAAATTTATAATTTGTAAAAACACAGAGTATTACTAAGGTAGCAATATACCAAGGATGTACTGTTGTACTCAAAAACAAATAACATGTAAAAGCTAGTAAAATTGAAGTTGTTAATTTGGGTATAGTGTTAGCCTTTTTAAAGAATGAAAAACTTAAAATAATTAATAAAGAAATCATTGGTAAAATCTTTCCTATTATAGCAATTTCGTTATAACCATTAATTGCATAGCCAAGTTCTCTTGCTAGATAATAGATGCTTGCATTAAACTCAAAATTACCAAACCAAAGTCCAACAGTTTTAGAGTAATTATTAATAAATTCCATTGAGAAAAATGGAATAAAAAGTAAAATTGTTGTGACGCCAACTATGGCGTAAAATGCAAATAGATTAATCAAGCCAATGTAAGGAACTTCAGTATTGTCATCCTGAACTTGTTTCAGGATCTCAATTTTATCACGATTAACAAACCACCAAAAAAACACAGGTAAAAACATCAACGGAATGAGTTTCACAGATATAGAGCAAGCCATAACCACAGCAGCCCATTTCCATTTCCCAGAATGTAATAAATAGAGACTCCAAACCAGAAAGAAAATCATAACGCCTTCAAAATGGAGATTGCCTGTAAGCTCTATAATAATAAAAGGATTTAAAATGTACCAAAAGATCCTGTTTGAAGGTAATTTAAGACGCTCTAAGAGTTTTTTTCCAAAATAAAGGGTTCCTATATCAGCGACAATAATTATAACTCGCATAACAACGACTGAGCCTAAAATACTTTTGCCAGAAAATAATGCAGCTAGGTAAAAGCAAAGTTGATTTAATGGAGGGTAATTAGTAAAGTGAGATGCGCTTAGCTCACCCATACCATTATATAATTCTTGTGCCTGCGCTACGGGAAATTTACCGTTTTGAATAAATGAATCTGGGGTGTAGAGATAAGGATTCAGTCCTTCTAAAATCATACGACCATCCCAAATAAAGCGGTAAAAATCTTGAGATAAATTTGGAATCGCAAACAAAAACAAAAGACGGAGTAGAATAGCGACAACCACTAACAATCGAGTATAAAAACCTGAAGTTTTTATAATTTGAAAAGCAAATACAAAAAGTGCCAGATACAATAACAAAAGCTTTAAAGTATCTGTTCTAATCAAATCATAAGCAAACGACACATAAAAAATACTACTCAATAAAATAAATAGTACTGGTGTTTTATGATATTTAATTAAGTTGCTAAGTCCAAGCATAAAATCAAAGATAGAATTATTTAGAACTGCAGTATAGTCGCTTAAAAAAAGATTAATAACTTTAATCGAATAAAACTAAAGCTATGAGCCATTCTATTTACTTCAATTTTATAATTAAAAGCGACAAGTTGAGTGTTTATAATGCAATAACAGAACCTGAACAACTTGAAAAATGGTGGCCTTTAAAATGTTCTGGAATTCCTAAAATAGATGAAACGTATAACTTTAATTTTACAGATGAATACAATTGGTATGCTAAGGTCGTCAGCTGTAAACAAGATGACCATATTCATTATAAAATGACTAAATCTGATGCCGATTGGGATCCAACAACATTTGGATTTAAACTAAAGGAAAAAGAAAATGGGACCTGTCTTAATTTCTTTCATGTAGGTTGGCCAGAATGCAACAATCACTATAAACATTCATCCTTTTGTTGGGCGATGCTGCTAAAAGGCTTAAAAGATTATTTAGAAAAGGGAATTGTTATTCCGTTTGAGGATAGGTCATAGCACTAATTCAATTTCTCTCGTAAAGGCTTAGAGTCGCAAAGTGTCTGAAAAATTAGTGATAATTAGTGAAATTCGTGTCTAAATTTACCACCTAAACTTTAGAGCTCAAGGATTTAAAAAATACAAAACCAAAACCTATAAATAGCATAAGGTGAAAAGGGAACAAACCGAAATCTCCTCCTTGGTCGCCAACAATAAATGCGCTATACATACCAAAGCCAAAATAAAGCATTAAGATTCCTTCGATTATAACGTTTGGCGAAAGGTTTTTGCGTAAATATTTATTGTTTTTCCAGTTGTCTTTATACTTACTGAGATTAAATTTTGGTGTACGAACAAACTCACTACGTTTACCAGCATGGCCTTCTAATACTGCAATAGAATTATGAAGTGAAAAGCCCATGGCTATTGAGAAAAACGTAAAGAACATACCAATGTAACCAAAGAACTTTTTAAAGCCACTACCATAAATACTTTTGTACATAAACCAGTAGCAAACAAAGAAAATAATGGTACTCATTACAAAGAAACTCATTATGTAGAAATAGTTTCGTAAGTGCGCATATTCATTCTTAATATAAAGCATAGGAATACTCAAAATAGCAACCGTAAATATGCTTAAAAACATGGTGCTATTTAGTAAATGCAGTAGACCATGTATTTTTGTTTTTGTCGAAATATTTTTTGACTTAATAACACGCTTCAACATTTTCCTAAAGTTTTCTGCGCCACCTTTATTCCATCGGAACTGTTGCGAACGCGCAGCACTAATTACGATAGGTAATTCTGCAGGAGTTTCAACATCTTCAAGATATTTAAATTCCCAGTTCTTTAATTGCGCTCTATAACTTAAGTCTAAATCTTCAGTTAGTGTATCTCCTTCCCAGTTACCAGCATCAATAATACATTCCTTTCTCCAAACTCCTGCTGTACCATTAAAATTGATAAAATGACCTTTACTATTTCTGCCAACTTGCTCTAATGTAAAGTGAGCATCTAATGCAAACGCTTGTATTTTGGTGAGTATAGAATAGTTTCTATTAATATGTCCCCAACGGGTTTGTACAACACCAATCTTTTCGTTTTTAAAGTAGGGAATAGTGCGTTTTAACCAATTAGGATTTGGTAAAAAATCAGCATCGAAAATAGCAATAAATTCACCTTTTGCTATTTCTAAACCTTCTTTTAAAGCACCAGCTTTAAAACCACTTCGGTCCGTTCTTGTGATATGACTAATATCTAATCCTGTAGCCGCTAATTTTTCTACATGTGCTTTGGTAGTCGCAACGGTTTCGTCTGTTGAATCATCTAAAACCTGAATTTCTAATTTGTCTTTCGGATATTCAATTAATGCAATATTGTCTAACAAACGCTCCATTACATACATTTCGTTGTAAACAGGAAGTTGAATTGTTACGTAAGGAATTTCATTAGGGTTAGAAAAGTCGAATTTAGCACACTTTTCTCTCTTCTTTTTTGAAGATAAATAATTGTAAAGTAAGTTCAGTTGTGCCAATGCGTACATAAATATAAGCACTATGGCAATGGTGTAAATTACAATAATTGTATACTGAAGGTAAATCACTTAAAACTATATTTAAAAATCCATGTCAAGATTTTTATGCCTGCAAAGATAGCACCTTTTATCGTTCCTGAAACTTTTGAGACGCCAATTCTGTTTCTATAATTAACAGGAATTTCTTTATAGCTTAATTTTTGCTTCAAGGCTTTTAGCTGCATCTCTACGGTCCAACCATAGGTTTTGTCTTCCATTTTAAGCCCCAATAGCTTATCATATTTAATAGCTCTAAATGGACCTAAATCAGTAAATGTGGATCTAAAAAAGATTCTCATTAAGCTAGTTGCTAGCCAATTACCAAAAATTTGTGGCTTAGTCATAGAGCCATCTTCACGAAGTTCTTTTACACGTGCACCAACAACAAAATCAATATTGTCTTCTAGTATTGGTTCAACTATTTTTGTTAATTCTTCAGGATAATCACTATAATCTCCGTCCAAAAAAACGACTATGTCTGGTTTATTTTTTTGTTCGGCAATATATTCCATACCTTTTAAACAAGCATATCCATAACCTTTTTGCTTTTCAACTAAAACCGTTGCACCAGCATTCTTAGCATTAATTTCTGTGTTGTCTGTTGAGTTGTTACTTACAACAATAACTTCATCTACAATAGATGGAATGTCTTTTATAACAAGAGGGATAGACTCCGCTTCGTTATAAGCAGGAATGATAACTTTTATATTGGGCATTTAGTTAGTTTGAAGGTGCAAAAGTAAACTTCTTATTTCTGATTTACCAAATCCATAAGGTCAACATCATTTCCTAATAAAATTTCAGTCGGATTAATACGACCTTTTTCTGGGCCATTTTCTAATTTTAAAACACCTCTTGGACACACAGCACTGCAAATACCGCATCCAACACAACTCGATCGGATAATGTTTTCACCTTTTTGCGCATAGGCTCTTACATCAATACCTTGCTCACAATAGGTAGAACAATTTCCGCAAGAAATACACTGTCCTCCATTAGTTGTAATTCTAAATCTTGATTTAAAACGTTGTACAAAGCCTAAATATGCAGCAAGTGGACAACCAAAACGACACCAGACACGATTTCCAAAAATAGGGTAGAAGCCAGTACCAATTACGCCTGCGAAAATAGAACCGATTATAAGGCTATAAATATTTTGCACGGTTGAAGTTTGAATACCCAAAACAGTTCCAGATTCTGTAAAGAAACTATATAAGGTCATGCCAGTCATTACAACGACAAATACCAAAACGGCATGGATTAAATACCGTTCTACCTTCCATGCAAATAAGGATTTATCCGAATGTTGTCTGTAAGGATCACCAAGAGTTTCTGCCAAGCCACCACAGCCGCAAACCCAAGAACAGTACCAGCGTTTGCCAAAGAAATACACCATAACTGGTACAATAATTAAAGTCAAAACAATTCCCCAAACCAAAATAAAAATTCCGATACCTCCATTGTTGATGAGGTTCTTTAAATTCCACTGAAAAAAGAAATCGTAATCTAACGGGAATGCATTTTTAAAATCGTAATACGGCATTTGCAGTCTTACCATTATTTCTGGGATTAGAAACGCAAATACAATCTGAAAAAATAAGACTGAAGTGGTTCTAAAAACCTGATAAATATTATGACGATATTTAATATACATACGTACAGCCATAACTGTCATCACTACACAGTACATAAAACCATATACAAACCAATGACCAGCAGGATTTCCACTTAATGCTTCACTAATAGGATCGACTAAAAGTGTCCAATTAGTAGCATATTCCGAAGCAAAATAAAGCACCAAATAAAACGACACCAAAAAAATGAAAACCATCCAGCCAATCCAACCACGATTTGTGGCACTTTCATGATAAATACCATCATTTTTTATGCCTTTTGCCCCAAGCAAAATAACGTTAGGTAAAATAAACATTAGAGCGCCAATGATGCCTAATCCAAAGGTTAAAAACCACACCAATCCTTTGTTATTCGCAATAAAGCCATTGGCAGATGTTTTACCAATCATTGCTGCCATATCGCTAGACTTGGTGTATATTTTTTTATCCCATTCCTTATTTTTAGTATGTGCTTCATTAGCATTAGAAATAGCCTTAGAAATTTTTGGAGATAAGGTTTGCATCCCATTAAAATCCTTGCCAACAACTTCAGATTTAAGTTCATTGATAAAAACCTCGCTTTTAATATTCTGATTGCTTATTATGGTATTAAAATCAGTTTCGTTTAGGTTAAAGGTTCCTAAAAGCGGTAAGGCTGTGAAAATGCCTAACCCAATTAAGAAAATAACCAATCCTATATGTTTAATTGCTTTCATAAATCTATTTCAATTAGGCTTTGCTAAAAATGCGTTTCCAGCTTTTTTTATGTGTTGTAAGATTGGTGTTAAATTCGGTGTTGAATTGTTTTATAATATCACTTTCATAAGCTTTATAAAATTCAGGATCAAAATTGGCATCCTTGAGATAACTCATTACATGGTTGACATCTCTTTTTTCCGTAAGCCATCGGTCAAAAATTTCGTGACGCATTCGTATTCCGAAGGTATTTATGCCTAAAAATTCATTGGTGTCTTTATGAAAAGCGACTGTAATACAAATGTCCTCTTTTGGGTGTTTCCAATGAAAATGTTGTTCATAATCTGGTCGTCCTTTACTGCCATGAACCCAACCGTAAGTCTGATATTCGATATCTAAAAATTTAGCAGAATTAAACCAATGGCCTGGTTTGTATGCAATTCGGTTGCCGCAAATGGTTTGTGCTAAAGTCTCGCCCATCATACGACCTGTGTACCAAACGGCTTCAATCGGTCTTCGGTTTCCAATGGCTTCATGTTGCTCAGCACAATCACCAATAGCATATACATCTGGTATATTGGTTTCAAGAAAACGATTCACTTTTACACCACGACCTGTTTCAATTTCAGAATCTTTAATAAAATCAATATTTGGTGACACTCCTGCTGTTAAGCCTACCACGTTACAAGTGAGTTCTTCGCTAGTTTCTTCAATAATTACAGATTTAACGTTTCCGTTTTCGTCCGATTTTATTTCTTTCAAATTGGTTGAAAGTCTTAAATCTATATGATGATGCTTTATATGTTCGTTTATCATTTGGCTTTCTCCTTCTGGCAAAACACCATTCCAAAAACTAGATTCACGCACTAAAAAGGTCACAGGAATCTTTCTGGAATTTAGCATTTCAGCAAGTTCAATTCCAATTAATCCACCACCTACAATCACGGCACGTTTACAAACTTCTTTACTAGGTGCTAGTTTTTCAAGATTTTCTAGGTCTTGTTTGTGGTACATGCCCAAAACACCGTTTAAATCTTGTCCTGGCCAACCAAATTTGTTAGGTTTACTTCCTGTTGCAATCACTAATTTGTCATATTGCAGAGTATCACCATCCGCAAAATGCAAGGTTTTAGATTTGGTTTCAACCGTTTTTATGTAGCCTTTTTTCAGTTCTATTCTATTCTTTTTCCAAAACCAGTTTTCGTAAGGTTGGGTGTGCTCAAACTTCATGTGTCCCATATAAACATACATCAAGGCTGTTCGCGAGAAGAAGTAATCGGTTTCGGCAGAAACAATGGTAATTTTTTTATCAGATAATTTTCGGATATGCCTAGCGAGTGTAACGCCAGAAATTCCATTACCAATAATAACAATATGCTCCATAAATTTTAGTTAGTTACCCTTAAGTCGAAGGTTTTTTAAAAACCTTAACAGCGATAAATGAATTTCCTTTAAATTTAGGCATAAATTTATAGTATGAGATATTTTTGCTATGCTCTTTTAGTTTTCATTTTGGTAGGTTGTGCTGCGACTAAGTATGTACCTTCAAAAATTAATGGAGTAAGTTTTGTAGCAGCTGGTAATGCCGTAGATAGCACGCATACGCAACCTGTGGCAAATATTTATGCTAATGCTGCTGCAGTAATGCCCTTTGGGTTTATTAGAGATAAGAGTCATCCTGAAATTATACATAGCACAAATCGTCAGTGGTTTGGTGAAACCAAAGCTGGAGTAAAACAATATATTGAAGCATTGAGAAAGCACGATATGGCTATTATGATTAAGCCACAATTGTGGTTAAGACATGGCGAGTTTACAGGTTTTTTAAAAATGGAATCTGAAGCTAATTGGAAAATTTTAGAAGAGACGTACTCTAGTTTTATTTTAAAATTTGCTGAACTAGCCCAAGAGACAAATGCGGAAGTATTTTGTATTGGTACAGAGCTCGAGGAATTTATTAAAAACAGACCAGATTATTGGCACAATCTAATTAAAGAAATTAGAACCATTTACAAAGGCAAACTAACTTATGCTGCCAATTGGGATGAGTTTTGGCGTACATCATTTTGGGCAGAACTAGATTATATTGGTATAGATGCTTACTTTCCTGTTAGTGACATGCAAACTCCAACGGTAGAAGACTGTATAAAAGGTTGGGAAAAGCACAAACCAGGTTTAAAGGAATTTTCAGAAACGTTAGATAGACCAATTCTGTTTACAGAATTCGGTTACCGAAGTGTGGATTATACAGGTAAAGAACCTTGGAGATACGACCGTTCTATGACTTCTGTGAATCTCGAAGCTCAGAATAATGCCACACAAGCTTTATTCAATGCCGTTTGGAAAGAAGATTGGTTTGCTGGTGGTTACTTATGGAAATGGTTTATCGATCATGATAGGGTTGGTGGTTTAGAGAATAATCAGTTTACTCCTCAAAATAAGCCTGTTGAAGAAATTATTAAAGCCCATTATAAAGTTAATTAATGAATATTTAAGTGGAAATACAAACAAAGCTTATGTAATTTATTATTTAACTATTCGTCTAAAGGTGAAATTTATAAAAAATATCGATTTTTAAATTCACGCCTTTTGAGAAAGTTTCGACTTAATATTCATTCATCTTTAAAACAAAATATTTTATTTTTTCTATTATTTGTTGTGACTTTTAGTTAGGCTCAAGACAAAACTATTTCCGAAGTCATTATAGAAGGTAATAAGCGTACGAAGACAAGTTTTTTAAAGCGTTTAGCCTTCGTTAAGGAAGGATCAGTTTTAGATTCTAGTAAAATCATTTCAGATGTGAGACGATTTAAATTATTGCCTTCAGTAGCAAGTGCAACGTACAGTATTAATGATGTAGAAATAGATAGAGTAAAAATAATCTACACAGTTGTTGAAAATTTTGCCATTATTCCTGGGCTAAATGTTTCTCAAGATAATAACGATGACATAGCATATCGTACATCAATTTTTGATTTTAATTTTCTTGGACAAAATCAAATTATAGGAGGCTTTTATAGCAAAAATGTCTTTAATTCTTATGGTGTATTTTGGGAAGCGCCTAATCTATTTAATCGTAAATTGGGTATTGGTATAAATTATCAGAATAATATTTTACAAGAACCTATATTTCTAGACAATAACAAAGATGTGAATTATAAATATAATAGTAAAGCCTTTGAGATACGTGCTATGTACGAGCACAACTTTAAAAACCGCTTTGAGTTAGGTATTAATTTAGCAAATGAAGACTATGACTATTTAGAAGGGGATTTAAATGCTGAAATCCCTGAACAATTAGGAGTAAAAAGGATTTCTGTTGTTGGTGAATATGAGTTTAATAATATTACTAATTCTTATCAGTATGTTGAGGGTTTTAGGAGCATTTTTACATATAGCTTTACTTTAAACTCAAAAGGGGATAACAATCTATTAAAGAATTTTTTTATTGGTAGAAATGACTTCGAATATTTTAAGCGTATTGGTACTAAAGGTAATTGGGCAAACCGATTACGTATAGGTTATGCCACAAATAGCAGTACACCGTTTGCCCCTTTTGCATTAGATAATCAGTTGAATATTAGGGGCGTGGGAAATACTGTAGATCGTGGAACGGCATCAATAGTCTTAAACACAGAATATAGGCAAACGTTATTAGAAAAAGGTTGGTTTGCAATGCAAGCAAATGCGTTTGTAGATGCAGGTACTTGGCAAGAACCAAATGGCAGTATAGATGATTTAATTACAGGAGAGTCTGCTACAGTTTTTTCTGGTTTGGGTCTGCGTTTTATACATAAAAGAATTTTTAATGCGGTTTTTAGAATAGATTATGGTTTTAGTTTAGGCAAGAAAGCCAATAATGGTATAGTATTTGGAATTGGTCAATATTTTTAATTTAGACTATGTCAATGTCTAATTATAGTTATATAGTATATTTTTAAAATTAACTTTGTTGATAAAAACAAAATTAAAATGAGAACACTAGCCATTGGCGATATACATGGAGGATTACAAGCATTAATACAAATTGTGGAACGTGCAAAAATAACACCTGATGATCAACTCATTTTTGTAGGAGATTATGTAGATGGTTGGAGTGAATCAGCACAAGTTATTCAGTACTTAATAGAATTATCTAAAACCAACGAATGTATTTTTATAAAAGGCAATCACGATGTGTGGTGCGAGCAATGGTTGGCGTTTGGAGATATAAATGATGTATGGTACCAACATGGTGGTAAAGAAACCATAGAGAGTTATAATAGTTTTTCAAAAGACGATAAACAAAAGCATCTCGATTTTTTTGAAGCTATGCCTTTATATCACCTTGATGAGAAGCATAGATTGTTTTTGCATGCAGGTTTTACGTCGATGCATGGAGTGGAAAAAGAAGTAAATAAACAAATATTTTATTATGACAGAACCCTTTGGGAAATGGCTTTAACCATGGATAAACGTATTGATAAAGATTCTGTAATTTACCCAAATCGATTAAAACATTACAAAGAAATTTATATTGGTCATACTCCAACTATAAATTTTGGTAAAATGGAACCAATGAATGCTATAAACGTTTGGAATGTGGATACTGGTGCTGCTTTTACTGGTAAAGTATCTGCTATCGATATTGAAACTAAAGAAGTTTTTCAAAGTGATGCATTACCTATGTTGTATCCCAATGAAATGGGAAGGAATAAGAGGTAGCCTATGAAAATTATTCAATTTTTGTTAATTCTGTTTTTGCTTTGTAGTTGTCAAAATGGTATAACAGAGGATAATTATAAAATCCTAGATTTAGATTTTGCAAGAGAACAAATAAAAAATTTTCCTCTTGCCGAAGGAAAAACTAAAACCTTTTTAGATGATTCTGAAGTTAGTTTGACCATAGAAAATTTAGAGACAAGTTTAAAAAGTTATAATAATAAAATGAAAGATAAGAGTAACAAGATAGATATTGATGATTATAGATTTTTTATTATTCCTATGCTTACAGATAATAATGAAAAAGAAATTCTTATTTATTCATATAGATTTCAGCCGCAAAATGATTGGTATGAACTAAGAGATTGGTTTATGGTATTTGATGGAGGGAATAATTATTTTAGGACAATTATTAATTTAACTAAAAAATCCGCAGGCCGAATAAAACCTAATGGTGAAGCATAACTAACACAGATGCTTCCTGTAATAAGCACATAAATCATCTGCAGAAGCACCAAACCATTTTCTTACATAGATACTCCAATAAAGATATTGAAGTTTCCAAATACCATGTTTTCTATACATCCGAGCTGAAGTTGTTAGTTTTTTATTTATCACAACAAATTCATTTCGATTATAGAGTTCGTTAATCAAAATATTGTCTTCATATATAGCATAATGTTCATCATAACCACCAATTTCATCAAATAGAGCACGAGTTATAAATTGACTTTGGTCACCACCTCTGCAAGCACGCCAAGAGAATTGGGTTAACCAACTTGCTAAACGTAACCACCAATGATTACTGTCAAACTGCATTCTAAAGCAGCCAGCATTGTTTCCTTTTTTAACTTCATTTATAATTAATGTATCATAACGTTGCGGTGGGAATGAATCGGCATGAAGAAAATACAAAATCTCTCCTTTAGCATGTTTTGCACCAAGATTCATTTGTTTGGCTCTTCCTTTTTCTGAAGAAAATAGTTTAATGTCAGTTCGAGTGAAATTCCTTTTTTGGAATTTTGTATCGAGAACTTTTAGGTAAGCTTCTCGATATAATTCTTCACTTTGTTCAGAATCACTCGAAGTGACGAAACCACTAACAATTTTCTGTGTCCCATCAGTGCTACCTCCATCCACAACTATAATTTCTGAAATAGACGCTAACGACGCATTGTCAATTAAATGAAAGAGTACATCTTTAATTGTTTTGGCTTCGTTTAAAACGGGTATTATTATAGAAATCTGGTGCTTCATGCTTTGTCATGCTGAATTTATTTCAGCATCATTAATATAATGAGATTCTGAAACAAGTTCAGACATCGCAGTTTCGACGTAGTCAATGACAGTTTATCTATTCATTCAAATCCCAATTGTAATCTTTATAACTCTTTTTGGCAGAGTCTGAAATTATAACTGTTGAATATTGATTTAAAAAATCTATTAAACTTCCTTCTTGTTCAAAATCTTTCTTAAACCATTTAAAGATTTTTGACAATTTAAGGTTGTTTTGAGAGATGTCGTTTTTAGTAGAGTCTGCTAAAAATTCTTTAGTTGCATTACTAAGCTGTTCTTCTAAATTTGAAGCAGTAAAAGCTTCATTTTGAATTTTTGGACAAGAAACAGAAGCGCAAACAATAGCAAAATGAATTCTTGGTTCGTCCATTTTACGTAAAATATTATGCTCAATATCATTGAGGTTTAACCACTTATGTCCAAATTGCCATAGGCGTTGATCCCAAGGATCTTTAATGTCTTTTATGCTTTTTGTAGGATAATTTCTTAGAATTAAATCTATTGTTAATGCATTATAGGCGTTAATCCAATAGGCGAGTAGTTCGTCTTTTGACCTCTCGGTTTTTGAATTAACTTTTTCATATGAGATTTGAAGTACTTTTATATATCCTAAAAGCTTACTATGGTCTTTTTTGAAACCATTATAATTTACATTACCATTTTCTGAAACGTACAATTCTAATAACTCATTCCATAGTTGGTGTTCAGTTAAGGTTCTTTTAGATAAATTTTGGTGAAAGTCTGTTTTAGTAGTGTCTAGACTACTTGTTTCAGGCTCTTTCTTAACTACAATTATAAAATCACCTTTAGTTAAAGATGCAATTGAATCTTGAGTTTTTTTAACTTTAGGTGCTTCAACCACATCAGAAACTTCAGTTACAATAGCAACTTCATTTGTTGATTCTGGTTGCGATTCAGCTATTTTTTTTGTGCCGTAACACGATGAAATAAAAAGTAATAGAATTAAAACAAAAGAGTATTTCATGGTAATTAGTTCGATTTATCAGACGCCTGCTTTTTTGAGAATGCAGGATACAATTCCTGACTCACAAAATCCTTAGGAAATGTTTCATCACCTTCAAAACCTAATTCAATATCTCTGCCATCATATGGTACAAAATTGGTTTTAAAGATGTAATCCCAAAAACTTAATGTTAGTCCGAAATTAACACCATACCTTACATGTTCTGGTAAACCCTTAGCGTGATGCCAAATGTGCATCTTCGGATTATTGAAAATGTATTTTAAAAACCCATAATCCCAACCTAAGTTAGCATGGTTGAGGTGGCCAATTGCAATAGTAAAGAAATACACAATAGCAAAGTCATGAGCGTCAAAACCACCTATAATTGCAATAGGAATATACAAGAGAGATTTGTACACCACAGGTTCCATCCAATGGTAGCGTAAATGTGCAGCAAAGCCCATTTCTTTTACAGAGTGATGCACTTTGTGGAAATTCCATAGCCATTCAAAACGATGTAATAAGCGATGTGTATTCCATTGTACAAAATCTGAAACAATGAAGAAGATTAAAAGTCCTGACCATTTTGGTAATTTACCCAAGTCAAACAACTGAAAACTAGAAACCGACAAGCCAACAACTCCCAACATGTCATTAAATAATTCTGAAACAGTATTAGATAATGCTATCAGCACAATAAGGTTGAGCAGAAAGAAATTAAAGAACATATAAAAGGTGTCTAACCAAAAATCCTTTCTAAAAATAGCTTGACCTTTACGCCAAGGGAAAGCAATTTCTAATATCCAAACCGCAAGTGAAATGATAATAAGACCATAAAAAAAGTTATCCCAATGATTAATGTCAATGAGTTCATATTTCAGATAATTCCAATAATCTGAATAGGATTTTTTTATGATGTCTATGTATTTTTCCATCTCATACTTCTGCGAATGCAGAAGTTTTTTTTTTTTTTTGTCATTCCTGCGAAAGCAGGAATCTATTATTAATTATCAGTCAGGTTGAGCGCCTGTCTGCCGACAGGCAGACAGGCGAAACCTAAATAGCTTATTTATTTTACTAAAGATAACATATCAATTTTATTTAATGAGATTCCTGCGAAAGCAGGAATGATAGCACTATTTAACAACAACCTCCACCATCATAATGAAACGTAGATTCTGAAAAATAAATATCATCTCTGCCCAAAGCTTGTAACGCTCCAGCTGTTTTATCACAAATTGCTAAAGGTTGATTTTTTAATAAAACATGCCCAGCTTTGTCATCAAAATAATCTTCGTCACCATAATAGATGGCTGCTTTACCAGTAAAAACACATGGTCCATCTGCTGGCATTGGGTCTTTAATAGCTGCAACTTCTATAGATTCGATATAGATTAATTCGTCTGTTGGATAATTTTTAGGATCTAAAATTCGGTAAGGTTTACGTGCTCTAATTTCAATAGTCCCAAAACCAGCATCTGTTAATGCTTTTACGTATTCTGCAATAGGTAAACTTCCACTTAAACAAAGTGCTCGCAGTCTATCATCATTACGCAATGCGTCATTCATTGGTTGCTCACACGTTGGATCACTCATTACCAAACGGCCATGTGGTTTTAATACACGATACATTTCGGCAATAGCTTTCTTTAAATCATCTGCTTTAAAAATATTGAATAAGCAATTCTGAGCCGCCACATCAATGCTATTGTCTTCAACTGGAAGATTCATGGCATCTCCTTTTTTAAGCTCAACAAATTCAGACTTAAACCAATCGTTTTGTTCTTCAGCTTCTTTAAAGTTTTTGCGAGACGCTTCAAGCATTTCATCAACCACATCTACACCAATAACACCACCTTTTTGTCTGTTGAAATACGAAAATTGTAACAATTCCATGCCACCACCAACACCAACGTATAGCATTTTAGGATTATTGGTTAAATCGCGTGCATGGACTGTAGAACCACAACCGTAGTTCATCTCTTGCATTATTCTTGGAATTTTTAATCCTGGTAATTCCCAAATCGGATTTGTGGTACAGCATAAACCAACATCTGGTGTTAGTGCTGCTTCTTTGTATAGGGTGTTTGTGGCTTCTAAGTAACTCATTTTTATTAGTATTTAGTATAAAGTGTTAAGTATGAAGTAGTATGGTAACGAATTACTCTACACTTCATACTTTACACTAGATACTTTTTATCAATTCTTTAAATAACGTAATCATATCAGGCTCAGCCTTACCAGCCATAGCAATAATTTCTGCAATGTCAACTGGCTTTAAATTATCCGGATCGCATTCGTCAGTTAAAACCGAAACTGCTGCTGCTTTTAATCCTAAGTGGTTTGCAACAATAATCTCTGGTACTGTACTCATACCAACAGCATCTGCACCAATAGTTTTTAACATTCGGTATTCTGCTCTGGTTTCAAGTTGAGGTCCAACAACTGAAGCGTAAACTCCTTCGTGTAATGTAATGTTGTTTTTATTGGCGATGCTTTTGAATTTAGAATTGATTTCTAAATCATAAGGTGCACTCATATCTGCAAATCGTTCGCCTAATTCGGAAACTCCTTTAAATGCTAATGGTGAACCTCCTTGAAGATTAATATGATCATCAATGAGCATTAATTCTCCTTTTTTGAAATCTAAATTAACAGCACCTGCAGCATTAGAAACCAATAAGGTTTTAATCCCTAATTTTTCCATAATACGGACAGGAAAAGTAACATCCTGCAACGTATAACCTTCATAAACATGAAAACGCCCTTGCATAACCACCACTTTTTTTCCTTCTAAAACTCCATAAATTAATTTGCCTTTATGAAACTCTACCGTTGCGGTTGGGAAATTTGGAATGTGGTTATAACTTGCTTCGGCAATGATTTCAATTTCATTAATAAGTTTCCCTAAGCCAGTACCAAGTATGATACCAACCTCTGGGTTTTCAAAACCTTTACTTTGCAAATATTCGGTGCTTTCTTTTATTTGTTTAATCATTGAGTTGTTGTATTTATTCTTGTAATTTTTTATTCGATTTATAGAAATCTGAAGCAATTAAATCTTCATACGTATCAATATCATTTAACGTCTCTAAGGTACTCACTGTAACCTTATTGTTGTGTAACTCTTGTAACGTTTGTTCTAATAAATTAGACTGACTCCAGGGTTTATTAGTAAAAATTGAGGAGTACATTTTAGATAAACCAACTAAATAATAACCACCATCTTCTGCAGGTCCGAAAACCACATCACTAGAGGCTAAAGCTTCAATGCCTTTTTTAATATGAGTTGAATTTATATCTGGTAAATCAGATCCAATTAACACAATTCGTTTGTAACCAGATTCAAAACCATCTTTAAAAGCATTGAGCATGCGTTCGCCTAAATCGGCACCACTTTGAACGGTTTTAAATTCATTTTGCCACTTCGTATCCACAACAGCATTAGAAAAATAAATGCGTTTATCAATGTCTAATGCTTCAGTTGCTTTTTCGGTTATTTTCACTAGTTCTGAATACACTTCAAACGCACCAAAATCTCCAATAGTTTTAGCTAATCTGGTTTTTACAGTTCCTAATTTTATGTTTTTAACAAACACAATTACAAGTGCATCAGTCATAGATTTTATTTCCTTTTAAAAGCCATTGGCTCCATTCTTTTGAGAAGGCATGAACATCGTCAGTTTCACCTTTATCATTGTAAATTTTGAAGTCGTTATTCTTCCATTCAAAAATACCACCAAATAAATTAAAAACATTGGTGTAGCCAGCTTTTTCAAGTTGTTCGGCAATGTCTTCAGATCGAATGCCTAAAGAACAATACACAACTATAGTTGTTGATTTGTCTGTAATTTGATTGGTAACGGTTTCAATTTTAAAATCATCATAACCAACATGAATTGCATTCTGAATATGACTCGTTTCAAATTCTATAAGCTCTCTAGAATCCAATAAAATGGCTTCCGTTTTTGGCATGGCCAATTCGTGTACAGAGATGTAAGGCACACTTTCAGTATTGTGTTTTTTCAACAGTTCTGAAATAGAACTTTGAGCGAGACAAATGCTCGAAAAAAATAAGAATATATATAGCGTTTGTTTTTTCATATTTTTAGTTTTCCCCTCTGGGGAACTAAAGGGGCTTTTTATGCGACGCTTCCTTGACAACTACTACCTGCACCAGCTGTACAACCATAACAATGTTGGGAAATAACAATATTTCTACCTTCAAGCAAATCTTCATTGTATTCTGAAATGTGTTTCACTTTACTATTTACAGGCAATTCTAACATTTGGTTAAAATCGCAATCAAACAAATAGCCATCCCAACTTACTGAAAGCGTATTGGTACACATCACGTTTTCTACTGCTGCTGGATTATAGGCTTCAACAAGTGAATACATATAATCTTCATAATTTTCAGATGCAATTAAGTAGTCTAAAAATCGTGAAATTGGTAAATTAGTAATCGCGAATAAATTATGAAATTGAATATTAAAATCATCAAGCAATGCTTTCTTGAAATCCTTTTCCATTGATGCTTGGTCTCCAGGTAAAAAAGCACCTGAAGGATTATAAACCAAATCTAATCTTAAATCAGAATCTGGCATGCCGTAACCGACAGCATTTAA
The DNA here is from genome assembly GCF_014297365.1 of Winogradskyella echinorum. Classification (GTDB taxonomy): domain Bacteria; phylum Bacteroidota; class Bacteroidia; order Flavobacteriales; family Flavobacteriaceae; genus Winogradskyella; species Winogradskyella echinorum. The sequence continues at coordinate 629,399 of NZ_JACOQD010000001.1, read as the reverse complement.
TTCTTGCAAAGCCTTAATGGATTTATCAAAAACACCATCACCACGTTGTTTGTCTGTTTTTCCACGTGTCCAGTGTGGCATTGAGCTTACGACATGCACATTATGTTTTTTAAAGAATTCTGGTAGGTCGTGATATTTTTTGTTCGCACGAATAATAGTCAAGTTAGAACGCACAATAAAATCTTTGATGCCTGCTTTGGCAGCTTCTTCCACAAACCATCTAAAATCTGGATTCATTTCTGGTGCACCACCTGTTAAGTCGAGTGTATGTGCTCCAGTGTTTTTTATCACTTCAAGACATTGACGCATCGTATCGCGAGTCATAATCTCTTTTCTGTCTGGACCAGCATCGACATGGCAGTGATCACAAACTTGGTTACACATATAACCAACATTAATTTGAAGTATTTCTAACTTTTTAGCTTTAAGTGGAAACTGATTCGTTTCGGAAATTTTGTTTTTAAACGTGGGCAATTCACCATTTTGAAAAATTCCATTAGATAAAATCTCAAGTTGTCTATTACTTTGTGCTAAATCGCTTCCTTGTTTTTTTAGGGATTTGGTTGCTGTCGCCATCAATCTGTTTCGGGTTTGTTATGCTTACTTAATTATTACTTATAGGTTTTCCCCTTAGGGGAAATGTCCGTAGGACAATGGGGATTACCCATCTAACTTATTCACCTTGTTCATCATTTGCACTCCATGTACCAAAGTAGCTCCACTTTTTATAGCCGCGCCAACATGTATAGCTTCCATCATTTCTTCTTTAGTAACACCTCGTTGAAGTGTGTCTTTAGTATACGCATCGATACAATATGGACATTGTTCTGTATGCGAAACAGCTAATGCAATCAGTGATTTTTCTCTTGCGGTTAATGCACCTTCTTCAAACACTTTACCATAATAATCAAAAAACTTGTTGCCAAGTTCTTCATCCCATTCCGTTATATTTCCAAATTTTCTTAGATCAGCAGGATCGTAATATGTTTTTGACATGAATTATTTTTTATAATTTGTATAAGAAATCAATATAATACTTTTTGTCGAAGTTAATTCTTGTAGATTACATAAAAGCTATTTTTTTTAATCTAAAATTCCTTTATTATTAAATATCAACATTTAGCAGAGGCTTGTAGCTTGTCTCAAAAAAACCTTACTTTTAATTCCTCTTTTCGATTTAAAATGAAGAACTGGATAGAAATTTTATCTGAATTCAAAAAAAAACAGCAACCTGTTGCGCTTGTAACTGTTACAAAGTGTTATGGATCAACTCCATGTGTTTTAGGTTCGCGAATGATAATTACAGAAGAGAAAGAACTTTTTGGAACTATTGGAGGAGGAAAATTAGAATTTTTAGCCATAGACCAAGCCATTAAGGCACTTCAGGAAAATAAAATCATTGAATCTGGTTACACATTAGGACCAGAGTTTGAACAATGCTGTGGAGGAAAAGTTGAATTTATAATAGAACCCATGAACCAATCACCAGAATTATTCTTATTTGGAGCAGGACATATAGGTCAAGAAATTGCCAGCCTATTAGTAGGTACACCATTTAAAGTCAACCTTATCGATTCGAGAACCGATTGGTTTTCAGAAAAGGAATTAGATCCTAGTATTAATCCTTGTCAGGTAAGTGAGATAGATTTTAAAACCTTTAGGGATGCTGTAAAATGGGGCAGAAACTGTTACGTCATTGCGTTGACTCATAACCATGCTATTGACTTTGATATTATTTCTATGGCTTTGCAAAACGAAACCAAATTTTTAGGGTTAATAGGAAGTAAAACTAAGAAAGCAAGATTCCATAATATGCTAATTAAAGAAATGGGAATAGAAGACGGAATGAAAAATGTAGTTTGCCCAATAGGTTTGCCAATAGGTGGAGATACGCCAAAGGAAATTGCAATTAGTGTTGTTGCTCAGCTGTTGCAGGTGCATTATCAAGGTTTGAAGAACTAGTTGTCACACTGAGCGCAGTCGAAGTGCATATGAAAAATGAAGTAGAATAAACCCTAAAGAGATTCCTGCCTTCGCAGGAAGTTAGTATGAAAAACAACAAATCCATCATAGACAAATTAACCGCACTTTGGGCACTTAACGAATCTGGTTTAGGTGGATTTCTACACGTTTTTAATACACCATTTACAGGATTAATTGTTGGTGGCATTGCGATTTTGCTGATTAGTTTAATCGCTTATTATGCTGAAAATAAATGGCAAGCCATATTAAAAGCACTCGTTATTGTACTAATTATAAAAATGGCAGTAAGTCCATACTCTCCTTTTGGAGCCTATATTGCTGTTAGTTTTCAAGCCCTATTTGGTGCGTTTTTGTTTTCAAATTTTTCTTGGAAAGGTTTGACATTGATGATTTTTGGGATGGTGACGTTTTTAGAATCTGCACTTCAAAAATTATTGATTCTCACTATTGTTTATGGTACAGAATTATGGGAAGCTGTCAATATTTATGGTGCTTGGGTTCAGAAAAAATTAGATTTTGTTTCAGAAACATCGACCACGTCATTTTTAGTGATCTTATATCTTTCGGTTTATGGTGTTTGTGGGATTTTAGCAGGCATATTCATTAAAAACATTATTAAAATTATAGCCAGTAAAAAAGAAGAAGATTTCTATTTAGAACCTCAAGCTATAGAACCTAAAAATCAGAAGAAAAAAGTGGCATTCAGAACCAAAGTTATTTGGGTTTGGCTAATCACAGTTGCTGTAATTGTATTAGCATTTTCATTGTTTGGTGGTGATTTATTTGGGTGGCAAAAGGCAGTGTATATTTTGTTGCGAAGCTTTTTAATTTTAATGCTTTGGTATTTAGTAATTGGTCCATTTTTATTAAAAGTGATTCGAAAATATTTGAATAAGAAAGAATCGCAATACAAGGAAGAGATTACCAATGCCATGGATTTGTTTCCGTATTTCCGACAGATTTTGGCTTATACTTGGAAAGAAACAGCCAATTTAAAAGGATATAACAGATTCAAATACTTTATAGCGAATAGCATTTCTAATTGCATTCATTTTAAATTGCCTTCGGAATGATTTATATCCTCACTGGCAACATCAGAACAGGAAAAACAACTGCTTTGTTAGAGTGGGTAAGTGGTAGAACAGATATTGATGGATTATTGTGTCCTGATGGCGACAATGGAAAACGCTATTTTTTGAAAATTGAATCTCAAGAGAAATTTGAACTTGAAGTTGAATCTGAATCTGAAAAAACGATTGCCATTGGACCTTTTCAGTTTTTGAAGTCTGCTTTTGAAGAAGCAAATAAATACTTACTAGAAGCTAATGAGAGAAGAGATTTTAAATATTTAATTATTGATGAATTAGGTAAACTAGAATTGAAAAATGAAGGTTTAAATCATGCCGCTGAAATTTTGATTCCACAATATGTTATGAATGAATACTTTCATTTAATAATTGTGGTAAGGGAATCATTGATTGAAGAAACTTTAAAACACTATAATATTTTTAAGTATAAAATTATAATGAAAGATGATTTGAAATCTTTATCATTCCGCACCTAATGCGGAATCCATTTTGAACCTTGAAGAGATTCCTGCCTTCGCAGGAATTTGTTAACTAAAAAGCGTCTCACTCAAAGCATAATAAATAGCCATTAGAGCAGAAAAAATAGCAGACCCTAGAAAACGCCATTTTAGTTTAAAGCGATTTTGAATGATATAATTCGCAATAAACGAAATCAAAATGTTTGCTAAAAATGACCAAAACGCAATCTCTAATAAGTTCCATCCAATAGCTTCAAACTGACCTGAAAATAGTTTAATAAAAAGTAAGTGTCTCGCAATCCACAACGGATTAAAATAAGCTATAGCTAAACCTGTCTTTACTAATGTGGCTTTAATGCCATTTAGAAATTGGGTCTTTTTTACAATCCAGTCGAAGTAATTTGGGATTTCAAAAGCGTAAAACGTTGCTCCAACTAACATCATTCCCAATAAACGAGTTAATGAAAATTCATCTAACAAAAGTACAGCAATGGTATCACCGGCACTGTAAATAAGTGCGCCTTTGAGGATGTTTTGTTTTTTGTAGTGTAGTGCGATAGTTTTTTTATTTTGTGTATAATTTTTCAATTAGGGAGTAGTTGCCAATTACAAAGTGTTCTAAATATTTTAAGGATTTATCAAAGCTATTAGACCAAACGTCATCTACTACCATTTTTTCTTTTTCACCTAATAATCCAAATAGAATTTTTACTTTTTTAGGGCGATTATACCATAATGAGAATTCTAATTTTTTGGTGTTATCATAATTAGCAGTTAGGCAAAAGCTCTTTTCATTTGTAAGACTAGTAAAATCTAATGAAGGGCTATAGCAAACATCTCCTTCATTTAATGAATCTAAAAGTTCTAGTTTTTCAACCCAAGGATATTCTTTGGCAATCCTTAAAACTTCATTACCAGAGATGGGATTGTCTCTATATTCAATATTTTCTTTTTCTGGATGACAAATAGAATATTTAAACATTTTGTATTTGTTGCGATTTAATTATTTCTTTTGACTTTCATATAAACTCATCAGAACCTTCTCAGGTGTCATTGGTGCATGAAATTTTAAATCATAGTTTGGATTAAACGCCTTTATCGCATTCTGAATTGCAAAATAAGCTCCGATACCATACATTAGAGGTGGTTCACCTACAGCTTTAGATTTCAATATTGCTAATTCGTGACCCTGAGTTTCTACAGGAATCACTTCCACGTCTTTAGGTACCGAAAATATATCAGGAATCTTATAGGTTGATAAGGCATTCGACAATAAGCGACCTTCATCATTATAAGCAATCTCTTCCATCGTCATCCAACCAATACCTTGTGCCAATGCACCTTCAACTTGACCTAAATCAATGCCTTCACTCATGCTTTTTCCGTAATCGTGAACAATCTTTACACTATCAAATTCATACGTGCCTCGAGTACAATCTACGGTAACCGTTGTGATTGCTGTTCCATACACATGATAAGCAAAAGGGTGACCTTTTTCTTTGGTTTTATCGAAGTGAATTTCTGGTGTTGCGTAGTGTGCATTTTCGGTTAAAGCCACACGTTTTAGCATCGCTTTACTAATAAGTTCTGTCCAAGTTAAATCTGTTTTTTTGTCATTAATATAAACCACTTCATCTTTAAAAGTAATATCTTTTTCTGAGGTATTTAAGTCTTCTGAAGCCACTAATTTTAAACGTTCTACCAAAGCATTACAAGCCATCAATGTTGCTTTTCCGTTTAAATCTGCTGTTGAACTTGCAGCAGAAGGTGAGGTGTTGGCAACACGAGTGGTATTGGTGGTTTCAATCTTAATTTTTTCAATAGGAATCGAAAATACATCAGCAGCAATTTGCATCATTTTAGTATTCACTCCTTGTCCCATTTCCACAGCAGCTGTGCTAATGCCAACACTGCCATCTAAATAAATATGAACCAACGCACGAGCATGATTCATTGGTGTATTGGTAAACGAAATACCAAAACAAATAGGCATTAATGCGATTCCTTTTTTAAAGCTCGAATTATTAGAATTGAAATCTTTAACCTCTTGTTCTAATGCATCTAAATCGTAAATGGATTTAGCAGAATTCCAGCTATTTTTAGCTTCTACTTTTTTAGCAATTTGTCCATAAGAAAACGTGTCGTTTTCATCCAATAAGTTAGCTTCTTGAATAGCTCTTGGATGCACACCAATTTCATTTGCAGCTTTTGCTATGGCTGATTCTATAACAAACATACCTTGAGGTCCACCAAAACCTCTAAATGCCGTATTTGGAGGTAAATTGGTTTTGCAGCTCAATACTTTTGTAGTGACGTTTGGTACAAAATAACTGTTGGTGGCATGGAATAATGTTCGCTCTGCAATAGCAGGAGATAAGTCTGCTGCTGCTCCTGAATTCTGAAGAAATTCAGCCTCGTAAGCTAGTATTTTTAGATCTTTAGATAATCCGATTTTATATGAACTTTCATAAGGATGACGTTTGCCTGTCATGCGTAAATCGTCATGTCGATTCAATATTAATTTTACGGATTGGTTTAAATGATACGTTGCCAAAGCTGCCATCACAGCCCAAGGAGTCGCTTGGTCTTCTTTGCCACCAAATCCACCACCAAGACGTGTGACATCAACTTCAATTTTGTGCATGGCAACACCCAAAACGCGTGCGACTGTTTTCTGAACAGCAGTTGGTCCTTGAGTAGATGAGGTAATTTTTATATTACCATTTTCCATCGGTTCTGCGTAAGCTCCTTGTGCTTCGATGTATAAATGTTCCTGACCGTTTGAGAAGGTTTCTCCTTCAAAAATATAGTCACAGTTTGTGAATGCTTTTTCGGAATCACCTAAGCTAAAAGAACGTGGTGCATTAATAAAGCTGCCTTTTGCCTTAGCTTCTTTTGCTGTTGTAATGACTGGTAAATCTTCAATTTCAATGTCGATTAAACCTCTTGCTTTTCTTGCAATAAATTCGGTTTTAGCAACAATTAAGGCAATTGGCATTCCCCAAAAATGAACATCCTCTTCGGCAAATAAAGGTTCGTCTGCAATGATGCCGCCAATTTCATTTTGACCAGGAATATCTTTGTAAGTAAAAATACGTTCGACACCTTCTAATGCTTCTGCCTTAGAATAATTGATATGCTTTATTTTTCCGTGTGCTTTTGGTGAATCAAAAACCACTGCGTGAAACGTACCTTGTCTAATATTTACATCGTCAACATACAAGGACTCACCTCGAACATGTGTGTAAGAATCAAGGTTTTTAATGCTTCGTTTTAATGATTTTGAAACCGCATCTAACTTTGTGTTGAGCTCGTTATTGGTCTTGTTTTTATGCATGTTGAACAAAATCGTTTAAAGTGAATTGCTTTGGAAATAACGCTGTAAAATGCGCAAAGAACAATTGTCTTCCTAACAGACGCTTATAGTCGCTTGTGCCACGAACATCACTAATTGGACTGATTTCATTTTGAAGTATCTCGTTAGCTTCTAGTATCGTTTCTGAATTCAAAGTTTTTCCTACTAAAAATGCTGACGTATCGTGTAAATATTTCGGAATTGCGGCAACTCCTCCAATCGACACATTGGCCTCTGTAATAGTTCCGTTTTCAACGTTTATACTTAAGGCAGAATTCACGCTGGCAATATCTAAATGGGTGCGTTTGCAAACTTTTTCGAAATTGAAAAATGAGTGCACTGTTGGTAACTTAAAGCTAATAGCTTTTAAAAGTTCTCCGTCTTTTAAATCGTATGTCTTATAATCCTGAAAGAAGTTTTTGAGCGCAATTGTTCGCTCTTTATGTTTTTCATTGATAATGGTGATATCGCTATTTAATGCCAAAAAGAAAATGGTCATATCTCCAATAGGCGACGCATTCACAAGATTTCCGCCAAGTGAAGCCATATTTCTAATCTGTTCTGAAGAGACTAATTTTAAATGCTTTTTTAGGTTTGGAAAAAACGTGTTGAGTTCGGTGTGATTCCATAAATCGGAAACTGTAGCGTTGGTTCCGATGGTGCAAATTCCATTTTCAATTTTGATACCTTTTAAATAATCCTTTTCAGCAATAAGATGCACATCGTTATCTGCTAAATGATCCGCTTGTTGAACGTATAAGTCAGTTCCGCCAGAAACATACTTTCCTTTAGGTTGGTTTAAATCGGCAATTTCAATGTCCTTTAAACGTTTTGGAATACTTTCAAAATACGCTGGAATAAAATCATTTTCAACGAGCCAATTAATAGAATTTTGTTTTTGATGCTCTAGTTTTTCAACCACTTGATGAGCCGCTTTTTCAATCGCTTTATAACCTGTGCATCGGCAAATATTTCCACTAATAGCATCTAAGGCATTGTTGTAATTGTATTCTGAATTTGATAACGCAAAACCAGTTAAAGCCACCACAAAACCTGGTGTGCAAAAGCCACATTGCGTGGCGTAATTGGCTTTCATAGCTTCTTGAGCTGTGGTTAGTTTGTCTTTAAGGTTTGTGCCTTCAACCGTGACGATATGTTTGCCATGTGCATTGCCTAATGGTGAAATACAAGAGGTGATACTTTGGTAATTAATCCTGTCATTCTCTAAAGTGCCAACTAAAACGGTACAAGCTCCACAATCCCCTTCACGACAACCGATTTTTGTTCCTGTAAGACGTTGCTGGTAGCGCACAAAATCCAAAAGGGTCATTCCAGAGTTTTCTGGAGTTGTAATGGTTTTGTTATTTAGGATGAAGGTTATCATATTTATTTTAGTTTTTCTTGTTCATTTTGTCTTGAAACAAAACGAACCAAAAATTCAAAACGATTTATTAGGAAATTGCTAAAGCACCATTCGCTTTCAAAGCTACATGCTTGAAGCTGCGCTTCGCAGTTCCGCTTTTTCGCTCTCTATTTCTGAAAATCGTTGCTTCCGACTATGTCGGAAATTGGGACTTGAATTTTTACTAAATTCTCTGTTTAACCCAAATTTAGTTTTTTATTTAATATTCAGTTTTATCTTCTTTCTTACTCCATTCCTCAAATGGTTCTAAAGCAATTTCTCGAGCTAATTGTTCAAACGGAATACTTCGTTTTTCGTAAGGTAATGGAATTTCCTTGTAAATAAACTCGTCATCAAAACCAATATTAGCAGCATCTACTTGGTTGCTTCCGTAATACACTTTATCTGGTCGTGCCCAATAAATAGCTCCTAAACACATTGGGCAAGGTTCGCAAGAGGTGTAAATTTCGCAACCATCTAATTGAAACGAATCTAGATTTTTACAAGCATCTCTAATGGCTGTTACTTCGGCATGTGCTGTTGGGTCGTTGGTTGAGGTAACTTTGTTATTGCCTCGACCTACAATTTTTCCGTCTTTAACAACGACGCAACCAAATGGGCCTCCTTCATTGTTGTTCATGCCTTTTAATGCTGCGTTAACAGCTTCTTTCATGAATTTTTGTTTATCTGTCATATTCTTTTTTTCTTTTTAAACCCATCCCTAGCCGTTTCGTCGCTAAAGCTATGAAGCGTCAGAGACCTTCCAAAGAAGGGAACACAAAATACGTTATTTGAAATTGCGTTTTAGAAATTCATCTGCATTTATAAATAGTAATCGATCTATAATTTCTTGAGCTGAAATCTTATTTTGCGTTTTCAAATTACCACCATTTTTATCGAGATAGTCTTGGGCTTTTTCAATTAAATACGGTTTTATAGTTTCAATATTTTCTGCTGTCCAAAGTCCTTTTATCGGATTTACAATACCATCAAAATCAGAGCCTATTGCGACAGTTTCCCAACAAAATAAATCATTTTTGTTCAGAATTTCGGCAATATGCTGAACTTGATTCCAGATTAATTCTGATTTGTTTTTATAACGACGTTTCTTGCTTGGCCAGTAAATCCGAGAACTGCGAATTGCACTTTTGCTAGCAATACGTCGTTCATCTAACTGTAATCCAAAAATACCTTTAGATTTTGCAATTCGCAAGATTTCCAAATCATAAAAGTTAATATCTACATCACTAAATGCTTTACTGAGTTTAGTATCTGATGCTTTCCATTCTACAATAGATCGCTTTCCGTTAACAGCTCCATGACTCACAATAATTGGTATATTTTCATTGGCATATTTGGTTTCTAATAATTGATAATAGGTTTTTCGAGACGCAGTACTCATGTGTTTTACATCAATAAGTATGCGTTTGTTTTCGGAATTATCTAATAGTTTGTCAATGACTTTAAAACCCAATTCTGTGATGTCTGAGTTAAGTCCTCTATTTTGTTGTTTCTTTATTAAACCAATACCAATGCTTCTGGCATGACCACAAATTTCATTGTAAAAATGGTGTGCCAAGGTGATGAAAAATGGTCTGTGTTCCCAGTTTTTTACTAGGTCAATATGGTTTAAAACGGTCGTTTCAACTGCTGTGTTTTTATCTCTGTCTAGTCCTGTTTCAAAAGCATGAGCACCTTCAATGGTATTGACTAAACTGATGATTTTACGGTCAGTAGTTGAGGTGTTAATGTTGTTTTCAATATCAGAATAACTATTAACCAATCGATAGGTATAGGTAACTCCATCTATGATTTGTGCCATATTATGCAATTGCATATAGTAGGCATATTCATCTTTTAAATCTTGAAAATAACTCGAATGATTTCTTAAGTTGTCAATACGTTTTTGACTTACACCAGCTGCTAAATTCACTAATAAATCTGGAATAAATTTGAAGCCTAACATTTTGTCTTTCAGAAAATGTTTTTCGAAAGGGTAGAGGGAAATAACAGCAACATTGCAGCCTGCTTTTGCGAGTGCAGTTAAATCTGTTTGCGTAAATTTTGTTAGTGTTAGAACTCGGTTGACTTGTCTTTCTAAAAAATTAGGTGGACTATAATGCCAAATAGAATTTTTACGACCACTGTTTAACCTGTTTTGTTTTGGTGGTTGGTATTTAAAACTCTTGCCATAAGGTTTTAATGAAGGATGGCAATGTAAATCGATATAAGATCTGCTCATAGTCTAGCTAATTATGACCACGAAAAGATACTTGTTTTTTGTTAGAATTTTCTATCTGGATGAAATGGATTTAAATCAAGCGACGTCTTTTTTTCTGAAATAATCTCAGAAACTAAAAGCCCAGTTGCAGTTCCCATACTCCAGCCCATCATAGCATGACCAGCAGCAATAGTTAGATTTTTACATTTTGAAGATTTACCAATATATGGTAATCCATCAGGAGAAACAGGTCTTAAGCCACAAGCAGCATCAGCTTTTTCTTCTTCAGAAATCTTAATATTTGGGAAATATCTGCTTGCAGCATTGGCAATGGCTTCAACGCGGTTTTTGTTGATTTTGTGGTTTATTCCTGCGATTTCCATTGTGCCAGCAAAGCGTGTAAAACCGTTCATTGGAGTTACAGCGGTTTTGGCTTCGGCCAGAATTGCCGGTAAAGTAATACCATTGGATTGAGAGGTGTTGATGCGATAGCCTTTTCCTGCTTGCAACAATAAGTTTAGCTCTAATTTTTTGCTTAGTAACGCACTCCAAGAACCAGCTGCTAAAACAAATTCATCTGCTACTAAGGTTTGTTTATCGGTTTGTACAGAAGTGATGCTTTGGTCGCTTACTGTGATGTCTATAACTTTTTCATTAGGATAGAAATTTACTCCTGCATTTTTTAGATATGATTTCATATCGTTCATAAATTCGTGAGGAGTAGAATGGTGGTCGCATTTATAATAGATAGCTCCAATAGCATTTATGTCTACATTGGGTTCAAGTTCTTTTATTTCAGTAGGATTAACTTCTTTAGCGTCTAAACCCAATTCTACAGCCATTTTAGCCATTTCTAATTCCTCATCGAGCATTTTTTGAGTTTGACACAACATTAATAGACCTTTCTTTTCGTACTGTGATGTAAATTGTTCTGAGGTTTTTATCTCTTCGTAGATTTTTTGACTTAACACCGAAATATCTCGAATTACGGGAGCTGATTTTTTAACATGATTGGAGTTACACGATTTATTAAAAGCCCAAGTCCATTTTATAAAATCTGAATCTAATCGCGGTTTTATATATAGAGGACTAGAAGAATTAAACATCCATTTAATGCCTTTCTTCATCACACCAGGTGCTGATAATGGGATGATATGACTTGGCGATAAATATCCAGCGTTGACATAAGACGCACCAGCATCTAGATTAGATTGGTCAACAACAGTGACGTGATGTCCTTCTTTTTTTAGGTAATATGCAGAGCATAAACCTATGATTCCTCCGCCAATTACAATAATTTCTTTTTGCATATTGTACTCTCAATTTCGAAACTAAAAAACAAGTTAAGAATGTTTTTTTGATTTAGATGGCGCAAGGTCTTATGCTACATGTTTTTCTAGATTCTTATTAGGAATTTTTTCTACTTTAAATACTGGTTTCAAGAATTTCGCGAGCTGATCAAACTCTATTAAAAAAGCATCATGTCCATGAATAGATTTAATTTCATGAATATAGATATTGTCCTTTTTACTTTTTAGTTCAACATAGTCATTCCAGTTTTCTTCTGGTTTAAAAAACAAATCTGAATTTATAGTAATAATATGAATGTTTGAAGTAATCCTAGAAGCTACTTCCAAAAAACTTCCTCTTTTGTCAGTTATATCTATTGTTCTTAGAATTTGATTCATCATTTTATAGGCTGATAGATTAAAACGATTATTTAAATTATCACCATGATAGTTTAACCAAGATTCTATATTAAATAGCGCGTTGTCTTTTTTTGTTCTATCAAATTTTTGTTTTAAAGACTCTGGAGTGCGATATAAGGTCATGGCATGCATCCTTGCATCTGCCAATGGTTCTTTAGAATGATTTAAAATGGCGTCTTGGATATGGCAATTGGCAATTAGCCAATCCGTAGATTTCCAATCTGTAGCTACTGGAATTAAATGCTCAATTAAATTTGGTTTTAATGCAGCTAATTCCCAAGCAATTCCGCCACCAACAGAACCACCTATTACAGCAAAAAGTTGTGTTATTTTTAATTTTTCTACGCCTAAGGCGAACAATTTTGCAATATCACGAGCAGTAAAATCTTTATAGTTTTCAATGAGATTTTCAGATTTAGAATCGAATCCATTTCCTGGAATATTAAAGGCTAAAATAGTATAGGTTGCGGTGTCAATACATTTGTTAAGTCCAATTAAATCATTCCACCATCCGTTTTCACCAATAATAGTAGAATTGCCTGTTAGAGCATGATTTACTAACACGATTGGTGCGCTGTGTAATGGTTTGCCAAAAACTTGATAAGACAAATTTACACTTGTGCTTTTACCAGATTCTGTTTTATAATTAGAAATATTTATGTATTGCAATTTTTCCATTTCAAGAATTAAAATATTAAATAGATGCCTTCTATATAAAAGGCATCTATTACTAAACAAAACATGTTAAAGGCTAATTTTGAAGGGCACTTTTCTGTTTAACAACAGCAAAAGCTTCCTTTAAATCTGCTTTTAAGTCTTCTATATTTTCAATGCCTACAGATAAACGGATTAAATCTTTGGTAACACCTGTTGTCTCTTGCGCTTCATCACTTAATTGCTGATGCGTGGTACTTGCCGGATGGATAATTAAAGATTTTGTATCTCCAATATTAGCCAATAATGAAAATAGTTTGGTGGTATCTGCGATAGTTTTCGCAGCGTCATAACCTCCATCTGCACCAAACGTAACTATACCACTTTGCCCTTTAGGTAAGTATTTTTTAGCAAGACTGTTATATTTGCTAGTCTCTAATCCTGGATAATTTACCCATTTTACTTCTGGCTGCTCTTGTAACCATTTCGCTAGTTCGAGCGCATTTTCACTATGCTTTTTTATACGTAATTCTAAAGTCTCTAAACCTTGGATAATTTGAAACGCATTAAATGGACTCAATGCTCCACCATAATCTCTTAAGCCTTCAATTCTAATCTTGGCAATAAATGCAGCTGCACCAATAGCTTCGCTATATACTAATCCATGATAACCTGCTGATGGTTCTGTGAATTCTGGGAATTTTCCGTTGGTCCAATCAAAAGTACCAGCATCAATTATAACACCACCTAACGACGTTCCGTTGCCATTGATGTATTTTGTTAAAGAATGAATTACAATATTTGCTCCATGCTCAATTGGGTTGAGAAGGTAAGGAGTTGCTACTGTATTGTCCACTATTAATGGTACTTTATGTGCCTTTGCTTCTTTAGAAATTGCTTCTAAGTCTAAAACATCTAGCTTCGGATTTCCAAGAGATTCAACGAAAAAAGCTCTCGTGTTTTCTTGGGCTGCTTTTTCAAAATTTTCTGGATTAGATGGGTCTACAAATGTTGTTGTAATACCATGTCTAGGCAAGGTTACACTCAATAAGTTGTAGGTTCCTCCGTATAAACTGCTAGATGCCACAATGTGATCTCCAGCTTTTAATAAAGTTAAAAGGGTAGTTGAAATTGCTGCTGTACCAGATGCTGTGGCTACTGCTGCTATTCCGCCTTCTAATGCTGCTAATCGTTGTTCTAAAATGTCGTTTGTAGGATTATTTAATCTTGTGTAAATAAATCCTGGAACCGATAAATTGAATCGTCCTGCTGCATCATCCGAATCATCAAAAACATAAGCTGTAGATTGATAAATAGGAACAGCTCTTGTGCCTCCAGTTTGATTGGTGTCGTGTCCTGCGTGCAACGCTTGAGTTGCAAATTTTTGTGTACTCATTTTTCTAAGATTTTGAGTTAATAAATGATTAAAACAAAAGCCAAATAAGCCTCGTTAGAAGCGTACTTAATAAGAAAAATGTTAAAAAGAAATTGCTAATTACAGATGGGTAATTAGTCTTTAGTTATCTATCCGAAATTGCAAAAAATGACTTGCGCATTCAAGTAGAATTTAGCACCTTCTTAGTAAATCTAAGGGTTGCTAAGGCTTCATCGAGTCTATCTCTCCGCCTTTCTTGATAACATTTTCGGAAAACTAGAAATTTGAATTTAAAGTTTCCCTTTCAGTAAGTGTTTGAACTTTGTGAGTACAAATATTGCGACACAAAAATTTAATTTCCAAATTTATTTTAATTTTTATGACTTTTTTATGAGATTCGAAAAATCAAGGCGCATATTTTGTTAAATATTTAGTCTTAATTATTTGGCCAACAGGTTGGTTTTCAATTTTACTTTCTAGCCAAGAGATAATGTCTAAATAAAGGAAAGCTCTTCGCTCAAAAGGATGATCTTCATAAACTTTAAGGCGTTCTAATAAATCTTTGAAAGCATTTTTTAAATCATGTGGGTAAATATCTTGAAGTCCTCTAATAAATTTTATCATTTCTTTTTGCACCTCATGTAATTCATTCATTTTTATTAGGAATTTATAAGTGCTTCTTAAAAGTGTTTCTAAATGGTAATCTAGGCCTGCCTCGTAATGAGCAACAAGATTTAGTACTCTTGAAAAACATAGTAAATCCTCACGCATGGATAATGATTTGTTGGAGATAATTTTATCTAAATATTTAATACATATTTTGTTATTTCCAACTCCAAAATGCATACTCGCAAACTTGTAATAAAAAATCATTTTATGATGTGGATCAATACGTGAATCGTACAAAACAAGTTCTTTTTCGATTTTTGGAATCAATTCTAAACCGTCTTCAAAACTACCATCAATAAAATATTGATTGATATTATGAAAATTGGTATACAGAAAAACTAGTGCCGAAACATTTTCATCTTTGTTAAACTTAGTGCTGTTTACTGTGGATTTAAAATGTTCTAGCTTTTTTACAAATTTTGGTTTGTTTCTAATAAAAAATATAGATTCTAAAAGATAGTTGTTGCCTTTTAGGTAAAACACTGGGTTGAGGTTAATCATGCTTGGGTTTTGATGAAAAAGATCTACCCATTTCGATGCATATTTATAACAATTCAGAAAATCTTGCATTAAAAAACTGTACCATAAATAGGCCTTGTACAACCAAAGTTTTTCTCTAAAACCAACATTACTCATTTTAAATTTAGGAAGTCTTCCATTAAAGTACTTAGTAATCATTTGGCTCTCTTCTTCATTTTTTACATAACCAGTTTTTAAAATGATACTGTAAAGTTGTAATGATAAATTAGAGAGTTTACTGGCAATAACATTTAGTGCGCTCAGCTCTTTGGCTTGTATAGCTAATTCGTCGGCTCGTGTATTAATACTTCTGGTAATATACTGTGCTTCAATGATTTTTTCGAGTTCAACGATTTCAAAAGCTAAGTTTTTTTCTTCATTTACAATGGCTAAATCTTTGGCTTTATCTAATATTTTTAGACTTTGTTTGTATAAGCCTTTATGGTATAAAATGGATGCAAAATCGAGCTGTTCTCTAATTTGAGATCGTATATTTTGATGCGAAGGATTTAACTTAAGACTTATTAAAATCTGCTTATATAAATGCGCTTTTACATTGGCAATTTGCTGTTTTTTTACAATTCCACTTTTTATAATTAATGCTTCATTGTAGGATTTTGATTTGTCTAAAAGGTTAAAAAGTTTTAAAAATTTAGAATCAGAATTAACACCAAGCCTCCCAACATAAAGTTTAAACTGTCTTTTTTCAGACTTGGTTAATGACTTTACAAGAGAAAATAAATTATCTTTTTGGTCTTTAGTTGTCAATTTAAAATAGGCTTATAGTGTTAAAAATCAATTAATTGTATCGCAAATATGCTTTTGAACATCGTAAAATCAAATGAATGATAAGTGATTAAAATAAATTCAAAATATAAATTCGTAAGACAATACTATAAATATATTTTGATATATGTCAAATAACAATATACAAATCTTCGATACAACACTTCGCGATGGAGAGCAAGTTCCGGGTTGTAAACTCAACACAGATCAGAAAGTTGTCATTGCAGAGCAGTTAGATGCGCTAGGAGTTGATGTCATTGAAGCAGGTTTTCCAGTCTCTAGTCCTGGTGATTTTAAATCTGTGGAAGCAATTTCTAAAATAGTAAAAAATGCAACGGTCTGTGGTTTAACTAGGTCTGTAGAAAATGATATAAAAGTTGCTGCAGAAGCATTAAAGTATGCTGTAAAACCAAGAATACATACAGGTATAGGAACTTCAGAATCGCACATAGTTCATAAATTTAAAACAACACAAGAAGATATTTTAGAGCGTGCATATGCTGCAGTTAAATACGCCAAGTCTTTTGTGGAAGACGTTGAGTTTTATGCAGAAGATGCGGGCAGAACAGATAACGAATATTTAGCTAGAGTTTGTGAAGCTGCGATTAAAGCAGGTGCTACTGTTTTAAATATTCCTGATACAACAGGTTATTGTTTACCTAGTGAATATGGTGCTAAAATAAAATACTTAAAAGAGAATGTTAAAGGCATAGAAAAGGCCATTTTATCTTGTCATTGCCATAACGATTTAGGTTTGGCAACTGCTAATTCTATAGAGGGTGTGATTAACGGAGCACGCCAAATTGAATGTACAATAAACGGAATTGGCGAGCGTGCTGGTAACACGGCTTTAGAAGAGGTGGTAATGGTATTAAAGCAGCATCCATATCTTAAATTAGATACAAATATTAATACATCTATGCTTTATGGAATGAGTCAACTTGTTTCAGATAGTATGGGTATTTATACACAGCCAAATAAAGCTATTGTTGGTGCAAATGCTTTTGCTCATAGTTCTGGTATTCATCAAGATGGTGTAATAAAAAATAGAGAAACTTACGAGATTATAGATCCTAAAGATGTAGGTGTTACTGAATCTGCAATAGTATTAACTGCAAGGAGCGGAAGAGCTGCATTAGCTTACAGAGCTAAAAATGTTGGTTACGAACTAACTAAACTTCAGTTAGATGATGTGTATGCAAATTTCTTAAGTTTTGCAGATAAAAAGAAAGAAATCAATGATAACGATATCCATCAAATTATTGAAACTAGTAATGTTTACCAACAAATAATTTCAGCTTAAATGTCTAAGAAAACACTATTCGATAAGGTCTGGGATTCGCATGTGGTCAGTAGTATTGAAAATGGTCCGCAGATACTTTATATTGATAAACATTTAATACACGAAGTAACAAGTCCACAGGCTTTCAATGAATTGGAAGAACGTGGAATTCCTGTTTTTAGGCCTAATCAAATTTTAGCCACAGCAGATCATAATACACCAACATTAAATCAAGATCAACCAGTTAGAGATGCTCTGTCTAGACAGCAACTAGAACAATTGTCTAAAAACTGTGAAAAAAACAATATTACATTATATGAGTTAGGACATAAGTATAATGGGATTGTGCATGTAATGGCTCCTGAGTTAGGAGTGACACAACCAGGCTTGACCATGGTCTGCGGTGACAGTCATACATCAACTCATGGTGCCTTTGGAGCTATTGCATTTGGTATAGGAACAAGCCAGGTAGCGCAAGTTTTTGCGAGCCAGTGCTTGTTGCTTACCAAACCCAAAAGTTTAAGGGTTACCGTTAATGGAAAATTAAAGAATGGCGTCTTACCAAAAGATGTCATTCTTTATATCATCTCAAAACTAGGTACTAATTCTGGCACCGGATATTTTTGTGAATATGCCGGAAATGTTTTTGAAGAGATGAGTATGGAAGGTCGTATGACCGTCTGTAATATGAGTATTGAAATGGGAGCACGTGGTGGCATGATTGCGCCAGATGAAACGACTTTTGAATATGTAAAAGGAAGAGAATTTGCACCAAAAGGTGAAGATTTTGAAAAGAAAGTAGCCTATTGGAAAACCTTACCGACGGATGAAGGAGCACAATTCGATAAAGAATATCATTTCGATGCGGAAGACATTGAGCCAATGATTACCTATGGAACCAATCCTGGAATGGGAATTAAAATTTCTGAAAACATTCCGGTTGATGAAAATCCGTCCTTCAAAAAATCACTAGCTTATATGAATTTTGAAGCTGGTGAAAGCCTAATTAACAAACCTATAAATTTTGTGTTTATAGGAAGCTGTACCAATTCTAGAATTGAAGATTTTAGGGTAGCTGCAGAATTTATAAAAGGAAAGAAAAAAGCTGATAATGTAACTGCATGGTTAGTTCCAGGTAGTAAGCAAGTGGAGGCTCAAATTATAGAAGAAGGTTTAAAGACTGTTTTTGATGAAGCTGGATTTGAATTGCGTCAACCAGGTTGTTCTGCTTGTTTAGCGATGAATGATGATAAGATTCCTCAAGGTGAATATTGTGTGTCTACTTCTAATAGAAATTTTGAAGGACGACAAGGTCAAGGCTCCAGAACCATTTTAGCAAGCCCATTAGTTGCAGCAGCTACAGCTGTTGAAGGAAAAATAATTGATATTACAAAACATTTAAATTAATGGAAAAGTTTACAACACTAAATTCTAGAGCCATTCCATTACAAATTGAGAATGTAGATACAGATCAAATTATTCCTGCACGTTTTCTTAAAGCCACTGACAGAAAAGGATTTGGGGATAACGTATTTAGAGATTGGAGATATCATAAAGACGGAACGGTTAATACTGATTTTGTTCTTAATGATTCAAGATATACTGGGAGCATTTTAGTTGCTGGTGATAATTTTGGTTGTGGATCGAGTAGAGAACATGCAGCTTGGGCAATTACAGATTATGGATTTAAAGTGGTTGTGTCTAGTTTCTTTGCAGATATCTTTAAAGGAAATGCTCTGAATAATGGCTTGTTGCCTGTTCAGGTTTCAAAAGAATTTTTGCGTGACCTGTTTCAGCAAATTGAGTCCAATCCACAAACAGAATTAGAAGTTAACCTTGAAAAACAGACTATTTCAGTAAAAGATTTAGATTTATCTGAAGACTTTGAAATAGATACTTATAAGAAAACATGCATGATTAATGGATATGATGATATCGATTATCTAGTCAATAATAAAGAACAAATTGAGGCTTTTGAAGCTCAAAAAATATACTAATTAGTACAAATGAAATTAAATATTGCAGTATTGCCAGGTGATGGTATTGGTCCAGAAGTAACAAATCAAGCAGTGAAAGCTCTTAAAGCTATAGCTTCTGAGTTTAATCATGATTTTAAGTTTACAACAGCAGATGTTGGTGCAATAGCTATAGATAAGCACAACGACCCATTGCCAGAAGAGACTTTAGATTTATGTAAATCTACAGATGCCATATTATTTGGTGCTATTGGTCATCCTAAGTACGATAATGATCCTTCTGCAAAAGTACGTCCAGAGCAAGGACTTCTTAAGTTAAGAAAAGAATTAGGTTTGTATGCTAATATTAGACCTGTAAAAGCGTATCAAACGTTATTGGATAAATCACCTTTAAAGAAACATATTATTGAAGGTACAGATATTAGTATCTACAGGGAGTTAACAGGTGGAATTTATTTTGGTGAAAAACAATTAAGCGAAGATGGTAATGTAGCTTCAGATTTATGTGCTTACTCAAAAGCAGAAATAGAACGTATAGCACATTTAGCATTTCAGGCAGCTCAAAATAGAAGTCATAAAGTAACTTTAGTTGATAAAGCAAATGTTTTAGAAACATCTAGACTTTGGAGAAAAGTAGTAACTGAAATTGCTAAACAATACAAGGATGTTAAACTAGATTTCTTATTTGTAGATAACGCAGCCATGCAAATGATATTAAATCCAAAACAGTTCGATGTTATTTTAACCGAAAATATGTTTGGAGATATTATTAGCGATGAAGCTAGTGTTATTGGTGGCTCTATTGGTTTGTTAGCTTCGGCATCGGTTGGTGATAAATATGCCATGTTCGAGCCAATACATGGGTCGTATCCTCAAGCAAAAGGAAAAGGAATTGCCAATCCTATTGCGTCAATATTATCTGCTGCAATGTTATTAGAACATTTTGGTCTTTATAATGAAGCAGAATTGGTTAATTTAGCTGTTGAGAAATCATTAAAACTAAATATATCAACACCAGATATCAACGCAAAATACGATAATGTAA
This sequence comes from Winogradskyella echinorum, assembly GCF_014297365.1. Taxonomy (GTDB): domain Bacteria; phylum Bacteroidota; class Bacteroidia; order Flavobacteriales; family Flavobacteriaceae; genus Winogradskyella; species Winogradskyella echinorum. The sequence continues at coordinate 608,877 of NZ_JACOQD010000001.1, read as the reverse complement.
CTACTGGTAAAGTTGGTGAATTTATAGAGGATTTTATTTACAATCCTAAAGACACTAATATGAATTTTACCAATATTCACCTAGGTCAATCGACCATTATATAAATTAAATGCCTACACAGCCAAAGCTTACTCGATTCAATCAAAACGTATTATCAAAATATCAGATATACAACAGTATATTTATGACCTTACCTTTTGATTCTGTAACTAAAACAGGTGCGTTACTGCCTTTGTTTCATGAAACATGCCAGAAAGGATTTGCTAATAAAGATAATCCTACAACTATAGTTGAAACATTTTTTAAAAAATACCAAGCTAGGCGATCACCTCAAAGTCAGATTAATTTACTGTTTCGATTTATTCAATATATAGAACGACAAGTCGTTTTATTCGATGCTATAGAAGATGCTGCATTTCCTGTTGTAAATAACATGGATGGTATTGGTACGTTGCGTAGTTTAAAAGAATCTGTATCAAAAGAAAATAAGCTCGAAACACTGAGGAAATATCTAGAAGAGTTTAAAGTTCGTATTGTACTAACGGCGCACCCAACTCAGTTTTATCCAGGTTCAGTTCTAGGAATTATTACAGATTTAACAGAAGCTATTAAAGAAAATGACTTATTGAGAATAAATGATTTATTGGCTCAACTGGGTAAAACACCATTTTTTAAACATAAAAAGCCTTCGCCTTTTGATGAAGCGGTAAGTCTAATTTGGTATTTAGAAAATGTATTTTATAAATCTTTTGGAACCATATACGATTATATTCAACAAAATATTTTCGACGGCAAACAGATTGAAAATGATATTATAAATATAGGATTTTGGCCAGGTGGAGATAGAGATGGTAATCCGTTTGTAACTCCAGAGATTACATTGAATGTAGCAAAACGATTGCGAGAAACTGTAATTAAAAATTACTACAGAGATGTTAGGCGCTTAAAACGTAAGTTAACATTTCAGGGTGTAGAAGAGAGGATGTTGGTCATAGAAAAAGAGCTTTATAAAATTATTACTAACAAAAATTCTAATTTAACAGCGGATAATTTTGCTGAAGAATTAAAGGTTGTTAAAAGTGTAATTGTTAAAGAACACCAATCACTTTATGTAAATGAAGTAAATAGTTTATTAAATAAAATTCACTTATTCGGATTTCATTTTGCAAACTTAGATATACGTCAAGATAGTCGTAAGCACCATCAGTTTTTTACTGATATGGTAAAGTCTTTGATTAAAAGTGGTAGTGATATTTTTCCGAAGGATTATTTTGATTTATCAGAAAAAGAGCAAATTAAAATTTTATCTAAAGTTAAAGGTGAGGTTGATTTATCCTTAATAAAGGATGAAGAAACTTTAAAAGCTTTAAATACAATGAAAGCGATTAAAACCATTCAAGGAACTAATGGTGAGAAGGCAGCAAATCGTTATATTATAAGTAATAACCAAACAACGCTTAATGTAATGCAATTGTTTGCTATGTTGAAGTTGGTTGCTTTTCAAGATAAATTAACCGTAGATATAGGACCACTTTTTGAAACCATTACAGATTTAGAAAATGCACCAGGAGTAATGGAAGAGTTATATTCAAATCCAGAATATGCTGCACATTTAAAATCAAGAGGGAACAAACAAACCATTATGTTAGGTTTTAGTGATGGTACTAAAGATGGTGGTTATTTAATGGCTAATTGGGCAATTTATAAAGCCAAAGAAAACTTAACTAGAGTATCTAGAAAATATGGAATAAAGGTTATTTTCTTTGATGGTCGTGGTGGACCACCTGCGCGTGGTGGTGGAAAAACTCATAATTTCTATGCCTCTCTTGGGCCAACAATTGAAGATAAAGAAGTGCAATTGACCATACAAGGGCAAACGATTAGTTCTAATTTCGGAACGTTAGAATCTTCTCAATATAATTTAGAACAGTTAATAAGTTCTGGTATTCATAATAGCTTAAGTGATTCAGATTTAAGTATGCTTCCTGAAAATAGAGAGGTAATGACCGATTTATCTGAACGTAGTTATAAAGCCTATTCAGATTTTAAGGCGCACCCTAAATTTATTTCGTATTTGGAGCACATGAGTACTTTAAAGTATTATGCGAAGACGAATATAGGAAGTCGACCATCTAAACGTGGTAAATCTGAAGGCTTAGTTTTTGAAGATTTAAGAGCGATACCGTTTGTTGGTTCTTGGAGTCAATTAAAGCAAAATGTACCTGGCTTTTTTGGAGTAGGTACAGCCTTAAAACATTATGAAGATTCAGGTGAATTTGAAAAAGTACAGAAGCTTTTTAAAACTTCAAATTTCTTTAAGACTTTAATTGAAAATAGTATGATGTCCTTATCTAAATCATTTTTTGATTTAACAAGATACATGGCAGAAGATCCTGAATATGGTGAATTTTGGACTATTATTTATAATGAGTACGAAACATCAAAACATCTCATTTTAAAATTAACTGGCTATAAAGAGTTAATGCAAGAAGAGCCAGCAGGTAAGGCTTCTATTGCTGTTAGAGAATCTATAGTTTTACCATTATTGACCATACAGCAGTATGCTTTAAAAAAGATACAAGAACTTGAAAAAGCTGGAGTAAAACCAGATGATGAGCAAATGAAAATTTTTGCGAGCATGGTGACTAGGTCTTTGTTTGGTAATATTAATGCTAGTCGTAATTCAGCTTAACAAATTATTCAATCTTTATTATTATTTAGAATAAAAAACCTCTAAGAAATTTCTTAGAGGTTTTTAATTAACAATTTATATTTAATCAATTAAATTTTCAATATTTAATTTTAATGCTCATTTAATCTAAAATCTGGATAAGCATCCATACCATGCTCGTGAGCGTCTAAACCTTCTAATTCTTCTCTTTCAGAAACTCGTATTCCCACAGTTTTCTTAAGTGTAAAGAGTATAATGAAAGCAGAAACAGAACAAAATACAGCAATAGATCCAACACCTATAAGCTGTGAAATGAACTGGTCTACACCAGCTAAACCACCAAATAAACCTACTGCTAAAGTTCCCCAAATACCACATACTAAATGTACGGCAATGGCACCAACAGGATCATCTAGTTTTAATCTGTCAATTAACGATACAGCAAATACGATTATGGCTCCAGCAATTGCCCCAATAATTATAGCATCCGTTGGACTCATTTGATCTGCACCAGCAGTAATACCAACAAGACCACCTAATATACCATTAAGAAACATTGTTAAATCTAAATTCTTATAACGTATAAAAGATACAAGAGCTGCAATAACTCCACCTGCTGCGGCTGCTAAACATGTGGTTACTAGAGTTAATGATGTTAATTCTGGATTTGCAGACAATACAGATCCTCCATTAAAACCAAACCAACCTAGCCATAAGATGATTACACCAGCAGTGGCTATAGGGATGTTGTGGCCAGGAATAGCTTGTAGTTTTCCGTCTTTGAATTTACCAATTCTTGAACCCAATAGACATACTGCTACTAATGCAGCCCAGCCGCCAACAGAGTGTACTAGTGTTGAACCTGCAAAGTCATAAAATGGAGTATCTCTTGTTTCTAAGAAGCCACCTCCCCAATCCCAAGATCCAGCAATAGGATAAACAAGGCCAACGTATATAATTGCAAAAACCATAAAGGGCCCAATTTTCATACGTTCTGCAACAGCTCCAGAAACAATAGTTGCAGCTGTTGCTGCAAACATACCTTGAAATAAGAAGTCTGTCCAGTAAGTATAACCTTCATTGTAAGAAAGATCTAAAGCGCCTTCTGCCATTGGTGCATCCAAACCAAAACCTGCGAAACTTAAAATTCCCCAATCACCAGATTCAAAACCTGGATACATAAGGTTGAAACCTACTAAGCAATAGAGTAGTAATCCAACCGTGATAATGAACATATTTTTAAATAATATGTTTATAGTATTCTTTTGACGTGTCAATCCAATTTCTAAAAATGCAAAACCTAAATGCATAAAGAAAACGAGTGCTGTACAGATCATCATCCATACATTATTTATTGTAAATGTTTCCATGATTTTATTTTAAAGTTTGTCCTCCTTTTTCTCCTGTTCTTATTCTGTATACCTCCTTAACATCAGAGACAAATATTTTACCATCTCCAACATCGCCTGTAGAGGCAGACTCAATAATTGTTTTAACTGTAATGTCTTCAAAATCGTCATTAACTACTATAGATAAGTAGCGTCTTTGAATGTCGCTTGTGCTATAAGAAACACCTCTGTAAACATGGCCTTCTTTTTCGTTGCCTAGTCCGGTAACATCCCAATAAGAGAAAAAATTTACACCTACTTCATGAAGTGCTTTTTTTACTGTAGAAAATTTAGATTTTCTAATAATTGCTTCAACTTTTTTCATTGTATTTGTTGTTAGTTATTAGTATTTAATACAAAAAGGGGTATTAAATATGAGTCAATTTCCGCCAAATCTATGTAATATTAACCTATACCCATAAAAAAATGGGGCTAAAATGTAATTTTTGTGAATTTATAAATTTAACCCCCTAAAAATTTAGGTATAATTTGTAAACATTATGTTTTTATGAAAAGCTTTTAAAAGCAAAAACCTTCAAAGCAAAAGCTCTGAAGGTTTTCTCTAACAACTAAATAATACAATCAATTTTAAAATTTATTTGCAAGTATTATCGTTTGGTGATTAGCCTCTATCTCGTTTTCCTGGGTAAGCAATTTCCCCATGTTCAGAAAGGTCTAATCCTAATTCTTCTTCTTCTTTTGTTACTCGAAGTCCCATGGTAGATTTTAAGACTTTAAGGATGATGAATGATAAGACGATTGACCAAACTGCATATGCAACAACACCAATGGCTTGTGAGCCAAGTTGACTGAATCCACCACCGTTAAATAGTCCAATTCCCGTTTCACCATCAATTCCCCATAATCCAATAACTAGGGTACCCCAAGCTCCAGCTACTCCATGTACAGAAGCGGCACCGATAGCATCGTCTATTTTTAATTTCTTTTCAATAAATTCTATTGAGAAAACAACTATTATTCCACCGATTAGTCCGGCAAATACAGCGCCAATAGCAGACATATTTCCGCATCCAGCAGTAATACTAACTAGGCCTGCAAGTGCGCCGTTTAAAGTTTGTGGAAGATTTGGTTTTCCGTACCATATCCAAGTGGTAACTAATGCTCCTAATCCACCTGCAGCGGCAGCTAAATTTGTGATTAATACAACATTTGAAGCTCCGATTGCGTCGGCACCACCCCAAGCTAATTGTGAACCACCATTAAATCCAAACCAACCTAACCAAAGGATAAATACCCCTAAGGTTGCTAGGATTTGATTGTGTCCTGGGATCGGATTTACTTTTCCGTCAACATATTTACCTATTCTAGGCCCAACCATAAAGGCAGCTACTAATGCAGCCCATCCACCAACAGAGTGAACAATAGACGAACCAGCAAAATCAATAAAACCTAACTCGGTTAACCAACCAGAACCTTGCCATTGCCATCCACCAGCTATTGGGTATATTAAAGCTGTCATTACAACAGAAAAGATCACGTAAGTTGAGTATTTTGTACGTCCCGCAATTGCTCCAGATACTATTGTTGCAGCAGTCGCAGCAAACATAGTTTGGAAGAATAAATCTGCGCCTTCCCCTTGCATAAGACCACTCCAGAAGAACCATCCATTTGAGGTGTCTCCGTACATTAAAGAATAACCAACTAACCAGTAGGTGAGGGATCCTACACAAATATCTAGTAGGTTTTTCATGGCGATGTTTGCGGCATTTTTAGAACGTGTCATTCCTGTTTCTACTAATGTAAAACCAGCTTGCATGAAGAATACTAAGATACCTGAGAGAAGCATCCAAAGCATTCCTAAATCTCCGTTAATTGCACTTACTGCATCTTCAACGTCTTTTGTGGTTGCTGCTACTGTATCTTGTACAACGGCTAGATTTGGGAGTAGGGCTAAATAATTATCTATCATAATTAATTGGTGTTAGTTAGTATATGTTTTAGAAGGTGTAGATTGCTGCTAATGTAAATGCAGCTAAGCTACTTGAGTCTTCGCCGTCAGCATCAAAGAAAGCTGCGTCGTTATTACTCCAAGAGTCTAATCTAATTTCTGGCTTTATAATTAAGTTGCTTTCTACAGTGTAGCTACCTGTTAATGTTGCTGCAAATACACTTGGTAAATCGTCATCGATATCTTTATCGTGAAGTCCATAGTATTCAGCTCTTAAGCCAATGCTAAAGTCATCGGATGTAGCAAGTTGTGGGTATAGGGCAGCGCCATAAAATCCACTTCCGTCATTGTCATTGTACGCAGCATTAATTCCTAAGAAAAAGTCATCAGAAACATCAAAGCCGCCTGTGTAATCAACTTCGAATCCTAAGCCGCCATTGTTGCCACTGTCGTAATATAAATTTAAAAATTGCCCTTTATAGCCTAATTGAGCTCCAAAAGAGTACTCTCCAGTCGTAGATGTATTGTTAGTGTCCCAAGGATTCATAACGGCTAACATTAAACTGAAATCGTCAGATAAAGCAAAATCAGCTTTTAAACCAACATGAGAAAATGGTCCGCTAGAGAATAAGTAAGATGTACTATAGTTAAAGTTTGCTGCTGGAGCAATTACTTCGTAGCCTAAAAACGTGTTGAAACGACCGAAAGTTAAGGTAGTGCTTTCAGAAACATTCCAGTATGCATAAGCTTGGTTTACAATACCATCAACGATATCATTGCTAAAAGTAGCGCCTGCTCCTCTTGGTCCTGTAACTAAATCTAAAACTGCACCTACTTTACCGCTTTCGTAGCTTGCAATTATATTACCCATACCTAAGGCAAATCCTGTTTGATCAGCAAAAGCAGTTCCAAAAGATTGTCCTGAATCATCAGAGGCTGTTAGGTAAGTCTGGTAATAAGCATCTACACTTCCGCTAAGTGTAAATTTTTTCTCAGTAGTTTCTTCTGCGTCTTGTGCTGTTAGAACTATTGAGGTTAACAGTAATGTTAGAGTTAAAAATTTTTTCATAATGTAATAATTAAAAATAGTTAGATTCGGATCAAATCTAGGTAAAGTTATTTTAGACCCTATAAAAAAATGGGTATAAAATGTAATTTTTATGAATATTTTATTTTATACCCCCTAAAATTTAGGGTTTAAATAATTTTAAGTTAATAATTGTCATTTTAATAATTGAAAATTTTAAAATTTTGTTAAAATTCTTAAAAGCATAAATACTTTTTAAAGTGTTGTTGTTTTCGAAATCGTTTTCGCAATAAATGCTAATATTTATTGAATAATTCTCATTGATTAATTGGTAGTATATACTGAATTTATTGCCATATTTTCAATTAAAATGCTCTTAATTATCGATATGAAAAAAGTGATTCCGTCTTTTTTTTAATTGAACATTACAGCATATCTTTCAGTGATAATAAGGTGTAAAAAACCTTTAAATTTTTCTGATATTATGTTTAAGAAACAAGGACTTTACTCACCAGAATTTGAACACGAAAATTGTGGTGCAGGATTTATATGTAATTTAAAAGGAGAGAAAACAAATCAAATTATACATGATGCGCTAGAAATTCTTGTAAAATTGGAGCATCGAGGAGGTGTAAGCGCAGATGGAAAAACAGGTGATGGTGCAGGGTTATTAATTGATATTCCTCATAATTATTTTAAGCGTGTTTGTGGCTTTAAAGTTCCTGTTAAAGGGAAGTATGCTGTGGGTATGGTTTTCTTGCCAAAAAACAGAAACCAATATAAGTTTTGTAAAGATACTTTTGAGAAAGAAATTATTGCGCAAGGCCTTACAATTATTGGTTGGAGAGAGGTTCCTGTAGACTCTACACAACTCGGTGAAATAGCCTTGGCTTCAGAGCCAAATATTGAGCAACTTTTTGTTGGTAAATCTAACGAAGTTTCAGAAAAAGATTTTAATGCAAAACTCTATGCAGCACGTAAGATTACAGAGCATACTGTTAGGAAATCTAAGATGTCTCAAAGCTCTTATTTTTATGTGTCTAGTTTATCAATGAATACACTTATATATAAAGGTATTATTATGCCAGAAGATATAGGTCGCTATTATAAAGATTTACAGGAGGACGATTTGGTAACAAGATTGGCTTTAGTGCACCAACGTTTTTCTACCAATACAATGCCAACTTGGGAGTTGGCTCAGCCATTTAGATTTATGTGTCAGAATGGAGAAATTAATACGCTTCGCGGGAATATAAGTAGAATGCGAGTGCGAGAAGAAATTATGAAAAGTGATGTCTTCGGTCCGCAAATCGATAAATTATTCCCAATCATATTACCAGGGAAATCAGATTCTGCATCTATGGATATGGTAGTAGAATTATTAACACATACAGGACGATCTTTACCAGAAGTAATGATGATGATGATTCCTGAAGCTTGGGAGAAACACAAAACCATGTCACCTGAACGTAAAGCTTTTTACGATTATAATGCCTGTATTATGGAGCCTTGGGATGGACCTGCTTCTGTACCTTTTACGGATGGTAATTATATAGGTGCACTTTTAGATAGAAATGGATTAAGACCGTCGCGTTATACGGTTACAAAAAGTGGCAAGCTGATAATGTCTTCAGAAATTGGAGTCGTTGACATCGATCCAGAAGATGTAGAAAGCCATGGCCGTTTAGAACCTGGTAAAATGTTTTTGGTAGATATGAACCAAGGACGTATTATTAATGACGAAGAAATAAAAAGTAAAATTGTTCTAGAAAGACCTTACCAAGAATGGTTAGACAAAACAAGATTACATCTTAAAGATATTCCATATACTGGTGAAACTTGTCCGATTGAAACTTTGGATATTAAAACAAGACAGCGTCTCTTTAATTATACATACGAAGATATTCAAGAAGTAATTACACCAATGGCTCAAAAAGCTAAAGAGGCTTTGGGTTCAATGGGTATCGATACCCCTTTAGCGGTTTTATCAAATAAACCACAGTTAATTTCTAACTACTTTAAACAATTATTTGCTCAAGTAACTAATCCACCATTAGATGGAATTAGAGAAGAAATTGTTACCGATATTAGTTTGTCTTTAGGTAAGGATAGAAATATTTTCAGTATTACCGAACGCCAATGTAGAAAATTGAAAATTCAGAATCCGGTAATTTCAAATGATGATTTAGCAAAAATCAGAAACATTCAAGTGGAAGGTTTTAAAGCCGAAACCGTAGAAATGTTATATCAAAAAGACAGAGGACTAAATGGTTTAGAAGATGCTTTAGATGGTATAATTGTTCAAATTGAAAAAGCCTTATTACGAAAAACGAATATTATTATTTTATCAGATAGAGGTGTAAGTAAGGAAATGGCACCAATACCACCTTTGTTAGCTTGTTCTTATGTGAGTCATCAAATGAACCGTTTACGTAAGCGTTCTTATTTTGATATTATTATTGAATCTGCAGAACCTCGTGAGCCGCATCATTTTGCAACTTTATTTGGTTATGGCGCTTCTGCTGTAAACCCATATATGGTTAACGAAATTATCAGAATGCAAGTGACAGATGGTTTCATTACAGATATGGATGAGCAAAAAGCGGTTGATAATTTTAATAAAGCCATCGGAAAAGGAATTCTTAAAGTAATGAACAAAATAGGAATCTCAACCTTGCGTTCTTACAGAGGTTCTCAAATTTTCGAAATTGTTGGTTTCAACTCACAATTCGTTGAGAAATACTTTCCATATACAGCCTCAAGAATTGAAGGTATTGGGCTTTATGAAATAGAAAAAGAGATAGACAAACGCTACCAACATGCATATCCAAGTAATGTTTTAGATAAACGTTTAGGATTAAATATTGGTGGAGATTACAGATGGAGGCGAAATGGAGAAAAGCATTTGTTTAATCCAACTACAGTAGCAAAATTACAACAAGCGGTTCGTTTAAGTGATCAAGCAAGTTATGATGTTTATGCAAGAACTATAAATGAACAATCCAAAAATTTAATGACCATTCGTGGTTTGTTTGAATTTAATAATATAGATCCTATTCCCATTGAGGAAGTAGAACCTTGGACGGAAATCGTGAAACGTTTTAAAACAGGAGCGATGTCTTATGGGTCTATTTCTCGTGAAGCTCATGAGAATTTAGCCATTGCCATGAATAGAATTGGAGGTAAATCTAATTCTGGAGAAGGAGGAGAAGATAGAAGACGTTTTCAGCCAGATATTAATGGCGATAGTAGAAACTCAGCCATAAAACAAGTAGCTTCGGGACGTTTTGGTGTTACTTCTCATTATTTAACCAATGCAAAAGAGATACAGATAAAAATGGCGCAAGGTGCTAAGCCAGGCGAAGGAGGTCAATTGCCAGGTGAAAAGGTATTGCCTTGGATTGCAGCAGCAAGAAATTCAACCCCTTTTGTTGGTTTAATTTCGCCGCCACCACATCACGATATTTATTCTATAGAGGATTTAGCACAATTAATTTACGATTTAAAAAATGCTAATCGCGATGCAAGAATTAACGTAAAACTAGTTTCAGAAGTTGGTGTTGGTACCATCGCGGCTGGTGTTGCAAAAGCAAAAGCAGATGTAGTACTTATCGCTGGTTATGATGGTGGAACAGGAGCATCGCCTTTAACATCACTAAAGCATGCTGGTTTACCTTGGGAACTTGGATTGGCAGAAGCACAACAAACCTTAGTACTTAATAATTTAAGAAGTAGAATTGTTGTTGAGTGCGATGGACAATTAAAAACAGGTAGAGATGTTGCTATAGCGGCATTATTAGGAGCTGAGGAATTTGGTTTTGCCACAGCACCATTGGTAGCTTCAGGATGTATTATGATGCGTAAGTGTCACTTAAATACGTGTCCTGTTGGTATCGCAACACAAGATAAAGAGTTGCGTAAAAACTTTAAAGGCACACCAGAACATGTTATTAATTTCTTCTATTATATAGCTGAAGAATTGAGAAGCATTATGGCAGAATTAGGGTTTAGAACTATGGCAGAAATGGTTGGTCAGACGCATAAAATTAATGCCAACAAAGCCATAAGTCATTATAAAGCTAAAGGTTTAGATTTATCTTCAATTTTACACAGGCCAGAAGTGTATAATCAAATGACGGTTAAAAATACTGAGAAGCAAGAGCACAATTTAGATAATGTTTTAGATTTCAAAATTCTAAAAGATTCGCATCGTGCTTTATATCGAAAGGAACAAATGACATTATCTTATCCTATAAAGAATACCAATAGAACCGTAGGAGCGATTGTAAGTAATGAGATTTCAAAAATTTATGGTCATTTAGGGTTACCTGAAGATACCCTAAATATCAATTTTGAAGGTTCTGCCGGACAAAGTTTTGGAGCATTTGGAGCACACGGATTAACGTTTAATCTTCAAGGAAATACCAATGATTATTTAGGTAAAGGGTTATCTGGAGCTAAGCTAATTGTTAAGAAACCTGAAAAAGCAGATTTTAAAGCAGAAGATAATATCATCATTGGTAATGTGTGTTTATTTGGTGCAGTTGAAGGACAAGCTTATATAAACGGAATTGCAGGAGAGCGTTTTGCTGTAAGAAATTCTGGTGCCACTGCAGTTGTAGAAGGAGTAGGAGATCACTGTTGTGAGTATATGACTGGTGGAAAAGTAGTAGTTCTTGGTAAAACAGGACGAAATTTTGCTGCTGGTATGAGTGGAGGAATCGCTTATGTGTATGATCCAGAAAACAAATTTAAAAATGGTTTGTGTAATACTGAAACTATAGAATTTGAAAAAATTATTAAGAAAGATGCAAACGATTTAAAATCTATAATAGAGAAGCATGTAAAATACACTAACAGTGATTTAGGGAAGTCTTTATTAGCAGATTGGGAAACAAGCTTAAAGCATTTTGTACGCGTTATGCCTACAGAATACAAACGCGCATTAAAGCGTTTAGAGACAGAAGAACAAATGGTTGAAGAATTAGAAACAGTATAGGACAATGGGAAAAGTAACAGGTTTTAAAGAATTCGAAAGAAAAGATGAATCATATAAGCCAGTAAAGGAACGTGTAAAACATTATAATGAATTTACAGTGCCTTTAAAGGAAAAAGATTTAACCGAACAAGGGTCGCGTTGTATGGATTGTGGAATTCCGTTTTGTCATAGTGGTTGTCCGCTTGGAAATCTAATTCCAGATTTTAACCATATGGTGCACCAAGGCGAATGGCAAAAGGCGTCTTGGATTTTACACTCTACAAACAATTTTCCGGAGTTTACAGGACGTTTGTGTCCTGCTCCATGTGAACAAGCATGTGTATTAGGTATTATTGAAGATCCAGTTTCTATAGAAAATATTGAAAAAAATATTGTTGAACGAGCATTTAAAGAAGGATGGATAAAACCACAACCACCAAAAGTAAGAACAGGAAAAACTATTGCTATCGTTGGTTCTGGTCCTGCTGGATTGGCAGCTGCACAACAATTAAATAGAGCTGGTCATACAGTTACTGTTTTTGAACGTGACGATGCTATTGGAGGTCTATTGCGTTATGGTATTCCAAATTTTAAAATGGAAAAAGGCATCATAGATCGTCGTTTAGCAATTCTAGAAGCTGAAGGAATTACGTTTAAAACCAATGTAAATGTTGGTGTGAATTATGATGTTGAGGAACTGAAACAGTTTGATGCTGTTGTGCTTTGCGGTGGAGCAACTGAACGAAGAAGTTTGCCAACACCTGGTATTGATGCAGATGGAGTAGTGCAAGCTATGGACTTTTTAACACAACAAACTAAGGTTGTTTTCGGACAAAAAATAAAAGATCAAGTATTAGCAACTGGTAAAAACGTGATTGTTATTGGAGGTGGAGATACAGGAAGTGATTGTATTGGAACATCTAATCGTCAAGGTGCAAAATCAGTAGTGAATTTTGAAATTATGCCAAAGCCGCCAGGACATCGTTCTCCTACAACACCTTGGCCTTATTGGCCTTTGCAGTTAAAAACATCTACATCTCATAAAGAGGGTGTAGAGCGTAACTGGTTGATAAATACAAAAGAGTTTGTAACTAATGCTAAAGGAAAATTAACAGCCTTAAAAACGGTGAATGTAGAATGGGAAATGGTGCCAGGAGAACGTCCTAAGTTAATTGAAATCGCAGGTACGGAGAAAACTTGGAAATGCGATTTGGCATTACTGGCTCTTGGTTTTACTGGTCCAGAAAGTACGCTAGCCGATAAACTAGGTTTAGACAGAGATGTACGTTCTAACTACAAAGCAGCTTACGGTAAGTACCAAACTAATATTCCAAATATTTTTACAGCAGGAGATATGCGAAGAGGACAATCTTTAATCGTTTGGGCAATCTCAGAGGGAAGAGAAGCAGCAAGACAAGTTGATATTTACTTAATGGGAAAATCAGATTTGGCTACCAAGAATGAGGAAGGCGATTTAGTCGGAATTTAAAAACACATTCATATTTAATTATAAAAAGCATCTATTTTTAGATGCTTTTTTTCTTTTTAATTTGGAAACTTCTTTCGAATATCATCCAAACACAAATTATGAATACTTCCAATATGTGAATGTTCTTTTCCTAAATCGGGTTGATATGTTCCAGCTTGTACTTGGCTTCCAATTTTTTGATAAGCTTCTCTAAAACTCATACCTTCAACCACTAAATTATTGATGCTATCTACTGTAAATAAGTATTGATATTTTTCATCGTTGAGGTCAATATCCTTTACTATGATTTGCTGAATGGAATACGTAAAGATGTCTAAAATATCTTTTACATCTTCAAACGCATTGATGATGTTTTCTTTCAACAATTGAAAATCTCTATGGTAACCACTTGGTAAATTGTTGGTGATGAGTAGCATTTCAGAATGTAAAGCCTGAATTTTATTACACTTGCCTCGAATTAATTCAAACACATCAGGATTCTTTTTGTGTGGCATAATACTGCTTCCTGTAGTTAACTCATCTGGAAACGTAATAAACCCAAAATTCTGACTCATATACAAGCAAATATCCATAGCAAAACGAGCCATAGTATTGCATAGTCCACCTAAGGCACTAGCAATAGCACGCTCGCTTTTTCCTCGGCTCAATTGTGCCGCAACCACATTGTATTTTAGTGTAGAAAAACCTAGTTCTTTAGTAGTAATATTTCTATCAATAGGAAATGAACTGCCATAACCTGCAGCAGAACCTAAAACATTTTGGTCTGTAATTTTTGAAACGGCATTTAAAACATAAACATCATCAATTAATAATTCCGCATAGGCAGAAAACCATAATCCAAAAGAGGATGGCATCGCAACTTGTAAATGTGTGTAACCCGGTAAAAGTTTCGTTTTATACGTTTCAGCAAGGCCTAAAAGTGTATCGAAAAACGTCTTCGTTTTGTCATTTATGATTTGTAAGTTTTCTTTATAGTAAAGTTGTAGCGCTACTAAAACTTGGTCGTTTCTAGAACGTGCAGTGTGGATTTTCTTCCCGACTTCGCCTAAAGTTTTTGTGAGCTCATGTTCAATTTTAGAATGTACATCTTCAAACGACTCTTCAATAGTAAAAGTGCCTTCTTCAATAGAGTCTGCTAAAACCTTTAAACCTGATTTTAATTGCTCTAATTCATCAGAAGTTATAATTCCGATACATTCTAACATAATGGCATGCGCTAAAGAGGCTTGCACATCGTATTTTGCAATATGCATATCGATTTCACGGTCGTTACCAACGGTAAATAATTCTATTTTTTTATCTATTGAATAGCCTTTGTCCCAAAGTTTCATCTTTTATTCGTTTTTGTCATTCCTGCGAAGGCAGGAATCTATTTTTAAATTTCAGTTTGTGTGTGGATTCCTGCCTTCGCAGGAATGACAGCAATTTATAATACCTTTTCCAACAACTTAATATACAAATCAACGCCTTCCTCAATCTCAGCTAAATAAATAAACTCATCTGCTGTGTGCGAACGTGTGCTATCTCCTGGTCCTAATTTTAATGATGGACAAGTTAAAACAGATTGATCAGAAAGCGTAGGCGAACCGTAAGTTTCTCGTCCTAATTCAATGCCTGCTTTTACTAAATCGTGATTAATTGGAATTGAAGACGAATTTAATCGCAAACTTCTTGGTGTAATACTTGTACAAGGTGATTTCTTTGTCAAAATATCAGCAATTTCTTTGTTAGAATATTTATCATTCACACGTACATCAATCACTAAATCCACTTCAGCAGGCACAGCATTGTGTTGTTTACCTGCATTGATTTGTGTAACAGTCATTTTTACATCTCCTAAAACTGGTGATTTTCTCTCGAACTTATAATCCTTAAACCATTTTAAAACATCA
Organism: Winogradskyella echinorum; assembly: GCF_014297365.1. Lineage (GTDB taxonomy): Bacteria > Bacteroidota > Bacteroidia > Flavobacteriales > Flavobacteriaceae > Winogradskyella > Winogradskyella echinorum. The sequence goes on along the minus strand of NZ_JACOQD010000001.1, from coordinate 593,523 downwards.
ATAGTATTGTAAATTGAATTGTCATTATTAGGATGAGCAGCATGGCTGGCTGTTCCTTTTACTTTAGCATCAAAAACTACCAAGCCTTTTTCTGCAATTGCCAAATTCATCAAGGTTGGTTCACCAACAATAGCAACATCCACTTTAGGAATGATCCTTAACATACTATTCAGTCCGTTTGGCCCACTGCTTTCTTCTTCCGCAGATGCCACAATGATTAAATTATAGTTGAGGTCTTTTTTGTCGTAAAAATAGGTGAACGTTGCAATTAAAGAGACTAAGCATCCACCTGCATCATTACTACCTAAACCATATAATTTGCCGTCTTCTACAATGGCCTTAAAAGGGTCTTTTGTGTAGCCGTTATTCGGTTTTACAGTATCGTGATGTGAGTTTAATAATAAGGTTGGTTTGCTGTCGTCAAAATATTTGTTGGTAGCCCAAATGTTGTGATTGTTCCTTTTAAAAGGCACATTGTGAGTTGTAAACCAATTTTCAATGAGCAAAGCGGTGTTGTCTTCCTCCGATGAAAAAGACTGCGTTTCTATCAATTGCTTTAACAAAGCAATAGCCTCTTGGGTTAGTTTTTGAATCATTGTGTTATGGTTGTGTGTTTGTTTGTTGTATTGAAAAGCATGTCTGATTTTCCGATACAAACTTTTTGAACATTTTGATTTATAGCATGAAAGCAATTATCTAACTTAGGTAGCATGCCTTCGAATATGATATTGTTTTGTTTTAATGCTTTGTAACTTTCTGTGTTGATGTTTTCTATCACTGAAACCTCATTTTCAACATCTTCAAGTACACCATTTTTCTCGAAACAATAATACAATTCTGTGTTGAAAATTGAAGACAGACCAATAGCTAATTCTGAAGCAATTGTATCTGCATTCGTGTTTAATAATTGTCCGTTTTCATCATGTGTAATTGCACAAAAAACAGGTGTGATGTTATTATTTAATAATACTTCTAAAGCATTTGTATTTACTTTTTTTACATCGCCAACAAAACCGTAATCGATGGTTTTTATAGGTCGTTTTTCTGAAACAATAGTATTTCCGTCTGCACCAGAAAAACCAATAGCATTACAATTATTGGCTTGTAATTGTGCTACAATGTTTTTATTGATTTTACCAGCATAAACCATAGTTATTATGTCTAAAGTGTCTGCATCAGTAATACGTCTGCCTTCGTTCATTTGCACAGGAACGTCCATTCGTTCGGCCAATTTTGTTGCCAATTTTCCACCTCCATGCACCAAAATTTTAGGACCAGAAATGGTTGCAAAATCTTTTATGAATGTAGCCAATGCTTCTTCATTATCGATGATGTTTCCACCTATTTTTATGACTTTTATTGTTTTCATCCCATCCTAACCTTCCCAAAGGGAAGGGAATTTTATAGTTTAAGACCTGCAAGGTTTTAAAAACCTACGAGGTCTTATAATTTTTCTAAAATCTGCTTCAATACTACTAGCGCAGCATATGTTCTATTATTCGCTTGTTGAATGACTACGGATTGTTCGCTATCCAAGACAGCATCTTCAACTACAACGTTTCGTCTTACAGGTAAACAATGCATAAATTTTGCCTTGCCTAACTTAGCTTTTGTCATCATCCAATTTTCATCTTGATTGAGTACTTTCCCATAATCCTTATAACTGCTCCAGTTTTTTACATACACAAAATCAGCATCTTTTAAGGCTTCTTCTTGGTTGTAATTTATTGGTGTGTCTTTAGTAATTGCTTCATTTAATTCGTAACCTTCAGGATGTGTGATGGTGAAATCTACTTCCATTCTTTGCATCATTTCTACAAACGAATTTGCAACCGCTTGAGGCAATGCTTTTGGGTGTGGTGCCCAAGATAGGACCACTTTTGGTTTCACTTTTTCAGTGAGCTCAGTAATAGTAATAGCATCTGCCAACGCTTGCAAAGGATGTGCTGTGGCACTCTCCATATTTATTACAGGAACTGTGGCATATTTTTGAAAGCTATTTAGCACATATTCCGATTCGTCCTTCGCTTTGTCTTGTAACGTAGGAAAGGCTCTCACAGCAATAACATCTGCATATTGTGAAATCACTTGTGCCGCTTCTTTAATGTGTTCAGATTTGTCCATATTCATTATGGTGCCATCTCCAAACTCTAAATTCCAGGCGTCATTGACGTTTAAAATCATGACCTCCATACCTAAGTTTTTTGCTGCTTTTTCGGTGCTTAATCGGGTTCTTAAACTCGAATTAAAAAAGAGCATCACTAAGGTTTTATGCTTTCCTAAATCTTGAAATTCAAAAGGATTCATTTTTAATAAAATGGCATCCTTAATAGTTTCAGAAAGGTTAGAAATGTCTTTTATTTTGGTGTAATTTTTCATTCTAAACAAGTTCTTTTTCTAAAGCTTCAAAAAACACATCAATATGTTTCTTCTGAATGGTTAATGGCGGAAGTATTCTAATTAGATTAGGATTTTTAGCACTTCCAGTAAATATATGATGGTCAAAAATCAGTTTTTTACGAAGTTCTGCAATGGGAAAATCGAACTCTAAACCAAGCATTAATCCTCTTCCTTTAATCGACTTTAGTTTTGGTAATGGCTTCGCTTTTTCTTGAAAATAATCCGAAATACGTTTCGCATTTTCCATGAGTTTTTCTTCCTCTAGAACTTCTAAAACTGAGAGCGTTGCAGCACAAGCCAAATGATTGCCGCCAAAAGTGGTCCCTAATAACCCAAATGACGCTTTAATGGATGGGTGAATTAAAATACCACCAACGGGAAAGCCATTTCCCATGCCTTTGGCAATTGAGATAATATCTGGAGTAATATTATGCTTTTGGAAAGCAAAAAAGTCACCAGTTCTACCAAAACCCGATTGCACTTCGTCCGCAATTAAGTCGGTATTGTATTGTTTACAGAGCTTATCTAGTCCTTGATAGAATTCCGTTGTACTTTGGTCTAAACCTCCAACTCCTTGAATAAATTCTACAATTACAGCACAAGTTTCATTCTGTTTTAAAATGTTTTCAACGGCATCTAAATCTCCTAATTCTACAAAATCAACCAGTTGTTGTGCGTTTATTGGTGCCACAATCTTCGGATTGTCGGTTGCTGCAACTGCTGCAGATGTTCTACCATGAAACGAATTTTTAAAGGCTAAAACTTTCTTTTTGCCATTGTGGAATGACGCTAATTTTAAAGCATTCTCGTTAGCTTCTGCACCAGAATTACATAAAAATAATTGGTAGTCTTTACAGCCAGATAAAGCTTCAAGTTTATCAGCCAATTCGACTTGCATCGGATTTTGAATGGCATTACTATAAAATCCTAGTTTACTAACCTGATTAGAAATTGCAGAAACATATTTTGGATGCGAATGTCCTATAGAAATGACTGCGTGTCCACCATATAAATCTAAATATTCCACATCTTTATTATCGTAAACGTAGATGTCTTTGGCACTTACTGGTGTAATATCGAAAAGTGGGTAAACATTAAATAAACTCATATTTGCTCTTCTTTAATGTTATTGATTTTATTAAACGAAGCGACCATACCTTGGATTAATGACGAGCTCAATCCTTTGTGTTCCATTTCGTTTAATCCTTGAATTGTACAACCTTTTGGTGTAGTTACTCTATCAATTTCTTCCTCAGGATGATTACCATTTGTAATTAATAGACTAGCAGCTCCTTCACTAGTGTACATCGCTAATTCTTGAGCTTCCTTAGCATCAAAACCTAACTGAATTGCAGCCTGTGTTGTCGCTCTGATTAATCGCATCCAAAAGGCAATACCACTTGCGCATACTACAGTAGCAGCTTGCATTTGTGATTCTGGTATCGCCAACGTATGTCCTAATCTATTGAAAATGGCTTCAGCAATTTTAATGCGTTTTTCACCTTTTGTATTACTACACATACATGTCATAGATTTACCAACTGCGATTGCTGTGTTAGGCATTGCTCTAATGATAAATTGATTAGACCCAACGATTTTCTCAATTTTAGGAATTAAAAAGCCAGTTATTGTACTAATTAGTACATGATTTTCTGTTAGTAATGGCTTTATGTCATTTAAAATTTTCTCAAAATGCCTTGGCTGAATAGCAAAGATTATAATGTCAGAATTTTTAACTGCTTCAGCATTATCTGTTGTTAAATGCACATTTTTATAGCCTTCCAAATCTTGAATATCGTTCAAGTTCCGTTTGGTTAAGTAAAGTGTGGTTATAGCGTTGTTAGTGATGAGTCCTTTTGCGATGGACTTTCCTAAGTTTCCTGTTCCTATAATTGCTATTTTCATATTGTTCTTTATTGTCATTCCTGCCTTTCGTCTTCACTCAAGATGGACTCTGGCAGGAATCTATTTTTTGTTTTAGACCTGCTAGGTTTTTAAAACCTGCAAGGTCATCACGTTTATTAAAAATAATTCGCCTTTAATTGTAAACCTTCCGTTTCTTCAAATCCAAACATTAAATTCATATTATGAATTGCTTGGCCTGATGCACCTTTTAATAAATTATCGATGACACTGGTAACTAATAATTTCCCTTCGTGTTTGTGTAAATGAAGGATACATTTATTAGTATTTACAGCTTGTTTTAAATGAATGTCTTCATCTGAAACAACAGTGAAGGCAGCATCTTTGTAAAACTCATTATATAATGTTTTTGCGTCTTCAAGTGAGCCTTTGTATTTGGTGTAAAGTGTTGCGAAAATCCCTCTTGAAAAATTTCCACGATTTGGCATAAAGTTGATATCAGACTTAAAATTTAATTGCAATTGGTTTACCGTCTGATAAATTTCTCCCAAATGCTGATGTGTAAAAGCTTTGTAATGCGAAAAATTATTATCTCTCCATGTAAAGTGTGTTGTTGCAGATAATGAAGTGCCAGCTCCTGTTGCACCAGTAACAGCATTAATATGAACATCGTTTTGTAAGACTCCAGCATTTGCTAATGGTAGTAAAGCAAGTTGTATTGCTGTAGCAAAACAACCAGGATTTGCAATATACTTAGCTTTTTTAATGGCATCTTTATTGAGTTCTGTTAAACCATAAACGAATTCTTTTCCTTCAAAATTCTTATTAGCAACTAATCTAAAATCGTTACTTAAATCAATGATTTTAGTGTGGTCTGAAAATGTATTTTTTTCTAAAAAAGCAGTTGAATTTCCATGACCTAAACACAGAAATAATACATCCACATCTGGATTAATTTTACTAGTAAATTCTAATTCAGTAGAGCCAATTAAATCTTGATGTACTTTATATATTTTGTTATCTGCATTAGATGTACTGAATACAAAATTGAGGTTGGTTTTGGGATGGCTGAGTAATAATCTAATTAATTCTCCAGCCGTGTATCCTGCTCCTCCAATGATTCCTATTTCTAATTTTTTCATAGTAATGAATTTTGAGACCTGCTAGGTTTTAAAAACCTGCAAGGCCATTCTTAGTTATTTACCTGCTGATAAATTTTATTCTGGTTCCCAACTATTTTAATGAATCCTTTAGCTTCGTCTGCTGTCCAACCTTTATTTTCTTCACCATAGCTACCGAATTTTGCACTCATTAAATCGTGTTTAGAAGAAATACCATCTAAATCGAAATGATAGGGTTTCAAGGTTACAAATACATCACCAGAAACTTTACTTTGGCTACTTTGTAAAAAGGCTTCCATATCTCGCATAACAGGATCTAAATACTGACCTTCATGTAAATGCATACCGTAAAAGCTAGATAAATAATCTTTGTGCTGTAGTTGCCATTTGGTTAACGTATGTTTCTCTAATAAATGGTGTGCTTTGATGATAATTAAAGCTGCTGCAGCTTCAAAACCAACTCTACCTTTTATACCAACGATAGTATCACCAACATGAATATCTCTTCCGATTGCATAAGCTGAAGCGAGTGTGTTTAGCACTTCAATATTTACTTCAGGATTGTTTTTCACACCATTTAATGCTACTAATTCACCTTTAGAAAAGGTAAGCACTACTTTTTCAGGTTCGCTATGTTTTAATTGCGAAGGAAATGCAGATTCTGGCAAAGGCTTATTAGAGGTTAAGGTTTCAGAACCACCAACACTAGTTCCCCAAAGTCCTTTATTAACAGAATACTTGGCTTTTTCCCAAGACATATCAATTCCGTTTTCTTTGAGGTAATCAATTTCTTCTTGTCTGCTTAGACTTCCATCTCTAATTGGTGTTATAATCTTAATGTTTGGTGCTAAGGTTTGAAAAATCATATCAAAACGCACTTGATCGTTTCCAGCTCCAGTACTTCCGTGTGCAATAAATTCGGCATCAATACTTTTTGCGTATTCAATAATCTCGATGGCTTGAATAATTCTTTCAGCACTTACAGATAGAGGATAGGTGTTGTTTTTAAGCACATTTCCGAAAATTAAATACTTAATTACCTTTTTGTAATACGATGCGATAGCATCAATATTTTTGTAGGTAGACACTCCCATTTTATATGCGTTTTCTTCAATGGTTTTTATTTCTTCATCAGAAAAACCACCTGTATTCACACTAACTGCATGAACATCATATCCTGCTTTACTCAAACTTACTGCGCAATAGGATGTGTCTAAACCACCGCTATATGCTATAACTAATTTCTTACTCATCTTTTTTATCTCTTTTAAGAAACATAGATTGCTTCAAATTTTTCAATCTTGTCCATGTCTTTTTATCATATTTGTGTTCGTGTGGTTTTGAAGTTTCAATCTTCGTAGGATCGTATAACATACCAGTACATAAGCACATTTTTTGCTCAGTTCTCGTTAAAACGTCAAAATTTTTGCATGTTTGACAACCCTTCCAAAAAGATTGGTCGTCTGTTAATTCTGAAAATGTAACGGGTTTATAACCGAGTTCGCTATTCATTTTCATAACAGCTAATCCTGTGGTAATACTAAAGACTTTAGCATCTGGAAATTTTGTTCTTGAATGTTCAAAGACCACTTTTTTAATTTTCTTAGCTAGTCCTTGATTTCTAAAGTCTGGATGTACAATTAAACCTGAGTTAGCAACAAACTTACCATGACTCCAAGCTTCAATGTAGCAGAAGCCAGCAAATTTATCACCTTCTAAAGCGATGACAGCATTACCATTTTCCATTTTGGTAATGATATATTCTGGTTGACGTTTAGCAATGCCAGTACCTCTTACTTTTGCAGCTTCGGCAATGGTTTCGCAAATAGTTTCTGCGTAATGACTATGTGATTTATCAGCAATAACAATTTTCATTGTAACTGAGTTTTTAAATTAAAAAATGTGATTTTGTTTTTGAAAGTAGAACCGGACACACCAAAGTTCCTTAAATAATAATGTACCCTTACGGGCGACGATTGCGTACACAGCGTAATGTGTTTCTTGTTGAAACGGGTAGTACTAAATCTAAAGTGGAAAATATGTTATTTGAATTGTTCAATGTAAATAAAATAAAAGATTAACTAAATGGTTTAAAGCGGTTCCATTAGCGACGTCGCCTGCGTGATAACAAACGTGTGGGTCTTTCTATTTTATTTCTTTGACTTAACATAAGTACAAATTTAGAATTATTATTTTATTCAAACTCAAATAGTCATTATTTTTTAAAAGATTTACGAATTTCATAATTCTTATAAATAAAAACTGTAAATATTTCATTTATAAAGGATTTGATACCTCTATCTTAAAGAATATAGTCTGTGCTTACAAAATTAGAAGCTCTAGAATTTAGTAAATCCTTAAGGATAGCATTGTTGTAATCATTGTCTTTTGAGGCTACAAATGTTCTTATTGAAAATGAGCGTAAAGCATCATGTACACTTAATGTTGCTACAGCTGAATCTTTACGACCTGTAAATGGATATACATCTGGTCCACGTTGACATGAGCTATTTAAATTAACACGACATACTAAATTCACTAACGTATCAATTAGTGGTGCGAGCGTTTTTGTATCTTTCCCAAACAAACTCACTTGTTGCCCGTAATTAGATTCTGCCATATCATCTAAAGGTTCTTCAATATCGCTAAATGGAACCACAGGAATTACAGGTCCAAATTGTTCTTCTTGAAACACGCGCATGTCTTTTGTAACAGGATATAAAACCGCTGGAAAAATATAATTATCCGTTGTTTCTCCGCCTTTAGCATTAATCACTTTTGCACCTTTTTCAGTAGCATCGTCTATTAAGTCTTGAATATAAGCTGGTTTATCTGGCTCTGGTAATGGTGTTAATTTTGCTCCATCTTCCCAGGGGTTTCCAAATTTGAGTGTATCTACCTTAGCAGAAAAACGTTTATTGAATTCTTCTACAATAGCTTCATGAACATATAAAACTTTTAGAGCTGTGCAGCGTTGTCCATTAAAGGACGTAGTACCTGCAATACATTCATCTATTGCAAGATCTAAATCTGCATCTGGCAGTACAATGGCAGGATTTTTTGCTTCTAGTCCTAAAACTAAACGTAATCTGTTACTTTTTGGATGTTGATTTTGTAAAGCATTAGCTGATTTACTATTTCCGATTAAAGCTAAAACATCTACTTTACCAGATTGCATAATTGGTGCCGCAACTGTTCTGCCACGACCATAAATAATATTTACAACACCTTTTGGAAAGCTATCTCTAAATGCTTCTAATAATGGCGAAATTAATAACACACCATGTTTTGCAGGTTTAAATATGGCGGTATTTCCCATAATTAAAGCTGGAATTAATAACGCGAAAGTTTCATTTAGAGGATAATTATAAGGTCCTAAGCATAATACAACACCTAATGGTCCTCTTCTAATATGTGCATTAACACCTGAATTTTTTTCAAATTTTGCACTATCTCGATCCATTTGTTTGTAATCTTCAATGGTATCATAGATATACTCAACAGTTCTATCGAATTCTTTTTCTGAATCTGGTAAATTTTTACCAATTTCCCACATTAATAATTTAACAACTTCGGCACGCTTTGTTTTCATTTGTTCAACAAACTTTTCCATGCAAGCAATCCTGTCTACCACTTTCATCGTTGGCCATAAACCTTGACCTTTGTTATAGGCTGATACCGCTGAGTCTAATGCTATTAATGCTTCTTTTTTTCCTAAAGTTGGTATCGAACCAAGAAGTGTTGGTTTGTAATCTTCTGTAGATGAGATTGTAGAAAACACATTCGAAGTTTCTCCTCTCCATGGTATTAATGCACCATCCACCAAATATGTGTCTTGATTAACTAATTTATTAATTTGAAATTGCTCTGGAATATTTGATTGAGAAAGACTCATAATATTTAATTTTAATTAAGTAAATAACTTTTTAGTTGCTCGTAATTAGAGATGTTGATGCTATGTTTTTTATTGTGTAATACGGCTTCTATTTGTGAGGGCATTTTAATCTTAATAGCAATATTTTTAGGCATCACATCTAAAAATTTTATAGGATGTGCTGTTTCTAAAAATATACCATGCGATTTTTTTTCTTTAGCCAAATGTTGTTTTAAAGCTAAATACCCAATTGCTCCATGTGGATCTGCGATATAATTGTTGTTATTATATAATGTGTTTATAGCTTCAGTTGTTTCTGCATCATTGTAACTATATCCAGAAAGGTTGCTTCTGAGTGCTTCTAAATCATTATTATGTAATTCTTCAATACGAACAAAATTACTAGGAGCACCAACATCCATAGCGTTAGAAATAGTCTGTACTGATGGTTTTGTGTTGTAATTACCAGTTTTTAGATATACAGGTACTATATTATTTGCGTTAGTGCCAGCAATAAAATGATGAATTGGTAACCCAAGTTTTTGAGCCATCATACCAGCACAAATATTTCCGTAATTACCACTTGGTACAGAGAATATTAGTTTTTTATTGCTAGATTTTAATGCTTTATAAGCAAAAAAGAAATAGAACATCTGTGGTAGCCAACGTGCAATATTTATTGAGTTTGCAGAGGTTAGTGTGCGCTTACCATTATAGGCTTTATCTAAAAACGCTTGCTTTACCATAGCTTGGCAATCATCAAAGGTGCCATCAACTTCTAAGGCAGTAATGTTTTGACCTAATGTAGTTAATTGCTTTTCTTGAATATCACTTACTTTACCACTTGGATATAAAATGGTAACATCAACACCATCCACTCCCAAAAATCCGCTAGCTACAGCACCTCCAGTATCTCCAGAAGTTGCTACTAAAACCGTTACTTGTTCTTTTTTGTCTTTATCTTTATTGAAATAGCCTAAACATCTTGCCATAAAACGCGCTCCTACATCTTTAAAGGCCATTGTTGGACCATGGTATAGTTCTAATGCAGAAATATTACTTTCGACTTCAACAACAGGAAAGTCAAAACTTAAAACATCTTTTAAGATAGCTTTTAAATCGCTTTCAGGAATTTCGTCACCTACAAATTGTTTAATGGCTTCATAAGCAATCGACACATTATCTAAAGTTTCAATATTTTGAAAAAAATAATCTGGCAGTGCTTTTATATACTTTGGAAAATAAAGCCCTTTATCTGGTGCTAACCCTCTAACTACAGCCTCTTTAAAAGAAACGTCTTGTGCTTTATGATTTAAACTAAAATATTTCAATGTTCTTATTTATATAATTTTAGTGCCTAGTTTACTAATTTTAGACACATAGATATTGTAATCAATTCCCGAATTTTTATACACCATGTCCATAGCTTCCGCTACGTTATTTGCAATTTCTGTACTCTTGCTTAATGCAAAAATTGACGGTCCAGAACCCGAAATGCTTGCACCCAATGCGCCACTTTTTAGAGCTGCATTTTTAATAGTATCAAAATGAGGAATTAAATGTTTTCTTTGAGGTTCGGCTACATGATCTACTAGAGATCTGCTAATTAAATCAAAGTCATTTGTGTGTAATCCACTTATTAAGCCACCAACATTTGCCCATTGCGCAATTGCTGTTTTAATAGGGATTTCTGACTTTATAACCTTACGAGCATCTTCTGTCTTAATTTCAATTTGTGGATGAATTATAGTTGCTGTTAATTCAGAAGGTGATGGAATCTGTATAATATCCAAAGGATCATAATTTCTAACTAAAATGAAACCTCCATATATGGCTGCCGCAACATTGTCTGCAATTGCAGAACCACATGCTGTAACTTCACCTTGCATAGCAAATTTTGTAAGTTCTAAGTTAGAATATTTATTATTTAGCAACTGATTTACTGCAAAGGCAGTTCCAGCAGCACTAGCAGCACTACTACCTAAGCCACTTCCAGGTTTAAAATTTTTAAAAATCTGTATATCTACGCCAAAATCAGCATCACTGTCTTTTAACATATTTAGAGCTACAACTCCTGCTACATTTTTGTTTGCTTCAAAAGGTAATTTAGCACCTTCAATTTTTGAAATTGTAACCGTTTTAGAATTGGTTTTTGAAAAAAACATTTCATCACCCAATCCTTGTAGTGCAAATCCCATAGCGTCATATCCACAAGATACATTAGCTACCGTTGCTGGCGCAAAAATTTTGACTTTATCCATTATTTAATTTCTACCTAAAGTAATGATATCTGCAAATAATCCTGAGGCAGTAACTTCCGCGCCAGCACCAGCTCCTTTTATTATTAAAGGTTGTTCTGGATAGCGTTCCGTGAAAAATAAGACAATATTATCTTTACCTTCTAAATTATAGAAAGGATGATCTTTATCTACCTCTTTTAGGCTCACTTTTGCTTTTCCATTATTGAACTCTGCAACATATTTTAACTGACAATTCTTGTTTTGAGCTTTATTATATATAGTTTCAAAATGTGAAGCTTGTTTCTCTAGAGTTTTATAAAACTCAGCTACTGACTTAGCTTTTAAGCTTTCTTTTGGAAGAAAAGATTCGTTTTTAATATCTTTTAAATCCATTTTAAATCCTGCTTCTCTAGCAAGAATTAATATTTTTCGCGCTACATCTACACCACTCAAATCTATTCTTGGATCTGGTTCTGTATAGCCTTCTGCTTGCGCTTGTTTTACCACATCATAGAAGCTATTATTTTCATTGAAATTATTGAAAACAAAGTTTAAACTACCAGATAAAACCGCTTGTATTGATGTAATTTTATCACCAGAGTTAACTAAATTATTTAAGGTATAAATAATTGGTAAACCTGCACCTACGTTAGTTTCAAATAAAAGTGAAGCATTGTATTTTCTTGATAATTCTTTTAATTCTTGATAATCAGAATACTTTGAAGAACAAGCAATTTTATTACAAGCAATTACAGAAATACTTTCCTTTAAATAATCTTTATATGTTTTTGCAACTTCTTCATTGGCAGTAACATCAATAAAAATACTGTTGCTTAAGTTAAGGTCAGTAACTTCTTTAAAAAATGTATCGTGAGTACGTGTTTTTCCTTTTTTAATTAATGTATTCCAAGAAGAAAGGTCAATACCATCCTCATTAAATATCATCTTTTTAGAATTACTTATCCCGATTACTTTTATATTAAGTAATAAGTTTTTTACTAAGTAATCTTGTTGTTGTTTAATTTGATTAATTAAAATCTGACCCACATTACCAACTCCAACAATAAATAGGTTTAATGTTTTTACTTGCTTTTCAAAAAATCTATTATGTAATGTGGTTAAAGCTTTTTTAATATCCTTATGTGCAATTACCGCAGAAATGTTTCGCTCTGAAGCCCCTTGTGCAATTGCCCTTACATTTACATTGTTCTGTCCCAAGGATTTAAACATTCTACCGCTTATCCCTTGATGGTTTTTCATATTGTCCCCAACAACGGCCACTACAGCTAGTTGGTCTTCAACTAATAAAGGTTTAATTTTTTTAAGAGATAGCTCATAAGCAAATTCCTCATCTACCATCTTCTTTGCATGTTGCGCATCGTTACTGTAAACACCTACACAAATTGAATGTTCTGATGAGGCTTGAGTAATTAAAACAACATTTATTTCAGCTATTGATAATGCAGAAAATAAACGTTTTGAAAATCCTGGAACACCAATCATTCCATTACCTTCTAAGGTCAACAATGCAATATTTTCAATATGACTGATTCCTTTTACAGGTCCATTAGTATTACTCGTTTTTTTCTTAATTAAAGTTCCTTTTGCTTTAGGCTCAAAAGTGTTTTTAATATAAATTGGAATATTCTTTTGTAAAGCTGGTTGAACTGTTGGTGGATATAAAACTTTAGCACCAAAATGAGACAATTCCATAGCTTCTTGATATGAAATCTCTTCAATTGGAAATGCTTGTTTTACTAATTTTGGATTAGCCGTAAACATACCACTGACATCTGTCCAAATTTCTAAGTCAGATGCTTTTAATGCAGAAGCAATAATTGCTGCTGTATAATCTGAACCTCCTCGTCCCAATGTTGTTGTATCTCCATGTTCATTTCTAGAAACAAAGCCAGGTAGAATTATGACTTTAGCTTTATTTGAGTTAAAATATGAAGCAATATTTTTATTAGTAAGCTTGGTGTTTACAATAGCTTTTGTATGCGTGGAATCTGTAACTATAAGTTCTCTACTATCCTTTAATTCTGAAAGTTTAATTTTATCTTTAAGTTTTTCAGATATAATATAAGACGATAATAACTCACCAAAACTCAATATTTTGTCTCTTGTTTTATTCGAAAACTCGTTGATTAAAAAAATACCATGTAGAAGATTTTTGAGTTCTTCTAATTTAGCTTCTACATTTTTAGAAACATCTTTTGCTCTTGCTATAGAAATTAGAAGCTTTACCGTTTCTAAATGTCTAGCCTTTATATGATCGAAAGTTGTAATATAAGTTTCGTCTTTTAAAGAAGCAAAAGTACCTGCCTTTATGAGCTCGTCTGTAATACCGCCTAGCGCAGATACAACAACAGCGATATTCTGTTTTTTAGACTCTGATATTAGGATTTCAATAACCTTAGATATATTCTCTGCATTGGCAACTGATGTGCCTCCAAATTTTAATACTTTCACAAACTTTTTTATTTTTCTTAAATTAAAAATTCGAATAAATCAGACTTATCATTTAGGTATTCCCCAAAAAAATTATTCTGCTTCATTTTGGTTATTAAAGGTTCTAAATCACTTGTGTTTTTAAGTTCAATGCCAACAACTGCAACATCATTTTCTCTATTTGCTTTTTTTGTGTATTCAAAATGAGTAATGTCATCTGTAGGACCTAATATATCCACTACAAAATCGCGTAAAGCACCAGCGCGTTGCGGAAATTTAATGATAAAGTAGTGTTTTAGATTAGCATGGAGTAGGGCACGTTCTTTAATTTCTGCCATACGTGTAATATCATTATTACTTCCACTAATTACACAAACTACATTTTTGCCCTTTATTTCGTCTTTAAACTGTTCTAATGCAGAAAGGCTTAACGCACCAGCAGGTTCTACAACAATGGCGTCTTTATTATATAGATCTAAAATGGTTTGGCATATTTTACCTTCATCTACAGTAACAACACGATGAAGCGTTTCTTTACAAATAGCAAAGCTTAAATCTCCAACGCGTTTTACAGCGGCTCCATCTACAAAATTATCAATAGATTCTAATGCTGTGTTTTCATTAGCTCTAATAGAAGTCAGCATTGCCGGAGCACCTTTTGGTTCTACACTAATAATTTTGGTTTGAGGTGAAAGAATTTTAAATACTGAAGACAATCCTGCAGCTAAGCCACCACCACCAACCGGTACAAAAACATAATGTATTGGATGTGTTTTAGCCTGATCAATAATTTCTAAACCAACTGTGGCTTGGCCTTCAATAACCTTTTCATCATTAAAAGGGTGTACAAACGTTTTGTTATGTTCTTCACTTTGTTGCATTGCAGCATAATAAGCATCATCAAAAGTATCGCCTACTAAAACCACATCAACATAATCTTCACCAAACATTTTTACCTGTTCAATCTTTTGATTTGGTGTTGGTGAAGGCATAAAAATAGTGCCTTTTATTTTTAATAGTTTACATGAAATAGCCACACCTTGTGCATGATTGCCAGCGCTTGCGCACACAATTCCGTTTTCAACCTGACCATTATTAAGTGATGAAATTTTATTATATGCTCCTCTAATCTTATAGGAACGCACCTCTTGTAAATCTTCTCTTTTAAAATAGATATTCGCATCAAAATGTTTTGAGTAACGCGTATTTTTTATCAAAGGAGTTACAGAAGCAATACCTTTTAGTTTTTCGGCAGCGGTTTCAATTGCTTTTAACGTTGGTCTGTATGTGGTTTTGATTTCTTTCATCTTTAGTTCCCACGAAAGCGGAAATCTCTTTACTTTAAATAGACCTGTTAGGCTTTCAAAACCTAACAAGTCTGAAATATTTATGCTAAAACAGCCTCTTTTGTGTCTTTAGATTTTATTACTTTCATCGCTGTCATTGCGGCACGTAATCGTTGGCCAACTGCCTCAATTGGGTGGTTTCTAATAGCATCATTAACTGCAATTAATTCAATATTATCAACTCCGTTAGATGATGCATATGGTTTTCCAATTATAGAGGTGTCTACAGTTTTCATAAAATCAGTTAATAATGGCTTACACGCATGATCAAACAGATAACAACCATATTCTGCTGTGTCAGAAATTACTCGGTTCATTTCAAATAATTTCTTTCTAGCGATGGTGTTAGCAATTAATGGTAGCTCGTGTAAAGATTCGTAATAAGCAGAATCTTCAATAATACCAGCTGCAACCATAGTTTCGAAAGCTAATTCTACACCAGATTTTACAAAAGCAACTAATAATACGCCATTATCAAAATATTCTTGTTCAGATATATGGTCGGATGTTAGAGCTGTTTTTTCAAAAGCAGTTTCACCTGTTGCTGCTCTCCACGTCAATAAATTAACATCATCATTAGCCCAATCTTCCATCATCGTTTTTGAGAAATGACCAGAGATGATGTCGTCCATATGTTTTTCAAAAAGTGGACGCATAATGTCTTTTAGCTCTTCCGATAATTCATAGGCTTTTATTTTTGCAGGATTTGATAAGCGATCCATCATATTAGTAATGCCTCCATGCTTTAATGCTTCGGTAATGGTTTCCCATCCAAACTGAATTAATTTTGCAGCATAACCTGGCTCAATACCTTCTTCAACCATTTTGTCAAAAGATAGAATAGCGCCTGTTTGTAATAATCCGCATAGAATGGTTTGTTCTCCCATTAAATCAGATTTTACTTCTGCAATAAATGATGATTCTAAAACACCAGCTCTATGTCCTCCAGTTGCTGCTGCATATGCTTTAGCTTGTGCCCAACCTTTTCCTTCAGGATCATTTTCTGGATGTACTGCGGTTAATGTTGGCACACCAAATCCGCGTTTGTATTCTTCCCTAACTTCGGTTCCTGGGCATTTCGGTGCCACCATAATCACAGTTAGATCTTCTCTAATTTTTGTGCCTTCTTCAACAATGTTAAAACCATGAGAATAACTTAATGTTGCTCCTTTTTTCATTAAGGGCATCACAGCTTTCACAACATTAGTGTGCTGCTTATCAGGAGTTAAGTTTAATACCAAATCTGCTGTTGGAATTAACTCATCGTAAGTACCAACATTAAACCCGTTAGATGTTGCATTCTTATAAGAATCTCGTTTTTCATCAATGGCTACTTGTCTTAATGCATATGAAATATCTAATCCAGAATCGCGCATGTTTAAACCTTGGTTAAGGCCTTGTGCACCACATCCTATAATCACGATTTTCTTCCCTATTAATGCATCTACACCATCTTCAAATTCTGAAGCATCCATAAAACGGCACTTTCCTAATTGCTCTAATTGTTCTCTTAATGGTAATGTGTTGAAATAATTTGACATTGTTTCTAGTTGTTTTTGTTTGAAGAAAAAAGAACCAAAACATATTTATTTGGTCTTTTTTCTAATCTCTTTTTTATTTAATCTTGAAATGCTTGAAGCATTGATGATATTTTCATTTCGTCTTTTGTAACCGCGACACGCCCTGAGCGTGTAAACTGCATAATTCCGAAAGCATTTAATTCTCTATATAATAAATCTATTTCTTCCTTTCTTCCTGATTTTTCGATAGCGAAAAATACTTTGTTAACAGTAACAATTCTGGCGTTACTTTCCTTAATGATATTTTGAATTTGACGTTCATCAAATAATAATTCAGATTTAATTTTAAACAAGCAAGATTCTTGATAAATGATTTCATCTTCAGTATGATAAAATGCTTTAATCACTTCGACTTGCTTTTCAATCTGACCAATGATTTTTTTCATTTGGGACTCTGTAATATTGACAACGAGCGTAAATCTTGAAACACCTTCAATTTCTGAAGGAGACGTATTTAGACTCTCAATATTCATGTGTCTTCTTTGGAAAATTGCTGAAATTCTATTCAACAGTCCAATGTTATTTTCCGTATAAATTGAAACGGTAAATTGTTTTATTTCTGTACTCATATCTTTAAGATGATAGATAAAAGAGAATAGAAAATAGATTTGTTTTTAATTCTATCTTGTTGTTTTCTCTCAATCGTCTTTATTCTTTTCTCTATACTCTGTTTTCTTTGTTTTACTCTAACCTTATATCTGAAACACTCGCTCCTGTTGGTATCATAGGAAAAACATTATCTTCCTTTTCCACTCTCACTTCTAGGAAGTAAGGACCGTCACAATCGATCATTTCTTTTATAGCAGCTTTTAAATCTTTTCTTTCTGAAACCTTTTGTGCATCAATGTGATAACCTTTGGCAATGGCCACAAAATCTGGATTCACCATTTCTGTTGAAGCATATCGTCTGTCAAAAAATAGTTGTTGCCATTGGCGCACCATGCCTAAGAATTCATTATTTAAAACCACAATTTTAACAGGTACTTTTTGCTGAAAAATAGTTCCTAATTCTTGAATATTCATTTGGTAGCCTCCATCGCCAGCAATCATAATTACTTCGCGTTCTGGAGCTGCCATTTTTGCACCGATTGCTGCAGGTAATGCAAATCCCATAGTTCCTAAACCTCCTGATGTAATATTACTTTTAGAAACGTTAAAATCGGCATAACGACAAGCAATCATTTGGTGCTGACCAACATCACTAACAATGGCTGCTTCACCTTTGGTTTGTATGTTGATTTCTTTCAATACTTCACCCATGGTTAAACCTTCTTTAGTTGGGTGAATATCATTTTTAATGACCTTTTCGTATTCTATTTTGTATAAATCTTTAAATTTTTGATGCCAATCGTTATGCGAATTCGCATTTAGTAAAGGTAAAAGTGCATTAAGACTTGTCTTTGCATCACCTAAAACAGCTACATCTGTTTTTACGTTTTTATCAACTTCAGCAGGATCAATTTCAAAATGAACAATTTTTGCTTGTTTAGCATAAGTGGCTAAATTCCCTGTTACACGATCATCAAAGCGCATACCTATGGCAATTAAAACATCACATTCGTTAGTTAATACATTAGGTGCATAATTACCATGCATACCAACCATACCAACATTTAATGGATGCGAAGTTGGCATTGCAGAAGCTCCTAATATTGTCCATGCAGAAGGCAAACCAGCTTTTTCTATTACAGCTTTAAATTCTTCTTCTGCTTTTCCTAAAATAACACCTTGTCCCCAAACTACTAATGGCTTTTTAGCATTATTAATAAGTTCGGCTGCAGCTTTTAGAGTACTTTCATCTGTTTTAGGTACAGGTTTATAGCTTCTTATGCCTTTGCATTTTTCGTATTTAAAATCGAATTCTTCAAACTGTGCATTTTTTGTAATATCTATTAAAACAGGTCCTGGTCGTCCGCTTTTGGCAATATAGAATGCTTTAGCAAATACTTCTGGGATTTCTGATGCCTTTGTTATTTGGTGATTCCATTTAGTTACGGGTGTAGAAATACCTACAATATCAGTTTCTTGAAACGCATCACTACCTAACAGGTGAGAACCCACTTGACCAGTGATACAAACCAAAGGTGTAGAATCTATTTGAGCATCGGCTATACCAGTAATTAAATTTGTTGCTCCTGGGCCAGAAGTTGCAATAGCAACACCAACTTTACCAGAAATTCTTGCATATCCTTGTGCAGCATGCGCAGCGCCTTGTTCATGGCGTGATAAAACATGATGAATTTGGTCTTGATACTTGTATAATTCGTCATACACTGGCATTATTGCTCCACCAGGATAGCCGTAAAGCGTATTTACTCCTTCGGCTAATAAACATTTAATAACCGCCTCGCTACCAGAAATACGTTCTGAGGTCGTTGAGGTTTTTATTTGATTTTGTTTTGTTTTTGTTTCCATATCTTCCTGCGAAGGCAGGAATCTCATCCTACCGTTTTATGGTTTTATTTTATACCTCTCGCTTCGCTAGAGGCTTGTTTTCGTTTTTTATTTTTCTTAGCCATTAGATTTTACGACTGAGAGATTCCTGCTTTCGCAGGAACTAAAATTCATCGGTTACGCATCCTTTAGATGCCGATGAAACTGTTTTTGCATATTTATATAACACACCACGTTCAAATTTTAATTCTGGTGCTTTCCATTTCGCTCTTCTCTTTTGAAGTTCTACTTCTGAAACTTCTAAGGAGATTGAATTAGTTTCGGCGTCAATAGTGATGATGTCTCCATCTTCTACAACAGCTATAGTACCACCTTGTTGTGCTTCTGGTGTTATGTGTCCGACGACAAAACCATGTGTTCCACCAGAGAAACGTCCATCTGTAATTAAGGCCACATCTTTTCCTAAACCTGCTCCCATAATTGCTGCAGTTGGTTTTAGCATTTCTGGCATTCCAGGACCACCTTTTGGGCCCTCATACCTAATGACGACGACATCTCCTTTTTCAACTTTACCATCTCTAATTCCGTCGTTTGCTGCATATTCACCTTCAAAAACTTTAGCTTTTCCTCTAAAGCATAAGCCTTCTTTACCAGTAATTTTGGCTACACTACCTTCAGTGGCTAAATTGCCGTAGAGCATTCTTAAATGACCAGATATTTTAATAGGTTCTTCTATTGGTTTAATAACATCTTGTCCTTCTGTTAGGTCATTAACATCTAATAAATTTTCTGCTATTGTTTTTCCTGTTACGGTTAAACAATCTCCGTGTATTAATCCTTTCTTTAAAAGATATTTTAAAACAGCAGGAATACCACCAACCGCATGAACATCTTCCATTAAATATTTTCCACTAGGTTTTAAATCGGCTAAAAACGGTGTATTGTCACTAATATCTTGAAAATCTTTAAGCGTGAAATCGATTTGAGCTGCTCGTGCTATAGCTAAGAAGTGTAATACAGCATTTGTAGAGCCGCCTAAAATAGTTACTAATCTTACAGCATTCTCAAGAGACTTTCTTGTAATTATATCTGAAGGTTTAATATCCTTTTCTAATAAAACTCTTAAAGCTTCACCTGCTTTTATGGATTCTTGTTTTTTAGCATCACTTAATGCTGGATTAGAGGAGTTAAATGGTAATGCCATACCCAAAGCTTCAATAGCAGATGCCATTGTGTTTGCTGTATACATTCCACCACAAGCACCAGCTCCAGGACATGCTTTTTCAACTATATTCTGATATTCATTTTCAGACATTGTCCCTGCAACTTTACTTCCCCATGCTTCAAACGCTGAAACGACGTCTAATTTTTTACCTTCGTGACAACCAGAATCTATTGTGCCTCCATAAACCAAAATGCTTGGCCTATTTAATCGTATCATTGCCATTAATGCACCTGGCATATTTTTATCACAACCTACTACAGTAACAAGACCGTCGTAACTCATGGCCTGCACAACAGTTTCCATAGAATCCGCAATAATATCGCGAGAAGGTAATGAGTAACGCATTCCTGGAGTTCCCATAGAAATACCATCGCTGACACCAATGGTGTTAAAAATTAAACCAACGACATCTTCATTTTTTGTGCCTTCCTTAACTAATTTTGCTAAATCATTAAGGTGCATGTTGCAAGGATTACCTTCGTAACCCGTACTTGCTATACCGACAATAGGCTTAAAAAAATCTTCTTTTGTTAATCCAATAGCATGCAACATAGCTTGAGCTGCAGGTTGTGTTGGGTCTTGAGTTACCGTTTTACTGTATTTGTTTAATTGACTCATAGTTTTTTAATTGCAAAATGATTTGCTAGGTTTAAAAGTACTTGTTATACTAAATTTTAAATTATATTTTCTTTTTTTTAAGCTAAATTCAGTTTTAATTTCATTTATATAAACATATGATAACCAAATATTTAGAGGTTTTTAAATATGATGTTCAAGTCTGTTAATTTTTTGCATAAAAAAAGCCTTCCCGATTAAAGGAAGGCTTAAATTAAATTTATCTATTAATTCATCATAGCATTCCTTGGCTTCGCGAAATAATCACGATGCGTGTAATAGAAATGATATTAATGACTTGTTTGTTCATTGTTGATTCAAATATTAGAAATTAAGTTTTTATTTCCTAATATTTTTCAACTGATAATTAAATTGAATTAAGTTTTATTTGATGATAAAGTGTTTCACTATAAATGAAATTATTACTTTTAAGCGTTTTCAACTTAAATTTTTTGATACTTCTTAATGAAAAAGTGTTTATCATTTTTACTGTTTATTTTTTCTTTAAACTGTTATAGCCAGTTTTCTCCGAGTATTCATAATTATTCTTTAGCTGAGTATAAAGCGAGTAACCAAAATTGGGACATTTCTAGAGCAGAAGATGGAAAAGTGTATGCTGCAAACAATAGTGGTTTATTAGAGTATGATGGTTTGGTTTGGGAGCTTCATCAATTACCAAATAAAACAACAGTTAGGTCTGTGTTGCCTGTTGATAATGTAATCTATACAGGCTCTTATGAAGAGTTTGGATATTGGGAAAGAGACGATTATGGTATTTTAAAATATTTTTCTTTAAGTGATAGTGTATTAGATAAAATTTCACCTAATGAAGAAATATGGGAAATTGTAAAATTTAAAGATAAAATCATTTTTAGATCTTTTCTAAATGTATATATATATGATTTTAAAAAGGTAATTCAACTCTCACCAAAATCAATAGTAATATCTTGTAGTGTAGTTGAAAATGAGTTGTATGTCAGTACTTTAAATCAAGGTGTTTTTTTATTAAAAGATAATAGTCTTGTGCCTTTTTACTCAAATGAGTTACTAATAGATACTAAGATTATATCAATTAGTAAATATCAAGATAAGTTAATGATAATGACCTCTTTAAAAGGCAGTTATTATTTGGAAAATGAAAACTTAATTCCGACTGATTTTCCCATTAATGAACAAATAAAACTACATCAGCTAAATAATTTCTCTGTTTTAGAAAATGGAGAAATGGTTTTCGGAACCATTAAAGATGGTCTATTCTTAACCGATAAAAATGGACAGATAAAATTTCATATCAGTAAAGAAAATGGATTATTAAATAATACTGTACTTGGTCAATCCTTAGATGCTTCGGATAATTTGTGGATAGGTTTAGATAATGGTATAGCAAATATTGCACTTAATAGTGATAACTTTTTCTTTAATGATGTGTCAGGAAAGTTAGGTGCTGTTTATGATATTATAGAACATAAAGGAGCTATATATATAGGAACAAATACAGGTCTTTTTAAATTAGATGGCAAAGATAGGCTGCAATTTGTTGAAGGTTCTCAAGGTCAGGTTTGGGATTTGAAAATTATGGATGGTGATCTTTTTTGTGGTCATAATGAAGGTACCTTTTTAGTAAATGAAAATGGGATAGAAATGATTTCTACTTATACAGGTGGTTGGTCTATAAAAAAAGTGCCAGAAAGGGAACATACTTATATACAAGGAACTTATTCTGGACTCGTAAAATTCGAAAAAGTATTAGGTAAATGGAATGTGAAACATTTGGGTAAAACAACGATACCATCTCGATTTTTAGTTTTTGAAGACTTACATACGGCTTGGGTTGCTCATGCAACAAAAGGGGTTTATAAAATAAGTTTTGATAAAAATTATGATGCAATTGTAAATGTTGAGGACTATCAAGACAAGGGTATTAGCTCAAACTATAATGTTAGAGTCTATAATATAATGAACACTATTAGTTTTAAAACTAATGAAGGTTGGCAAAAATATGAACCAATATTAGATTCAATAATACCTTTTGAATTATTAAATGAAAAGTTAGGAAGGGATAGCTACATTATATCTGAAGAAGATACAGATCTTATAGCTTTGAAAAATAAGCAAGGGTATATTAGTTTTAAATCTTTTGCAAATAATGAGGATGGTCTAGTACTAAATGATAAAACTTTAAAGGATCGCTATATTGTAGGCTATGAAAATGTTTCAAAAATCAGAGATTCAATTTATGCCTTAAATTTAGATAATGGCTTAATGATGGTTAATAGTTCATCTAAAGCTAACGTTGAATTATTTGAACCCAAATTAGAGAGCGTTACAGTAGGAGGAGAACCAATTAAAACTGCTGATGTTAAGGATGGTATAGGATTTAAGTATAATAAAAATCTAGCAGTCTC
This sequence comes from Winogradskyella echinorum, assembly GCF_014297365.1. Lineage (GTDB taxonomy): Bacteria > Bacteroidota > Bacteroidia > Flavobacteriales > Flavobacteriaceae > Winogradskyella > Winogradskyella echinorum. The sequence continues at coordinate 570,009 of NZ_JACOQD010000001.1, read as the reverse complement.
ATTATCATCGCCTAAATCACTAAATCATTTTTTTGAGTATAATATCTTAAATACAGACGATACATGGTATAAAATAGAGGGAAATAAAGTGGAATTCTCTAACTTAAAAGATGGAGACTATACAATCTCTTTTAGAACAAGTGATAATTCTGGTAATATTTCAAAAACCAAAAATGTAAGTATTGATGTTTTTCCTCCATGGTATAGAAATACTTTGGGTTTATTACTGTATATATTAATCGCAATTTTAATTGTTATTATATTTTATATAATGCACAATAGAAAAATAATTAAGGAGCAACGATTAATTAAAATAAAATACCAAAAAGAACAACAAAAATTATTGCGAGAAAAGACATTGGAAAATGAAAAGCGAATTGTACAGTTAAAGAATGAATCTCTTGAAAACGAAATAAAACTAAAAAGTAAGCAATTAGCTAATAATGCAATGGCATTAGTAAAGAAAAATGAAACTTTACAAGAAATTAAAAAGGAGCTTACCCTAAACAAAGATAGTTTTAGCAATTATTATGCATTTAAAAAATTAGTAAAGAAGTTAGATAACTCAATTGTTCTTAAAGATGAATGGGAAGTTTTTGAAAACAACTTTAGCCAAGTTCATGATGAGTTTTTTGAGATATTAAAAAGAAAACACCAAGCACTTACACCTAAAGATTTGAAGATTTGCGCATACATCAAAATGAATCTTTCCTCAAAAGAAATTGCGCCATTAATGAATATTTCAGTTAGAGGCGTAGAAACGCATAGATATCGCCTAAAAAAGAAATTAGATTTAGAAAATGATATATCTGTAGGTGATTATTTGTTAAATATTAAATAATTGTCATAATATTTTATCTGATAAGCAATTTTAACTACGTCATTACTACGTCATTTTGTTAATCTTTACGCAACTAAAACGTTTTTTTAATAGCTTTATAGTACGTCAAAAGCAAGTTTTTTAGTCAATTTTCGCTTTTTATTTTCATCAGTGGCGTAATTAAAATGTAAACATATATTAATAGAGTTTAACATTAGATTATAATTTAGACACAAGAAATAAACTAACTATCTAATCTAAATATTAATTAATTTATATGAAAACAAAAATTAGTCTATTGTTGATGCTATTTTTTTCGTTTTATGCTTTTGCGCAACAGATCGAAATTAATGGCCAAGTCACAAGCTCAAATGATGGTTTGCCTCTGCCAGGAGTAAGTGTAATTGTAAAAGGAACTACTAAAGGGGTTTCAACTAATATTGATGGTAAATATTCTATTTCAGTGAATGTTGGTGATCAATTAGAGTTTAGTTACCTCAGTTTTAAAACTGTTACTATTACTGTTGGTAATGAAAAGGTAATTAATGTGTCTTTAGAAGATGACATAGAAACTCTTAATGAAGTTGTTGTTATTGGATACGGTACGCAAAAAAGAAAAGAAGTTACTGGTTCTATTGCCAGTGTATCAGGGGAGGAATTATTAAAACAGCCTGCCGTAAATGCTGTTCAGTCTATTCAAGGTAAAATGACTGGTGTTAACATCGTTAACACTAATGCACCTGGTAGTGAACCAAATATAATAATAAGAGGTATCGGCACTGCTGCTGGTGGAGATGAGCCATTATATGTAGTAGATGGTGTACAAGTAAATAGTATAACTAATATCAATCCTGCAGATATAGCGTCATTTGACGTGCTTAAAGATGCGTCTTCTGCAAGTATTTATGGTATGAATGCGGCTAATGGTGTAGTTATTATCACTACCAAAAAAGGTAAAGAAGGAAAAATGAGATTAGAAATTTCGTCTTTTTATGGTGCTAAAACTATGTTGAATCAAGTAGAGATGGCGAATTCTTTTCAATACGCCAGATATTTTAATGAAAACCAAGTTGCTTTGGGTGAAACTGTTTTTCTTTCTAGCGATCAACCACATGATACAGACTGGTATGATGAATTAACAGATGTAGGTTTAAGCAACTCTAATAACATAGCAATATCAGGTGCTAGTGAAAATATTAATTATTTTTTTAGTTTCAATAATTACACTGAAGACGGTATACTAAGTGATGACGATTATAACAGAAATACCTTAAGAGCAAATAATAGTGTAGAACTTTTTAACGATCGATTAAAAATTTCATCTAACATCAGTGCGTCTTTTATTCAAGCCTTTCCAAAACCTTTTGGAGCATTTAATGCGGCTTATAGACAAGCACCAGTTGTGCCAGTTTTTTATGAATCAGGACAGTATGGTCAATCATTTTGGAATCAAACAACTGGTATTGCTACTTATTTAGGTAATCCTGGTGAAATTATCGACAGGTTAAATTCTACGGGTAATCCGCTTATGGCTGTTGATTTTGCAAACCAAAAGAACAATACTACAGACTTGCAAGGAAGTATTCAAGCGGATTTAAAAATTACAGATTATGTAACGGCTTCAGCAAGGTACTCTGCAACAAAATCTTTTAATAAGGTTAGAACGTTCAATGATACAAGAGGACAATGGTTGGCTGGTGATCCTACAAGAACTGACGACGAATTTCAAACCAACCAAGATAATAATCCTGGGGTAGTTTCATGGGCAGACAATAGTTTGTTCTATTCTAATTCTGAAAGTTATAGATACAATGTTGAAGGGTTTTTAAATTTTGAAAAAACCTTTAATAATGTACACAATTTAAATGCTGTTGTAGGTTTGTCAAGAGGTCAGAGAAATGATGTGTATACCATAAATGCGAGAGGATACGGTGTGCCATTACAGGAAAACTATTGGAGTGTTAATTTTGCTGACGATGGTTATGAAAAAGTTGTAAATCAATTTTATTCAACTCCAACAAGAGAACAATCTTATTTTGGTAGAGTTATGTATAATTATGATGAGAAATATTATATACAGGCTAATATAAGAAGAGATGGTTCAAGTAATTTTAAGAATGATAATAACGAAGACTACTTCGATAACTTTCCTGCTATAAGTGCTGGTTGGACCATTTCAAACGAGAGTTTTTTCAACGCACCTTTCATTGATTTCTTAAAAATAAAAGCTGGTTGGGGTAGAGTAGGTAACTCAAGAGTACCATTTAATCAAACAACTTTAACAACAAGTACAGGTAGTAGTAGTGTAAATTATGTGTTTGGCGCAAATCAAGATTTAGCGTTTGGTGCTGCTTATGGAGCTGAAACATTCCCTATTTCTTGGGAAGTAACCGAGGAATTAAACGCAGGTTTTAATTTAACTGCTTTAGATTATAGATTAAATGCAGAATTTAATTACTACGATAGAAGTACTGAAAATGCAGTTTTACTTGTAACTCCAATTTATACTACTGAGGGTTCTCAAAGTTTTTACGATCATGGCGCTGAGGTTTCTAATAAAGGAGTTGAGATAGATTTAAAATGGAGAGATAATATCGGTGATGATTTTTCTTATAATGTTGGAGCCGTTTTTTCAACCAATAAGAACCGAGTAATAAATGTAAAATCTGCTTATGATGGCCAAACAGGAGGTAGTTTAAGTAATGGTCAAATAACTAAGAGATTAGAAGAAGGTCAACCAATATATGCTTGGTGGATGTATGAAACCGATGGTGTATGGCAAAACGAAGATGAAATAGCTAATAATGCAAGTATTTCAGGTGCACTACCTGGGCACTTAAGATATAAGGACCAGAATGAAGACGGAGTTATTGATGATAAGGATAAAAAATTCTTCGGAACTTATTTACCAACATATTCTTACGGACTTTCTTTAGGATTCAATTATAAAAACATAGATTTCGTAGTAGAAGGATATGGAGCAGGTGGAAACAAAGTTTATAATGGATTAAAAGGTACTCGTATCAATGGAGGTGAGAATATTACGGAAGAAGTATTTAATTACCGATGGACAGGCGAAGGTTCTACAAATAAATATCCAGGTGCAAATAGAGATTCTTTTGCTTCAGATTATTACCTAGAGGATGGAGATTATTTTAGAATCAATAACATTACTATAGGTTATACAATTGAAAATTTAATTGACGGATTAGGTAAAGTTAGGGTTTATGCTACTGCTCAAAATCCTTTTATGTTTACCAAATATTCTGGGTTTACCCCAGAAATAGTAGGAGGAAATGGAGGAAGTGCAGCCAATACATCTGGTATAGAGCTGTCTGCATATCCTAACCTTAAGACATTTTTATTTGGTATTAATATTGAATTATAAAAAAAAGTTATGAAACGAAAAACAATAAAATTTGGAATGCTATTGTCAGCTTTACTTATAGTAGTTAGCTGTAACGATGAGTACTTAGATGTTGACAGTAGAGCAAGTATTGATGCGGCTGATATTGGAGAAGCTGTTCCGCCAGAACAATTGGTAAATGGTATTTACGGTATGTTAACAGACTGGGATTTCTCTTTTTCTTATTTAGGAATCACAGAAATTATTTCAGATAATGCAGATAAAGGTAGTTCTGCTTCTGATACAGGTACAGATAAACAACAATTAGATGCCTTAGAACATACAACTACTGGGCCATCAATAAGATCTATGTGGGAGCATTGGTATAAAAGTATTGGTAGAGCAAGTATTTCAATAAATTATTCAGAAACTTATGACATATCTGATCAATCATATAGAGAAAGATTAATAGGTGAAGCTAAGTTTTTAAGAGCACTCAATTATTTTTGGTTAGTGCGTTCATTTGGTGATGTGCCTTTACAACATGTAGACTATGTTATCCGTCAACCAAAAGCAGATGTATATGCTTTTATAGAACAAGATTTGTTAGATGCAATAGATATGTTGCCTAATAAGAGTGAATATGCAGATTCAGAAATAGGACGAGCAACTAAAGGTGCCGCTCAAGCTTTATTAGCAAAAGTATATATGTATGAAGAAAGTTGGCAAGATGCTTATGATATGGCTACAGCCGTAATTACTGGAGGTGAGTACGATTTACATTCTAATTATGAAGAATTGTGGAGGGCTTCTCAAGAAAATGGTATAGAATCAATTTTTGAAGTACAAGGAAGAGGAGAATCTATAGCTCATGGTGTACAACAATATTCACAAACACAAGGTGCAAGAGGTACTGGTGGTTGGGGCTGGGGTTTTAATACACCTTCTCAAAATCTTTTAAATGCATTTAATGCAGAAGGAGATGTTATTCGTAGAGATGCAACAATCATTTTTGCAGGTGAAACATTATGGGACGGTAGAGAAGTTAGCGCTTCCACAGAAAACCCTATGTATAATGAAAAAGCATACTCGAGTGCGAATGCAGGTGCAGGTGATGGTGATAAAAATGTTAGAATTCTTCGTTTTGCCGAAGTATTATTAATTCAGGCAGAAGCTGCACTTCATATAGGTGCAGATGCTGCAACACCATTAAACAGAGTGAGAAATAGAGTTAATCTTGCTTCTATAAATTCACCAACTATGAATGATATTTGGAAAGAAAGAAGATTAGAGTTGGCCTTTGAGCACGACCGTTGGTTTGATCTTAATAGAACTGGTCAAGCAGAAAGTGCTATGGCAGCAGATGGTAAAACATTTATTGTAGGAAAACATGAATTGTTTCCAATTCCAGATTTACAAATTAACCAAACACCAGAGATGACTCAAAATCCTGGTTGGTAATAAGTGAGTTTAATATTGAGCCAAAACACTATAATTTGAGTGTGTATAAATTTTTGAATTAGTCTTTACTGCTTTAGCTGCATTGAAATAATATGCAGCTAAAGTTTATTCAAACACTACTAATGAAACTAATTAATCAAAATAAAACTATTGTTTTGATGGCCATAGTATTATCTATATTTAGCTGTCAAAATAATACTAAATCCACTGAGAATTCAGATATGGCTTTAGTTAAGGATGCTAAATTTGATTTAACAGAAAATCATCTTTTAGATACCATTCAATTCCAGACTTTTAATTATTTCTGGGATGGAGCAGAGCCAAATTCTGGAATGGCAAGAGAGCGGATTCATTTAGATAATGATTATTCCATGTCTCCAGAAAATATAGTGACTACTGGAGGAAGTGGTTTCGGTCTTATGGCAATTTTAGTAGGAGTAGAACGAGGTTGGATTACAAGAGAACAGGCTTTTAAAAGATATACTAAAGTTTTAGATTTCCTGGAAAAAGCTGATCGCTTTCACGGAGCTTGGTCACATTGGATAGATGGAGAAACTGGAAAAATGTATCCATTTGGTAAAAAAGATAATGGTGGTGATTTAGTGGAAACCGCATTTTTGGTACAAGGGTTATTAACAGTTTCCGAGTATTTTAAAAATGGTTCCCAAAAAGAACAAAAGCTCATTACCAAAATAGAACAACTTTGGAAAGAAGTCGAATGGAATTGGTATACAAAAGAGGGTGAAGATGTGCTTTATTGGCATTGGTCACCAGAGTATGATTGGGACATGAATTTCCCAGTAGGTGGTTACAACGAATGTCTAATTATGTACGTGCTTGCTGCAGCCTCACCAACCTACCCAATTTCAAAAAAAGTTTACGAAAAAGGTTGGGCAAGAAATGGTGACATAGTTTCAAAGGCATCTTATTACAATGAAGAATTGATTTTAGATTATTTTGAGCATAGCGACGCACCAGTTGGTCCATTGTTTTGGGCACATTACTCTTATTTAGGATTAAACCCAAAAGGATTATCAGACCAATATGCCGATTATTGGAAACTCACTCAAAATCATGCTAAAATTCACTATAAGTACGCAATACATAACCCAAAGAACTATAAAGGTTATGGCGATGATATTTGGGGATTCACTTCAAGTTATTCTATAAATGGTTATGCTGGTCACAGACCTGGAGATGATTTAGGCGTCATATCGCCAACGGCAGCATTATCCTCTTTTCCCTATACACCAAAAGAGAGTATGCAAATGCTAACAAATTTGTATAAAAACCATGATAGTTTAATAGGTGAGTATGGTCCCTTTGACGCATTTAGCTTCGAACACAATTGGTATCTGCCTAGATATTTGGCAATTGATCAAGGTCCAATACCTGTGATGATAGAAAACTACAGAACAGGTTTGTTTTGGAATTTATTTATGAATAACAAAGACGTACAAAACGGTCTGAAAAAGCTTGGTTTTACCAATGAAAACAAAAACTAAATGAAGAAATTAGGTTATATATTATTAATTATTTTTTTCAGTTGTGGTTCTAATGATGAATCGACTTATCAAGAGCCAGATGATTCTGTAGATGATGAAATACCAACAGATGATGATCCAGTTGTTACGAATCCTTTAACCGATATTCAAATAATGAATTTAACACAACGGACGACCTTTAAATATTTTTGGGATTTTGCTGGTGCTAATTCTGGTGCTGCTAAGGAGCGTTATCATCCAAACGATCCTTCAAATAGTCAAAATGTAATTACAACTGGCGGTAGTGGTTTTGGTCTTATGGCAATTTTAGTAGGAATTGAGCGTAATTATATTTCTCGCACAGAAGGTGCAGAAAGACTAACACAAATACTAAATTTCTTTGAAGGTGCAGACCGTTTTCATGGCGCTTGGTCGCACTGGTTAGATGATAATTCGGGTGCTATAATTCCTTTTAGTTCGCAAGATAATGGTGGAGATATTGTAGAAACTGCATTTTTTGCCCAAGGTTTAATTTGTGTAAAAGAATATTTCAAAAACGGAACATCTGAAGAACAAGTTTTGGCCAGCCAAGCCGATACACTTTGGAAAAGTGTTGAATGGGATTGGTACACCAACAATCAAAATAAATTGTTATGGCATTGGAGTCCATCTAATGGGTTTGCAATTAATCTTGAATTAAGTGGTTATAACGAAACTTTAATTGCATTTATTCTTGGTGCTGCGTCACCATATCATGCGATTTCACCAGATGTATATCATCAAGGTTGGGCAAGTAATAGTAGTATTGTTTCAACAGAAAGTCAGTACAGTATTCCATTAATTTTGGATCATGCGGGTTCGGGTACGGGTCCTTTGTTTTGGGCTCATTATTCTTATTTAGGATTAAATCCAACAAACCTAAATGATCAATATGCTAATTATTGGAATTTAAATGTAAATCATACTAATATAAACTATCAACACTGTGTTAGTAATCCTCATAATTATACAGATTATGGTGTAGATTGTTGGGGATTAACGGCTAGTTATACACGCAATTCTGACGGTTCCGTAGGCTATACGGCTCACGAACCAGAAAATGATAATGGTACAATTTCGCCAACGGCAGCTATTAGTTCTATGCCGTATACTCCAGAAAAATCATTGGCAGCAATGCATTATTTCTATGGAAAGGACTTAATGGGTCCTGCTGGTTTTTACGATGCTTTTAATCCACAGTACAATTGGGTTACTGAGCGTTATTTAGCCATAGATCAAGGCCCACAAATTATTATGATAGAGAATCATCGCACTGGCTTATTATGGAATTTATTTATGCAAAACGACGATGTGCAAAACGGATTAAACATATTAGGATTTACCTATTAAACCAATTAAAAAATGAAACACATTAAAAACCAAATAACATTTTGTTTGCTGCTAATTTCAGCAATAACCTTCGCACAAAAAGATATATATAAAGAAGAAGTGCATATTAAAGGTGAAGATACATTGCAGTACCGTATAATGTATCCTGAAAATTTTTCAGAAGATAAACAATATCCTGTATTGCTATTTCTTCATGGAGCTGGTGAGCGTGGTAATGATAACAAAAAACAACTTGCACATGGAAGTAAATTGTTCGCAGATAAAACCAATCGTGGTGCGTTTCCTGCAATTGTTATTTTTCCTCAATGTTCAAAAGAAAGTTTTTGGTCTAATGCAGAGGTGGATCGATCTTCTCTTCCACGAAAGCTTGTTTTTCCAGAAGATAAAGAAGCAACAAAACCAATGCAATTGGTGATTGATTTAATGCAAGAAGTTACCAGTAAAGACTATGTGAATAAAGATAAAGTTTATGTTGGTGGATTATCTATGGGTGGTATGGGAACTTTTGAAATCTTATCCAGACAACCAGATATGTTTGCGGCTGCTTTTGCTATTTGTGGAGACGGTAATGCTGAGCTAACTAAAAACTATGCTGCTAAGGTAGAATTATGGGTTTTTCATGGTGCTAATGATGATGTTATAGACCCAAAAGGTTCTTTAAAAATGGTGAATGCTATTTTAGAAAATGGAGGGAAACCAAATTTCACTTTATACTCAGACGCTAATCATAACAGTTGGGATCCTGCTTTTGCAGAACCTGAATTATTAACCTGGCTTTTCTCTAAATCAAAAAAATAAAAATGACGACGCTTAAATTCACTAACATAAAATCTCTTGTAATTGGTTTCGGTATACTCACAGCATTATCGTGTAGCACCAATAGCAACAATTCATCATCGGTAAAAACGGATAATCCCTATCAAACTAAGGTAGATTCGATTGTTGATTTAATGACCTTAGATGAAAAGCTAGGTCAGTTAAATCTTCCGGCAACAGGTGCTATTACAACAGGTTCTTCAAAAAGTACCGATGTTGTAAAAAAGATTGAAGATGGAAAAATAGGTGGACTTTTCAATATTAAAGATCCTAAAAATATTTACGAAGTTCAGAAAATAGCGGTTGAAAAAAGCCGATTGGGTATTCCGTTAATTTTCGGAATGGATGTGATTCACGGTTTTAAAACAACCTTCCCAATTCCTTTAGGTCTTTCTGCCTCTTGGGATATGGAAATGATTGAAAAAACAGCACAAATTGCCGCTTCTGAAGCTAGTGCAAATGGTATTAATTGGACATTCTCGCCTATGGTAGATATTTCTCGGGATCCTCGTTGGGGAAGAGTTTCAGAAGGAAATGGTGAAGATCCATATTTAGGTAGTGAAATAGCACGTTCAATGGTACGTGGCTATCAGCAAAATGATATTGCAGCAAACAATACATTAATGTCTTGTGTAAAACACTTCGCTTTATACGGTGCGCCAGAAGCAGGTAGAGATTACAATACGGTAGATATGAGTCGGATTAGAATGTATAACGAATATTTACCACCTTATAAAGCTGCTGTAGAAGAAGGTGTAGGTTCGGTAATGGCATCGTTTAATGAAATAGATGGAATTCCTGCAACAGGTAACAAATGGTTATTAACCGATTTGTTGCGCGATGATTGGGGATTTGATGGATTTGTAGTATCTGATTACACTGGAATATACGAAATGCGTGCGCATGGTATGGGTGACGAATTCGATGTAACATCTTTAGCTTTAAAAGCAGGATTAGATATGGATATGGCTGGTGATGCTGCTAATATAAATGCATCTTATATCAAAGATCTTAAAGGTGCCTTAGACCAAGGTAGGGTTTCAATGGATGATATAGATAAGGCGGTAGCACGTGTATTAACAGCAAAATATCAATTGGGTTTATTTGACGATCCATACAAATATTGTAGTGAAGAACGTGCTAAAAATGATACTTACACGAAGGAAAATCGTGATTATGCACGTATTGTGGGTGCAGAATCATCAGTATTACTAAAAAATGATAATCAGATTTTGCCACTTAAAAAATCTGGCACCATTGCAGTAATTGGCCCCTTAGCAAAAGCTAGTAACAATATGGCAGGTACCTGGTCAGTGTCTACTGATCACGAAAGTTGTATTTCGGTGTGGGATGGTTTACAGCAAACTGTTGGCAAGGATGTTAATTTATTGTATGCAAAAGGTAGTAATATCGATTACGATTTAGAATTAGAACAGCGTTCTACAATGTTTGGTAAAACCATTCCTCGAGATGGAAGAACAGATCAACAAATGCTAAATGAAGCATTATCAGTTGCTAAAAAATCTGATGTTATTGTAGCTACTATTGGTGAATCGGCAGAGTTTAGCGGTGAAAGTAGTAGTCGAACAGATATTGGCATACCACAAGTTCAAAAAGATTTGTTGCAAGCATTATTAAAAACAGGAAAACCGGTTGTTTTAGTACTGTTTACTGGTAGACCTTTAACGTTAGTTGAAGAGAGTGAAACTGTTCCGGCAATTCTTAATGTTTGGTTTCCTGGTAGCGAAGCTGGTTTATCCATTTCAGATGTGTTGTTTGGAGATGTAAACCCATCTGGTAAGTTAACAGCAACATTTCCAAGAAATGTTGGTCAGGTACCGTTATTCTACAATCATAAAAACACAGGTCGTCCACTAAGCAATTCGGAAGGTAAATTTGAGAAATTTAAAACCAATTATTTAGATGTTCGTAACGAACCATTATATCCATTTGGTTTTGGATTAAGCTACACCACTTTTGAATATAGTAAGCTTAAAATTGATAAAACGTCGATGTCTCAAAACGACATAGTTACTGTCTCTGTTGATATAACAAACACTGGTGACTACGATGGAAAAGAAGTTGCTCAGCTTTACATTAGAGATATGGTTGGCACAGTGACAAGACCAGTAAAGGAACTTAAAGGTTTTAAGAAAATATTTATAAAAAAGGGTGAAACAGAAACGGTAACATTTAATATTTCCGTTGAAGATTTAAAATTTTATAACTCTAGTTTAGAATTTGTTGCAGAACCGGGTGAATTTCAAGTCGCTATCGGTACAAATTCAGATGTTCCTTTCGAAAATTCATTCAAACTTTTAGATTAATAGCTAATTATTATGCCACACATAAAATACAAGACGTTATCCCTAGCTTTTATGGCGTGTGTGGCTTCCTTTTTTTTAAGTCACGCCCAGTCCAAAATCATTAATTCGGGTTGGCAGTATTCTGAAGATAAAACCCATTGGCAAACTGTTAATATTCCTCATACTTGGAATGCTAGAGACGCATTTGATGATGAGTCTGGTTACCGTCGTGGCTTAGGTTATTACAAGAAGCAAATCTTTGTGTCTTCTAAAGATGAAGACCAAATTTTCTGGTTAAAATTTAATGCAGTTAATCAAGAAGCAACCGTTTTTGTAAACGGAAAAGAAGTCACTAATCACAAAGGTGGTTACACAGCTTTTAATGTTGAAATCACTTCGCTTTTAAACTTTGATTCGTACAATTTAATTGAAGTTGTAGTTGATAATTCTCATAATGACAATATTCCGCCTTTAGATGCCGATTTTACCTTTTATGGTGGTATTTATCGCGATGTTGAATTAATAAACGTCCCAAAACAACATTTTAGTTTAAAGGATTTTGCGTCTGATGGATTTTACATTGATTATTACAATGTTTCCAAAGAAAAAGCTGGTGTTAAGGTCAAAGTGTTAATTGATAATTTTGAAGACAAAGCAAACACACATTTAGATCTTAAAATACTTGATGAAGAAGGTGAAATTATTAGAGAAGATCATCAAGGTTTAAAGTTAAAAGCTAACGAAACCAAAATTGTTGAATTCGACTATCCAGAGATTAAAAATCCAAAATTATGGTCGCCTGATTACCCATACCTATACAAATTAGTCATCACTCTAACAGATAAAAATGGAACCATTTTAGACCAAAAGCATTCCAATTTAGGTTTTCGTTGGGCAAGTGTAGACCCAGAAAAAGGCTTTTTCCTCAACGGAAAACCAATAAAATTAATTGGAGTTAATCGTCATCAAGATTATAAAGATTATGGTAATGCAGTACCAATTGAACTGCAAAAGAAAGACATTCATATTATAAAAAATATGGGTGCAAATGTCATTCGGTTTGCACATTATCCGCACGCTAGAGAATTATATAAGCTTTGTGATGAACTCGGTATTTTAGTCTGGACAGAAATTCCAATAGTAAATAAAGTAACCGATTCCGATACATTTTTTGAAGTTTCTCATACTATGCAAAATGAGCACATCAAACAATATTACAACTATCCAAGCGTGGTAATGTTTGGTTATATGAATGAGATTTTTCTACGTTGGGCTTTCGATAATAAATCAACCGAAAAAGAAAAGGAAGATTTAAAAATAACATCATTAAAGCTAGCAAGAGAGCTTGAAGATTTAACCCGAAAACTAGCACCAAATCATATTACGGTTATGGCTGGTCATTTAAACGAAGTATATAACGAGACTGGAATTGCCGATTTACCCATGATTTTTGGCTGGAATCTCTATTTCGGTTGGTACGATGCGCAAATTGAGGATTTAGGTAAATTCTTAGACGACCAACATCAGCGGTATCCAAAACGCTCAATGTTGCTTTCAGAATATGGTCCAGGAGCAGACGTTAGAATTTTTACAAAAACACCTAAAAAGTTCGATTTTTCTACAAATTATCAAGCAAAATTGCATCAATCTTATTACAAGCAGATTACAAACAGATCTTTCATGACTGGAATGACAGCGTGGAATTTTGCCGATTTTGGTTCAGAATTCCGAGGTGATGCCATTCCACACGTTAATCAAAAAGGATTGGTGCAATATGACCGAACAACTAAGGATATTTACTATTGGTACAAATCGGTTTTAGATGATGGTGTGCCTTTTATTCATATTGCAACAGATTATTTGAGCCAGTTAACGGTTTTAGAAGATGATACGTTTCCAATTCAAATCTATTCTAATTTAAAAGACATAAATGTAAGTTTGAATGGTAACAGTTTAGGCGATTTTAAAGTTGAAAACGGTGTTGTTTCCGTCAATATGCCTTTCACAAATGGTGACAATACTATAAAAGTTTCAACTGAAATTATTTCCGAAGAAAAAAGAATGAAAGTTAATCGAATTGAAACATTTGATTTTAAGAATTTTAAACGTTTTGGTGTAAATATAGGTGCACATTTCAACTTTTATGATGAAGAGCAAAACATTACGTTTGTGCCAGATCAAGCGTATAAAAAAGGATGGTTTGGGTATAAAAATGGTACAGCTTTCGGTATAACCAAAGACAAAAATCAAGGTCTGCCACATAATATTAAAAACACCAATGCAGAGCCATTGTTTCAAACTTTATTAGAAGGTTGTAACGAGTATAAAGTAGACGTGCCTGAAGGTAATTATCAAGTCGCGTTATACTTCGTTGAACCTCATATAAAGCCAACCGAAAACATTTATAACCTTTCTAGAAGTACTTCAGAAATTAATAAAAAGCAGCGCATTTTTGACATCTATATAAATGATAATTTAATAGAAAAGAACTTGAATTTAGCAGAGCAATATCCAGAAAAATATGGTGTTGAGATAAGTTCAGAGATTAATGTAAATACTTCAGAAGGACTTACTATTAATCTTAAAGCCATTGAAGATAAAGCGGTAATTAGTGGAATTTTAATTGAAAAACTAGACTAAATGAAATTTGTAATAAACCTATTTGTATTCTTGTTTGTGTTTACACTCTCAGCACAAAATAAAGCGACTTACACGTATTCCATAAAAGGAAAAGACACTTTAATGTTGGATGTTTACACACCAAAAAATATCAAAAAAACAGATACGTTACCAGTTTTGCTTTGGATGCATGGTGGTGGATTTGCAGTTGGTCACAGAGATTATATAGATGATGAAAATTTAGTGAAATATGCTGCTAAAGAGCAGAATTATATTGGTATATCCATTTCGTATCGTCTACTAAGAAAAGGTACAAAAACAGGTTTTGGTTGCGATTGTAGTAAAGATGAAAAGTTAGAAACCTTTAAGCAAGCTGCCATCGATTATATGGATGCAGCAAAATATGTGGTTGAGCACGCTAATGAGCTTCAAATCGATACTACAAAAATCATTGCTGGTGGCAGTAGTGCTGGTGCCGAAGGTATCCTAAATGCAGTGTTTATGCGCGAGTATTTTGTGGATAATGCCGAAGATTACAGTAATGTAAAATTTGCCGGTGCATTTTCGTGTGCTGGTGCTATTGTCGATGCGAGTTATATGTCGCCAGAAAATGCTGTGCCAACCGTCTTATATCACGGAACAAAAGACCAATTGGTACCTTATGGAAATGCACCACACCATTACTGTGCACCAACCAAAGACGGTTATATAATGTTGGATGGTTCTAAAATTATAGCCGATAAACTAGAGGAATTTGAGACGTCTTTCTATTTCAATATTGTGAAAGATGCACGTCACGAAATTTCCAGAATTCCTTATGAAGAATTAGATATTGTGTTCAACTTTTTTAAACGCACAGTGCTTAATGACGAAGTCGTTCAAACTAAAATCATAAAAACGAAACAGTAATGCGATATAGTTCAGTAATATTAATATGTCTTTTGTTTTTTCAGTCTTGTAAAGAGGAAAAAAAGCAAGATAATGTTGATGTGCCAAAAAAGCGACCAAACATCGTTTTTATTATGGCAGACGATCATGCTGAACAAGCCATTAGTGCATACGGTCATCCTATTGGTCAACTAGCACCAACGCCAAATATTGACAGGATTGCCAATGAAGGTGCGCTCTTTAAAAACAACTTTTGCACCAATTCTATTTGTGGTCCAAGTCGTGCTGTGATACTAACAGGAAAGTTTAGTCACGTTAACGGTTTTAAAATGAACGGTAACCGTTTTGATGGTAGCCAACAAACGTTTCCTAAACTGCTTCAAAAAGCAGGTTACAATACTGCAATGATTGGGAAATGGCATTTACATGGTAATCCGGAAGGCTATGACTATTGGAATATTTTAAAAGATCAAGGTAATTATTACAACCCAGATTTTATAGCATTAAATGAAACTACAAAGCTTGCAGATACAACCAGGATTGAAGGTTACGCAACCGATATTATTACTGAAGAAGGCTTAACGTATCTAAAAAAAGTAAAAGATGCTGATCAGCCATTTATGCTCATGTTACAGCACAAAGCGCCACACAGAAATTGGATGCCAGCTTTGCGACATGCCAATAAATACGATTCTATAAAATTTCCATTACCAGATACTTATTTCACCAATCATGAAGGTTCTTTAGGCTCTCAACAACAATTGCAAACCATTTATAAAGACATGTATGAAGGTCATGATTTAAAAATGACTAAAACAAAAGGTAATCCAGAATTAGCTTGGAATCCTTGGACCACCGATTTTGAGCGTATGTCACCAGAGCAGCGTTTAGCTTGGGACAAGGCCTATCGAGCAAAGAATGATGCGTTTCATGATGCTAATTTATCTGGAAAAGCATTAGCCGAATGGAAAGGACAACGCTATCTACAAGAATACTTAGCCACCATTGCTTCGGTTGATGAAGGTGTTGGTCGTGTGTTAGACTATCTTGAAAAAAACGGATTAGCAGAAAACACCATTGTGATTTATACTACAGATCAAGGATTTTATCTGGGAGAAAAAGGCTGGTTTGACAAACGTTACATGTACGAAGAATCATTAGCAATGCCGTTATTAGTAAAATATCCGAATGCAATAAAGCCAGGAACTGTGATAGAGGATTTAACTCAGAACCTCGATTTTGCAGAAACCTTTTTAGACTATGCACAAGCTGAAATTCCTGAAGATATGCAAGGTAAATCCTTGCGACCACTTTTAGAAAAAACATTTGATGAAACAGATGATTTTAGAGATGCTGTGTATTATCACTATTACGATTATCCTGCATTTCACATGGTGAAGAAGCATTACGGAATTAGAACTAAGCGCTATAAACTCATGCATTTTTTTGATGATATTAATACTTGGGAATTATATGATTTAGAGGAAGACCCAAAAGAAATAAATAACCAAATCGATAATCCAGAATATGACGAAATTGAAGCTGAACTAAGAACTCAGTTGGCAGAGCTTCAAAAACAATATAAGGTCACCGATGAAGAATTTAAGCAAGCACCAAAGCAGCAAGTAGAACGTGCTTACAAGCAATTTGAAAGATTAAGAGGTCATACAGGCACTTCTTATAATCCAGAAACAGATAAAGACACTAAAATATAAACATGAAAAAGTTCATTTTTCTATTCACTATAGCATTTCTGTTTTCTTGTAACAAAGAAAACAAAAAGAATGCAGATGAAAATTCAATATCAAAAGACTTATCTGAAACCGTTTCAGATCAACAAACCTATATCAATCCACTAGATATTGATTACACTTATATGGTGTATAATTCTAGCAGAAATCAATCGTATCGTTCTGGTGCAGATCCTGCAGTTATTGAGTTTAAAGGCGAATATTATATGTTCGTCACACGTTCATTTGGGTATTGGCATTCTAAAGATTTAGTCAATTGGAAATTCATTAAACCACAACAATGGTTTTTTGAGGGCAGCAACGCACCAACAGCATTTAATTATAAAGATTCCTTAGTGTATTTTGCTGGCGATCCTGCTGGTTATGGAAGTATTTTGTATACAGATGATCCTAAAAAAGGAACGTGGACACCAACCGCTTCCATTTCAAACAACATACAAGATTCCGAATTGTTTATTGATGACGACGGAAAAGCTTATCTGTATTGGGGCTCTTCTAATGTGCATCCTATTCGTGTAAAAATGCTGAATAAAGACGATCGTTTTTTAGAAACTGGAGAGCGAAAAGAGCTGATAAATCTTGATGAAGAAAAACACGGTTGGGAAAGATTTGGTGAAAACAACTTTCATCCAACCTTAAAAGAAGGTTATATGGAAGGAGCGTCAATGACCAAACACAACGGAAAATACTATTTGCAATACGCAGCACCAGGAACACAATTTAATGTTTATGCAGATGGCGTATATATTGGTGATACACCAACAGGACCATTTACATACATGAAAAATAATCCCATGAGTTTTAAACCTGGCGGATTTACAAATGGTGCAGGACACGGCATTACTGTAAAGCAAACTAATGGTCAATATTGGCATTTTGCAACAATGGCGTTAGCCTCTAATGCACAGTGGGAACGTCGTTTATGTATGTTTCCTACCTATTTTGACGAGGATGGATTAATGTATAGTAATACGTCTTACGGCGATTACCCGCGTTTTGCACCGAGTCATCCTACAAAAGCAGGCGAGCATAACGGTTGGATGTTATTGTCTTATAAAGGAAATGTTAGAGTATCATCTTCGCTTCAACAAATAATGAAATTCACGTCTAATGATGATGAGGTTGAAGTAAAAGAAATCCCAACAGAAATGAATGCTGATGGACAAATAGCATCTAAGGTGTTAACCGATGAAAACCCTAAAACTTTTTGGGTTGCCGAAGCCAATGATGATAAGCAATGGATAACTATTGAATTATTAAATGAAGGAACTGTTTACGCCATTCAACTAAATTATCACGATCACGAATCAGGCATTTACACACGTGTTGAAGGATTAAAACATCAATTTACTATTGAAACTTCCGAAGATGGTAAAAACTGGAAAACCGTTGTGGATAGAAGTCAAAGCGAAATTGATGCACCAAATGCATATCTCGTTTTAGACAAGCCAGTAAAAGCAAAATATGTTAGATATAACAATGTAAAAGTACCAGGAAATAACTTCGCAATGTCTGAAGTTAGAGTCTTTGGGCTTGGTTTAGGCGAAGTGCCAAACAAAGTGTCTAATTTCAAAATTAATCGTGAAAAAGACCGAAGAGACGTCTCATTTTCTTGGGATAAAGTTGAAGGCGCACAAGGGTATAACATTCGCTGGGGAATTGCACCAGATAAACTCTATCAATCATGGCAAGTGTATGATACCAATTCACATTTTATGCGTTGTTTAGATAGAGATACACCATATTATTTTACGATTGAAGCGTACAATGAAAACGGGATATCAGAACTGAGCGATGTAATTTTTATTGAATAATAATGAAGCATATTTTAACTCAATTGTTAGCAATGATTTCAATTGGAGTTAGAATTAAATATTAACTAAATAAATATAATTATGAAAAATCTAACAACCAGTAAATTTATGAAGTTGGCGCAATTTTGTTTGTGCGTCTTCTTTTTGATCAATTTTAATTCTTGTACAGAAGAAGATGATATCACACCTTTAGGTAGTGAAGAAACTTTAAATGTAGAAACTGAAGCCTTAGTACCAAATAGTATAACGTTGACGTCTGGTTGTGAGTATAGGATTGTTCCAGAATTTAATAATGTTATTTTTCCGGCAAAAAACTATACTTGGACGGCTCAACCTGCTGAATTAGTAGATTTTACAGTAGAGCCTTTAACGTTTGCAGTAACTGTTCAAACAATTGCAGAAGGGAATGTTACCTTAACTTTAGCATCTGATGACGGAGAAGTTTCGGCATCTGTTCAAGTAATTATAGACGATGAAAGTGATGGTATTCTTAAGATCTTGGCTATTGGTAATAGTTTTTCAGAAGATGCTTTGGAAGCTTATTTTTGGGGATTAGCTAATGCGGAAGGCAAGCAAGTAGTGGTAGGGAACATGTATATTGGTGGTGCAAATTTAGATACGCACCTTTCGAGTGCATCAAGTGATTCTAATAACTATAGCTACAGAAAAATAGACTTAGATGGTACACGTACTGTTACTTCAAATTTTTCAATTTCTGAAGCTGTTGCAGATGAAAATTGGGATTATATTAGTTTCCAACAAGCGAGTTATGAATCTGGACTTTTTGATACATTTATAAATCCACTTCCAAGTTTATATAACATTGTAAGAGGTCATAATCCTAATCCGTGTACTAAGTATATATTGCATAAAACTTGGGCCTATGCTCAAAACTCAACTCATTCTGGTTTTGCAAATTATAATAATGATCAAATGACAATGTTTAATGGAATTATTGATGCATATACTTTAGCAGAAAATTTAATTCCTACGACTATGGTTATACCGGCAGCAACTGCTATTCAAAATGGAAGAACCAGTTTTTTAGGAGATGGTTTTACGCGTGATGGATATCACTTAAATGATTTGGGTAAATACACAGCATCCTGTACGTGGTATGAGATGTTATTTGGTGAGTCTGTAATTGGAAATTCTTATGAGCCAGATGGAATATCAGATTATTATCAAGGATTGGCACAACAAGCTGCACACGAAGCTGCTTTAAACCCTAATGAAATTACTATTTTAGTTGATTATGAAAACCCAGGAGGAAATGGAATTATTTCTGAACCTGTATTTATTAATTTTTCAAGCTCAGATAATCCTGATGGATGGAATGCGTATACAAGCCATTTAGATGGTGGTGGTATTCCAAATATTTTATATTCAAATGGTGATTTTACAGGTGTAACTGCAACTACAACTGCTAGATTTAGAGGTATAAATAATACATCTGGAGCAGGTTCATCTACAACGGATTTTAATATGGATGATTCAGTTTCACGTTCTAATTTTTATTCTCATGCACTTGCTTGGGGTTCAAACCCACCGCTTGAAGAAAGTGTTATAGAGTTCACTGGTTTTGAGTCTAATGATACTTATGAGTTTTGTTTCTTTGGTTCAAGAAATGGTGTAAGTGATAATAGAGATACAAAATATACTGTTATTGGTGCTACTGAGCAATCTGCTAATTTAGATGCTGCAAATAATGCAACTAACACTGTTTGTATTTCGAATGTACAGCCAGATGCAAACGGAAAAATAACTTTAAGAGTTTCAGCTGGTGATGCTAATACCAACGGCAATCAGTTTTATTACATAAACGCAATGAAAATAGCACCTCAATAGAGATAAATTATGAAATAGGTCTCTTTATTTATAGACTTTTATATTTAAATAAATAAAGAGACCTATATTTCATTTGCAGAATAAATTTAAATAAGATGAAATATATTTTAATCCTTGTTCTTACTGTTTCAAGTTTTGGATTTGCCCAAGATTTTTCAGTAATGTCCTATAATATTAAACTAGACTACCCTATTGAAGGCGAAAATAGTTGGACAAACAGAAAACCTTTTTTTACCAATCAAATTAAGTTTTACGAACCTGATGTTTTGGGTGTACAAGAAGCTATGCCTAATCAAATGAAAGATATAGATAGTCTTTTGGTAGATTATAGTTTTGTAGGACTAGGAAGAGACGACGGAAAAGACCAAGGAGAATATTCTGCTATTTTCTATAAAAAAGAAAAGTTTACGGTTGTTAAATCTAACACCTTTTGGTTGTCGCAAACACCAGAAAAAGTTGGTATGGGTTGGGATGCAGTTTGTAATAGAGTGTGTACGTATGTTTTGTTAAAAGATAATGTTTCTGGTAAACAATTTTGGGTATTTAATACGCACTTTGATCATGTAGGAAAAGAAGCTAGAAAAAACAGTGCTACATTAATTATTAAAAAAATTAAGGAACTAAACATAGACAATTATCCTGTAATCTTAACAGGAGATTTTAATATGGAGCCTAGCCATGAGAGTATAAAGCACATCAAAACTGAACTGAAAGATTCGAAAGAAGTTGCTGAAGTCACTTTTGGCCCAGAAGGAACCTATAACGGATTTCATTTTGATAGACCAGTGACAAGACGTATTGATTATGCTTTTGTAAGTGATGGCTTAGAAGTGAAAAAATATGCCGTTCTAAGTGATAATTGGAATTTACATTATCCTTCGGATCATTTGCCAGTATTTATCAATTTTAGTTTATAGGCATTCGTTTAGATTATAGTGAATTAACAGTACTTATTTAATGTTATAAAATCAAAAAAAATGAAAAAAGGTACTTTCTTATTATTAATAGCCGCAGTTTCTGCTTTAGGAGGTTTACTGTTTGGTTACGATACAGGTGTTATAAATGGAGCACAATTTTATCTTACAGAATATTTTAATTTAAGTGATGGTTTAAAAGGTTGGGTTGTAGGAAGTGCACTATTAGGATGTTTGGCAGGTGCAATAATTGCTGGTCCTTTAAGTATTAAAATAGGAAGAAAGTGGTCCTTGATAATTTCAGCTGTATTTTTTACAGTTTCTGCTTATGGATCTGGTTTGCCAGAGATATTTCCTCAATCTGTTAGCATGTTGGTAGCATTTAGGATTATTGGTGGTTTAGGTATTGGTGTAGCATCTATGAATGCGCCAATGTATATTGCAGAAATTGCACCTTCAAATATCAGAGGACGCATGGTCACTTATTATCAATTAGCAATTGTTATTGGATTCTTTGTAGTTTTCCTAGCGACCTATTTCATTGGAAATGATTTAAGCGAAACTGAAAATATAGAATTTGGTTGGAGACGTATGTTTTGGTCCGAATTAGTGCCTAGTGTTTTATTTTTAATCCTATTGTTTATAGTGCCGAAAAGTCCTAGATGGTTAGCTCTCAAGGGTAAAGATGAAGAAGCTTTGGCAATCTTAAAAAAAATTAATGGTGAAGAAGTAGCCTCTCAAGAAATGGAGCGAATAAAAGAATCCTTAAATGAGATTAACAATGGTACCAGAGTCAACTTTTTTGCAAAAGCAATATTAGTTATTGTTGCAATAGGAACTGTTCTTTCAGTTTTACAGCAGTTTACAGGTATTAATGCAGTTTTATATTACGGAGCAGATATTTTTGAAAAAGCACTTGGCTTTGGAAAAGAAGATGTCTTAGCACAGCAAATATTGTTAGCCTTTGTCAATTTGGTATTCACTTTTGTAGCCATGTTTACTGTAGATAAATTTGGTAGAAAACCATTACTTTATATTGGTTCTGTTGGAATGATTCTTGGGTTTTTACTTTTAGCGATTACACTTCAAACCAATAGTGTTGGTCTATTATCTTTAATAGGTGTATTATTATTTATTGCATCATTCGCTTTATCAATGGGTCCTGTGGTTTGGGTATTACTGTCAGAAATGTTTCCAAATAAAATTAGAAGTGTTGCCATGTCAGTGGCAGTAGCCGCACAATGGGCAGCCAATTATGTAGTTTCTCATTCTTTTCCGGTAGTAATGGGAAGTGATTTAAACAATAGTGCTACCTGGAATGGTTCATTACCTTATTATATATTTATTGTATTTATCTTAGTTATTGTATTTGTTACTTATAAGTTCATTCCAGAAACAAAAGGAAAATCGCTCGAAGAAATAGAAGGTTTTTGGGAATAATTATTATTTAGAATATTTAAATAAACAATAAACCCGATTCGTTTGAATCGGGTTTTTTATGTTGATTATTTAATTCAATTGCGTAAAGATTTAGCGCTAAAGTAAAACTATCCTATTGATACTTCAACAGGACATAGTTGATCTCCTGTTTGAGTTAATCCTGAAACAATTTCTAAATATGGTATAATATATCCTGGACCAATTACTTGATAGCAGTCCATATCTAAAAAAGCAACTTGCTCATTTTCTACATATAGAACAATGTCACTCTCAAAGGTGCCATCTGTTTCATCAATAGTAATAGTAAATTCTTCATTTGTGTTGAGTGCAGCTTCAAAAATTACTTCTCCATTTAAGTTTTCAATCCGTATTGGTGCTTGTTGAGTATCTCCTGTATATTCAAATGTTAGTTCAGAGATTCCACTATTACATTCAGAACATGGTTTTTCAGTTTCTAATTCTAAAGCGATATTGTCTATGGCGCCAGAACTATTCATTATAATTTCCATAAATGCAACACCATTTGTGTTTTCTAAATCTACAGTCATTTTTGAATTGTCACCACCAGAGTTCAAAACTTTGGTGAATAGAATATTTTCTTCAATATCATATAAATTTACAACTGTAGGATTAGAGGATTCTTCAATATCTAAGATATCAAAGGTTTTTAAGGTTACATTGTGATTACTACTAAAATCAAATAGAAAACTGGCACCTATCTCAAAAATATCATCAGGATCGTTAGAATCTAAATCTTCAGAAAGAATTAAAACATTGCCCAATGCTGTATCGTTACTAGCACCACCATTTCCAATTCCTGGTCCTCCATAAATTTCATTAGGAGTGCCGATATCAAAATCTCCTCCCGTAGGATTTGATGAATCAAAAATCATGGCAGCATTACTATTTGGAAATGCCATTGTTATGCCAGCGACTAGAGCATTTTCAAAAGGATCTGTTATAAATATTTCAGATACAATGTCACCTGCATTAAAGTCTTCAAAATCTATTATGAAGGATTCAGTAGTTGAAAATTGTTGATTTAGATTATAAATATAGTAGGTTTGTAGAGGATCAGATGTTTCATCCGGATCGGTTTCACATGCAAATACTAGACATAGTATGACTGCTGAAAGCCATCGTAAATTTTTCATGGTAGATAAAGTTTTAAAGATTTGGCTACAGAAAACTAGAAAAAAAATTATCTCTAATTAAGATTTTAACTGAAAAAACGTTGAAACGACTGTTTTTCGGTATTTTACTTACAAAAAATTACACGTTATCTATGAAGATATACCTAAAAACCAAAAAACCCGATTCAACTGAATCGGGTTTTTGATGGTGGTGCCTCCAGGAATCGAACCAGGGACACAAGGATTTTCAGTCCTTTGCTCTACCAACTGAGCTAAGGCACCAATTGCTTAATTAAGCGGATGCAAATATATACTCATTTTTATTATTCACAAAAAGAAATTAGTAAAATTTGATTTTATAAATTTGCAACACTAAATAAGCCTTAAAATGAGCTTAATAGAAATGAGTTTATAGCTTGTTTTGTGTAATAATAAATTATTTATGAATCTTATTGTAGATGTTGGGAATACCTTTGTAAAGTTTGCCGTATATAAAAATGCAGATCTTATCCATAAAATTAGTTTTGAGCTTTCAGAATTTAAAAAACAATATCAAGTCTTAAAAACAGAGTTTCCCAATATTAAATCTGCAATTATTTCTTCAGTTGGGCGGTTATCAAAAAGTCAGATTGAGATTATTAAAGAGGATATAGATGTTATTGAGTTAAGTTATAAAACAAAATTACCTTTTAAAAATTCTTATAAAACACCAAAAACTTTAGGAGTTGATCGTATAGCGTTGGTAAGTGCCTCTGTAAATCAATTTCCAGATAAAAATGTTTTGATTATAGATGCTGGTACATGTATTACTTACGACTTTATAACAGACAAAAACGATTACTTAGGTGGAGCAATTTCACCAGGTATTAGGCTGAGATATAAAAGCTTAAATAATTTAACGGCAAATCTTCCGTTATTAGATACAAACCAACCAAAAACAATAATTGGAAACTCTACAGAATCATCGATTCATTCTGGTGTTGTATTTGGAGTAATTAAGGAAATTGATGGTGTTGTTGACCAATATCAGTTAAAATACCCAGATTTAACAGTTATTTTAACAGGAGGAGATGCCAAATTTTTGTCAAACCAATTAAAAAATAGCATATTTGCGAATTCAAATTTCCTTTTGGGAGGTTTAAATTTTATTCTAGATTTTAATTCAAAATAATGATAAAACGACTCATTGTAATTTGTATTACAATTCTCAGTTCTAGTGCTTTTGCACAACAAGGAACCACATCGCCTTATTCTTTTTATGGTTTGGGTAGTCTTAAATTTAAGGGTACAGTAGAAAATCGTAGTATGGGAGGTATTGGTGTATACTTAGATAGTATCCATGTTAACCTTAGAAATCCTGCAGCTTATGCTGGTAAATCTTTGAGTGGGCCAGTTTTTAAAGGCGAAAGCAGACCCGTAAAGTTTACCGTCGCTGGAGCATCATCTAGCGCTACTTTAAAAAGTGATTTTGGTGAGGGTAAAGCTAATAGCTCAACATTCGATTATTTAGCTTTATCAGTACCAATAGGAAGATTTGGTTTTGGTTTTGGATTGGTACCATATACTTCAGTTGGTTATAAACTCGATGATGTAAATGATGATAATGATTTAATAAATCGCTATCGAGGTGAAGGCGGAATTAATAGAGTATTTGCTGGTTTTGGCTACCAAATTTCTGATAATCTTAATGCAGGTGTTGATATTAGTTACAATTTTGGAAATATTCAAAATACGGCAATTGCTTTAGAATATACTACAGAAGGAGATTTAGCTCAATACCAAACTAGAGAGTATAATAGGTCAGACTTAAGTGGATTGAGTTTAAACTTTGGATTAGCATTTAAAGATAAGATAACAGATGAGTTGGAGTTGTCTGCAACGGCCACATATGCACCCGAAACTAATTTGTCATCTGAGAACGAACGTGTATTTTCTACAGTCTCTTTAGATGCCATCTCTAGAGATGTTATTGCAGTATCTAGCAGAATTGAAGCAGATTTAGAATCTAATAATTTAAGAAATACTGATTTAACCATGCCATCTCGTTTAGCTTTTGGTGTTGGTCTGGGTAAACCAAATTCTTGGTTTGTTGGTACAGAATATACGCTTATGAATACTGCGGATTTTTCTAATCCAATATTTAGTAACCAAATTTCAACCTTTGAGAATTCATCTCAATTGTCAGTAGGTGGTTTCTATATTCCCCAGTATAATGCCTTTTCTGGCTATTTAAAACGTGTAGTATATAGAGCAGGATTTAACTTTTCAAATACTGGTTTAGTAATAAAAGATGAACCAATTAAAGAGTTTGGCATATCTTTTGGTCTAGGTTTACCAGTTGGAAAGAGGAATTTGTTTTCTAATGCTAATTTAGGCTTAGAATTTGGACAACGCGGAACAACTAAACAAAATTTAATCAAAGAGAATTTTATAAACTTCAACGTAAGTTTATCTTTGAACTCTAGATGGTTTGAAAAAAGGAAGTATAACTAACAATAATAATTAAGATGAAGACGAGAATTACTATACTATTACTGGCACTTTTTGTGAGTTGTAACATAGGTTTTGCTCAGCAAGATGAAGAATGTATGAATAACCTATCACTTTTTGATGGTTATTATAAAAGCAAAAGGTATGATGACGCTTATGGTCCTTGGAAAATAGTACGAGAAAAATGTCCTAAATTCAATAGAGCAATTTATGCTTACGGCGAGAAAATTTTAAAACACAAAATTGATAAGTCAACTGGTGCAGAAAAAATAGCTCATATTAACGACTTACTATTACTTTGGGATCAAGCTAGAGAGCACTTTGCTTCAAAATATCCTTTGGGTGAAGTTTTAGCTGACAAAGCTAATTTGGCTTATAAGTATAGAAAAGACTTAAATAAAACTGATGATCAGTTATATAATATGTTTGATGAAGCATATAAGAAGGATGTTACTAATTTTACAAGTGCACAAGGATTATATACTTATTTTTCTCTTATAGTAGATTTGTTTGATGCCGGTAAAAAAACAGCTCAAGAAATGTTCGATAAGTATGATGATGTGATTGAAGTTATTGAAGGTGCAGAAAAAAGCTATACCGAAAAACTTAATAAGTTAGTAGAAAAAGAAGAAGCTGGTACGACCTTATCTAAAAAGGAAGTGAGTAGAAAGAATAATTATGAAGCTAATTTAGAGGCTTATGAAAAAGTAACCTCTAGTATGGATCAGAAATTAGGTAAAAGAGCTACATGTGAAGTTTTAATACCACTTTACCAAAAAGATTTTGAAGAAAATAAAAACAATGGAGTTTGGTTACAACGTGCAATGAACCGTATGTATGCTAAAGGATGTAAAGAAGATCCTTTATTCTTAAAGTTAGTAGAACAAAAGAATAGTATTGAGCCAAGTGCAGATACTGCTTTCTACCTATACTTATTAACTGATGAACAAAAATATTTTGACCAAACAATTAAGTTAGAAACAGATCCTTTAAAAAAGGCAAAACTTTATAAGAAGTTAGCGCAAGACTTTAAGAAAAGAGGAAGTTATGGTAAAGCGAGACAATATTACATGGAAGCTTTAAAACTTAACCCTTCAGATGGCTCACCATATTTACAAATTGCAAATATGTATGCTAAGAGTGCTAATAACTGTGGAGATACTAACTTTAATAAAAGAGCAGTATTTTGGTTAGCTGCAATAGAAGCAGAAAAAGCTGGTAGAGTAGATGGTCGTTTAAGAAAGGCTGCTGCTCAGACAGCTGCGAGCTATAGAGCTAGTGCACCGAGTAAATCAGAAATTTTTAACTGTACGTGTGCAGGTGAGACAATTAAAATAGGATGTTGGATTCAGCGTTCAGTTACTGTCCCAAAAAATTAATGACAAAACGTAATTTACATATTATAAAAAACATAGTCACAGCAATTGTTGTGACTTTGTTTTTTTCGTGTAAAAACGATTTTGATGAGGTACAGAAAATAGGTGTTCTTCAAAACCAACCTATAGGTGAAGCCGAAAACATTGATTTAAAATATACAGAGACTAAAGAAGATACTGCCGTAAGACTTGTAGCAAACCTTTTAAGTCCCAAAATGTTAGATTACTCTAATAGAGATTTTGCTTTTTCAGAGTTTCCTAATGGTATTGAGCTCATAGTCTATGACGAAGACAATAATAAAACAACAATAACCTCTCGTTACGCCATTTATTATACAGAAACTGGAATTATAGATTTAAGAGATGAAGTAGTAGTTGCTACCTACAGTGGAGATACTTTACGAACGCATCAATTGTTCTATAACGAAAAGCTAGAATGGGTTTTTACCAATAAACGTTTTACTTTTAAAGGACCAACTACTCAGACCTATGGCTATGGCTTTGATTCGGATAAAACATTCAAGAAATACCAAATTCATGAAATGGGTGGTGATTTTGAACTCGATAATTGATTACCTTTGTTTAGAAATAAATCTTACTTCTAATAAATGAAACTTCTAAAATTCTTTCAGTACGCTTATATTATTTTTGCTGCATTATTTCTTTGGGATGCTATTACTAACTGGTCAGTTGATAGAAATAGAGCTTACATGTCATTGCTTTTTACAGCTTTAGCAATTTTTATGTTTTTCTTTAGAAAACGTTTCAGAAAAAAGATAGAAGACCGTAACCAAAAATAATTTATGACTGCCGATATAGTCATTATTATAGGCATGCTTATACTTTCAGCCTTTTTTTCGGGTATGGAAATTGCTTATGTGTCTTCCAATAAAATTCATATTGAATTAGAAAAAAAGCAAGGGGATTTTTTAGGTAAAATACTCGAAAAGCTTACAGCTAAGCCATCAAAGTATATTGCAACCATGCTTATAGGTAACAATATAGCATTGGTTATATATGGTTTTAAAATGGGCGATGTATTAATGCGCTGGTTTAATACCATGCTGCCATCAGATAGTAGAGCTTTATCTTATTTATTTGGTGATTTACAATTACTAACACAAACTATAATTTCTACTCTTGTTATATTAATCACTGCAGAGTTTTTACCAAAAGTGTTTTTTCAAATTTATGCTAATTCATTGATGAAGATTTTAGCATTTCCTACATATATATTTTATGTGCTGTTTTCATGGGTTTCAGATTTTGTCATTTGGATTTCAGATGCAGTTTTAAAATATGTGTTTAGAGCTAAAGGTGAAGATGCTGTTTTAGCAATGACCAAGGTTGAACTTGGTAATTACATTAGTGAGCAAATGGAATCTGTTGAAGACCATGAGGATGTGGATACAGAAATTCAGATTTTTCAAAATGCGCTCGAATTTTCAGAAGTTAAAGCACGAGAGGTTATGGTGCCTCGTACTGAAATTACTGCAGTGGATATTTCGGATAGTATCGAAAATTTACGACAGTTATTTATTGAAACAGGCCGAACAAAAATTATAGTTTATAAAGATACTATCGATGATATTTTAGGTTACGTACATTCATTTGAGCTTTTTAAAAAGCCAAAAACGATAAAGTCTATTATTATTCCGGTTGGTTTTGTACCCGAAACAATTCTTATTAAAGATGTACTTAATATTTTAACTAAGAAGCGTCGAAGTATGGCTGTAGTTATTGATGAATATGGAGGTACATCTGGTATTATGACTGTTGAAGATATTATTGAAGAACTATTTGGAGAAATAGAAGATGAACATGATACAGTTGAGCTAATTGAAGAACATATCAATGAAAATACCTATAAGTTTTCTGCACGATTAGAAGTGGATTACATCAACGAAACCTATAAATTAAATCTACCCGAAGGCGAAAACTATGAAACTTTAGGAGGCTTAATTGTTAATGCAACAGAAGAAATCCCTCAGGAAAATGAAGACGTACTTATTGAGAACTTTAAGTTTACTATAGAGGAAGTTTCTTCAACGAAAATAGATGTTGTACTTCTAAAAATTCTTGAAATAGATTAATTGAGTTAAACGCTTATAAAAACTAAGCTTCTCCTTTTTTAATTTGCTAGAAAGTACTATTTTCGCAGACTTATTTATACCAAATACACATACAAAAAGGACTATGGCAGTTTTAAATAAAATTAGACAACGTTCACTGATACTAATATTAGTAATAGCATTAGCGTTATTTTCATTCGTAATTGGGGATTTATTCAAAAATTCTACAGCATTTTCTGGAGAATCTCAAGATGTTGTTGCAACCATTAACGGAAAAGATATTAACCGTTTAGATTTTCAACAAAAAGTAAAAAACTATCAAGACAGAGCTGGCGGAAGACAAACGTCTACGCAAGCAATGAATGTAGTCTATAATCAAGAACTTCGTAAGATTATTTTAGAGTCTGAGTTTGAAGCATTAGGCTTATCTGTTGAAAAAGATGAAATGCGAGATTTATTAAAAACTAGTTTTTCATCATATCCGGAATTTCAGGATGCAAATGGTAATTTTGACGTGAATCGATTAAATGCATTTATAGCAAACTTAAAAGATTTAAATGGTGAAACTGCACCACTTGGAAACTTTGTAGTGAATTATGATAGTTGGACAAACAATGAGCAGACTATTGCTGCAAATGCAATTCAGCAAACATATTACAATATGATTAAAGCTGGTGTGAGTGCTACAATATCTGAAGCTGAAGATGAATATTTTGGTGATGCTAAAACGGTAGATATTCGTTATGTGCAAGTGCCATACACAAGTATAGCAGATAGCTTAGTGCAAGTTTCTAAAAGCGACATTAGTTCTTACATGAAGAAGAATGAGGAAAAGTTTAAGGTAGATGAAACTAGAGAAATTGTTTATGTAGAGTTTAAAGAAGAAGCTTCTAAAGCAGACGAGGATAAGATTAAAGCTGGTTTATTAGCTTTAAAGAATAATAGAGCTGAGTGGAATGAAAGTAGTAAGAGTACTGACACAATTTTAGGTTTCGATTCTACAACTAACATCGAAGATTTCATCAATATAAATTCAGACATTAATTATAATGATTCGTTTTTAAGAGCAGCTCAATTACCTGCTGTTGCTAAAGATACATTGATGAATCTAAATGTTAACGATTATTTTGGTCCATATAAAGATGGTGAATATTTTAAATTATCTAAAGTAATTGCGATAAAGCAATTACCAGATACGGTAAATGTGCGTCATATTTTAGTGCCTTTTGCTGGTGCCTCTAATGCAGGTCCAGATGTTACAAGGACTGTTGATGAAGCAAAGAAAATGGCCGATAGCATTTTAGCTAAAATAAAGAGTGGTACTAAGTTTATGGATTTACTTGAATTATCTTCGGATAAAGTAAGTAATGAAAACGATGGTGAATTAGAATTTGCATACAATGCAGGTATGGCTCCAGAATTTAAAGCCTATTCTTTTGATAATAAAACAGGAGATATAGATGTTGTAGGAACATCTTTTGGTTTTCATATAATTGAAATATTAGAGCAAAAGAGTTTTAACAAAGCTATTAAAGTAGCAACATTGGCAGATAAAATTGAACCTTCTGAAGAAACGCTTAATGAAGTTTTTAATAAAATGTCTAAGTTTGAGATCGCTATAAAAGAAGGAGATTTTAATGCTTTAGCTGCTGAGCGTGAGTTAACTGTAAAGCCGATTACCTTTAAAGAATTAGATGAAAACATTCCTGGTCTGGGAAGCCAGAGAGAGGTAGTACGTTGGGCATTTGATGAAGATACAGACACTGGAGAATACAAAAACTTCTCAATTTCTGGTTTTGGATTTATTGTTGCTAAGCTTGTAGAGAAAAGACCAGAAGGTCTAATGAGTGTTGAAAACGCATCAATTACTGCAATACCGGAAATAAGAAAGGAGAAAAAAGCTGAAATGATTAGATCAAAAATTACAGCAACTACAGTCGATGATATTGCCAAAAATAATGGACAGAGTCCAAGAACGGCAGCTGCACTTACTATAAAAAATACAACGCTTTCTGGAGCAGGTGTAGAGCCTAAGGTTGTTGGTGCTGCATTTGGTCTTGCACAAGGAGCAACCTCAAAGCCAATTGATGGTGAAAAAGGTGTGTATGTAATTGAAGTGACTAAAGTAAATGAGGCTACAAAGCTAGATAACTATGCAGCGATTATCAATAGATTAAATTCTCAGCGTAAAAATATAGTACAAGGTAAAGTATACCAAGCTTTAGAAAAAGCCGCTGATATAGAAGATAATAGAGCTAAAACAGTTTACTAATTAGCTTTAAATAAAGAATAAAAAGAAATGGCTTTACAGAAATGTGAAGCCATTTTTATTTTTATGCATGCTGTACTTGTTTCAGCATTTAAGAGTTTAATCAAAGTACCATTTCAGTGTAAGGAATCACAGTATCAAATCCTTTATCATTAAAGTAGTCTGTAGGATTAGTCTTAGAAGTCACCAAAACAAAGTCACCTCCCCAAGCACCTAAACTTTTTATACTGCCATTAAAGTCTTTAAAAAGTCGAGATTTTATGGTCTTTTGTTTAATGAGATTAGAAATTATTTCCTCGTGGGTTTCGATAAGTGCTTCAAATTCTGAAAGTGATTCACAAGAAATAATTGCATTAGTAATAGTATTTATCTTATTTATTACTTCAGTATCAACTTTAGCATTTTTTTTATATGCAGCTATTCCATCTCTACTATTTTGTTTTTGGTTAAGATAAACAAAGTAGAGTTGTGCCTTAAAAGCAGGACTGAAGCTAACTGCTTCAACTAACGGTTTCTGGCTATATCTTAATAGATAGGTTATCGGTGTATTATTTTGAGCACAAGCAATATCGTATCCACTACCTTTAAATGTTTTTTCTAAAAGTTTGTAGGCGTCAACATTTGCCCAATTTGCAATATTATTAACAAGCGTTGATGAGGTGCCTAATCCCCAAAGTCTATTAAAATCTTGATGTGTTGTAATATTATAACCTTGGTTAGAATTTAAAAACTCAGGATTTAAGTTATAAGTTGCTTTTAAAATTTGAATAAGTCTTTTAGAAATTTCGGTATAGTTTTTAGCTTTTAAACTTAGTCGGTTAGAAGCCTTTTTAATTAAGAATACATCCTCAAACCAAATCTCACCTAATTCATTAAAACTTTTCCAAACTATAGTGTTTAAGTCATTGGTTTCAACCTTTAAGCTCTGACCATATTTAGTTGGTATGGCAAGTGCTTTTGCGCCATCTAATACAACATATTCTCCAGTAAGTAGTAATTTGCCGTTGCTTCTTAATTTCTTTGAACTGATTGTCATTTTATTGAATTGTCTTTGGTGGCTGAACTTAGTCGATTTTCGGTGGCTGAGCGTAGTCGAAGCCACATTTTGTAATGACTATCATTTTTACATTCCGATAGTTTATTTAATTCTTCAAATTTATTCTCAATAAGCGCTTCTTTCTTTTTTCTACTCCAACCTTGAATTTGTTTCTCTCTATAAAATGCGTCATCAATTCTTTGAAATTCTTCAAGATAAATGAGTTGAACAGGCAAACGCTTTTTTGTGTGATTTGCACCTTGTCCGTTATTATGTTGTTCTATACGCAAATCTATATCTATAGTACTTCCTGTATAGTACGATCCATCTGAACATTCTAGTATGTAAACGTATCCTTTTGGCATCTATGTTTTAACGTGACTTCGACTACGCTCAGCCACCAGAGTATTGTCACTTATTTTCTTAAATTTTCTATAGCTTCAACAACTGCACTATGCGTCACTATATTGGTTTTAAAATGTTCTACAATTTGAGTTTTCTCTTTTGTAGTGGCTTCAAATTGATTTAAAATATTCATTAAGTGCATTTTCATATGCCCTTCTTGTATTCCTGTTGTAGTTAAGGATTTTAAAGCAGCGAAATTCTGAGCGAGTCCTGCAACAGCAACAATCTGCATTAAATCTTTTGCTGCAGGTTTTTCGAGCAATTCTAACGAAAATTTCACCAATGGATGTAGGCTCGTTAAACCTCCAACCGTACCCAAAGCTAACGGAATTTCAATCCAAAATCTAAAAGTATCATTATCAATAGAACAATGTGTTAAGCTTGAATATTTGCCATTTCTTGCTGCATAAGCATGTACTCCGGCTTCTACTGCTCTAAAATCATTTCCAGTTGCTAAAACAACAGCGTCAATACCATTCATTATCCCTTTATTATGGGTTACAGCTCTATATGGTTCTACTTCTGCTATATTAACAGCTTGCTTAAATTTTTTTGCAAATACTTCAGGCTTAGAAATGTCTTTACTTTTTAAATCTTCTATTTTACAAGACACTTCCGCTTTAACTAAACAATTAGGGACATAGTTAGATAGTATACTCATAACTATGCTTAAATCACCTTCTAAATTTTTCTCAGCTTCCGACTTAAATGTGGTTGCAAATTGCTCTAAACACGAATTAATAAAATTCGCACCCATAGCATCCAAAGTTTCAAAAGTTGCATGTAGTTGGTAATAATTATCTAAATCGTCAGACTTATTTTTTAATTCTATATCTACAATACCACCACCACGACGTTCCATATTCTTGGTAATATCAGCAGTATCAGAAATTAGTTTGAACTTTACGTTTTCGAAAAAAGTCTTTAGTTGGTTAAAATCACCTTTGTATATAAAGTGAACTTGCCCAATTTTAGTGGTTGAAATTACTTCTGCCTTAAAACCACCTCTATTTAGCCAAAACTTTGCTGCTTTACTAGCAGCCGCTACCACAGAGCTTTCTTCTATGGCCATTGGTATTGTGTATAACCTATCGTTGATTTTAAAATTTGGAGCAACACCAAGTGGTAAGTAGTAATTAGTAATCGTATTTTCTATAAACTCGTCATGTAATTTCTGAAGTTGTTCGTTAGAATTCCAATATTGTTTAACCAGCATTCTTGCGGCTTCTTTATTGGTGAAATATGAATCTAATAACCATTCAATCTTTTCAGATTTACTAAGCTTAGAAAAGCCAGAAATAGCGTTTGGCATATTATTTTTAGTTTTAAAACACAAAGATACTTAGGATTGGCATAAAAAGTGTGGCATAACAACTAATAATTGCGGATTTACTGTTAATAATATCTGTTTTTTGCATTATTTTTAGTAAACTTGGCATTGCTATATTGAAAAATGAGATATATAAAACATTCATAGATTTTAGCATTAATGCGTTAAATATTGCTAATGAGAACGTTCTATATAACCATGAATTAAAATAACAACAAGAAACGTATGAAATTGAGACACTTCATTGCCATTATTGGCTTTTTAACAACTACATTAGTTTATTGTCAAGACAAACAAATTACGCTTCAAGATATATGGAGTGGATCATTTAGAACTGAAGGGATGCAAGCCCTACATTCTATGAAAAATGGAAAGCAGTACTCAGTTCTAAATTTTGATAGGCAAAGTAGAACTTCTACTATCGATATTTACGATTATAAAACCTTAGAAAAAGTAAAAACCTTGGTGTCTTCTGCAGATATAGCAGAAATTCAAGGTTTTTTTGATTATAGTTTTAGTGAAGATGAGTCTAAAATAATTTTAACTACCAATTCTAAACCAGTTTTTAGACGTTCTACTTTAGGTGAATATTATGTTTATGATATCGCTTTAAAAAAAGTGACAAAGGTTTCTGATGACTTGGTGCAAGAACCAACTTTATCACCAGATGCAACTAAAGTAGCTTACGGTTATCAAAATAATCTATATGTTAAAGACCTAAGTTCTGGTAATGTTGAGCAAATTACCAATGATGGTGAAAAGAATAAAATTATTAATGGTATCACGGATTGGGTTTATGAGGAGGAATTTAGTTTTGTAAGAGCTTTCGATTGGAATGCAGATAGCAATAAAATTGCTTTTATTCGTTTTGATGAGTCAGAAGTTCCTGAGTTTTCTATGGATGTTTTTGGTTCAGATTTATATCAAACTCAACAAGTGTTTAAATATCCAAAAGCAGGAGAAGCGAATTCAAAAGTATCTCTGCACTTATATGATTTAAATGCTAATAAAACCAAAATACTAAAAGTTGATAAGGCATATAACGATTTCTACATACCTAGAATAAAATGGACTAAAGATGCCAATGTCTTAAGTGCACAGTATATGAATCGTCATCAAAATGAATTAGACCTTTGGATGATTAACACTAAAGACATGACATCTGATTTGGTTTTAGCCGAAAAAGATAAAGCCTACGTAGATGTAACATTTAACCTAACTTTTTTAAAGGATAATAGTTTTATTTGGACGAGTGAAAAGGATGGCTACAACCATATTTATCACTATGATAACAATGGAAAACTAATAAATCAAATAACTAAAGGTGATTGGGAGGTGACTAATTATTATGGTTTTAATGAAAAAGAAAAAACTATTTATTACCAGTCGGTAGAAAATGGTTCTATAAATAGAGATGTTTATTCCATTAAGTTGAATGGTAAAAACAAAAAGCGCTTAACTAAAACGGATGGTACTAATAGCGCATCATTTAGTGCAGACTTCACCTATTTTATTAATACACATTCTAGTGCTACATCTCCGCCAGAATATACCTTAAATAGTTCTAAGTCTGGTAACGTTGTAAAAAGCATAAAAGATAACGATAGATTATCAAAAAAAGTTGCTGATTATGTAACCTCCAAGAAAGAGTTTAGCACTATAAATGTTAATGGTAATGAACTAAATATGTGGATGATTAAACCTGCGGATTTTGATGAGAATAAAGAATATCCTTTATTTATGTATCAATATTCTGGGCCAGGTTCTCAGCAAGTTGCTAATCGTTGGAATAGTGCAAATGATTACTGGTACCAAATGCTAGCACAGCAAGGCTATATTGTAGCTTGTGTAGATGGCAGAGGAACTGGGTTTAAAGGGGCAGACTTTAAAAAAGTAACGCAAAACGAATTAGGTAAATACGAAGTTGAAGATCAAATTGCAGCAGCGAAGAAATTAGGAGCTTTACCTTATATAGATGAAACCAGAATGGGAATTTGGGGATGGAGTTACGGAGGTTTTATGAGTAGTAATGCCTTGTTTAAGGGAAATGATGTCTTTAAAATGGCAATTGCTGTAGCGCCCGTTACAAGCTGGAGATTCTACGATACTATTTACACTGAGCGCTATATGACGACTCCACAAGAAAACCCAAGTGGTTATGATGAAAACTCACCAATAAATCATGTAGATAAACTTAAAGGTGATTTCTTGCTAATTCATGGTTCAGGTGATGATAATGTGCATTTACAAAATACCATGCGTATGGTAGAGGCATTGATTCAAACAGATAAACAGTTTGAATGGATGATCTATCCAGATAAAAATCATGGTATTTATGGTGGAAACACACGCTTGCATTTATACAAAAAGATGACCAATTTTATCAATAAAACTTTAGGTGATAAGCTAGAGAAAAATGATAAAAAGGAAGAGGTTTCATCTAAAATTAAAGGTTAAACTAACTAAATAATTATATATATGGAATTTAAATTTGGCGGTTCAGCTGAGAACCAAAAAACCGTTTTAGGACATCCAGCAGGTCTGTTTGTTCTATTCTTTACTGAAATGTGGGAACGTTTTTCTTATTATGGAATGCGCGCATTACTTGTTCTGTTTTTAGTATCGACAGTTCTAGATGGAGGATGGGAATGGACAAGAGCAGATGCATTAGTTCTTTATGGATGGTACACAGGTTTAGTTTATATAACACCAATTATCGGAGGATTTATTGCGGATAAATTTATGGGCTATCGAAGAGCTGTCGTTCTTGGGGCTTTCATAATGACTTTAGGACATGCGGCAATGGCTCTAGAAGGAATGACATCAATATTCTTTTATGCTGGTTTAACATTATTAATTATCGGTAATGGTTTTTTTAAGCCAAACATTTCTTCAATGGTTGGTCAATTATATAAATCTCAGGGAAAAGAGAAAGATGCTGGTTATACCATATTTTATATGGGTATTAATGCTGGTGCATTTTTAGGAATTCTTTTATGTGGTTATGTAGGTGAAAAAGTAGGATGGCATTATGGTTTTGGACTTGCTGGTATTTTTATGTTTTTAGGGATGTTACAATTTTATTTCACTCAAAGTATATTTGGTAAAATAGGTTTGTCACCTAAGCAAACTGAAGATTTTGATGATGTAATTGAAGATAGTATAGAAAAAATAGAAGATAATGTTGAGGATGTTATTGAAGAAGCTGAGAATTCTAAGGTAGTAAAAGATCGACTATTTGTTATTGGTATATTTTCATTGTTCGTAATTTTCTTTTGGTGGGCTTTTGAACAAGCAGGTGGTTCTATGACCATTTTTGCAGCTGATTACACTGATAGAGCCCTTGAAGGTAGTGCTGCTACAACTTTTAAAATTGTTAATACAATTATAACCGTAGTCCCTATGATAGTTATTACATGGGTGTTAGCTATGTTATTTAAACAAACATTTAAAAAATATGCATTAGCCAATATATTATTAGCTGCAAGTTTTGTGATTATTTGGGGTATTGTAATTTGGATGTTAAATAGAGAATTTCAAGCAGATACAACTGAAGTGCCAGCCTCTTGGTTTTCTGTGTTAAACTCGTTATTTATTATTTTGTTTGCTCCATTATTTTCTAAAGTATGGGAAAGTAAATTCAACCCTTCTGGTCCAATTAAATTTGCTATAGGATTATTACTAGTTGGTTTAGGATTCGCAGCATTGGCTTATGGTTCTGCAGGCATTCCAGATGGTGCAAAAACAGCTTCAGTGAGTTTAATGTATTTAGTGGTAGCTTATTTTCTTCATACTATGGGGGAATTATGTGTGTCACCAGTAGGATTATCTTATGTAAGTAAGTTAGCACCTGTTAAATTAGTAAGTATGATGTTTGGTATTTGGTTTACTGCAAATTTCTTTGCCAACCTATTAGGTGGTTTTACTGGTAGTTACATGGATCCTATAATGGAAGAGCATGGTTTAACTACATTCTTTTTAATATTTACTATTATACCTATTGCTGCTGCTGTAATAATGTTCTTATTAAATCCAATGTTAAAACGTAAAATGCATGGAATAGATTAAGGTCAGAACAGTTTTAACCGTTAAAATAACTTAAAATGCTCCTAAAAAGGAGCATTTTTTGTAAGTTGGGCGTGAATTTTGCAACAAATCAGTTATAAAATGAGGAATGTAGTTATATGAAACTACTAAAAATGTTTATTGACGAATTACATTTAACCTTATTAAAAAATATAAATCTTCAAATGAAAAAACTAGGATATTTATTTGTTATACTTCTATTAGCTTCTTTTAAACCTGCTGAAAAAGAAACAGAAGGAAAGATAAATTGGATTACAATAGAAGAAGCTATTGAGCTTCAGAAAACAGCACCAAAAAAGATAATTATGGATGTTTATACCAACTGGTGTGGTCCATGTAAGATGCTAGATAAAAATACTTTCGGTAATGCAGATGTGGCAAATTATATAAATGAACATTATTATGCTGTAAAGTTTAATGCAGAGGGCAATGATTCGGTAACGTATAAAGATAAAACCTTTGGAAACCCAAAATATGATGCCACCAAAGCTAATAGAAGAAATAGCGCGCATGAGTTTTCAAGATTTCTTAATGTAAGAGCATACCCAACGATGGTGTTTTTTGATGAAGAAGCTAATTTTATTACGCCAGTTACGGGTTATCTAAAACCACAGCAATTAGAGTTGTATTTAAAGCTATTTAAAAGTGATAAATACAAGGATATGAAAACACAAGAACAGTTTAACGAATATTACAAATCCTTTAAGCCAACGTTTAAAGAGTAAAAAATTCGTCAATTCGAGTGATTTTTATAAACCTTAGTTTAGAAAAATTGTATCGAGAATAGAATTCCTTGTTCTTGATATTTTTTCTTTTATAAAAAATTTGAGCTGACAGTTTAGTTATTTTAAAATATAAGCTCCCTTTTCATTAGTATAATGGAAAGGGATTTTTTTATGCTCGCAAGTTGCTTTCCAGCGTTTTACATAAGATTTATAGTTGCTAGCATCTGCAATAATTTGTTTTGGTTTTAAACTATCAATTAGACGATTGAGATTTAATCTTGGTGAGTTTCTTAATAAAACAGAATTGGGATTAAAGCTAAGTCCATTGTATACTCCTAAGCTATCTACCACTAAAATAGTTTTATTGTTGAATTGATATACAGATTGTAAACTATCAGAAGTAACACGTTCTATAGATTCACCGACTTTGAAGTTTTTTATAACATTATCGGTTGTTTGTTTTAAAGAATCGAGATTATGATGCACCATAAGTTTCTCATTTTCTTTTTGTCCTATTATAGAAAAACGACTTTTATTAAAGACAATAAAGACATCATTTTGTGTTTTGTTAATGTTATAAAAGGATATGCCTTGAAAACAGATAATACCAAACAAACTCATGGCTACCCATTTAAAAGTTTTATACTTATAAACTTGGACAAATCCAATAATTATAAAATAAGAACATATAACTTGTAGTATCGTAAACGGAATATCTCTAAGCAGAAAATCTTCAAACTGAGCAACCCAAGCAATAAAGCTATTTAAGCTATCTATAATGTAACTATAAGTAATGACCATAAAGTTGGGTAATATATTCAGTAAGACTAAAACAATTATTAATAAACCAAAACCGAGGATTAAACCTAAAAACGGAATCACAACAATATTAGAAATAAAGAACAGTCCAGGGAATTGATGAAAGTAAAATAGACTTATTGGTACAACTCCTACTTGTGCGGACAAGGTCACTGTAAAAATCTGCCAAGGTTTATCAATTATCCAATACTTTGGTTTCCAGAGTTTATAAATAATTGGTTGCACGCTAACAATACCTAAAACTGCTAAATAACTCATTTGAAAACCAACTTCGAACAGAAAAGTAGGTTTAAACAAAAGAATTATAAATGCCGAAATAACCAAGGTGTTATAAATATTGGTTGGTCGTTTTAAATGCATGGCAATACTTATAATGCTAAACATAGCCACTGCTCTCGTTACAGAAGGAGATAAACCCGCAATTATGGCAAATAACCAAAGCAGAATAACAATAACAAGTGGTCTTAAAAAGCGTCCATGTTTAAGATAGAGTAGTGGACGAAAAAGAAAATTAAGAATTAGTAATAAAATACCAACATGAAGGCCAGAAACTGCAAGAATATGTATGGTACCAGAATTTACATAGTTATTATAAATCGTTTTGTCAATAGTTTGACGCTGACCAAGTAATAGCGCATTCATAATACTAAGTGCATCTTTTTTGAATCCGGCTTCTATTAGTTTTTCGTTAATAGTAGTTCTCAAGTTATCAGCATAACCATAAATAGTAGTTTTAGAATCTGAAAGCAGTAATAACTCATCTTGTTTTAAGTATAACTGATGGTAAACTTGTTTCAATTCTAAATATTTGCTGTAATCAAATTGATGCGGATTTAATGGCTTCTGAATACCCTTTAATGCTGTAGAGGTGAATAATACATCATCAACATTAAATGATTTTGTTAAACTATCTCGTTTAATATTAATCAGTAATTGACCAGTGGCTTTTTCATTATTAAATGACTTTACGGAAACGATATATTTATTGTTGTAAAGGTCTGGCTTAAGTCGTTCTTTAATTTTGAAAACAATCGCATTAGAATTTTCAGCACGTAGATGAGAATAATGGATTGTTCGTAGTTTTTCATCTTGGAGGTTGTAAGACGTGATACCTATACAAATCATAGAAATGTACGTCAATAAACCAAAATATGGTAGTCTGTCTATTTTCTTTCTCAGTAAAAACCAGTAAATGCTAAGTAGAATAACTGAACCAATTGTTGTGTATAAAACAATATTGAAATTGATATTAAAATAATGCGCTAATACAATTCCAATAACCAAACAAATGGTTAGCTTTATGATGGT
The DNA here is from genome assembly GCF_014297365.1 of Winogradskyella echinorum. Classification (GTDB taxonomy): domain Bacteria; phylum Bacteroidota; class Bacteroidia; order Flavobacteriales; family Flavobacteriaceae; genus Winogradskyella; species Winogradskyella echinorum. Next base: position 528,064 of record NZ_JACOQD010000001.1, on the reverse strand, counting down.
GAAATTTAGTAACTTCATGAATGTTAGTTACTAATATAAAAATTAATTAATTGATAATTATGAAAAGTGTACTTAGTGTTCTATTAATAATCATGATGCAGCAAGCTTTTAGTCAAAACTTTAGTATAGATAAAATTGAACTACAAGATACTATTTTGATAACTCAAATAAAGAAATTTATTAGTAGTACAAAAAAGAAAAAAAGTGTATTTGAGAATAGAGGTTATGTAGAATTGAGATATAAATACGTGAATAAACAGACCAAAGGTGATGAGCTTAGATACAAAATTTCTATAAAAGATCAGTACTATCGTCCTGAGATAGATAGAATGATATGTCCAAGGTATTATTGTTATATTGAAGGCAAGCTTGTATTAATATATGACCTTTGGTCAGATATGTTAGAGCAACCGAAATATAAGAAAAGAATAAAGCGAAAACTTAAAAAGTTAATGAAACCTTATTTGGACAAGCCTAAACATATTAAAGTAAGAGATAGTACAGGTGAAATTATTATAAATGATAAAGATTTTGTGCCAGAAAGTTTTAATATCCATGGAGGGATTACATTATCAATTTTTGGAAATGGCGAGTTTAAAATAGAGAAAGGGGTTTATTAAAGATTTACAAAACCCTACGAGCCTGCACAAAAGCAAAATACCAATACTTTTCAGCTAGAGAAGACACCATAACGCCTCTGCTACTAGACGCATGTATAAATTCTATGTTGCCAGCCCTAACATTAGTAACGATACCAACATGGTTTACTTTTCTGCTATTTTTCTTGGTTGCAAAAAAGACCAAATCGCCAACATTTACTTCTTTTAGGTCTATCCAATCGCCTGTGCCTTGCAATCCTGCTGTGGTTCTAGGTAGGTTAACGTTATGTTCCTTAAAGCTGGTGTAAATTAAGCCAGAACAATCCATACCACGCTTTGTAGTGCCTCCATATTTGTAACGGGTGCCATCAAATGTTTTAGCAAATTTCACGATAGATTCAGCTTCTTCTGAAGGTTTGGCTGAAGTATTTACCTTAACAGTGTGTGTCTGTCTTTTTTTACTCGAATAGCTTTTTTTCGATTTACAACTGCAAACTAATAGGATTAAAAAGATAAAGGGTAATATTTGTTTCATTTGTGATTTGGCTATTGCTTTTGGAATTTAGTTGTTTGTTATTTGGAATTTCTATAGGTTATTTGAGATTTGTGAAACAATCAATTCGGCAGCCTTGTCACTAGCACCTCTGCCACCAAGTTGTTTTTCTAATTCATAGTAATCTAAAAACAGTTGCTCACGTTTATTAGATTCTAATATGGCAGTCAATTCTTTTTTAAGACGGTTTTTGTTTAAATCTCCTTGGATAAGTTCGGTAACGACTTCTCGATCCATTATTAAATTCACCAATGAAATAAATTTTAAAGTAATAATACGTTTCGCTATTTGGTAAGAAATAGCATTCGCCTTATAGCAAACCACTTGCGGAACTTTAAACAAAGCTGTTTCTAATGTAGCAGTTCCAGAAGTTACCAAAGCGGCAGTAGATATACTTAATAAATCATAAGTTTTATTAGATATAAAAGCCACATTATCTTGTTTTATAAAACTTTGGTAAAAACTAAAATCTTGACTAGGCGCTCCGGCAATAACAAATTGATAATCTTTAAAATCATTGACAATGCTTAGCATTACTCCAAGCATTTTAGTGATTTCTTGTTTTCGACTTCCAGGTAGCAGAGCTATAATAGGTTTATCGCTAAGATTGTGAGTTTTTCTAAAGTCATTTTCTTCAACTTGAGGTCGATCTGCAATAGCATCAATAAGTGGATGTCCCACAAAATGAACCTCATAACCGTATTTTTTATAAAATTCTTTTTCAAACGGAAGGATGCAGTACATCGCATCAATATCGCGTTTTATTTTTTCTACACGACCAGCTCTAGAAGCCCAAACTTGTGGTGAAATGTAATAATGCGTTTTAAATTTCTGCTCTTTTGCCCATTTGGCAATACGAAGATTAAAACCCGAATTATCAATAAAAATAATCACATCTGGCTGAAATTTTTCAATATCAGCTTTACAGAATTTTATATGTTTTGTAATTTTTCTGAGGTTCATAATCACCTCTGCAAAACCCATAAACTGACGTTCTTTATAATGCATTACCAATTCACCACCAACAGATTGCATTAAATCACCACCCCAAAATCTAATATCAGCCTTCTCATCTTGTTTCAACAAGGCCTTCATAAGATTAGAACCATGCAAATCGCCTGAAGCTTCACCAGCAATGATATAATACTTCATTAGTTCATGTTTTTTATAATCATTGTAGAAATTAATATTAATACAGTGGCAATGAGAACTCCTTTCGCTCTGTTGTCTTTGTTCTTTTTTAGAAATAAGAAAAAAGTACCAAGATTAATCAACGCGCCTATACTCATAAGTTTAGTTAAAAAACCTTCGTTTATAGCTTGTTTAAAAACAGTTCCCCAATCATCAGATTTACCAAAAATTTGAATTGCTAAAATTAGACCAAATGCCGCAGCTATGAGTCCTACGATAAAACCAATTAAAATTTCTTTTTTATTATTCATTTAATTTCCATGTATTTAAATTCTGAATGGTGTGATGCGCAGTCAAATCAAACTGAACAGGTACCACGGAGATATAACCATTTTCTAAAGCCCATTCGTCTGTGTCTTCACCATTATCCATATTTACAAACTTACCAGTAAGCCAATAATAATCGCGACCCATTGGATTGGTGCGTTTATCAAATTCTTCTTTCCAATTGGCACGTGCTTGTCGGCAAACTTTGATGCCTTTTATAGCCTTTTTTTCAAGATTCGGTATATTCACATTCAATACCACACCATCTGGTAATCCATGTTCTAAAACTTGTTTAGTAATGGTTTTAATAAATGACTTGCTATGTTCAAAATTAGCATTCCAATTATAATCCAAAAGTGAAAATCCTATGGCAGGAATCCCTTCTATACCAGCCTCTAAAGCAGCACTCATGGTTCCGGAATAAATTACATTTATAGAAGAATTAGAGCCGTGATTAATGCCAGAAACACAGATATCTGGTCGTCTATCTAAAATTTCATTTACAGCTAATTTTACACAATCTGCAGGTGTACCAGAACAACTATATTCGGGTTGCTTGCCATCAATGGTTACTTTTTCAATATGTAAAGTAGAATTGATGGTTATAGCGTGTCCCATAGCACTTTGTGGGCTATCTGGTGCAACTACTACTACATCACCAATAGTATTCATTACAGAAATTAGGGTTCTTATTCCTGGTGCTGTAATGCCATCATCATTGGTAACAAGAATTAAAGGACGTTTAGACATCTAAAAAATGATTAATTGGTTGTAAAAATACTAAAAAAGCTTGCGTTTTATCGATAATGTGCGCTTTAACAAAAAATTAGTGCCATGTTTTTTTATGGCACGGTTTTTTCTTCTATTTTAGTGAAAAATTGAAAACCTACAATTAAAAGAATAATGAACATTATGAATATGAACCGAGCGATGGATTGGTATTCAAATTAAGTTTCAAGATTGTTGCGAATACATTTTACCTACAAATAAATAAAAAAGAAAAAATGAACCGAGCCTAATAACTAGTATTAATTGAATATGGAATTATAAAGGCGAACACATTTTTACCTACAAATAAATAAAAAAGAAAAAATGAAAGGGAATTATAAATTTTTACTACTAGCATTATTAATAGCCTTTGCCTCATGTAGTTTTACAAATAAAAAGTTTGAGGATCCGGATAAAGATAAATTGTTAATTCAGTTGATTACTTATCTTTTAGATCAGGCACATTTTAATCCGCAAGATATAAACGATGATTTTTCGGCAAATGTTTTTGAGGATTATTTAAATAACATTGATCCATTTAAACGTTATTTTTATGCGTCAGATATTAAAGAATTTGAAGCATACAAAAATCTTTTAGACGATCAAATTAAAGTGCACGATGTTACTTTTTTTAATCTTACGCACCAAAGATTACTTCAACGTATCGATGAATCGAAAAAGATTTATGCCCAAATTTTAGAAAAGCCTTTCGATTTTACAAAGGATGAAGCCTATTCTGCAGACTATGAAAAGTTAGATTATGTTAGCAGTAAAAAAGAAATGAAAGAACGTTGGAGACAACAACTTAAGTTTTCGACAATTGCAAATTATGATGATGCTATTGCTCAGCGCGATTCTAATCTTGAAAATAATAATCTTCCAGAAAGTGTGTTTTCTTCTGAAAAGAAAAAACAAAAATCCAAGGATAAAAAATCCTTAAAAGAGGTCGAAGTTGAGGCAAGATTAGCAACTAAGCGTTCGTTAGATGAGCTTTATGATTATATAGATGACAGACGACGTACAGATTGGTTTTCTGTATACATAAACGCTATTGTAGAAGGGTTTGATCCTCATACATTTTATTTTGCACCAGAAGACAAAGAACGTTTTGATAGAGATATGTCTGGTAATTTTGAAGGAATTGGAGCACGTTTACAGAAGAAAGTAGATGGCATTATGGTTAACGAAATTATTAGTGGAGGTCCAGCATGGAGAGCTAATGAGCTAGAAGTAGGTGATCAAATTCTTAAGGTAAAACAAGAAGATGAAGAAGAGCCAGTTAATATTGTTGGTATGCGTTTAGATGATGCTATTAAATTTATTAAAGGTCCTAAAGGAACAGTAGTTACATTAACATTGAAAAAAGTTGATGGTACTATTGAAGATATTTCTATAACTAGAGATATTGTTGAGTTAGAAGAGACTTATGCAAAATCTTCTACCGTAGAAAAAGATGGAAAAACCTTTGGAATTATCAATTTACCTAAGTTCTATATTAATTTCGAAGATTATAATAAAAGAAATGCAGCTTCAGATATTAAGCAAGAAATTTTGCGTCTAAAAGAACAAGGGGTGCAAGGTTTAGTATTAGATTTGAGAAACAACGGTGGTGGTTCTCTACAAACGGTTGTTGATATCGCAGGTTTATTTATTGAAGAAGGTCCAGTAGTACAAGTTAAAGGTGCTGGAGAATCCAAGCAAGTTTTAAGAGATAGAGATAAAGCTATTGTATGGGATGGTCCTTTGGTAATTTTAGTAAACGAATTGTCGGCATCTGCATCTGAAATTTTAGCGGCAGCAATGCAAGATTATAAACGTGGTATTGTAATAGGTAGCAAGCAAACTTATGGTAAGGGAACAGTTCAAAATGTACTAGATTTAAATACCATGGTACGCAACAATACTAATGGTGACATGGGAGCGCTAAAGTTTACTACTCAGAAATTTTATAGAATTAATGGTGGTTCTACGCAGTTAGAAGGTGTTAAAAGTGATGTGGTTGTACCAGATCGTTATAGTTATATAAATATTGGTGAAAAAGATCAGGATAATCCATTACCATGGGATAAAATTGATGCTGCAGATTATAATGTTTGGGAAAATTATTTCGATTATGATACTACAATTAGTAAAAGTAAAGCTAGAATGGCTGCCAATGAGCAGTTAAAGCTAATTGATGCTAATGCAAAATGGGTGAAGAAAATAAGAGACCAAGAGTTATATTCATTAAACTACAATGAATATAAAAAACAAATGGAATTGAATGAAGAGGAAGCAAAACGTTTTTCTAAGCTATCAGAATATCAAACAAACTTAACATTTAACTCTCTGCCATATGAGATGAAGTTAATGGATAGTGATTCTATCTTAAAAGAAAAGCGTAAACGTTGGCATCTTGCTTTAGCTAAAGATGTATATATAGAAGAAGCATTAAATGTGCTTAACGATTTAAAAATGACTTATGCTATTAAAAACAAAGTAGCAAATTCAGTGAAGAATTAAAACTATAAATGGGAAACCAAAATAATTCACTTACAAGATTAGCGCTTCAAAAGTTTAAAAAAAACTTTTGGGGCGTTTTTAGTATAAGTATAATTGGTTGTATTGGTCTCCTTTCAATTTTTGCATATTTATTTGCGCCAGATGCTTCAAAAAATGCAAATCAAATGCATTTGTCTATCCATTCAAAATCACCAGGTTTCGAAGTGCAGATGCTTACCATTCCTTCAGGCATAGAATCTGATCAAAATTTTATGTCTCAATTATTTTTTGGTGAAGAGAATACCGATACAGAAATCCCTATTCAGTCTTATAAAGTTAATGATGGTATTTTAACTTATATAGAATATACTTCTGATGGTTTACAAGGCTTAGAGAAACAGATTGCATTAAGTAAGTTTCCTGAAAAGGATTATAAAGAATACATAGATAATAGAAACTTTATTTTCGGTACAGATAAATATGGTAGAGATTACTTAAGTCGAATTTTAATTGGCTCCCGTATTTCCTTTTTTATAGGTTTTGTGGCTGTTTTTATTTCATTATTAGTTGGTCTTTTAATGGGAAGTTTAGCGGGTTATTATGGAGGAAAAGTGGATGCTTTTATTATGTGGATCATTAATATTACATGGTCAATACCGACTTTGTTATTGGTAATTGCAATTACTTTAGCTTTAGGTAAGGGATTTTGGCAAGTGTTTATTGCTGTAGGTTTAACGATGTGGGTGGAAGTCGCTAGAGTAGTGAGAGGACAGATAATAAGTGCAAAGGAAATGCAATATGTAACTGCCGCTAAAGCGTTAGGTTATAATGATTATAGAATTGTAACAAAACATATCTTACCAAACATATTCGGGCCTTTAATTGTTATATCTGCCGCTAATTTTGCAGCTGCAATTCTAATAGAAAGCGGATTAAGTTTTTTAGGAATAGGTGCGCAACCACCAATGGCAAGTTGGGGTGCTATGATAAAAGACCACTATAATTATATCATTTTAGGTAAACCGTATTTAGCATTAATACCTGGCTTTTGTATTATGTTGCTGGTAATGGCATTTATGTTGGTTGGTAATGCCTTGAGAGATGCTTTGGATGTAAAAACTTAAAAACAAAATATTTAATTATGAATAGAAAGGGTCAGATAATTTTTTTACTAGTATTTGTAGTGTCTAGCTTGTTATTAGATTCAGGATTTTCTATGGAATTTCCAAAAATGGGAAGCGTTATAAGAGCTCTTATTGGTGGTGTTTTAGGGATAGTGTTAATTAACGTTTTGCAGAAAAAAGAAGGTGAAAATTAAAATAAAGTTTATTTTATTGATTCTTCAATTGCTCTATTTCTTCATTTATATTTCCAATAAAATCTAGAACATCTTCTTTGCCGATATGCTTAGATGATGAGGTTACAAAATATTGAGGAATTTCTTCCCATGTTTTTAATAACTCTTCGCAATATTCATTAACATGACGGTCTATAGCCATAGGTTTTAGCTTATCTGCTTTAGTAAATATAATACCAAACGGAATGCCGCTTTCACCTAAATATTGCATAAATTCTAAATCAATAGGCTGAGGTTTATGTCTAATATCTACTAATACAAATGCCGAAATAAGTTGTTGTCGTTTTTCAAAATAATTGGTAATAAACTTTTGAAATTTCTTTTTCGAAGTTTTTGAAACACGTGCATAACCATAACCAGGTAAATCAACTAAGTACCAACTATCATTAATTATAAAGTGATTAATTAGTTGAGTTTTTCCAGGTCGTCCAGATGTTTTTGCTAAACTCTTTCTGTCTGTTAGCATATTTATTAACGAAGATTTACCAACATTACTTCGTCCTATAAAAGCATATTCTGGCAAGTTGTTCTTAGGGCATTTTGCCACTTCAGAATTACTAACTACAAATTCAGCTGATTTTATTTTCATGATACTTCCTGCAGAAGCAAGAGTCTTATTTAATTAAACTTAGTGGTATACTTTAAAAGCCTTTAGATTCTAACCACCCTTTAAGAATTTTGTTGAACTCCTCTGGGTGTTCCATCATGGCGGCATGGCCACATTTATCAATCCAAAACAAGTCAGAATCTGGTAATAATTGATGGAACTCTTCTGCAACTTCAGGAGGTGTTACATTATCGTTTTTACCCCAAATAATGCAAGTTGGTGTGTGCATTTTTGGTAAGTCTTTAGCCATATTGTGTCTAATAGCACTTTTAGCAATAGCTAAGGTTTTTATAAGCTTATTTCTGTTATTAACTGTTTCGTAAACTTCGTCAACGATTTCTTTAGTAGCAACCTCAGGATCATAAAAGACATCTTGTGCTTTTTTCTTTATAACTTCGTAATCACTGCGTTTTGTATATCCACCTCCCATGGCACTTTCATATAGTCCAGAACTACCAGTAATGATTAGTGATTTAACCTTTTCTGGATATAATTTTGTATGGTACAAACCAATGTGTCCGCCTAAAGAATTTCCTAATAAAATGACTTCTTCCAAACCTTTAAATTCAATAAATTCTTTGAGGTAATTGGCAAAGCTTTTTACGTTAGTTTTTAACAGAGACATGGTGTAAATAGGGAGTTCTGGTATAATAACCTTATATCCATTTGTACTAAAAAAATTAGTTACAGCATCAAAATTACTGAGTCCACCCATCAATCCGTGCAACACAATAATTGGTGTTCCTTCTCCTACTTCAATATATCTATAATCCTTTTCTTTTTTTAAAAGGTGTGTCATCTATAAGTTGGTGCTTTTAGTGTTGAAAACAAAAGTACATGATTTTTTTCATTTATAAATTGATAAAAATAAATGAAACAAAAACATGGACTAACGAAGTGGTTACTGATGTAAAATTAAATTTTGTTGTTTTTTAAAACAAATTTAATTTCTACTGAATAAATATAACTAAATCCTTTTGAATAAAAATATATCTATCATTTTTCGATGTTTCCAAACGAAAAATTTAAAACAGATCATTGTTAATAATTACCACTTTAAAAATCTTTCATAAATATCAATTTCATTGACTTCTTTTTGATTTGAAAAAATATAAATACAAAACTTATTAACAAAAGTGGGAGTATGTGGTAAAAAGTGGTGTTTTTTTCAATATATTTGAATCTTAATCGTTTAAGTGGTAAAACAAATACGTTGAATTCATTCATAGGAACATACGAGTGTAAAGCTGATGTCAAGGGAAGACTAATGATTCCGGCTGTTTTAAAGAAACAGTTAGCAGGTGCTTTGCAGGATGGTTTTGTGTTGAAGCGTGCTGTTTTTCAACCGTGTTTAGAATTATATCCAATGTCTGAGTGGAATGCAATGATGCAGAAGGTGAATAAGCTTAATCGGTTTAAGAAGAAAAATAACGATTTTATAAGACGTTTTACAGCTGGAGTTAAAATGGTTGAAGTTGATAATGCTGGGCGACTATTGATTCCTAAAGATCTAATCAGTTTTTCTGGTATTTCAAAGCAAGTGGTGTTGGCTTCTGCAGTTAATATTATTGAAATCTGGGATAAGGATAAATATGAACAAGCTATTGACGATGCTGCATCAGACTTTGCTGACCTTGCAGAAGAAGTAATGGGACAAGATGAAGATGACAATGGATTATCATAATGCGGTATTACTAAAAGAAACTGTTGATGGTTTAGATATTCAACCTAATGGTGTTTATGTAGATGTCACTTTCGGTGGTGGTGGTCATAGCAAAGAGATATTATCAAGGCTTGGTCCAAAAGGAAAATTATATGCATTCGATCAAGATAAAGATGCATTAGCTAATGCTATTGAAGATGATCGATTTGTTCTCATAAATGAGAATTTTAGATATATAAAAAGGTTCTTAAGATTTTATGGTGTTAAGGAGGTTGATGGTGTATTGGCGGACTTCGGTGTGTCATCACATCAATTTGATGTTGCAGAACGTGGTTTTTCTACACGCTTTGAAGCCGATTTAGACATGCGCATGAATCAGGATAATAAATTGTCTGCCTTTGAGGTGGTGAATAATTACTCTGAGGAGCGAATAAAAAATGTGCTTTTACAGTATGGTGAGTTAAGACAAGCGCCAGCAATGGCAAGAGTTATTGTCGCAGAAAGAGTGAAAGAGGAGATAAAAACAAGCGAGCAATTAAAAGCGGTTTTAAAACCCTTTTTAAATCATCAAAAAGAAAACAAGGTTTTAGCTCAAATCTATCAAGCGATTAGAATTGAAGTGAATCAGGAGATTGAAGTATTAAAAGAGTTATTGCTTCAAACACCAGAAATTTTAAAGAAAGGTGGGAGATTAAGTTTTATATCCTACCATTCTTTAGAAGATAGATTAGTAAAACGCTTTATTAGAAATGGTTTGTTTGAAGGTGAGCCAGAGCGCGATATGTTTGGGAATTTTGAAGTGCCTTTAAAGAAAGTAGGTAAACTGATAATTCCATCACAATCAGAAATAAAAGTCAATAATAGAGCAAGAAGTGCAAAGCTTCGAGTTGCTGAAAAGATATGAAGAAAAACATCTACAGCATATTACGTGGAAAGTTTCTAATCAGTGATGATTCGTTTAAAAATTGGCGCATCATCATTTTTATTTCAGTCCTAGCGATTATAATGATTGCGAGCTCACATAGTGCAGATAAAAAGGTGTATGAGATTGCAAAGTTAACTAATGAAGTTAAGGAATTGCGTTCGGCATTTGTGGATAAAAGAGGGAAGTTAATGCGTCTAAAAAAAGAATCTTTTGTAGAGGCAGAAATGAAGGAAAAAGGTATTGAGATTTCTTTAAATCCGCCAACAAAAATAGTAGTAAGAACCTCAAAGTAGGGTTTGTATAAATAAAAAAATAAGTTAGGATTTTTATTAGTCTTAATGGTATTAAAATCTCGATTATCGAGTAAAATCACAAGAGCAATAGACTTTGGCAACAACAGAAACTCACATATTAAACAGATTGTACTTCGTGGCAGGCTGCATGTTTGTCTTTGCTTTGGCTGTGGTGTTTAAGCTATGTACCATTCAATTTATTCAAGGCGATGAATACAGGGCATTAGCTGAAAAACGTACCATAAAGGACTTTCCAATACCTGCTAACCGCGGAAATGTATATTCGGCTGATGGAAGCTTATTAGCAACGTCTATTCCAAAATACGATATAAGAATTGATGCAATTCAGGCTAAGCAAGCTTTGTTTGATGAGCTTCTAGGTGCATTGGCAGATTCGCTTCATGCGTACAAAGGGAAACCAGCATCTTATTATAAAAATGTGATTAGAAAAGCTAGAGAGAATAAGAATAGATATTTCTTACTAGCACGTAATATTAGTTATTCCGATTACATAAGAATGCGCAATTTCCCACTATTAAACCTTGGTGCAATTAAAGGTGGATTAATTGTTGAGCAGACTACAAGACGTGAACATCCTATGGGCGAAATAGCATCGCGTTCTATTGGTTATGAACGTTTTGATAAAGATAGTAATGTTACTAGAGCTGGTATTGATGGTGCTTTTGGAGAGAAATATTTAAGAGGAAAAAGCGGAAAACGCCTTAAGCAAAAAATAGGTAATGGACAATGGAAGCCAATTGCCGATTTTGATCAAATAGAGCCAAAAGACGGTTATGATGTTTATACAACTATAGATGTTAATATTCAGGATATAGCGCATCATTCACTGTTAGGTCAGTTAGAAAAGTACCAAGCAGAACACGGTTGTGTTGTGGTGATGGATGTAAAAACAGGCGAGGTTAAGGCTATTGCCAATTTAGCTATAACCTCAAAAGGGACTTATTATGAAAAGCGTAATTATGCCGTTTACGAATCTCATGAACCTGGCTCAACCTTTAAGGTAATGGCTTTAATGGCTGCGTTAGAGGATAAAGTAGTGGATACTTCTACAATTGTTGACACAAAAAAAGGTAGAAAGATGTTTTATGGTCGTCCTATTAACGATTCGGGTAATGGGTTTGGAGAGATTTCAGTTGCTCGAGCTTTAGAGGTGTCGTCTAATATTGGTTTGGCCACAATCATTGATGAAAATTATGCTAAGCAACCTAAGAAGTTTATAAAGCACCTAAAACGTTGGAAGCTCAATGATTCTTTAGATATTCCAATAATGGGAGAGGGAATTCCGGATATTCCTGAGCCTGGAGCTGCAAACTGGAGTAGAAATGCCTTGCCGTCAATGGCTTATGGTTACAATCTTACTATAACACCGTTGCAAACCTTGGCATTTTACAATGCTATAGCTAATAATGGTGAATTAATTAAACCGCGTTTTATAAAATCGGTAAAGTCTTTTGATAAAGAAATTGAAGTATTTAAAAAAGAAGTGCTAGTTGATAAAATCTGTACAGATAAAACCTTAGCTGAAATTCAAGACATTCTAAAAAATGTAATAATCCGAGGAACAGGTGAACGTATGTATTCTGAGACCTTTTCTATGGCTGGTAAAACAGGAACAGCTAGAACGGATTATGCAAATTTTGAAAAGTGGAATAAAGATAAAAAATACATCTCTTCTTTTGCAGGTTATTTCCCTGCCGATAATCCAAAATACTCATGCATCGTGGTTATTCATAAACCAAGTACAGAAGTTGGTTATTACGGTGCCGATGTTTCTGGTCCGGTTTTTAAAAGAATTGCTCAAAAAATATATACAGATACACCAATTATAGATGAAGTTAAAACTTTAGACTTCAAAAATAATTTAGTGAATAAAGATTTTGAAGATTACTACGAAAATGCACGTAAATATAAAGAGTTAATGCCAAGTGTTGTCGGTATGCCAGCAATGGATGCTATTGCGCTACTTGAAAATTTACAAGTTAAGGTTAAGGTGAAATTGAATGGCAGTGGAACTGTAAAAAAGCAATCCATTGAAAGACATCAAAAGTTAAAAACCAATCAAACAATTGTTTTAGACGCATCATGATGATATTAAAAGACATATTGTATAAGGTTACTATTAATGCTGTTGTAGGTAGCACAAGCATTACTGTTAATAAGATTGAATTCGACTCAAGGAAAATTCAAACTAATGATGTATTTGTAGCTATTGCTGGAACCGTAACTGATGGGCATAAATATATTGACAATGTAATTGAAGCTGGTGCAACTGCAATAATATGCGAAAAGCTTCCAGATCTTCTTAAAGATGGTGTGGCTTATATAGAAGTAGCAAATTCTAATCAGGCATTAGCTTATATGGCAGCTAATTTTTATGAACACCCTTCTGCAAATTTAAAGTTAGTAGGTGTTACTGGTACAAATGGAAAAACTACAGTATCAAGTTTGTTGTATCAACTCTTTAAAAAAGCAGGCTATAAAGTTGGATTGTTGTCTACAGTTAAGATTATGGTAGATGATACTACTTATAAGGCTACACATACAACACCAGATTCTTTGGTGATTAACAAGTATTTAAAACAGATGAATGATGAAGGTGTGGAGTTCTGTTTTATGGAAGTGAGTTCGCATGGCATTCATCAATGCAGAACAGAGGGTTTACGCTTTGCTGGTGGAATTTTTACTAATCTGTCTCACGATCATTTAGATTACCATGAAACGTTTGCCGAATATAGGGATGTTAAAAAAAGGTTCTTTGATCAATTACCAAAAGATGCTTTTGCATTATCTAATATGGATGATAAAAATGGCTTGGTAATGTTTCAAAATACCCAAGCCAAAAAATACACTTACGCTTTAAAGAATTATGCAGATTATAGAGCGCAAATTTTAGAAAATGAATTCAGTGGACTTTTATTAAAAGTAAATGATAGTGAGCTTTGGACAAGATTAATAGGAAGTTTTAATGCGTATAATATTTTGGCTATTTATGGATCAGCTGAATTATTAGGATTAGAAAAAGATGAAATTTTAAGACTTATTAGTGAACTCGAAAATGTGTCTGGACGTTTTCAGTACTTCATTTCTGATGAAAAAATTACTGCTATTGTAGATTATGCGCACACACCTGATGCTTTAAAGAATGTGCTTGAAACTATCAATAACATAAGGACTAAAAATGAAGCCTTAATTACGGTTATTGGTTGTGGTGGCGATAGAGATAAAACAAAGCGTCCAAAAATGGCACATATCGCTTCGGCTTTGAGTACCAAAGCAATTTTTACCAGTGATAACCCACGAAGTGAAGTGCCAGAAACCATAATCGAGGATATGGAAAAGGGGGTAGAGCCACAGAATTTTAAAAAAACCTTGTCGATTACAAATAGAAAGCAGGCCATTAAAACAGCTTGCCAAATGGCAGAAGCAAAAGATATTATTCTAATTGCTGGTAAAGGGCATGAAACCTACCAAGAAATTAAAGGCGAACGCTTTGATTTTGATGATTATAAAACGGTTCAAGAATTTTTAAAACAATTACAAAAATAGATAGATGCTGTATTATTTATTTGAATATTTAGAACAACAATTCCAATTTCCTGGAGCGTCACTATTTGGTTTCTTAACCTTTAGAGCAGCTATGGCAATAATATTGTCATTGTTAATTTCTACCATTTTTGGAAAACGTATCATTCGATTTTTGCAAAAACAACAAGTTGGTGAAACCATTCGTGATTTAGGTTTAGAGGGACAAGTAGAAAAAGCGGGTACTCCAACAATGGGAGGAATCATAATCATCCTTGCAACGTTAATTCCTGTATTACTTTTAGCTAAGCTTGAAAATATTTACATCATTCTTCTTATTGTAACGACCCTTTGGATGGGTACAATTGGGTTTATTGATGATTATATCAAAAAATTTAAAAATGATAAAGAAGGTTTAAAAGGTAAATTCAAAGTGCTTGGTCAAGTTGGTTTAGGGATTATAGTTGGTGCTACATTATTCTTTCATAAAGATGTGACCATAAAAGAAAAATTACCAATTCATGAACAAAAAGTATTGTTAGCTGAAAATCCAGATTTACCAGCAGCTAAGTTGTTTGACGTGGAAGAGAAATCTACCAAAACAACAATTCCATTTGTTAAAAATAACGAGTTTGATTATTCAGATTTAATTACATGGATTAGTCCAGGGTTAGAAAAATATGCTTGGGTAATTTTTATTCTGGTAACAATTATAATTGTCACGGCAGTCTCAAATGGAGCTAATCTAACAGATGGAATAGACGGTCTCGCAGCAGGTACATCAGCAATTGTAGTTTTAACATTAGGAATATTTGCATGGATTTCTGGTAACATTATTTTCTCGGAATACTTGGATATTATGTACATACCGAAGGTTGAAGAAATCACCATTTACATTGCGGCATTTGTAGGAGCCTTAGTCGGATTTCTATGGTATAACGCTTATCCAGCACAGGTGTTTATGGGTGATACAGGTAGTTTAACAATAGGTGGTATTATAGCCGTTATTGCAATTGCTGTTAGAAAAGAATGGTTAATACCAGTGCTATGCGGCATTTTCTTAGCGGAGAATTTATCCGTGATGTTACAGGTGAGCTATTTTAAATACACAAGAAAAAAATATGGTGAGGGACGACGCATTTTCAAAATGTCGCCTTTGCATCATCATTATCAAAAATCAGGATATCACGAAAGTAAAATAGTAACACGCTTTTGGATTATTGGAATTCTATTAGCCATAATATCAATAGTAACCCTGAAGATTAGGTAAATATTTGTCATTCCTGCGACCGTGTGCGCTAAAGCTATAGCGGTAGCGTAAAGCAGGAATCCAAAATAGAAGTAGTTGTAAAGTAGATTCCTGCCTTTGCAGGAATGACAGAAAGAAGTGAATGAAAGACAAGAAGAATAACCTGCAAAGTGAGAAGTCCTTCCCTTCTGGTGAAGGATTTAGGAAGGGGCTTCTAGTGATTCTTGGAGGTGGAGAAAGTGGAGTTGGTACTGCGCTTTTGGGAAAAGCAAAAGGATACGAAGTATTTGTGTCTGATAAAGGAAAGATTCAAGAAAAGTATAAAGACGTTCTTTTAAATAATGAGATTGAATTTGAAGATCAGCAACATACAGAATCAAAAATTCTGAATGCAGATATCATTATGAAAAGTCCTGGGATTCCAGAAAAAGTAGATTTAGTAAAACAAATTCGTAATGCAGGTATAACTGTTGTTTCTGAAATTGAGTTTGCTTCAAAATATACCGATGCAACTTTAGTGGCAATAACAGGAAGTAATGGTAAAACTATAACAGCAACATTAACACATCATTTGTTGAAAACAGATTTAGATGTTGGACTAGCTGGAAATATTGGAGACAGTTTTGCAAAACAGATTCTAGAAAAGAATCATGAGAACTATGTCTTAGAGATCAGTAGTTTTCAGTTAGATGACATCATAGATTTTAAACCAAAAATTGCAATACTAACAAATATTACACCAGATCATTTAGATCGCTATGATTATAAGTTTGAAAACTATATCGCTTCAAAATTCAGAATTGTAGAAAACCAAACCCAAGATGATTATTTCATATATGATGCCGATGATGAAGTAATACAAGAGTGGTTAAAAAACAATACAATTCAATCTCAAAAATTACCTTTTTCATTAACCAAAGTTATTGAGCAAGGTGCATATTTAGATAATAATAATATAATAATAACAATAGATAATAACCAGATAATTATGCCAACAGAAAATTTAGCATTAGAGGGAAAACATAACGTTAAGAATGCAATGGCAGCTTCAACTGTGGCGCATTTACTTAAAATTAGAAAACAAACTATTAGAGAGAGTTTAGAGAATTTTCAAGGTGTAGAGCACCGTTTGGAGCATGTACTTAAAATAAACAAAGTGCAATACATCAATGACTCTAAAGCAACAAATGTTAATGCAACATATTTTGCATTAGAAAGTATGGATGCACCTACGGTTTGGATAGTTGGTGGTGTGGATAAAGGCAATGATTATAAAGAATTGTTTCCGTTTGTAAATGAAAAGGTAAAAGCTATTATCTGTCTTGGGGTTGATAATGCAAAGTTATTTGAGGCTTTCGGAAATATGGTTGATGTTATTATAGAAACACAATATATGAGCGAAGCAGTTAAGATAGCGTACAAAGTAGCAGATGCTGGTGACAATGTTTTGTTATCACCTGCTTGTGCAAGTTTCGATTTATTCGAAAATTATGAAGATAGAGGGCGTCAATTTAAAAATGCTGTAAGAAACTTGTAAAAGAGAAGCTCATCTTAATCTTCCCAAAGGGAAGAAACTGTTGAGGCAGAACTAGAGATTAATTAATCTAATAAATTTTTCCATTTTGGGAAATGTCCAAAGGACTATGGGGAACATGTTTACACAAATAAAAGGGGATAGAGCCATTTGGGCTATAGCTACACTCTTAGCTATATTTTCTTTTTTGCCAGTGTATAGTGCTGCGAGTAACTTAGCTTATGTAGGTGGTATCGGTAATACCTTTTCTTTTTTTATTAAGCATTTTATGCATTTAGCTTTAGGATTTGCAATTATGTATGGAGTACACAAAGTACCTTATAAATATTTTAGAGGCTTATCAATGATAATGATTCCAATAGTATTTGTACTTCTACTAGTGACAATGCTTCAAGGAACAACAATTGATGGTGCAAATGCGAGTCGTTGGATTCAGATTCCAATTGTAAATATGTCCTTTCAAACATCAACACTTGCTGCAGTTGTTTTAATGGTTTATGTGGCAAGATATCTTTCAAAGGTTAGAGAAAAAACAATCTCCTTTAAAGAGTCTATTTTACCATTATGGGCACCAATTTTTTTGATTTTGGTTTTAATATTACCAGCAAATTTCTCTACAACAGCTATTATTTTCACCATGATTATGATGCTAGCTTTTATTGGTGGTTACCCAATAAAACATTTACTGATTGTTATTGGTATAGGTTTAGCTGCCTTCGCAATGTTTATTTTGGTTGCGAAAGCATTTCCAGAAGTTATGCCTAATCGTATTGATACTTGGATGAGTAGAATTGAAAATTTTTCAAATGGCGAAGATACAGAAGCTGATTATCAAATAGAAAGAGCGAAGACAGCCATAGCATCTGGCGGAATAAAAGGCGTAGGACCAGGAAAAAGTGTACAGAAAAACCTTTTGCCACAATCTTCTTCAGATTTCATCTTTGCAATTATTATAGAAGAATATGGGCTAATAGGTGGTTTGTTTCTTTTAGTTCTTTATTCGTGGTTATTGTTTAGAATTGTTATTGTATCACAGAAATCAGATACCGTTTTTGGTAAGCTATTAGTGCTTGGTGTTGGTTTACCTATCGTGTTTCAGGCATTAATTAATATGGCTGTTGCAGTAGAATTGTTTCCAGTTACTGGTCAAACTTTACCCTTAATAAGTAGTGGTGGTACATCTATTTGGATGACCTGTTTAGCTATAGGAATAATACTAAGTGTTAGTGCAAAACGCGAAGAGATAAAAGGACAAGAAGCATCTGAGGAGAACCCATTGGATATATTAAGTGAAACCATATAAATGAGTAATTATAAATTCATATTATCAGGTGGAGGAACAGGAGGACATATATATCCTGCTGTTGCAATTGCTGACGAATTAAAATCGCGTTATCCTGATGCTGAATTTTTATTCGTTGGTGCATCAGACCGAATGGAAATGGATAAAGTTCCACAAGCTGGTTATAAGATTGAAGGTTTATGGATTTCTGGTATTCAACGCAAACTAACTTTAAAGAACTTAGCTTTTCCATTTAAGTTAGTCTCAAGTTTATGGCGTTCAAAAAGAATAATAAAAACATTTAATCCAGATGTTGTTATAGGTACTGGTGGCTTTGCAAGTGGTCCATTATTACAAATGGCAACAACAAAGAAAATTCCAAGTTTAATCCAAGAGCAAAATTCTTATCCAGGAATTACGAATAAGTTATTGGGAAAAAAGGTGAATACAATTTGCGTGGCTTATGAAGGTTTAGAGAAGTTTTTTCCAAAAGAAAAAATAAGACTAACAGGAAATCCGATTAGAAAGGACTTATTGGAGGTTAAGAGTAAGCATTTAGAAGGTAAAGATGTCTTTTTACAAATCCATAGTAAGTATACACTTTTAGTCTTAGGAGGCAGTTTAGGTGCGAGAAGAATAAACCAACTTATTGAAGCGAATATTGAAATTTTTGAAGAACAAAACGTGCAAGTTATTTGGCAATGCGGAAAGCTATATTATGACCAGTATAAGCAGTATAATGAGTTAGCTAATGTGCAAGTTCATGCGTTTTTAAATAATATGGATATGGCTTATGCGGCAGCTGATGTTATCATTTCTAGGGCAGGTGCAATTTCTGTATCAGAATTATGCATTGTTGGCAAGCCTGTAATATTTATTCCTTCTCCTAATGTGGCAGAGGATCATCAGACTAAAAATGCTAAAGCGATTGCAGATAAAAATGCAGCAATTTTAATTAGAGAGCGTGATTTAGATTCGGAATTTAAAAATCAGTTTTCAGATTTAATTGAAAACGATGAAAAGAGGAAAGAATTAAGTGAAAAGATTGAAGCATTAGCGTTAGTAAATGCTACAAATGATATTGTTGACGAAGTAGAAAAGCTATTAAAAAAACAATGAATTTAGATTCCGTACATAACGTTTATTTTATTGGTATTGGAGGTATCGGAATGAGTGCTCTTGCACGTTATTTTGTAGCTAATGGCAAGCGTGTTGCAGGATATGATAAAACACCAACCGAAATTACCAAAACTCTTGAAGGTTTAGGAGTATCAGTTCATTTTAATGATGATATAAAACAGATTGATAGTGCGTTTTTGAATCCTAAAACAACACTTGTGGTTTATACGCCAGCGATTCCAAATTCACATTCAGAGTTTAATTATTTCAAGAATAATGGATTTATTGTTTTAAAACGTTCGGCAGTTTTAGGGGAAATTACAAAACAAACAACTTGTTTGGCGGTAGCAGGTACACATGGTAAAACAACTACAACAAGTATATTGGGCCATTTGCTAAATGTGTGTAACGTTCCTGTTACTGTATTTTTAGGTGGAATAAGTGAGAATTACAATTCAAACTTAATAATTAACGGTACTGAAGTTACAGTCGTAGAAGCTGATGAGTTCGATCGTTCGTTCTTAACCTTATCTCCAGATCTTGCCTGTATCACATCAATGGATGCAGATCATTTAGATATTTATGGTGACGCATCAGAATTAGCTAAAACGTTTAAAGATTTTTCAGAATGTATTAAACCTAATGGAAAATTGTTTGTAAGAAATGGATTGTCATTAGATGGTATTACTTATGGAATTGAAGATGATTCAGATTATAGTGCTCAAAATATAAGGATAGAAAATGGAAGTTACGTGTTTGATATGCAAACACCAGATGGTATATACAAAGATTTTAAATTTAACCTACCAGGTAGACATAATTTGTCGAATGCAATAATTGCCTTGGCGATGGCTGTAACCTACGGTTGCCCTAACGATCAGCTCGCCAAGGGTTTAGCATCTTATAAAGGTGTTAAACGCAGATTTACATATCAAATAAAAACTGATGAATTTGTTTTTATTGATGATTATGCACACCATCCAGAAGAAATTAATGCGGTACATCAGGCTGTAAGAGAAATGTATCCTAATAAAAAGGTACTCGCTATTTTTCAGCCGCACTTATTTACTAGGACAAGAGATTTTGTTGATGGCTTTGCCGAAAGTCTCTCAAAATTCGATGAACTTTTGCTGTTGGATATTTATCCTGCGAGAGAATTGCCAATAGAAGGTGTGACCTCAAATTGGTTATTTAGTAAAATTGAAAATCCTAATAAAAAACTAATAGAGAAATCTAAAATAATTGGAGAAATAAAAAATTCTGATGCTCAAATAGTATTAACTATAGGAGCAGGAGATATTGGAGAAGAAGTAAAACATATTAAAGAGGCTTTTAACGTTGCGAATTAATTATAACTATATAAAAATCATTGTTTTACTAATTATTGTTGGTGGTTTGTTTGCGTTTTCAAACCATAGAAACAATAATAGAACAGTGGCTGAACCTAATATAGAATTTATAGGAGAAAATAAATTATTCATTACAGAAGCGACTGTTAGTAAATTGTTAATACAAAATCAGCAACCCGTTACAGAACAGCCCAAAGAAATTATAGATTTGAACGAATTAGAAATTGCCCTAAATTCTAATCCAATGATAAAGGAAGCAGAAGTGTTTATGTCAGTAAATGGTGAGCTTTCAGCAGAAATTGAGCAAAAACGACCTATTGCAAGAGTTCATACTAATGCATCATATTATATAGATGATGAAGGTTCATTTATGCCTTTGTCTTCTAATTATTCTGCAAGAGTACCGCTCGTTACAGGTAATATTAAGAAAGATAAGCTCGAAACAGTTTATCAATTTGCTAAGGCTGTAGATGAAGATGAATTCTTAAAAAAGCATGTCATTGAAATTCGTCAGAATGACGATAAAACCATTGATTTTAAAATACGAAAGAGTGATTTTACTGTTCATTTAGGAACTTTAAAAAAACTAGAAAAGAAGATAAATAATTTTAAAGCTTTTTACCAAAAAGCGATAAAAGATAAAATTTTAGAAAGCTATAAAATAGTTAATCTAAAGTTTGATAAACAAGTTATATGCACCAAAAAGTAGACTATGGAAAACAATAATATTTCGGTAGGTTTAGATATAGGAACCACAAAAATTGTGGCCATGATTGGTCGCAAAAATGAATACGATAAAGTTGAAATCTTAGGTGTAGGTAAATCCAAAAGTATGGGTGTGCATCGTGGTGTAGTTAATAATATTACACAAACAATTCAATCCATTCAACAGGCTGTGCAAGAAGCCGAAGCTGCAGCATCAGAAAAAATTACCGATGTTACTGTGGGTATAGCAGGTCAGCATATTCGTAGTTTGCAACATAGCGATTATATTACCAGAGCTAATTCTGAAATGGTTATAGATGAAAGTGATATTGATCGATTAATCAATCAAGTACATAAGCTGGTTATGCTTCCTGGTGAAGAAATTATTCATGTTTTACCACAAGAATTTAAGATAGATGGTCAAGCCGAAATTACAGAACCAATTGGTATGTATGGAGGGCGACTTGAGGCTAATTTTCATGTAGTTGTTGGGCAAGTATCATCAATCAGAAATATAGGAAGATGTATTAAAAGTTCTGGTTTAGAACTCGAAGGTATAACCTTAGAACCTCTGGCATCTGCAAATGCGGTATTAAGCAGAGAAGAAAAAGAAGCTGGTGTTGCTCTAATAGATATAGGAGGTGGAACTACAGATTTAGCTGTGTTTAAAGATGGAATTATTCGTCATACAGCGGTGATTCCTTTTGGTGGAAATGTTATTACCGAAGACATAAAAGAAGGCTGCTCAATTATTGAAAAACAAGCAGAGCTTTTAAAAATAAAATTTGGATCTGCATGGCCAGGTGAGAATAAGGATAATGAGATTGTTTCTATTCCTGGATTAAGAGGTAGAGAGCCTAAAGAAATTACTCTAAAGAATTTGTCTAAAATCATACATGCTAGAGTCGTTGAGATAATAGAACAAGTATATGTGGAAATAAAAAATTATGGCCACGAAGAGCAAAAGAAAAAACTAATTGCAGGTATTGTATTAACTGGTGGTGGAAGTCAGTTAAAGCATTTAAAACAGTTAGTAGAATACATTACAGGAATGGATACTAGAATAGGATATCCTAATGAGCATTTAGCAGGAGATAGTGATGAGGATATTGCAAGTCCTTTATTTGCTACAGCAGTAGGATTAGTAATGGATGGTTTAAAACGCCAGGAAAGAAAGCGAGTAGAAGATGTAGAGGAAATGGTAATTGAAAACCAAGCAGAACAAACCATGGAAGCTCAACCAGAAGTTGTAGTAGAAGAACCAATAAAAGAACGTCGTTCGTTTTTAGATAAGTTAACCGAACGTGTTAAAGAGTTTTTAGATAACGCAGAATAGGGCTGAGTGTAAAGAAATTGTCCAGTGGACAATTTTAACAAAGAGCCAGTGCTGAGACATAGACCATTGAAAAATAAAATTAATTAATCAAAATATATAAAATCCCGTAATCACAAACAATATGAGCAAGAACAATGAATTTGGAAACATTTCCTTCGATTTGCCAAAGCACCAATCTAATGTCATCAAAGTAATTGGTGTTGGCGGAGGAGGTAGCAATGCTATAAATCACATGTTTCAACAAGGTATTAAAGGTGTAGATTTTGTGATTTGTAATACCGATGCACAAGCACTTCAAAACAGTGGTGTGCCAAACAAAATACAATTAGGTGTTAATTTAACCGAAGGTTTGGGAGCTGGTGCAAATCCAGATGTTGGTGAAGAAGCAGCTGTAGAAAGTTTAGAGGACATCCGTAGAATGCTAGATACCAATACTAAAATGGTATTTATTACAGCAGGAATGGGTGGTGGTACTGGAACAGGTGCTGCGCCAATTATAGCTAAAATGGCAAAAGAGTTAGATATTCTTACTGTTGGTATTGTAACTATGCCTTTTCAGTTTGAAGGAAAAATGCGTAACGAACAAGCACAACGTGGAATTGAGAAATTACGTCAGCATGTAGATTCTTTAGTTGTTATAAATAATAATAAACTTAGAGAGGTTTATGGAAATCTTGGTTTTAAAGCTGGTTTCTCAAAAGCAGATGAGGTCTTATCTACAGCATCTAGAGGTATTGCAGAGGTAATAACTCATCACTACACGCAAAATATAGATTTACGTGATGCTAAAACAGTATTAAGTAACAGTGGAACTGCTATAATGGGATCAGCTTCAGCATCTGGACAAACCAGAGCACAAGAGGCTATTATGAAAGCTTTAGATTCGCCATTACTTAATGATAATAAAATTACAGGAGCAAAAAATGTATTATTATTAATCGTTTCTGGCTCACAAGAAATTACAATTGATGAAATCGGTGAAATCAATGATCATATTCAGAATGAAGCAGGTCATGGTGCTAATATAATTATGGGTGTTGGTGAAGATGAATCTTTACAAGAATCTATTTCTGTAACAATTATTGCAACAGGATTCGATATCGATCAGCAAAATGAAATTTCTAATACTGAGACTAAAAAAGTTATTCATGCATTAGGTGAGGTAAGCGAGGAAATTAGTACAACAGACAAAGAGCCTGCGATTATAACACCAGATATTGTTTTAGAAGATGAAAAAGAGACGCCAATAGTCCGTCATACCTTACTTGATGAAGAGGAAGAGGTAGAAATTAAGGTTGAAAAGAATTCTGAAATGGATTTAATTACAACAACAGAGTTTCTACGTAATATGAATGTGGTATATGATGAAGTATTAGATACTAAATCTCAAGAAGAAGTTCAACCAGAAGATTTTATCATTACACCTATTGAAAATAAAGCGGAGACTATTGAAAATGAGCCAGAAGAAGAGCAAATAACATTAACTTTTGATTTGCCTTTATCTAGTAATGAGCCAAAAGAAATTGAAAAACAAAACTCAAGTGAAGAAAAAATGTTCTTTAGTTTAGACGACGATGTAAAGGATATTGATGTTAATGAGCCTATTGAAATAATTTCGGTTACTGAAGTTAATGAAGAAGGAGAGAAACGCTATGCTTTAGATGATTTTAAAACTTTTGAATCTTCAATGAATTCTAATTCTGAAGAAACTAAGGTTAAAGAAGAAATCGTTTTTGAAAAGAAAGTAATACCAGTTGAAGAAACCGAAGATATTATTCAAGATGAAATTGATCCAATGAATAGTCCAATTTCAGAATTACTTATAGCTCGTGCAGATGAGCGAAGAAAAAAAATGAAAGATTTCAACTATAAATTTAATAATGCAAAAATAGATGAAATCGAAAAGGAGCCTGCTTACAAAAGACAAGGTGTTAATTTAGAGGATGCACAGCATTCATCAGAAACCAACGCTTCAAGAATGTCCGTCGGTACAGACGAAAACGATGATATTCAATTAAGAAGTAATAATTCATTTTTACACGATAACGTAGATTAATAGCAAATTTAAGTTTAGTGTTAACACATTATTGTCTAGCCCAAAAAGCCACTCCAACTTTTTGGGCTTTTTGTTGTTATTAATTTATTGTATTGATTGGATTTATGGTATTTGTCATGGAAACTTTTTTAGTATCTTCGCTTTTCTAATAAAAAAGAGAATTATGAGCTTAAAAGATGATATAATGACCGCTATGAAAGCGGCAATGAAAGAAAAAGATCAAACAGCATTGGCAGCATTAAGAGCTGTAAAATCTGAGATATTATTAGCTCAAACATCTTCTGGTTCTCAAGAAGAATTAACTGAAGAACAAGAAATAAAAATTCTATCTAAAATGGTAAAGCAACGAAAAGATAGTGCGGCGATATTTTTAGAACAAGACCGCAAGGATTTAGCTTTACCAGAAATAGATCAAGCAGAAATTATTAGCCAATTTTTACCAGAAGCATTGAGTGAAGAAGAGATTGAGAAAGTGGTTGTTATGACCATAGATCAGGTTGGTGCCGAGGGTATGAAAGATATGGGTAAAGTAATGGGAATTGTTAGTAAAGAATTAGCTGGGCAAGCAGATGGTAAAACTATTTCAACGATAGTTAAGGCTAAGTTGTCATAGCAAATATGGCCTCGTAGTTCAACTGGATAGAATATCAGATTTCGGCTCTGAGGGTTGGAGGTTCGAATCCTCTCGAGGTCACGAATAAATAGTAATAACAAAAAAATGCCAAGTTTGCTTGAGCATTTTTTTTGTTTATAATATTGTCAAAACAGAGATTAGATGATGTATAGTTATCTTAAATTTTGGCTTTTCTTTTGGATTAAATCTACCAGACATAATTAAGTATTTTCTTTCTATATTTAGCCATGATCTTAATCTATCTTCAGGAAACCCAATCCTCTGTAATGAATCCAACTCTAAAGTTCATTTTATTAGTAATCTTTTTTGTTGGTATGACTTTAGTTGTACTTAGCCGTTTTTTCTTCTATTTTGAGCAAATGTATGCTCTTAAATATCACAAGCCTTTTTTATTAAATTATGGATTGTTCTTGAAAAAAGTTTCAAATGAGCAAATGAAAATTCTAGAAAGAGAATTTTTATTTTATCAAAGACTTAAAGAAAAAGAAAAGCAAGTATTTCAGCATAGAGTAGTATCATTTATTAATCATAAACAATTTATTGGTAGAGAAGGATTAGTAGTAAGCGAAGAAATGAAAGTTTTAATTTCTGCTACAGCAATAATGTTAACGTTTGGATTTAGAAAATATAAAATCGATTTAATTGACAAGGTTATTGTTTATCCTAAAGCTTATTATTCTAAAACAAATGAAGTATTTCATAAGGGTGAAACTAATCCGCAGTTAAAAGCTATAGTATTTTCATGGGAAGACTTTAAATATGGTTATAAAATAGGAGATGACAACCTTAATTTAGGTATACATGAGTTTGGGCATGCGATACATTTAAATGCAGCTAATAACGATGATATTAGTAGTTTAATTTTTAATGAAGGGTTTGATAGATTAACAAGTTATTTGCAAAACCATGAAGCTGTAAGACAGAAGTTAATTGCATCTAAATACTTTAGAGCTTATGCATATACCAATCAATTTGAATTTTTTGCTGTGATATTAGAGAATTTTATAGAGACTCCATTAGAGTTTAAAAATCAATTTCCTAAGCTATATTACTACTTGAAGCAAATGCTTAATTTTAATTTTGCTGGATACTAATAGCTATGAAATAAAGTATTATTTTTAAACCTTAATTGTAGTAAAAATATGAAAAGAATATTGGTTACTGGTGGTGCTGGTTTTGTAGGTTCCCATTTGTGCGAACGATTATTAAATGAAGGTAACGAAGTTATTTGTTTAGATAATTATTTTACAGGTTCTAAGCGTAATATTGAACATTTAATGGATCATCATTATTTTGAGTTAGTCCGACATGATATTACAAATCCTTATATGGTAGAAGTAGATGAAATCTATAATTTGGCATGTCCTGCTTCACCGGTTCATTATCAATATAATCCCATTAAAACTGTAAAAACATCAGTAATGGGTGCTATAAACATGTTAGGTTTAGCTAAACGTGTTGGTGCAAAAATTTTACAGGCTTCTACAAGTGAAGTTTATGGTGACCCTACTGTACATCCGCAACCTGAAAGTTATTGGGGAAATGTAAACCCTATTGGTTTAAGATCATGTTACGATGAAGGAAAACGCTGTGCAGAAACATTGTTTATGGACTATCATAACCAAAACGAAGTTAAAATTAAAATCATCCGTATTTTTAATACATATGGACCAAGAATGCATCCTCAAGATGGTAGGGTAGTTTCAAATTTTATTGTGCAGGCTTTAAAAGGAGAGGATATTACAATTTTTGGTGAAGGAAAACAAACTCGAAGTTTTCAGTATGTTGATGATTTAATTGAAGGTACACATCGAATGATGAATAGTAGAGATAGTTTAATTGGTCCGGTTAATATAGGAAACCCAGTAGAATTTACTATGCTAGAGTTAGCAAAGGAGGTGGTTGATATAGTTGGGTCTAAATCTAAAATCACCTATTTGCCGTTACCACAAGATGATCCTATGCAACGCCAACCAGATATTAGTTTAGCTAAGAAAGAACTTGGTGGTTGGGAGCCTAAAATTAACCTAAAAGAAGGACTTAAATATACTGTAGATTATTTTGATAATTTATTGAAAGAGTAATTGTAATTACAGAATACTGCTAAAAAATAAAAGAGGCTCACAATTGTTAGCCTCTTTTATTATGAGTGAATATTGTATCTATCTATAATTTAAATACTGCTTGTAAATGGTATTGATAATGGTTGTTGTCTAAGCCACTATCCTTATGATTAAAAGCAAATTTACCGATGACTTGAGTTCTTAAACCAAAAGTTCTAGTTTTGTTTAGCCAAAAAAGAACTCCACCACCTAGATTTGCAGAAATATTAGTTTCATCTATATGAAAGAATCCTAACCCACCGTTAACGTATAAATCAATCCAATCTACACGTCTAGAAAATATATATTTTCCAAAGTAGTATTTAACATGTGTGTCTAACGATATATAGTTATAATCTTTCTTTAAATCAGCACCATCAATTTCATCATCTTCAGTAAAGCCATTAAATGTTAAAGATTGTTCTACAGCAAAATCATCACTCCAGTTAAATTCTACTGCTGCTGAAAGAGGGAACTGGTTCACCCATCTTTCTGGATGGAAAATTGGTGATCTAGATCCTAAACTATTAACTGAGTTTAAACCAATACTTAATAACCAATCCTTATTATTTCTTTGAGCATATGATGATAAGCTAAATGCTACTAATGTTAATATTAAAACTAATTTTTTCATGCTAAAATCATTTTGCCCAAAGTTAAACTTTATGAATTATAAAACAAATATTGAAGTAAAGTTATTAGATTAAATACGCAAAAAAAGATAAATTCACTTAAAAATGGACTTAAAAAGGCTGGAAACTCTCTTTCTGTCCTTTATTATCGACTTTCTATAAGAATTGTTAAATATAAAATAGTAGAAACGTTTTATAAAAATCGGTGTAAAATTACTAATTACTAATATTTTATTCCAAAATTTATAAAATCTAAGATGCTTTAATTTAAACAAATAGAAAGATGTGAAAATGTTTTTGTTGCCCTTATTGGTTATTTGGTCATCTTTAAAAAAAAGGCTTAGATTGTTAAAATAACGACTGAAGATTTTAGTGGAATACCATGGAACATCTTCATTAACATAATTCCGCAATAAACATAAGGTGTCATAAGCTGAACGAAAATTTATACTATTAAATAAAGCCCCTTTATCATTGATTTGATAATTGAGAATGTTATGCATTAATAGATGTTTTTGAGAAGGTATGTCTATGTAGTTTAAGTTTGTTTTTTTGTTTAAAAGATTATTACTTTTAAGTTCATTATAGGTGAAAGACGTAAATAGTTTTTCATGCACTTCTACTGCGCATATTTCATGTTTAGTTTTCAATCTTGGAAGGTGCTTATGCTCAAAATATTGATGTCCTATGGTTTGATCTATTGGTACATAATGATTTTTTGTTAATAAATTGTACGCTTTTTCTAGATCGTTTGTAGTAACTAAAACATCTATATCACCTATCATACGTTCTGCATTATCATTAAAACAACCAAAAACCAATAAAGCGGAGCCTTTTAAAAATACATGATTAATACTATGTTGATTAAACAATTGAGAAATGGAATGTACTTGTTGTAATATGGCTATATTTCTGTTTCTGTTGATAGAAGTAATTTCTTCTAAATAGTTATTTAACTCTTTAGGTAGTAAATGCAACAGTTGTTTGGCCTTTAACCTACAATAAATAGCCGGTAAAATTAAATGTTTGCTACCTTCAATAACAATGGCATCCCAATTAAAAGATTGTCTACTAAGTGTCTGCTCTAATTGTTCGGTTGGAGTATTAAAACTTAGGATATCTGCAATATGTTGATATGTAATAGCAAGATTACCCATTGATAGTTGTCTAAAATACTAATATAGTATTATTATAAGTTTTTATTAAGTTCTTGGAATAATTCCGAAATTTTTAAGGTCACTTTATCAGTATCGCTATAGGTTAATTTATAGAGATTCAGTGTTTCTAACCAATCTAAAAATTGCCGAGCATGCAAAGGGTTTGGTGATAGCCACGATTCCGGAATTAATGTTTCTAACATAGTTTTAACAGATATATCCTCTAAAATAGTTTCCGATTCGCTTTTATAATTTACCATAACAACCGTATTACTAGGGTAATAATCTTTTTTCGGGTTTTTACATGGTAAGTACTTTATTAGACCTTTTGCTTTGTTAAATTGAATATTAGGCAATGCATTAAAATTATCAACTAGTGGTTGTAGTAAATTAAAAGCACCCTCTTTTATTGATATTGCTGAAGGGTTATGATAAATGCATTTGTTTTTCGAAAGCATTGGCGAAACATCATCGGCAAGAAGATTATATCCATTAGCCGCTAACAACGCGCACAAAGTACTTTTTCCTTTGCCAGATTTACCAATAAAAAGTATTGAAGATTTACCATCTGTTATTGTAGAACCATGAAAAGTACTAATCCAATTACCTTCTCTATTATTATGAATATTACAAAGTAATTGCATTATAAATTTACCCTGTATAAGATGATAATCTTTTTTTGCGGCTTTGGTTATTAATTGTTGATCTTTAAATAAATATAATTGCTCATCTTTGAGGTAAATATCAAAAATTGTTTCAGCAGAATTACTTGTATCAATCTCCAGATGTGCTATGGCAGGATGTATTGTTTTTAGAACTTTTTCTGAACAAAAATAAATATTAATAGATTTACCTTTTATAAAATATTGCTTTATAATATTACGATAAGAAGTATCGATAGATACATGTTCATCTATTGATGGGGCAATAGAAATATTGCAGTCTTTAAGATAATTATTAATTGTTGATGCTATCGCTTCAACTTCTAAAGAATCTATATTACAATCTCTTTTAAAGTCACCGATAGTTTCGGCTTTTAAGTAAGAGTCTAAATAATTTTTGAATGAGGACTCAACGACACTATAACTATTAGACTTTGAGTACCATAATACCCAATGCTCACCAATCTGTCTTTCATATGTTGGTGCTAAGCTATTGTTCAAAATAAAATTTAAGAATTAATCGAATGGGTCTCCTCCTGGATCTGGTGGTGATGACGATTGTGCTTTAAGCGGATTTAAAATCACGAATGTTCCTACAGCAGTTAATGCAGCGTATTTCCCCATTTTTTTTATGGCTTCTTTACGAGTGATTTTATCTAAGTTGTTTTCTTTCTTCATGGCTTTAGCCCTAGATTTGAGTTCAAAAATAATAAAATAATTTATTTAATGAAGTAAAATACGAAAAGGTTTACATTAAAAATCGTTTTTACCCTTTAAATAGTGTTGTTTTCGACGAAATGCTCCTAATATTTAGGATTTAAATTTTATGAAAACAAACTTTATCATTATTATATACGTAATTTTATAATAAATGGTTTGTTTTTTCCATTTTTCTAGATGAAATGCAATACAAATCTTCTATTTAATTTTTCATTTATTAAAATTAATTCTGATGATTTTAAAAATAATAATTTTGAATTCTACTTTGTAAAATATTTACTAAATAATATAATCTTCAAAATATAAAAATTTGTATTCTCTATAATGTATTGGTATTATACAAAATAGATGTAGTTACAATTAGTCGTTTTTTATCTTAGTTAGCATTTAATGTGATGCTAGTCAATTTAATTTATTTACTTATGTATATGACACTTTTTCTTTATTTAAGTCACATAACTATTGATTAGTCTAAGCATAAAATAAAAAAATGCACGAAAATAATTTAGTGCATTTTTCAATAAAATATGTCTTTAAGATTATTTCATAATAATTTTTTGAGTTTTCAGTTGTGATTTATTTGAAAGTTGAACAACATAAACGCCAGTATTTAAATTACTCACATCTATAGATTGAGTTGTGTCTGTTGTATATAAAGTTGAAATGTTTACAACTCTACCTTGTAGATCGTATATTTTTGTAATAGTATTCTCAGATAATTGACCTTCAATCACAACAGTCTTATTTTCTTGATTGTTGTAAATATTCAGATGATCTAATGTGTTGAGAGTGTTTGATAACAATCCATTTGTTATACGTAAGTAAAAACGACCAGTGCCACTTGTATTTTGGTTTAATGTTAAGGTATAGTCACTCGAGTTTAGTAAGGTTGTTGTATTGTTAACATTATCTTCTAAATAAACATTAATAGTACTAGGCAAAGAGGTTTCACTAATACTAAAAGTTATTTGTTCACCTTGGTTAGAGTTAACTCCCAATGGAATAATAACATTATTAATATCATCTTCTCCAAGTGCCTGAATTGTCATGTTTCTTCCTTCATTGTTTTCAACTAAATGAGAATATAGCTTATAACTATCACCAAATCCATCAAAAGTTGCTGCATCATAACCAGGATCTAAGCCTAAACTAGCATTAGAATTAAAATAAAAACTTGTAGTATAGATTTCAGAATTGGTAAGCGATAATTTTAGCTTATAGTTTACTGTACTACTTCTACCTTCAATAAAATCATCAGTTCCTGATGTGGTTCTCATATCTGTTGGTATCATAGTACCATCTGTAAAGCCGATTGAACCAGAAAAATTAATGGTATTACGAGCAGCAATAAAAAAGCCCTGCCCAGGTGCAATGTTTAATCCTGAATTGCTTACCATATTTATAACGGTAAATTTTTCGCTGGTCTCACCACTACCACTGAAAGTCCCACTATTATACCCATATATAGCAACTGCTGAGTCATCAAAAACACCACTGTTAGCACTAAGAAAGTCCATTGAGTTAACATAACTAGGAAAAGGGTTGCCAATTAAATTCCATTGGCTATTAGCTATGGTTGGGGTACTAATATCTACAGCAATATTGCCAGTTGGTACGTCACCTGAAAAAGTTAAATTTTCGCCTGTTGTAGTCGCTACCCTATATCCTTTACCACTCTCTAAATTATCAGTTCCTTCATTAAGAAAATTTATGAATTGTAATAGAAGGTTGTTGTAAGGAGCAAACGCATAGAATACTCCATTGGTCGCTAATTTGGTAGAGTTTGCAGGATCTCCTAAATCAATAAACTCATCGAATGACATACCTCCAACAGATGGAATTAATGGTAGGGAAATTAAATCATTACCTGTACCAGAGTTTCCGCTGCCAATTACATTAACAAAGCGTTCGTAAGTTATAGTTCCAACAATATTACCATCTAAAATTAAGCTAGAATAAGCATTAGAAACTGATTCTAGAGTCACCGATGTTGCATTTAACGTTACTCCAGTGTCAATGGTTATACTGGCACCAGGATTAATAGTCACAGTATTGATATCTGTATTTGAAGAGATTATTGCATCTCCAGATTCAATAATCATTTCTTCTATTGAGGTTGACATGCCATTAGGGTCGCTTGGTGACCAAGTACCATTATATACATAAGTAATAGTAGGTGGTGTAATATTTAAATTATCAAAATATATTCTACGACTTGATGAAGTATTCGCGAATTCTTGAAAAATTCCAAAATAAGACGACGTATCGTACACATCATTTGTTAATGTACCTGCCGAAGTTGTTGGGGTTGAACTATACTCAAAACCAGTGGAATAAAATAACTCAAATACTCCAGTAGCACTTCTAGTAATTCTTATGTTTAAACCATTAGATATTGCTCCCGAACCAAAATTAGGGCTACTAGGAAAATCACCAACTTTAGTTTGTCCAGATCCTGTTTTTCTCCAAAGTTCTATAAGATCTGTACCTCCATTGACACCAATTCTAATAAAATAACCTTGAAAATTAGCATCGTTAATTGAGCCAGAAATAGGAGCATTAGACATTAAAATTACTCCAAAATAGTTTGAAGTTGAAGGGCTGAAGCTACCTGAGCCAAAGGAAAACTCCCATTCAGTGGTTTCATTACTTTCAATTGAAAGACTCTGATCACCTTGACTTGTATTACTTGCTAGATAAGAACCATCTGTACTAGCGTTACCATTAGGTAGTGTTGTATCTGTAATAATAGAAAAACCACTTGTATTACCTGTCCAAATTGGGTTGGCAGTAAAGTTGCCATCATCAAAATCTTCATAAATTAAAGAAGGTGGAAATGAGCAGCTACTAGGATCACTAATTGTTACAATATCAAAGCAATTGTTGTTATCTATATCAAGAACGATGGCGTCTAAGTCTCCACCAATACCTGCACTACCTGGTTCTAGATAAAATGTGGTAGCACTACCGTAGGTTATTCCCGAAATAACATCATTGTTAAATGGACCATTAGGATTTGTACTAATATTAGCAAAACCATCCATATCAACTGAATAACTATCTCCAAGTAAATCGCCCGTAGGATTTAATTCAAATGAAGTAATGTCGTCAGAACCATCTAGAGGAGTGCCGTTATCGTTACAAGTTATATTTGCTAATCCAGAATCTGAAATATTACAGGTCTGTTCATATATATTTACACTATCAAAAGCAACACCTTCATCTTGAAAAGATCCATCTGAAGCAAAAGCTACACGTAGCAATACATTACTTTGTCCACCTAAGCCTGTTAAATTATTAATTGCTGTAACCCATCCGTATGAACCATCGCTGCTACTTTCTTCTCTGCCAGTCCAGCCAATTAATTGCCCACCTGGATTAGCGTCTATATCATTATCATTAAACCAGTTGTTTGGATCATTAAAAGCACCAACATTTTGCCAAGTAGTACCATTATCGATTGACGATTGCAAAACCATTCCGTCCCATCCAGATTCTGAATTCCACCAAATGCTAAACTCTATTACTGGAGTGGTTATGGTAGAAAAATTAAAAACAGGGCTAATTACTGAAGAATCCTCGTCGGCATTATAATCTCCATCTAAATTTGTTACCCATGCATTTACACCAGAATCAGCGCTATTAATTATTGTGTTTGTTGGTGGACCTAATTCCCAACTTCCGTTAGTGGTATTATCTGCGGTCCAACCTCCATTGCTAGATTCAAAATTTTCATTATATGGAAAACTTG
This sequence comes from Winogradskyella echinorum, assembly GCF_014297365.1. Taxonomy (GTDB): domain Bacteria; phylum Bacteroidota; class Bacteroidia; order Flavobacteriales; family Flavobacteriaceae; genus Winogradskyella; species Winogradskyella echinorum. The sequence goes on along the minus strand of NZ_JACOQD010000001.1, from coordinate 493,529 downwards.
TTATTGGTGTTGCTATAGTTGAGAAAAGAACTGGTCCCACCCAATTACTAAAGCCATCAGTTATACCGCAATTTGCTCTAACATAAACTTCATATGCTGTGAATTGGGTTAATCCAGAAGCAATGTGAGGATTGTTTGTTGTTGTAGCTGTACCCGAACTACTAGGAAAACCTGCTCCTTCGTTTTGTATAATTATTTCCCAATCCGTTTCAGTACCACCCGCTGTCCAACTAATATTTGCAGATGTATCTGTAAAGCTATCGATTGTTAAATCTGTAACTTCTGGACATGTGGCTAAAGTTGTAAAAAGAACTGGACCAACCCAATTGCTATAACCATCTACCACGCCGCAATTTGCTCTAACAAATACTTCATAGTCGGTATCTGGAGTTAAACTTATTTGAGTATGTGGATTAGTAATCGTTACAGTTCCAGAACCACTAGGTGTACCAATTCCTTCAGGTTGTACAACTATTTCCCATGAGGTTTCACTGCTTCCAGCTGTCCAGCTAATTTCTGCAGAAGTTTCTGTGAAACTATCAACGGTTAAATTGGTGATATCTGGGCAAGTTGAGCTTGCTGTACCTTCTATTATAAAATTGTCAAAGGCAAATTCTTCACTAGCAGAGTTTGCACTAACAAATAATCTTAATTGAATTGTATTTCCTGTTATGCCAAGGGAAGAAGAGTATTCTGTAAATGTTGTTGTAATAGCAGATCCATCACCTGTACCATCTAAATTAGAGTCAAAATTTAAACCTGAATTAGAACCTGAAGTTGGTGAAGCAAATTGAATAAATTTTTGATATGTTCCTCCATCTAAACTGTACTCAATATATAATATGTCAGATGAATCCCAACCAGAGCCACCATTTCCAGAAGCAAATAGACCTTTAAAAGTGATGTCATTGTATCCAGAAATGTTTATCGAATTGAAAGTTATGGTCTTAGTTGGTAAACCATCTCCACCATTATCGTCTAAATCCTCACCGGCCCAAAAAAATGTATTACTAGGTGAATTGTAGGTTCCGCTTATATTTCCACCATTTGTTCTTCCAAAATGATCATTAGATCCATCATCAAACGTGTTAGATGAGGTATATCTTGAACCCGAATCTCCGTCAGTTTCAAAATCCTCAACCCATAAAACTGTCTGCCCATACCCTAAACCACTTATAAAAAGAAGTATTAAAAACGTGTAATTTTTTTTCATTTATGAAATAATTATAGTTAAAACACAATTTGAGTAAAAACACAAAAAAAATTTGTTTATATGATTTCACAAATTGTGTTTGAATAATGTTTCATTTAACATTAAATAATAAAAACTTGGCTAAGCCTTTAAGGATAAGGGGTAGCAAATATAGGGAAACGTAGAGTTGAAGCGCGATTTAGATATTAACAGTCTGTTAATTTAGCTTTAAGAAAAGGTTTGTTTAACTTTTATTTTAAGTAGATAATTGTTAAAATATGTTAAAAAAAATCTTACAACGAAAATTAATTTTGAAAAAATTAGAATTCTGATGTTGAGTCTTTTAAGTGTAATAAAATAATTTAATCACTTTATATGGATATAAAAAAAGCGCATCTTCATAGATGCGCTTTTTAAAATTGTTAATAATTTTATAAAATTATTTTAAAATCACTTTTTGGGTTTTATTCCCATTATTACTTTCTAATTGTACAACATAAACACCAGCAGTTAAATTTGAACCATCAACTCTATTTGTTGTGTTTTCAGTATTTAATGATTGCGTATTTACTAAGCGACCTTGTAAATCATAAAGATTAAATGTTGTATTAGCTGCTAACTGACCTTTAACTACAATCTGCTTAGGATTTGCATTAGTGTAAATCTCTAAACCGTTAAATACATTATCAGTTGTACTTAATATTCCACGTGAGAAATGAAGGTAAAAACGACCTGTATCCGTTAAAGTAGAGTTAGGTGTAAAGGTGTAGTCACTTGTTAGTAAATTTGTAAATGTATTAGTAACATTATCTTCTAGAATTACGTTTACACCTTCAGGTATATTATTTTCAAAAATACTTATTACAGCTTGTTCACCTTGAGTAAGATTAATTCCTAAAGGAATAGTTACATTATCTAAATCACCATAACTAACCGATTGTACTGCCATGTCTTTGCCAGAATTGTTTTCAACTAAATGAGAATACATTGCAAATGATGGTGTGTCATCACTATACATTGCAGAATCATAACCAGAATCCATACCTAATGATGCATTGTCATTAAAATAGATATCGGTATTGTAAGATGATGAATCCTCTTTTGATAATTGAAGCTTTACATGCGCTAAGTTTTGTCCATTAGGTCTTCCTGAAATAAAATCATCTGTTGTACCCGTAGATCTCATAGCAGGTGTAAAACTAATTGTTCCACCACCAGTTTTAGATGCTAAAAGGAAGCCTTGTCCTGGTGTCATAACAGCAGTAGGGTTAGCGTCTGAATAAGCTTGGTTCCAAATAGTATAACCATCTGTTGCAGAGCCGTCATAGCCATATACACCTGAATTTGCAGGATCTAATTCACTATTGTTAGCTAATAAAAACTCATCAAGTAAAATATAAGAAGGATAAGGATTACCTACAAGATTAAAAATATTACTTGTACCGACAGTAATAGGTACAGAAAGTGATCCTGTTTCTACATCACCAACAAATCTAAATGTAGATCCAGTAGGTTGTAGAGATGCAGTTCTATATCCTATACCAGATGTTATAATTGAACTATCATCTGCGGCTGTGTAATTCACATAAGTATTGGCGTCATTATCAAAAGGGCCAAATAAATATGAAAAGACTCCTCCAATGTTTCCAGAAGGTATATCTGGATTAGCTGTTCTTAGAGCTAAAAATGTTTGAGCACTATTAGTTACAGGCGCCGAAATAAAATCATTATTTCCTGTTGAAGAATCAGAGTCTGCAAATTGGTTGACGTGACGGTTGTAAACTACCTCTCCACTAACATTATCTGTAATTAAACTAGAATATGAAGTTGAAACAGAATTTAATTCTAACGTTCCGTTATTAATTATACCAGAATTAGCCGTTATAGACTGACCAAAAGCGACTGTAATTGTAGCACCATTATTAATAATTAAATTATCAATTTCAATATTAGTACCAACATTATAGCTTCCATCTAAAACCAAAGCATCTTGAGCTCCTGTAGTTGCATCTGGAGCAATACCATTTGCCCAATTACCACCACTGTAAATCAAACCATCGAATTCACTAACCAATCTAAAGTTATCAAAACCAGAATAACCAGCAGCTCTGTTGTTTCTTAATCGTACTTGAATACCAACAGTAGAATTTCCGTCTGGTATTGAGATTTTTACCCTTCCTTGATCGTCGTTGATAGGGCCATTTCCATCAAATACAGTTTGCCAACCACCAGTACCAGCTGTACTACCATTGTAAACAAGGCGGTATTGAATGTCGTTAGCATTATTGTTATAACCAACAACTTGCCAATCAAAAAGAATATTAATATTCGAATAAGAACTAACATCTATATCAGTAAACGTTATAACAGCAAATGGGTTATTTGTATCATTTAAGTCATTTTCTCCAAGTATCTCATCAGAAAATAGAACATTATTTATTGGTGCAGCATCGGCTAAGGCTATTTCACCAAAATACCCTAAAGTATCTCCCCAGTCAGCAACAGTTCCAAAAAAGGCAGTATCACTTGTGTATGTCCAACCTGTAGCTGTATCAAAATTTTGCTCTACAATATTTACAAGTGGTCCTCCAATATCAAATGTGCTACTAGTACCAGAAAGACCTGGTGCGGTAGCTACTAAGCTTATTCCAGTTTCTGTATCTGTGAATAAAACATTGTCTAAAATAGCCTCACCGCTAACCATATCATATGTTTCTGCAACAATACTACTAGCTGGCGTAGTTGCAATACTAATACCAGTAATATTTGCATCTAAATCTTTATTTAAATTAGCATCTACGGCAGAAATGGTTGGAAAAGGTACCATTACCTCTCCTTGATTACCATCAGTTGGCTGTTGTTGAAATACAAATTGACTCGCAGTAACTTCAATACGGTTATCATCACCAGCTATTGACGTTGCTGCTCCACCTGCATTAGCTGTTGCAAAAAGTGAACTTCCGGCTGCAGGTGTTGTTACAGAATTAACAGTTAATTGAATTTGGTCATTATCAGTTACAACAGATTTAAAAGTTGCAAATACATAAAAATCTTTTGTTCCGTTATCTGGAGCTATTAAGTTTAAGCCAGTGAAATTCGTAAAGTCAGTAACTGTAGTAACCTCTGCTATATTAGCAAAACCATCAAAAATAGCTAAAGCAGCAATGTTTTCACTATTGGCTACTTCAAATTCAATTGAACTTAAAATTGTGGCATCAATGTCTGAATCAGAGGCTGCAGCTCCACCATCTCTAATTGTAAAAGCTCCTATTGCTTTGGAGTTTGCGCTTGGAAAAACGGTTAATCCAGAAGTGGCATTAAATGATGTGTAGTCAATATTAGAGTCAGGAACACCTGGTAATGTTAGTGTGGTTATATCAGAATCAATACTATTTAATGATGTTGTTGCAACACTACCAACAAGTCTTAATCCTGGCGATGGTACACTTCCAGATATTGACCATGATGTATTAGGTAAAATACGTAAAATACCAGCATTAGTAGTTGAACCCCATGCATATAATCTAAAAGTTATTGTGCCAGAAGGGCCAGATAAAATTCCTAAGCTTGGAAGATTGAAATTTGTATTTGTATTTGCTGCTAAAGTTTGCACACCAGCAAGAGGTACACCAGCTGTAGCAAAACCATCTAGGCTGTAAAAAATTTGCCAATTACTTGGTCCATTTGTGTTTCTTCTTAGTCTAATATCTAATTCATCTAAAGTGATTTCAAAGGTTGTACTAGCAGTTGTAGACCATTCAATATAGTCATTATTAGTTTCTGCAGTAGCTTGATCAGCTCCAACGGTCCAATTTCTGGAAGTAAAGTTAGCATTTGCGGTACTTTGATCAACACCTGCGCCTCGAGTAAAACCAACGGAAGATACAGAAGCAACATTATCTGTATTTGTCGGTCCTGAAATATTAGGACGATCAACAGTTACAATAGTCTGACCAAATCCAAATATTACAAAAGATAAAGCCATTAATAAAAAGTAAGTCTTTTTCATAATTTCATAAATTTTAATCTAAACACTTTAATATTTATATTTTTTATCACTTAAGTGTTTAATATATAGAGGGTGTCCAAAGGTAGTAAAATTTGCGAATAAACAAACTTTCTATGTAAAATTTCCTAGACAAACGGGGTTTTAACGAGGTAATTTTCTTACATTTGTAGCTATTTTCATTAAAATTGCGTTTTTTTTTGAAATCTTATAAGAAACTTTTTTATAGTTTTTTTTTCAACTTCTTCATAATATAATTAATAGTGTAATTCTAATTATTTTAGTTGATAAGTGTTTTACAAATAATAAATAATTCATAGATCTTATTTATTATTTCGAAATCTAAAGTTTTCTCTCTTTTTTTTGATTTAAATGTAAAAATTGTGATGGTGATATCCATTATTTAAGAACATTGTTTATAAGTTGTATTTATATGTTAATTTTGCATGTATAAAAATTTGATTATTTAAATAAAGTTGAAATTCAGTAAACGCCATATAGCCAAAACAATTACATGGCGTATTTTGGGTACATTAGATACATTTCTTTTGTCCTGGTTTATATCAAATGATATCACTGTTGGTTTTCAAATTGGTGTTTTTGAATTAGTAACTAAGATGGTCTTGTATTATGTGCATGAAAGGCTTTGGTATAAATCGAAAGTAAAGTCTTCAAATAAACGCCATATTTTAAAAACTTTTTCTTGGAGAGCTGTAGGTACTTTGGATACCATTGTATTAAGTTGGATAATAACAGGTAATCCATTAACCGGAATAAAAATTGGAGGTGCAGAGATAATTACTAAGATGCTATTGTATTATGGTCATGAGAAATTATGGTATCGAATTGACTTTGGTTTAGATAACAGAAAAAAACGTTAAAAAAATAAATTGCAATGAGTTTAAATACCATTAGGCAAGATTATAAAATAACTAAAGCGGATCGTGAAAAACTGAATGATCATCGTTCTTTTTTAATATGGTTTACTGGTTTGTCGGGTTCGGGTAAGTCTACTTTAGCCAATTTAGTAGAAGTAGAGCTTCATAAAAAAGGAATTTCTACATTTAGTTTAGACGGTGATAATATAAGACAAGGAATTAATAAAGACCTTAGTTTTTCTCCTGAAGATCGTACTGAAAATATTAGACGCATTGCCGAAATTGGGCATTTAATGATTAATGCAGGTGTTATTACTTTAGCAGCATTTGTGTCACCCTATATAAAGGACAGAGAAAATATAAAAAGTATTGTTGGTACAGATAATTTTATTGAAATCTATGTAAATACATCTTTGGAAGAATGTGAAAAAAGAGATGTTAAAGGATTGTATAAAAAAGCAAGATCAGGGGAAATAAAGAATATGACAGGTATTTCAGCTCCTTATGAAGCACCAAAAAATCCAGATTTAGAAATAATAACAGATAATCAGTCTGTTGAAGACTCCACTCAAACAGTTTTAAACTTTATTATTCAAAAATTAAAATTAGAAATATGAGTAATTATGTGATTAATCACTTAAAAGAATTAGAATCGGAAGCGATTTTTGTAATTCGAGAGATTGCTGCGCAATTCGAAAATCCAGTATTATTGTTTTCTGGTGGTAAGGATTCTATATTGTTAACCCATTTAGCTAAAAAAGCATTTTATCCTGCGAAGATTCCATTTCCTTTAATTCATATTGATACTGGACATAATTTCCCAGAAACTATTGAATTTCGAGATAACCTAGTTGAAAAATTAGGAGTTAAACTTATTGTGGGTTCTGTGCAAGAGGCTATAGACAAAGGACGTGCTAAAGAAGAAACAGGTGCAGATGCCTCTCGTAATTCTTTGCAAATTGTTTCGCTTTTAGATACGCTCGAAGAATATAAAGTAGATGCAGCAATGGGTGGAGCAAGACGTGATGAGGAAAAAGCACGTGCAAAAGAACGTTTCTTTTCTCATAGAGATGAGTTTGGTCAGTGGGATCCAAAGAACCAACGACCAGAATTGTGGAATCTTTTCAATGGGCGAAAAAATTACGGAGAGCACTTTAGAGTGTTTCCTATTTCTAATTGGACAGAAATGGATGTTTGGGAATACATTAAATTAGAAAATATAGACTTACCATCACTTTATTTTTCACATCAACGCGATTGTGTGGTAAGAGATGGTGTGATTTTAGCAAATTCAGAATTTATTAAACTTAAAGAAGGCGAAAAAGTAGAAAATATGACTATTCGTTACCGTACCTGTGGAGATATGCCTATAACAGGTGCAGTAGAATCTGAAGCTGATAACTTAGATAAAATTATTGAAGAAATTGCAACAACAAGAACTACTGAAAGAGGTGGACGCGCAGATGATAAACGCGCCGAAACAGCAATGGAAGATCGTAAAAAACAAGGTTACTTTTAAATTTAAAGAATACAATGAATTATCAAGATATAGAATTATTACGTTTTACAACAGCAGGAAGTGTTGATGATGGTAAGAGTACATTAATCGGTCGTTTGCTGTATGATAGTAAATCAATATTTCAAGATCAATTAGACGCTGTAGAACAGTCTAGTAAAAGTAAAGGGTTTGATTATGTAGATTTGTCCTTACTTACAGATGGATTAAAATCTGAACGTGAACAAGGCATTACTATTGATGTGGCCTATCGTTATTTTGCAACGCCAAAACGTAAATTTATTATTGCTGATACACCAGGGCATATACAATATACGCGCAATATGGTAACTGGTGCCTCAACGGCTAATCTAGCTATAATACTTATAGATGCGCGTAAGGGAATGTTAGAACAAACACATCGTCATGCATTTATTGCGTCTTTACTACGTATACCTCACGCCATTGTTTGTGTAAACAAAATGGATTTGGTAAATTATAGTGAAGAGGTTTATGATGGCATAGTTGCAAATTTTAAGGCGTTTTCTTCAAAATTAGGGATAAATGATATTCAGTTTATCCCAATTTCTGCATTAAACGGAGACAATGTGGTTAATCGTTCAGAGAATATGGATTGGTATCAAGGGAGTACATTAATGTATCATTTAGAAACTGTGCACATTTCTAGTGATCATAATTTAATTGATTGTCGTTTTCCTATCCAATCTGTAATTCGTCCTCATACATTAGAAAATCAAGATTATAGAGGTTTTGCAGGTCGTATTGATGGAGGTGTTTTTAAGCCTGGTGATAAAGTAAAATCGTTACCATCTGGGTTTGTTTCTACAATAAAAACAATCGAGCTAAATGGTGAGCAGATTTCAGAGGCATTTGCACCAATGTCTGTAACAATGACTTTAGAAGATGAGATAGATAACAGTCGTGGAGATATGATTGTGCGCGAAAACAATGTGCCAGAAATTGGTCAGGATTTGGAAGTTTTAGTGACTTGGATGAGTACAAAGCCTATTCAAGCACGTACTAAAGTGGTTGTAAAACACACTACAAATGAAAGTATAGGTATGGTGAAAGAATTGAAATATAAAATAGACATAAATACCTTACATAGAATTGAAAACATTGATAAAGTTGAAATGAATGATATCGCTCGTATGTCAATTAGAACAGCAAAACCTATGTTTTACGATGCTTATAAAAAGAATCGCCAAACAGGGAGTTTAATTATTATTGATGAGCAAACCAATGAAACCATTGGTGCAGGAATGATTATTTAATTTTTTGATGAACAAAAATTTAAAAATAGCTATTACAGCAGCTTTAGAAGCAGGTAAAGAGATATTAGAGATTTATCATTCTGATGATTTCGAAGTTGAATTGAAGGGGGATAATTCACCTTTAACAAAAGCAGATTTAGCGTCACACAATGTGATTATGTCACATTTAAGCAAAACAGATATTCCTGTACTTTCAGAAGAAGGCAAATCTATACCTTATACTAGTCGTAAAGATTGGAAGCAATTATGGATTGTTGATCCTATTGATGGAACAAAAGAGTTTATTAAGCGTAATGGCGAATTTACAGTTAATATTGCTTTAATAGAAAATCAAAAGACTGTAATCGGAGTTATTTATGTGCCAGCTTTAGGAGATCTTTATTTTTCAACATCGCATATTGGTTCTTATAAAATCTCGGTTAATCTTAAAGATTATGATGTTGATGACTTGATGGACCAAGCTAGTAAATTACCTTTAGAAAGAAAAGATAGAACTTTTACAGTTGTTGCAAGTCGTTCACATATGTCATCCGAAACGGAAGCTTATGTTACAGAAATGCGAGAAAAGCATGGCGATGTAAAATTAATTTCTAAAGGAAGCTCATTAAAACTATGTATGGTTGCCGAAGGGCAAGCCGATTGCTATCCTAGATTTGCACCGACCATGGAATGGGATACAGCTGCTGGTCAAGCTATATGCGAACACGCAGGTTTTGAAGTGATTGACTGGAGCACAAAAGAAAGAATGTTATATAACAGACAAGAGTTACTTAATAAGTGGTTTTTGGTGATGAAATAGATTTTGTTCTAACAGACTAAGTCTGTTTTAAATATAATATAAGCTCTAGTAGTTTATTAAATGTAATTATTTACTATTTAAACTCTTATATTTAGAATATATTTGTCGCTAATTGAGCTAAGAATAAACTACACATTATATAAATTCTATTGTGTCCCAGAAATCATTAAAAAAACAAGTTGTTGGTGGTATTGCTTGGCGTGGTAGTGCAGATGTTATTCAACAAGTTTTACAGATTGTTTTTACAATAGTTTTAGCTAGACTTTTAACTCGTGGTGATTTTGGTTTAGTTGCTATGGCGCTAATTGTTAATAGATTTGTATTGGCAATGACTAGCATTGGGTTTGGCGCTGCAATTATTCAAAGTCAAGATATTACAAAAGGGCAAATATCTGCTGTCTTTTATATACAATTAGCACTTAATATATTACTAACAATAGCAGTTTATTTTGGGGCTGGTATTGCGGCAAACTTTTTCGAAGAGCCTAGTTTAGCTCCTATAATAGAGGCAATGGCATTTGTTATATTTCTGCAAACATTTCAGTTTCCAAATATACTTCTTCGTAAACGCATGGAGTTTAAAAACTTTTCTATTGCGCAAATCGTTTCTATGCTTGTTGCTAATATTTCTGCAATCATAATGGCCATTTATGGTTTTGGGGTGTGGTCTCTAGTTTGGAGATTAATTATACAGCGAATTATTTATGGTTTGCTCTCATTTTATTATGGAAAATGGTTGCCAAGTAAACCAGAATTTAAAGGGGTAAAACCATTATTTAAGTTTGGAATAAATATGTTAGGTGCTCATATGGTTTATTTTTTTGCTGAGAATATTATAGGAATGTTAACAGGTAGGTTTCTTGGAAAAGAAATTATGGGGCTATTTAATATTGCGTTTAATCTTGCTATTGTGCCTGCAAGTAAAATTCAATCAGTTTTAACCTCAGTTTTGACACCTGGTTTTTCCAAGGTTCAGCATCAAGTAGAAAAGTTTAGGGCTAATTATACGATTGCTTTAGAATATACATCATTATTGTTTATACCATTTATGGTAATGTTAATGGCAATAAGTCAAAATTTAATTCCAACATTCTACGGTGATGAGTGGAATGAGGCAGGAGGTTATTTAATGGTGCTTTCTGTTGTTGGTTTATTAAGAGGGTTGTCTCACATTTTGCGCAGTGCAATAATATCTAAGGGTAAATCTAGAGTGATATTTATTTCAACAATAGTTGAGGTGATATTCTCTTTGCCAATTATGTACCTCTTAATGGAAGATTTTGGTGTTTATGGTTTAATGATAGGGTATCTTTTAGGAGCATTGTTTGGATGGATTTACACTTCAATATATTATAATAAAGTACTAGAACAAAAGAATGCTGCATTAGCAACTATTAAAGAAGCATTATTGATTGCTGTGATAATTTTTATTCCAGTATATAGTATTACTTTTTTAAGTATAAGACCAATAGTCGGATTGGTTATACAACTCATTATAGGAGCAATAATTTTTGTTGTTATATTAAGGAGATTAAAACGAGAGCTATTTGAAAACGTTCTTGTTAAATTAAAAGTAAAAAAAGCAAGTAATCTTTAAAGATAATAACCTATATGTATCAAATAACATTATTAGACAAAACATCTATAACTCAAATTAATCAATGTTTAGATTTATTAGATAGAAGTTTTGGTAAGGGCTTGGACTATTACCGATGGAAACACAATGTAAATGGAGATTACAGTATAGAGGAATATACCTTTTGTATTTTTAAAGATGACTTGTGTATAGCAACCACACAAGTGATAATTAATGAAATGTTTATTTTAAAAAAGCCTTATCGCTTTGGTATATTATGTGATGGAGCAACTCATAAAGATTATAGACGTTTAGGTTTATTTGAAAAGCTGCTTAGTCATATCAACACATTTTGTTCTCAAAAAGATGTGACTTTTGTATATAGTACAGGAAACGCCAAATCTAGAAATGCGTTGTTAAAGTTAGGTTTTGAGGATTTTTTCTCATCCTACAAAGCTACAAAAAGAGTAAGGTACACACATACTGCTATGAAAGGTTATAATTTTTTATTGACCGTGTTTGGAAAATTAGTTGTTAAGCAAAATAATGACATTAGAGAAGTATCTATTGAGGAATATTCAACGTTCTTTGCGGCTCAAAAAAATAAGTTTGATATTACTTGTGAAAAATCTCAAGAATATTTAAAGTGGAGATTAGACGAGACCACAGGTACTTATAGTGTGTTTGGTTCATTTGATAAGAATAAAAAACTACAGGCAGTATTGGTTTTAAAAAAATCAAAAAATGGATTTTATATTGTAGATGCTATCTACAAGGAAAATATGCTTTATCTTAATCAATTGCTAAAGTATACATATAGCTTAGCTATGTTAAATAAAAATATTATTAAAATAAATAGTATTCACAATAATTTTAAAGGAATAAAAAAAGTATTTCAGAATAACAATTATAAAATTACTAAAAGTGACTCAAGTACATTATTGTATGTATTAAATTCAGATTTTAAAATACCATATAACCAATTAGAGAATATGCATTACATGCGAATTGATAAAAATGAATAGTAGCATGAAATCAAAAATTTATCTTGCAATCACAATTGATACAGAATGTGATAAAGGCGAAAAATGGATAGTGAAGCAACCATTTTCATTTCATAATATTTACAATGGAGTTGAGAGTCAATTACAGCCTATATTTGATAAATATAATGTAAAAGCAACCTATCTTTTAAGCCCAGAAATAATACGAGATCAAAAATCAGTAGAGATTTTTAAGAAATTTAATAGTAGAGTTGAGCTTGGTACTCACTTACACTCTGAATTTATTGGTCCAGAAGCTGATTTTTCTTCAAAAACAACAAAAGAGTTTCAAAGTAATTTTAAGCCTGAAATAGAAAAAGCTAAGCTTAAAAATTTAACAACTTTATTTAAGGATACTTTTGGATATCAGCCCCTTTCATTTAGAGCTGGTCGTTTTGGTATAAGTGAGTTTTCTTTAAAGTTTTTACAAGACTTGGGATATTTAGTTGATAGTTCTGTTACACCAGATTCTACAATAAAACATAAAGAAAGTAATAAAGTCATCAATTTCTTCGGTTCACCATATCAACCTTATTTTCCATCCTTAAAAGATTTTCGAAAAAAAGGTAAGATGAAAATACTACAAGTTCCCGTAACGGTAATGCATAAAAAACTGTTGAGTCTTCCGTTATGGTTAAAGCGAGGTTTTGTTGTTGATAAATCTTATCAGCATATTATCTTTAATTATTTAACCAAGTTTTCAAAGCAGACGTGGTTGAGACCTACATATGCGGACTTTGATGAAATGAAAAATATTACAGATGATATGATACTTAAAGCAAAAGGGAAAGACGTTTTTTTGTGTATGATGTTTCATAGTAATGAGTTTGAAGTGGGTATGAGTCCATATAGCTTAACAGAGGATAATGTAACTAAAATTTTAGATAGATTAGATACTTATTTAAATTGGCTTACTAAAAAAGATGATTTCCATTCACTAGGTCTTTCTGAGATAAAAACAAAGTTTTAGAAATGATAAATGTTGGCGTTATTACAGGTAATCACTATCCTCGTTTAGGAGGTATGGAAATAGCTGTGCATAATCTTGTAAAAAAAATGCAACCCATAAATGGGGTCTCAACAGCTGTAGCATGCAGTACAATGCCAGAAATTTCGAAATCATTTCAGTATCCCTACCCTTGTTATAGGGCAAAGAGTTTTTCTTTTCTTACCCCTTATCTATTTAAAATAAATCAGATAAAAATGATTAGAGAAAATAATATTAATATTCTTCATGGACCAATGCTACATGGTGGAGGTTTTGATGCTGTTAAACTATCTAGTAAACTAAATATTCCTGCTGTAGTACATTCTAGAGGGTCTGATGTACAGATGGTAAAAGAAATAAATTACGGTGCACAATTGGATGCAAAAAGTCTAGAAAAAATTAAGTTTGCTATACAACACTCTAATCATATTATTGCAGTAAGCGATATTAATAAAAAGAACTTAATAGAATTAGGTGCACAAAATGATAAAATTTCGGTAATACCTAATGGTATTTTAATAAATGAAATAAATAACATTCCTTTTCAAGAAGTAAGAAATAAATACGGTTTGTCTCTAGACGATTTTGTGCTTATTGCAGTAGGTAGAAATAGACCTATTAAGCGAATGGAATTATTATTTAAAGCCTTAAGTCTTTTAAAATCTTATAAAAAAATAAAGTGTCTTTGTGTTGGTCCAAAAGAAAATCTAGGGGTTTTAGCAAAAAAATATAATGTTCAGGATAATGTTATAATAACAGGTAAAATTCCATTAAAGAATGATATAAGCCAAGAGCAACCTTATGCAGAGTTAATCAATGCTTATAGAAGTGCTAATTTGTATATATCAACGTCTTATGTAGAGTCGTTTGGCAATGCGGCTGCAGATGCCTTAGCTTGTGGAATTCCTGTAGTTATAGGTCAAAAACATGGTGTAAAGGATATAATTATAGAAGGAAAAACGGGTTGGACTATGCCACAAGAAAATGAGAATTCTTTAGCTGAACTTATTATAAGTTTATACCAAAAGAGAGAATCAATTTTAAATGATAAGGAAAAAATAAAGGAATCAGTATCTCATTTGACATGGCATAATATAGCATTGCAGACCGTTGAGGTATATAAATCAATGCTATAGGTATGTTATTTAATTCTATTGAGTACTTAGTTTTTTCACCTATAGTGTTTCTACTATATTGGTTTGTTTTTAATAAACATTTAAAATTCCGTAATTTATTTTTACTGATAGTTAGTTATGTGTTTTATGGCTGGTGGGATTGGAGGTTTCTAGCATTAATAGCATTTAGCTCATTAATAGATTACAACATTGGTTTATTATTAGAAAAAACTGATATTCAAAAAAAACGGAAGCTCTTACTTTATACAAGCCTTCTAGTAAACTTAGGATTTCTAGGCTATTTTAAGTATTATAATTTCTTTATAGATAATTTTAAAATCGCCTTTGAATCTATCGGAATCCAAATGGAGGTGTCTTCATTACAAATCATTTTGCCTGTTGGTATTAGTTTTTATACGTTTCAGACAATGAGTTATACGATAGATATTTATAGAAAAAAATTAGAGCCCACAAAAGATGCAATCCAGTTTTTTGCCTATGTTAGTTTTTTCCCTCAGTTAGTTGCAGGTCCAATAGAAAGAGCAAAAAATTTATTGCCACAGTTTAAAGAAAAGAAGCAATTTAACTATGATTTGGCAACAGATGGTATGCGTCAAATTCTATGGGGATTGTTTAAAAAAATGGTTATTGCCGACAATTGTGCAGTCTATGTAAATCAAATTTTCGATGCGCCTCAAGATTATAATGCATTAACTTTAATCTTAGGGGCAGTGTTATTTGCATTTCAAATTTATGGTGATTTTTCTGGATACTCAGATATAGCAATAGGTACTGCAAAATTATTTGGGTTTAATTTAATGCAAAATTTTGCTACTCCTTATTTTTCTAGAGATATTGCCGAATTTTGGAGACGATGGCATATCTCTTTATCTACATGGTTTAGAGATTATTTATACATTCCGTTAGGCGGAAGTAAAGGGGGTAAGTGGATGAAAGTTCGGAATACGTTTATTATATTTATTGTTAGTGGGTTTTGGCATGGAGCAAATTGGACGTTTATTGTTTGGGGATTTTTAAATGCCTTATTTTTTCTGCCCTTATTATTAACAAATAAAAACAGGAATCATTTAGATGTAGTGGCAGCAAATAGAATATTTCCAAGTTTAAAGGAGGTGGTTCAAATAAGTTTCACATTTATGTTAACCTGTTTTGCTTGGATTTTTTTTAGAGCCAAAAATTTTACTAGTGCAACTGATTATATTAGCGAAATATTTTCTTTGGAAGCTGCAATAGCAATTAAACCAATTAAAATTTTTTGTGTTATACTTTTTATGGTTGTCTTAGAATGGAGAAATAGAGATAAAACTTTTGCTTTACAATTTTCAAGTTCGCAACCTAAGGTGTATAGTCGGGTCATTTACTTCATCATAGTTTTTACGATTCTTGTCTATGGGAAATTTGAATTAACAGAATTTATATATTTCGATTTTTAAAATGAAGATTTTTTTAAAAAAAATAATAATTTATAGCTTAATAGTCATTCTGTTTTTTCATCTAGGATCCTATATTCTCTCTTTTTCAGTGAAATCGCGCAATTTCGATAATTCTAATTTAAAAAATAGTGTAAATTTATTTGAAAAGAAAAAGGAGTACGATTTACTTTTTATGGGAATTTCTCATGCTAGGGTTTATTCAAGGGGTGGTAATCATGCAGAAATAGAAAGGATACTTGATGCTTCTGTATTAAATATAAGTAAGGGTAATGCAATGTGTGGTCTTGAGGATCAAATATATTATTTCAATTATGTTATTGAGAATAATATTAAGATTAAGAAAGTAGTTTTAGTGTTGTCCCCAACATTATTTTTAACTAACCATTTAAATTATGCAACTAATACTTTTAATGATGAGCCTTTAGAGTTAAGTTTTTATTTTAACTATTATTTTTATGATGCACCCAATAAGCATAAAAGGCTGTTTAATTACGTCAAATCGAAATATAATCCTAAAGAATGGATTAAAAAACAACCTTTAGTTAAAAAGAAAAAAACTAAAATTATAGACTCTATAAATCAGGATAAATTAAATGATTTATTTAAGTTATATTATCCTAATAAATTTGATGGTGTTGAGTCTAATAAACAAAGATTATTTCGTTTGAGAAATATTTGCAGAGAGAATGATATTAAGCTTCAAATTATTATTCCTTCGGCTTTGTTTGGTGCTTGGCCTGGACACGATTTATTAGTTAATTCATTAAATGAAATGGGTTTTGCTAAATCTGTTGATTATTACGATTTTTCAAGATCAATAATGGATAAAAAATACTATTATGATGAGCATCATCTAAATTCTGAAGGTGTTGAATATTTCTTTACAAATTTTTTAGAAACCCGAATTAAATAAGTCTATCATTAACTTTATAGATTTATTAAAGAAAATAATATTAATGAAATTAGCAATTTTAGCCCAATCCTATTTATTTGACGAGTTTACATCTATTAATGGAACCTTGGTACAATTGCATAATTTGGCTCAAGGATTTAGTAAATCTGAGATAGATGTACATTATATATGTAGTACCAAAGACAAAACTAAACCAGCTTATGAATTTAAAGACGGAATTCATTTCTATTGGCTTCAGCATAAAAACGGATTGCTAGGTTGGAAACAACTTATGCCTCTATATAAAGAAAAACTTAATACTGTAAAACCAGATGCTGTATATGTACGTGGTAGAAACACCATGCAATATGTAGCTGGTGCTTATGCCAATAAAGCTAATATTCCTTATGTATGGGGAACTAATGGAGATGATAGTGCAGAGCAATGGAAAAATCTAAAACGTTTAAAGTACTCTAAGCTGGGAATAATTAAAACATTAGTGTTATTGCCATTAAAAGCATATGAAGATATGTACATTAATAAAGGTATGAAATTGCCAACTTCTATTGTAAATCAATCCATACAGCAAAAAAATGCCGTTAAAAAGCTACTCAATAAAGAAGGGATTGTGTTGCCAAGTTATTTTTTGCCTGTGGTACATCAATCTGAAAAAAAAGATATGATTTTGTGGTTGGCAACGCTTTCTAAACAAAAACAACCAGATAAATTTATTGATATAATAAATCGTTCTAAACTCAACCAATGGTACGCGGTTTTAGGAGGAGGTACAAATAATCAATCATATAATAATAATATTGATAATAAACTAAAGGGTACTAAAATTAAACGCCTTGGTATAATAGAATTTAAAGATTCCTTTAAATATTATCAAGAAGCAAAAATTTATATTAATACCAGCTTGCCAGACGCAGATGGGCTCCCTAATGCTTATCTACAAAGTTGGTTGAGTGGTACAATAGTATTATCATTGCACCATGACCCTAATAAGTGGATGAAAAAACATAATATAGGATTCTGTTCCTATGGAGATGAAGAAAAATTAGTTTCAAAACTGCAAGAACTTATAGCTTCACCAGAAACAATAACTCAAATGAGTAATAATGCTAAGAAGTTTGCAGAAGCAGAATTTTCAAATGATAAAATAATTCAAACATATAAGAAGTTATTTAAAGGGAATGCATAAAGGAAGTAAGGTAGTATTTGTTATGCCATGGCATATTAGTGAGCGTGGTGGTGGTGCAGAGGTGCAGGCTAATTATTTAGCGCAATCATTGGCAGAACGAGGCTTTAAAGTATCTTATATTTGTCAAACAATAACGCCAAATAAAATTAACTCACATACTACTATAGGTAATATTGAAGTGTATTATTTAAAACCTTCTGGTAGGTTTCCATGGAGAGATCAAAATAAATACCTTAAACCTCTAGCAGAGATAAAACCAGATTACATTCTACAACGTATGTCTTCTAATGTTACTTATGTGCTTGGGAGATACCGTTCTAAAAATAATTGTAAACTAATTTGGTTTTGTACCGATAATAAAAATCCAGTTGCAAATTTTCACTACTTTAAGTTTAAAGAACAAGCCTCAGTTAAATCGCTAGGGCTTATTAAGTATATTGTTTTTGCTTTAAATAATAAATTGATGGATTATTTTAGAAGGTCTGGTATGAAGCAGGTAGATGTTGCTTTTACTCAAAATGATTTTCAAAAACAGCAAGTTAAAACGAACTTTAATTTAGAGTCTCATCGGATGATATCTGGCCACCCAATACCAAATAAGTTAATTGCTATTCCACAAAGGTTTAAAAACAAAACCATTTTATGGTGTGCAAATTGGGGACCACATAAGCAACCAGAATTGTTTATAGAATTGGCGACAAGGATGCAGCATACGGATTACAAATTTGTAATGATTGGGTCACATAGCAATAAAAATTATGTAGATCAGCTATTAAAAAATAAACCAAATAATTTAATTACTACAGGTAAACTATCATTTGATGATGCTTTAACCTATTTCGATACTGCTAGTGTATTTGTAAATACATCTACACCTGGTGGTGATGGTTTCCCTAATACGTTTATACAAGCGTGGTTAAGGCAAGTACCTATAGTAAGTTTAGGGTTCGATCCAGATAATGTTGTGGTTAAAAATGATCTTGGTTTTGTTGTAAAAAGTACTGATGAAATGGTAGATTGCTTAGAAGGATTATTACAGTATAAAACGCAATTTAACATGGTGTCCACTAATGTATATAATTACGCTAAAGAAAATCATAGTATTAAAAAAATGACCGATAATTTTTTAAAAGCGTTACCATCTCAATGAAAATTGTGCATTGTATAAATAGTCCACATATAGGTGGTATAGAGCGCTTAGTGATTGAGCTTGCTATTGAGCAAAAAAAGCAAGGGTTAGATGTGGTTATAATGTTAGATACTACAAAGGGGCAATATTATGAGTATTTACTTTCTCAAAATATTCCGATTTTAGAATCAGGTATTAAAGGTGGTTTTGACATGAGTAGGACTACTTTTAAAAACTTAAAAACTATGTTTAATACGTTTCAAGTTGTACATCTTCATAGCTTTTCTCCAATTCGGTCAATGGCGGCAAAAGCTTCAAATGCTAAGGTGGTTTATACCATTCACGGCCTTTCTAAAGGGGTAAGAAAAGAGAATTTTTTTAAATATACAATTAGAGAAACTCTAAAAAAATACGAGCTTAATAAAGTTGATTATTTTGTAACGAATTCTAATTCTACCTTGTCTAAAGCAAAACTTCATTATGGTTTAAAAAAAACAAAGAAAGCAGTCATTTTAAATGGTGTTTCTATAGGGTCATACAAACTAAATACTATTCAAGATAAAGAATTTACAATTGGCTTGGTTTCCAGATTTACCCCAAGAAAACGGATTGATAGATTGTTAAATGCTTTTAATTTATTCTTGAAAAATGAACAGAAGGGACGTTTGATATTAGTTGGAGATGGTGTTAATTTCTCTGAAATAAAACAGCTTGTTAAAAGACTCAACCTTGAGAGTAATGTAGATCTTGTAGGTTATTCAAATAATGTGGATAGATATTATAAACAATTTCATGTATGTGTTCAGCCCTCAGATAATGAAGGATTTGGCTTGGTGGCAGTAGAGGCTTATCTTTATGGTCTTCCAATTTTGGCTTTTAATGATTCTGGTGGATTAAAGGAGGTTATTGAGCCCTTAGAGCCAGAAAACATAGTTAACTCAGAAGCAGAACTAGCAGAACGATTAGCTTGGTATTCTAAAAACATGGCTCAAATAGGTGATGATTCTCATAAAAGAATTGCTTATGTCAAAAATAATTTTTCCATAGAGCGTATGGAAAGAGATTATTATAATGTCTATTTAAAATTGATATAACTTTATGAAAATACTTTGGCTGGCACCAAATTTTAATCACTATAAAGCACGTTTTTTAAACCATCTAGCTGTTCAAAATGATGTAGATTTAACAATATTGTCTGGCACAGGACGAGACAATATGGGTGATCAAGAACTAGATGAAAATTGGGGTTTTGAGCTTATTAAAGTTAATGTTTCTAAGAAAAACTTTGGGAAATCTATAGAGGTAAAGCAAAAGCTAAAATTACTATTGAGTAACTTTGATTGGGTATTGATACCAGCTGAAAAAAAGAATTTGTCATTGTTTTTTTATGCAATAAAACTTAGAAAACTTAATAAATCTGTACGTTTATTTTCATATAATCATGCAAAACTGAAATCTAAGAATGGTGTTTATGGATTTTTAGACTACAAGCTTTCAAAATTCTTTAATAGATATTTAAATCGTGTTATTTATTATACAGAAGAAGCTTCGAAATTTGCAGTAGAACAAAAATTAGTATCACCACAAAAAGCATTTTGGGCAAATAACACCATAGATAATACTGAAATAGAAAAATATTATAATTTCCAACTACCTCCAGAAGAATTGCAAACGATACTTTTTATTGGTAGGTTAATTCCTTCTAAAAGAATTAAAGATGTCATAGCTTACTACAAAGCATTAAAACCAAACTTTAAACAGCTTAGGCTTGAGATAATTGGTGATGGTCCAGAGCAAAATATTGTAAAAGATGCCATACAAAAAGATACGACGATTAAATGGCATGGTACATTAGTTGATGAAGCTAAAATTGCACCAATAATGAAAAGGACATCTTTAGTATTTATTCCAGGGCTTTCAGGTTTATCAATAAATCATGCATTTGCCTATGGTAGACCATATATTACGTTAAAAGCAGAAAAACACGGGCCAGAAATCAGTTATTTAGAAAATGATAAAAATGGTTATATTCTTGATGATAATATAATGGAAAACACAAAAATAATTACCAGTCTTTTACAAGATAGAGTAAAGCTTATTGAGCTATGCAACAGTGCTAAGCAAAAAGGGGAAGAGTTATCGGTTCAAAAATGGGTGCAACAAATAAAAGCAAGTTTATTAAATGAGTAAAAAGCCAAAAATATTATTTATTGGTCCAACGCCTCCTCCGTACTCAGGTCCAGAATTGAGTATGCAACAATTTTTAGAATCGGATACCTTAAACAATGCTTTTAATATTAAGTTTCTTAAAACAAATTTTAGAAGCGATAACACTAAAAAGGGAAAGTTAGATCTGTCAATGTTAACTAACTTTTTTATTTTCTTCACCAAACTTTTTAAATTACTAATTACTAATAGACCCAAATGTGTGTATTACCCAATTACACCAACCCAAATTGGATGGATTGGAAGAGATGTTTGGACAATTTTACTCAGTAAACTCTTTGGTGCTAAAGTAATTATTCACTTAAGGGGAAGTCATTTTAAACTAAATTTTACTCAGTTTAATCCTATTATTAAAAAACTTGTTGGTTATAGTTTAAAGAAAGTAGATTGTGCCATTGTACAAGCCAATTATTTAAAAGATCAATTTCATCCTTTTGTACCAGAATCTAAAATGGCAGTGTTGTATCAGGCTATGGATACGGAGCAATATGCTAAAAGTGATGATGCTGAGATACAACAAGGTAAAATACTAGTTATGGGTCATATGACGAAAGCCAAAGGATTTACCGATATTTTAAAAATAATTCCTCAAATTTGTCAGGAATTTCCTTTTGCAACTTTTTATTTTGCAGGAAATATAAGAAAAGGAGAACGCGGAGTCTTTTACAACCAGTTTACTGGTAAAAAAATCACTTACGAAGATCCTTTTGAAGCTGAGGCTAAAATTGTAAACTCAGATTACAAAAATAACTATGTTAATTTGGGAATAATTAATGGAGCCGATAAAATGAAGCATTTGCGCACAACAGATATTTTTTTAACAGCATCATATTCTGAAGGATTTTCGCGTTCGCTTCTTGAAGCTATGTCAATGGGTAAGCCTACTGTTTTTACACCAGTTGGTGCTCATAGGGAAGTTTTTAAAGACCAGTTAAATGGTTTTTCTTTTGTGCCAGGTGATCTAGAGCAACTTAAAATAGCATTAAAAGCAATATTAAGTGATTATGAAAAACGAAGAGCAATAGGTGAGTATAATAGAGCCTATGTTGTTTCCGATTTTTCAATAGAAAAAATATCAAAAGATTTTAAAACTATCATTTCTAACACGCTTACATAATGAAAGTAGTAATTCGAAAACTTATACACTACTTAGGGAATATACTTCGTTTGTTTCAAATGTCTTTTTTAAGAGCATCTGGGGCTACAATTGGTAAAAATACTATGATTAGTTTGGGAGCTAAAATAGATGTAAGGCGCGGTAAAGTAACCATTGGTGATCATTGTTTAATAACACATGGTTGTTATATATTGTCTCATGATGGTGCTGCGCATATTATTAACCAAGAAGATAATGGAACAGGTTATGTAACCATTGGTGATCATGTGTTTATTGGTGTTAATACTGTGGTTATGCGCAATGTTACCATAGGAAACCATGCTATAATCGGAGCAGGTTCTGTGGTTAATAAAGATATACCAGAAGGAGTGGTTGCTGCTGGTAACCCTATAAAGATTCTAAAAACATTAGAAAAACCTTATAGACCATTACCTAAAGTGCATAAAGACGTGTCATGATATTAGTGCCTATATTTATTTTACTTGCTATAATAGCTGCCAAAATACAAAAAGGTCTGTTTGCGTCCTTTTTAGTTTTGGTAGCTACAAAATCTATAGTAGATGCTTTTTGGGAAGTAAAGATTGGACCATTATCGATACTTGGTGTTCAAGGTATACTGATTTCAGTTTTATATTTTAAAGTTTTTTTAAATAGAAAGAGTGTTCCAAAGCGTTGGTTAGAATCTGCAAAAATATACGTTTTGGCTTTGTCATTAGGACTTATTTGGGCTTTAGGAGTTAAACCTATGGCGACCATAGAAACCGTTATCCTTAATATTAATATTTACTTAGGGTTTATATTAATCCCTATCTTTTTAAAGGATCAAAAATGTCTTAAGCAATTTTTAATTGCTATTATGATATGTGGAGTGTTTCCTATATTAGTTAGTGTTTATCAGTTGAGTACAGGTGTTGTGTTTCAGGAGAGAGAGACTGTAGGGTTAACACGATATGTTGGCTTTTATCACGATGCATTTCCAGTTAGATTTTATGGCTTAATGACACTTATTTCAATATTGATATACCAATCTATTTTTCAACTCAAAGGGTTATTTTTTAAGATGTTTCTTTTGTTGTTAGCTGGTGGAGCCTTAGTTTCTATTTATGCTGTTTTCAGTAAAGCAGGAGTGGGAATAATTGGGTTATGGATAGTTTTATTATTGTTGTTTTCAAAATCTAGAATAAAACAATCATTTTCAATTCTTGTAGGTGTTCTCGTTATAATATTAGTTTTTGGTGATGCTGTTTCAACTAACATAGAGCAATTATTCAGTAAAGAAGTAGGTTATCAAACTGGTGAGGTGAGAGATGCTCGGTATACATTGGCAGGTCGTGGATATATTTGGCAAGAATATTGGGACTTTTGGACTCTAGAACAGTCTCCATTTTTTCAATGGCTAGGTGATGGAATAAATAGGCCTGTACATAATGAATTCTTACGGGTACTAATGGTAAATGGTATAATCGGATTTCTAATCCTATTCGTTTTCATTATTAGAAAAATAAAAAACATCTTTAGTATACATAAAAATGTAAGAGTATTTGGTATGATGCTATTAGGAATGTACTTAGTAGATTGTATCGGTCTAGTTCCTGGTGTATATTATTATTATAATATCTTAGTTTGGGGTATCTTTGGCACTTTATTAATGAAACCTCAATTATTTATAAAAGAAAACAAAGTTTAAATGCAACAACTCACACAAAAGTTAGGTTCTGGCGATATGATTATACAAGAAGTACCTTATCCACAACTAGGAAAAGGAATGGTTATTGTTAAAAATCACTATTCAATAATTAGTGCTGGTACGGAGGGTTCTACAGTCGTAGCAGCACGTAAAAGCTTAATTGGTAAGGCTAAAGAACGTCCGCAGCAAGTAAAACAAGTAATAGATACTTTAAAGAAACAAGGGCCAGTACAAACTTACAGAGCTGTAATGAAAAAGCTAGACGCATACTCTCCATTAGGGTATAGTTGTGCAGGTGAGGTAATTGAAGTAGGTGAAGGAGTTACTGAATTTGAAGTAGGAGATAAAGTAGCATGTGCAGGTGCAGGTTACGCCAACCATGCTGAGATTGTTTCTGTACCAATTAACTTGTGTGTAAAATTAGATAATGATTCCAATTTAAAAGATGCAGCGTACAATACTTTAGGTGCTATTTCAATGCAAGGTGTTCGTCAGGCTGATTTACGTTTAGGCGAATCTTGTGTCATAATTGGTCTGGGGCTTTTAGGCCAATTAGCAGCCTTAATTTTAAAAGCTTCTGGAGTTACCGTAATAGGAATAGATGTATCTGAAGCAGCAGTTAAACAAGCTGTTGATAATAAAGTCGTCGATTTAGGATTAACAAGAAATGCAGCAGGTGTTGAAGAACAAATTTTAAATGCAACTAACGGTTATGGTGCTGATGCAGTTATAATTGCGGCAGCTACAGCTAGCTTAGACCCTATAAATTTTGCAGGTGCAATTGCTCGTAAAAAAGGCAAAGTAGTTGTTTTAGGAGCTGTACCAACTGGTTTTGAGCGAGATCCGTATTGGTACCGTAAAGAACTAGAACTCAAAATGGCCTGTTCTTATGGCCCTGGACGTTACGATCTTAATTATGAAGAAAAAGGAATAGACTACCCTTTACCTTATGTGCGTTGGACAGAAAAGCGAAACATGGAAGCCTTTCAAAATTTAATCGCTACCAAAAAAATAGATATAGAATATCTTACAACGCATGAATTCGATTTTGATAATGCTAAAGAAGCATTTGATTTAGTGGTTTCTAAAGCAGAACCTTTTACAGGAATTGCTTTAAAATATGATATAGAAAAAGAAACAAACAAATCTAAAATTTCAACCAGTGAATCTGAGAAACTAGGTAAAATAAATATTTCTTTCGTAGGTGCTGGTAGTTATGCACAAGGTAATTTATTACCTAATATCCCAGAGTCTAATGAAGTTGGCAGAGTAGGAGTATTAACTAATACAGGTACTACATCAAAAAGAGTTGCTGAAAAATTTAAGTTTCAGTTTTGTGCAACAAAAGAGGATGATGTTTTAGATGATAAGACAAATACTGTTTTTGTAGCCACGCGTCACGATTCTCATGGGTCATATGTTTTAAAAAGCTTAAAAGCTAATAAGAATGTTTTTGTAGAAAAACCCTTATGTCTTTTAGAGTCCGAGTTGCAGAATATTATAGAGTTGCAAGCAGAAACCAATAAATCTGTTATGGTTGGCTTTAATAGACGGTTTTCTCCGCTTACGGCAAAGCTAAAAAAAGCAGTAGGTAATAATCCTATGACGATGCTATACCGTATTAACGCAGGTGCTATTCCTGGTGATACCTGGATACAAGATATAGAAATTGGAGGAGGACGTGTTTTAGGTGAAGTATGTCACTTTATTGATTATCTAACCTATCTAAATGGAAGCCTTCCTGTTAAAGTATCGGCTTCTGCCTTACCAGATGCCAATAAATTAAATGATACTTTAAATATTTTAATTCAGTTTGAAAACGGATCTTCAGGAGTTGTTGCATATTATGCTAATGGTTCTAAATCTATGACTAAAGAATATGTTGAAGTATTTTCTGCCGGACTTTCAGCTACCTTAAACGACTTTAAAGAATTAAAAATTTATGGAAAAGGGAAACCTAAAAAGCAAAAGATTTTTAATCAGAACAAAGGCCAAAAAGAAATGGTTGAAGCTTTTGTAAATGGGTTGTTAACCAATGGTAAAGCACCAATTCCTTTTGAAGACATTGTCGCGGTTACAAAGGCATCATTTAAAGTTTTAGAATCTGTAAAACGTGGAGGTGAGCAAGTCGAAATCTAAAGTTATATCGAGTTTTTTAAAACTTAAGAATTACTGTGAGGCTGAAAACTTTAAAGGTTGGGATCCTTATGATGGGATGAACTCTAAGATTTTTCAGGCCTTACCATTAAAACATTGGGATTTAGCACGTTTGGCTTGGATACAAGGTTTTAAGCGTAGTCCAATTAATTTTAGAAGACTTCTGCTTGTTCCAAAAGAGCACAATACCAAAGGTGTTGGTTTATTTTTATTGGCCTATTGTCGTTTATACAAGTTGGCTGAAAAAGGATGTGAAGATTTTGGTACAAAAACAGAATTGCTAAATCGTATTAATGAACTTTCAGAATTATTATTAAGCTTAAGGTCTAAGGGATACTCGGGTTCCGCTTGGGGTTATAATTTCGATTGGCAGGCTAGACGCTTATTCTTGTTTAAAAAATATACACCAACCGTTGTTGCGACTTGTTTTTGTGTAGAAGCGTTACTAGAAGCTTACGAAATTACTAAAAACGAAACAGTTTTAAAAGAAACATTAACTGCCGCTAATTTTGTAGTTAATGATTTATCGAGAACATCGCATCAAAGAGGAATTATTTTTTCATATAGCGTTCAAGATGGTAACAACACTGTTATTAATGCGTCGTTATTGGGCGCAAAGATTTTAAGTTATTCTTATAAATATACTAAAAACCAAGAACATGCGGATTTAGCGAAAAAGGCAGTAATTGCTGCTTGCGATTTGCAAAGCGAAGATGGTTCATGGATTTATGGCTTGTTACCAGTGCAATCATGGATAGATTCTTTTCATACAGGTTTTAATTTAGATGCTATTGAAACGTATCAGCAAAATACTGGTGATCAAAGTTTTCAAGTGTATTTAGATAAAGGATTAAAGTACTATTTAGAGAATTTCTTTGAGGCTGATGGTATGCCAAAATACTATCATGATAAAACATTTCCAATAGATATTCATTGTCCTGCGCAAGTCATTGTAACATTATCTAAAATGAATGCTTTTCAGAAAAATGAAGCTTTGTTAACCAAAGTGTTGGTTTGGACCATTACTAATATGCAACACAAAAAAGGCTATTTTTACTATCAATATAGAAAAACCATGAGTTCGAAAATATCGTATATGCGATGGAGCAATGCCTTTATGTTTAATGCTATGGCACATTATTTGCTAGAAACAAAATCAGATCAACATGGAAGCTAAGTCCTTAAACGGAGTAATGACTTTTGCTCCTACTTCTCGAAAAGAATTGATGCAGTATGCTTTTGATAATCATAAGATTATGGTGGCTGTTAATGCGGAGAAGATATTACATGCTACAGATGAAAGTAGAGCTTTAATCAACCGGAATTTAGGTTATCCTGACGGAATTGGTGCTGTTTGGGCATTACAGAAAAAAGGAGCAGAGAAGGTGGTTAAAATTCCAGGATGCGAGCTTTGGTTAGATGTGGTTCAAAGTTATTATAAGGTTAAATCTTTTTATTTAATTGGTGGTAAACAAGACATTATTGAAACCACTGTTTCTAAGCTTAAATCTGAATTTAAAGGAATAAATATTTGCAACTTTAGAAATGGATATATAAAAACCGAGGCAGAAGAATTGGCTTTAATAGAAGATATAAAAAAACACAATCCAGATGTGATATTTGTTGCTATGGGCTCGCCTAAACAAGAGTTGTTAATGGAGCGAATTCAAAAACAGCACCAAGCAGTATATCAAGGTTTGGGTGGAAGTTTTGATGTGTTTACAGGTAACGTAAAACGAGCTCCAGATTGGTGGGTTAGAAACAATATGGAGTGGACTTACAGATTGTTAAGTCAACCTTCAAGAATAAAAAGACAGATACACTTAGTTCGTTTTTTTGTTAATTTGCATTTAAATCGGTATTAATTCGGTTTTCAATTAAAAACTATATGTATAAAATCACAATAATTGCAGGTGCACGTCCAAATTTTATGAAGATTGCACCAATTATTCATGCCATTCAAAAAGCAAAACAAGACAATATTGATATCGACTATCGATTAGTTCATACTGGTCAGCATTATGATAAAAATATGTCTGGAAGTTTTTTTGAGCAATTAGAAATTCCTAAACCACACGTAAACTTAGAATGTAGTGGAGGAACCCAAGCGGAACAAACGGCTGCGATTATGATTAGTTTTGAAAAAGAATTGATGGCTAATCCTGCTAATTTAGTGTTGGTTGTTGGTGATGTTACATCTACAATGGCTTGTGCTTTGGTAGCTCAAAAATTGCATACTAAAGTTGCTCATGTAGAAGGAGGTATACGTTCCGATGATTGGTCAATGCCAGAAGAAATAAACAGATTAGTAACCGATAGTATTACTAATTACTTTTTTACAACGTCGGAAACAGCAAATAAAACTTTGAAAGAAAGTGGCGTAAAAGATAATCAGGTATTTTTTGTTGGTAATACAATGATAGATACGTTGCTTAAACAACGTCCAAACTTTAAACAGCCTAAAGTATGGGACGATTTAGGGCTAAGTAATAAGAATTATATTGTTATGACACTTCATAGACCTGCAAATGTTGATGAAGAGTCTCAATTGAAAGATATGATTGACGAAATTATTGCCAACACCCAAGATTTACCGTTAATATTTCCAGTACACCCGAGGACCGCTAAAATATTAGAACGTCTTAATGTTAGTCACCCACGATTGCATATGGTAGAACCCTTAAGCTATTTAGAATTTAATTTTTTAGTTGAAAGAGCTAAGGCTGTTATTACTGATTCTGGTGGAATTACAGAAGAAGCTTCAGTAATGCGAGTACCATGTTTAACCTTAAGAGATAATACAGAACGGCCAGAGACCATTACTTTAGGAACTAATGAGTTGGTAGGTACAAACCCAAAGAATTTAAAACAGTACTTAAATAAATTGTTTGAGGGAAATTGGAAAAAAGGGCAAGATATTCCGTTATGGGATGGAAATACAGCTTTGAGGATTGTAGATAGTTTAACGACTATGTTATTAAATGATTAATAGTAGAATTTAATAAGAATAGTTATCTAAATAGGCTTTAAGTAAAAGATACTAGCTTTTTAATTTGTATCTTTCGTAAGGTATTTTAGATATAATAACTTTATATCATTGCATGTATGATTGAAATATTACTTGAAAATTTTAATCCTGAAAATAGACCATTTGTATGGTTGGTTTCTGCTTTTATATTGGCATTCATCATAGCTTATCAAACGTTTCCTACTATTTTGTATGTAGCAAAGGAGAAACATTTGATGGATGAGCCAGACAGTCGAAGTATGCATTCTAATAAAACACCTACCTTAGGAGGTATTGGTATATTTTTTAGTATCGTAGTGGTATTGACTATTGTTGGTGCAATGCTTAATACTAAAGTATTATTACTTGTAATGGGTGCATTAACAATATTGTTTTTTTTGGGTTTAAAAGATGATTTAACGATACTTTCACCTAGAAAAAAATTTATTGGACAATTATTAGCGGCCTTGTTGTTAATTGTTTTTACTGATACTAGAATTATTGGGTTTTCTAAAATCTTAGACGTGGATATGTTACCTTATTGGGTGTCTATATTTTTTACATTATTTGTTTACATTTTAATCATTAACGCATACAATTTAATTGACGGAGTAGATGGATTAGCGGGTAGTATAGCTCTATTAATAAGTGCTGTTTTTAGCGTGCTTTTTTATAAATCTGGAGCTCTAAGTCTGGCTACAATTTCCGTAGCGCTAATAGGTGCTTTGTTAGCCTTTTTACGTTATAATTTTTCATCTGGAAAGAAAATTTTTATGGGTGATACAGGTTCTATGATTGTTGGTTTTCTTTTAGCATTTTTTACTATTAGCTTTATTTCGCAATCTCAGCTAAATACCGATTCTCAATATTTTAGGGCATCTCCTGCTTTGGCCATTGCCATGTTATTTTATCCTTTAATGGACACATGTAGAATATTTTTTATTCGAATTTTTATATTAAGAAAAAGCCCTTTTGAAGCGGATAGAAATCATGTGCATCATCGTTTTATACTATATGGTTATACGCACTTACAAACCACATTGGCGATTGTTCTAATAAATTTTATAATAATAATTATTGCTTTCAATATGCTCCATTTAAACTTAAACACACAGATAGGATTGTTATTTGTGTATGGTGCAGTATTGTATTATTTACCTTTCCTAATTAAAAAAAGGCTAAAGAAAAGTAATAATTAGGCTCAGTTATCTGTGGAATAGACGATTAAAGTATTATTTTAAGATAACTTTAAATGCTTTATATTTGCCGTCCAAATAATAATTAAAAATATGAAAGTTAGGGTTTTAGTAATATTGATGTTAATTATTGTATCATCTTGTGCTTCTAGAAAAGACATATTGTATTTACAGGATGCTGGTACAAATAACACATCAGATATTACTTATCAAGAGGTGAAAATACAACCTAACGATATTTTAAAAATCACAGTTGAGAGTTTAATTCCAGAAGCAGCTATTGCATACAATTCTGGTAATCAGGGTCAAGCAGGCGGGAATTCTGTGGAATTAATGCAACTAAATGGATATTTAGTATCTAATGAAGGTCATATTAATTATCCAATATTAGGAAAAATTTCAGTCATTAACCTTACAACTCAAGAAATTGAAAATAAGATTAAGTCTTTATTAATTGATGGAGGACATCTAAAAAATCCTAGAATTAATGCCCGTCTTTTAAACGCCAAAATAACCATTTTAGGTGAGGTTAATTCACCTGGTACATACACTTTTACAGAACAAAATATTACCATATTACAGGCATTGGGATATGCAGGTGATTTAACAATTAATGGAAAAAGGGATGATATTATAATTACCAGAGATGTAGATGGAGTGCGCAAGATATCTCATATTGATCTAACATCAACGGACTTTATGAATAGCGAATTCTATTACATTAAGCCAAACGATAATATTATAGTAAATCAAAATGACCCTAGAGTAAAACAATCAGGATATATCGGTAATGTTGGTACCGTGCTCAGTGTTGTTTCTTTTGCATTAACTCTAACGATTTTATTGACAAAGTAATATGGATGATTCTTTTAACAATTTTAAATCGTTTGAGGACGAAAATAGTTTAGATTTAAAGCAAGAAGTAAGTAAGTTTTTAAGGTATTGGCCTTGGTTTTTATTATCATTAATAATTGCCTTAATAAGTGCTTATGTTTATTTAAGATTTGCACCAAGAATCTATGAAACTTCAGCTAAAATGAAAATTTTGGATGAGTCTGAAGGATTAGAATTACCAACATCTGCCTTTGTTTTTAAAAGAGTAAATATCAATCTAGAAAATGAAATTGAAATTTTAAAGTCCTATCTTATACTAGAAAAAGTAGCAAAAGAATTAAAGCTTAATACTAATTTTTACGAAGAAGGTACTATTCAAACTGCTCAGATTGGAGAATTGCCGTTTCATTACACGCAAATTATTCACCCAGACAGTATCACATCTGGTATGTCTTATAGCGTAGTTGTTAAAGAGAAGAGTTTCGAAATTACTAATAGAAATACTGAGAAAACTTTTAGCCTTTCTAATAATGGAAGTGACAGCAGTCAGCATAATTTACCGTTTAATATAAAAATTGAAAACAATAAATCTTTAAATAGAATTATTGGTAAAAAGTTCATTATAAAATATGGACCATTAAAATCTGCTGCTCTTGGATTAAGATCGAAAATAAAAGTAGAACCAATTGGTGAACAAAGTGATTTATTACAAATGACTATTAAAGGAGAGAGTAAAGAGCGCTCTGAATGGATATTGAATAAATTAATGGATGTTTTTAATAAGGATGGTATTAACGACCGTCAATTAGTATCTAAAAGAACAATAAAGTTCATCGACGAAAGATTTGTCTTTTTAGCAGAAGAGTTAGACTCAGTAGAAATAGATAGAAAGGATTTTAAGCTAAAAAATAATCTTGTTGATTTAGCAGCTGATGCTGAACTAGGGCTTCAACAAAGAACTAAATCCGACGAAGAAGTTTTTCAGGTTGAGACGCAAATAGCTTTGGCAGAACTCATACAAGAAGCTTTAAATAATAATATTAGTAATGGACTGTTGCCATCTAATATAGGTTTAGATAATAGTGGTGTTAATGGATTAATAAATGCTTATAATACTGCCATATTAGAAAGGGATAAATTGGCAAGTAGTGCAGGTGAAAATAATCCTACTGTTTTAGTTGTAGAATCTAAAATAAATGATTTAAGAAAAAACCTCAAACAGTCACTAAATTCTTATAACCAACAGCTTAAAATTTCGCAAAAGCAATTAGAATCTAGAAATAGAAAATTTGTAGGACAAGTTGCTCAAATACCAGAAAAAGATAGATTGTTAAGAGCAATAGAACGTCAACAGAATATTAAAGAAAGCTTATATTTATTATTGCTTCAAAAAAGAGAAGAAGCTTCGATAAACTTGGCGATAACAGAACCATCAATTAAAGTTGTAGATTTTGCCATTTCCGGTTCAGGACCTATATCTCCAAAATCTAATATTGTATATGCAGGTGCAATTTTAGGAGGATTACTAATTCCGTTTGGAATTTTGTACCTCATTTTTATGTTAGATACCAAATTGCATAGCAAAGAAGATATTGTAAGTGTGAATGCTAATATTCCTGTTATTGGTGAAATTCCAAATATTAAAAAAGGAAACGAATCGATGTTTTCAGACCCTAATGATAGAACAGCTTTAGCAGAATCATTTAGGATTTTGAGTTCTAACGTTGATTATATTTTACCTGCAAAAGAGGATGACGGAAAAGCTAAAGTAATTTACTGCACCTCAACCATTAAAGGCGAAGGTAAAACCTATATAAGCCTTAATTTATCTTTAGCATTGTCAAGTATAAATAAGAAAGTATTATTGATTGGAGCCGATTTACGAAACCCGCAAATACATACACATATTCACCAAGATAAGCATAAACCTGGATTGTCTAATTATTTACATGATATAGATTATAATTGGAAAGATGCTTTAATAAGAGGGTTTGATAAGCATCCTAATCATCATATCATATTATCTGGAAGTATTCCTCCAAACCCAGCACATTTATTAACTAATGGGCGTTTCAAAAAGTTAATTGAAGAAGCCAAAACTGAATATGATTATATAGTTGTTGATACCGCACCAACGATTTTAGTAACTGATACAATGTTAATATCTCAATTAGCAGATGCCACTATATATTTAGCTCGAGCAAACTATACTGAGAAAAACTTGTTGAAATTCTCTAAGGAATTATCCGAGTCTGGTAAATTAAAAAATATGGCTTATGTAGTTAATAGCGTTGGAGCAAGTAAGTCTTATGGCTATAGTTATAATTATGGTTATAATTATGGTTATGGATCTAAATCTAATTAATTTAGAGTTTAAGAATTAGCAAGATTTTTTAAATTTTTTATAGTTGAAGTTGGATCTTCACTTTTAAAAACATGACTTCCGGCTACAAATGTATCAGCGCCAGCTTCAACAAGAGCTTTAATATTTTTGTCTGTTACACCTCCATCAATTTCAATTCTCGTGTCTAAGCCTTGCTCATCAATCATTTTACGAAGATTTTTAATACGCTTATAAGTAATTTCTTCAAATTTTTGGCCACCAAATCCTGGGTTTATAGACATTAATAAAACCATATAACACTCGGGTAAAATATCTTCGAGTACAGTTAATGGGGTTGTAATATTTAGTACAATACCAGCTTTACAACCTGCATCTTTAATTTGTCTTAAAGTTCTATGTAAATGAATAGTTGATTCGTAATGTACAGTAATAATATCAGCTCCAACTTTGGCAAATTCTTCAATATAACGTTCTGGCTTCTCAATCATTAAATGAACATCTAATGGCTTAGTTGCGTGTTTTTTAATGGCAGCAATAACTGGCATGCCGTATGATATATTTGGCACAAAATGGCCATCCATAACATCAATATGAAACCAGTCAGCATCACTATTATTAACCATTTCAGTATCACGTTGAAGGTTACCGAAATCGGCAGCTAACATTGAAGGTGCAATTAATTTTGAAGCCATTTTAAGATGTTGTTTTAATTTGCGCAAAGGTAATTAAAAAAAGAAGTTTCTATTCCTTTAGGAGGATAGAAGATATAAAAAAGTGAACCCACGGTAATCAGCCGTGGGTTCTTTCATCAATCAAAAAACGAACAGTTATGTTTTGTAACTGTTGTTACCTTTATTAGGTTGGTCGTTAAATATACAAAAAACTAACCTAAATATGTCTTTAATATTTTACTACGAGAAGTATGTTTTAACCTTCTAATAGCTTTTTCTTTAATTTGTCTTACACGCTCACGTGTTAAGTCGAATGTTTCTCCTATTTCTTCGAGGGTCATAGGGTGTTGATTTCCTAGACCAAAATATAAACGTATTACATCTGCTTCACGTGGAGTTAATGTCTCTAATGCACGCTCAATTTCAGTTCTTAGAGATTCGTGTAACAAATCTCTATCAGGATTTGGTGATTCTCCACTACGAAGTACATCGTATAAGTTAGAATCTTCCCCTTCAACTAAAGGAGCATCCATACTTACGTGACGACCAGAATTTTTCATAGACTCCTTAACATCGTTAATCGTCATGTCTAATTCTTTTGCAATTTCTTCTGCAGAAGGTGGACGCTCATGACTTTGCTCTAAAAAGGCAAAAGTCTTATTAATTTTATTAATAGATCCAATCTTATTTAGTGGTAAACGCACTATACGAGATTGTTCTGCTAATGCTTGTAATATAGATTGTCTAATCCACCATACAGCATAAGATATAAATTTAAAACCACGAGTCTCATCAAAACGCTGAGCTGCTTTAATTAAACCTAAATTACCTTCATTAATTAAATCTGGTAATGTTAATCCTTGGTTTTGATATTGTTTAGCTACAGAAACTACAAAACGTAGGTTCGCTTTTGTTAATTTCTCTAAGGCTAGTTGATCACCGGCTTTTATACGTTGAGCCAATTCAACTTCCTCGTCAGCAGTAATAAGATCTACCTTACCAATTTCTTGTAGGTATTTGTCTAATGAAGCAGTTTCTCTATTGGTTACCTGCTTGGTAATTTTAAGTTGTCTCATTTAATTTTGATTTGAGCAATGTTTCTAATACAACAACGTGTTGCTTTTATTATACGTATAGAAGTTTAGAAATGTTACAAAATCTTGAAAAATTAAATTTTTAATAGCTTAACAGAATCTAAATTAATGTCATCTATGATTTCATTAGTGAATTTATAGTGACCTCGAGTTGTAATTAATCTAAATCTATACGATTTAATTTGGCTCAATGTATTTAGAAACAACCATTTAGATTTTAGCAATCTAGGTTTTTGAGATTTTAAACTTAAATCAAAAATGTGTTTTCTGCCTTCTTT
Organism: Winogradskyella echinorum; assembly: GCF_014297365.1. Lineage (GTDB taxonomy): Bacteria > Bacteroidota > Bacteroidia > Flavobacteriales > Flavobacteriaceae > Winogradskyella > Winogradskyella echinorum. The sequence goes on along the minus strand of NZ_JACOQD010000001.1, from coordinate 457,852 downwards.
TTCTGCTACAATATCTGGAGTTACCTCAATTCTGCTGCCTTTTTTTATATAGGATTTAGGTGTTTCATAACCTTCAATATCTGCTTTTATATTGTCGTATCCAAGATTTTGAAGGTAAGAAATGGAATGATTTAACTCTTCAGCGTATTTGTCTTTATCTTGTGTTATCATAGTTAATAACTTACAAAAAAATTATGAAAAATCCAAATATTTAATTACTTATTATCAGTTAATTCACGTGTTAACCAACCTCTTCTATTTGCGGTAGCAATGGCATAAGGAGTAATCCAAAACAAAGCAAATGTGTATAAAATACTATATGAATAGGCCCAAATACCTTCTGTGGTTTTATATTGATTTGCAAAAAATAATACAGAAAATGTTGACGCTATTAAAATACTGACCAATGTAGAGCCTAAAAAGAGTAGTGGATGTACTAAAACAAAAAACAGCATAGAAATTAATAGAGGGTAACTCATTAATATCTTTAAGAACTGGCTTATAAATAATATACGTGTTCCTGACTTGCCTTTATCTCTAAAATCGGTAAAAACATATTTCGCCATTTCTAGATTCTCTCTAACATTACTTCGCCCCCAACGAATAAACATTTTATATAAACCTAAGTACTGATCTGGCACATTAGTATAGGCGACTGCATTTTTTTGAAATAAAACGTGTTTACCTTGTTTCAATATCATATTAGTCATGGCTCTGTCTTCTCCAATATCACTAGGTTGTCCCATAAATGTTTGATTAATCCATTGCGGTAAACATTCATGTACAGCTGTACTTCTATAGGCTGCAAGAGCACCTGGTGTACATAAAACCGAATTTAGATTACTTTCAGCAGAACGAACAAATTCAAAACTCATTACAAAGCTGACATCTAACATTTTAGGAAGCATTTCCTTTTTATTATTTAAAACTCTAATATTACCTGCAACTGCACCGCATTGGTCATCTTTAATAAATGGACTCAATAAGTTTCTTAGAGTATCTTCAGTAACGATAGAATCACTATCCACAGTTACATAAATATCTCCGTTACCTAAATTAAAACCACGATATAAGGCATGGCGTTTACCTTTGTTTTCTGGTTGTTGGTAAATTTCTAAGCGCTCACCAAGTTTGTTTTTGGCATCAAGCATCCAATTCCAAGTGTTGTCTTTACTACCGTCATCAATAGATATGATTTGTAATTTATCTGCTGGGTAATTACTGTTTGCTAAACTCATTAGTGTATCCCAAACTTGTTTTCCTTCGTTGTATGCTGGTACAATTACAGTACAAGTTGGTAGTTCTTTATCAGTAACGGAAGCTATAGGTTTGTATTTATAATAATTATAAGCTTTATATAGAAAAAAGGCCGTTTTAAATGCTAGTAAACCAGTAGCTATAATCATAAATGCATAACCGACACTAGTGCTTGTCTTGTTAGTACTGAATTGTTCAAAATCATTATGAAATACAGAAAGAAAATAAATACCAATTATGAGAAGTAAGAAGGAACTGAATAAAACAATTTTATTGTAAGGACTTTCAATTTTACTTTTACTGGTTAAAAAAAGATTAATGTTGTTAGTTATTTTTTTAGTTCTATTTTTAATTTTAGAAGAATTTGAAGGTGCTTTTTTTAATTTCATAAATCTATTTGTGATTAAATAATTAATTGATACTAGATTTACGTAAGCATTTTAAATTTAGACTTTTTTTGATTTTTATTTAACAGTTATTGATAATTTTTAGGCAATGAAAAAACATGTTGCAAAAATTGTAACTAGGCTGTTATACAATTTTTTATAGTACTTGTGTTCTTATAAATTATAAACAAAAAAAAGCCTAACAATTTTGTTAGGCTTTCTATTAAATTTAAGATTAAAAAAATTAATCTTCGCTTTTGTTTTCTCTAGGTTTACGATCATCACGTCTGTTATCACGTCCACGATTATCTCTTCCTCTATTATCACGTCCACGATTGTTATCTCTTGGTGGACGTTCTACATAACCTTCTGGTTTTGGTAAAATAGCTTTACGAGACACTTTCTCTTTACGAGTACGTTTGTCTATACCAAAGTATTTTACATCAAAAACATCTCCCATGTTTACAACATCGCTTACATTTTCAGTACGTTCCCAAGCTAATTCACTTACGTGTAAAAGAACTTCGTTACCAGGTGCTTCTGTATATTCTACAACGGCACCAAAATCTAACATTTTAATAACTTTTACTTCATAAATGCTTCCAACTTCTGGTTTAAATAATAAAGAATCTATTTTAGCTAAAACAGCATCAATACCTTTTTTGCCAACACCAAGAACCTCTACAATACCTTCTTCGGTAACTGGATCTTCGTTAATAACAATAGTAGTTTCAGTTTCTTTCTGTAATTCTTGTATTACTTTTCCACCAGGACCAATTAAAGCTCCGATAAATTCATTAGGAATACGTCTTGTCACCATTGTAGGCGCATGCTCTTTAACATCTGCATTTGGAGTAGCAATAGTATCTGTTAATTTTCCTAAGATATGTAAACGACCTTCTCGTGCTTGTTTTAGTGCATTTACTAAAATTTCATAAGAAAGACCTTTTACTTTAATATCCATTTGGCAAGCTGTAATACCATCTGCAGTACCTGTAACTTTAAAATCCATATCTCCTAAGTGATCTTCATCACCTAAAATATCAGATAATACAGCGTACTTTCCAGAATCTGCATCCGAGATTAATCCCATAGCAATACCAGAAACAGGTTTTGTTAGTTGTACACCAGCATCCATAAGTGCCATTGTACCTGCACAAACAGTTGCCATAGAAGAAGAACCATTAGATTCTAAAACTTCAGATACAACACGTACTGTATAAGGACAATCATCTGGTACCATACCTTTTAAAGCACGTTGTGCTAAATTACCATGACCTACTTCTCTACGAGACGTTCCGCGGATTGGTCTAGCTTCACCAGTTGAAAATGGAGGGAAATTATAATGTAAATAGAAACGTTCTTCACCTTCTTGAGAAGGCATGTCTATTTGGTTAGCATCTCTAGATGTTCCTAAAGTTACAGTTGCTAAAGCTTGTGTTTCTCCACGAGTAAAGATAGAAGAACCGTGTGTAGATGGCAAATAATCTACCTCACACCAAATTGGTCTAATCTCATCAGTCTTACGACCATCTAATCGTAACCCTTCATTTAAGGTTAAATCGCGAATAGCAGCTTTTTCAGCTTTGTAATAATATTTTGAAATTAAATCTCCGAATTCTTCTTGTTCTTCTTCAGAAAACGTTGCAATAATTTCTTCTTTAATTTCAGAGAAGGCATTACTTCTTTCATGTTTAGCAGATCCAGCTCTTGCAATTGCATACACTTTATCATAAGCCATATCATGAACCTTCTTTGCTAAATCTTCATCTGCTCTTTCTGGCTCATATTCGCGCGTTTCTTTCTTTCCAAATGCTTCAGCCAATCTTACTTGTGCAGCACATTGTACTTTTATAGCTTCGTGAGCAAACTTAATAGCTTCAGCCATTTCTTCTTCAGAAATTTCGTCCATCTCACCTTCTACCATCATTACAGAATCAGCAGAAGCACCAATCATCATATCGATATCAGATTCTTCTAATTGTGCTAGTGTTGGGTTAATGATAAATTCACCATTAATACGACCAACTCTTGCTTCTGAGATTGGGCATTCAAAAGGAAAATCTGATAACTGAATGGCTGCAGAAGCAGCTAAACCAGCCATAGCATCTGGCATAACATTATCATCATGAGACATTAATTGAATCATTACCTGAGTTTCAGAATGATAATCTTTTGGGAATAGTGGACGTAAAACTCTGTCTACTAAACGCATTGTTAATACTTCACCATCACTTGGTCTTGCCTCTCTTTTAAAGAAACCGCCAGGATAACGACCTGCTGCAGCAAATTTCTCTCTGTAATCTACTGTTAATGGTAAAAAGTCTACTGGACTTTGTTTGTAATTGGAAACAACTGTACATAACAGCATACATTTTCCAGATTGCACAACAACGCTACCATGCGCTTGTTTTGCTAATTTTCCGGTTTCGATAGAAATCTCTCTACCATCACCAAGGTCAATGACCTCTTTGTAAGTCTTTGGAATCATAAATTTTTTTAATTCGTGCTGATATGCAACGCATAATCAGTACTGTTAAACAATGGTCGCTGTGTTGTTGTGTGTAGTAGTTGTTGTGTGACCAATGAAAAACCGCTAGTCCTATACTTGTTTTAGGATCTCATGCTTAATTTCAATTTTGGTTTTTATACTCGTCCAAAATCGAGTTGTTATTTATCACTTTGGCTTTGCTCAGTGAACAGAACAAAAAACCACGCTGTTAGGCGTGGTCTTTTTATTAAGGTTATTTTCTTAATCCTAATTCTTTAACTATGGCACGATATCTTAAGATATCTTTCTTAGTTAAATAGTCTAATAAAGCTCTACGCTTACCAACTAATTTCACCAATGAACGCTCAGTATTAAAATCTTTACGATTGTTTTTTAAGTGTTCTGTTAAGTGGTTAATTCTGTAAGTAAATAGTGCAATCTGTCCTTCTGCAGAACCAGTATCCTTTGCACTTTTGCCATGTTTTTTAAAGATGGCCTCTTTTTCTTTTTGATCTAAATACATGCTAATATTATTGTAAATGATTTTTATGTACACGAAAGGTTTTCTTTCGAGCGGCAAATATAGTCTTTTTTTGTGATTTGAGATTTTTTTTGTAACTTTTTGAGGTAGATTATTAAAATTGTAATGTTTTAATAATTAATCCCCATACTAACCTGTAGCTTTCAATAATTAACCCTGTTAAATTATATGTATGAAAGTCTCAAATCTTCAACGAAATTTTTTTAATGCAAACGATGTCTTAGAACGCATCTTTAATAATACATACAATGGTATTGCAATTGTAAACTTAGATGGTGATTGGTTAAAAGTAAATGAAAGTGTCTGTGACATTTTTGGTTACACAAGATGGGAGCTCTTTAATATGGATATTAATAACATTATCTATATTGAAGATCTTGGTGTGCATGAAAAAAAATATGACAAGCTAATCCAAGGTGAAATAGATAAATACCGCGTAAAACAACGGTATTTTCATAAAGATGGTTCCATAATTTGGGTTTTAATATATGTTTCCTTGGTCTATTTTAAAGAAGGCAGACCACATATGATTTGGCAATTCTCCGATATTACAAATAGGCAAAAAAATCAGGATAAGTTAAAAGCCATGCTTAGTGTAGCAGAAGATCAAAATGAGAGGTTAAACGCCTTTGCAAATATAGTAACACACAATTTAAGAACCCATTCGGGTAATCTATCGGCAATAGCTGATTTCTTAGAAGATGATTTTTCTGAAATAAGTAATAATGATTACTTTTTACTTTTAAAAAAGGCGATAGTTAATCTTCAAGAAACTGTTTCGCATTTAACTGAGGTTGCCAAAATAAAAGTGATTGAAGATTCTAAAATGGAATCTCTTAATTTATACGACTTTGTTGAAAAAGCTATGTATAATATTATTGCTATGGCTCAAAATGCGGAAGCTACAATCTATAATGAAATTGATGAAAACCATTGCGTTAAGGCCATTCCTGCTTATTTAGATAGTATTGTGCTTAACTTTTTAACAAATGCTATTAAATATAAATCTGAAAAAAGAACACCTATAATAGAATTGTCCTCACAAATTGAAGGTGACTATGTCGTTTTTAAAGTGAAGGATAATGGATTAGGGATTGATATGAAAAAATTTGGTGACAAAATTTTTCAGATGTATAAGACATTTCACAATAACGAAGACTCTATAGGTGTAGGTCTATTTATAACCAGAAACCATATTGAATCAATTGGCGGAAAAGTTCTGATATCTAGCGAGGTAGATGTTGGTACTGAGTTTTCAATATACTTTAAGAAAGCATAAGTTGTTTTTCATGATTTTAAACCTTTTGTAAATCTGTTGGTCTTAACAATATATTAACAGTAAAAAAAGTAATCATGAAGAATTTCAATTTATTAAAAAAAGGAATTTTAGGCCTTGTGGTTTTAGGTTTAACTTTCACATCTTGTAGTAAGGATGAAACTACTGAGCAAGAAAACCAATTAGAAGATACCCAAGAAGTACAGCGTTCTGCTGAAATCGACCAAATTGATAATGTATTAGGTGATCTTATTATCGATGCTTATGAAGAACAAGAATTAACTGCAGGTAGAAGTACTAAATTAGAAGGCAATTCAAACACTGTGGATTATTCTAAAGACATACCTGATTGTGTAACGATAACAGTTGTTGCTGAACAAGGCTACCGACAAGTCACTTTAGATTTTGGTACAGATGGTTGTGTAGTTAATGGACACTTATTAAAAGGTCAAATTGTATTTGATTATACAAGAGATCCTGAAGCGCAACAGATTATGATTAATTATAATTTGGTAGATTTTTATTTTGATGCTAAAAATATCATTGCTAGTCGTTCTATTCTTAAAGAACTATCTAATGTCAATGGAAACCCACAATTTACTCACGATTTAAGTATTACTGTCATTTGGCCAAATGGTGTACAAGCATCTAGAGAAGGTACTCGAATAAGAGAGTGGGTAGAAGGTTTTGGTTCAGGTATTTTTAGTGATAATGTGTTTGAAGTAACAGGAAATTGGACTGCAACTTTTGTTAATGGCAATACACATACTTACGAGGTATTAACTCCATTACGTAGAGAAGTAATTTGCACCTATTTTGTTAGTGGAACTTTTAATGTACAGCGCACTAACTTTGGTGGTGTATTTGATTATGGTGAGGGAGATTGCGATAACCAAGCATCATTTACCTTTAATAACGGACAAGAAATAACAATTACACTCAATTAGTAATTGTTAGTTTATGGTTGATTGGAGAAAAGCGAGCACTTCGGCTACTTTGCGAGCGTAACCGAAGTTGTCTTGCTTTTTTTTATGCTCTTAATGGTTGATTTGTAATTAAATCAATATATAAATTCACTTTTTTCTTTAAATCTTTACGATGGGTTATAAAATCTAAAAACCCATGTTCTAGTAAAAACTCAGACGTCTGAAACCCTTCAGGTAATTCCTTACCAGTAGTATCTCTTACAATTCTTGGACCGGCAAAACCTATTAATGCTCCTGGTTCTGATATATTAATATCTCCTAACATAGCAAATGATGCTGTAGTTCCTCCTGTTGTGGGATCTGTACATAAAGAAATATAAGGAATACCAGCATCTGCTAATTGAGCTAATTTTACAGAAGTTTTTGCCAATTGCATTAAAGATAATGCTGCTTCCATCATACGAGCACCACCAGATTTACTAATAATCATAAATGGTGTTTTCTTTTTTAGAGCATATTCTGCGGCTCTAGCAATTTTCTCACCAACAACACTTCCCATAGAACCACCAATAAAACTAAAATCCATACATGCAACAACTAAATCTTTACCATTAGATTTACCAACGGCAGTGCGCACTGCATCTTTAAGGTTTGTTTTTGCCTGTGCTGCCTTTAGGCGCTCAGGATATTTTTTTGTGTCTACAAATTTTAGTGGATCTTTAGAAGTTAGGTTTGCATCTAATTCCTTAAATTTATTATCATCAAATAAAATTTGAAAATACTCATTACTTCCAATTCTTACGTGGTAACCATCTTCAGGACTTACATAAAAATTTTGTTCAAGTTCTTTAGTGTCTATAATTTTTCCTGTAGGAGATTTATACCAAAGTCCTTTGGGAGTATCTTTCTTTTCTTCAGTTGAGGTCTGAATACCTTTATCTTTTCTTTTGAACCAAGCTGTCATATAAAATTATATTTTTTTGGATTCGCGATTAAAGTTAGTAAACTTTTTAATCGATATTTTAGTTAGTTGTAGTGCAAATGTATAACATATAAAATTACTACATTCTATCTTAAACTCAAAAATCTACATTTAAAGCCTAAGAGGTATCGTTAAAAATAAAACCCATTAGAACAAAAAATGTTCTAATGGGTTGATTTTATACTTTTTATATAAGGATGCGATACTATAGCGTATCTACATTATTTAAATCTTCAAATGCTTTCTTAAGTCTCTCAACAAAGGCATCTTCTCCTTTACGTAACCAAACACGAGGATCATAATACTTTTTGTTAGGCACATCTTCTCCATCTGGATTTCCTATTTGAGTTTGTAAATAATCCTTTTTTTCCTGTACATAATCTCTAACTCCACTCAAAAAGGCATATTGCATATCTGTATCAATATTCATTTTAATAACACCATAGCTAATACCTTCTCTAATTTCTTCTACCGTAGAACCAGATCCACCATGGAATACAAAATCGATATGATTGTGGCCAACACCATATTTTTTAGAAATATAGTCTTGAGAATTCTTTAAGATTTTTGGTGTTAATTTTACATTACCAGGTCTATAAACACCATGAACATTTCCAAAAGCTGCAGCAATTGTAAATTGATCGCTTACTTTGCTTAATTCTTCATAAGCATAAGCTACTTCTTCTGGTTGTGTATATAATTTAGAAGCATCAACATCACTGTTATCTACACCATCTTCTTCACCACCTGTAATACCAAGCTCAATTTCTAAAGTCATACCCATTTTGCTCATACGCTCTAGGTAAGTCTTACAAATTTCTATGTTTTCTTCGATTGGTTCTTCAGATAAATCAATCATGTGAGAACTATATAGAGGCTTTCCAGTTTCTTTAAAATGCTGTTCACTAGCATCTAATAAACCATCAATCCAAGGCAATAATTTTTTAGCACAATGATCTGTATGTAAAATTACTGGCACTCCATAAGCTTCAGCCATTTGGTGTACATGTTTTGCTCCAGCAATAGCACCATTAATAGCTCCTATTTGATTTTCGTTACCTAATCCTTTGCCAGCATTAAATTGTGCTCCACCATTTGAAAATTGAATAATAACAGGTGCGTTTAATGCTTTAGCGGTTTCTAAAACACCATTTATAGTGTTAGAACCAATAACATTTACAGCTGGTAAGGCAAAGCCTTTCTCTTTAGCTAATTTAAAAATATCTTGAACTTCTCTACCTGTAGCAACACCAGGTTTAATATTATGACTCATAGTTTTATGGTTGAAAATTAGTTATCAAAAATACATAATTTTGAAGATAAAGAGGGTTGGTTTAGAAGATAAATATCATTTAAAATACCGAAAACGATATAGTTATAAGAGAGGAAATATTAATTAAAAAGGATAATTAATACCAATATTATAAACTGCATTTCTGAAGTTATAATTTTTAAACCAACGATTGCCTTCGCTTTGTGATGGGTCGTAGGTTTTAAAGCCAGTATCAAAACGTAACACAAAAAAATCGAAATCGTATCTTATTCCAAAACCAGAACCTACGGCAATATTTTTTAGAGAATTAAAACCTGTAAACGTAGCAGCTTCATCTTCGACATTGTCTAATACATTCCAAATATTACCAGCATCTACAAAAAGAGCACCTCTAAAATCACCAAATAGACTAAAACGTTGTTCTGCACTCAAATGAATTTTAAAGTTAGCTTCATTAAACTCATTAATGGTATTAGAGCTTCCTGGTCCTAAGTTATAAGCTGTCCACGCTCTATTGTCATTGGGTCCACCTGCAAAGAAACTTTTAGCAAAAGGAATACTGTTAGAGTTACCATAAGGAATGGCGATACCAGTATACGCTCTAAATGCAAATACGTTTCTCCTCCCTAAATCAAAATACTTAATATAGTCCATTTCGGTTTTAAAGTATTGTGAAAATGCTACACCAAAAACTTCATAGTTGCCATCACTATTTTTATCTGACCCAATCACTTTAGAGAGATTAGATAATAGATTACCTGCTAATTCTACACGCCACTTAAAAATTGAAAAATTATTGTCAAATATATTTTGACGCTTATCCTTCTTATAATCAAAACTGGTTGAGAATATAAGGTTGTTTTCGGTTAATCGCTCTTTACGTTCTTCGATATTATTTACAGTTGCAAAATCATCATCGCTTGAGGTTAAACTAGTATTACCTGCTAAAACTTCATCAATAAATGTGTCTGCCGGTAAAAATCTATTTGTGAGATTGTCGTCTCTTAAACTTTCATCATCAGCAATATAATTAATGTCTCTTGCGATAGAATTTAATCTACTAAAAGAGTTGGTGTAAACACCAAAATAGTTACTGGTGTTTAGGTTTTTTACAAATTGAATATTAAAAAGATCTAACTTATTGGTAACTGTTCGAGATGGAAACCAATTGTAACTAACAATACCAGATAAAGTCTGCTTATCTAGTCCAATATTTTGCTGACTTGTAGCAGCTAAATTTATCGCTGTACTAGGTGACATGTATTTTGGAATAATTTTATCTGTGTTAAAAGGCGTAAATAAACGAGGTATTGTTAACCGAACATTGCCTCCAAATTCATTAATGTCAAAAAAGGCTGTTGCGTCATCTGTTCTGTTTTTTGATGCTCCAATTGCTGCAATACCGGTTATTTCTAAAGTTTCAGCTCCTCTAAAAACATTTCTAATTTTTAGACCTGTACTGAATGAAAAACCTATGGTTTGTATATTACTTTGATTGATTTCTGGATCAAAACTTAAAACATATTTTTTCTCAGGTTCTAAATAAATATTTGCCGTTAATGTAGTGTCTTCTTTGTTTTCTATATAATCAATACTCGGAAATCTAAACATTTGCAAATCATTAAGGTAACGCGATGTTCTACTACGAGCTAAATCACTGTATGTGTCACCTTTGTTAATAAAAACAGCATCAGTTAGTGCCTTGGGTCTAAACTTTAATTTGTCTTTACTGTAGAGGTTGTAGTTTTTGTAAATGGTAGTATCTGAGATGATTTTAAATTGATTATCAAAGCTTTCATCTGTATAAATATTGACATCTTTAATTTTATAGGTTTTAAAAGGCTCTGTAGTCGTTGAATCTTCACCTCTTACGGTACGATTAGCAATAATTAATTCTGTGTTCACCTTTTTGTTTGTATCTATGGTGTCGGTTACAAACCGAATGTATTCTTGACCAAAATAATAGAAACCAGCATTTCGTAAATAGGTGGTTATACGATCGCGTTCATTCTCATAATTTTGCTCATCGTATTGTTCTCCTTTTTTAAGCAAAGACGCTTTACTAAAGGTGTCGTAAAGTGAGTCTATAGCTGCACTAGCAATTATAGGTGTTATAGAATCTAGTGTGTAAGCCTTGTTTTTAGTAACTTTATAAGTTACCTGAGCACGTTTATTACTATCCTTTTCTACTTCAAACTCCACTTCATTATCAAACCAACCTTTACTGTAATAGTATTTTCTTAAGTTATTAACTGTTTTAACTGTTTTTTCTTCATTAAAAATAGTTGGAGCTTCACCTGTACGTTTAAGCCAACTATTCCTTTTTCGTCTAGACTCTACGGCTAAATCAAATTGTTTTTTAGACAATAAAGCAATTCTACGTTTTACCTTTAACGAATCACTTAATACATCGGCTTTGATAATGGAGTCTATATTTGGTTCTGCCCAATTATATATGTGAAGTCTTAAAGGAAATGATAAAAAGCCACGCATCCCAGAATTGGTCTTTTGTATTATAATATTGTTAATACGTTCATTGTTATTTACTTTATCATCTTCAACAATGGTGTTTTTTGTAATAAGATGTTCACCTTCTTTGACGCGTTTTACGACATTACAAGAACTAAGAGATAACACAAACAATGCTACACTAAAAATGTAGCAAAGTGATTTGTAGTTTTTGTTTAATAATGAAATGCGATATGGCAAACTCAAAAGTTCTCTCGTTTTTTTTGATAATGTTTTATAAAACAAAAATAATACCATTTATGTCTATATATGAATACACTCAAATAAAATTGACTGATAATAAAGGTAAAAAGGCTTACTTTGTAATTCTTAAACAAATGTAAAGACATTTTAATGTTATCAAAGAACCAAATAAAGTTAATTAAAAGTTTAGGCCTAAAAAAGAATAGACAACAATTAGGTTTATTTATAGTTGAAGGTATAAAAGGTATAAATGAATTTTTAAATTCAGATTTTAAACTAGACAAATTGTTTACCACCAATTTAATTTTTGAAGCTTCCGTTGACCAAATTATTGAAATATCTGAGGCAGAACTTAAAAAAATTTCAGCTCTTAAAAGTCCTAATACAGCATTAGCAATTTTTAAAATTCCTGCACCAGCTCTACCAAAAAATGAAGGTTTAATTGTGGCATTAGATGCTATTAGCGACCCTGGAAATTTAGGGACAATAATACGTCTTTGCGATTGGTATGGTGTTAAAGACTTAGTTTGTAGTTCTAATACTGTAGATTGTTATAACTCAAAAGTTGTACAAGCTACAATGGGTTCTCTAGCACGTATTAATGTGACGTATTTAGATTTAGAAAGTTATTTAGAGTCTAATAAAATGGATGTCTTTGGCACGTTTATGGACGGTGAAAATATTTATAAAGCTCAGCTGCCAAAAGAAGGAATTATTATATTGGGTAACGAAGCTAACGGTATTTCAGATAGTATAAAATCTAAAGTTAGTCGACAAATAACAATACCTCAATTTGGAGACAATAAAACTACAGAAAGTCTTAATGTTGCCAATGCCACTGCAATAATTTTAAGCGAATTTAGTAGAAGAACTATTACTGAAAAGTAAAGTTAATAAAAACTCCACGAGTTTGCATTTTGGCAATATTACCAGTCCATGGACTATTTGGATCAGAATCTCTAACGATTTCGTCGTTAATAGCAAAAACGCCACGGATTGAAGGTGTGAATTTAAAATGTAGTAAGTAAAAATCTATACCAAAACCGAGTTCGTAGAAATAGGTGTTTTTTCTCATTCTAAACTGCCCAGCACTATTATCATCTGGGTTGTTTTCATTACTAGAAAGGTTTAAAGCAACCGAAACTCCACCAACAATAAAAGGCTTAAAATTATTAATTCTTTTTGTAGATGCTTTTAATAATAATGGTAAGTGCACATATGTAGATTTAACTTCTCTCAGTAAATCAGAATCGTTAAACTCCATGCCATTAAAGTAGCTTTCGTCATATTGTAAATTTCTTGTTGTAAAAAATACACCAGGTTCAAATCTTAGATTAAGAAAATTATTAATTCGCATATCTCCGACCAACCCTAAATGAAATCCAAAGGTATTATCAACAAGAATATCTTTTAAATCCTCTTCATAATTAAACTTAAAATCATATTGGTTAAAACCAATAAAATAGCCCCAAGACAAAAACTGTTCGTCTTTAGGGTCTGGATTATTTGCTACCTTTTCTTTAGTAAATAGTTGAGCAGTAGCATTTTGAAATGCTAATGAAAATGCTAAAATGAATAGTAATCGTTTCATATTATGCTTTAGATGCAGTATAAATTGTTGCCACTCCCATAGTTTGCGGCTTATCTACGACATTAATAAACCCAATTTTTCTTAAAATATTGTTTAAAGCTTCACCATAAGGAAAAACAGAAGCAGATTCACTCAAGTATTTGTATGCAACTCTATCTTTAGAGAAGAGTTTGCCTATAGTTGGTAGAATAAATTTTGAATAGGTTTTATAACCAAATTTATATATTGGATTTGTTGGTACAGAGGTTTCTAATATTACAAAAATACCATTTGGCTTTAGTACTCTTAAGATTTCAGAAAGGCCTTTTTCTAAATTTTCAAAATTTCGTACTCCAAAGGCAACTGTAATAGCATCAAAAGTATTATCCTCAAAAGGTAAATCTTCAGAATCACCAATCACCATTGAGATTATACCATCTAAATTTTTATTATTAATTTTTTGTCTTCCAACTTCTAGCATACCATCGCTTATATCTAATCCAATGATTTCTTTAGCGCTTGTAGAAGTAAGACTAATAGCTAAGTCGCCTGTCCCTGTGGCGATATCTAAGATGTTCGCGGGATTTTTTTCTCCAACAAGTTTTACCACCTTATTTCTCCATTTAACATCTATACCAAAAGAAATAACCCGATTTAGGCCATCATATTCTTTAGAAATGGTATCGAACATTTTAGTAACCTGATCTTTTTTCGATTGATCACTGTCCTTATATGGATTTACTTTTTTAGCCATTAAAAATTTTTAGCAAATATATGGATAAGTAACAAGTCCTTAAAGTTGAAAAGTATATAAAGTTGAGATTTGAACTTGTTTGCTTGTAAATTTCAGTTTTGCCAACAACTTTAAATAGTTTAAGGGCTTACCAAGCTATAACTTAGAATACTTCTTACTATATTTGCATGTTTATTTCAATAAATAATAATGAAAATAATTATCGCAGGTGCAGGAGAGGTAGGGTTTCATTTAGCCAAATTATTATCCTACGAGTCGCAAGAGATAACACTTATAGACACAAAGAAAGATAGTTTAGCCTATGCTGGCGAACATCTAGACATTAAAACCATAAAAGGTGACGCAACGTCTATAACTATATTAAAAGAAGCACGTATAGATACAGCAGCACTTTTTATTGCTGTAACATCTTCAGAAACTACAAATATTACGGCTGGTGTAATAGCCAAGCAGTTAGGTGCAAAACGTACTATTGCGCGTATTTCTAATACAGAATTTATAGACAATAAAGAAGCCGTAGGATTCTCAAAATTTGGAATTGACGAGTTAATTTCACCAGAATCTTTAGCGGCTTCAGAAATAGAATTATTGTTAAACCAATATGGATTTAATGATACTTATGAGTTTGAAGATGGCGCATTAACCATGTTAGGTTTGCGTTTGTCTAGAACAGCAACTTTTGTCGGTAAAACGGTGAAGGAAGCGGCTGATATCTATCCAGAATTACATTTTATCCCAATTGCAATACAGCGTTACGCAACCCAATATACCATTATACCAAGAGGAGATACTCAGTTTAAAGAAGGTGATAAAGTAGTTTTTATGACTTCTAAAGGAGGTGATGTAGAATTATTTGAATTATCAGGTAAAGTTAAGAGTCAAATAAAAAATGTAATGATTCTTGGTGGTAGTAAAATTGGGTATAAAACTGCTAGAGATTTATGCCAAAGTAAGTTTAATGTAAAATTAGTTGAAAGTAAAAGGCCTGTTGCAGAAGATCTTGCCGATCGTTTACCAAATGCTTTGGTAATTTGTGGAGATGGACGAAACGTTGAGATTTTAGATGAAGAAAATATCTCTGACATGGATGCTTTTATTTCTGTTACAGGGAATTCTGAAACTAATATTATGTCTTGCCTTTTAGCGAAATCTAAAGGTGTAAAGAAAACTATCGCTTTAGTAGAAAATATGGATTACTACCAATTGTCGCAATCTATTGGTATTGATACTCTTATTAATAAAAAGCTACTTGCCGCAAATAATATTTTTAGATACATAAGAAAAGGAGAAGTAGTAGCAATGACTAAGCTTACAAATATGAATGCCGAACTTTTGGAGTTTGTAGTAAAATCTAACTCTAAAATCACAAATAAATTGATTAAGGATTTAAATTTTCCGAGATCAGCTATTTTTGGTGGTGTAATTAGAGGAGAAAAAGGTATGATTCCTCTAGGAAGCTTTAAAATTGAAGCTGGTGATCGAGTTGTAGTATGTTGTTTACCACGTTCAATTTCAGAAGTTGAAGCATTTTTCTCATAGTTTTATAGAAGATGAAGCTTAATTATAAAATCATATTTCATTTTTTTGGATTGCTATTGTTATTCAATGGTGGTTTTATGATGGTAGCTACACTAATTAGTTTAATCTATAAAGACGGTGTTACCTTAAATTTATTCTTAGCTGGTTTAGCAACATTACTTTTGGGTGCCATAGCTATGTTTGGTACTAAAAAACATAGAAAAGAAATGAATAAGCGCGAAGGCTACATTGTTGTAGCTTTTGGATGGGTCGTGATGTCTCTTACAGGTACACTGCCTTATTTGGCAACTGACGCTATTCCTTCATTTACAAACGCATTTTTTGAGACCATGTCTGGTTATACCACTACAGGTGCAAGTATTTTAAATGATATTGAGATCCTGCCGGAAGGTGTATTGTTTTGGCGTAGTATGACGCATTGGATAGGTGGTATGGGAATTATTGTTTTAGCTATTGCCATTTTACCATTGTTAGGTGTTGGTGGCATGCAGTTGTTTGCTGCTGAAGCTCCTGGTCCTGGAGGCGATAAATTACATCCGAGAATAACAGATACAGCAAAACGTTTATGGTTAATATATTTTGGATATACCGTCGCTGAAACTATTTTACTTCAGGTTGCTGGCATGTCTTTTTTTGATGCTATTAATCATGCACTAAGTACATTGTCAACAGGTGGTTTTTCTACTAAAAATGCCAGTGTTGCCCATTGGAATGATAATCCTGCAATACAATACATAATTATATTTTTTATGTTTTTAGCAGGAACAAATTTTGTTCTGAGCTATTATCTTTTTAAAGGAAATGTTGTAAAAATTATTAAGGATGATGAATTTAAACTCTACTTTAAATTTATTGTCATTTTTACACTTGTAGCATCATTATTAATTTATTTTAAAGCGGATGTATCTCAATCTTCAATATTACATCCAATGGTATTAGGTGAAGCTGAAAGTGCCATTAGACATGCATTGTTTCAGGTGTTGGCTATAGTAACTACAACAGGGTTTGTTTCAGCAGATTATACATTGTGGACACCGTTTTTAACAGTTTTCTTTTTTGGATTAATGTTTTTGGGTGGTTCTGCAGGAAGTACCTCTGGAGGTGTAAAAGTAGTCCGTCACTTAATTCTAATTAAAAACGGTTTCTTAGAATTTAAACGTGCTTTGCATCCAAATGCCATTTTACCAGTACGTTACAATACAAAATCAATTTCTAAAGACATTGTATTTAATATCCTTGGATTTTTTATTTTATACATGTTATCTTTTATCATAGGTGCTTTAGTGTTTTCTATGTTCAATATAGATTTTGAATCTGCTATCGGACTTTCAGCTTCTAGTTTAGGAAATGTTGGACCTGCTTTAGGGGATTTTGGACCAGTTAATAATTATGCTGCATTGCCATCTTTAGGAAAATGGTGGGCTGCATTTTTAATGCTTATTGGACGATTAGAATTATTCACTGTACTCATATTATTGACTCCATTTTTCTGGAGAAACAGATAAATTTTCGACTTTTTTTATTTTTTTTTCAAATTTAGCTAGCCTATATTTTTACTAGTGTTTTTTGAAATTGACACCCTCAATCCCACGCTATAGTTGTAACACAGGCTGTAACATTTTTAATTCTTGGGCGTCATATCTATGTAACCAATTAAAAATATCAATCATGGAATTATTATTAAATCAAGAATTAGAATTTGTACCAGAACCCGCTAAGGTGTCTCATTTTACAAACAATGGCTTATTAAATTCTAATTACAAATCAGTTGTGAAGCATAACTACAGTAAGTCAACTACAAAATCTGTATTTGGAATTAGACAAAGACTAAAATCTTCACAATTTAAAATGGTAGATCATACAGCAGCAATTTTAAAACTATCTGTATTTGCCATAGCTTTAATAGCTATTTTCTAAGTAGTAGAAACTATTTAATTTTTCTGACCTCTAACTGACACTTTTTATATGTGTCTTTTATATAACCAACAATGCATTCATTTTGTGTTGATGTTGAATCTTATATCCTATTTTAATCTAAAACCTAGAAATTATGCCTTCTAATTCAATGAACGTTATTAATTTTAATAGAAAACAATTGCCTCAACGAGATAAGTTTGTTAATAGGCTTGGAGGTTATAATGCGGATAAGAGAACAGAATATAATTTTCCTAAAGCTACCGCAAAACAACTCAAAGAAATTGGAAAACGATTAAAAGAAGAACATAAGATAAGAATGCTTAAAATTGCGCTATTGACTGTTATATTATTTATAGGTCTTGTTTGTGTGTGGATTTATGTTGCTGACGGAATGGTTCAATTTGTAACCTATTAAATACCTAATTCTATGCCACTAGGTGAATCAATGAGAAGTACTTTAAAGAGTAACAAGAGCATAATGCTCGATAAATCTAAACGATTTAGAAAAACCTTAGGTGGTTATGATAAAAACAGAAAAATAGAGTTTAATTTACCTAAAGCAACACCAGAGCAATTGAAGGAAATTAGGCAAAAGCTTAAAAAGGAAAATCAAAACCTTTGGATAAAGATTCTTAGCATTACAGCTATACTAATTGTAGGTTTGGTTTGGATGCTTAAAGCGTCATAAACAAAAAAGCTATAACGGAATAAATCACGTTATAGCTTTTTTTAATAAAGGCGATTGATGTATTATATTAAGATAACGCTTCTTTAATACGTTTAATTGCCTCTTTAATGTTCTCTTGAGATGCAGCATAAGAAATTCTTATACAATCTGGGTTTCCAAATGCTTCACCAGTTACTGTAGCTACTAAAGCTTCTTCAAGTAAAAATAAAGACATGTCTGTAGCATTATTAATGGTTTTTCCTTTTATAGTTTTACCAAAATAAGCAGACACATTAGGAAATACATAAAATGCTCCTTCTGGTTCATTGGCTTTAAAGCCGTCTATTTCACTAATTAAATCTAAAATAAGTTTACGACGTACTTTAAATTCATCAACCATGTATTGTATACTAAATGCTGGTGCCTCTAGCGCTGTAATTACGGCACGTTGTGCTATACAATTTGCTCCACTAGTAACTTGACCTTGCATTTTATTGCAAGCTCTAGCTATAAAATCTGGTGCACCTATATAACCAATTCTCCAGCCCGTCATAGCAAAAGCTTTAGAAACTCCGTTTACAGTAATGGTTCGGTCGAACATATCATCAAATTGTGCCATACTAAAATGACCTCCAATAAAATTTATATGTTCATATATTTCATCTGAAACCACATAAATATTCGGATGTTTTTGTAGTACATCTGCTAATGCTCTTAACTCATCTTTACTATAAACAGATCCACTTGGGTTACAAGGAGAACTGTACCAGATCATCTTTGTTTTAGGTGTAATTGCAGCTTCAAGTTGCGCTGCTGTCATTTTAAAGTCGTTTTCTATAGAAGTTTTAACCTCTACTGGTACACCATTGTTTAGCTTTACAATGTCTGCATAACTTACCCAATATGGGCACGGTAAAATAACTTCATCACCTTTATTTAACATTGCGGAAGCAACATTGAACAAAGCTTGTTTAGCTCCTGTAGAAACTACAATTTGTGGTAATGTATATTCTAGGTTATTATCGCGTTTAAACTTATTGATAATAGCCTCTTTTAATTCTACATAACCATCAACAGGTGTGTAACTATTGTAGTTTTCATTGATGGCTTGTATTGCAGCATTTTTTATAAAATCTGGAGTATTAAAATCTGGTTCACCCAAACTTAATCCAATAATATCTTTTCCCTCTGCTCTAAGTTCTCTGGCTTTTGCAGCCATGGCTAGGGTAGCTGATGTCGATAGATTATTAATTCTATCCGAAAGTTGGTTCATTGTACTTATTTATTTTAATCTGCTGATTGTTTTAAGCCATATTTGGCTTCATGCCTAATACTTTTAATTGCCTGTAGTGCTCTGCAATAGCTGTCCAAATAGAATTGTATTCGTTATAAGGTAAGCTAAATTCATGCGCTGTTTCTCTTACTATCTTAGCAATGTTTTTATAATGTACATGACTTATGTTAGAGAATAAATGGTGTTCTACCTGTCTATTTAAACCGCCTGTATAAAATTCTACTATCCAACTTTTTGGAGAGAAATTTGAAGTTGTAAATAACTGGTGAATAGCCCAAGTGTTTTTCATATTTCCATCTTCGTCCGGTAAAGGCATTTCGGTATTAGGCATAACATGTGCTAATTGAAAAATAATACTTAAGATAATACCAGCAGTATAATGCATTATTAGAAACCCTATTAATACTTGCCACCAGGCATAACCAAGTGCTAAAGGTAAAACGACCCAAATAGAATAATAAATTATTTTACCAATAATTAACTTAGTCCATTGTGTAGCAGGATTAGGGAATTCGCCATAAGATAGTTTTCTTTTTAGGTATTGGTAAGTTTGTTTAAAATCTGTTGTAATAGCCCAGTTAACGGTTAATAAACCATATAGTAAAAAAGCGTAATATTTTTGATATTGATGAATTTTTAACCATTTAGAATGTTTAGAAAAACGAATAATTCTACCAGCATCTATATCTTCGTCGTGTCCTTGAATATTGGTGTAAGTATGGTGCAGTACGTTGTGCTGAACTTTCCAATTATAATCATTACCAGCTAAAATATGGATACTGCTTCCCATGAGTTTGTTAACCCATTTTTTACTAGAGAATGAGCCATGATTTGCGTCGTGCATAACATTCATTCCTACACCAGCCATTCCTATACCAATAACCATCATACAAATAATTTGTAACCATGTAGGAACATTTACCGTTAATAATAATACTAATGGTCCAAGTAACAATGTAAACATTATTACAGCCTTAGTATATAGTTTCCAGTTTCCTGTTTTTTTAATATTATTTTCTTTGAAGTAATTGTTAACGCGTTTATTTAAAGTCTTGAAGAACTTAGCAGAATCTTTTCTTGAAAATTTTAATGTTTGTTGTGCCATTAATCTTATGTTTTAAGGGTATAACGTATGGGATTTAAATACATTATAATAATAGCGTCAAAGATAGTTAATAATTAAAATCGAACATAAAAGAATACAATAAATAATACATATTAAATTTAAGTATTTTTGAAAAAAAATAAAGTTATGGAATTAATCCTTAAATATTTTCCAAATTTAACCGAAACTCAAATTAATCAATTTGAAGCTTTAGAAGGATTATATAAAGAATGGAATGCTAAAATAAATGTAGTATCTCGTAAAGATATCGATGAGTTATATCTAAGGCATGTGCTTCATTCTTTAGCTATTGCCAAAGTGATAGAGTTTACTGATAATTCTTCAATTTTAGACGTTGGTACAGGTGGAGGATTCCCTGGAGTTCCGTTAGCTATTTTATATCCAAATTGTAAATTTCATTTAGTAGATAGTATTAATAAAAAACTAAAAGTTATTAATGCTGTTTGTGAAGCCATCGAATTAACAAATGTTAAAACTACGCATAGTAGAGTAGAAGCTATTGACGAGACTTTTGATTTTATTGTCAGCAGAGCTGTAACTGCAATGCCAGAATTTACAAAATGGGTGAAAGGTAAAATTGCAAAAAAGCAACAAAACGAATTAAAAAATGGTATTCTATATTTAAAAGGAGGTGATTTAACCGAAGAGTTAAAACAATATACCAACGTTAAAGCATTTTTACTTTCAGATTATTTTGAAGAAGACTTTTTTGAAACTAAAAAAGTAATTTATCTTCCATTAAAGCATAAGTAAAAAAGAAAGATTTCTTAAATTAAATAGTCTTACTTTTTTAGAACTTAATTTGCAAAAAACTTAGTTACAAAAGTCCTGTTATTTTCACTTGCGATACTTAATATGTAAAGGCCAGAGGCTAGATCTACAGGAATCGTAGTACGATTATTTAAAGTTGTATTTGTATCAAAAACTGTTTTGCCTGTTACATCAATAACGCTAACATTGGCATTTGTATTAATATTAGAAAGTAGTACTAATTCTCTGTTTTGTATTGGATTTTTTTCTAATTGAAATGCCATAAGGTTTTCATTAGAAATCCCTAAAGGAGGTGTTAATATTTCCATCAAAGCAAAGGCAACATTTCCTGCTGTTAATTGCACATGCGGCTCATTGTCATCTGGTACATATATATTGTCAAATGGCGTAATATCAGTGGTTAGGTTTATGTTGTGATGCCAATTAATTTCATTATCGGTAAACTCTATGGCTAACGCACTTATAGATGGTATAAAATTAAATTTATCAATATTGAGAGCGTTTGTAAAATCTTCAGCGATACCACCAGCACCACCTATACCTCCAGTTATTCCAGATAAATCAAATAGTCCGCCTGGTGCTGAATCTATACCATCAGAATACGAAAACGCCTCACTGTTTGCTACTGAGCCGTCAATTTCAGTGCTAAATAATTGAATTGAAATACTACTAGCTGTATTTGTCGTACCAGCGGCAGGTGTAAAATTGACTTCTATATTTATATCAGCTGTGAATATTCCTATGGGTACATTTAAAGTGGTGTTCATTACTGAATATCCATTCGTAACAGTTGGTCCAGTATTGCCTACAGCAAAGTATGAATTATTAATGCCACTGCCATTAATTATAGATACATTACGTGTCGTTTCTGGAAATCCAGATGGTGTTAACGAATTAATATTCGTTTCAAATACTGTTCTAAAAGGATGGGCTATTGGCAAGGTTAGCGTTGGGTTAAAAGTAACTAAATCTACACCAGATAAATGAGCTTCTAAATGATCTGTCAATAGTTGTTTTGCCGCTGGTGAGTTTAGCAAACCATTAATTATTGGCTGTATTTCTGCCACTGCACTAGTTTCATTATAGGCTAAAAAGTTCAATTGATGTTGTAAGCCAATAGGTACGTTAGCACCATAATGAGGTGAATCAAAAGAAATATAAAGCCTCGTATCTGCATCTAAACTCTGATTTTCCATATAGTTTAGGGCGTACCGAGCTATTATTCCTCCCATACTCGGTCCAATAATTACATTTTGCTCTGGGCTATTAGCGGCTTTATCTGTATTAATAATATTAATTAATTCTACCAATACCATTGCATTACGTTCCATAAAATCTGCGCCGCCATCGATGGTGGCTCCATCAGCCATTCTTATATATGTAGGAAAATTTAATACAACAACATCAAAACCTTCAGCACGTAATAGATCTGCTAAGTTTTGCGAGCCAGAAGTTCCTGTGAAATTTAAGAGATTATATATGCTAGTAATATTTCTTGAATCTCCAGGGTCAAAGCCATCAATTAAAAAAATGGGTTTGTCTAAAATGTTATCTGCACTAAGAAAAATTTGATATTCTCCTTCACCAGGATAACTCGTCAATTCACCATATGCAGACAGATCTGTAGTAAAAGTGGAAGTAAAAGTTGTTTGTGCTATTAAAAGAAATGGAAAAAGCAATAGTAGTAAAACGTAGTTTTTTTTCATGGCTGTAGAATTTTAATTAATAGAATTAAAAGATACAAACTTTAGTTTCTATATTGATTTTTTTTAACGTCAATTCCCTTAAAAACAAAAAAAATCCTTAAAAGCATAGTGCTAATAAGGATTTAATTATCAATTAATTATAGGTTTTAACCTAAAAAAGGATATCTGTAGTCTGTTGGAGTTACAAAGGTTTCCTTAATTAATCTTGGAGATACCCAACGTAACAAATTTTGTGCACTACCAGCTTTGTCGTTTGTACCAGAAGCTCGTGCTCCACCAAATGGTTGTTGACCAACAACGGCACCAGTTGGCTTGTCATTAATATAAAAGTTTCCTGCTGAGTTTTGTAAAGCCTTAGTAGCTTCTTCAACTGCATAACGATCAGTTGATAAAATTGCACCTGTTAAAGCATATTCGCTAGTTTCATCAACAAGTTTTAAAGTTTCAGAATAAGCATCATCTTCGTAAACATATATTGTAATCACTGGACCAAAAAGTTCAGTACACATCGTTGTATATTTAGGACTAGTTGTTACAATTACAGTAGGTTCTATAAAGTAACCTTTTGATTTATCGTAATTACCACCAGCAATTATTTCGGCATCACTATCTGCTTTAGCACCATCGATATATTTTGCCAATTTATCAAAAGAACCTTCGTGTATAACAGCAGTAATAAAATTGCTCATATCTTCTGGAGATCCCATTTTAAAAGACTTAATATCTTCTAATAAATATTGCTTCACATCTGTCCAAATACCTTTAGGAATATAAGCTCTTGAAGCTGCACTACATTTTTGTCCTTGAAACTCAAAAGCTCCACGAGCAATAGCTGTAGCAACTTGTTTTGCATTTGCTGATTTGTGTGCTACTATAAAATCTTTTCCACCTGTTTCACCAACAATTCTTGGGTAGGTTTTGTAGTTATGAATATTCTCACCGATTTGTTTCCACAGTTCTTTAAAAATAAATGTAGAACCAGTGAAATGTAAACCAGAAAAATCTGGGCTAGCTAATACTGTATTTGTAATCATTACAGGGTCACCAAAAACAACATTAATAACACCAGCTGGTACTCCGGCTTCTTTAAAAACGTCCATAATGATTTTAGCAGAATACACTTGGCTGTCACTTGGTTTCCATACAACAACATTACCCATTAACGCCATACATGCTGGTAAGTTTCCTGCGATAGCCGTAAAGTTAAATGGTGTTACAGCATAAGTAAAACCTTCAAGAGGTCTGTATTCTACTCTGTTCCATGCATCACTTGTACTTTCTGGTTGTTCCATGTAAATGTCCGTCATAAACTGAACATTAAAGCGTAAGAAATCTATAAACTCACAAGCTGCATCAATTTCTGCTTGGTGAATAGTTTTAGATTGTGCAATCATTGTTGCTGCGTTGATCTTTGCTCTATAAGGGCCTGCGATTAATTCAGCAGCCTTTAAGAAAATACCTGCACGTTGTTCCCATGGCATTTGAGACCATTCTTTACGAGCTTCTAAAGCAGTTGCAATTGCAGCATCTACATGTTTTTGCTCAGCTATATGGTATTCACCTACAATATGTTGGTGATCGTGTGGTGGAGACATAGTCCTGGTATTACCAGTTTTTACATCTTCACCATTTATGTACATTGGGACTTCAACCTTACTGTTAAACATTGCTTTATATGTTTCAGATACAGCTTTACGTTCAGGTGATCCAGGTGCGTAAGATTTTACTGGCTCATTAACTGCTACAGGTACATTAAAGAATCCTTTTCCCATAATATATATTGTTTTTTAGTTTGAATTTTGAAAGTGCAAAGGTACAATATTTATGATATCTTATTAATTTGAAACGTTATAGTTATGTGAAGAGAGAAAGATAATTTTTGTAAGTTGCTGCTTTTAATTTTTTATTCTTTTATGTTGAAAAACGATGCTTTTATTTTAACACTTGCGTATCCAGAAACTATTGTCTCTCATGCAGAAGAGTGGTACTCTAAATATTTAAGGTTTTTGTTTGTTGGAAGTAGAAAACATGTTAGAGCTGGTCATGCAGCATTAGTTTTAATCGATAAGAAAACAGGAGTTTTAGAATATCATGACTTTGGAAGGTATATTACTCCATCTCCAAATGGACGTGTAAGAGGAAGGGAAACTGATTTTGAATTAAACTTTCCACTAAAAGCAGAAATTGAAAATGATTCTATTAAAAACTTAAATGAAATTTTAAAATTTTTGGCTACACATCCAAAACTGACCCATGGTGATGGAAATTTATATGCTTCGGTTTGTAATGTAGTAAATTATGATTTGGCTAGAACACACATCACCAAAATGCAACATCGCGATTTTATCAGGTATGCTGCATTTATAAAAGATGCTTGTAATTGTGCGCGTTTTGTTACTGATACTTTAATTGCTTCGGTTACAAATACCATTCTAAAAAAGAAATTGCAAAATTCTAAATGGTTTACTCCAAGTACTATTGGTAATGTTGTAATCGCTGATACAGAAAATTTTGTTTACTTAGTTTCTGAACAAGGTGAAATTAAGGAGTTTAATTCTACAGTTAGTAGAGAGAATAGACGTTTGTTTTTAGATGTGTTAAAAGGATATAATCCTAGTTTAGTAGGTACATTAAAGCCAAAGCATAATACTGTTAAAATTGAGCATGCTCAATGGTTGGGTGGAATTGCCGCAGGTGCATGGTTTGAGATTTATAGTTTAAGTAATGAAACCGAATATAGATTTAGAAGAATTTCTCCTTATGGGAATATAGATTGTGATAGTATTTATAAAGTAGAAAAAACGGGTTTTGATATAAATTCTGAATATCAGTTTGTGCATTATTCAAACTGTCGATTCTTTCACATTGAACAAGGTGTTGAGCAATACAGATTTAATTTTATAAAAGATTTTGAAAAATAAAGAGATTCCTAATTCTTCGGAATAGCATTATCTTAGTTAAGTGCAAAAGGAGCACTTAACTTAAATGAAGGTATGTAGACTTTAAACTTACTAGCCTTGGTAAAATTCACCATGTTATAGTGACCGCTCATGGCACCAAAAGGCGAAGATAATAAGCAACCAGAATTATAAGTATGAGATTCACCTGGTTTTAAAACAGGTTTTTTTCCAATAACACCTTCACCTTCAATAATTTCTACATTATTTAAAGCATCTAGGATTTTCCAGTGTCTAGTATTAAGCTGCACAGAATCTTTACTTTGGTTTTCAATAGTTACTTTGTAACCAAAAGCAAAGTGCACTTTATAATTTTTATAAAATGTGCCTTCGAAATTGGTTTCTACCGAAATTTTAATTCCGCTTGTAACTTGTTGTACCATTGATTTTTGTAAAAAACGTATGCTAAAATAACATAATTTTTGAATGTAGCTTAATTTTAACGTTAAGAAGCAGCTTAATTTAACAGTTCATTAGAAACAAAGGTTTCTAAGGTCTTAAAAAACGCTAAAATATCTTCTTTCTCTAAAAGGCTATTTATGGTCACCATTCTCACAAATTCTTGATTATTAAATTTTCCGAAACCAACCATAAGTTCAGAGTTCTCATATAAAGCTGTACATAACTCATTAGCAGGAATGCCTTTATAATTAAAACACACTGAGATAGAATCATTAAAACTATATAAGGTATAATCTTTATGGTTGTTTATATAGTCTCGTGCTAAATTTGCCATTTCAAACTGCTTATCTACAATTGTTTCTAAGCCGTTTGTGCCAACCGATTTCCAAAGTGTCCAAATTTTTAAAGCATCATTTCGTCGCCCGCATTGCATTGACGTTTTTCCTAAATTAAAATCATCACCATCTGTCTGGTATAAATAATCAGCTTCATTAGAAAATGAATGATGTAATTGTGCTTTGTGTTGAGTAACAATAATTGAACAACTTAAAGGTGTGCCCAACATTTTATGGGCATTTACACTAAATGAGTCCGAATGTTCTAACCCTTTTATTAAGTGTTTGTATTTTGAACTAAAAATGACTCCACCGCAATAAGCTCCATCTACATGTAGCCAAAGCTTATATTTTTTGCACACTTTACTAATGTTGTCTACATTATCAAAAGCTCCGAGTACAGTTGTGCCAGCTGTAGCATTAACAAAAAAAGGCTCAAAACCTTCGTTTATATCTTTACTTACTAATTCTTCTAAATGGTCAGCGAGCATTTCGCCTTTTGAGTTAGTGTTTACTAGTCTTACTTGGTTTCTGCCAATACCAGTTAATGCAGCATTTTTAGAAATAGAATAGTGCGATTCTTTTGAAGTGTATAAAGTCATTTGCTTAGATAGTCCTTCTGCTCTAATAGCTTCGTTTTTATGGTCTCTTGCCATAATAAGTGCCATCATATTGCTCATCGATCCACCTGGCGCAAATGTACCATCACTATCATTTTTATAACCAGCTAATTTACATATTGCTTTTAACACCTGCTTTTCAATGCCAACTTGAGGGCCAGCAACTTTATAAGTGTACATACTGTTATTAAGCATTACAGCCAACAAATCTCCAAGTGCCGCTTTACCAACTCTACCTCCAAATAATTGATTAAAAAATGATTTTGAAGCTGTTTTAGGTGTGCTTTTTATTACAGTTTTTAAAGTGTTTTTAAGCTGTTTATCAATAATTCCTTCTTTGTGTAATGATAAATCTAATTGATTATATAATTCTGAAGTTGGAATTGGTTTTGCTACAGGCTGATTGATTTCTGCTTCAAAAAGAGTGTCGCATAATTCAGAAAATAGAGCTATATCATATTGCATTTTTTAAAACATTTAAAATGAATTTGAAGATAAAAGAAATTTAGTCTTTAGGGGTTATTTTTCCTTACAGTTTAGTTAGATATATTTACTGAAGACGTTTCGCCATAACCGATAAGGCGATCAAAACGAGCACCTAAGTCTCTGTAATAAACTAAAACTTTATAGTTGTTTTCGGTTTGCCAAAAGTTGCCACTAATAACTCCTTCACTTAACTCTTTAGTTGCTTTATCTACAACAACATATTTGTAATTATAAAACCCTTGTTTTAATCGCAAAATACATTCGTAGCGTTTGCTTTCAGGATTAAATATCATTTTGGTTAAATCTTCAATAGCAAAAGCATTGAAGTTACCATATACATGAATGTCTTTGTCCTTTAGTTCTTCGTGCGATAAAGAGAAATGAACCATTGTGTAGTCTGCTTCAATATCTAAATCCGTTTGGTCTATTGCTGTAACTAAAAAGTTTCCGTTTATGTCTGGATTGTAGGTGTAGGGTTGGTTTTTTCGTGGTACATTAGTAAATAAATAGCTATGATATATGTCTTTTAAATCTATAAATTGAACACCTAAACTTGAGGATCTAACATCTTTAGTTTCAAAATAAATATATTCGTTCCCTCCCCAAAATGCAGATTCGGTGTCATAACGATAGATGAGTTTGTTGCCTAGTGTATATTGTGGTTTTAAATCTGAAATAGCAGTATTTAAATTATTATTCTGAATAATTAGGGTTTTAATAGTTTGTAAAGGGTTATTAAAATTGACACTATTTGTAGAAATTTCTATATCAATAGATTGTTTTTCTGCAATGACTTTAACATCTCTAGAGCGTTTTACGGATGTGCCAACATTAACAAGATCTTCGTAAATCATAAACTTTCTACTAAACATCAATTCATCATAATCATCATAAATAGAAATCATGTAGTTACCACTTTTTAATAAAGCACGTGTTTGTTGGTTTGGTATCGTTAATTCGTAGTGCGAATATATTTGGTAAGTATTGAATGAGTTTTTGTAAGTTAAAATCCTTTGGTTGTCTAATCCTTTTAAATACTCAGATTTTACTAAAGTTGAAGGAGTCCAATCAAAATTAAAATGTTCTATAACATAATAAAAGTCTTCTTCATTACCATTTAAAGCATCAAATTCTAATTGAAGAGGTTCTCCAAGTTTTAAAACTGGCAGTTGTCCTTGCGTTGTATTACTTTTAAAAGTGATAGTTTTTATAAAGTCTGGAGGGCTAACCTCTGCCACTTGGCACAGTATTAATGATGGTGTAAGTAAAAGTAATATAAGGTTGTAAAAGTTCTTTTTCATTACAAAATTTATGTAGTGCATAAAGATAATCAAAATCTGTGCCTTAAAGCAATTGGTTATTTATAATCATTATAAATAAAAAATGTTGACTTTAATTTGAAAATATAATTGGTCATTAATTCGTAAATTTGCACGGATTTTTAGATAACTAATCTTTAATACATATGTCAAAAGACATCAGAATTAAAAAGGGTTTAGATATAAAGCTCGTCGGAGAAGCCGAAAAAGCTACGGAAAATGCTATTGTTAGTAATTTCTATTCTATAAGACCCGAAGATTTCCACAGTATTATCCCAAAACTTGTTGCAAAAGAAGGTGCGCGTGTAAAAGCGGGTGAAACTTTGTTTTACAATAAAGATAATGAAGCAATGAAGTTTGTTTCTCCAGTTTCTGGTGAAGTAACTGAAGTGCAGCGTGGACCTAGACGTCGTATCGACGCAATTAAAATAACTGCAGATAAAGAGCAAGCACATGTAGATCATGGAAAGTTTGATCTATCATCTGACGCAGAGAAAGTAAAGGCACATTTACTAGCATCTGGTTGTTGGGCATTTATTAAACAACGTCCTTATGATGTTGTTGCAAATTCAGATAAATCGCCAAAAGCTATTTTTGTATCTGGTTATGCAAGTGCACCTTTAGCAGCTGATTTAGATTATACACTAGCTGGTAAAGAAGCAGAGTTGCAAGCAGCTGTTACTGCATTGTCTAAATTAACGGACGGAGGAGTACATGTTTCTGTTGGAAGTTATAATTCTCCATTGGCTAAGCTAGATAACACAACCACTTATAATGTTTCTGGGCCACACCCTTCAGGTAATGTTGGTACTTTAATTAACAAAGTGAGTCCTGTAAACAAAGGAGAAGTTGTGTGGACGGTTAATGCACAAGACTTAGTAATTATAGGAGAACTATTATTAACAGGTAAGTTTAATGCCGAGCGTATTGTTGCCCTTGCTGGTTCTTCAGTAAAAAAACCACGTTATTTTAAAACGTTGATTGGTGCTGAAGTTTCAACTATGGTTTACGATAATGGTGTAGAACAAAATGGAAATGATCGTATTATCTCTGGAAATGTCCTTACAGGAAAGCATGTTCAACCAGATGGTTTTTTAGATTATTATAGTAACGTTATTACTGTAATTCCTGAAGGTGATGACTATGAATTTTTTGGATGGAACAAACCAGTTTTTAATAAGATTTCTACTTCTAGAGCTTTAACTTTTTCTTGGTTAAGCCCAAAAAAGAAATACGATTTAAATACAAATACAAATGGTGAACACCGTGCATTTGTAACTACAGGAACTTACGAAGAAGTATTTCCTTTAGATATATATCCTATGCAAATTCTAAAAGCTTGTATGTATCAAGATTTAGATGAAATGGAAGCTTTAGGTATGTACGAAGTTGCACCAGAGGATTTTGCATTGACAGAATTTGTTTGTGTGTCTAAACAACCACATCAAAAAATTATAAGAGAAGGATTAGACTTAATGCTTAAAGAGATAGGATAATGGGTTTAAAACAAAATTTACACAATTTTAGACAAAAGAATAAGGATAAAAAATGGTTGCCAGCATTTTCGGCAATACATACATTTTTATTTTTGCCTAATGAGACCACACATAATGGTACTCATATAAAAGTTGCTGATGATTTAAAGCGTACAATGAACACTGTTATAATGGCAATGATTCCTTGTTTAATCTTTGGTATGTTCAACGCAGGTTATCAACACCACTTGGCTTTTGGTGAAATAACGCAAGCTACAGGCGGTTTCTTTAGTTCAGAATTTTGGACATTAGATAACTTTTCTGTTGGATTTTGGAAGGTGATTCCATTAGTAATAGTGTCTTACGTGGTTGGTTTAGCTATTGAAATACTATTTGCTATAAAAAATAGCCATGAAGTTGAAGAAGGTTATTTGGTTACAGGTATGTTAGTACCGCTTATTGTTCCAATTGATACACCTTTATGGATGTTAGCTGTTGCGGTTGCTTTTGGAGTTGTAATTGGTAAAGAGGTATTTGGAGGAACAGGAATGAATATTCTTAATCCAGCATTAACTATTCGTGCATTTTTATTCTTTGCCTATCCAACATGGATGTCTGGTGATAAAGTATGGGTACACGGAGCAGTTGAACAAGATCAACTAATTGCAGCAGGTCAAAATGTAGACGCCATTTCTGGTGAAACAATCTTAGGAAGCTTAGCACAAAATAAAGAAGCGGGTTACGAAATCATGGATATGTTTTATGGTTTAATTCCTGGTTCAGTGGGTGAAACTTCAACACTATTAATTTTATTAGGTGGTTTATTCTTAATCTTCACTAAAATTGGTAGTTGGAGGATAATGTTATCATCTGTAATAGGTGCTTTAGTTATGGGCTTAATCTTTAACGGTGTAGTTAGCTCTGGATGGATTACAGAATCGAGTAAGTTTTACGGATTAATGAGTACAGAATTTTGGCATCATTTACTAATTGGTGGTTTTGCTTTTGGTACTGTATTTATGGCTACAGATCCTGTAACAGCGTCGCAAACAAATAAGGGCAAATGGATATATGGTTTCTTAGTAGGGTTTATTTCTATTATGATTCGTGTATTTAATCCTGCATATCCAGAAGGTGTAATGTTAGCAATTCTATTAATGAATGTATTTGCGCCAACAATTGACCATTATGTGGTACAAGGAAATGTAAAGAAAAGAATGAAACGTGTAAAAGCTAAAGTTGCGTAATCATGGAACAAAGAACAGATAAAAATTCATATACTATAATTTTTGCCATTGGTATGGTGTTAATTGTGGGTGCTTTACTAGCGTTTTTAGCATCATCTTTAAAACCGATGATTACTGAAAATGAGCGTTTAGAGAAACAACAGAATATCCTATATGCAATGGGAGTGAATGCAAATGAAGGTACAAGTGCAAATTTTGTTTCTACTGAAGACGCACCTAAACTTTTTGGGGACTACATTAAAAAACAATTAGTTGTAGAAGGAAAGACGGCAACAGAAGATGACCAGGCATATTTAATAGATGTAAAGAAAGAACAAGCAAAAGCTAAGAATGGCGAAACAAGACGTTTGCCCTTATTTGTTGGCGAGAAAGATGGAAAAACATTTTATATCGCACCAATTAGAGGTAAAGGACTTTGGGATGCTATTTGGGGTTATGTTGCTTTGGATAAAAATATGGTTGTACAAGGAGCTTATTTTGACCATAAAGGTGAAACACCAGGTTTAGGTGCAAACATTAAGCAACGCTATTTTATGGACGACTTTATTGGTGAGCATTTATTGTCAGAAGGAGGTGCTTTTAAGGGTATCACTGTGGCTAAAGGAAATGCGGATCCAAAGAACGAAGATAAAACAGATAATGAAGTGGATGCAATTGCGGGTGCTACGATAACAGGAGATGGTGTTACAGCAATGATTAAAAAAGATTTAAAATTGTATTTACCTTACTTTCAAACTTTAAAAGGAAACTAAGACATGGGAAAAGACAGTAGATTAATATTAGACCCATTAGCAGATAACAATCCAATTACAATTCAGGTATTAGGTATTTGTTCTGCTTTAGCTATTACAGCAGAGTTAGAAGCATCAATAGTGATGTCTATCTCAGTATTGTTTGTACTTGGTGTTGGTAATGTTGTTATTTCTTTAATGCGAAATATCATTCCTTCAAAAATTAGAATTATTGTGCAGCTTATTGTTGTGGCAACATTAGTAATTATTGTGGATTTGGTACTAAAAGCCTTTGCCTACGAACTCAGTAAAACATTATCCGTATTCGTTGGATTAATTATAACAAACTGTATCATTATGGGACGTTTTGAGGCTTTTGCTTTAGGTAATAGCCCATGGAGATCATTTTTAGATGGTATTGGTAATGCTTTAGGATATGGTGTAATACTTATTATAGTAGGATTCTTTAGAGAATTACTAGGTTCTGGTACTTTACTAGGTTTTCCTGTATTAGGTGATCCTATTGAAAAAACAGGATTATATGCTTTAGGATATGAGAATAACGGATTTATGTTATTATCACCTATGGCACTTATTGTTGTAGGAATCATTATTTGGATACAACGTACAAAGAATAAAGCTTTAATAGAAGATTAAAATTTGGTTGCAAGTTGCTAATTGTTAGCAAATAAGCTGACAATAAACAACAAACAACAAACAACTAAAATATATGGAACATTTAGAATTATTTTTTAAATCAATATTTATAGATAATATGGTATTTGCAACATTCTTAGGAATGTGTTCTTACCTTGCTGTATCTAAAAAAGTATCTACTGCCGTTGGTCTTGGTGCTGCTGTAATATTTGTTTTAGCAATTACAGTACCTTTAAACTGGTTGTTAGATCAGTACATTTTACAACCTGGTGCTTTATCATGGTTAGGTGAAGAATATGCAGGCTATGACTTAAGCTTCTTATCATTCATTATGTTTATTGCAACTATTGCAACTATGGTACAATTAGTTGAAATAATAGTTGAAAAATTTTCACCATCGCTCTATAACTCTTTAGGTATATTTTTACCTCTAATTGCTGTAAACTGTGCCATTTTGGGTGGGTCGTTATTTATGCAATCTAGAGAAATTGAAACTTTAGGCTTAGCCTTAAACTACGGAATTGGTTCTGGTATAGGATGGTTCTTAGCGATTTTAGCCATTGCTGCTATTCGTGAAAAAATTAGATATAGTAATGTACCACCAGCTTTAAGAGGATTAGGTATTACATTTATTATTACGGGCTTAATGGCAATCGGATTTATGAGTTTTGGAGGAATGCTAACTGGAGGAGATGAAGAAGGAGAGCCAACGTCTGAGCCTACTACTGTTAACCAAGTAATAAAGGAAGACATTAAAAAAGAAGAAACTGAAAATAAAACAGTGGGTGCTGAGCGTAGTCTAAGCATAGCTGATAATACAAACAAGTAATTGATTAGTATGATGATATTAGCCGCAAGTACAATCGGAACTATAGTAGCAACAGTAGCAGCCTTTTTATTGGTAACGCTTTTGTTGGTATCTCTTTTATTATTTGTAAAACAGAAACTGTCGCCATCTGGTCCAGTAAAGATTAAGATAAATGGTGAAAAAGAAATTGAAGTAGCCTCTGGTGGGACCTTATTAACAACCTTAGGTGCACAAAAAATATTCTTACCATCTGCTTGTGGTGGAGGTGGAACTTGTATTCAATGTGAGTGTCACGTATTGTCTGGTGGTGGTGAAGCTTTACCTACCGAAACTCCTCATTTTTCTAGAAAAGAATTAGAGCATGGTGCACGTTTGTCGTGCCAAGTAAAAGTGAAGCAGGATATGGAAATTACCATTCCTGAAGAAGTTTTTGGTATTAAGAAATGGGAAGCAACAGTAGTGTCTAACTATAATGTAGCAACATTTATTAAGGAATTTGTAGTTGAAATTCCTGAAGATATGAACTATAAAGCTGGTGGATATATACAAATTGAAATACCTGAATGTGAAGTAAAGTATTCTGATATGGATATTACAGCACATCCTGAAGATCATCCAGGTGAACCAAATAAATTTGAAGCTGATTGGGATAAGTTTAACTTAAGACCATTGGTGATGAAGAATACAGAGCTCGTAGAGCGTGCGTATTCTATGGCTTCTTATCCTGCAGAAGGAAGACGAATTATGTTAAATGTACGTGTTGCAACTCCTCCTTTTGATCGTGCCAAAGGTGGCTGGATGGATGTTAATCCTGGTATCGCTTCATCTTATATATTTAATCAAAAGGTTGGTGATAAAGTAACTATTTCTGGACCTTATGGTGAGTTTTTTATCAATGAATCTGACTCAGAAATGTTATATGTTGGTGGTGGTGCTGGTATGGCTCCGATGCGCTCGCATTTGTACCAACTGTTCAGAACATTAAAAACAGGTCGTAAAGTAACATATTGGTATGGAGGACGTTCTAGAGCAGAATTATTCTATATACATTACTTTAGAGCCTTAGAAAAGGATTTCCCGAACTTTAAATTCTACTTGGCATTATCAGAACCATTAGAAAGTGATAATTGGAAAATTAAAAAAGATATTAATGACGAAGAAGGTGATGGTTTTGTAGGTTTTATACATAATTGTGTAATAGAAAACTATTTAAATCATCACGAAGCACCAGAAGATATAGAATTATACTTCTGTGGGCCTCCATTAATGAACCAAGCTGTTCAGAAAATGGGTGAGGATTTCGGTATCCCAGATGAGCATATTAGATTTGATGACTTTGGTGGTTAATCGCTAAGCGATATTTGGCAAATGATTTGTCATTGCGAGCTGTCAGGCTGAGCGTAGTCGAAGTCAAAGTGTGGCAATCTCTTAGTCGAAAATCAAAACATATTAAAACCAGTACTTAAAAAGTGCTGGTTTTTTATTTATACTCCATAATTAAAAAAACAGCAGTTGTTTCTCCAATATTTAAAACTTCATGCGATGTAACCTTATCATTGCTAAATCCATAACCAGTTGGCACATCGACCTCTCTGGTTCCTGTAGTATCTGTAATTTTAAATTTACCACCTGCAATTGTGTAACCATAGTGTGGATTATGGTAATGTTTCTCGTGCCCAACACCTGGTTCGAAAGTACATTTAAGGACTCTTAATTCTTTGTTGTCTTCTAATACTTCGCAAACGGATTGGCCTTTCCAGCCAGCTTCAAGAGGATCTGGAAGCTTATTGCTTTTTTCACAACTAAACAAAATGGAGCAAAATAGTAAAAAAGCACAGACACTTTTGAAGAATTTAATCATAGATTATTGCTTTAAACTATTCATTATTTCTTCAATAGCTTTATCTAATTGTGGTTGGTTGCCTGTTAGCCTGTCCTTAAAGTCTTCTTTTATATAAATGTCTGGTTTAACACCTGTAAACTCTAAATTGTCTCCACTCAAGGTATAGCAGCCCCAAGATGGTAAGCGATAGAAAGAACCATCAACTAAACCTGCACCAGAAGTGAAAATAATCCAACGGTAAGTTTCTGTACCAATTACTTTACCTAAACCTAGTTCTTTAAACCCAGCTGAGGTGACTTCTGCATCACTAAGCGTTTGCTCATTAACAAGTATAATAATTGGTTTTGCTGCTGGACCAAAATTTGGTTGTGGTGCCAATTTACCTTCTCTATATTTCCATTTAGAATACGGTTTTTGAGATAAAAATTGTAAAACGGCATCATGCACATTACCACCTGTATTATTTCTTAAATCTAATATTAAGGCATCTTTTTTATAAGTTTCAGAAACCATTTCTCTCATAAAATTATTGAGTTCTCCACCACCCATGTTTTTCATGTGTATATAGGCAATTGTGTTATTGCTTTTATTATCTACATAAGACTGATTTGTTGCAACCCATTCATCATACAATAAACCTCTTAAAGCTCCAGAAGATGTAGGGTGAATGTTAACTGTAATGTCTTTACCATTTCTATTAAAGATTAATTGCATTTCTCTATCAATAGATGGTTCAGAGAAATAAGATTCTCTATTTGTATTGTTATTTACTTTTTGTCCGTTAACGTGAGTTAGAATATCACCAACTTTTATATCTTTTCCTGTTACATCGGATGGGCTTTTAGAAACTACACGTTTTACTTTATATGGATTGTCTTTAGAAAAAACAATTCCTATTGCAGATGTTCGACTACCATAATAAGTAGAATCTTCATTTCCGAAGGAGTTAAAGCCAAAATGAGATGTATTTAGCTCACCTAACATGTCATTAAAAAGTTGTCTTAATTGAGAACGTTTGGTTAAGTAGGGTAAAAATTTAGCATACTTGTCTCTTAGTTTTTGCCAGTCTTCTCCATGAAATTTTTCATCATAGAAATTAGATTCAAAACCAGCCCAAGCCTCATGGAACATTTGATTGAATTCACTAACTAAATTTTTTCGAAACGTTGCTTCTGTTTCAATTTTAGTTAATTTATTATTTGATAAATTCATGCTATTAATTGAACCATTAATCATAGCATAATGCTTTCCTTTTGCACTTACTAATTGACCAGATCTAGCAGGTTTTTTATCTACTATTTCTGTTTTGTTGTTCTCAAATGGTTTTATTATGGTTCTCCATAGATTTCGATTTCCTTCATCATGATTTGAGATATAATACACATAGGTTGTTTCATCATCTGTAATTAAATAGGTATTATTTTGCGACCCAAAACCTGGACTAATACGTTCTATACGATCCATTAACTCTTCTTTATTAATAATTACAGAAATGGTTGCTTCTGACTTTTCATCTTTCTTTTCTGCTTTATCTTTATCCTTTTTGTCTTCTTTTTCATCTTCTTTAAAAAGGTCGTTAAACTTGTCCGTCTTAAAAGGAGCATCATATTTGTCTAAAGCCATTCTATAAATATGGGTGTTACCATTTCCTCTAGGGAAATTTGGCTGTGTTAAATTAGACTCAAAGTAAATATACTTGCCATCCGAAGACCAAGTAGGGTTCCCTTCACTAACACCTGTATTTGTTAGATTAATGATTTCTTTTGATGGGATGTGATAAGTGAAAATATCTAATTCAAAATTGCGGTAAGCATTATAGAGAATATAATTATTGTCTGGTGAAAATTGAGGTGTTGGTGGATACAAAGCCCAAAATTCATCTTTAACTATTGTAGTGCTTTTTAGAGTACTTAAATCTAATAATCTAAGCTCATCTCTTCCACTTATATATGCCGCATTTTTCATTTTATGATCTAAGACAATATTTACATTATTACGAGCTTCAGAAGTATGGCGTTTTTCTTGTCCTTTTCCATCAGCAGCGATAGAAAATAAATTTGTATATCCTGAAGCTGTTTGGTTGTAAAGTAGTGTACGATTATCCTTTAACCACTTTACCTCAATAACACGCTCGTTAGGATTAGTGTTTAGCTTTTTAATAAATTCTCCTTTAATGTCTGACACAAATAATTCGCCACGTGAAACAAATGCTATTTTTTTATTGTCTGATGAGACATCAAAATAGCTGATGTTATTTTTTGTTTTAAAGTCTTGAGATTTATAAAGTGTATTGTTTTGATTAATTATTACGTTGAGTTTCTTAGTTTTATTACTTGCTACATCATATAAAAAGATTTGATAATCATTGGTGAAAACCACCTTATTGCCTTGACTGCTAACTTGAGGCCAACCTATTGAACTTTTAAAATTGGTTAGTGCTGTTTTTTTATCATCTACAAAGGTGTAAAGATTATACTCGCCATTGGCTTGGTCTGATGCAAAAAATAGTTTACCCATACCATCTATTGTTGCCCACATGTCTTTACCATTATAGCTGGTATATTCTTTATAAGTTTTAGTGGATGGATTGTAAGATTTAATATCTGGATTATAATCTCCTTTATAGCGTTTGCGATGTGTAAAGTTTTTACTCTCCCAACTTTCGTTAAAGAAGATTTCCCCAGTCTTTGGATGACTTACTACATTATGGACATTATTAAAATAGTGTTCAAATAATCTAGTAGGAGTATTACCATTAATAGCTACTTTATAACCACTAAAACGATTATAACGGGATGATGTAAAAAAAATGTTTTTAGAATCCCAAGACCAGCTATCTACATCATCAGAAGCATCATGAAACGTGAGCTGTTTAATATCTCCACCATTAATTGGCATTACATAAACATCTTTGTTGCCGTATTGTGTTGCGGTAAAGGCAAGCCATTTTCCATCAGGTGAGATACGAGGTAATGTTTCTTCTCCTCTCATGGCTGTTAAGCGTAATGCTTCTCCACCAGTAGATGAAACCTTCCATAGGTCTCCATCATAACTAAAAACAATTGTTTGTCCATCTGGAGATAATGTTGGATCAGAAGTAAAGTAAGCTTCTTGTGCTTTAACTGTACTATTTGATAATAATAGACTAATAATTAGTAAGAGATAATTTAGCTTCATGATGAAAGAGTATTATGGTTTTGTAATATAGATATGTTCTTAAAAAGTAAGTATCTAAAGTTTTATAAATAAAATGATTATAGTCACTAAAGTTACACAATTTTGATTCTTTTTATAAGAAAATCAATATGTAATGCGTTTACATAAATATGAAGAAAAGATTACTTATTTTATTACTATGCTCTGTACTTATACTTTTAGCGTTTCAATTAAAACCAATAAAAAGGGTAGTAGAAACGACTGTTGCAGTAATAGAAACCCCAAGCTTAATTAATAAAGATAGTTTAACAATACAATCTAGAGTTAATGTTCCGGTTGGTTACAAACGTGCAGATTACTCAAAAGGAAGTTTTGAGGAGTATTTAAGAAATTATAAGTTGAAACCTTTTGGAAGCAAAATCATAAACTATGACAATTCTGAATATTTTTGGCAAGGAGGACATATAGGGATTTTAGAGATACCTGTGCCTAAAAATGGTTTACAACAATGTGCAGATGCTCTAATTAGAATACGTAGCGAATATCTTTGGGATAATAATAGAAAGGATGAAATAGGATTTAAATTTACTTCTGGGCACTATTGCTCTTGGACAAAATATGCTGAAGGTTACAGACCAAAAATTAAAGGCAATAAAGTAACGTTTCATAAAACCGCTATTGCTAATGCTTCTAAAGATAATTTTTATAAATACCTCAATTTAATCTACATGTATTCTGGTACATTGTCTTTATTTAATGAGTTAAAATCTATTAAAGCTAAAGATTTAAAAATTGGTGATATGCTAATAAAAGGAGGTTCACCTGGACATATTGTAATGATTGCAGATGAAATTGTAAATGACAATGGTGAAAAATTATTTTTATTGTTTCAAGGAAATACACCAGCACAAAGTGTTCACTTAGTAAAGAATCTTGAGGATGCTTCCATATCTCCTTGGTATCAATTAGAAGATGATGCCGTAATTCCAGTTTCAAATTACACTTTCAGTAGTGCCAAATTTGTGCGTTTTAAATAAGCTTCTTTGTATCTTTGCATAATGAGTAAACCATTATCACCTCAAGAAATCCATAACCTTGCCATGAACCATGTTGGCAAAGACTTGGAAGCTCGTGGTTTTGAATTTGTTGCTATTAATAGTACGTTAAAGCGCCACCCTCAATTTGTATGTATTGATAAAAATAATCAATATTTTTTTGTAGTGGTTAGAGCAGTTATCCTTCCAGAGAATCCTAATAATTATGATGTCGTATGGATGGAAACTTTTAAAAAACATGCGTATGAAAAAGATGCCAAAGTATTATATGCTGGTGTTGGTGTTGGTAATCCTAATGGTGAAGATTTACCCATTTATTTAAATGAAGACTATCTTATTGAGTATAATGGTATCCAGGTCATAGAAATGAATTTGAATTGATATGAAGAAGTCAGTAGTTTTTGTAATTTTTATTGCGCTATTTTCATGTAAGCAAGAGCCCAAAAACATAAAACTTTCGGGTCCAATATTTGGTACGGGATATAATATTCAATATTATTCAGAGGATAATACTAACTACCAAAAACAATTTGATAGTCTATTTAATGTTGTCAATCAGTCGCTTTCGACCTACCTTCCAG
This sequence comes from Winogradskyella echinorum, assembly GCF_014297365.1. Taxonomy (GTDB): domain Bacteria; phylum Bacteroidota; class Bacteroidia; order Flavobacteriales; family Flavobacteriaceae; genus Winogradskyella; species Winogradskyella echinorum. The sequence continues at coordinate 416,992 of NZ_JACOQD010000001.1, read as the reverse complement.
AGTCAGATATTTCTAAACTAAATAGAAATGAAATCACCAAAGTAGATGAGCATTTTAAAAATGTTTTTAAAGCTTCTAAAATTATCTACAGACAAACAGAAGGAGTGTTTGACCCAACAATTGGTAACGTGGTAAATGCATGGAATTTTGGGGCTGAGAAAAATAAATTTCTTACAGATAGTACAACTATAGATAGTTTAATGCGATATGTTGGATTTAATAGAGTTGGTCTTGTAGATGGTGATATCCAAAAAAACAAAGCATCTTATTTAGAATTTAATGCAATTGCCAAAGGCTATGGTATCGATGTTATAGCTAACTATTTACAATCTAAAGGGATTGATAATTATTTGGTAGATATAGGTGGAGATATGCGTGTTGCAGGCATAAATTTAGAAAGTAAAAAAGGTTGGACCGTAGGTATTGATGATCCAAATTTTGATGGTACACAATCTTACTCTAAAGTAGTAACATTAAAAGATGAAGCATTAGCCACATCTGGAACGTATAGAAAGTTTAAAACAGATGATAATGGTAATCGTTACGCACATATTATAAATACTAAAACGGGTTACCCTTCCAAAACTAATATTCTAAGTGTTTCTGTAATCGCTGAGGATTGTATGACAGCAGATGGTTTTGCAACAGCATTTCAAGCTATGGGCATTAAAAAGGTGGAAGAATTCTTAGAAAGACATCAGGAATTAAAAGTTTATTTTATCTATGAAGATGATAATAAGACACTTAAGACTTTAACACTAAATAATTTCCCAGAATAGTGATTTTTTGTGTGACCTATGCTAAAGTTTAGGGTCTTATAATTGCTATTAATCAATATTCAAAAAAAGTTGGGCCTTGTTCGTTTTGGTTCAGCTTTTTTTATTTGAATACTACTGGAATTATTTCGCCTTTTGCTAGTCTAAATTTATCTACATCATCCGTAGTTAATTGGGAGGTATAATCTACTTCTTCAACTTTAAAACCTATTGAACGAAGTTTATCAAAATAGTCAAGTCCATAAACCCTAACGTGGTCGTACTGACCAAAAATTTTGGCGCGTTCTGCTTTGTCAGTTATAGAATTATCTTCAAAAGTTTCGGCTCGAGTTAAATCTTGTGGGATTTGAAATATACCATAACCACCTGGCTTCATTACTCTATACAATTCTTGCATTGCCTTTGTATCATCTGGTATATGTTCTAAGACATGATTGCATAGAATGACATCGTAACTATTATCCTCAAAAGGCAAGTCGCAAATATCAGCCTTAACATCTGCAATTGGAGATAATAAATCCGTAGTGGTATAATCTAAATTTTTAAGTTTTCTAAAACGTTTTAAAAAACACTGCTCTGGTGCGAAGTGAAGTAGTTTTTTTTCGGCCGTAAAGAAGTCTGTTTCGTTTTTAAGATATAGCCATAATAATCTATGGCGTTCTAAAGAAAGGGTAGAAGGTGAGAGAATGTTTTCGCGCTGCTTTACATAGCCATAAGACAGGAAAGATCTAAAACTTTTACCATCTATTGGATCAGTATATTTATTTCCTTTCAAAAAGAATGCAAGAATAGGACGTATGAGATAACTAAGCCTAATTAATAAAGGTCTTGGTATTATATTTAGAATTAGTTTGAAAAGTTTTTTCAAGTTTTTTAAGTTGTTTCACAGAGAATTCACAAAGATTCACTGAGGTGCATTAATAAATCTTTTAATTCCGTTTTTTAAAAGCTTAGTATTAAAGTTTAATAGTAAACCTAATGGATAATTTCCTAGTTTCATATAAGTCAAAATTTGAGCAGTATGGACATCAGTAAAACGCTCAGCAGTTTTTAATTCAAGCACTATTTTGTTTTCGACAAGCAGATCTATTCTATAACCATGATCTAATTTTATATCTTTATAAACAATAGGCACCGAAACTTCTCTTTTAACACAATAGCCTATAGATTTTAGCTCATAAAGTAAACATTCCTGATATGCAGATTCTAGCAAGCCAGGACCAAGTGCTTTGTGCACTTCAATAGCAGATCCAATAATATTTTCTGTAATCTTATCGTAAATCATTTTTTAAATTGAAACTAAAAACGCTCTGTGGATCTCTGTGAAAACTTTGAGGGTCTCTGCGTAATAACTTAAAGCACTAGAGCTTCCTTACGAAAAGCATTCTCCTCATCAGATACAATCCCTAAAGCTTCATGCACATAAGCAAAGGTTGAAAGAATCTCTGGTTTACCGTCTACTATTGCAACATCATGCTCAAAATGCACACTTGGTTTTCCATCTTGAGTTACAATGGTCCAACCATCTTTTAATTGTTTCACTTTATGCGTTCCCATGTTTATCATCGGCTCAATGGCAACAACCATACCTTCAATAAACTTTTTACCTCTTCCGCGTCTTCCGTAGTTCGGCATTTCTGGGTCTTCGTGCATTTTACGTCCTAAGCCATGTCCTACTAGCTCTCTTACAACACCATAACCTTCTTTTTCACAGTATTGTTGAATTGCATAACCTACATCTCCAACTCTATTTCCTAGTTTTAATTCTTTGATACCTACATAAAGAGACTCTTTAGTAATCTGAATTAGTTTTTTAGTCTCTTCAGCTACATTGCCAATTTCAAAAGTATAAGCATGATCTCCGTAGAAACCATTCATAAACGAACCGCAATCTATTGAGACAATGTCTCCATCTTTTAATGGGATATCTGTTGGTAATCCATGTACAACGGCTTCATTTACACTACACAATAATGTTGAAGGGCAGTCGTAAAGTCCTTTAAAACCTGGCAAAGCTCCATGATCTCTAATAAACTCTTCAGCAATAGTATCTAAATGATTTGTTGTTACACCTTCTTTAACCTCTTTTGCCAACATACCTAAAGTTTTAGATACAATAAGAGCACTTTGGCGCATCAATTCAATTTCTTCTAATGTCTTTACAATAATCATTTTTTAATTATTTATACGAATTAAAATTGCCACCATTTTTTCTGAGTACTTTTTATATCTGGTGTTTCATTGGTAATAAGTTGGTAAACTTCTCCCCAACCTAGAATACCTCCAATATTTCGATCATCTATAAATATGTCTGCATGGATTTTACGGCTTCTTGTATAGTCGAATTTTTCTTCCGGAAAACTTGCATTAACAGCATAAAATTCGATGCCGTTTTCTTTACAAAAATCTACAGCTTCTTGCAGTTTAGAGCCACTTCGGTAGGTCCATAAAATTAATCTATGGCCATCTTGTTGTAATCGTTTTAAGGTTTCAAAAGCAAAAATACGTGTTTTACCTATTTTTGGGTACCCATCTTCTACAATCGTACCATCGAAATCTACTGCTATTATTAATCTATCTTGAAAATTCATGCTATTAATCAATTCTGAGGCAAAGGTACAATATTAAGCGTTTTATACAAGACTGTGTTGTGTCATTGCTTTTGGCTGAGGGATACCAATTAACTTTAAAATTGTAGGTGCAATATCCCCTAAAATTCCGTCTTTTATTTCTTTTAAATCTTTGTCTATTAAAATTATAGGAACGGGATTTGTTGTGTGCGCAGTATTTGGCGTGCCATCTGGATTTATCATAGTTTCACAATTACCATGATCTGCAATTAAAATTGTAGTATAATCATTTTCTAAAGCTGTTGTAACAACAGCTTTAACACATTGATCTACAGCCTCACATGCTTTTATAGCAGCTTCCATAACACCAGTATGCCCAACCATATCTCCATTAGCAAAATTTAAGCAAACAAAATCAACATCTCCTTTTTCTAACTCTGGAATTAAAGCATCTTTTAGTTCGTAAGCGCTCATTTCTGGTTTTAAATCGTATGTAGCTACTTTTGGTGAGTTTCTAAGAATACGTGTTTCTCCATTAAAAGGAGCTTCTTGCCCGCCAGAAAAGAAAAACGTAACATGAGGATATTTTTCAGTTTCGGCAATACGTATTTGTTTCTTATTATGTTTCTCTAAAACCTCTCCCAAAGTTTCCTTTAAATTATCTTTATTGAAAACGACATTGATACCTTTAAAGTTTTCATCATAATTTGTTAGAGTCACATAGTGAAGATTTAACTTATGCATATTATACTCATGAAAATCTGTTTGAGATAAAGCTTCAGTTAATTGACGACCACGATCAGTTCTAAAATTAAAAAATATAACAACATCATCATCTTTTATAGTTGCTACAGGATTATCGTTATTGTCTGTTACAATTAGAGGTTTTATAAACTCATCTGTAATGCCTTCTTCATATTTGTAGTTAATTGTTTTTAAAACGTTTTGAGTTTTTTCACCTTCACCATTTACTAATGCGTCATATGCTAGTTTAACACGCTCCCAACGTTTATCTCTATCCATAGCATAATATCTGCCAGTTACAGATGCTAATTTTCCTGATGTTTTGTTAAGGTGTTCTTCTAGTGCAGAAATAAATCCGTAACCAGATTTTGGGTCAACATCTCTGCCATCCGTAAATGCATGTACAAAAACATTATTTAAACCAAAATCATTAGTTGCATTTAGTAAACCAAATAGGTGATTGATATGAGAATGTACACCGCCATCACTTACCAAACCTAATAGGTGAACATTTTTATTATTGGTTTTGGCATATTCAAAAGCGTCTCTTAAAACCTGTTCCTCTTGGAGTGTTTTGTTTTTTACAGCTAAATTAATTTTCACCAAGTCTTGATAAACTATACGACCTGCGCCTAAATTCATGTGTCCAACTTCACTATTTCCCATTTGCCCCTCTGGTAACCCAACATGGAGTCCATCTGTTCTTAAACTAGCACTTGGGTAATTAGTGTATAGAGAATCTATAAATGGAGTGTTGGCATTGTCTATAGCAGAAACTTTAGGGTCGGGTGATTTTCCCCAACCGTCTAAAATCATTAAAATAACTTTTTTGTTCATTTCTAAATTTTTAGAATTTCAAAGATAACATATACAGCTCTATGACAAATCTATAGGATAAAAAAATTTAAGACATTATCGCTATTTTAAACTTATGTAACCAATTGATAAAGTAGGTCTTATGTTTTGTGAAAGTGTTAACATATTTGTTTTCAAAGCGTTAAAAAAATGTTATATAACTTTTTTTAGTGTAACACTTTAAAAGATATGTCGTCTATTTAGTATATCAAAAAACAAATCAATTAAATTAAAAATCTTTCATCATGAAAAAATCGGTAGTAGTATTAGCCTTAGCATTGAGCTTTTCAATTAGTAATTTAAATGCATCAAACGAAATTTTTACTTCTAATGAAAAAGAAGCAATTGTTAAAACAGTAGAGGTAAGTCCTTTATGTAAAGCTGTTGCAACAGGAAATCTTGAAGAAGTAAATAAGCTTATTAAAGCAGGTGCAGATGTTAATGCCAAATCTAATGGCATGATGCCAATACATTATGCAGCAAAATACAATCGTGTAGAAATTATAAAAGCTTTAATTACGGCAGGCTCTGAAGTCCACAAAACATGTGACTTAGGTTATACAGCTCTTGGTCATGCAAAAAAATCGAAGGCTAAAGATGCAGAACAATTTTTAAAGCGATTTAAAAAGAAAACTGTCTAGGAGTAGACAATTATTTGAGTTAGTTAGTTAGAAAAAGCGTCCTTAGGACGCTTTTTTGTTTCTATAATTTCTAATAGCTTCTTTTATTTTCTCAATTCTATTTTCAGGATCTGGATGAGAACTTTGAAACTCAGGAACTCGATTGGGACCTGCAGCAGCTTTTAAAATTTCCATTACACCAATCATTTCTTCTGGATTGTAACCTGCATCTAACATAAATTTAACTCCAAGTTCGTCACTTTCTAATTCATCACCACGACCATTCTTTAAAAGTGATCCATTGCCAATTTGTTGTGCAACTCCACCCATATCAATAGCAGAACTTCCCATTGCTAAAGTTTTCCAAAAGTTAGCGTTTGTAATACGCTCATTAGAATGCTTACCAAGTACATGACCAATTTCATGGCCGAGAACTCCTGCAAGTTGATCTTCATTTTCAAGTCTAGCAAATAATGCTTGGGTTATAAATATTTGACCGCCAGGTAATGCAAAAGCATTAATTGTGTTTTCGTCTGCTAACAAATGAAATTCATATTTATAAGGTGTTTGTTTAGCAATACTGTTATTTATAAGTTTATTGCCAACATTATCTACAAAAGCTTGATATTCTGTGTTTGGGTGTAAGCCACCATGCTGTTGTGCCATACCAGGTGCACTTTGCAGACCAATGGCTATCTCCTCTTGTGGTGATAATGATATTGCCTGTTTTTTTCCTGTATAAGGATTAACCTCTTCTTGGCTGCACTTTCTTAAAAACGCAAATGCAGCTATAGCTACAAATATTAATATACGGACTTTAAAATTACCTCTTCTCATAATGAATGTATTAATGGCTTCAATTTACAAAAGTTTGACACAAAATATATTGAAAAGTCATTGGTTTTAATCAAAAGATTCTCATTTTTTTAAAATTTATCGTTATGAAGAACAGTTTAAAAGATTTACTTTTATTACTTTAAATACTAAGTATGAATTATCAAATTCAAATTATTTCAAATGATGATTTAGATCAAATTATCCCTTTACTTTACGTGCTCAATGAAGGTAAAGTAAGCACAGAATTACTTAAATCGCGTTTTAATGAAATGAAAATTCAAAACTACGAATGTGCCGTTATATATGATGGTGATGATTTAGTTGGCGTTTCTGGTATGTGGTTCTGCACAAGGCATTACATGGGTAAATCTGTAGAATTAGACCATGTCTATATTAAACCAGAATACAGAGGAAATGGTCTAGGTAAGCAATTTATGGCTTGGATATATAATTATGTAATTGGTAAAGGTTGTAATTCTGTAGAATTAAATACTTACGTACATAATTATCCTTCGCATAAATTTTATTATAATGAGGGATTTGAGATTTTAGGATATCACTTTCTTAAGAAATTATAGTCTACTTTAAAAAACCTAAGTCAGAATTGGTTTCTATTTCATAAGGAGATTTATTGTATTCAAAAATTCTAGCATCTAAAGTTCCTTTTAATGTGAGCGTATCGTTTTTAAAATCTATCCAACTTCCTTCACGCAATCCAATTACAGGCTGAGTATTATATGCATGAAATTCTTTAATACGTGTTTCTCTAGTTTCTCCCATATGTGTACTACCTTCAATCGGGTCTAAATAATGAGGGTTTATATTAAAAGGCACCAAACCCAAAGTTTTAAAACTTGGAGGATAAACTATTGGCATATCGTTAGTGGTATTCATTGTTAAACCACAAATGTTGCTTCCAGCACTTGTGCCTAAATAGGGAATACCATCATTAATTGCATCTTTTATAGAAGATAATACATCATTTTTATACAATTGAGAAACTAAAACAAAGGTGTTACCTCCACCAACAAATATACCTTGGGCATTTAAGATAGCTTCTTTTGGATTTTTATATTCGTGTATACCTTTTACTGTTTTGCCTATCTTGCTAAATGCTTTAGATGCAACTGAAGTGTAATCATCATGAGAAATACCACCAGGCCTTGCGTAAGGAATAAAAAGGATTTCGTTAGCGGATTTAAAATGAAGTTTTAATTCATCTAAAAGATACTCTAAATAACCACTTCCGTGAATAGTAGATGTACTAGCAATTATTATCGATTTCAAATTTTAGAGTTTTAATTATATCTAATTACAAAGAAAGCCAAACTTTTTTAAACTTATATTTTATCATTTAACAAAGATTTCTATGAATATTAAATAATATATCCGAAATTTATTACAAGAATTAAAAAGCATGAAAAAAATAGTACTCGCAATATTTAGTCTCTTTACATTATTGGCTTTTGGTCAAGATGATAATAGAATTTCTGTTGATGGAAGAATCGTAGTCTCCACGGATGATAGAGAAGGTGTAACAGTCTATAACACGTCCTCAAATAAAGGTACAACGACAGATGAAAATGGAGAATTCGTTATAAAAGTTGCAGTTAATGATATTATAGAGTTTGGGGCACTACAGTTTAAAGATTTTAGTGTTACAATTACAGAAGATATAATTAAATCTAAACGATTAACGGTTATATTGGTAGAAGAGGTAAACAAATTAGATGAAGTTGTATTATTACCATTTGGACTAACAGGAAACTTAAATGCTGATTTAGAAAATGTAAGAACTTATAACGTAAGTTTAGACGCCATATATTTTGGTCTAGATCATATTGAAGATTTTGAGTTTACCGCAGATTATAAATCTAAGATAGATAATCCTTCTTTTGATGATTATCACCCAAGAGTAGATAATATGATTAATATTGTAAACCTTGCCGGATTTTTAGTCAGTCAGGTTGTAGATCTAGATAAAGATAAATCAGCTATCAATGCAGAAAAAGAAATAAAGAAAACACCTTTTAAAGAAGCTTTAGATAACTATAGCATTAATTATATACATTCAAATTTTAAAATTCCATTAGACAAAGTTGAAGCATTTACAGATTATGTAGAAGAACAAGGTGTTGATGATAAATTGTTAGAAAAAGATAAAGAAATGCAGTTTTTAGAGCGTATTACACAGTTGAGCAAATCTTTCTTAAAATTGCAGAGTGAAAAAGATTAATGCCATTTCTCTACTCATTGCTGTAGCGATGACTTTTGTTGTAAATGCCCAACGTAAAGACCTAAAAGGTCAGGTCATTGCAGATGATGAGGTAGAAGGTCTACATATACAAAACAGAACAGCAGCAAAATATACGATATCTAACGAAGATGGAAGTTTTGTGATTCCTGCAAAAGCTACGGATACATTGATTATTTCTGGTGTAAAATACCAAACCCAAGAGTTAGTAATTACCCAATCTAATTTTGATTTAGGAAACTTTAGTGTTGTGCTTATAGAAAATTTAAATGAGTTAGATGAAGTGCGAGTCGGCAAAATATTAACAGGAAGCCTAGAATCTGATCTCGAAAACTCAGACGCCAAAACCGAAATCAATTTTTATGATTTAGGAATTCCAGGTTATAAAGGGAAGCCACTTACTCAAAATGAACGTAAACTTCATGATGCAGACGCTGGTCCAATGGGTTATATTGGTTTAGGTGCAGGAGTTAATTTGCATAAACTTTTAAATAAAATTAGTGGCAGAACAAAAAAATTAAAAGCAATTGTTGCATTAGATAACGAGGAGAAGTGCATTTCAAGATTAAGAAGAGAATATGAAAAGACCATTTTTAGAACAGATACTTTAGCGGAAAATTTAAAAAATGAATACTTCTATTTTTGCCAAGAAGATGAAGGTTTTAAGGCATTATGTGAAGAAAATAATGATCTAAAAGCTATAGAGTTTTTGCAGAGAAAGTTAAAAGCCTATAATAAAAATAGAGAATCCGTAACTAAAGATTAACTTTGGAATACTTTTTGGATTAAACGCTAAAATATTCGTAGAAGATACATGAGAGCTTTATACACAATACTTACTTTTATATTACTTACTCTATTTACAGCTACCACTAATAAACATGAGTATTATGTTAGTGTAACAGAAATACAGTATTCAGAAGAAGAAAAATCGCTTCAAATAATTAGTCAAATTTTTATTGATGATTTTGAAAAACTATTACGAGAGCGTTATGACGAACACATAGTTCTATCACCAGATAATAATAAGGAACTTATTGAGAAATACATGAAGCGTTATATTGCTGATAAGCTAAAAATTATGGTAAATTCTGAATCTGTAAATTTTAAGTTCATAGGAAAGGAATATAAAGAGGATATTACCTATTGTTATCTAGAAATTGAAAACATTTCTAATATACAATCAATAGAGGTTAAAAATACACTTCTATTCGACGTTCTACCAGAACAACAAAACATTGTACGGCTAAAACTTTTAGATAAAAATAGAAGTTTTTTATTACTTCCAGACAATGATAAATGCATGTTAAACTTTAATTAAAAATATGTTAAAGACATCTTAATTAGTTATTTTAGGCATCATTTTTTAATATCAATAATTCAATTTAAACATCTTTGCTAGCTATTAATGGTTTTATTCTATAAAGCAAGATGTTTTTAAGACCTTTTTAAAACAATAATAAATTAACTCATGAAAATTTTTAAGTATTTCTTATTCGCTTTGCTATTTATTTCTGCAAGCTCATTTGCTCAAAACGAAGAAAAGCAAGAGCGTAAACCTGGTCACACTAACCAAAACAAATTCAAGCAATTGTATGATGAATTTGCAACGCCAAATATGTTTAGAACTGGTTCTGGTGCTCCTGGTCCTGCATATTACCAACAACAAGCAGATTACAAAATGGATATAGAAATCGATGATGAAAATGCAAGATTGTTTGGTAACGAAACCATTACTTATACCAATAACTCACCAGATGAACTAACATACCTATGGGTGCAGTTAGATCAAAACATGCGTGCTGAAGATTCTAAAACTCCGCTAATTAGTGGATCAGGAATTTCACCTGCAACTTCATCTTCTAGAGCAGTTAGTTCTTATTTAAAAGAACCCTTAGACAGAGGTTTTAATATAGAGCATGTAAGAGATGTTAATGGTAAAGATTTACCATACATGATTAACCGTACTATGATGCGTGTTGAATTACCAAAGGCGATGAAAACAGGCGATAAATTTTCATTTAAAATAAAATGGAATTATAACATCAATAACCACGTTACAGAAGGTGGTCGTTCTGGTTATGAGTATTTTGAAGAAAACGATAATAAAATATATGTTATAGCTCAGTTTTACCCTCGTATGGCTGTTTATAATGACGTCGAAGGATGGCAAAACTCTCAGTTTTGGGGACGAGATGAGTTCGCTTTACCATTTGGAGATTTTGATGTAAATATTACAGTGCCAGCCGATCATATTTTAGATGGTACAGGATATTTAACAAATAGAGAAGAGGTTTTTACAAAAGAGATGATGAAGCGTTACAAGCAAGCTAAAAAATCTTACGATAAACCAGTTATGATTGTTACACAAGCTGAGGCTGAAAAAACAGAAAAGACTAAAAGTAAAAAGAAAAAAACATGGAAACTATCTGCTCAGATGGTACGTGATTTTGGTTTTGCAACGTCTCGTAAATTTCTTTGGGATATGATGGCTGTAAAAATTGGCGATAAAGATGTTATGGCAGTTTCTATGTATTCTAAAGAAGGAAACCCATTATGGGAACAATGGTCTACTAAAGCAGTAGCGAGTACATTAAAATCGTATTCTCGTATGACGTTTGATTATCCTTATCATAAAGCAATCTCTGTACACGCACCAATGGGCATGGAATATCCTATGATTTGCTATAACTTTGGTCGTCCAGATAAAGATGGTAATTATTCAGATAGAACTAAATATGGGATGATTAGTGTTATCATTCATGAGGTAGGACATAATTTCTTTCCAATGATTGTAAATAGTGATGAGCGTCAATGGACTTGGATGGATGAAGGTTTAAATACATTTGTTCAATATGTAGCAGAACAAGACTTTGGTGAGTGGTATCCAAAAGCACTTTCAAAAGGACATGATAAGTATCCTTCTCGCAGAGGACCTGCTAAAAACATAGTAAGGTATATGGGAGGTAATCAAGATTTTATTGCTCCTATAATGACAAAAGGATTAAACACCTATCAGTTTGGTAGTAATGCCTATAGTAAACCTGCAACAGGTTTAAATATACTAAGAGAAACTATTATGGGTCGCGATCTTTTTGACTACTCTTTTAGAGAATATGCTAATCGTTGGATGTTTAAACACCCAACACCAGAAGATTTTTTCCGTACAATGGAAGATGCATCTGCCGTTGATTTAGATTGGTTCTGGAGAGGATGGTTTTACACTACGGATTATACAGATATAGGTATCAAAGAAGTGAAGAAATTTGCAGTAACTAATACTCCTAATGAAAATGGGAAAAAATTAGCAGAACGCTATAATAGAGATCCAAATAGCCTAGTGTATTTTATTGAAGAAGGTGAAGAAGGTTATGATGATGCATCAAAAAATAATGCATCCATTGAAGATTTGCCAACAGTAAAAGAATACATAATGGATAATTTTACAGCAGAAGAGAGAAAGACAATGAAAAAATCGCCTAAATATTTTTATCAAGTAACTTTTGATAAACCAGGTGGATTGGTAATGCCTCTTATTGTAGAATATACATATGAAGATGGTACTAAAGAAAAAATTACATATCCAGCACAAGTGTGGAGACTTAATGATAAAGAGGTAAGCAAGGCTATTGCTAGTGATAAAAAAATCGTTTCTATTATGGTAGACCCAGATTTAGAAACGGCAGATGTAGATACATCTAATAATTCTTGGCCTAGTGAGGTTAAAGAAAGTGATTTCAATAAATTTAAGAATAAAGTAAAAAATTAAATAGTATAGATTATATTTTTAAGCCGACTTTAACGAGTCGGCTTTTTTATTTTAATTAGTGGTTTTATTCATAAAGTCACTATATATTTGCAAAGTGATACAGCTAGCAACAATATTATTTATCGGAGGTACCGAAATTGTGTTTATACTATTTATTGTAGTATTGGTTTTTGGTGCAGATAAACTACCTGAAGTAGCAAGAGGCCTTGGAAAAGGTATGCGACAATTAAAAGATGCTACCAATGATATTAAACACGAAGTTACTAAAAGTGCAAAAGAAAGTAATATCATAGATACAGAGGCAGCTAAAGATATTCAGCAAGAAATAAATTCAATAAAAGACGACCTCGAAGATTTTACAGGATCTGTAAAAAGAAAGATGTAATTTTTATATCATCAATATTTAATACTTTAAATTGATGAATTCATAAAAAACATTAAGGTTAAATAGTGATAATTTAATATATTTAGAAAAACATTAACCATCTAAATTTTATTAAATGAAAAAACTGCATTTTAGAGTGTTGTTATTACTATTAATAACGATTAGCTCTTGTACACAAGACGATCATTTTACAGAACCATCATCTCAAGACGTACAATTTCCTAAAGACCCAATAAGTATTGAAGAAATTAATTCTAAAATTAGAGAAAGTATTAAGAATACAGGTGATTTTAATTGGGCAGACGTAAATGAACATTTTCTGTGGAGTGCCTTGATGCATGGCCAAAATGTATTAACAATAGGCTACGGTAATCCTGGACAAAGTTTTAGCGAAGTGGAAGACCCAGAATTAACTGCAAAAAAAGGAACTATAGTAAATACTGTGCTCCAAAGTGAAAACATAAGCAAGGAAGATCTTAAACTTGTTGAACATGAGATTATTACAGTAATTGACGTTGAAGTAAAAAATATAGAAACTGTAATAGCACTAAGAAAGAGTGATAACATAAGATATTTAGAACCTAATGGTTATAATCACTATACTACTAATGAAGCCAAAAGTAGTTCTGGGTGTGATAAAAATGCGGATACAATTAATTCTTCACATTATACAACCACTAGCCCTAATAATGCTCAAGTTTCGTGGCATTTTAATGAACATAACATTCAACAGGCATGGAGCCATAGTACGGGTTCTGGTGTAACTATTGGTTTAATAGATACAGGTGTATCTGCATCTCAAAGCTTGCTAAATTCATCTGGGATTAACGATGGTTACTCAAACGGTCGTTTTGTTCAGAAATATGGGACGTTTATAGATTCTCGTTGGTGGTGGTCTAGTAATTATGATGGCCCTCACGATAAATGTGGTCATGGTACGGCTATGGCATCTGCAATGGCTTCTCCAAGAAATGATAATGGAATGCCAGTTGGTGTTGCATACAATTCAAATTTGGTGGCTTATAGAGCTACAGAAGATGTGCTTTTAAACGATTATCATGAGCGTAAAGGTGTATCTAAGGCTTTAACTCAATTAGGAAATAGAAGTGATGTGAAAATTATTTCTATGTCTATTGGTTACGTATGGTCAATAGGTAATATAAAAGATGCTGTAAGATATGCCTATAGTAAAGGGAAATTGATTTTTGCAGCAGGTGGAACATCAACAAGTTTTACCAATGGATTTGGAGTTATTTTTCCGGCGACTATGAGCGAAACTGTTGCTGTTACTGGTGTGGATGATGGTCCTAATTATGATCGGTGCAATACTTGCCATAGTGGTAGTAAAATTGACTTTACAATTATAATGGAAGGTAATAACAACACTAGTAAAGCTCCTCCAGTTCTTGGATTTTATAATGGCCAGCGTCGATATACTGGTGGTTCTTCAGTTGCAACTGCAACAACAGCTGGTATAGCTGCTTTAGTATGGGCTAAACACCCAACTTGGAGTAGAACACAAGTATTAAATAAATTAAAGCAATCTGCAGAATTCTATCCTTATAAAAATAGTAGCTTCGGTTATGGCAATATTGATGCCTTACAAGCAGTACAGTAAGATAGATTTTACTACAAATAAAAAACCACTTCAATTTATACGAAGTGGTTTTTTATTTATTTTTTTCTACTGATTGTTAATCCATCTCTAATGGGCAGCATTACGGTTTCTAAGCGTTTGTCAGTTTTGAGAAGTGTATTATAGTCTAAAACAGCTTTTGTAGAAATATCTTTTTCTTGTAATGGTTTTACCACTTTTCCATGCCATAATACATTATCTGAAAGAATAATTCCTCCTGAGTTTAATTTATCAATAATTAAGTGAAAGTAATTACTGTAATTTGGTTTGTCCGCATCAATAAATACCATATCAAAAGTTTTATTTAGAGTTGGAATAATATCTAATGCGCTACCAGTATGCTGAAAAATTAGTTTTCCATATTCAGATTTATCAAAATATTTACGTTGAAAATCCACGAGTTCTTCATTAATATCGATAGTATGAATTTCTCCATTATGTTTTAAGCCTTCAGCTAAACACAAGGTAGAATAACCAGTAAAGGTACCTAGTTCTAAAATAGACTTAGGGTTTATTAATTTAGATATCATACTAAGAACACGACCTTGATATGGCCCACTTAACATAATGGGTTGTAATACCTTTTGATATGTTTCTCTAGTTAACTGTTGTAATAACTCAGGCTCTTGCTCAGAGTGCTGCACAACATAGTTGTCTAAATCTTCAGGCAAGAAGTGCATAAAAATTAATTTAAATAAATGAGATGATTTTATTCAGCAGATTCTTCTACAGTTTTAACATCATCTTCAATAGTTGGCTTACCTACAAAGAATAGAATAGCTCCAACAACGATAAGGCCTATTTTTATACCCCAAGCGGCAGTATCTCCCCAAGAATAAATCCACATTAATATTGTCGGTACACGATCAAAGAAATTTAAAACTATTGCTAGCGCACCGAATATTACCATGTAAGTACCTATTTTTCTCATAATTTTATTAGTTGATTAGATTTTAAATATAGAAATAATTGTCGGAAAATTAGTGTGATTAAGATAGAATGCGAGATACTAATTTTTGCTTTGCAGTTTCATCATCTCCACATAACCACTGAATTACATTGTCTTCCCAGATTTCATCACCTTCCGCTTCTGTAATAATTTTTCTTTCGATTGCTAAATCTATTATTTTTCCTGGATATGAGGATTGTTTTTCGCTTTCCATTTCTCCTAAAGGATAAGGGTCATCTAATCCCATAATTACTTGCTTAGAACCTTGATTTCTAATCAATAATTCTAGTCCACCAGTATCATGTACTAAGGTGTCGAAAAATATGTTTTTGTGTCCTACTGCTTTTCTCGGATGGCTTTTACCTTCAAACAAATCTGGTCGTCCATCAAAGCCTTGAATTCGTCTTCCTAAATTAATTTGCGCTAATTGTCCACCATGTGCAAAACAAGTTCTCATATTTGGATATTTGTCTTGGTAACCATTTAATGTTAAGAAGTGATATGCATCTCCACATTGTGCTAGCATCCAAATTAAATGAAAACGCCAAGAAGTGTTTTCGAGTTTTATAAATTTTTCACCATCATAAGGATGAATCTCAACGGCCAAATTATATTTGTTGGCCATTTCAAAAATGGGTTCGTTTTCTTCATCAAAAATACAACGCCATGTTCCTATAGAATCCATATAATGCGTTGGTAAACACAAGAGTTGCATACCTAATACTTCTACACATCGTTCAATTTCCCAACAAGCACTTCTTACAAATCCAGGATGTACAACAAAACCACAAGTAAATTTATTCGGGTGGTTATGCTGAATTTTGGCATTAAAATCATTTTGAAAACGTAAAGCTTGCTTCATTTCTTCAACCCTTAAGCCATTTCCGTAGAGTTGAGATAAATTTAAAACAACAGCATGGTCGAGCTTATTGCGTTCCATCCATTCTAATTTCTCATCTAAGAAAAAACTAGAATCAGTAATAGGACGATTCCAATCTTTTTGAAGCATAAACTTTCGATCTTTATCTACCCAAAATATACCTTTGTCTTTCATAAATTGAGGAATTTCCTCAGGATAGGGAAGAAGGTGTGAGTGACCGTTTATTCTAAGTTTGCGTTTACTCATCAATTTGTACTTTCTTTGGTGGTTGCATTACCGCTCCACAATTAGGACAGCTTCGTTTTTCCTTATCCCCATAATATTTATCAAAAATGACAGGCATATCTGTTTCTATATTGTCTAGCGTAAAATCTTCTTCATACAATTTAGTAGTACAATTTTCACAGAACCAAAGTAAGGCATCTTTTACACCTTTTTCTCTGGGATACTCTATAACTAAACCAACCGTGTTTGCCCCTCGTTGTGGGGAATGTGGAACTTTAGGTGGTAGTAGAAAAATGTCTCCTTCTTTTATATGAATATCTTTTGGTGTCCCTTTATCAATAACTTTTAGGACTATATCGCCTTCTATTTGATAGAAAAATTCTGGTGTTTCGTTATAGTGGTAATCTTTTCTGCTATTTGGTCCACCAACAACCATAACTATGAAATCTCCATCTTTCCAAACGACTTTATTACCAACAGGTGGTTTTAATAAATGACGGTTTTCTTCTATCCATTCTTTGAAATTTATAGGTGGAAATAGTTTGCTCATGGTTATGTTATTTTTTGTCATTCCTGCGAAGGCAGGAATCTATGTTATCATTAATTTATTGTGGATTCCTGCCTTCGCAGGAATGACAAGTCATAAAGTTACAAAGATTTTGTTCTTCCTCCATCAACAGGAAGATTAATTCCGTTAATATAACTGGCACGTTCACTAGCTAAAAATGTAATAGCATCCGCCAATTCTTCGGGTTTAGC
The DNA here is from genome assembly GCF_014297365.1 of Winogradskyella echinorum. Taxonomy (GTDB): domain Bacteria; phylum Bacteroidota; class Bacteroidia; order Flavobacteriales; family Flavobacteriaceae; genus Winogradskyella; species Winogradskyella echinorum. Next base: position 399,733 of record NZ_JACOQD010000001.1, on the reverse strand, counting down.
AAAACGTTTAGCTGGCACTGCATTTTTCATAGCATCTGCAGCCTCTTCTACAGTTTTACCTGTTTTCGCAGATTTATTTTTAATAATTTCACTTAAGCGTTCTGTACCTGTGGCTCCTGGCAAAACGTTGTTTACTGTAATACCATATTGCCCTAATTCGTTTGCCAAAGTTTTACTCCAATTAGCTACTGCACCACGAATAGTATTACTAACTCCTAAACCGTCTAGCGGTTGTTTTACAGATGTAGAAATTACATTTATAATTCGCCCATAATTTTGGTCTTTCATAAACGGAACCAAAGCTTGTACCAATATATGATTACATTTTAAATGTTGTGTAAATGCATTCTCAAATTCTTCAATTTTTGCAGAAAAAACTGGTCCACCAGCTGGTCCGCCTGTGTTATTGACTAATACATGAAAGCCATGATTTTCTTTAATGTAAGTTTCAACTTTTGCTTGTAATTCTGTTGGATTAGAAAAATCTGCAACAATATAATCATGGTTACGATGCTGAGGTAATTCAGCAAGTACTGCTTTTAACTTCTCTTCATTTCTTGCAACTAAAGTAACTATGGCACCTTCTTCTGCTAATGCTAAAGCTGTTGCTTTTCCTATTCCAGCCGTGCTACCACAAACTAATGCGTATTTGTTGTTTAATTCTAGATTCATTTAATTAGTGAATTTAAAACTGTATAATATTTTTTCACCATCAACAATATACTTATCATAATCAGTTTCTGTTGCTGTAAAAGTGAGGACGTAAGCGGTACCATCTTTCAGTAAAAAAACTTGCTTAAATTTTAATAATATACCATTACCAAGATTTGCCGACCAAATTATTTCTTTAGCATTTTCTCCTCCTAATTTTATGTCGTTATTAGTTATCATTTTGGCTGAAGGTATTTGAGCAAATACCTGATCTAATCCAGCTTTAGCATAATCTTTAAGACTTACATCTTGTCCGTTTAAATCTTCAGTGTTTAGATTTATATTTTCTCTAAACATATCTTCATTTTGAGAAGCTTCTTCAGACATTAATACAAATTGAATATTGGGTTGAGGTTTTTGGTCGCTATATTCCCAAGTTGCTGGATACTGAATTGAGAAGTTGTCTTTAGCGAATGTTTTCCAGTCTTCTTGAGCAAATAGAAAAGTGCTAACAAAAAATAATAATAGTGTTGTAATTTTAATTTTCATGATATTTAGATTTAGTATTTTATACATATATTTTTAGCTTCCGTAAAAAAGCGTAAGGCTTCAAAACCGCCTTCGCGACCAACGCCTGATGCTTTTACACCGCCAAAAGGTGTTCGTAAATCGCGCATCATCCAAGTATTAACCCAAACAATACCAGCTTGTAATTGGTTACTTAGTCTCATGGTACGTTTTAAATCGTTCGTCCAAAGGGTTGCTGATAAACCGTATTTTACTTTGTTTGCCATTTCTAGGGCTTCATCCTCCATGTTAAATGGCATAATGGTCACTACAGGGCCAAATATTTCTTCTTGGTTGACTCTGCATTCATCATTAGGAACTTCGATAACAGTTGGCTCTAAATAGTAACCGTTTTCATAACCTTTAACGGTTACTTCATTTCCACCACATAGGATCGTTCCGTTTTCTTCTTTGGCTATTTTAATATATTCCTTAACTTTTTCAAGATGTGGTTTAGAAACTAGGGCTCCTATATTGGTATCTTTTTCTGATGGATGTCCAACTTTTAGTGCTTTTACTTTTTCTACAAAATCGGTTTTAAATTTCTCATAGATTGAAGCTTCTACAAAAATACGACTTCCACATAAACATATTTGTCCTTGATTGGCAAATGATGAACGAACGGTTGTATTTAACATATCCTCATAATCGCAATCAGCGAAAATGATATTCGGGTTTTTTCCACCTAATTCTAAAGATAACTTTTTAAACATTGGAGCAGCGACTTTAGCAATATGCGCTCCAGTAGCTGTGCCTCCTGTAAATGAAATGGCTTTAATATCTGGATGCTCTATAATGGCTTGTCCTGTAGTAGTACCTGAGCCATGCACAATGTTTAAAACACCTTTGGGTAAACCTGCTTCAATACAGATTTCACCTAATAAGAAAGCAGTCATTGGAGTGACTTCGCTTGGTTTGGCTACTACACAATTTCCTGCGGCAATAGCAGGCGCAATTTTCCAAGTAAAGAGATAGAGCGGAAGGTTCCAAGGGCTAATACAACCAACAACACCTATAGGTTGGCGTAAGGTGTAATTTATGGCTTGTTGTCCAACGGATTCGTGACTTTCACTAGCAAACTGCGTTATGGCATTTCCGAAGAATCTAAAATTACTTGCTGCTCTTGGGATATCTACAGTTTTAGCTAACGCTATGGGTTTGCCGTTATCTAAGCTTTCGGCTTCTGCAAACTGTTGTAAGTTAGCTTCTAGTAACTCAGAAATTTTAATTAAAATACGACTGCGTTCCTCTAAACTAGTCACTGACCACTGTCTAAAAGCAGATTTGGCACTTTTATAAGCTTTTTCAACATCTTCTTTAGTGGAGTTTGGAATCTGCCCATAAATGGCACCACTTGCAGGATTGTAGTTGTCAATCCAGTTATTTTGAATTGGATTTTCGAATTTTCCGTTTATGTAGTTTTGAATATTCACTAGTCTATTTTATATAAAGAATCGATTTGTTTTAAATTATAATCAAAGAGCTCAGTCAATTCCTTTTCATAGTAATATAAATCATTCATGGTCATTTGCACTTTTGCCATCGTTTTTCCAAAACTCTTAGCATCGGTAAAGTCTGCATTGAAAAATATTTGAATTGATTGTGTGTTGAATGCGTTATAACTCTCTTGATATGTGTATAAATTATTCAGCGTATTTAATAATGTAGGATTAAATTCTTTACTAACTCCAGCTTGAATACTGGTTTGAAATGCAGCATCTCTTAACCTTGGTGTTCTCATGCCTCTCCAAAAGCCTAAAGCTTTATTAATGTTTTCTTCCGTTTTTGGCATATCGATTTTTCGTAATGTGTCTCTAATCATAATATGATAGTCCTTAACATTAGAAATACTCATTTTATTGGTGTTTATTTCGTCTTTTAATAAATTTAAAGTGGTCTGTATATTTTTTTGAATCTTTTTTTCTTCGTTCCAGTTATTGAATTGAAGTGCCATAAAAATGCCAATAAAAACGAGTATGATTTCTCCAATAGCATACAACAGGTACTTACCGAATTTATTTTCAGTTAGGAAATTCTGTCTTATTTGCCTGAAGAATTTAATCATATTTATTTTGGTTTATATGCCATAACCTTTATCTCAACCACTAAATCTGGATGGGGCAACTGATGCACAGCTACTGTTGTTCGGGTTGGTCCTGTTTCTTTGTCAAAAAACTCAGCGTAAGCCTTGTTGTAATCAGCAAAGTCATTCATGTTTACTAAAAAAGAGGTGACATCAACGACATCTTTTAAGCTTGCTCCAACTTTTTGAAGGTTCTTATCAATGTTTTTTAGTACTTCTTGGGTTTGGGTATAAGCGTTTAACTTTTTAGTTCCCATTTCGTCAATAATATCCACTCCGGCAATGGTGTTGTCTGCTCTGCGAGAACTTGTTCCAGAAACGAAAATGAAATCGCCTACTTGTTTTACGTGTGGGTATGCTCCTCTTGGTGCTACGCCTGTTCCTGCGGAAGCAGGAACCTTATTGTCTTTTTCCTTCATATTCTTGTCATTCTGAACTTGTTTCAGAATCTTATTTTGTTGTTATTTTATTTATTGTTCATTTGCCTTGATGCAAACGAACCAAAAATCACAATCAAAATATAGGAAATTCCTTCGGAACATTCACTTTCGGAATTCCGTGCTTGAAGCTGCGCTTCGCATCTACATTCCTTCGCTCACTATTTCTGAATTTTGATGTTCAATTCTACCAATTGATTTGGGGCATGAATTTTTTATTTGTTAGTTATAAATCTAATTGATTTTCCTATTTAAGCACGTACCAGTTCCTTCCCTCTGGGAAGGTTAGGATGGGCCGAATTTTGCCACTCTATCATCTTCCAAAATTGCTTCAGTTTCAGTTTTTACTTTATCTAAAATATCTTTAGGGTCATCTGATATTGAAATAATTCCATCAGCTAACATATTTAAAATTGCTTTGTCTTGCGCTCTTCCTTTTAACATCGCTTCTCTGTAACCAATATCTTCATTAAAGGTAACTAAACTATATTTTGAAGAATAATCCTCTGGAAATTCTTTTTCGAGCATCATTTCAATTTTTCGTTTTTCTTGGAAAATCGCCTGACCTACGTGGTCTTTCATTTCATGAAAATTATCAATGGCTAAATCGGCAATGGCATCTGTATCTTTCTTTCTGTTTTTTTCATAGGTTTCGAAAGTCGCTTCCCAATTATCTAAATTTTGGTTTAAGACTTTATCAAATTCTACAACATCTTCAAAAGAAGCATTCATACCTTGTCCGTAAAATGGAACAATAGCATGAGCAGAATCACCCATTAACAAAGTATTACCTTTATAATGCCAAGGCGAACATTTTACAGTGCCTAAAGGTGCTGTTGGGTTCTCAAAAAAGTCTTCAATTAGATTTGGCATCAATTCCAAAGCATCAGGAAATTCTTTTTGAAAAAATTCTGTTACAATTTCTGGTGTGGTTAAATTGTTGAAATTGTACTCACCTTCATCGTAACTTAAGAACAATGTCACTGTAAAACTACCGTCTAAGTTTGGTAATGCAATGACCATAAAATCACCTCTTGGCCAAATATGAAGTGCATTTTTATAGGTTTTGTAACCACCATTTTCAGTTGGCAGAATACTCAGCTCTTTGTAACCATGAGTTAAATAGTCTTGTGAAAAACTGAATAAAAACTTTTTACCTAAATAGTAACTTTTGCGCAAAGCTGAACCTGCGCCATCTGTAGCAATAATACAATCGGCATCTTCTATAAATTCATTTTTGGTGTGGTAATCTTGAAATAAAGCCGTGGTGTTTTCAAAATCAACAGATTTACATTTTTTATTGAAATGGATGGTGACGTTTTCGTGCTTTTCTGCTTCATCCAAGAGCAGAGCATTTAAATCACCACGCGATATAGAATTAATATATTCATAATCGCGACCACTATAATTAGATAAAAAGGTATTGCCTTCTTTGTCGTGAATCATACGACCATTCATAGGAATACATAAGTCTTTTACTTTGTCTTCAATACCAACTAGTTTCATGGCTTTGTTACCACGATCTGAAAAGGCTAGATTGATAGAACGACCTGCAGAAATATCTGTTTTACGTAAATCTGGACGCATTTCGTAAACGGTTACGTTGTAGCCCCTTTGTCCTAATCTAAGCGCAAGCAAGCTGCCGCAAAGACCTGCACCTATGATTAATATGTTTTGTGCAGCCCCTTCTAAATCTTCCCCAGAAGGGAAGACTTTCTCACTGTTGCGTGTATTTATATTAGTATTCATTCTTTTTTATTAAGCATTAGATCCTTCCCTCAGGGAAGGTTAGGATGGGCTTTAATTTAATATAGCCTTCATTTTTTCAACCATTCTATAAACATCCTCAAAAGAATTATACAATGGTACAGGTGCACATCTAATTACATCTGGTTCTCTCCAGTCACTTATAACTCCGGCTTCGGTTAGTTTATCGTGTAATTTTTTATCTGCGTTCAATACTTGAATCGATAGTTGGCAACCACGTTCATCAGGGTTTTCTGGTGTAATGATTCTAATAGTATCTTCGCCTAGTTGCTTTAGTAAGAACTCGAAATAGCCAGTAAGTTTTTTAGACTTTTCTGTGAGTTTCTTAATTCCGACATCATTAAACATATCTAAAGAGGCTTTAATTGCTGCCATAGATAATATTGGTGGATTGCTGAGTTGCCAACCTTCAGCTCCAGGCAACACGTCAAACTCGTGTCGCATGTTAAAACGTGTTTGCTTATTGTGACTCCACCAACCTGTAAAACGATTTAAGTTTTTATCGTAAGCATGACGCTCGTGAACAAAGCAACCAGAAAGACTTCCAGGTCCTGAGTTGAGATATTTATAAGTACACCAAACTGCAAAATCTGCTCCTGAGTTGTGTAAATCTAAATTCACATTTCCAGCACCATGAGCACAATCAAATCCGACTTTGCAACCATAGCTATGACCAAGTTCTGTAATGCGTTTAAAATCGAAAAACTGCCCAGTGTAGTAATTCACACCACCAATCATTACCAATGCAATTTCATTACCATGAGCTTCTAAAATAGCTTCTAGGTCTTCATATCGTAATAATTCTTCACCATCTCTAGGTTTCCAAAGAATAAGACCTTCTTTATCATCATAACCATGATGTCGCAATTGCGATTCTACAGCATATTTGTCTGATGGAAATGCATCACTTTCTATAACTATTTTATATCGTTCTTTTGTTGGTTTGTAGAACGAAACCATCATAAAATGAAGATTCGCAGTAAGCGAATTCATAGTTACGACTTCAATAGGTTTTGCTCCAACTAATTTAGCCGTAGCTTCCGTTAAAAACTCATGATACGGTAACCAAGGGTTTTTAGCTTCGGTATGACCTTCTACACCAAGATTTGCCCAATCTTCTAATTCTTGATTAATGTAATCCTTTGTAGATTTTGGTTGTAAGCCTAGTGAGTTGCCACAGAGGTAAATTAATTCATTTCCGTTTTTATCTTTTGGAATATGAAATTGCTGTCTGTAGCTAGATAGTTCGTCTAAAGCGTCTTGTTGTTTGGCGTAATCTAGACCAAGTTTGTAGTCGGACAAAGTGAATTGATTTATCGGTTGCTAACAAAAATAAGGATTTATAAGCACAAAAAAAGCGCTTTGAAAACAAAGCGCTAGAGAATATATATAGGCGCCAAAAGGCGGAAAATGTAAGCTATACGTTTTAAGCCGTAACGACCGACGTGAAACTTACATTATAGGGTGCAAAAGTAATGCCATAATTTTAGTCTTCCAAGGTAATACTGACATCTGTAAAGTTAAGATTCCAGTTGCCATTATCTTTTTTATGATCTATTGCAATTTTAATACCGTTGAAATCTTTGTAGTTTTCGAATGTATTGGTTAAAGAGGGTTCTGGGGAATTTCCTTTTCTAAATACCCATTCTTTAATCATATAGTTGTCATCATAATAAATATCGTAGGCATCTCCAGGTGTGTAGCCACCTTCGTCTGCATATAAAATGGTAATCATGTCTAATTGCTCTTTGTGTATAGGAGATTCAGCTTTTTTGGGCTGAGAAATTGTTGCTGTATTGTCCCAAACCAATTGAAAAGGTACAAATGCCCAAAACTTATCGTTAATAAAGTTTCTATCTGCATTAGGTGGTACACTATCTAATTTGTTCCTGTTGAATTTTACGATTTGTTCACCAGCTTTCATAATAACACTATCTTTTTTGGGATACCATGTCCACGATCTTCCATTACCTTTTATAGAATTCCTATCTACTTTAAAAGTGAATTCTACTTTTTCGACATTTTTCCAGTTTTCATAACCATGAGCATTAGCAATTTTTTCTGCAGTGGTTAATACTTGAGTTTCTTTTTCGATTGTGGCTTCTTTCTTTTCAGATTTACATGAAAAAACAAATAATAAGCAAATCAGACCTAGATATAATGACTTCATTTTAAAAGAAATTTTAATTTAGAGACAAAATTAACTAACAATGGAGGACAACACTAATTATTTTGAAGTAAATAAAGCGACTTGGAACAAGAAAGTAGGTGCACATGCAGAAAGTGAGATGTATAAAATGGATGCTTTTAAAGCTGGAGCAACTTCTTTGATGCCTTATGAACTAAATGCTTTAGGAGATGTTTCTGGTAAGTCGTTATTGCATTTGCAATGTCATTTTGGGCAAGATACGCTGAGTTGGAGTAGAATGGGAGCTAAAAGTGTTGGTGTGGATTTAAGTGATGAGGGTGTAAAGCTTGCCAAGCAATTAAATGAAGAACTAAATCTTGATGCTGATTTTATATGCTGTAATGTTTTAGACACTTCTAAACATGTTTCTAAGACGTTTGATATTGTATTTACAAGTTACGGAACCATTGGCTGGTTACCAGATTTAAGACCTTGGGCTAAAATGATAGCTGAACGTTTAAAGGTTGGTGGAACGTTTTATATTGTAGAGTTTCATCCTATTTTATGGATGTTTGATTATGTTGAAGGTGAACCAAAAATGAAATATCATTATAATCAAGATGAAGTTATTTATGATGAGTATGAAGGTACCTATGCCGACCAAGCTTCAAAAATGGTTAGTAAAGAATACGGTTGGAATCATGGATTAGCAGAAGTTGTAAATGCACTCATAGAGGCAGGATTACAAATAGATTATCTTAATGAATATGATGAAAGTCCTTATGATGTATTTCCAGATTTAATAAAATTGGATAATGGCATGTATAAGATGAAAAATCAGTTGTTTCCGATGCTCTTTGAAATTAAGGCGAGTAAAATTTAGTTTGAGACCTTTCAGGTATTTAAAACCTGAAAGGTCTGTTTCATTAATGCTTTTCGTCTTCCTTTAATAATTCTGGGAACTTGGCTTTAAAACGATTTAATCTAGGAATAGAAACCGCTCTTATGTAACTCTGGTTTGGATTACGTTTTTCAAAATCTTGATGATAATCTTCACCTTTATAAAATTTTTGAAAAGGGTAAACTTCTGCAGCGATTTTAGCATCCAACTTTTTAGCTAAAGCGGTTTTCTTTTCTTCAATAATTTTTTTCTGTTCAGCATTTTGGTAAAAGATGATAGAGCGATATTGAGAACCTTTATCTGGTCCTTGACCATTAACTTGTGTAGGATTTTGAGAACCAAAATACACATCAACTAAGGTGGCAAAGCTCACCACTTCTGGATCGTAAATAATTTCTACAGCTTCTGCATGGCCTGTTTTGCCTGTATTGCTTTTCTCATAGTTAATGTCTGTTGTGTGTCCGCCAGAATAACCACTTATAGACTCCTCAACTCCTTTAACACTTTCAAAGATAGCTTCAACACACCAAAAACAACCACTTGCAAAATAGGCTCTTGCTTTTCCATCTTTTATTGGAACAGCAACAGGTTCTGCATCAATTACGGCTTGTTGTTTATCACTGACTTGTGCTTGGTTATGACAGCTAAAAAATAGGCTGATGCTTAATACGTAAATTAAATTTTTCATAATTCTTTTTTCTTTTTCAAATAGTCGTTTAAAAATACTAAACCTAATATAAATCTTCTTTAAAGTTATATTAAAATAAAAAAGCCTTCACAATTGTGAAGGCTTCAATCTATTACGATGTATAATTTACTTACTAAGTTTAGCAAATAACTTATCCATTTTTACTTTTTCTTCTTCTGCTAATGCAGCATCAACTAAAATACGTCCACTATGCTCATCAGTAATTACCTTTTTGCGAGAAGCAATCTCAACTTGTACTTGAGGGGGAATAGTAAAGAAAGATCCACCAGAAGCTCCACGTTCTATAGCTACAACCGCTAAACCATTTTTAACGTTTTGTCTAATTCTAAGGTATGCTTTAACTAAACGCTCATCAATCTTCTTTTGGAAATCTTCAGATTTTCCTAAAAGTGCTTCTTCTTCTTTTTCAGTCTCCTTTAAAATTTCGTTTAACTCACCTTTTTTATGTTTAAGATGTGCTTGGCGATCTTTTAAACGATCTTTAGTTTCAGAAATAACTTCTTTTTTCTGTTCAATCTGAACTTTAAATTCCTTGATGTGCTTTTCTGCTAATTGAATTTCTAATTCCTGAAATTCAACCTCTTTAGTCAATGAGTTATATTCTCTGTTATTTCTAACATTTTTTTGTTGCTCACTATACTTTTTGATTAAAGCTTTAGCTTCTTCAATTAAGTTCTTTTTTCCTTTAATCTCATCGTCAATAATAGCTAGGCTATCATTTAACTTTTCCATTCTAGTGTTAAGTCCTTCTACTTCGTCTTCTAAATCTCTAACTTCTAAAGGAAGCTCACCTCTGACATTTCTTATTTCATCTACTCTAGAGTCAATTAATTGTAAGTCATATAGTGCTCTTAATCGCTCTTCAACAGAAACTTCAGCTTTTTTTGCCATAATTATAAATACTTTACCGGATTTGTATTTGTCTTTGATAAAATGACTGCAAAATTAGTAATTTTTTTCGAGAGATAGTCTACTAAAAACGATTTTGTGAACTGTTCGCTTTCATAATGTCCAATATCTGCCAAAATAATACCGTTTTCTGCACTGAAAAAGTCGTGATATTTTAGGTCTGCAGTGACTAAAAGATCTGCACCAGAAGCTTTTGCAGCGCTAATTGCAAAACTACCAGAACCGCCTAGCACAGCAATCTTTTTTATAGGTTTTTCTAACAATGCGGAATGTCTTATACATTCGGTATTCATTTTGTTTTTTATAAAATGTAAACACTCTTTGGCATTCATAGGTTTTTCTAACTCGCCTATCATTCCCATTCCAATATGTTGGTTAGTGTTTTCTAAAGTTGAAATTTCAAATGCAACTTCTTCGTAAGGGTGTGCGTCAAAAAGGGTTTTTAAAACTTTAGATTCTAAATGTTTTTTAAAGGTTACAGAAATTGCAGTTTCATTTTCTGTATGTAATTCGCCTTTTTTACCAATAACAGGGTTAGATTCTTCATTTCCTAAATAGGTGCCTTCCCCATCTACATTAAAACTACAAGATTCATAATTACCTATATTACCAGCACCTGCATTAAAAAGAGCTTGTCTTAATTCTTCAGCATTTGATTTTGGAACATACGTTTGTAGTTTTTTAATTGTGCCAGACTGAGGAATTAAAATCTTTTTATTTATTAAGCTTAACTGGTCGCAAATAATTGAGTTAACTCCTTTAATGGCATTATCTAAAGCGGTATGAATAGAGAAAATAGCAATATTATTTTGAATGGCTTTTATTACTACGCGCTCAACATAGGTCTTACCAGTTAGTTTTTTTAAACCTTTAAAAATAATAGGGTGAAAGCTTACAATTAGGTTACAATTGTTTTCTATAGCTTCATCCACTACAGCCTCCAGCGTATCTAGTGTAACCAGAATACCTGTTACGGATTGACTTTTATCTCCTACCAAAAGGCCTACATTGTCAAAGTCTTCTGCATAAGCCAATGGAGCTAAGTTATGTAAGTGATTAATTACGTCTTGTACAATCATAAGTGTGTATTTGTTTCAAAAGTACATGAATTTTTTTGTTTGGAAATTCACAAAAATCAAATGAAAAAAATCATAGACTAACGAAGTGGTTGCTGATGTGAAACTAATTTTTTTATTTTCTCTTAAATATAATTTAGTTTTTTACAGAAGAAAAATAGTATATTTTCGTAGCAATGAAATTCATTCGAATCATATTGTTTCCTGTTGTGCCAATTTATTATTTGGTTACATGGTTACGTAATTTACTTTATGATAAAGGAATTAAATCTTCAAAATCGTATAATTTCCCTATAATTTGTGTTGGTAATCTTAGTACAGGTGGTACAGGAAAAACTCCAATGATTGAATATTTAATCCGGTTATTGAAGAACGAAAAATCTATTGCTACATTAAGTAGAGGTTATAAACGAAAAACGGACGGTTTTGTATTTGCGGATGAAAATGCTAATGCAGATACTATTGGTGATGAACCATTTCAATTTTATAATAAATTTAAAAACGAAATTAAAGTTGCAGTAGATTCTAATAGACAGAATGGTATAGAACAACTACGAAGTATGGCAGAACCACCTGAAGTTATTTTGTTAGATGATGCATATCAACACAGAAAAGTAAGGGCTGGTTTTAATATTTTATTGACTGCATATAATAATCTTTACTACAAAGATATAGTCTTACCTGCAGGTAATTTGCGTGAGCCGCGATCGGGAGCTAAACGAGCAGATGTCATTGTGGTTACCAAATGTCCTAAAAACATTTCTGAGCAAGAAAAAAAATCTATCATTGCACGTTTAAAAATTCAAAAGCATCAACTAGTTTGTTTTAGTTATATTGATTATGCTGATATAGTAATATCTGCAAATGATTCTATAAGTTTAGAATCACTTCCAAATTTTACACTAGTTACAGGTATTGCAAATGCACAACCCTTAGTTGAGTTTTTATTGGAGAAAGCGTTAAAATTTGATCATTTAGAATATGGAGATCACTACAATTTTAAAGCTACTGATATAGAAAAATTAAAATCTAAAGAATTAATAATTACAACAGAAAAAGACTATATGCGTTTATCAAATGATGGAAGTCTAAAGGATAAACTATATTATTTACCTATTGAAATAAAATTAGATAGACCTGAGTTATTTAATACAACAGTAAAATCATTTGTTAGTTAAAATAGCTAGAGACTATTTTTTCGCCCGAAAGTGCTGCATATAGCTTAGATTCAAAATCTTCTTGTTTAAACGGTTTAGAGATAATATCATCAAAGCCAGCTTCACCAAACTCATGCATTTTGTCTTCTAAAGTTACTGCTGTAAGTGCAAAGATGGTAAGCTCTTTATCAAAAGTTCTAATGATTTTGGTAGCTTCTAAACCACTAATGCCTGGCATATGAATATCCATTAGCACCACATCGTAAGTTGTTTCTTTTACTTGCTCAACAGCAGCTTCGCCGTTATCAACCACATCACAATACAGATCCATTTTATTAAGAATCTTTTTAGTAATCATTTGATTGATTTTGTTGTCTTCAACAATTAGAATTTTAACATTGCTTAAATCCAAATCTTCCATCTTATTAGATTTTTTAATTTTTTCTACTTTAGGTTCTTCGACAATTTCAGAATGCTCTAAAGGAATTTCAAAAAAGAATGTGGTGCCTTTTCCAAGCTCACTCTTTAAGTAAATTTTCCCTTTAAGAATTTGAATAAGTCCTTTTACAATAGATAAACCAAGACCAGTACCACCATATTTTCTGTTGATTTGTACAGATCCTTGAGAGAAACTCTCAAACATATGGTCTTGTTTTTCCTTTGTAATACCAATACCATTATCTTCAATTTCAAAGCGAAGCGTGTACATTTTGTCTTTTTTGTCAATTTTACGCGCTCTCACCCAGATGTCTCCATCTTTAGTGAATTTAATAGCATTACCAAGTAGGTTAATTAAGATTTGGGAAATCTTTAATTGGTCACCAATATACGTTTCTGGTAAACCGTCTTCATAATCGAAATGTAAGTCTGTTTGATTGTCTTTAGCAGAATTACTCAGAGCAGAAATGACATTTTCGATTTTGTTTTTAAGGTTGAATTGTTCTGGGTCTAATTCAACTTTATTTGCTTCAATTTTATTAATTTGAAGAATATCATTAATAAAAGTTAATAAATAATCTCCAGAGAATTTTAATGATTTTAAGTGTGGTATTTGGTGCTCTTTTGGCTTTTCATCTAACAACATATTAGTAAGCCCAGTAACAGCATATAATGGTGTACGTAACTCATGTGTTACAGTAGATAAGAAATTAGCTTTGGTCTTAGAGGCTAATTCTGCCTTTTCTTTTGCAACAATAAGCTCATCATTCTTTTTATGAAGCATATTGTTGGTTCTCAATCTTATATTATTGTTTTTATATAAAGACAAGGTTAAAAGTGATAGTATAGTAATTAAAGCGATACTCAAAATAGTTGTAATTCTAGTAAAAGTACTTTCTGCTGTAACTTCATCCATTTGCTCTTTTAATTGAGCATTTTCGGCATCTTTATAGTTATAGATATTTTGTCCTGTGATACCAGAAGCTAAATTTTCTCGTTTTACATTGAGTATAGAATCGGATAGTTGTATATGCTTTCTTACATAATTTAAAGCATTAGAATGGTCTCCTTTATTTTCGTGGATATCACTCAGTGTTAAGTACGCCTCATTAATATTTTCGATTATGTTATGAGATTGAGCAATAGATAAGCCTTCTTCAGCCTGAGATAATGCTAATTTACTATTGTTTAATTCACTAGAAACCTTACCGCTTTGTATCAATGCACTACTTAAACGACGTTTTTGATCGTATTTTTTAGCAATAATTATGGTTTTCTCGAGCTTTACCTTAGCTTCATCAAAACGTTTTAAAGCAATAAGAGCCTTGGCTTCATTTAAAGTTACATCAGAAATATATTCTTCTAAGTTCTCTTGTTCAAATAAGGTATTGGCAGAATTGAAGTATTCTAAGGCCTTATCATAGTTTTCATTATTGCTAAGAAATACTCCTTTAATATTATAACTAATAGCTCGATTACCATAGTCATCAATTTCACGCTGAATTTGAATTGCATTATTAAGAGAAACCGTTGCTAGATTTTTTTCACCAACTAAGAACTGAACTTTTGCAATCTTTGTATAGATTTTTCCTTGATTAGATTTATCATCGATTTTTTTTGCAATCTCTAATGCTTCATCTAGATTGTTTTTAGCCTTATAATAATCACCACGATCACTATATAATTTGGCTTGATCAACATACTCTTGAAGGGTTAATGCAAGCTTGTCTGTATCTTCTACACTAACTTGTTGTGCGAAAATCAGACTACAAAAACATGCTAAAAAAACAAATATGTAATATTTGATTCGGGACATTTCAGCTCACTTTAATTTGAACAAATATAATTATTTATTCGATAAAAGTGCTTTTTTGTCCGATAAATTGCAAATTAAGTCTAAAATTCTTGTACTATAACCAGTTTCATTATCGTACCACCCCACTATTTTTAACATATTGCCGATAACGGAAGTCATTTGCGCATCAAAAATACAAGAATGTGGATTTCCTACAATATCGATAGATACTATAGGATCTTCAGTATATTCTAAAATGTCTTTTAAGGTAGAAGTAGAGGCATTACTAAAAACTGAATTGACTTCTTCTATAGTAGTTGGTTTTTGGACATTTATAGTAATATCCGTTAATGAGCCGTTTGCTACAGGTACTCTTATGCCACAACCTCCAATAACATCTGCTAAATCTGGAAAAATTTTTGTTAAAGCTTTAGCTGCTCCTGTTGTTGTTGGTACTATAGATTGCCCAGCAGCTCTTGCTCGTCTTAAATCGCGATGTGGTTGGTCGTGCAAACTTTGGTCTGTAGTGTATGAGTGTACAGTTGTAATATAAGCTTGTTTTATACCAAAGTGCTCTTTTATTAAGGCAATCATTGGAGCCGCATTATTAGTAGTACACGAGGCATTAGATAATATGGTCTCATTACCATCTAGCAAATGGTCATTTACACCCAAAACGATTGTTTTAATATCATCCTCAATAGAAGGGACGGATAAAATAACACGTTTAGCTCCACTTTTTATGTGATGTTGAAGCTCATTTTTAGTTTTAAATTTCCCCGTAGATTCTATAACAAAATCTGGATTAACTTGTGACCAATCAATGGAATTAGGATGAGAATGATTAAAAAGAGGAATCGATTTATTGTTGATAATGATATGATTATCATCAAAAGAAATGGTTTCGTTTAGAACACCATGAATACTGTCGTACTTTAATAAATGACTTAAAGTTTTAGTATCTGCTAAGTCATTTATAGCAACAACTTGAATTTGAGGATGTTGTAATGCTAACCTAAACACACGACGACCAATTCTGCCAAAGCCGTTTATAGCAACAGTAATCATTAGTTAATGTGTTTTTGGGCTTTGTAAGATGATCTTACTAATGCGCTACTTTCTACATGTCTAAAGCCTAAATCCAAGCCAATTTCTTCATACTCTTTAAATTGCTCTGGATTTATAAATTGTTTTACTGGTAAATGTTTTTTACTTGGTTGAAGATATTGACCGATAGTAACTACATCAACATCATTTGCTTTAAGGTCGTGAAGCGTTTCAATAACTTCTTCACGAGTTTCACCTAAACCTAACATAATACCAGATTTAGTTCTACGTTGCCCTTGTTGTTTTAAATATTTTAAAACACCCATGCTGCGATCGTACTTTGCTTGTATTCTAACTTCGCGAGTTAGGCGTCTTACAGTTTCTATATTATGCGACACAACTTCTGGTGCAACATCTATAATACGATCTATATGTTTTTCAATACCTTGAAAATCTGGTATAAGAGTTTCTAATGTTGTTTCAGGATTCATGCGTCTTACTGCTTTTACAGTTTCTGCCCACATAATGCTTCCCATATCCTTTAAATCATCTCTATCTACGCTTGTTAAAACCGCATGTTTAATTTGCATTAACTTAATAGAACGAGCTACTTTTTCTGGTTCATCCCAATCTACGGTTTCTGGTCTGCCGGTTTTTACACCACAGAATCCACAAGAACGCGTACAAACGTTTCCTAAAATCATAAAGGTTGCAGTGCCTTCTCCCCAACATTCACCCATATTAGGACAGCTTCCTGAGGTGCAAATAGTATTTAATTTGTACTTATCAACTAAACTTCTAAGTTCGGTATATTTTTTACCCGTGGGTAATTTTACACGAAGCCATTTAGGTTTACGTTCTGGTAATATATTTGAAGCAACTTTGGTTTCCATTCATTTTCAATTTCAGGAAACAAAGATACGAAGTTAATTATTAAAAAGACTTAAAGAATTGTGAGATACCACACACTAAAACCAATTAAAAAAATGATACCAAGCCATGATAAAGCATGAAGTTTTAGAGTTGGCCTCCAAGCTTTTGGTGTGTGTTTACTCGAAATTAATTTATAATTAATAGTGGCATAAAAAGGGGCAGTAATAAAAGATAGTATTGTAGCGATTTTAATGAGTAAACCCATTTCTGATGCAAACACAAAAAAGATAATTAAAGTACCAAAAGTCAATATTAAAATCCAAAATAAATAGCCTTTGTTTAGTGCTTTTTTTGTTAATAATTCTACGCTTTTTGCCATAGCTCTAGGTGAGGCATCTAACGTAGTAATGGTTGTGCTAAACATGGTTGTTAATGCGGCAATACCAATGAGAATATATGCCCAATTGCCAAGACTTTTGGTGTATAAATCGATTAATTGATTTGAAAAAACAGAGGCCTTTTCGCTAAACGTTTCTCCTGTATTAAACATAACGAAATAGCCTAAGGATAAAAATGCGACACCTAATATAACTGCGCCAGTATAGCCAATATTAAAATCGAGTAGTGCGGTTTTTGGTGTAAATGAAACTTCCTCTTTTTTCTTTTCTAGTGCCCAAATGGAATGCCACACTGAAATATCTAAAGGTGCAGGCATCCAACCCATAAAAGCAATTAAAAAAGCTATTTCAGTTGCATTCTCAGGTAATACCTGTGTAAATGATACTGGTTGATTAAACTCACTAAATGCAAAGCAAACCGCGACAAGAGTGCTTATAGTTAAAGCAATAATTATAAATTTAATGAGTTTGTCTAAGGTGCTATATTTTCCTAGAAAAAGAATTAGTAGACAAATGAATAGAATAATTACCGTCCAAATTTCTACGCTGGTAATACTTTCAATCCCAAAATTTAAAAAACTAATATCTCCAAAAAGTGAATTTGCTAAACCGGCTGTTACAATAGTTACCGCAGTTTGAATAGTAAACATGGTCGCCAAATTCAAAATAAAGTAAATAACTAAAACACCTTTGCCTAATTTGAGATAACCGTCTAATAAACTTTCACCTGTTGCCGCTGCATATCGAGGACCAAATTGAAAAAAAGGATATTTAAATAGATTAACTAACAATAATGCCCAAAGTAAACCAAATCCGAAATTAGCACCAGCTCTGGTAGATTGTACCAAATGAGATACACCTATGGCTGCGCCTGCAAATAATAATCCTGGACCTAATTTTTTAAGTATAGAAAGCATTATGTCTTTGTAATAATAGCAGCCAGAAGTTTTTTTGCTCTAAGAAGTTTAACTTTTACATTATTCATCGGTTCCTTTAGTTCTTCAGAAATTTCTTTATAGCTCAATTCTTGAAAATACCTAAGATTTATAACCTCTTGATAATGTGGTTTTAATTTTTTGATGTCGCGCAACAGTTTTGCTAAATTTTGTTCTGTAATAATTTTATCTTCTGGAGTAGGTGAGTCATCAACTATATCGAGATAAATATCTTCATTATCTTTAGATGTATTTCGTATAGATTGTTTTTGTTTTCTTACTAAATCTATATGGATGTTTTTAGAAATAGTAATTAACCAAGTCTTAAATTTATAAGCTTCTTTATAAGTTTTAATCTTATCAAAAGCTTTAGAAAAGGTCTGAATAGTTATGTCTTCAGCATCATTTTCGTTTTTTGTTCGCTTTAGTTGAAAGGCATAAACGTCATTCCAAAATGTATCTAGCAGAAAATTGAAAGCAATTTGGTCATTCTTTTTAGCTTTACTGATAGCGTCTTTTATTTCCAATGTTTTGGTTTAGATATAAGATTAGCAATAAAGATACTTAATTGTGTAGTAATTAAAAATAATTCTAGAATTGGTGTTAAAACAATAAGATCAGCTTCTCCTAATTTTTTGGCTGTAAAACCAAAACTAAGTAGCTGAATAATAAAACGTAATACAACTAATGCAACAACCCATTGCCAATTATAATTTAATAAAATGAGTAATACTCCTAGAACCCAAAAAAGTAATTGAGAGGTGTAAAATAATCCCAAGAAAAATTTATGTTGTAGTTTATAAAATTTGGCCGTACTAATGTGTCTTCTTTTCTGTAAAATCCAAGATATTAAAGACGTTTTAGGTTCGGATATTGTAAAACTATCTACCGTATAGCTTATTGATGTATTTGATTTGTCCGCGACTTCATTGATAAATAAATCGTCATCACCAGATTTTAAGGACATATGATTACTAAACCCAGAATTATTAAAAAATAAATCTTTTCTATAAGCCATATTACGACCAACTCCCATATAAGGAGAGCCAAGATTAGCATAAGAAAAATACTGTAGAGCAGTCATTACGGTTTCAAACCGAATGAGTTTGTTTAAAAGCGAAAATTTCTTTTTCGCATAGGCTCCATAACCCAAAACTATAGATTTTTCATTAGAAAAATTACCGCTAATATGTGCTAGCCATTTATTAGACTTTGGTATGCAATCTGCATCAGTGAATACTAAAAAGTCGTATTTAGAAGTTTTTATGCCAAGTGTTAATGCGTATTTTTTATTTCCCCAAAACGTTTCATTGGTTTTTACATCTACAACTTTTATGTTATTGCTATTGGCTTCAAATTCTTTCATAACTTTTAGAGTATCATCTGAAGAACTATCATTTACCAAGACAATTTCAAAATTTGAATATTCTTGATCTAATATAAGAGGTAAATTTTTCTTTAAGTTATCGGCTTCGTTTTTTGCACAAATAATGATTGAAATAGGAATGTTCTTTTTTAATCGAGATTCTGCTCGTTTAATACCAAAAGAAAATAGAAAACTAAGGTAATAGCCAATTTGAATACTAACAACTACTATAAATATATAGAATAGTATTGAGGGAAATAACATTAAGACCTAAGTGTGTTGAGGTTCGTTACAGTCTTTATATTGGTCTGGTGTTTTTCCGCAAAAGCCACAAGCTTCACCTTCTTGGTTAAGCATAGGGTTTTGGCTAGCACAAGTGCCAGCAAATTTACCGTCTTTTTTAGCCCATATTTTTATTGCTATACCTGCAATGGCTAAAGCCAATAGTCCTAATGTGAGTAGTAATAATTTCATTTAAAATCCCTTTATTTAATGCAAAGATAATGCTTTTACTTTTATTTTATAAGCATTATTAGATGTGACTTAACTGCTTAGTGCTGTGTCGAATAACTATATAAACATTTATTACTAACTAATTAATTTATCAATTATGAAAAAATTATTTGCAGAGTTCTTTGGAACATTTTGGCTGGTATTTGGAGGTTGTGGTAGTGCAATATTTGCAGCCGGATTTCCAGAATTAGGTATTGGATTTGTAGGCGTTGCTTTAGCATTTGGTCTTACTGTATTAACTATGGCTTATGCTGTTGGGCATATTTCTGGTGGCCACTTTAATCCGGCAGTGTCTATTGGTCTTTGGGCTGGTGGAAAATTTGAAGCCAAAGATTTAATTGGTTATATCGTAGCACAAGTTGTTGGTGCAATTGCAGCAGCTAGTGTATTGTATCTTATAATTTCTGGGAAATCTGGATTTGAAACCGTTGGCGGGTTTGCTTCAAACGGTTATGATTCATTATCGCCGAATGGCTACAGTATGATGTCTGTGTTAGTGGCAGAAGTTGTGCTAACGGCATTTTTCTTAATTATTATTTTAGGAAGTACAAATGCTAGAGCTCCAAAAGGTTTTGCTCCAATTGCTATTGGCTTAGGATTAACATTAATACATCTTATTAGTATTCCTATTTCCAATACATCTGTAAATCCTGCAAGATCTTTAAGTCAGGCTTTATTTGCAGATGGTGCTTATTTATCTCAAGTTTGGTTGTTTTGGGTAGCTCCAATTGCTGGTGCTATTATTGGAGGTATTATCCATAAAACACTTTTTGAAAGAGAATAGGTGTCTATTTTTAAATCAAAAAAAAGAGGCACATTTTTAAATGTGCCTCTTTTTTATTTATCTAAAAAGTACTTAGTCTTTCTCTTTTAAAGAAATTTCAGCTACTTCAGTATCATTTTCATTAGTATTGTTTCCTTTGGTACCAATTTTAATACTTAGTGCTAAGGCATCTTCCATATATGGAATTTGTTTCAACTTACGGTCAGACTCATCTAAGATACCCAAGTTTACCATTCTATCTTGCAACTCAGCCCAAATCTCGTAATACTGCTCTTCAGGTAATTGAGGTAATGTAATAACATCAATCATCGATGTTTTTTCAACAGGATTAATATATGCTACAGTTTTTAAATTTTTAGCACGCTCATTACCATTGATAACATATTTTTTAGAATCTGGATTGTTTAATTTTAACAACTCTCTAGATAGTTCATCTAATTTAGTGTTGTTATTTTCAATATCGCTCCTTAAATCAAAAATCTCTTCAATTACTACATTGTTTTCTTCATTTAAATTTTGATTCTTTTGATATAACATAAAAGATGTAGCTGCAAATAACACAGCAGCTGCACTGGCAGCAATACTATACCAAGGTGTTTTTCTCTTTTGTACAAGTTGAATAACTTTAGTGTCATTCTTTTCATCTAAAGATTCTAAAATGTTTGCTAATATGTCATTAGGTACATCTACAGCACCCGCTTTTGCTATAATCTCTAAATTATCTTGAAGTTTTTCGTAAGCCGAAGCAGCTTCAGGATAGAATGAAATAAAATGTTCAACCTCTTTAGTCTCTTCAATAGAGGTCTCGTCTAACAAATACTTATTCAGTAAGTTAGACTTTAAAAAGTTATGTAATTTTGTTTCCATGATTTAAAATTTTATGGATTATAAACTTTTTTAAGTTCTCTTAATCCTATTTTTAATCTAGACTTAATTGTACCAAGCGGAATATCTAATTCGTCACTAGCTTCTTGTTGTGTCATTCCTTGAAAAAATAAGGCGTCTAACACAATTTGATACTTTTCATCTAATCGTCCAACATGCTCTTTAATATCCAATACATCTTGGTTTAAATTGTTTGTTGGTAAGATATATACGTTTGATTTATCAATTTGGACTTCTTTTTGGTAACGATTATTAAAACTTCTTAGTTTATCTATAGCAGTATTCCTTGCTATGCGGAACAACCAAGTAAATAGTTTAGCTTTACTAGAATCGTATTTTGAAGCATTTTTCCAAACTTTTATGAAGGTTTCTTGCAATGCATCTTGCGCAATTTCTTCATTAATCGTTATCTTTAGTATAACACCATATAGACTACTAGAATAATTTTCATATAGTAAATTTAGTGCACGTTGATCTCCTTTTTTTAGGTAATCAATTATTTTTTGCTCTGTAGGTGTAATACTCAAAATGTTAAAATCTTATTTTTTTGATTTTCAAAACATCCAAAATGGATTTATAAACGTAAATATAACTAAATACACTAGATTCTAGTGCTCACAATAAATTATTAGAATGGTTTTATCTTCTTAAGAGGTTGATTAATAGCATTTTCATATAAAATTATTCTAAAAATTCAAAAGTCACAATTCTAAGATTGTGACTTTTGCTTTATATAATATTAACTTCAGTCTCAATAGTAATATTAAAAAGTCGTTTTACTGTTTTTTGTATTAGTTGTGCCAATTCAAAAATCTCTTTACCACTTGCATTGCCATAATTTACTAAAACTAAGGCTTGTTTTTGGTGTACACCATAATCCTTAAAACGTTTGCCTTTAAAACCAGCTGTTTCAATTAGCCAACCAGCGGGAACTTTAACTTCCTTGTCTGAAATTTTATAAGAAGGCACTTCTGGGAAATTTTCTTGTAGTTTATTAAACTGTTCAACAGAAATAATAGGATTCTTAAAAAAACTACCACTATTTCCTATTTCTTTAGGGTCTGGTAATTTAGTTTGTCTAATCGCTATTACGGCTTTTGAAATATCTTGTATGGTTGGTGTTTTTATATTGGATGCCTCTAACTCCGTTTTTATAGCACCATAACCTGTGTTTAGTTTGTGATTGTTTTTGGTAAGCTGAAGGTTTACGCTAGTTATAATATATTCTCCTTTTAATTCTTGCTTAAAAACAGATTCTCTATAATCAAAGTTGCAGTCTTCTTTTGTAAATGTTCTTAGTGATTTGTCATTTACATTAATAGCTTCACAACTATAAAATACATCTTTTAGCTCTACACCATAAGCTCCAATATTTTGAATTGGTGCTGTACCAATATTACCAGGAATTAAAGATAAATTTTCTATACCACCAAAGTTATGCTGCAAACACCAAAGCACAAATTGATGCCAGTTTTCACCAGCCATAGCTTTTACTATAACTGTTTGTTCCGTTTCACTAACAACTTCTATACCCATTAGGTTAATATGGAGTACCAAAGCATCGATATCTTTAGTCAGTAGCATATTACTACCACCACCTAAAATAAATAGCGGGTTAGACTGTTGTTCTTGTAAAACCTCATTAAGTACTTCTACCGAAGTAATATTGCAGTACAATTTTGCTTTGGCATCAATGCCAAATGTATTAAACGATTTTAATGAAACATCCTTAGATACAGTCATTAGTCTTTATAAACTTTAAGTGCTTCTGCTAATATTTTAACCGAAATTTTTAAGCTATCTTCATTTAAAACATAGGCAATACGTATTTGGTTTAAACCAACTCCAGGTGTAGAATAGAAACCTGCTGCAGGTGCAACCATTACCGTATTGTTATTGTAATCAAAAGACTCTAAAAGCCATTTAGCAAAATCATCTGAGTTTTTTACAGGAAGTTCTGCTATACAATAAAATGCGCCATTGGGTTTAGCTACTTTTACTCCTTCAATTTTTTCTAGTTCCGTAATGAGCGTATTTCTTCTTTTTACGTATTCTTCTTTTACATCATCAAAATAACTCTGCGGAGTTTCTAAAGCCGCTTCACTTGCAATTTGAGCTAAAGTAGGTGGACTTAAACGAGCTTGCGCAAATTTTAAAGCTGTTTTTATTACTTCTTTATTTTTTGAAACTAAATATCCAATTCTTGCTCCGCACATGCTATAGCGTTTAGATACAGAATCGATGATAATTGCATGTTCTTCTAAACCAGGTTCTTGTAAAATAGAATAGTGTTCAACTCCATCATAAACAAACTCTCTATAAACTTCGTCTGCAATTAAAAATAAATCATGCTTTTTAACGATAGCAGCTAGTTTTTTTATTTCTTCTTTTGAGTATAAATAACCTGTTGGGTTACCTGGATTACAAATTAAAATTGCTTTAGTTTTTGGTGTGATTAGTTTTTCAAATTCCTCAATAGGTGGTAAGGCAAAGTTATCTTCGATTTTAGATATTACTGGTACAACATTTACACCAGAAGCCGTTGAAAAGCCATTGTAATTGGCATAAAATGGTTCTGGAATTATTATTTCATCATCCTCATCCATTATGCTTCCAAAGGCAAATAAAAGTGCTTCACTACCTCCAGTAGTTACAATGATATCGTTATGGTTAACGTGTATATCGTTTCTTTTGTAATATTCAGCAATTTTTATCCTATAATTTTCAGAACCTTCAGAACGCGAATAAGCTAAAATATCTAAAGAGTGAACTTTTACAGCATCTAAAGCTACTTTTGGTGTCTTTATATCTGGCTGACCTATATTAAGATAATATACTGTTTTTCCTTGTTTATGAGCTTCTTCTGCATACGGCACCAATTTTCTAATTGGAGATTCTGGCATGTTGATGCCTTTGTTTGAAATTGTTGGCATTTGGTCTTAATTTTAAAATGCTAAGTTCTGAAAATTCTTAAAGTTTATAAGAAAAAAACATAAAAAAATGAGCTCCTAAAATAAGAGCTCATTAATATGATAAATATGAGATTGAAGTCTTATTGCTCAATCATACTTTTTTCTTTCTTTTCTAAAACACTAGTCTTGCTTGGGTCTATTACTAAACCTTTAATTTTTAGTGCAACTGTTGGTGTGTCTGCGTTAGAAATAACTGTTATCGTTTTTCTAATAGGATTAACTCTTTTTGTATCATACTTTACTTGAATTTCTCCTGTTTCTCCTGGCATTATTGGTCCTTTAGGTTTCTTAGGTACAGTACAACCACAAGTAGATTTAACACTCGAAATTATCAATGGAGCATTACCAGTATTGGTAAATTCAAAAACTCTAACTCCGTCAGCACCTTTCTCAATTGTGCCATAATCAATGACCTCAGTCTTAAATTCGATTTTTGCTACCTTTTCTTGTGCATTAATTCCTAAACTAATTAATCCTACAAATAGTATTGCTATTAAATTTTTCATCATTTTAATTTTAAAATTGATTATTCAAAACTAGTTACTTTTTTATTCCAAACAAAATTATTTAGACCTAATACGTTGTATTTAACAGAATTTATAATGTTTCAACCTATATTCTTACACTAATAATTTTTCAAAAAAGGAATTATAAGTACTTTTGTCAGTTACATAGCAAAAACGATACCAAAACATGGATATTCCATCAAAATATAATGCATCATCAGTAGAAGCCAAGTGGTATAATTACTGGATGCAACACAATTATTTTCACTCTACGCCAGATGATAGAGAACCTTATACAATAGTTATTCCACCACCAAATGTAACAGGAGTTTTACATATGGGACATATGCTTAATAATACGATACAAGATGTATTAATACGTCGCGCACGTTTATTGGGTAAAAATGCATGTTGGGTGCCAGGTACAGACCATGCTTCTATTGCAACTGAAGCAAAAGTTGTTGCTAAACTCAAAGCACAAGGCATTGATAAAAATGATTTAACACGCGAAGAGTTTTTAGAACATGCATGGGAATGGACAGAAGAATATGGTGGAGTCATCCTAGAGCAACTTAAAAAGTTAGGCTGTTCTTGCGATTGGGATAGGACCAAGTTTACCATGGACGATGATATGTCTGAAGCCGTAATTAAGGTTTTTGTTGATTTGTATAACAAAGGACTAATTTACAGAGGATACCGCATGGTAAATTGGGATCCAGAAGCAAAGACAACCTTATCTGACGAAGAGGTAATACATGTTGAAAAGCAAGGTTTACTCTATTACTTAGAATACAAAGTTGAAGGTAGCGATGATAAATTAACCATTGCAACCACAAGACCAGAAACTATTTTTGGAGATACTGCTATTTGTATCAATCCAAATGATGAACGCTTTACCCATTTAAAAGGTAAGAAGGCGATTGTGCCAATTTGCGGACGTGTCATTCCTATAATAGAAGATGAGTATGTAGATGTTGAATTTGGTACAGGTTGTTTAAAAGTAACACCTGCTCACGATGAAAATGATAAAGTTTTAGGTGATAAACACAATTTAGAAGTTATAGATATCTTTAATGAAGATGCAAGTTTAAATAGCTTTGGATTACAGTTTGAAGGTCAAGATCGTTTTGTAGCCAGAAAAGCAGTCGCTAAAGCATTAGAAGAAACAGGTGTTTTAGTAAAAACTGAAAATCACCTTAATAAAGTAGGAACATCAGAACGAACAAAGGCGGTTATAGAACCTAGACTAAGTGATCAATGGTTCTTAAAAATGGAAGATTTAGCAAAACCTGCTATTGATGCAGTTTTAAAAACTGGCGATGTAAAATTATTTCCTAAGAAATTTGAAAATACCTATCGTCATTGGATGGAGAATATTCGCGATTGGAATATCTCACGTCAGTTACTTTGGGGACAACAAATTCCTGCGTATTTCTATGGAGATGGAAAAGAAGATTTTGTAGTTGCAGAATCTATTGAGGAGGCGTTGAAACTTGCAAGAGTTAAAACTTCAAACTCCGAGCTTCAAGCTTCTGACTTAACACAAGATACTGATGCTTTAGATACTTGGTTCTCGTCATGGCTTTGGCCAATGAGCGTATTTGATGGTATTCGTAATCCGGAAAACGAAGACATAAAATATTATTACCCAACTAATGATTTAGTTACTGGTCCTGATATTTTATTCTTTTGGGTAGCACGAATGATTATTGCTGGTTATGAATATAAAGACGAAAAACCATTTCAAAATGTTTATTTAACAGGATTAGTTAGAGATAAGCAAAGACGAAAAATGTCGAAATCCTTGGGGAATTCCCCAGATGCTTTAAAATTAATTGAAGATTATAGCGCAGATGGTGTTAGAGTAGGATTGTTATTAAGTTCTGCAGCCGGAAATGATTTAATGTTTGATGAAGCCCTTTGTCAACAAGGAAAAGGTTTAGGTAACAAGATATGGTCGGCATTCTATTTAACTAATTTGTGGGATGTTGCAGATATAGAACAACCTCAGTCTAGTAATATAGCTATTGAGTGGTTTGAATCTAAGTTTCAGAAAGTATTAATTGAAATAGAAGACCATTTTAGTAAATACAGATTGTCTGATGCATTAATGGCAATTTATAAATTGGTATATGATGATTTTGCTTCTTGGTTATTAGAGATTGTAAAACCAGCTTACAAACAGCCAATAGATTCAAAAACCTATAATGCTGTTATGGCGATTTTTGAAGATATTCTAAAAGTAGTTCATCCATTTACGCCATTTATTACGGAAGAAATATGGCAAACTATAAATAAAAGAACGCCAGAAGAAGCATTAATTGTGGCTAAATGGCCAGAGGCAAAACCAATTAATGAGGCTTTAATCTCAGAATTTGAATTTGCTACTGAAGTCATTTCTGGAATTAGAAATATAAGAAAGCAAAAGAATATTGCATTTAAAGATGCTATTGGTTTTTCAGTTTTAAATAGTGAAAACGTAAATGCTACCTTTGATACTGTAATTATAAAACTTGGAAATCTTGAAAGTCTTGATTACGTTAAGGAACCGGTTGAAGGCGCCTTAACGTATAGAGTAAAATCTAACGAATACTTTATTCCTATGGAAGGCAGTATTGATGTTGAAGCGGAGATTGAAAAGCTTACTGAAGAATTAAAATACACTGAAGGCTTTTTAAAATCTGTGCAAAAGAAGTTGTCTAATGAGCGCTTTGTTGCGGGTGCACCAGAGCAAGTTGTAGCTTCCGAGAAGAAAAAAGAAGCAGACGCATTGGCTAAAATTGATACTATAAAAGCTAGTTTGGCTAGTTTAAATTAAGCTATAGTTAATTATTGAAATTGAAAAGATCATCTAACTAAGATGGTCTTTTTTATTTACCACTCATTAATCTTATTACTATCTAACTTTATAAAAATAAAAAGTAAAATAGTAAATCCCCAAAGACCAGAACCACCATAACTAAAAAAGGGTAGTGGTATACCAACTGTAGGTATTAATCCCATAACCATTCCAGTATTTATGGTAAAATGCACAAACAATATTGAGGCGACTCCATAGCCATAAACACGACTAAATTGAGATTTTTGAGATTCGGCTAAGTATAAAATTCTAATAATAAGAGTTGTAAATAATAATACAACGAAAGAGCTTCCCCAAAAACCCCATTCTTCACCAACAGTACTAAAAATATAATCGGTATGTTGTTCTGGTACAAACTTTCCAGTAGTTCTTGTACCTTGTAAAAAGCCTTTGCCTGTCCAGCTACCTGAGCTGATGGCTTGTTCAGATTGTATAAGGTTATAAGCTTCGCGTTTTTTCATTAACTCAAGCTTAGCAGGATCTTTTTCTAAGCGTAACCAAAGGCTAATTCTATTTTGTTGATGAATTTTTAATCCATGTTCATAGAAAAGTTTTACACCATATGAAAAACCAACGCATACTATTAAGACAATAATATATTGAAAAATTGAACCTCGTTTTTTCCCTTGTAAGAAGTAAGTGCTAACAATTACTAAAGTCGTTATTACAGCTGTAATAACAACACCAAATTTAAGGCCAAGAACCGCAAGTATAATGAGAGATAATCCTATGATTAAATAAACTTGTTGTAAGCCTTCTCTATAAAATACAAAGAAAAAAGCTAAATAAACAATTGTACTACCAGCATCATTTTGCAGTAAAATTAATAATGCAGGAATAAATATAATTGCAGTAACTTTTAGTTGATCTTTTATAGTACGCATGTTGGTTTGCAAATCACTTATATACTTTGCTACGGCTAATGCTGTTGCAAATTTTGCGAATTCACTAGGCTGTATAGTCATACTGCCAATGCCATACCAAGAACGTGCACCATTAACGTCCTTACCAAAAATGAATAAACCCAGTAAAGCTATTATGGCAACTAAGTAGATAATACTGGCAAACCGTTCATAAAATTTAGCTTCGAATGATAATATTAAAACGATTAAAACAAATGTTAACCCAATAAATATAGTTTGTTTGCCATAAGGTTGACTCATGTCAAAATAACTAGTGATTTCACCGACATGAGAAGCAGATAAAATATTGAGATACCCAAAAGCAACGAGGAGCAAAAACAGAATGATGGTAATCCAATCGAATTTAAAACGTCTTTGGTTCTCTCTGAGCATTAATTTTATTGTTTTAGACTACTTTGATTTGTGTTTTCAATGGCATAGTTATCAATTACCTGAAGTGTTGTTTCACCATTAATTTTAAACGGTTCTCCAGAATACGGTTTTGCATATTCATCTTCTAAACTATGAGTTAAAATCCAACGTTCTAGATCAGTTCTAGTAATATGACCTTTAATGTACTTTTCAATCATTAAACTTGCCATTCTACCAGCAAAACGACTTCCCCAATATCCATTTTCAACAAATACAGCAATGGCAATTTTAGGGTTGTCTTTTGGTGCAAATGCTACAAATATAGAATGGTCGGTAAGTTGTGTTTTAACGCTATCAATTCTTACAAAGTTTTCTGCAGTACCCGTTTTTCCACAAATATCGATACCAGGAACTCTTAAAGTAGAAGCCGTTCCTTTGTTATAAACATCAAACATACCCTCTATAACAGGTTCAAAATGACGTTTATCTATAGTTGTATATTTTGGTGTTCTATATTTTTTAGGAATGGTATCTCCTTCAATTTCTTTTATAATGTGAGGTGTGTAGTAATACCCTCTGTTTCCTATTGCTGCTGCCATATTTGCTAATTGAATGGGTGTTGCTTCAACTTCACCTTGTCCTATGGCATTAGAAACAATGTATGTTGAGCCCCAACGATTGTCGCCATAAGCTCTATCGTAATAATCTCCATCTGGTATTCTGCCTTTAGAACCCA
The DNA here is from genome assembly GCF_014297365.1 of Winogradskyella echinorum. Taxonomy (GTDB): domain Bacteria; phylum Bacteroidota; class Bacteroidia; order Flavobacteriales; family Flavobacteriaceae; genus Winogradskyella; species Winogradskyella echinorum. Next base: position 369,966 of record NZ_JACOQD010000001.1, on the reverse strand, counting down.
CGGATAAATCATTATTTAAAAAATTACCTAAGCCAAAACTTTTTGCATGATTTGCCCAAATATTCATACCTTTTCCTGCATCCTCATATTTATCAATTATACGACGGTACACATTTACAAAATAGGCGTTGCAAGACTGTGCTATACCATCATTCATTGCAACCGGACTTCTATGATGATGACAACCTGTAAGTTTTCGACTTCCATAATAATAGCCCATTCTACATGTAAACCTTTCTCGTGTATCTACAACATCTTCTTGTAAACCTATAAGTGCATTAATAACTTTAAACGGTGAGCCAGGTGGATACTGGGCTTGTAAACCTCTGTCAAACAAAGGTTTAGCGATGCTGTCTCTGTATAATTTTGTGAAATTTCTTGAGCGATCTCTTCCAACAAGTAGGTTAGGGTTGTAAGAGGGACCAGAAACCATTGCCAAAATTTCACCAGAACTAGGGTCTAATGCAATGATACCTCCACGCTTGTGTTTCATTAATAATTCACCATAAGCTTGTAGCTCAGAATCTATAGTCAAGGTAATATCTTTTCCTGGCTTTGGTAAAGTATCGTAAATACCATCTTTGTATGGGCCAATATGTTTATTAAAACGGTCCTTCTGTATAAATTTAATTCCTTTGACTCCTCTTAAAACTTTCTCATAGGTTTTCTCAACACCTTGTTTACCAATAAGGTCACCCATTTTATAGTATGGCTGTTGAGCAATAATTCTTCGGTTTACTTCTCCGATATCACCAAGAACATTGGCTCCAATTGTCGTTTGGTAGGATCTAAGTGATCGTTTTTGAATATAAAACCCTTCAAACTTTCGCATTTTTTCTTGTAATACTGCGTAATCGGTTTTTGAAAGCTGTTGAACAAATGGTGAAGATAATCGAGGTGAATAATTTCTGGCTCTATTTAATTTTTTGTCGTAGTCTTCTTTTGTAATCTTTAATAATGTACAGAACTCATGTAATTTTAAAGAATCCATTGGTGCCACTTCTCTAGGTATTACCATTACATCGTAAGAAGGTTGATTGGCTACTAATAGTTTGCCATTTCTGTCATATACATAACCGCGTTTTGGATAGTTATACTCTTTTTGTATTGCTGTGTCTTCAAAAATATTATAGGCTGAACCACTGTAAACTTGTAAATAAAATAAGCGTGCTATAAAAACAAGTCCAACAAGAATAACAGTTGTTAATAGTAGCAGTTTTCTCATTTTCGGTTTCGGCTAAATAGAATAATAATTAATACACTCAATAGTATAGTGAAAATACTAGAAAATAACGTCTTTTTTAATATTAAAAGTATGTTAGAAATGTTAAAAATTTCTAAGACAAATAATATAAAATGATGTATTACAGTGCCTAACGTAATGTATGTAATTAAACTACCAATTTCTGTATTACTAAATTTTATTGTATGGTGCTCATAAAGCATTCCAAATGATGTTTTTAAAAGTATAGGTCTGGAATATGCCAAACAAACTGCAGCAGCGGCATGTACTCCTCCAGAATCTGAAAACATATCTACCATCATACCAAGTAAAAAACTTACTAATAAAAAAACGAGCCTTTCATCTTTGATAGGAAACAAGAAAATAAATATGATGTATATATACGGGTTAATATAGCCAAAGAAATTAATATTATTGCATATAACGACTTGGGCTAAAAGAAGTATAATAAATCTAACAATATTTATTCCGATAACACTATTCATTAATACTAGCTTCGAGCGTTTTTATTTCTGTTCTATCCAAATTTTCTATGATATATACTGTGCCAACATTAGTCATGTCGTTAAACAATTTTACTTTTATGTTATAAGTATCTCCGCTAATATCAGTTTCAAAACTATCTATTGTACCAATGCCAATTCCTCTCGGGAAAATTGCAGATTGGCCGCCGGTTACAATTGTATCTCCAATTTTAACAGGTGCAAAATTAGATACATCTATAAGTTGAGTGAATTCTGGTGATTTACCATCCCAAGTTAAGGAACCGATATGGTTAGTTGATTTTAACTTTGCATTAATCTGACTTTTCTTATTTAAAATAGATAATGCAGTAGAATAGTTGTTAGAAGTATTATCAATAATTCCAACAATACCTTTTGATGTTATAACACCGAAATCTTGCTTAACACTATCATTTTTACCTTTATTTAAAGTGAGGTAGTTATTAGTAAGCGAATAACTGTTTTTATATACAGCAGCGGTAATTACTCTATATTTTCCTTGAGAATATGTTGTGGTATCAATGTATGAAGAATCGGATGAGTTTACAGAATTAAAAAGTTGCTCTCTCAGTTTTTTATTTTCCTCAGCAAGAATAATATTTTGGTCTTTTAAATTAAAATACTGATCAATAGAATTAAAAGTGCCATAAACACCACCCGTTAATCCATTTGCTGAATTTATAAATTTACTTCTGTGATACGAATGCGATTGAATGGTTAAAGTTAAGGCAATACTAAAGAGCAATAAAAACAACAGAAAGGTTTTGTTTCTTATAACAAAATTGAAAATTTGTTGCATTATTTACATCTTATTTAATCAATACGCTTTTGTATTTTGGTAAGTTTTTAAGCACAATACCTGTACCTCTTACAACTGCTCTTAGCGGGTCTTCTGCAATATATACGGGTAAATCTGTTTTTTGAGATAAACGTTTGTCTAATCCTCTTAGCATGGATCCGCCACCTGCTAAATAAATACCAGTATTGTATATATCTGCAGCTAATTCTGGGGGAGTTTGAGATAAAGTCTCCATTACAGAATCTTCTATACGTAAAATAGATTTATCTAAGGCTTTAGCAATTTCTCTAAACGAAATATTTACCTGCTTTGGTTTTCCTGTTAATAAATCACGACCTTGAACGCTCATATCTTCTGGTGGTAATTCTAAATCTTCAGTAGCTGCACCAATTTGAATCTTAATTTTTTCAGCAGTTCTGTCACCAACATATAAGTTGTGTTGTGTACGCATGTAATAAATAATGTCGTTTGTAAATACATCACCTGCCACTTTTACAGATTTATCACAAACAATTCCACCAAGTGCAATAACTGCGATTTCTGTGGTTCCTCCACCTATATCAACAATCATGTTTCCTTTTGGTTGCATAATATCTACTCCAATACCAATTGCAGCAGCCATTGGTTCGTGTATTAAATAGACTTCTTTACCATTAACACGCTCACAAGACTCTTTTACCGCTCTCATTTCTACTTCAGTAATTCCTGAAGGAATACAAACCACCATTCGTAACGCAGGATTGAAAAACTTTTTCTTAAGTGCAGGTATATTTTTAATAAACAAACTTATCATTTGTTCAGAAGCATCAAAATCTGCAATAACACCGTCTTTTAAAGGGCGAATGGTTTTTATATTTTCGTGTGTTTTACCTTGCATCATGTTGGCTTCTTTACCAACTGCTATAATTTTTCCGCTAATGCGGTCTCTTGCTACTATCGATGGATTATCAACAACAACTTTGTCGTTGTGTATTATCAGTGTGTTTGCGGTTCCTAAATCTATGGCTATTTCTTCCGTTAGGAAATCAAAAAATCCCATGCGCTATTCTTAATTATTTGGGTTATTCTAGTCTACTTTTTAAGACTGTCTGTAAATGTAACAAATTATACGATATTTTAATGACAATAGACGTTTATTGCTTCACTTTTTTTATTTTTTATTTCAACATAAAAAAGTATCACCCAAACTTAGCTGTCAAATGGTAATTTTAATTTTAAAATATCCTCTAAAAAAGTCCTGAATCTTTAATATAAAAGTGTAATGAAATAAGTTTTTTTAATGCTTAAAATGACGTGTTCCTGTAAACACCATAGCCACGTTATTATCATTACAATAATTAATGCTCAATTCGTCTTTAATTGATCCTCCAGGTTGAATTACAGCAGTAATCCCAGCATTATCTGCAATTTCCACACAATCCGGAAATGGGAAAAAAGCATCACTTGCCATTACTGCTCCTTCTAAATCAAAATTAAATGACTTAGCCTTATGAATTGCCTGATTTAAAGCATCAACTCTACTGGTTTGTCCAGTTCCGCTTGCACAAAGTTGTTTGTTTTTTGCTAAAACAATAGTATTAGATTTTGTGTGCTTACAGATTTTTGAAGCAAATATTAAATCGTCTAACTCGGTGGTGGTAGCAGTTTTATTAGTAACCGACTTTAGACCATCAAGAGTATCGGTAACATTATTTCTATCTTGAACTAAAACACCATTTAAACAACTTCTTACATTGGTTTGAGGCATTTCAATGTCTTTTAAAATTAAAAGAATTCTATTTTTTTTGCCTTTTAAAATTTCTAATGCTTTATCTGAAAAAGATGGAGCAATGACAACTTCACAAAATAATTTATGGATTTCTTCTGCTGTAGCTACGTCAATTTCAGAATTACTAATTAAAACACCTCCAAATGCAGAAACAGGATCACCAGCTAAGGCATCTAAATAAGCTTGGTGTAAGGTGTCACGTTGTGCCAAACCACATGCATTATTATGTTTTAAAACGGCAAAGGTTGGTGCGTCGTTTTTAAATTCTAGCATTAAATTTACGGCTGCATCAACATCTAAAAGATTGTTATAACTTAATTCTTTACCATGTAGTTTTGTGAAAATTTCGTCAAAATCTCCAAAAAAGAAACCTTTTTGGTGCGGGTTCTCGCCATATCGTAAAACTTTACCTTTATTTTCAGAAATTTTTAAAGATGCAATTTCATGGTTTTGGTTGAAGTAGTTAAATATTGCAGAATCGTAATGTGATGATACATTGAAGGCTTTTGCAGCAAAATGCTTTCTATCATCCTCAGAAGTTTCACCATTTTTAGTTTCTAACAATTCTAAAAATTCTGAATAATCTTCAACTGAAGATACACAAGTAACATCAGCATAATTTTTTGCTGCTGCTCTAATTAATGAAATACCTCCTATATCAATTTTTTCGATAATATCTTGATTACTTGCACCAGAAGCAACCGTTTTTTCAAAAGGATAAAGGTCAACAATGACTAGGTCTATTTGTGGAATTTCAAACTCTGCTAATTCCGCAACATCACCATCGTGGTTTTGACGATTTAAGATACCTCCAAAAACTTTTGGATGAAGCGTTTTTACACGTCCACCAAGTATAGAAGGGTAGGAAGTTACATCTTCTACAGGGATAACGTTAATACCTAAATCTTTAATGAATTTCTCAGTGCCACCAGTAGAATATATAGTAACGTTGAGGTCGTTTAATTTTTTTACGATTGGTGCTAATCCATCTTTACTAAATACTGAAATAAGTGCCGATGACATCCTTTTGTTGCTCATAATGTTGTGTTGTGTTTTAGATGGCGCAAAAATACGGATAATCAAAAAGAAAATCTTAGTGCTAAAAGCAGTTTATTTAAGTTTTTTGTAACAATAAATTGTTGAAAACGTCCTATCTTTAAATTGTTTTAAAACAACGAACATATGTTAGTCTATTTAAGAGTATTTAAAGAGAGTTTTTCATTTGCATTAAATGCGCTTAAAAATAACAAACTCCGTACATTTTTATCACTAACAGGTGTTACGGTTGGTATCTTTTCAATTATTGCCGTTTTGGCTGCGGTAGATTCTTTAGATAGAAATATTAAAGAGAATTTATCAGGATTAGATAAGAATACTATTTACTTAACTAAATTTTCTTTTGGGCCAACTGATATTCCACGTTGGAAACGCGATAACTTTCCTCAAACAGAATATGATGCATTTGATTTTGTTAGAAGAAGTGTTCCTGATATTGATGCTGTAGCCTACACAATATTTGGGAGTACAGAGACTATAAGATACCAGGCAGAAACAGTTTCGGGAGTTGGTATAGATGCGGTTTCGAATGAAATATATAATATAAATGATTTTAAGGTAGAAAAAGGAAGGTTCTATGGTGAGTCAGAATCAGAATCTGGTGCGCCAGTTATTGTTCTTGGTTATACTATAGCAGAAAATTTATTTGGAAATTCTAATCCATTAGGGAAGAAAGTAAGGGCTTATGGTAGAAAGTTAACTGTAATTGGTGTCTTAAAAAAGTTTGGGGCAAGTATTTTTGATTCTCCAGATGAAAAAGCTTTTGTTCCAGCTAATTTTGTTAGACGTTTTAGAAATGGTGGTGCTAGTGGTTTACCAGGAGCGATAATTATTAAACCAAGCTCTGATGTTGAAATATCCTCTTTTGAACAAGTGCTTAAGCAGAAGTTTAGAACTTTTAGAGGACTAAAAGCTGGTGAGGATGATAATTTTTTTATAAACAAAATTTCAGGGTTTGTAAGTGCTGTAGATAGTGTTATATCTGGTATGAATATTATTGGTTGGATAATTAGTGGGTTTTCTTTGCTAGTTGGAGGTTTTGGAATTGCAAATATTATGTTTGTAAGTGTTAAAGAACGAACAAACCTCATTGGAATTCAAAAATCTTTGGGTGCCAAAAACAGATTTATTTTATTTCAGTTTTTATTTGAAGCCGTTATATTAGCAGTTGTAGGTGGCCTAATTGGTCTGCTATTTGTCTGGATTACAGCAAATATAATGAATGGAGTAGTTGGTGAGGATTTTGAGTTTGTCTTATCCTTTGGAAATATGTTTTTAGGGTTTGGTTTATCTACTTTTATAGGATTGATTTCTGGAGTAATTCCTGCAATTTCAGCGTCCAAATTAGATCCTGTTGAAGCAATTAGAACTGGAATGTAGTTTTTATAACAAGCAGAAAGCAGTCGTCTGAGCGTTTAGTACGTTAATTGAGAATTCTAATTTAAGATATTTGCAACCTCCTTGCATACAAATTCCAAAAATCGTTCATCAGCCTCAGTAAAAGGATCTGGAGTATTTGAATCTATATCTATTTGCCCTTTATTTTCTCCGTTAACAAAAATAGGTATTACTATTTCTGCCTTAACCGTAATACTGCAAGCAATGTAATTGTCTTGAGCTGCAACATCTGGTACTACAAAATTTTCATTACTAACGGCAACTTGCCCGCAGATACCTTTTCCGAAAGGAATAATAGTATGGTCAGTTGGCTCCCCAATAAAAGGGCCTAATTTTAACTCGTTTTTATCTCCGTTTTTAAAATAAAATCCAACCCAATTGTAGTAGTCTATGTTTGTTTCAAGGATTTCGCAAATCTTTAATAACCGCTCATCCACAGTGAGATTACTTTGAGAAACAATAGATTTAATATGTGGTTTTAATTCTAGTAAGGTCATATGTGTAAAACTTTTGGCAAAAGTATTTTAAAATGTGTAAATATAAACTACTGTTTTTATAAATTTAACATCAAACTAACATAGTCTTTTATTTGAAATCGCTTTTCGAAAAATATAAATTAGTAATTAAGTTTATAGTTACATTTTTAGCTGTATATACTGTATTATCTATAGGCTATAATATTTACTTAAGTCTGTCTGATGGGTCTAAATTCTACCCAGACTATGTGACTAATCTTGTCGCAAAACAGACTAATACTTTACTAAACAGTGTAGGGTACGAAGCAAGTGTGGTTCAGCATCCTAACGAACCTTCTATGAAAATTAACATCAATGGTAAGTTTGTAGCAAGGGTTATTCAAGGTTGCAATGCGGTTAGTATAATAATTCTGTTTTTATCCTTTATTATTGCTTTTTCAGGTAAGTTTAAAACGACTTTGTTTTATTGTTTTGCTGGTAGTATTATTATTTATGCTTTTAATTTAATTCGTATTGTAATATTGTCTATTGGTTTGTACCACTATCCATGGAGACGAGAACTGCTTCATAACATTATTTTTCCAATGCTCATTTATGGCACTGTGTTTTTACTTTGGATGGTTTGGGTAAATCGTTTTTCAAAATCTGTAAAATCAAATGCCTAAGTTAACGCGATACATATTAGCATTTTTATTACTACTAGTATTAGTGGCTATTCGTGGTTTTGAGGATCTACTCTTTTATGATCCTTATTTAACTTTTTTTGAAAATGATTATTTATATATGGATAATCCTAGACGTGAAGTTGCTAAATTGGTTTTATATACAAGTTTTAGATACTTGCTTAATACATTAGCTTCGTTAGGAATCATTTACCTCATATTCAACGATAAGATTATGGTAAAGTTTTCTCTTGTTATTTATGGAATTGCTTTTGTGTTACTCCTAATTCCGTTTCTTTATTTTGTAATAAATCCAAAGCAAGAAGATTATTATTTGTTTTTCAATATTAGAAGATTTTTAATACAGCCAATACTCTTAATTTTATTATTGCCAGCCTTTTACTACTATAAGCTTAATCGTTAAGAATATTATAATTAGAGTATTGCTTTTTAATTATTTTGTAACTTCGCAGCGTGAAATTTTCATATACACATAAAATCTTTTCTGTTACGCTATCGTTTTTGGTGTTGTTTTCAACATTATCATTAACTATAGAAAAACATTTTTGTGGAGATAAGTTAATGGACGTAGCCATATTTACTGAATCAGAAAAATGTGCTATGGAAGCTTTTGAAATAGAGCAGGCGAAAATTACTAAACAATCGTGCTGTAAAGACGAAATAGATGTTATTGAAGGCTTAAGTCAATTAACAACAAATTCATTTGAAGATTTAGACGACTTACAAAAGCAAGTTCTAACTGCTTTTAGTTTTTCTTATTTAAATCTTTTTGAAGCTTTACCAAACTTAATAATTCCGCATAAGGATTATGCACCTCCCATACTCATCAAGGATATTCATGTCCTAGATGAAACTTACCTCATTTGATTTAGTTATAGCTTTTTATCGAATAAAAAAGTGAGCACATTATTTGTGCTTTAAGTTATACCTACAAATCAAACAAATGAAAAAATATTTAATACTATATTTTATGTTTTTGTCGCTCATTATTTCTGCGCAAGAACAATTAACTGGTATTGTTTTAGAAACAAGTAGTTCTAAAGAAATGCCTTTGCCTGGAGCTAATGTATATTGGCTAGGTTCTTCAGTTGGAGCAATTACTGGAGAAGACGGTACATTTTCCCTACCATATAAATTCTCATATAATCAATTAGTAATTAGTTATGTTGGCTTTAAAACGGATACCTTAACAGTTACTGAAAACAAATATATTAGGCATGTATTACTAGCTTCAGATGAGTTAGATGCTGTTACAGTTGTATCTAGAAAACAAGCTACAGCAAAATCGTATTTAAAAGCTACTAACACATTATTTGTAAGTAGCGATGAATTATTAAAAGCTGCTTGTTGTAACCTCTCAGAGAGTTTTGAAACCAATCCATCTATTGATGTTAATTTTGCTGATGCGGTTTCGGGAACAAGGCAAATAAAAATGTTAGGTTTAAAATCGCCATACATTCTTATAGCTACAGAAAATATTCCTGCCATTAGAGGTGCGTCTCAAGCTTATGGATTGAGTTTTATTCCGGGAACTTGGGTAGAGAGTATTCAAATTACTAAAGGGACAGGAAGTGTTGTTAATGGTTTTGAAAGCATTGCTGGCCAAATAAATGCAGAGTTGGTAAAACCAACTACAGACGATAAGTTGTTTGTAAATCTTTACGGAGCATCTAGTGAGCGTTTAGAGTTAAATACACATTTTAATACCAAAGTATCTGATAAGTGGAGTACAGGTTTGTATTTACATGGTAACACTCACCAACAAGAGCACGATGTTAATGATGATGGGTTTTTAGACATGCCATTGTATAATCAAATTAATGTGATGAACCGTTGGCAATATACCAATCCAGAAAAAGGAGTGGTTAGTTTTATCAATCTTCGTTACTTAAACGATGAAAAACAAGCCGGACAACTAGATTTTGATCCAGAAAGAGATAAAGGGACGACCAATTTTTGGGGAAGTGAAATTAATACAGAGCGTTTTGAAGTGACTACTAAATTAGGCTATGTAAATCCAGAAATTCCATATCAAAGTATAGGGTTTCAAACGAGTTTTAGTCATCATGAGCAAGATTCTTATTTTGGTTTAAATCTTTATGATATTCAGCATAATAGTTTTTATTCTAACTTGGTGTATAATAGCATTATTTCAGATTCTAGACATAAAGTAAAAACAGGATTAAGCTTTACTTACGATCATTATGATGAGCTAGTAAATGAAGATACTTACGAGCGCACCGAAAATTCTGTTGGTGGCTTTTTTGAATATTCTTACGACGATTTAGATAAGCTAACTATGACGGCAGGTGTTAGAGTAGATCAGCACAATAGGCTTGGCTTTTTTGTGACTCCTCGTTTGCATTTACGTTATTCTCCTTGGGAAAAATCCGCTTTTAGAGCATCTGTTGGCAGAGGAAAGCGAAGTGCCAATATTTTTGCAGAAAACCAAAACATGTTTGCAAGTTCTAGGCAGATAAACATCTTAAATTCTGGCGGTAAAATATATGGTTTAGATCCAGAAATTGCATGGAATTATGGTGTAAGTTATTTACAAGGCTTCAATTTATTTGATAGAAAAGCTGATATCACTTTAGATTTTTATAGAACCGATTTTCAGAATCAAGTAGTTGTAGATTGGGAAAATCCGACTGAAATTAATTTTTATAATCTTGAAGGTGATAGCTACGCTAATAGCTTTCAATTTGAATTTAACTATAATGCCTTTGAAGGTTTTGATATAAGAACAGCATATAAGTATTATGATGTTAAAACGGATTATAATTCAGGTAAACTAGAAAAACCATTGGTACCACAACATCGCTTGTTTGCTAATGCATCTTATGAAACGCACCAAAAAGATAATGGTGATCAATGGAAGTTTGATGCTACCTATAATTGGTTAGATTCTCAACGTTTTCCTAGTACAGAATTAAGTGCAGAAGAATTTCAAGTAGATGCGTATTCGCCAACTATTGCAACCTTAAACTTACAAGTGACTAAAGTGTTTTCTCCAAAATTTGAAGTATATTTAGGAGGAGAAAATGTGACTAATGTAAGGCAAAGTAAGCCGATTGTAAGTGCAGATAATCCATTTGGTTCAAATTTTGATAGTAACTTTGTGTATGGCCCAATTTTTGGAAGTATGTACTATGCAGGATTACGATATAGAATAAAATAATAATTGAAACTATAAAATTAGATTCTGAAATAGGTTCAGAATCTCAAAAAATAAAAATTAAACAAAATGAAACAAGTAATTTTAATTTTCGCATTATTAGCAGGTACTGTAACATTTGCTCAAAACAAAAATGCAAAAGCTTCAATGGAAGTAGATGGTGTATGTGGTATGTGTAAAGAGCGTATTGAAAAAGCAGCTATTAGAACTAAAGGTGTAAAATCTGCTGTTTGGAATGTCGACACGCACGAGCTAAAACTCATCTTTGATGAGCGCAAAACGGATTTAAAAACAATCTCTGCAAAAATAGCTTCAGTTGGTCATGACACCAAAGAAATTAAAGCTACAGACGAAGCCTACAATTCAGTACATCCATGTTGCAAGTACCGTGATAAAGAAGTTCAGAAAGATCATGAAAAAGAAAAAGGAGACGGAAACGAATAATAAAAATAGTTAAAGCCTGAACTTGTGTTCGGGCTTTTATATTAAGTCTATATACCTTAATTATGAAAAGTTCATTCTTTCTAGTTTTAATATTTGTTTTTCATTTCACTTTTCTTAGTTGTAATAAAACTGATGATAGCCCAAAATCAATAAATACTGATATTTCTGTTACATCATTTTCTAATACAATTACTTGGATTGATGCCGATGATTTATTGCAAAAATTACAAACCGTACTAACTTATAATTATGGTGCTGCATTAGAAAATGAAACTCAAAAAGAATTAAATTTTAATGCAGATACGACACAAGTAGATGCATCAATAGATTTTAAATTTGAGTATCGGAATGATTATAATGACACAAATCCATCTAATAATTCAGTAAGTATAACTCTCGTTAAAGATGTGGAAAATCCTATTACAGAAGGTGTTGAGTTAAAAGCAGATGGTCCAGGAGATACTTATGCTTTAATCACTTCGGTATTCGCACCAGGTTATAATCCTATTGAAGTGCCAGATTGTAATCATACTGAGTTTGGTGATCATATTGATGAGGTTTTTGATAACGATTTAAACACACATGTTTTCCAATTTTATATTCATACAACGCCAGATAATGATCGCTGTATTAATTTTGATAGACAACGCAACGAAATAAAAACTTATGGTCAATCGCCAGATAATTTATTAGGAGTAGAAAACGAAACGGTAGTTTACAAATGGAAATTTAAGTTAAAACAAGGATTTCAGTCTTCTCCAAACTTTACCCATTTACATCAATTAAAATCTGTTGGAGGATCGTTGGCAAGTATGCCAATTTATACTTTAACTACAAGAAAAGGTACGCCAGATAAATTAGAATTACGTTATGCCGAAACTGATAATCAGAACACAGTAGCTCAAACAGATTTAGGGCCATTTATTAACACTTGGTTAGAAGTCACAGAAATAATTAAATATGGTACAGAAGGTACTTATCAAATTGAAATAAAGCAGGTAAGTAATAACGAAATTTTATTTCAATATTCTAATCAGTCAATAATCAACTGGAGGCCAGAAGCTGAATATGTTAGACCTAAATGGGGAATTTACAGAAGTCTGAATAATGCGCAAGATCTAAGAGATGAAGAAGTCTTATTTGCTGATTTTAGTATCACTGAGATTGATTAAACTTATAGTATCTTCAAAATACTATCACAGCTTTTAATACCGAGCTCTGTAGCTTCTTTTTTTATTATGAAAGATCCACGTATGGCTTGCATCATATTTTTTAACAGTTTTTCGTCCTTAAATGGAGATTTACCTTGGCGCATTAAATCATAATCTGTGTTGTAAATAAAGTAATTACCCAAGTAATCTTTGTTGATTGTTTCTTGGCGTTCATACGCCTTAGATATAGTCTTGTATTTAGAGTAATGCTTTTCTATAGTCTTTTTTAATTCAAAATTATCAATCAGTTTTAAGTCTCCAGAATTAACTAACGCTTGATATGTAAAATCTTTTGGCGTAAAATTGGTAAGTTGAGCAATATTATATAAACCACGAAGTTTTACATGCTTTTCTGGGTCGTTAGAATTGAGTAGAGGTATTAAATTGGTGCTCAGTTCTATCTGTTGGTTTATTTGTATAAGATTGCTTTCTAGATCAGCTTTGTCTTCTTCAATATCTTGTTTTAAGTTAGTGAGATACTGCTTTTTTTGAGTTTCATTTTTAGAGTCATCTGCACATTTATTCATACTAAATGCTAAAGAAATACCAATAATTACAATTAATATTTCGCCAAAAGCATATGTGAGTTTCTTTTTCATTTTTAGTATTGGTTGTAATATCAATAATAATCTAATGCAGTGTCAATTTCTTTAATAAGCGTGTCACAACTTTCAGCCACAAGTTTAGAGGTAGCTTTTTTATCATCAAAAGTGGTCAAAAGGGCTCTAACAATATTTTTCAATTTAATTTCATTTAAAAATGGTGCTTTACCATTTTGAATTTGGTCATAATCTGCATGATTCACTAAATAGTTGCCTAAATAATCTTTTATTAAACTTGTATGCCTCATATATACCTCTGATAATTCTTCATAGTTAGTGTAGTGTTGTTGAATGGCTGTTTTAAGTTTAAAATCATCAATCAGTTTTAAATCACCAGAATTGATTAAGGTTTTATAAGTAATATTTTTAGGACTAAAGTTTTCATATTTTATGATAGCAAAAATGTTATTCATTAATCGCATATCCTGATCTTTTTCAGAATTCAATACAGGTATAATCTCCGAACAGATTTTTATTTTATTATCAATGGCTTCTATATTTTTTAAAAGCTGAACTTGGTCTGCTTCCACATCACTTTTTAAGTTAGTGAGGTATTCTTTTCTTAGTTTATTATCCTTTAAATTATCAGCACATTTATTCATGCTAAAGGCAATTGTAATACCTATGATAACTATGATAATTTCTCTTAAAGTGTATTTCCAAGTTGTTTTTGCCATTGATGAATTAATTAGAGTTCTAAAGCTAAGAATTTTATTTATATAATAAGTGAACTCCTTTATATTTACCTTTTTGTAAAAATAATGGGTTTATATTTTAGTTAAATTTTAGCCAATAAAAGTATCACAGATATGCTTTATGATATACCTTTATTATGTTCTTTTAAAATAATAGAAATTATGGGACAAACAAAGTCAAAAAGTGCGTCTAAATCGCCTAAGTCAATGGCGAAAAAGACTCCACAGGCTTCTCCAAAGAAGAAGTAATTTGTGGTAGGTTTATTTAGTATAAACCTCTTATTTAGGTAAAAAGATTAGAAAACCACCTCCAAAAGAGGTGGTTTTATATTTTAAAAAATAGATAAACAAAAAGCCCTTGATTTTTATCAAAGGCTTTTCAATTTTATAAAATTTTCCTCACTACTATTATCAGCAACAGTGAGTTTTTTGACTTAATGTGCTACGGACTACATCATGCCTGGCATTCCGCCTCCACCCATTGGTGGCATAGCAGGAGCATCTTCTTTAATATCTACTAAAGCACACTCAGTTGTTAAGATCATACCAGCTACAGAAGCGGCATTTTCTAAAGCAATACGAGTAACTTTCTTAGGGTCGATGATACCAGCTTTTAGCATATCTACATAAGTTTCAGATTTAGCATCGTAACCGAAGTCTTTTTTGCCTTCTAATACTTTGTTTATAACCACAGAACCTTCACCACCAGCATTTTCTACGATAGTACGTAATGGAGCTTCAATGGCTTTGTTAACAATCTGTACACCAGTAGTTTCGTCTAAGTTATCCGTTGTAATTTTTTCTAAAGTCTTTTTAGCTCTCACTAAGGCAACTCCACCACCTGCAACGATACCTTCTTCTACAGCGGCACGTGTAGCATGTAAAGCATCATCAACACGGTCTTTCTTTTCTTTCATTTCTACTTCAGAAGCAGCACCAACATATAATACAGCAACACCACCAGCTAATTTAGCTAAACGTTCTTGTAGCTTTTCTTTGTCATAATCTGAAGTGGTCGTTTCAATCTGAGCCTTAATTTGGTTAACTCGTGCTTTAATATCTGCAGCCTTTCCGCTACCATTTACAATAGTTGTGTTGTCTTTATCTATTGTTACTGTTTCAGCAGTACCTAGCATAGTTAAGTCGGCATTTTCAAGAGAGAAACCTCTTTCTTCAGAAATTACAACACCACCAGTTAAGATTGCGATGTCTTCTAACATAGCTTTACGTCTATCACCAAAACCTGGAGCTTTAACCGCTGCAATTTTAAGTCCACCACGTAATTTGTTTACCACTAATGTTGCTAGAGCTTGTCCTTCAACATCCTCGGCAATAATTAATAATGGACGACCAGATTGAGCAACAGGCTCTAATATTGGAAGGATCTCTTGTAAATTAGAAATTTTCTTGTCGAATAATAAAATGTATGGATTTTCTAAATCTGCAATCATTTTATCTGCATCTGTTACAAAGTATGGTGATAAATATCCTCTGTCGAATTGCATACCTTCTACAACATCAACGTATGTGTCCATTCCTTTTGCTTCTTCTACAGTGATTACACCTTCTTTACCAACTTTACCAAAAGCAGTAGCGATTAAATCACCAATAGTATCATCATTGTTTGCAGAAATCGCTGCAACTTGTTTAATCTTGTCAGAATCGCTACCTACTTTTTTAGACTGTTTGTCTAAATCGTTAACAATAGATTCAACGGCTTTATCTATACCACGTTTTAAATCCATTGGATTTGCACCAGCAGCAACATTTTTAAGGCCTTCTTTTACAATTGCCTGTGCTAATACGGTTGCAGTGGTTGTACCATCACCAGCTAAATCGTTAGTTTTAGAAGCGACTTCTTTTACCATTTGTGCTCCCATGTTTTCTAATTCGTTCTCTAACTCAATTTCTTTAGCTACAGACACACCGTCTTTAGTTACTTGCGGTGCTCCAAATGATTTACCAATAATTACATTACGACCTTTTGGGCCTAATGTTACTTTTACTGCGTTTGCTAAAGCATCTACACCACGTTTTAGCCCGTCGCGTGCTTCAATATCGAATTTTATATCTTTTGCCATAATGAAAAATTTTATTTAAAATTTTTAAAACTCAAAACTCAAATACTAAATTCCAAAGAGGGAATCTAGTTATTGTCGTTTAAGTATTTTGGAATTTGTTTTTTGTTTTTTTAGAATTTGCAATTATTTAAATAATTGCAAGGATGTCACTCTCGCGCATCATTAAATAGTCTTTTCCTTCTAGTTTAAGTTCTGTGCCACCATACTTTCCGTAAAGTACAGTATCACCAACTTTTACAGTTAAAGGTTCATCTTTTTTTCCGTTGCCAATAGCAACAACAGTTCCCTTTTGCGGTTTTTCCTTGGCGTTGTCTGGAATAATAATACCTGAAGCTGTAGTTGTTTCAGCTTCCATTGGTTCTACTAGAACACGATCTGCTAAAGGTTTAATGTTTAAGCCCATTTTTTGTATGTTTTTTAGTTGTTTAAATTATAATTTACGCTTTAGCGTAGTTCGAAAATTATGCCAAGTATTAGCGACTGACAAACTTACAGATTTATCTGTAGAAAAAGATGAGTATAAAAAAACCAGCTAATTTAGCTGGTTTCATATTTTGTATAAAGTTAAAAATTAACTTCCGATAGTGTCGATTGGAGTTGCCGAATTGTCGGTTGATGGTGTTGCAGCTGGCATTGAAGTTGACTCTTCAGTATCTAAAGCTTTAGATTCGGCAGAACCACCAGAATCAATTGTTAAGTTAGATGCCAAAATTAACAGAATTAATGCCGTTGCTAAAAACCATGTGCTTTTATCTAAAAAGTCTCCTGTTTTCTTTACTCCTCCTAATTGTTGTGTACCACCTCCGCCAAAAGATGATGATAAACCTCCTCCTTTAGGATTCTGTACCATAATTACTACAACAAGTAAAAAGGCTACGATTACGATTAGGATTAAAAATATTGTAAATGGATTCATTTTATATAGTGTTATTTTCTTTTAATTCTTCTACCAATTTTATTTGGTCTGCAAAGAAACTACTTTTTTCTGGATATTTCAAACTTAAAATTTTGTAAGATTGAATTGCTTTATCGTAGTTTTTTTGCTCTAAATAAATACGTGCCAAGGTTTCTGTCATTAAGCTGTCAGAAACAGCATCATCATTATTAACAAGCTTAGGTTTTGGTGCTTTATCAGAGATGGGTTTTATCTTTGGGTTTTCTTTTATAAACTTATCTATAATTGCAAATTTATCTTCTAAATTTGATTTTGAAGAGCTTTGAGTTTCAATTTCTACTTCGGTTTTATGTTGAGCTTCGTCTCGTACAATAGGTTTAAAGCTCGTAATTTTTAGCCATTCTGTAAAGGAATGACTTTCAGATTTATCAAACTCTAAGGGTTTTCCTATTTTAAGTTTCTTCTCTGGTGTAATGTTTTTAACATCAACAGCAATTATAGAATCTTCAATTTTTGGTTCTTTAGATTCCATTTTAGGCATTGGTTTAGCCTTAAATAGATTAGGGTCTAAAACACCTTCGGTTGCTTTAATATGTTCTTTTAAAGCATCATCAATAGTAACGCTCCTGTCAATAGAAATGTCATCTATAGCAAAAACTTCAATAGATTTTATAGCTTCAGAGTTTTGTTTAATCTGCTGAGAAACTTCATTCTGATTAAAAACATCTGAAGTAATATAATCGAATAAAACACTGCGATCTGCCGTATGGGCAGCAGTGATTTTTAAAGCATTATTGTATTTGTAACTATCTTTTAATTTAAGTCCTTTAAGATATAGGGCTCTTAAAGGTTGAAAGTAAGGATATTCATTTATTGCAGACGATAATTTGTCAGCTTGCGATGCTGTAATGGCTTCTGGATGTTGTAATAAATATGTAAGTTCTTGAAGCTGCATAACTACCAATCTGCTAAAGAAGCATTTAAAATATCTTGTGTTATACGATCAAAAATTTCTTCGTGAGCGGTATCTTTTATACTGCCTACAAGTTGATCGTTGGCAGGATAATCATAAAAGAAAGAGAAAGGTTTTTCAAAATCCTTCTCTTCATCTTTTGTGTTAAAATAGCGCACATTGATACGAATTGTCAATCGGTTTTGAGCTGCTGTGTTTTCTGCAGTCGCTGTCATAGGTGCAATTCTGTATTCAACTATTTCTCCTTCATAAATAACTTCTCCACCAGTAGTTACCAACTGCGCACTTGTTTGATTTAGAATTAGATCTTGTAATGCATTTCTAAAATCAATATCTAAACCAGGTTCAATTAAATCGGCATTATTGGGGAAAAAATTAACCTGAAATGTATCTGGTGTTTCAGTAATACCTGTAAACGAATAATTGACTTTACAACCAATTGTCGTAATGCAAATAATAAGTAATATGAGATATTTTAAAATTTTCATTTAATATGTATTTGGACGCTTCATGGTAATAAAAGCATAAATATAGCCTGCGTTATCTGCAACATCAAAATCTACATTAATTAGGCGGTAACCTTTATAATGTTTTTCGTTTATCATATCCTCAGCTTCTTGTCGTATAGCATCGGAACTATTTCTAGTAAACGACTTACGAATCATAAATATTTCTACAGCTTTCATAAATTTGACTTAAAATTCTAAAGATCGAATTGCTTTATTTTTCTATACAATGTACGTTCACTGATACCAAGCTCTGCAGCAGCTAATTTACGTTTACCGTTATGGCGCTCCAAAGATTTTTTAATCAATTCTAATTCCTTATCATGTAAAGATAAGGTTTCTTCCTCTTCAATTTCTTCAGCAAAGTGATATTTGTCTTCAACATCTGAAATAATAGATTCGTTAACTTCTGTATGTTCTGGTATGGATAAAACCTCTAAGTTTTCAACGGTGTCATCAAACTCATTACTTTTATCTTCACCATATATTTTCTGAATTAAATGCTCATTATCTTTTTGGACATCAGAGACGCTACCATTTTTCATAAGTTCCATGGTGAGTTTCTTTAAATCATTAAGATCACTTTTCATATCGAACAAAACTTTATAAAGTATCTCGCGTTCACTGCTAAAATCACTTTCGGTTTTAGTTTTGTTAACTACAGCAGGTAAATTATTTCCTGTATTTGGGAGGTAATTTTGAAGTGTTACACCATTTATAGTTCTTGTTTGTTCTAAAACCGATATTTGCTCCGCTACATTTCGTAATTGACGAATGTTTCCATTCCAACGATATTTTAAAAGTAAATTAACAGCATCGTCTGTTAGCTTTACTGTTGGCATTTTATATTTTAGAGCAAAGTCACTCGCAAATTTTCTAAACAGTAAATGAATATCTTCTTTACGTTCTCTAAGTGCTGGGAGATTAATATCTATAGTGCTTAAACGATAGTATAAGTCTTCTCTAAATTTTTCTTTTTTAATAGCTTCGAACATATTTACGTTGGTCGCAGCAACAATTCTTACATTGGTTTTTTGAACCTTACTAGAACCTACTTTAATAAATTCACCATTTTCTAAAACACGTAATAAGCGCACTTGAGTAGTTAATGGTAATTCACCAACTTCATCTAAAAATATGGTTCCTCCATCTGCAACTTCAAAATATCCAGAACGTGTAGATGTAGCACCTGTAAATGCACCTTTTTCATGGCCAAATAATTCACTGTCTATGGTGCCCTCTGGTATAGCTCCACAGTTTACTGCAATATATTTACCGTGTTTTCTGTGTGAGAGTTGATGTATTATTTTAGGAATACTCTCTTTACCAACACCAGATTCACCTGTAACCAATACCGAAATATCAGTTGGCGCAACTTGTATGGCTTTTTCTATGGCACGATTAAGTTTAGGATCATTTCCTATAATACCGAAGCGTTGTTTTATGGCTTGAATGGATTCCATTTATTGGTGATTCTAGTTTAAAGCTTAGTAATAGGTTAGTGTTCTATAATAATTTTGAAGAACTTCAGGCTCTCCTTGTGTATTATCGATAGACCATGTCTCTATAATATTTGTTGGGTAATCAAACTCATTATATTGATATTCAAAAGTTTTTGAAAAAGTTACATTACTAGAATTGATTGACGTCATTGATAATACGTTATTTTTTCCCGTAAAAACAGGCTCACTGTAGCTTCCTTTTCCAAGAGTGTGTGTGATAATTATATAGTTTGTTCCTGATAAACTTCTAAGAGGATTTTTTTTATTATCATAGGTGTATTCTTTAGTAGAGTTAAAATAATTCCCGTCTGTTTGTAATTGGTATTCGTTAAATAAAATCAAGTTACCATTGGGATCGTATTGATATGTTTGTTTAAAAAAGGGAGTAGAATTATTGTTTCCATAATCATCGAAGCTTTCTCTTTCCAACAGTACTTCGTGTGTTTGGTCAGAAAAGATATAATTAGTTCTTCTTATTCTCATTTCATCTTCTGGCTCATAGTAATATTCATTACTTGTATACATGATGTTATCAATGTAAAATAGGTCTACTTCATAAGACTGCAGGCCATATACCTGATAGCCAATGAGCTTGTTGTTTTGATAATTGTACTTGTTATATGATTGATGGTGACCATCAGAAGATCTAATACTATCTAAGATGTGGTTTCCATTATAATAAAAATTATACCAAGACAATATTGTAACTTCGCTAGAATATGAAATAGGTTGCCCTAATTCATTAAAGTTCTCAGTTCTATTCTCATAAAAGGGTTCATTATTTAAACCAAACCCTTCATAAATATAGTCTATTTGTTTTAAGATTAACTCTTGAGTTTCTGGGTTATCATTGTCAACAGATTCATTTTTACATGCAACTACCAAAACAGAAAAAACTAAAAGAAAAAACAATTGCTTCATAATTAATTATTTTTTGAATATCCCAAAGGTTCACCAATTAAAGTCGTCTTTGTTACTCTTGTAATTTTTACGTTTACAAATTCACCAACTTTATAATTTTCTTTAGGGAACACGCACAATAGATTTTGACTATTTCTTCCTGACCAGTCTTGGTCTCCTTTTCTTGCTTCTTTTTCAATTAAAACTTCTACTGTTTTACCAATAAAAGATTTTGTTTTTTCAAAACTGTGCTCTAATTGCAAGTCTATAACTTCTTGTAAGCGACGCTTTTTTACATCTAAAGGAATATCATCTTCCATTTTACGTTCTGCAAGTGTACCTGGTCTTTCAGAATAAGCGAACATATACCCAAAGGCATATTTTACATATTTCATAAGGCTCAACGTATCTTGATGATCTTCTTCAGTTTCTGTTGGAAAACCAGTTATCATATCTTGACTAATAGTACATTCTGGAAGAATACGCTTTATATCATCAATCAATTGCATATACTCTTCTCTAGTATGTTGACGATTCATTTCTTTTAAAATTCTATTACTTCCACTTTGTACAGGTAAATGAATATAATTACAAATGTTTTCGTATTTGGCCATCGTTTTTACAACGTCTAAAGTCATATCCTGTGGATTTGATGTAGAAAAACGAATACGCATTTTTGGTTGCGCTAAGGCACATAATTCTAATAGCTTTGCAAAATTAATTGCAGTTGCTTTTTGCATGTCACTAGCCTTGTCAAAGTCTTTTTTAAGTCCTCCACCATACCATAAATAACTATCTACATTTTGACCAAGTAAAGTGATTTCCTTATAGCCTTTAGACCATAAATCATTTACTTCTTCTAAAATACTTTGTGGATCTCTACTACGTTCTCTTCCTCTAGTAAAAGGGACTACACAAAACGTACACATATTATCGCAACCTCGTGTAATAGATACAAAAGCAGTTACTCCGTTAGTGTTTAAACGTACCGGAGAAATATCGCCATAGGTTTCTTCTTTAGACAAGATAACGTTAATTGCATCTCTACCATCATCAACTTCTGCAAGCAGATTAGGGATATCTTTATAAGCATCTGGCCCAACAACAAGGTCTACTATTTTCTCTTCTTCTAAAAACTTGCTTTTTAAGCGTTCTGCCATACAACCTAAAACACCAACCTTCATGTTTGGGTTTACTTTCTTTTTTACTTTGTTGTATTTCTCTAAGCGTTTTCTAACAGTTTGTTCGGCTTTATCTCTAATAGAACAGGTGTTCACTAAAACCAGATCCGCTTCTTCTAGATTTTGAGTTGTGTTAAAACCTTGATCAGAAAGTATTGACGCAACAATTTCGCTATCACTAAAATTCATGGCACAGCCATAACTTTCAATAAAAAGCTTTCGTTGATTACCTTCTTTTTTATTTAATACTAGGGTTTCCCCTTGTTTATTTTCGTCTATTATTTTTTCCATCGGTTGTATTGAATACTTCAAATCTCAATAAGCATGCAAAGATAGTATTATTTTAGAAATTATGACAAAGTGGCAGTTCTATATTTATTTGAATATCTGCTTAAAATAGGTTTAATTTGAAAAACTAACCAACAATACATTAAAATGACCGTATTAGAAATTAAGCGCAGAATAGATAACGCTAAGGCTATAGATTTTGGAACCATATTTAATGACTCTGTAGAATTATTTAAAAAAGTTTGGGTGCAAGGATTAGTAACTTTATTGCTAAACATGGTTTTGGCAATACCTGTTGTAATACTTATTTATATACCTTTAATTTTTCTTGGTTTTTTAGATTTGTATGCTTCAAGCACTAACGATGCTTATAGTGGTGATTACGCTACATCCGGTGTTGGCCCTTTTATGATTGTCGTTATGATAGTACTTTACTTTTTGGCTATTGCGGCTATAAGCACAATTGGGGTTGCATTAAGAGCAGCATTATACAGAATTTGTAAATTAAAGGATTTAGAACAAATGGGTAAAGAAGATTATTTTTATTTCTTTAAAAAGCCTTATTTAATTAAATCTATTAAACTTGGTTTAACAATAGTAGGTCTCTCTGTTGCAGCGGCTATGTTTTATCTAGTTATATTTTTTTATTTGATTCTTGGTGGTACTGACTCTTTTGTGAGCTTTCCATTAATGCTTTTATCATTTTTACCACTCATATATATTGCAATACCATTGATTTATGTTGTTGTGATTTATGCGTTTAATCCTGATAAATCTATTTCTGAAATTATTAAATTAGGTTTCAGCCTCGGAAAGAAAAAATGGCTCATTACATTCGGCCTTCTATTTGTTTCTAGTTTGTTGGCAGGTATTGTAGGTTTAATAATGTGTGGTGTTGGAGTGTATGTAACAGCTTCCTTCAGTAATTTGCCATCATATTTTATCTATAAAGATGTTGTAGGGTTTGACAATGAGGACGAAACTAGGCAAATTGAAGAAAATGTAACCTTTTAACGCAACCTTTTAAAATTTTTACATCTTATTAATAAAGCGGAGCTATGAAATTTCAGAAATTTATTGTGTTTACTTTATTTGCATTTTTATTGTTAAACATGCAGTGTGATGAAGATGATGTGGTTTTACAATCTTATTGCAATTCTAATATAGTGGTAGATAACACCACATATCAAAATATTGATTCCGCATTTTTTAGTTTTATCAATATTGAAGTTGATGGAGATTGCTTAGTGGTTGAAATTTCATCTAGTGGATGTGATGGAAATACTTGGGTAATGGAATTAATAGATTCCGAAGATGTTTTAGAATCATTACCTGTACAGCGTAATCTTAAATTGGCTTTAACAAATGAAGAAGCCTGCCTTGCTGTTTTTTCTAAGACTCAAACATTCGATTTAACACCAATAAGGGTAGAAGGTGCTAATGAAGTTATTTTGAATATTGAAGATTTTCCAGAACCCATAACATATTTATATTAATTACAAGAATATTAACATATCTATTAAGAAGCCTTATAAAATATAAGGCTTCTTTACATTTTGTAACGGATAAAAACACGATAAAATGCATGCTATTTAAGACCAAATTAGGATTGTAACTTAATTTTCATATACATTTGTAACCTCAAAAAAATAAAGAATGTCGAAGAATCTAGTTATAGTTGAGTCACCAGCAAAAGCTAAAACCATAGAAAAATTTTTAGGAAAGGATTATAAAGTAGAGTCTAGTTTTGGGCATATTGCAGACCTTCCTTCCAAAGAATTAGGAGTTGATGTAGAGGGAGATTTTATGCCAAAATATCAAGTTTCTAAAGACAAAAAAGACGTCGTTAAAAGACTAAAGGATTTAGCTAAGAAAGCAGAAATGGTTTGGTTAGCAAGTGATGAGGATCGAGAAGGGGAAGCAATTGCATGGCATTTAGCAGAGACATTAAAATTAGATAAGGAAAAAACAAAGCGAATTGTATTCCATGAGATTACAAAAAGTGCTATAAATAAAGCCATTGAAAATCCAAGAAGTATTGACTATAATTTAGTAGATGCGCAACAAGCTAGAAGAGTTTTAGATCGAATAGTAGGTTACGAATTGTCACCTGTACTTTGGAGAAAAGTAAAAGGAGGATTATCTGCAGGTAGAGTACAGTCCGTTTCTGTACGTTTAATAGTTGAGCGCGAAAGAGCAGTTCAAGGATTTAAGGCAGAAGCATCTTATAGAGTGGATGCCGAATTTAAAACAGCCAACGGTAACTCATTTAAAGCAAAATTACCTAAGAATTTCAATTCTGAAAAAGAAGCACTTAAGTTTCTAAATGATAATATTGGTGCTGCTTACAAGGTTGCAGATTTGCAAAAAAAGCCAGCAAAAAAATCTGCTGCAGCTCCGTTTACAACGTCAACGCTTCAACAAGAAGCATCACGTAAATTAGGATTCTCCGTTAGTAGAACAATGAGTAATGCGCAACGTTTGTACGAAGCAGGTCTTATTACCTATATGAGAACAGATAGTGTTAATTTATCTGACGAAGCTAAAAAAGGAGCAGAAAACGAAATTGTTTCAGCTTATGGAGCTGAATATAGCAATCCAACAAATTATAAAGGAAAATCTAAAGGAGCTCAAGAAGCACACGAAGCTATCCGTCCTACAGATTTTGCTAACCATACTGTAAATGCAGAACGCGATCAAGCAAGACTTTACGATTTAATATGGAAACGCGCAATTGCATCTCAAATGAGTGATGCTAAATTAGAGCGTACCAATCTTAAAATTGAAATCGAGTCTAAAAATAACGTAAGTGAGCAGTTTACAGCTAATGGAGAAATCATCACTTTCGATGGATTTTTAAAAGTCTATTTAGAAGGAACTGATGACGAAGACACAGAACAAGAAGGTATTTTGCCAGATTTAAAGGTTGGTGAAAATCTTCAGAATAATTACATTACAGCGACTGAACGTTTTACAAGACCACCATCTAGATTTACTGAAGCATCTCTAGTAAAACAATTAGAAGAGTTAGGTATTGGTCGTCCGTCTACATATGCACCAACTATTTCAACAATACAAAATAGAAATTATGTAGAAAAAGGAACACACGAAGGTGATGAGAGAGCATACAAACAAATAGTATTTGAAAATGGTAGTATAAAGGAAAATTCACTTTCGGAAAAAACAGGTTCTAATAAAGGAAAACTTGTGCCTACAGATATAGGTATGATTGTAACTGATTTCTTGGTTAATCATTTTGAAAGTATTTTAGATTACAATTTTACGGCAAAAGTTGAAGATAAGTTCGATGATATAGCCGAAGGGAAAGAGGACTGGAGAGAAATGATGAAGGATTTCTACAAAGGTTTTCATCCTCAAGTAGAAGATGTGCAAGAAAATGCAGAGCGCGAATCTGGAGAACGTATTTTAGGTACAGATCCAAAATCTGGTCGTCAAGTTAGTGTGCGTTTAGGTAAATTTGGACCAATGGTACAAGTTGGCACTATGGAAGATGAGGAAAAACCAAAGTTTGCAAGTTTATCACCAGACCAACAATTAAATTCTATAACCTTTGAGGAGGCTATGGACTTATTTAAATTACCAAAAGCTTTAGGACATTATAAGGATGATGAGGTTGAAGTTAATAATGGACGATTTGGTCCATACGTGCGCTTTGGTAAAAAGTTTGTTTCGTTACCAAAAGGAGTAGATCCATTGAGTGTAGAATTAGATGAAGCAATAGTATATATTAAGGAGAAAGAATTAGCAGACGCTCCTATATATATGTATAAAGATTTAGAAGTTACAAAAGGTAAAGGACGTTTTGGACCATTTATAAAATGGAACGGTATGTTTATTAATGTAAATAAAAAATACGATTGGGATAATTTATCTGAAGAAGACATTGTAACTTTGATTGAAGAAAAGATTCAGAAGGAGATAGATAAGGTAATCCATAATTGGGAAGAAGAAGGTGTTAGAGTGGAAAAGGCGAGATGGGGAAGACACAACATTATAAAAGGGAAACAGAAAGTAGAATTGGCTAAAACAGTAGACGTTAGTAAAATGACTTTAGAAAAAGCACAAGCTCTACTCGAAAAGAATGCTCCTAAAAAGAAAACAAGAAAGAAGACAACTAAGAAAAAAGCAACCACCAAAAAGAAATAAAAACTATGAATTTTAATTTCCTTACGCCTGTTTCAGATGCGGTTTTAGCGCATAACGAACTTATAGCTCAACAAGCACTAGGAAAAAAAATAAAAGTACATTCTCGCCAAAATGGAATTCCTGATCTAGAGGATGTTCAAATGGCAATTATTGGTGTTCAAGAAAATAGAAATGATGTTAACTATATAGGAGCATCAATTAACTTCGATTCTATTAGAAAAACATTATACACATTATTTCCTGGTAACTGGCATACAACTATAGCAGATCTTGGTGATATTGAGCCAGGCGAAACAGTAGAAGATACATACTTTGCTGTAAGAACTGCAATTACTGTTTTAGTAGAAAAAGATATCATACCTATTATTATAGGAGGAAGTCAAGATTTAACTTACGCTAACTACAGAGCGTATGATTCAATTTTACCAATGGTAAATATTGTAAGTGTAGATACTAATTTCGATTTAGGTGATGCAAATCTGCCAATTAAAAACAATAGTTATGTTGGAAAAGTTATTGTGGAAGAGCCTTATAATCTATTTAATTATTCTACCATTGGGTATCAAACTTATTTTAACTCCCAAGAAGAAATAGATCTCATAGAAAAGCTGTATTTTGAGGCCTACCGTTTAGGAGAAGTTTCGGCAGATATAAATATGGTAGAACCATTAATGCGAGATGCACATATTGTATCCGTAGATTTAAAGTCTGTAAGAGCCGCAGAAGTTAGTGATAACCAAAAGTATTCGCCGAATGGATTTTCTGGAAAAGAAATTTGTGCAATAACACGATATGCTGGTATAAGTAATAAAGTATCTTCTTTTGGTATTTATGAATATCATAATTCAAAAAACGATAGTGCTACTTCAATGTTAGTAGCTCAAATGATTTGGTATTTTATAGAAGGTGTTAATTGTAGAGTGAAGGATGACGATTTCTTAAATGAAAACCATTATCAGAAGTATAGTGTTTTGGTAGAAGAAGATGACCTTACGTTTTACAAGAGTCTAAAAACTGGAAGATGGTGGATTGAGATACCATTTTTACCAGATGTTAATAATAAATTAAAAAAGCATACGTTATTACCATGCATGCATGCGGATTATGTGCTTGCTAATCAAGGTGAACTACCAGAACGCTGGTATAAAGCCTACAGGAAGAATAGCTTCTAATTTGTACACTTTATCGGTATTTAACATATTTTTTATCGATGAAATGCTTATTTTCAAGACGAAATGCAAAAAAAATGCAAAAAAAGTTGTTTATTCGAAAATATATAAATATGTTTACGACCTCAAAAATAATTATGACTAATTTAACCTCGAGTTACTATGAATATTAAGAAGTTTATTTTATTAACCGCAGTACTAATTTTATTTGCCAGTTGTAATTCTGGTGATCGCGGACAATTAGTAGGAGTTAAAGGTAAATCATGGCATCCAGAAAAGCCCTATGGGATGACATTAGTACCTGGCGGAGCTTTTATTATGGGTAAATCTGATGATGATTTAGCTGGTGTGCAAGATGCACCAACTAAAACTGCAACTGTACGTGCATTTTATATGGACGAAACAGAAATTACTAACAGTGAGTATCGTCAATTTGTAGAATGGGTAAGAGATTCCATTTTAAGATTAAAATTAGCTGAGATGGCTGATTTAGAAGGTAAAACTCCAGGTAGTGGAGATATCGGTGAATTTGCATATAAAGATGCAGATCCTGAAGCTCTAAATGCCTATGAAAGCTATATGCAAAACACATATGGTAATGAGCAGAGAAAAATTAATCGCGATGTAGATTTAATTTTTGATACTGCTGATTATCCAGACGAATTATATGCAGAAGTTATGGATGGTATGTATTTACCTCTTGAAGAATCATATAATGGTCAACGTACTTGGGATGTAAAGCAATTTAAATTCCAGTATACATATATGGATATTCAAAAAGCAGCCAGAAACAGAAATTTAAAACGTTCTGAAGTTGTTATACAACAAGAAGTAGAAGTATATCCAGATACAACCGCTTGGATTAGAGATTTTGCTTACTCATATAATGAGCCAATGCACAATGATTATTTTTGGCATGATGCTTATGGTGATTACCCAGTAGTTGGTGTATCTTGGAAACAAGCACAAGCATTTTGTCAGTGGAGAACGTTATACCATAATGGATACCAAAAAAGTAAAGGAAGTCAGCCAGTTAACTCATACAGATTACCATCTGAAGCAGAATGGGAGTATGCGGCACGTGGTGGCTTACAAGGAGCATCGTACCCTTGGGGAGGACCTTACACTAAAAATGACAGAGGATGTTTTATGGCCAACTTTAAACCTTTAAGAGGTGATTATGCAGCCGACCAAGCATTATATACTGTAGAAGCAGATGCTTATGATCCAAATGATTTTAACTTGTACAACATGGCAGGTAATGTATCAGAATGGGTGAATGGTTCTTATGATCCAGCATCTTATGAATATTCTTCAACAATTAATCCAAATGTAAACGATCCAGACAATGCACGTAAAGTTGTACGAGGAGGTTCTTGGAAAGATGTTGCTTATTTCTTACAAGTAAGTTCTAGAGATTATGAATATGCAGATTCTGCAAGAAGTTATATCGGATTTAGAACAGTTCAAGATTATATGGGAACTGAAGTAACTAAAAACGCAGCAACCAATTAAAAAATAAAATTTAACAATTAATAACCCAAATTAAATTAACCTACTTAAGTTAAACCATTAACTTAAACTTAAACTTAAACTAAAAAAATTATGGCACAAAAAGGTAAAATGACTATCACTAATATGGTCTACGGATTAGGAGCAGCAATTGTAATTGTTGGAGCATTATTTAAAATTCAGCACTGGCCTTTCGCTTCTGAAATTCTAACATTAGGAATGGTGGTTGAAGCACTTGTATTTACATATTCAGCTTTTGAAAGACAACAAGGCGACTTAGATTGGTCTTTAGTATATCCAGAATTAGCTGGAGGACAAGCTGTAGGAGGTAAAAAGAAAAAAGAAGAGCCTAAAGATGCAGAAGGTTTATTATCTAAAAAATTAGATAACTTATTAAAAGAAGCTAAGATTGATGGTGAGCTTATGGCTAGCTTAGGTACAAGTATTAAAAACTTCGAAGGAGCTGCAAAAGGTATTTCACCAACTGTAGATTCTATGCAAGCACAAAAGAAATATAGTGAAGAAATGTCTCTTGCTGCAGCGCAAATGGAGTCTTTAAATAGTCTTTACAAAGTACAGATGGAAAGCGCTAATCGCCAAGCGGCAATTAACGAAGAAGCAGTTGAAAATGCAACTAAGTTAAAAGAACAAATGCAATCTTTAGCATCTAACTTATCTTCATTAAATGGAGTATATGGTGGAATGTTATCTGCAATGAACAAAAACTAAATTGGTTTTTATAATCGAAATTTAATTAATTAACATTTAAAAACCAATTACAATGGCAGGAGGAAAAGCATCTGCAAGGCAGAAAATGATTAACCTTATGTACTTAGTATTTATTGCTATGATGGCAATGAATATGTCAAAAGAAGTACTATCCGCTTTCGGATTAATGGAAGCGAAGTTTGTAGACTCAAATAAAGATGCTACAGAAAAGAACTCGGCTTTATTAGCAGATTTAGCTACAAAAGCAGAAGAGAAACCAGAAGATTTTGCTGTTCCAGCTAATAAAGCTAAACAAGTAAGCGTTGTCTCTGATAGATTCTTCAGATACATTGAAACATTAAAGCAAGATTTATTAAAATCTGGTGGATATGAAGTAGATCCAGAAACTGGTAAATTACCATTTGAAGAAATGGATAAAACCGATATTCTTGACGAGAAGTGGTTTACTGGTGATCGTCCAACTAAAGCAGGTCAAGCTGTATTAGCTGAGATTGAAAAGTATAAGAAAGATATTAAAGATATTTTAGGTTCTGATGTTAAATATCAAAAAGCAATTCAGAGTTTTGATAAACGTTTTAATACCGATAAAGTTCCTAATAAAGATGGTAAAAAAATCGATTGGTTAGATTACCATTACAAAGGATTTCCAGCTATTGCATCTTATACTAAATTAACTGCAATGCAAAATGATGTTAAAGTTACTGAAGCTAATATGTTTAACCTGTTTTTAGGTAATACATTAGATGCAGCGGTTTCACTTAAAAAATATCAGGCAATTGTATTAGCAGATAAATCAGCATTTTTTGCAGGAGAGAAATTTCAAGGTAAAGTAGTTTTAGGTAAATACGCTAATGTAACACCTACTAAATTATCTGTGCAGGGTAACGAAATAGATATTTCTAACGCTGTAGATTCTACAGGTGCTGCAAAATTAGATTTTAATGTTGGTAATGTTGGTGAGCATCAAATAGACGGTAAATTTACTTTCTTAGAAGATGGTAAGCCTTTAGAAATTCCAATTGTCGGAAACTATGTTGTAGTTCCAAGACCAAACTCTGCAACAATTTCTGCAGATAAGATGAACGTAGTTTATCGTGGTGTTGCTAACCCAATGACAATTTCTTTTGCTGGTGTACCAGATAATAAAGTAGCTGCATCAGGTACTGGTTTATCAAAAGGATCAGGTGTTGGTAAATATGTTATGAATCCAGGATCTGGTAGAGAGGTTACAATTAATGTAACAGCAACTTTAGATGATGGCTCAAAAGCTAGTGATAGAAAAACGTTTAGAATTAAAGATATTCCTAAGCCTACAGGAACAATTGCAGGTAAAGATGGTTTAGTTAGATTACCTAAGCGAAATGTTGAGATAGGTACAGTAGGTGCTAAATTAGATGATTTTGTATTCGATTTACCTATTAACGTAACGTCGTTTAAAGTGAAAGTACCTGGTCAACCTACAGTTTCTGTAGCTGGCACAAAAATGAATGCACAAGCTAAAGCGGCTATTAAAAGAGCTCGTAAAGGAGATGTTATTGCAATATTCGATATTAAAGCTAAGATTAAAGGCAATTCTAAGTATCAATTAAAAGGTGTATCTCCAGTCACGGTTGAGGTAACAAATTAATCGATAATTTAAATAAAATAAAATCCCAAATTATAATATAAAATAAGATGAATTTAAAAAGCTTTTTATGTATAGGATTAGGAGTTGTAGCTACAAACTTTATGTTTGCTCAAGCCAATGTCCTAAATGCAAAAATACCAGAAGAAATTGGTATGAAAACCGAAGCACAGTTACTTCTAGATAATGATAAGCCATTAGAATATGGTTATGTTGGAGATAGAGATATCTTATTTTCTAAAATGATCTGGGAGAAAGTGGTTCTAGATGAGCGTGTTAATTTTCCTTTGTATTTTCCGATTGAAGATAATTTAGGTGATGACAGAAAATCATTATACCGCGTATTAATGGATAACATTGAAAGTGGTATGATATCTAAAGTTTATGCGGATGCGTATTTTACGGAAGAACGAACTATGGAAGATCTTGCTCCTTCTTTAAAGAAAGAGGAGATTACTGATGAAGGAATTGATTGGATGAATGCCGAAGGTATTTCAGATACATCTCAAGTTCCTGAAGAATTCATAATTCGTCGTGAAATTGGAGCAGCAGATATTAGTTCTTACCTTATTAAAGGCCTATGGTATTTTGATAAGCGTCAAGGAGAATTAAAGTATCGTATACTTGCTATTGCACCAGCAGCACCAGACGTTAACTTTATTGATTCTGATGATGAAGCTAATAAAGAACCTATCGGCTTATTTTGGGTATTTTATCCAGAGATAAGAGATATTATGCACGATGCTAAAGCATTTAATAATAAAAATAGTGCTGTACCATTGTCTTTCGATCACTTATTAAATAGTAGACGTTTTAGTGGATTAATCTACAAAGAAGAAAATGTTTATGGAGACAGAGAGGTAAAGGAGTATGTTGCTGAAAATGCTTTAATGCAACTTTTAGAATCAGAACGTATCAAAGATAAGATTAGAAACTTTGAACAAGATATGTGGAGTTACTAGTTAACTTACACTGATAATAATATAAACGCTCACTTTTTAAGTGGGCGTTTTTTGTTTATCATTCCTGCGTAGGCAGGAATCTTTTTGATATTTTCGCAAATGTGAAACAAGTAGATTACATTATCGTTGGTTGTGGTTTAGCAAGTATCGCTTTTTGCGAACAATTAAGAAAGCATAATAAATCGTTTGTGGTTTTTGACGACTGTTCGCAAAAGTCTTCAATAGTAGCAGCCGGATTATATAATCCGGTTATTCTTAAGCGCTTCTCTGAGGTATGGAAAGCTAAAGAACAGTTAAACCGCTCTTTGCCTTTATACAAAAAACTTGAAAAGGATTTAAATATCAAAATAGACTATAAACTTAGAATATTAAGACGTTTCTTTTCTATCGAAGAGCAAAATAAATGGTTTGGTGCTTCGGATAAACCTAACCTAGAACCGTTTCTTTCAACACAATTGGTTAAGAATACAAATTCTCATATTAATGCGCCTTTTGGATTTGGCGAAGTTTTACATGCAGGTCGCATAGATACCGAAACCTTAATTATAAATTATAAAGCCTTTTTAAAGCAAAACAATTATTTAGAAGAGGTTGCTTTTAATTACAGTAATGTTCAATTTGAAACTAACCTAATTCAATACAAAAACTATCAAGGATCACACCTTATTTTTGCAGAAGGTTTTGGGGTAAAAAATAATCCATTTTTTAAGCATATTCCAATAACAGGATCTAAAGGTGAAATTCTAACCATAAAAGCGCCAGATTTAAAAATAGATTATGCTGTAAAATCTTCGGTATTTGTGATTCCCTTGGGTAATGATTTATATAATGTTGGTGCCACTTATAATAATGAAGATAAAACTAACACACCGACAGAAGCTGCAAAAGAAGAATTACTTTCAAAATTAAAAACGTTTGTAAAGTGCAATTTTGAAGTGGTTAATCACGTAGCAGGAATTAGGCCAACTGTAAAAGATCGAAGACCTTTAGTTGGTAGACATTTTGAATACAAAAATCTATATGTTTTAAATGGTTTAGGAACGAGAGGTGTTATGATTGCTCCCTTTGTAGCACAGAAACTATTTCAATTTATTGAAAATAACGAAACGTTAGATACAGAAATCGATGTTAATAGGTTTACTTCTTAACTAAGGATTTATCATAACTCATAAAAAGGTTAATCCAAATATTTCTCGATAACCTCATAATAATTGGCATAAAACCAACTAAGGTGGCAACTATTGCTATAAATGCAGTTACTAAAGAGGATTCAAATATCAAATAGCTATTTACAAAGGCAGCCACAGCAAAAGCAATACCAACGCCATAACTTACATACATGGAACCATAAAAAAAGGAAGGCTCCATTCTATATCTAGTATTACAGTGAGAACACTTATCGTGAATGGTTAAAATTTCGGATAGTGCGTATGGGTTTTTGTTAACATACATAGATTCTTGGTGGCATTTTGGACAAGCACCATAAAGAATACTATACAATTTCATTCCTTTTTTAATCATATTTATTAGCTTACTTTTGCACTTTTTAATACAAGGCAAAGATAATTTTTTATTATCGATGAATTGTAACAATTGTAACGTTTATTACAATTGTAATATTTATAAAAGTTATGCTAAATATCCATAATCTATCTATATCCTTTCAAGGCGAATATCTCTTTGAAGAAATTACTTTTAAACTAGGTCTAGGCGACCGTATAGGTTTAATTGGTAAGAATGGTGCAGGTAAATCTACTATGCTAAGAATTCTATCAAAAGAACAAGAAGCAGATACAGGTCAAATAGCTGCAGATAAAGATTTAAAGATAGGATTCTTAAAACAAGATATAGACTTTGATTTTGGTAAAACCGTTTTAGAAGAATCCTATGAAGCTTTTAAAGAAATTAAAGCATGTGAAGCTAAACTAGAGCAAATTAATATACAGTTAGCAGAACGTACCGACTATGAAAGCGAATCTTACAATCAATTAATGATTGATTTAAATGAAATTCAGCATCAATACGAAATCTTAGGAGGTTATAATTATCAGGGTGATACAGAAAAAATTCTTCAAGGTTTAGGTTTTAAACGCGAAGATTTTAATAAACTCACAGATACATTTTCAGGAGGTTGGAGAATGCGTATAGAATTAGCAAAACTTTTACTTCAAAATAATGATTTATTGTTATTGGATGAGCCAACTAACCACTTAGATATCGAATCTATTATATGGTTAGAAAATTTCCTTAAAAGCTATAGTGGTGCAGTTGTAATTGTATCTCACGATAAAATGTTTTTAGATAATGTGACCAATCGTACTATTGAGATTTCGCTTGGGCGTATATACGATTATAATAAGCCATACACTAAATTTTTGGCGTTGCGAAAAGAAATGAAAATTCAGCAATTGGCTGCGCAAAAAAATCAGGAAAAACAGATTCAACAAACTGAAAAGCTTATTGAGAAATTTAGAGCCAAAGCCTCTAAAGCCACGATGGCTCAGTCCTTAATTAAAAAGCTTGATAGAATAGATAGAATTGAAGTAGATGAAGATGATAATAGTGTAATGAGTCTTAACTTTCCAGTTTCAGTAACACCGGGTAAGGTGGTTGTAGAACTTGAAAATGTGTCTAAATCATATGGAGATTTACAGGTTTTACACAATGTAAGTTTAGCTGTACCTAGAGATATAAAAACGGCTTTTGTTGGTCAGAATGGTCAAGGGAAATCTACTTTGGCAAAAATTATAGTTGGAGAAATTGAACACGAAGGGAAACTGAATTTAGGACACAATGTACAGATTGGTTATTTCGCTCAAAATCAAGCCGAATATTTAGATGGTAGTAAAACGGTGTTAGATACCATGATCGATGCAGCTAACGAAACTAATAGAAGTAAGGTTAGAGACATTTTAGGTTCGTTTTTGTTTAGGGGTGAAGAGGTAGAAAAATATGTAAGAGTGTTATCTGGTGGAGAAAGAAATCGTTTGGCATTAGCAAAATTATTGCTTCAACCATTAAATGTTCTTATAATGGATGAGCCTACCAATCATTTAGATATTAAATCTAAGAACGTTCTTAAAGATGCGCTTAAAAAGTTTGAGGGTACTTTAATCTTAGTATCTCACGATAGAGATTTTCTACAGGGATTAACAGATACTGTATATGAATTTAAGGATCAGAATATCAAAGAGTATTTAGGCGATATCGACTTTTTCTTAGAACAACGAAATCTTGAAAACCTCCGTGAAGCTGAAAAGCGAACTGTAATAGCTAATAAGCCTAAGGAAAATAATAAGCAAAGTTACCAAGACCAAAAGAAGTTAAAGTCTTTAAATAATAGATTAAGTAACATCGAATCTAAAATCAATCAGTTAGAAAAAGATATTAAGTCCGATGATTTAAAATTGGCAACCAACTATGATGAAACCGCTTCAGACCCTAAGTTTTTTGATGCATACCAAACCAAGAAAAAGTCTTTAGAAAAATTAATGGCAGATTGGGAGAAGGTACAATTTGAGTTAGACGAAATTTCTAAATAATTATTAAGATTATTTTAACGCCTTAGCATAAGTATATAGGTAAATTTGCAATTTACTGACCATCTCAATTATGTTAAGAAAAGTTATTTTATCTGTTTTAGGCGTTGCATTAATTGTAGGCGCTTTCTTTTTTGCTAAATATCTTGTTGATAACAAAAACAAACCAAAGCCTGTAATTCCTAAAGTGGTTAAAACAGTGCTTGTAGATACTGTAGAGAATACGACTGTACCAATTGTAATTTCAGCAAATGGTAATCTTACTGCAAAGCAGCGCGTAGAGTTATATTCTGAAGTTCAAGGAATTTTTAAAACAGGTTCAAAGCTCTTTAAGCCTGGTCAAAAATTTAATAAAGGTGAAAGCTTAATTCGACTAGATGCTTCGGAATATTACGCTAGTGTACAATCTGCTAAAAGTAATTTATATAATAGTATAGCGGCAATAATGCCAGATTTACGATTAGATTTTCCAGATGTATTTCCAAAATGGCAATCTTACTTAAATGGTTTCGACTTAAATAAATCCACACCTAAGTTACCAGAAATATCCAACGAAAAGGAAAATTATTTCATTACAGGAAGAGGTATTGTTAGTTCGTATTACAACGTAAAAAATTTAGAACAGCGATTAACAAAATACAGAATAACAGCGCCTTTCACAGGAATTTTAACTGAGGCCTTAGTTACTGAAGGTACTTTAGTAAGAAATGGACAAAAACTAGGTGAATTTATAAACCCTTCTGTTTACGAAATGGAAGTTGCTATAAGTAAGTCCTTTGCTGATATTCTTAAAGAAGGTGAGAGCGTAAGCTTAACCAGTTTAGATAATACTAAAATTTATAATGGTAAAGTATCGCGAGTTAATGGAAGTATTGATGCCACTACACAGACAATTACGGTTTATATTGAAGTAAAACATGATGATCTTAAGGAAGGTATGTATCTTGAAGCTAACCTGAATGCCGAAAAGGTTGAAAATGCTATAGAAATAGATCGAAACTTATTACTAGATAGCCAAGAAATTTATGTAGTAAGAGATAGTTTATTGGATGTTATACCTGTTAAACCAGCTCATTTTTCTAATGAAAGTGTTGTTTTAAAAGACATACCAAACGGTACAATAATTCTAAGAAAACCAGTTCCTGGTGCTTATGCAGGTATGCATGTAAAAGCAGCAAAGAATAATACTACAACTAATGACTCTATTCAATAATGAGAAAACTAATTGAATATTTTATAAGATATCATGTTGCAGTAAATGTAGTTATAATTGCATTTTTTGTTTTTGGTATTATAGGAGCATTGTCATTAAAATCGTCTTTCTTTCCACTTACAGAATCTAAGATTATAAATGTAAATATTACGTATCCTGGTGCATCTCCTCAAGAGATAGAAGAAGGTATTGTACTTCAAATTGAAGATAATCTTAAAGGTTTAAAAGGAGTAGATAGGGTTACTTCGACTTCTCGAGAAAACAGCGGTTCAATAACTGTAGAAATTGAAAAAGGGGAGAGTCTAGATTTTATGCTTCTCGAAGTAAAAAACGCAGTTGATAGAGTGCCATCATTTCCTACTGGTATGGAGCCTTTGGTAGTTTCTAAGCAAGAAGCTGTGAGAGAAACTATTTCTTTTGCTGTCAGCGGAAAAAATATTCCGTTAGTAACCTTAAAGCAATTGGCGCGCCAAGTTGAAACAGATTTACGTGCTATAGATGGAATTTCTCAAATTGAAATTTCTGGTTTTCCTGATGAAGAAATTGAAATTGCTGTTAATGAAATTGACTTATTAGCCTACAATTTAACGTTTAATGAAGTTGCTACTGCAGTTAGCAGTTCAAATATTTTAGTAACAGGTGGTAATGTAAAAACGGTAGCTGAAGAATATTTAATTAGAGCCAATAACAAACAATACTATGGTAATGAGCTTTTAAATATTATTGTTAGAGCTTCGAGTGATGGTAAAGTAATTCGTTTAAAGGACGTTGCGACTATACGTGATCGTTTCTCAGAAACACCAAATGCAACGTATTTTAATCAAGAGTTAGCTGTAAATATTACAATTACAAGTACAAATAATGAAGATTTAATTTCATCTGCTGATAAGGTTAATACTTATATTGAAGAGTACAATCAGAAATACGATAATGTAACTTTAAATGTTATAAATGATAGATCTATTACGCTTAAGCAACGTACTCAGTTGTTAACCGAGAATGCTATTGTTGGTATGATTTTGGTTTTACTATTTCTATCCATATTCTTAAATACCAGACTAGCATTATGGGTGGCCTTTGGTTTACCGATTTCGTTTTTAGGAATGTTTATGTTTGCGGCACAATTCGATGTCACTATCAATGTGCTTTCATTGTTTGGAATGATTATCGTAATTGGAATCTTAGTAGATGACGGTATTGTAATTGCAGAAAATATATATCAACATTACGAAAAAGGTAAAAAACCAATACAAGCTGCTATAGATGGTACATTAGAAGTTATTCCACCAGTAGTTTCAGCCATTGTAACAACACTATTAGCCTTTTCTTTATTTTTCTTTTTAGATAGTAGAATTGGAGAGTTTTTTAGCGAAGTCGCCGTAATAGTGATATTAACTTTAGTCGTTTCATTAATAGAAGCACTTATTATTTTGCCAGCCCACTTAGCACATTCTAAGGCTTTAAGAGCCCAAGTGCCAGATGAAAATCCATCTAAAACAAAGCAATTTTTCTCAAAAATGAGAGCGATTAACAGTGGTGGTGATCGCTTAATGTCTTTCTTAAGAGACAAAGTTTATACTCCGATATTAGACCGAGTATTAAAGTATAAGATATTTTCACTTGGAATTTTTATCACTTTACTAGTTCTAACATTTGGGTCACTTGGTGGTGGAATTATAGGTGTAACACTTTTTCCAAGAATTGCTAGTGATGCCGCAAATATAGAATTGGTTATGCCGGCTGGTACCAATGTTAAAATTACAGATTCAATTATTTCACTTATTGAAGAAAAATCATTTATTGTTAATAAAGAACTTACAGATAAATACCTAAAAGGCACAGGGAAACAATTGTTTGAAAATACAATAGTTGATATTAGTAGTAGCTCTAGTGCACGACTTAGAATAAATCTATTACCAGGAGAGGAACGACCAGATGAAATAAAAGCAGACTTAGTAACCAATAGATTGGAAGAATTGGTAGGTCCAGTAATTGGCACAGAACGATTAATTTATGGTTCAGGTGGAAATTTTGGAGGAAGTCCGGTTTCAGTATCCTTATTAAGTAACAATATAGATGAATTAAAAGCATCTAAGGCAGAACTTAAAAAGTATTTAGAATCTAATCCATTACTTAAAGATATTGGTGATAACGATCCTGCAGGTATAAAAGAAATTCGGTTAGAGCTTAAAGAAAGTGCTTATTTACTTGGCTTAGATTTAAGAACTGTAATGGCTCAGGTTCGTTCAGGATTTTTTGGTGCACAAGCACAGCGTTTTCAGCGTGGACAAGACGAAATTAAAGTTTGGGTGCGTTACGATAAAAACAACAGAAGTTCAATAAATGATTTAGATGCTATGCGAATAGTTACACCAACAGGTGAGCGGGTAACTTTAAAAGATATAGCAACTTATAGTATTGCAAGAGGAGATGTAGCTATTAATCACTTAGAAGGCAAACGAGAAATTCAGGTCTATGCAGATTTAAAAGATCCTAGTACAAGTAACACAGATATTATAGATGATATTAGAACGGTGTTTATTCCGCAATTGCAATCTAAATATCCTACAATAAATGCATCGTACGAAGGACAAAATCGTGAAGCAGGAAAATTAACGAGTTCACTTTCTGTGGCTGGCCCAATAATTTTATTATTAATCTATATTACAATCGCCTTCACATTTAGAAGCTATTCACAACCGTTTTTACTCATCCTATTGATTCCATTTAGTTTAACAGCTGTAGCTTGGGGTCATTGGTTGTTAGATTTTCAGGTAAATATTTTATCATTACTTGGTATTATTGCCTTAATAGGTATTATGGTAAATGATGGTTTGGTTCTAATAGGTAAGTTTAATAGCAATCTTAAAGAAGGAATGAATTTTGATTTAGCACTTTCTGAAGCGGGAAAATCTAGATTTAGAGCTATTTTCTTAACCTCTTTAACAACAATTGCCGGTTTAGCACCATTATTATTAGAAAAAAGTAGACAAGCACAATTTTTAAAGCCAATGGCAATTTCAATTTCCTTTGGTATTGCCTATGCTACTATACTAACATTATTAGTTTTGCCATTGTTTTTGTCATTTAGTAATACGATAAAAAAGAATAGTAAGTGGCTAGCAACAGGTAATGAGGTCACTAAAGAAGAAGTAGAACGTGCAATTAAAGAACAAAATGAAGCTCATGATCATTAAAAGCAAACTTACAATTCTGTTTTTATTGTGTTGTATTTGCTTACAAGCACAAGAAATCTTAACTAAAGAACAAGCTGTAACTTTAGCTTTAGAGAATAACTATGGCGTAAAAATTGCCCAAAATGCGGTTTTAGTTGCAGAGAATAATACAAGTATATTAAATACTGGATTTTTACCAACAGTTACAGGTGCTGCAGGTGCAACCTATAACTTAGATAACACAGAAGCTGAGTTTTCTAATGGTGAAACAACAACATTAAATGGAGCTGAAAGCACGAGATATAACGCGAGCGTTAGCCTTAATTATACACTTTTTGATGGTTTAGGAAGACACTATAATTACAAACGTTTAAAGGAACAATATCAACTATCAGAATTGCAGGCCAGAGAAACGATTGAAAATACTGTAATACAACTTTTTTCTGTGTATTATAATGTT
Organism: Winogradskyella echinorum; assembly: GCF_014297365.1. GTDB lineage: Bacteria > Bacteroidota > Bacteroidia > Flavobacteriales > Flavobacteriaceae > Winogradskyella > Winogradskyella echinorum. Next base: position 329,033 of record NZ_JACOQD010000001.1, on the reverse strand, counting down.
GCTCAGCTTACAGATAATTTAAATACTTTAGAAGAAACGCTTAACATTACTAAAGATAGATTAATACGATCAGAGTATCAGTTTGAGTATGGACAGAATACTAAGTTAGAAGTCCTCAATGCTGAGGTAGATATAAATAATGATAGTATTAATATCATTAACACAAAACAACAATTAAAAAATGCCAAGCGCGATTTAAAGTTAGTTTTAGGAGAAACTTATACTAACGATTATAATGTTGAAACAGATGTTCAGTTTATACTTCAGTTTCAAAAAGACAGCTTATTTGAAAAAGCAAAGTCTAGAAATGTAGCTCTACTTCAAACTGAAAAAAATATAGCCATTAGTAAATTAGATATTAACTCTGGTAAATCTGCTTACCTTCCAACAATAGGTTTATCTGGTTCTTATGGTTGGAATAAGAATAACAATAATGCAGCGTCCTTTGTTGCGGTTTCTACCAATACAGGCTTATCCGGTGGTTTAAATCTAAGTTGGAATTTATTTGATGGAGGATCTACTATTACGAGAGTAAGAAATGCTAAAGTAAATCTCGAAACACAACAACTTCAAAAAGAAAGTATTTTGCTTACTATTGAGCGCGATTTTAATAATGCTTGGGATGATTACATCAACAAGTTAGAAATCTATAATATCCAAGAAAAGAATATAGTAACAGCTCAAAATAATTTTGAGCGTACTCAAGAAAAATTTAAACTAGGTCAGGTTAATTCTATAGAGTTTAGACAAGCGCAACTAAACCTACTTAATGCAGAACTAAGCAGAAATCAGGCTAAGTTTTCAGCTAAATTATCAGAATTACAAGTGCTCCAAATTAGTGGAGAATTATTAAACGTTCAATTTTAATTGTTCATTTTATGGATGAGTATTTCTTTCAATGTCCTTATTGTTGGGAGCAAATATCAATGCTAATAGATACCTCTCAAAAACAGCAGAATTACATAGAAGATTGTGAAATCTGTTGTAATCCTATTCAAATTGAATTGACAATTGAAAATCAAGAAATTACAAGTTTTCAAGCAAATAGTATTGAACAGTGAAAATATTTAAAATACTGGAAATCAGTAATTTAAATTTTAAATTTATGTAGTTCATCGAAAAAATTTGCGCTTTATAGTTATTGCTTATATCTTCGAGATGATATTGTGCCCCTCCACATAAATCTACTAACTATGAAAACATTAAAACTGACCCTATTATGTTGCTTGCTTTCTGCATTTACATTTGCCGACGTTTCCCAATCCCAAAAAGACGTATTAGTTGAAATTTATAATGCAACTGATGGTGACTCTTGGACTAAATCATGGGATTTAAATCAACCAGTATCAACTTGGTATGGTTTAACCATAGAAAATGACAATGTCATTGCTATTAATTTAAGTTTTAATAAACTTAAAGGAAAGTTACCAGAATCAATTTCAAACTTAACGAGTTTAAAAATACTTAATTTATCTTTTAATAAATTAGAAGGTGAACTGCCAATTTCAGTTACCAAAATGTCTAGTTTAGAAGAGTTAAAACTGTTCTCAAATAATTTTGAAGGTAGTATACCTTCGGATATTGGAAACCTTACTAACTTAAAAACATTAGAATTATTTAATAATAATTTCTCTGGAGAAATACCAGCCTCTATAGGAAGCCTTTCTAAGTTAGAAAGCTTAATATTAAGTAGCAATTTATTAATTGGTAAACTGCCTTCCACGATTTCTAATTTAACATCTTTAAAGGTATTAAGTGTTTTTGATAATAATCTATTAGGTACTATCCCTTCATCTATTGGTGAGTTAACTCAACTAGAAGAGTTGGTACTATCTAATAACGCATTTTATGGTAGTTTACCAAGTGAATTAGCGCAATTAACTAACCTTAAAACCTTATTATTAAGTAATAATGGATTTAAAGGAAATTATGCTGCTTTAAAAATGAAGCTACCAAATATTGTTAATTTTGATTTAGATGAAGTGAATACCAAAGGAGCTTTAGCAACCTTAGACTCAGAGGATAACGATGACGATGATTAGCATAAAACTTTTTTATTTATAAATTAAAATGACGCTCTAAAATATAGAGCGTTTTTTTTTGTCTTAATGCTTGTTAAATTTAAAAAGCGTTGTATATTTGCAGTCCAATATTTCTGTCGGCATTATGAACCGTAAGTTAAAAGCTAAGTGAAATAAGGAAAATTAAATCGCGGGATAGAGCAGTAGGTAGCTCGTCGGGCTCATAACCCGAAGGTCACTGGTTCGAGTCCAGTTCCCGCTACTAGAAAACCTTCATAGAAATATGAAGGTTTTTTTATTTAAAATGCCTTTAAAACAATTAGCTTCTTTCAAGTAAATTCTTTCTATAAATAGTTTAAAACGATAAGGTTTTTATAAAAAGATATTGTAATTTAATTTCTTAAAAATTATTGAATGAACTTATTTGAAATAAAAGATAAAGTTATATTAATCACTGGCGGTTACGGTGTGTTAGGTTCTAGCATTGCTAAACATCTAGTTGAATCTGGTGCAAACGTGGCTATACTTGGCAGAAATGAAGCCAAAGCCAAAACCTTTGCAGAGCAACTTTCTTCAACCAACGCTATAGGCCTTAAAGCAGATGTATTAGACAAAGAAAATCTAGAAAATGTAAAGGCTCAACTTTTAGACAAATGGCAAAAAATTGATGTGCTCATTAATGCTGCTGGTGGCAATATGCCTGGAGCAACACTATCACCTTCTGAATCTTTATTTGATATTTCTTTGGATGACTTTCAAAAAGTAACAGACTTAAATTTAATGGGAACTGTGATTCCGTCGTTGGTTTTTGGAAAACAAATGACAGAACAAAATGGTGGTTCCATAATCAACGTATCTTCGGTTGCTGTAGCACAAGCATTAACACGTGTTGTTGGCTACTCGGCTTCAAAAGCTGCTATGGAAAATTTTACACGTTGGATGGCTGTAGATATGGCTCATAAATTTGGAGATAAGATTAGAGTTAATGCCATTGCACCTGGATTTTTCCTTGCGGATCAAAACCGAAAATTACTCACTAATGATGATGGTTCTTTAACTGAACGCGGTGAAACTATTATAAGAAGTACACCTATGAAACGCTTTGGTAATTCCGAAGAATTAAATGGCGCAGTGCATCTTTTAGCAAGTAACGCTTCTAAATTTATGACAGGAACAGTTATCCACGTAGATGGTGGTTTTGGTGCTTTTAGTGGTGTCTAAAAAATAAAGAAATGACAGAAACTTTTAGATGGTTTGGCAAAACTGATGCCGTAACCCTTTCAGATATTAGACAATCTGGTGCTACAGGTGTGGTTACTGCACTGCACCACATTCCAAATGGCGAAATTTGGCCTATTAAGGCAATTGAAGCTACAAAAAATACAATTCTCAATGAAGGATTAGAATGGTCTTTTATTGAAAGTATTCCCATTCACGAAAACATAAAACTACGTCAAGGAGACTATAATAAACGCATAGAAAACTATAAACAAAGCCTTATAAATATTGCTAAATGTGATGTAAAAAATGTGTGCTACAATTTTATGCCAGTTTTAGATTGGACACGTACTCATTTATTTTGGGAACTCGAAGATGGCAGCACAGCATTACGATTCGACAAGGTTGAAATGGCTGTTTTTGAAACATACATTATGCAACGAAATGATGTTGAAAATCATTATAGTGATGATATTCTTTCAAAAGCTAAACATAGATTTGATGCAATGTCTAAAACAGAGATACAACGTTTAAAGGATAGTATTCTGAAAGGTTTACCAGGTACTGTTGATGATCTTGACATTCCGACGTTTAAGAAAATGATTGCACAATACAAGGATATATCGCATTCCGACTTAAAATCTAATTTATCTTACTTCTTGAATGAAATTATTCCACTTGCTGAAGAATTGGGAGTAAAAATGGCAATCCATCCAGACGATCCACCTTTTGATATTATGGGATTACCTCGCATTATCACATCTGAAAGTGACTTAGATGATTTAGTGAGTTTTATTGATAGTCCATCAAATGGTATCACATTTTGTACAGGTTCTTTGGGTGCGAACAAGAATAATGACTTACCAAAGATGATTGAGAAATTCAAAAACAGAATTCATTTTCTTCATCTTAGAAATGTTAAACGAGAAGCTGACGGTAGTTTTTATGAAGATCATCATCTCGAAGGCTCTTCAGATATGTTTGAAATTGTAAAAGCTGTTTTAAAAATAGAAAGCGAACAGAACATTTCATTGCCAATGCGACCAGATCATGGTCACCAAATGTTACACGATTTAAAAAACAATACAACTTATGCAGGATATTCTGCCATCGGAAGATTAAAAGGTCTTGCCGAACTCAGAGGCTTAAGTATGGGAATACTTAGAAATGGTCTGTAATAGATTTTAGTATTCTAAAATTTTGAAATGAAATTTTCGTACTTATTATTTATACTTTTTGAAGTCGAAGAATCTCCATTTGTGATGACCACTTGATGTTTGAATGTTGCTGATTCACCTTTCTTAAGCGTGAAGTTAAATTGCTCCTTTCCTTCGGTATAAATATTACTACCAAAATGATTCACACCATATAAGCCATAGTCGCGCACCATCCAATGTGGAGGATGGTTTAGATTTTCTTTATGATCAAATATAGATATTGAGATACTATCTTCACTTACTTTACCAGCCAGTTGCATCCATTTTGCACGTTTGCCCCAAACTTCAGGATACCCTTCAATACCATTACTGTTTTTATATTGACCAGAAACTAACGAATTATCTAAAATAGAACTTTCAGTTGCCACTAAGTCATCATCAAAAAGTACTGCTGGTTTATCTGAAGCTATCTCTAATTCTCTCCTCACTCTCATTGCAAACATCCCTTCTTTTGTATCTTTAAAGAGTACATCAACATTTGGAGCAGTAATCGTTGTAATATGAGTAATAATACGTTCATTTTCATCTCCACTAAATAGATATTTTGTTTGCTCGGTTAGGATAAGTTCATCAGTGTCACTTTTCCATTCTTTCTCCACTTCAATAGTTCCAATTTCACCAGATTCAACGTTTATGAATTTAACATGATTTATTCTGCCATAGCGTGCATTTATATCTTTTGGTATTACAGCACTATTCCAAAAATCAATACCATTTACAACACCATGATTAAACCATAATCCATAATGATGAGGATGGTCTAAACGTTCGCCAGGATTGGTTGCAAAAGGAAACCCACGTGTTATTCTAATTTCGTTTGCAGTATGTATTGGAAAAAGAACAGGTTTTCTTAAAATACTGTCTGAATGTAAATATGAGGTAAAGAATTTTCCGCCGATATAAACATCTAGCTTATCAATTGAGTCATTTTTTTGAATGGACACAAAATTTTCAATCACTTTATTTTCATTACTATCATTTGCCATGTTCTTACAAGCATTTAGAGAGATAAAACAACATATAATAATTGTTTTACCTAATGATATATTTAATTTATTAATTGTCATCATAGTATTAGTTTTAAAACCACTTAAAAGCAAAGTATTTACACTCTTTATCTGTAGCATTGCTTATTCCGTGCATTGAGCCTGAGTTTGCGAAATAAAAATCGCCTGCGCCTCCTTGATAATTTATACCATCAATCATCATTTCTGTATCACCAGAAATGACTAATATTATTTCTGACTCAATATGCTCGTGCGGTTTATGACTTGGTCCTTTTTTATTTAATTGAGTGATATGCATTTCAAATCTTTCGCACATAGCTGTGGGTCTATCAAAATAAGCTATTCCACCTCCACGTTTACTTTCTTTGAATTTTAAATCTGATTGATCTAACATTAGAGATCCACCTTCATTCTGACCTCTTTCAATATTCATTCCTTTTTTTGCCTTATACTTCATAACATAATAGGTGAGGTTAGTATCACCTACATTTTCAATAGAATGCATTTGTTGCGGCATTAATAAAATTACACCACCAGAATTTAGAATTTTACTTTTTCCTTCGATAGAAATTTTCATTTGTCCTTCCTTAACAATGATGCATTCCTCAGCATCTTCGTTAGCATGTGCTTTACTTGGCTTAGCTCCAGGAAATTGTGTAGTCGCATGGATTTTTAGATATTTAAAATGATGAGATTCACCTTCAAATATTTTTCTTGTTTCTTTAAGTTCACTCTTAGTTACTGGATGGTCATCCCATTTATAAACGCCTGATTCAATTGAGTTCATATTATCTCTGCAAAACATTAGCATTAATATTAAAAAACTCGATGTTGCTATTTTCATAATATGCTTTTTAATTAATTTAGTTTTTGTTTGTTGTTAAATACTTAGAAGACTTCAACCATTGCTCGCATGCTTTAACCCAAGGATGAGTTGAGTTTCTTCCCATACCAAAACCATGACCTCCTTTTTCGTAAAGATGCATTTCTGCTGATACTCCATGTTCTTTTAAGGCTATATAATATTGAAGACTGTTCTCTGCCGGAACCGATTTGTCATCTGTAGCGTGTATTAGAATTGTTTTTGGTGTTTCAGAATTAACTTGGGTTTCATTAGAATAGAATGCTACGGTTTCTTTTGTTGGTTTGTCTCCTAGCAAATATTTTCTAGATCCTTTATGTGTAATTGAATCTTTCATGGAAATTACTGGATAAACCAAGATTGAAAAATCTGGCCTAGCTGTTGTGCTGTCTTCTGTTTTGTAAGTTTCTTTATTATATTGCGTGGACAAGGTTGCTGCTAAATGTCCTCCAGCAGAAAACCCTAACACACCAATTTTGTTTGTATCTATTTTCCATTGGTTGGCATTTTGCCGTACATATCGTATAGAACGTTGTACATCTTGTAATGGGCCAATTCTTTTATCTTTCATAATTGCATCGTCAGGCAATCTGTATTTTAATACAAATGCGGTAACACCCAATGTATTTAACCACTTTGCTACTTTAAAACCTTCTTTATTTATGGCTAAATGATGATAACCTCCACCAGGACAAATAATAACCGCTGTTCCGTTTGGTTTTTGTGGCTTAAATAGGGTCAATGTTGGTTCTGTAACCTTTTCTACACTCCACAACGCAGAATCTTTTAAAGTTTGGACCTCTTTATATTCAGGATTTTCAATGGCATTAGGAATAGAATCTTGCCAAAGTTTAATTACTTTGTGCTCTTGTGCATAAGAAGTGGCGAAAAAGAGACCACTAAATAGAAGCAACGATTTGTGCAATGTATTTTTCATTCTATTCTTTTTTGATGTACGCTTTAAATCCTTCAATCTTTTCTTCTAATTGATTAATTGCCAATTTAGATACTTCGGTAGCGCCTAAAACGGACAAATGTGTGTTATCTTCTTTCCCTTCAGGATAATAAGGAATTTCATTGGGTTGATAATGCAAATGCAATTTTTTAGAGGCTTCTACACCATATTGCTCTTCTAATTGTTCTGTGAGATATTGCAAATCAATTAAAGGCACATTCATTTCTTTAGCTACTATTCGGACTTGCAAAGGGTATCCCTTGTGTGTATCTATTAATGTGCCATGTTCGTTAAATTTTCGTCTAACAATTGATGTAAACAGTACAGGGTTTGCCCCTTTATCTCTGGTTTCTTCAACAAACTTTATTAGGTTATTTCTGTAGGCTGTTTCCGGATTAGTGTATCGTTTCGGGTCTTTGTATTTTTGGTCGTTATGTCCAAACTGAATAAATACATAATCGCCTTGCGCTAATTGGTTATGGACAACTTCCCATTTTTTTTCATCGATAAAGCTGCGCGTGCTACGTCCATTTACTGCATGGTTTTTTACCGTTGCATAGTCGTTTAAAAACTCAGGTAATACTTGGCACCAACCACGTTCTGGATTTTCATCTGGATTAGGTTTATCTGCCATAGTAGAATCTCCAATGGTATAAATGCTTATAGGTTGTATTTCCTTTTTACAAGAAACTAATGATAAACCAATCACAAGACTAAAGACAGTCTTTACTATGTTCCTTTTTAATTTCATATTTGTTTTTTTGGCACCAAATCTGTTAACTCTGCAATCTTTACTGGTCGTTTTTCATCAATGCTAATTCTTGCTGCAATACCAACTAAAACAGCCATTGAGCCTTCTCTTACACCAGCTGCATGTTTAAGCTTTTTATCTACAATTTGGTTTCTAAAAATTTCATTAAACATTAAACGATCTCCGCCCCAATGTCCTTTTCTAACGAAGGGAAACTTTATTAAGTTATAATCTTCAAAATTTCGTTGTGTAACAATCTCATGATATTTTAATTCGGCTTTAGAGTGCGAAGAATGATCCATTTCTTTATCATGAATCTTCGATTGGTCTTCTTGCAATTCATCTCTCCAAGGAATACCTTCATAGGTTTCCATTCTACCATCTTTTCCATTGAATGCAATTTTAAAACCTTCAAAAGGTGAGTAGGTTGATAATGAATAACTCACTTGCACGTTATTAGAATATTTTATCTGTACAGCCATTTTATCAAAAATGTCTATTTCTTCGCGCCATAAACAATTATCTCTTATATAGCCATCGTGCTTTTCATTGGCTGCATAGAGTTTCATGTACGTTTCGTTTTTGGTAATATCCCAATAGAAATCGCATTCTTTTTTATGTTCGCACGATCTGCAATTGGCACCTCTAAAAGCATTATTTTTTCCGTACTTTTCGAGTTCGCCATAGGCATGTACTTCTAGAGGCTCTGAACCTATAAACCAATTTAACAGGTCGAAATGATGTGCGGATTTATGTAATAGAAGTGTACCTCCTTTATCTCTTAAACCATGCCATCTTCTAAAGTAAGACGCTCCGTGATAGGTGTTTAAATACCAATTAAAATCTATTGAAATGATGTCTCCGATTTCTTTAGAATCTATAATCGTTTTTAGTTTTGAAAACAGTTTTCCATAACGATAATTAAAGGCCATTATTAGTTTTCCTTTAGATTTTCGTTGCGCATCAATTATCATTTGACACTTTTTTTCATCTGTTGTCATCGGTTTTTCGGTAACTACGTCAATGCCCTTTTCTAATCCTTTTATAATAAATTCGTGATGCGTAGAATCTACCGTTGTAACCATTAATAAATCGATATCTACTGTAGCTAACATCTTGTCGAAATCTGTAAACGTTGGGCAATCTACACCGATATATTCTTTAGCATAAGCAACACGTCCTGGATTAATATCGCATAAACCAACATACTCAATAACATCGCTATATTGTTCTTGTAAAAATTTACCGTAAAATGATATACCTCTAATACCTGTACCAACTAAAGCGACTTTTCGCTTTTTAGTTGTTGCTGATAAAACTTGACTAAAAGCTGGTGAAATTACCATTGTGCCTGCAAGTGATAATCCTGTTTTTTTAATAAAGTTGCGACGAGATAGATTACTTTTTTTTGTAAGCGCCATAATACATTGAATTAATTAATTTTTAAATACCACTGCTCATTATCCTTTTTGTTTTTATCACCAAGCACACGTTTTAAAGTGTGTTTTTTTGCTTCGCGCTTTGTTAATTGATGCGACCATCCTGCGCGTTCTTTCGGTTTATAACCTTCACCATAATTTCTATATTCGGCATAAAAAGCTGTTTTTTCAGCTTCTGGCTTAGACCAATTATGCCAACCCTTTGGAAGGATATGATTACCTAAATCACATTTCATAAAAACAGTTTGCGCATACACTCGCCAAGGTCTTCCTAGATATACTTCATTAACATCCTTTTCGGCAGTTAGTTTACAGTCTTTAAACACATACCCAAACAATGAATCTTTTGGTGTAGATGCTGCCGTGATGTAAGAGTTCTTTTTACTGTGTATTTGGCAATTTTCAAAAAAGGCTGTGGCGCTCCCGAAAATAAAATCGGTTGTTCCTTCTATGTAACAATCTTTATAGTATTGCTTACCTTTTCCTGATGCATACAAAGTATCTTGATTACCCATTATATTACAATTAACTACAACCACTTCGTCTGAGAATACTGATAATGCAACGGCTTGTCCAACTTCACCAGATGAGTTTTCTATAGTTAGATTTTTTAGCACAACGTTATTAGCTTCGACTAATAATGTGTAGGTGTAAAATGTGCTATTTCTACCTAAACCAACTTTATTAAAATAGTCGTCATAGGTTATAATTGTTTTGTCTTTACTTTCACCAATTAATAAGATATTAGGGTTCCATTCATGGATTTTCACTTTTTCCTTATAAACACCATTTTTTATTAGAATAGTGACACGATCATAAGGAAAAGATTTGGTGTTATTAATTGCTTCTTGAATACTTACATAATCGCCAGTACCATCTTTTGCGACCGTTATATTTAATTCGTCTTTATGTTTTTTAAGGCTTTTTTTTTTGAGACGCTCTTTCCATTTAGGATAGGCATCTAAAACCATTTGAGGGTCACTTCTATACCAAGCGTATCCATTTCTTCGTTCAGCACCAATATCTTCTAATTTCCATTTCTTAATACCATCTCTGTCGCAGAAAAAAGGCTTATTGTCTTCCAAATTCATAAAACGTGCCCAAATTGCAGGTGCAGTTTCATCTGGTATCATTCTTTTATCTACAATCTTGCCAACTCCATTGTAAATTCTATCTTTTCGTAGTCCAGTAATCTTAGTCTTTTCAAACCAAGCTACTGCGCTATTTACAGCATTGATGATTTCTTTTGATGGATTTTCTATAGACATCAGCAACAATACAATATGTGCTGATTCTGCACCACTCAAAGATTTTAATTCGAATGTACGTGCATTTGCTGGCTCTAGTGTAAACTCATCATGTTGTGCACACCATGCAGTTAACACACCGTTTTGCCTATATTGTGTTTTAAGTATACAATCTATCCCTTTATTAAATGAGGTCTTTATTTTTTCTAATTGATTTTGTGATGGTTTAATGGAATATAAACCTGAATCCTCTATAAGGGCTTTTAATAACTTCATGATATTAACCATGGAATCATCATTATAGGTAATATGTGTGTAGTAGCCTTTTCTTAACGGATAAAACTGTGGCCAACCACCATTATCGTACTGCGCTTCTAACAAATAATCTATACCTTTTAAAAAAGCAGTTTTATAGATATCATCATTTGTTTGTCTGTAGATTTTAGATAAAAACAGTAACTCTTGAGTTGTTGCTTCATTATCTGTAGTGGCACCTTCATTCGTTTTCTTTTTTTCTAATAATTTTTGTTTTTCTTCATCTGAAAGTGGATGATGCATTTGTACATTTTTTGGCCAACCACCAATGTCTCGTTGATACAATAATACATTTTGTGCATAGTTTTTGGCTTCTTCAGACTTGAACCATTCATCAGGTTTATCGTGAATAATTTTTTGCCAAGATTTATCGTGAACTTGAGAAGAAACTCTAGTGAAGAAACAAATTGCGATTAAGACCAGTATGCATTTATAGTTAGGATTGAATTTCATGATTAATCATTTTAAGGATTAGTGATTTTTAGGCTACTCAACGGAACTTTGGTGTACTCTACATCTTCCTTATTGGTAGTGTAAGACACATATAAATTATCGTTGAAGATAAACGACTTAGGGTAATGGTATCCCAATCGTTTGTACTTGCCTTGGTATTGCAATGGCTGTATAGCATCTCCTCCTTTACGAAGCATATACGCATTGGTAAACAAATTACCATCATTACTAAGCGTTACAGCCAAAGGCATTCTCGTTTTAGATTGCACAGGATTGTTGATGATATAAGCGGAACCATCAGGAAAATTCCCTGCACTTTGCTTAGACCTAGAGTCTGGCATTTTGGTCTCAACTGGTGTCGTCCAACTTTTGCCGTTATCTTTACTAATTGAAGCTAAAGTCTGAAACGAACTGAATTGGTCTCTAAACACCATTACCAAAGTATTATCTTTTTTACTGAAACTACTTGGCTCAATTTCTTGAGAGACATTATTTTTTTCTGAATTATTTCTAAAGAGTGCTCTCGTCCAACCACTAACTCCTTTTGGATCATCTGTATAAATTGGCGACACTTGCAATCCAGGTTGAAAGTGTGCAGCATTAATGATGCGACCATTAGCAAGCTGATGTGGGTCTTGCTCAAATACGGCATTCATAGCTGTATTATTTGCCATTAAAACAGGATTTTCTTTAGACCAATTCAACCCATCCGCACTTGTTTTATAATGGGTAAAACCACCTTTTGGCGACACTTTTGACGGCCAAACATTTACGAAAGCAATCAGCGAGTCTTTATGTGTCCACCAACCACCAGAAGTACAATAACCTTCTTCCAAGGATGCTGACAAAACCATTGGTTTGCTCCAATGTATGCCGTCTGTACTTTTACTATAGGCCACCCAAGTATCATCAGAATCTTCATCTTTAGACGAACTTTGCCACTGACAATACAACTCGCCTTTAAAAGCTGTCATTACTGCACCATTACTAAAATGGTCTGTACTATCCGTGGGTTTAAAAATGGTATGTGTTTCAATACCTTTTGGAACTTGTAATCCTAAATCTTTTGGCTGAAGCGTATCGAACAAGTCTTTTTTAACATGAAAGGGAATATTCTGTTTGTTCTCTTCTGAACAACTCTGGAAGAAAATCAATCCCAGAAATAAAAATAGATGATATTTTATAGACTTTGTATTACTCATTATTTCTTAAATCGAATCCAGTCAATATCTATACTTCCTGCATCATTAATAATACCTTCTCTTAATGCCAAGTAACCTATTTTAGCACCAATCCACCTGCCTTCTCTTGCTTTAAATGTGTCTCCTACAGGCTTAAATCTTTTATTATTTGTGCTGTAATAAAAATGGCACTCTCCGCCTTTATCTACTTTAATTTGAAGATAAATTGTGTTGCTATCTACTTTTATTTTTCCACTTTCATTTTCTGTGCCTTCTTTGTGTGCGTCTTTACACGTTACCTGCGACAAATACAGCTGTCCATCTTCTTGAGCGAATTTGATGTAGCTATAGCTCAATCCCATAATTAAAAAACCAACTTGCTCGTTATCGTGTCTGGCATTAAACGTTAATTTGGTGGTTGCTGTAAACGATTCTGCTGGAAATTTTTGCAACAACAAATTTGGAACGTCGTGCAGATTACCAGAACCTTCTGGTCGTGGTCTGCAATACATTGTATAATGTCCCATTGGTGTTGGGAAACCATAATACACTTGTGGATTAGCGTGCCATTGCCATTGCAAACCTCTTTTGGGTTCATTAAACTCATCAGAATCTGGTGGTGTTGCTATGGGATAGGTTTTTCCAACATTTGGTTTTTTATAAGTTGATACAGGCTCACCAATACCATCCTTATTTTGGTCTACTCCCATAACTGGCCAATCGTTTTCCCAAGACATTGGTTGCATATGTACTATACGACCATACATATCTTTATCCTGAAAATGAAGAAACCAATCTTCGCCAGTAACAGTATCTACCCAAGCTCCTTGATGTGGTCCATTGATTTCGGTATTACCTTGATGCAATACTTTCTTTTTTTCGTAAGGACCAAATGCTGATTTAGACCTTAAAATAGTTTGCCAACCAGTAGAAACTCCACCTGCTGGTGCAAAAATGTAATAGTAATTATTTCGTTTATAAAATTTAGGTCCTTCAATAGTAGATTCATCTTTATGACCATCGATAATGATAACCTCATCATCATTAGTTTTATTGCCTTCAGCATTCATACTACAAACCACCAATAAGCTTTTTATACCTGCACGACTTCCTGCGAAAGCATAAGCTAAATAGACTTTTCCGTCATCATCCCAAAGTGGCGTTGGGTCTATCAATCCTTTGCCTCCTTTAACCAAAACAGGCTCTGACCAAGCACCTTTTGGGTCTTTTGTTTTAATCATATAAATACCAAAATCTGGGTCTGGAAAATAGATGTAATATTCGCCCTTATGAAAACGAATGCAAGGTGCCCAAACTCCTTTTCCGTGTTGTGGTTTATCAAAAACCCCTAATGGCACTTGCTTTGGTAAAGCGTAGTTTACCAACTCCCAATTTACCAAGTCTTTGGAATGTAAAATCGGCAAGCCAGGCGAACAGGTAAACGACGAAGCCGTCATATAATAATCTTCGCCAACTCTAACGACATCTGGGTCTGAAAAATCGGAATGTAATACAGGATTGGTATATGTACCATCTCCATTATCTGACACCCAAACTTCAGACACAAACTTGTCTTGCGCTGCACTGTTGAAGAAGATAAAAAATAATGCTATTAAACTTATGTTTTTCATAAGGTAATGACTCTCTTTTCTGAGTTACTTAAAAAAGCAGCTTCAATAATTGTTATGACTTGTGTGGCTTCTTCAGCCGTTACTGGTAATGGTTTGTTGTTTAAAATCGCTTCGGCTATACCATTATAATAAGTCATATAATCGCCTTGCTCTGTCTCAATTAGTTCTTTTTTTGTAAGGGTATGAAGCAGTCCTCTTTCTGATTCTGGCTCTTTTCCCCAATTTGGAGTATTAGGCTTTATTTCTTTTTGAAGTTCAGTTTCTTGAATATCAGCTTTTGATTTTACAAAAGAACCTTCGGTACCGTGAATGCTGTATGCAGGAAGCGGTTCCCTAACAAAATAACTAGATTTTAGATTGACGTAATGTGAATCGTAATACAGTTTTACATCAAAATAATCTCCAACTTTAGAGTCTTTTCTAAAAACATCTAAGTTTGCAAATACGCTATTAGGCATACCAAATAACTGTAAAGCTTGATCTACGAGATGCGAGCCTAAATCGTACAAACTCCCGACACCTTCAGTTGGTGTTTCTTTATGTGTTTTGTAACTCAAATCTGGATCGAATCTATCGTAATGCAATTCGGCTTCAACAATATCTCCCAACACACCCTGTGCAATAACTTTTTGAACGGTTTTAAAATCGCTATCCCAACGTCTGTTATGATACACTGAAAGTTTAACATTTTGCTTTTCGGCTAATGCTATTAACTCTTCAGCTTCCTTTGTAGTAACGGTAAACGGTTTCTCTACGACAACGTGTTTACCTGCTTCTAGCGCTTTCTTAGTATAATCGTAATGCGTAATATTAGGTGTATTAACGACTACTAAATCAATGGCTTCATCCTTTAGCATTTCCTCTAATGAGCGAAAGGTTTTAACAGTAGGATATTTTTGTTCTGCTATATTTTTAGTGCGCTCAAAAACTCCATATAGATTAAAATCTGGATGTATATCTACAAAAGGTGCGTGAAATAAATGACCACTCATTCCGTATGAGCAAAGGGCTGTGTTAATAGTTGTCATAATTTTTTATTTGTTTAATTCTAGAGCAGCCATCATAAAAGGCCCTGTTCCTTTAGGATCATTAGACCTAATGATTTCTCCAATGTAATATTCAAAAGAGCCATCTCTGTATGGATTACCACCCAAACCTGCTACTCCACAACATTTGTTTAGGTTAACGATACCATTATCTTCTACAGTGATAAACGTTTCTAAAATACCATCAAAGGCTTTATTGGCATTATCTAAATATTGTTTTGGCAAGTAACCTTTGTTAACACCTTTTGCTAAGACGTAGGTAAACATACTTGTACCTGTAGCTTCTAAATAATTACCTTCTCTATCTGGCAGATTAAGCACTTGATACCAAGTACCTGTTTTTTCATCTTGATATTTTACAATGGCTTCTGCGTATTGGTTGAGATATTTAACGATTCTTTCTCGTCCAGAATGATTTTCTGGCAAATAGTCCAAGACATCTACAAGAGCCATTCCGTACCAACCCATTCCGCGTGACCAAAAGTGTTGAGACAATCCGGTTTCTTTATTGGCCCATTTTTGTTCTTTACTTTCGTCCCAACCATGATAATACAGTCCGGTTTCTAGATCTCTACTATGTTTTTCAATCAAATCAAATTGCAACATAATTTTATCGTAAACCTTGTTAGCATCTTCAGGACTCATATAGGTTTTTGCATATTTAGCATGAAATGGTTCTGCCATATACAGACCATCTAACCACATTTGGTATGGATATATTTTTTTATGCCAAAAACCACCTTCTGACGTTGTTGGCTGACCTTCTAATTGCTTATGAAGTGTATCCATTACTTTTTTAAAGCGAGGCTCTTTAGTTTTATTGTACACATAGTAAATTATATCACCTGCTTTTATCATATCTAAATTGTAATTAGACATTTTGTAGGTCTTAATTATACCATCTTCTTCAATCATCCTATTTGGATAGTCATAGATGTAATCGTAAATTTTTTGATTTTTAGTTTGCTCAAAAACCTTAGACATTCCTTGCAAAACCAATCCAGGTGTGTAACTCCATTTTGGTTTATCTCTAAAGTCTAATAATGTTGGGTCTGGAAAACGTTTTATTTCTGAAAGCGCCATACGTTCTGACCATTTTAAGTCTTCTGAAATTTCTTTTTTAGCTACAGGTGTTTCCTCTGTTTGTTTCTTTTCTTCTTTACAACTGGTAAGAAAACCCAATGCCAATATTGCTACGAGTGCTATGTTTTTCATTTTTACTCTTTTTCGTATTTTTTAATCACTAAATATTTTAATTCGGTATCACCTGCATTGCTAATGCCGTGCATACTCCACGACGGACAATACAGACTAGTATTTGCTTCTACAACAACTTCTTTACCATCTAAAAAGAATTTTGCAGTACCTTCTAACACATAGAAAAATTCATCTTCTACATGTTTGTGTGGTGCATGTGTTGATTTTCCTGGTGCAACAACACTCATTTTTATGGTTCTTCCGTCTAAAAAGTCCTTATCAGCAAACCAATATTGATAGCCTACTTTGGTTGGAACTGTTTTATCTTCAGAGAACGTATTAACACATTCCTCTATGGTGTAAGTTTTCTCTTGAGCTGTTGTAATTTGCATCGTAAAACAAAGCATTACAATTGAAAAAATCTTGGTACTTGTTTTCATTACAAAGTGTTTTTAGAGTTTAATTCATTTAATAATCCATCTAAATAGGTCTTGAATTCAGCTTCTGTTTTTATACCATCTGGTTCTTGTTCCCAAGCGCCTAGAAAGTAAAATGTAACAGCGTTTGTAGTTGGTTTAAATTCAATTAAATAATCATCTTCTCCTTTTTTGATTTGGGAAGTGGTATCTACTTCATAAAAGATCGCCATTCCTAAATTATCTGGTACTAAAGTTTGCGATCCATAAGTTGCTATATAAGCCCATTTTTTGTTCTCACTTTCTGCAGTGAAATAATTAACACCATGGTCTACAATACCAGTAACAATACCGCTAATTGCTTTTGAAGGCTGAATGGTATGTTTTGTATAACGGTTATCTGGACGAATACTCAATGTAGATTTTAAATCGATTTTATCATCGCCCGTTTTCCAACCTTTATAATTAATAATTACAGAAGACTGGTCTTTATTGTTTTCTATCGTAGCAAACGTTGAATCGACTTCTTTAAAGTGAAGTACTTTATCTTCAACCAAACGACCCAAAGAACCAATACCAAGTCCGTTACCAACCTTTAAGATGTCTTGTCCCCAAGGTTGTGGCTCGTGATAAGAATCAAATCCATCTTGACCTACTTTAGAAAGCGCCATTGTATCGGTTAGTTTCCCGAAGATGTCTATTCCATTTCTCCAATCTAAGTATAGTCTGTAACCAATTTTATTGTTTTCCCAACCAGGTCCTTCGTAACGCAAATACCAGGTATGGTCTGTATGATTGTCTGGCACTCTTAAGTGGTTTACATTTTTAAAATGTGTGGTGCCTTGGTATTCTTCGTGTCCTCTTGGGCCATCAACCCATTCTCCACCTTCTGCTATAGAAATTTCGGCATATGTTTTTGGTGCGTCTTCTAACTTTTGCTCTTGTTGAACCTCTTGTTTTGCATCCTCTTTCTTTTCGGATTTACAAGCTACAATGGTACTAACGCAAAATAAAGCTGCTATTAATTTTGAAGTTTTCATTTATGGTTTTTTTTGAATGTTTTATCTAAAAATGTTGTGATGTAATTTACGGTGTCCTTAAACCAAGGATTAAATAACCAAAAGGTATGTGGACTATCTGGAAAATTTTCTACTTGATAGTAAATTTGATACTTCTCCATAATTTCAATCATTTCTTCTCGTCCTGCCTGAAAGCGTTCATTTTGACTACTAATAAACAATGTTGGAGGTGTGTTTTCGTCAATATGTGTAAGCGCAGACGCTGCTTTCCAGATTTCTGGTTTTTCCTCATAGGTGCCATCCAACCACCAACTTGCCATTTTTCCTTCCTTTGATTTTGGATGTTTAAAGGCTAGAATACCATCTAGATTAATTATCGCTTGAACTTCTGTTGAAGTTTTGTAGCCTGTTTTTTCTTCAAATTTTGAATTGTTGTTAGTTGTACCAACTAATGATGCCATTTGTGCACCAGATGAAGTCCCTAAAACAGCGACTTTGGTTGTATCTACATGAAACTTCAAGGCATTAGCTTTTATAAACTGAATGGCTTGTTTTATATCAAAAATACCTTCTGGATACTGTGCTTCATCAGATAATCTATATTCAATTGCGAAACAGGAATATCCTTTTGATGCAATATACTGAGCCATAGGTTTCATGTGAGACTTGTCACCAGACTTCCAACCACCACCATGTACTAAAATGACTGCTGGATTATTTTCTGATGTATTAATAAATGCATCGAGTTTGAGCTCTCTAGCGTTTAGCTTTTTATAAGTTATATTTTCTATTTCAGTAATATTCTGAAATTGTTGTGGCTTTACAATTTCTATTTGCGGAAAGTTTTTTATGTACTTTTTATAAGAACTAATAACAGTGTAGGAAGTGTCTTTTTGGATAGTTTGAAAAGCGAAAAGCGTTGTAGAACTCAACAAAAAAAGAATGCAATATGTTATTAATTTATTCAACATTAATTATTTAAAAGTTCTAAAAGAAAGCCTGATTTTTATCGTAAAAATCAGGCTTTCTAAGAAATCAAATCAATTTAGACTCTAAAATGTTTTTGATATAATTTCTATATATTCCTGCTATTAATCTTCTGTTTTAGGAGGACTTTGCATCAAAGATCCATTGATATAGGTATCTATAAGTTTTAAGTTCTTTACATTTTCTAGAGAAAAAGCATTTTCTACCTTTTCTATATTAACATTTCTTAATGTTACATTAGTAATAGGTGAATCTTCATAACCTTTAGCTAAAATGCCAAACTCGCCACCATTTTTTACAGTAACATTTTCTAACCAGATATTTTTTATTTCTGGAATAAACTCACCTGTTTGGTTGGTGTAGGTAGCATAAAACATGTTTAATTTTAAGACAGCCTCTTTTACTTGGCCCACTTCAACATTTCTTACATAAACTCCATCAATAGTTCCTCCTCTTCGCGAGTTTGTTTTTAATCGTATAGCTCTGTCTAAGTTAGGGCTATCCATAGTGCAATTTTCTACAAAAACATTACTAACACCTGCAGACATTTCACTTCCTATTACAACACCACCATGACCATCAATCATTTTACAATTTTGAACAACGATATTCTCAGTTTTTATAGCTACTCGTCTGCCTTCAGCATCTCTACCAGCTTTTATTGCGATACAATCGTCACCTGTATTAAGGGTACAGTTCTTTATGATAACGTTTTTAGAATACTCAGGATCACAACCGTCATTATTTGGGCCATGACTTTCAACCGTTACGCCATCTACAATAACATTATTCGATTTGAATGGATGGATAATCCAAAATGGTGCGTTTACAATTTTCACACCTTTGATTAAAACATTTGTACATTCATAAGGCTCTAAAAATGTTGGTCTTAAATAATGACCTTCGCCAAAAACACGCTCACTTAATGGTGTTGCGTTTTGTCCCATTTCCATTAATCTTGGAAGGTTTAGGCTGTCTTTCTGTTGCGGCATTCCTTTCTTCCAGCCATAAGTATCTTTTCCACACCAGTTCCACCAATTTTCATTACTTGCTTGTCCGTTTAAAATACCTTTACCAGTAACTGCGACATTTTTCTTTTTGTATGCATAAATTAATGGTGAGTAATTAATAAGCTCAACACCTTCATAAGATGTTTCTACTAAAGGATAATAATCCTTTGGATTAGTACTGAATAATATTTCTGCACCTTCTTCTAAATGCAGGTTTATGTTATTGTCTAAATGAATTGCTCCTGTGAGATATTTACCTTTTGGTACAATTACTTTTCCTCCTCCTTTTTCAGCGCAAGCGGCGATTGCTTTTTTGAAGGCTTCTGTGTTTTTTGTTTTGCCATCTGGATTTGCACCATGGTCTAAAACATTAATTTCAATATTAGGAAATTCTGGCTCAGTAACATTTGAGATTATCTCATCCATCATTGACCAAACATTCTTATCTGAAGAGGTGGTATTTACTTTTTCTGTTTTATATTCTTTGCAAGAAGAAACGCACAAAAACAAAACAAAAGATACAAAGAAAGCTTGCTTAATTATACTAGTGAATTTAGTTGTTAACACCATATTTTTATATTCGGTTTTTAAATAATGTAATCGATTACCCAAACTTAAAAAAATTAGTTTAATAATACAAAACTTTCATGGTTTAATTAGTATAATTATTAAAATAAAAAAGAATGCTAATTAGCATCCCTTTTTATTGTTTTGTAAAGTATTATTATTACTTAATAGGTTATAAATTTAATGGATTTTTCACCTTTATTAGTTTTAATTCTAGCAATATAAATACCAGGACTCAAAATAAAGTCTATGTCATTATTCGTTTTAATTGTTTTTTGTCTTGATCCAGTAATTGTATAAATATCAACTTGGGTACTTGAGTGTACATTAGAAATAAATACGCGATCATTAACAGATTTTATATTAGTATTTATACCAAGAGTTTCATCATTTGTACTAAGCAGAGTACTACTTACTTCTAATTTGTAATAATTGACTGCATTATTTTCAGAAAACACTAATATCGATGTACCACTACCAGTATAATTAGCTTCTAAATATCTACGATCACTATCACCTAAAGAATCAAAACGTGCAACTTCTGCACCTGTATTATCTGAAATAACTACAGCACGTGGTGTGCCACTTCCACTAAATCTATACCATAGCTTAACTGATACTGGGCCAGTAATAGGAAATTCCATATAACGTCTAGTTGGTAAGCCAGAACCATCAACTGAACTATTTCCTTCAGATTTTAATCTGTTAGTTGACGAGTAACCATCATCCCAAGTTCCTGAATTAGGTTCAACTGTGGCAAAATCAGAACCACCACCTACTAAGGTTAAACCATCAATGACTCTAGTGTCGGAAAAGGCTGGGCCTACAGGAAAATTTGTTGTGTCGTTACCAAAATCCCAGACTTTATCTTCTGTTGGTGGAGCAATTGTAGCTGTTTCAAGTTTGTAATAATTAACGGCATTTCCTTCAGAAAAGACCAATAAAGTTGTTGCACCACCAGTATAATCTGCTTCTATATATCTACGATCTGAATCGCCTACTGAATCGAAACGCATTACCTCGGTACCTGAAGCATCAGCTACTACAACAGCTCGTGGAACACCAGAACCACTGAATCTAAACCAAAGTTTAACAGTAACAGAACCATCTACAGGAAACTCCATATATCTTCTTGTAGGTAAACCGGAACCATCTACGGAACTATTTCCTTCAGACTTTAAGCGATTAGTTGATGAGTAACCATCAGTCCATGTACCAGAGTTAGGTTCAATTGTCGCAAAATCAGAACCACCTCCCACTAATGTTAAGCCATCAATGACTCTGGTGTCAGAAAAAGCTGGTCCTACAGGGAAGTTTGTTACATCGTTACCAAAATCCCATACGTTGTCTTGTCCATGTAAGACTAAAGACATGAAAACTAGAGGGAATACTAAAAAAAGTAATTTTTTCTTCATGTTGTAATTGTTTTAAAATTAGTTAATTGTCTTAATGTAATCGATTACAAATATATAAATTAATTTTTATTCGAAAAGAGCATCTTTTATAAGATAGCTTTAATGGTGATTATAGTTTGCTACTATTTTATTAATTAGGATGTGATTTAAAAGCTGATATTCTATACTGAATAAGTGAATTTTATATCTATTTTAATTTTGAGGTTATTTGTTTTAAACTTAACTAAACCCCTACTTTTTTGTTATTCTAAAAGTCTTAAAATTATTTTCAAATTGAAGCTTAATAAAGTATATACCTTTCGAGTATTGACTTAAATCTATTACTGATGTATTATTTGTTTCGCTATCTACTAGTAAGGTCTTATTCATTATTTTTTGTCCACTTACAGAATAAATTGAAAATTTTACTTCAGTATAATTAGTTACCGGAAATTTTAAGTTTATCACGTCGTCTACTACAGTTGGATAATACTTCACCTTTGAAAAAACTTCATCATTTAATCCTAAATTTTCACAACTTGAAGATATTTCTCCAGTGCTAGTAACTTGTAGTGTTGCACCAGCACCACATTCTGTATTAGGTATATATGATGCAACATCATTTACGGGAATTACGCTATAAGAATAGGTTGGTTGTGGCACTGTGCCTAAGTTAGAAACTCCATTAATACAATTGTCAAATTCTAATGATACTGTGCCGCCATAACTTTGATAAACTGTTCCGATATTTGCAAAGTCTGAATTTTCTACATAACAAGACAAATCATTTACTCCACCACTAAATCCTAAAGCTCGTGAACTAGAAACATCTGTGTTGTAATAACAATTCAATATATGAAGTTGAGAATTCCTCGCTCTTGGCATTCTTTCTCTGCAACCTTCTGCCCAATAACAGTTTTGAAAGGTTACACTATAATGACCGTCTGGTGGAGATTGAGAATCACTAGAGCCAACGAGATTAGAAAACCGGTGATCATTTGAGCCACCTGGACCTCCTGGTACGGCAGGTTTAAGGTAAGTGAATTTACACCAAGATACAGTAACATTATCCGAATTACCTTTTATATCAAAATTTCCATCAACGCCATCTTGGAATTCGCAATGGTCAACCCATAGATTTGTGCAACCATCCGCAGTAAGATTGTCACGTCCATCAACATCATAAGCGCCAGGCCCTTCGAAAATTAAATTTCTTATTATAACGTTATTAGACCCATTTTTCAAATTTAGAATTCCTGAGCCAGATTGTGTTTGTGTATTATTTACTAGTCTCGTATTAGGTAGTCCAATAATGGTTTTATTTGTAACAACCTCACTAATATGTTGTCCTGCAGGAATTGTTATTGTACCAGAGACTAAAATAACTTGAGGAGTAGAAAGCTTTATTTTTGCTTTTAAATCAGAGTATGTTGTAACTGTAACAGGAGCAACATTGCCGCCACCAGTTGTGCCTTCTCCATAGCCTTGTGGAGTAGCCATATAATAATTCTGGCTAAAACTGAAGGTTAAGCAGAATAGAAGAGCCGTAAATAAAAATGATTTTTTCATTATTTATATTATTAGAAAGTAAATTAAAATGTAATCGATTGCACAAATATATAATTTTGTTTAAAATTTTGTGAGGAATATTTATTATTTTGATTCAAAGCAATTATTGATACGGCAATTTTTTGTTAAAATATTTAACATATATAAAAAAAACTTAACAAAAATTTGTGTATTTAAAAAAATCCGATAATTTTGTGCAATCGATTACATTAATCTAAATAACTTTAAACTAAATTCAACAATTTTATGTATAACAATTTAATTGATTTTTTGTTTTTCCGTTCTATAGAATGTAAAACAAAAAGATTTTATTCAATAAAATCTTCATCATTAATGCTATTTGCATTATTTGTTATTGGTGCTAACTTTCTGCATGCCCAAAACAATGTAATAACAGGAAAAGTAACTGCAGAAGATATGGGTTCTGCTGGTGTACCAGGCGCGTCAGTAATGATTAAAGGGACGGCTAAAGGTACCTCTACGGACTTTGATGGTAACTATTCATTAAATGTTTCTGACCCAAATGCAATCTTGGTTTTTTCATATCTTGGATATACAACTCAAGAAGTAAAAGTAAACGGTAAAGAAGTTATAAATGTGGTACTTAAGCCAAGTCTAGAATCTCTTGACGAAGTTGTGGTGATTGGCTACGGCACAACTCGTAAATCTGACTTAACAGGTTCTGTCGTTACCGTTGGTGGAAACGATTTAAAAGAGCAAAATATTTCAAATGTGGCAGAAACATTAACTGGTCGTTTAGCTGGTGTAGAAGTTTTGTCCACAGAAGGTTCGCCTGATGCTGAAGTGCAAATTAAAATACGAGGTACTGGTTCTATTACTCAAGATAGTTCACCTTTAATTATTGTTGATGGTTTTCCTATTAATAACTTAAGTGATATATCACCTTCTGATATTGAAAATATTACAATTTTAAAAGATGCATCATCGACAGCTATATATGGTTCTAGAGGTGCAAATGGTGTAGTTATTATTACCACTAAAAGTGGTAAAGAAGGAAAAATAACAGTTAACTTTAATACATTCTACGGTGTTAAATCTATAGCAAAAACTATAGATGTCTTAGAACCAGAAGATTTTGTGAAATGGCAATATGAATATTGGCTTTTGAGAGATACTCCAGAAATTTATGAAGAAAACTATGGGCTTTATCAAGATTATGACCAATATATTGGTATGAAAGGGAATAATTGGCAAGAACTAATTTATGGACGTACAGGTGAAGTTGAAAGCAGAGATATAGCTATTAGAGGAGGTTCAGAAAAAATAAATTTTAATTTCAACTACGCATTATACGACGAAAAGGCTATACAAGTTGGTTCGGATTTTAGACGAAACAATTTATCGCTTGCACTAAAAAGTAAAGCTAGTGATAAAGTCGATTTAACATTTAACGCACGTTATTCGGATACTGAAATAAATGGAGGTGGAGCTAATGAGCAAAATGAAATCTCATCCTCAGATTCTAGGTTAAAACATTCTATTAGGTATTCACCAATTCCTTTAGTAAGTTTTGATCCAACAAACACTGAAGAAACCTTTTTTAGCGATTTGGTAAACCCTTTTGTAGCTGTCGATGACAACCAAAGAAGACAATTACGAAAAAATCTGAATTTATCGGGTAGCTTTGCTTGGGAAATTATTGATAATTTAAAATTTAAAACGAGCTTAACGCTTAATAATAGAAATGATTTAGATTATCGTTTTTATGGTAAATCTACATACTTTTCAAGCAATCGACCAGCTGTTGAAAATCAGGGTCTGCCATCAATCGTAATTAGAGACACAAAACGAGAAGACTTTAGAAACGCTAATACAATTAATTATAATTTCGAGAACCATCTTGGTGAAAATCACGGACTTCAAGTTTTATTGGGACAAGAAATGATAATAGCTAAAAATAATAGAGTTACGAGCGAAATACATGGATTCCCTTCAGCATTCGATTTTAATACTAGTAGAACTCTTACTACTCAAGGAACTCCTTTCTCAGTGGATAATTTCTATAGCCCAGAAGATAAATTACTGTCGTTTTTTGGTCGTGCTAATTACGATTATAAAAATAAATATTTATTCACAGCAACCTATAGAATTGATGGTTCAAGTAAATTCTTAGGTGATAATCAATGGGGTTATTTTCCTTCGGCAGCTTTTGCATGGAAACTGTCTGAAGAGTCATTTTTAGAAAATACAGATTGGGTAAACTCTTTAAAACTTAGGTTAAGTTATGGAGAAGCAGGTAACAATAACATTCCTACTGGGCAAACCATTCAAACATTCCAGTCTTATAATACATCTTATATAAATGGAATTGATAATTATTGGGCGGCTTCAAGTATACTTGCTAATCCAGATTTAAAATGGGAAACTACAGTTACTCAAAACTTAGGTTTAGATTATTCTCTTTTTGGAGGACGTTTGAGTGGTAGTTTTGAATTATATAAAAATGTTACTAAAGATTTACTACTCGCATTTCGTACACCAGGATCTGGATACGAATATCAATTTAGAAATATAGGGGAGATTCAAAATTCAGGATTCGAAGCCTTATTCAATTATACGGCAATAGAAACTGAAAATTATGGATTAGATTTATCTTTTAATATAAGTGCCAATACAAATAAAATTAATTCATTAGGTGAATTAGAGGATTTTGGTTGGACATCAGAATGGGCATCTAGTCAAATAGGGAATGATTATCTTGTACAGGTAGGTTCACCATTAGGTATAATGTATGGTTATAAAAATGATGGTAGATACGAAGTTTCAGATTTTGATTATAACTCTACGACTGGTGAATATACTTTAAAAGACGGTGTTGCAGACAACAGTGCTGTAATAGGAGATGGTAATGTAAGGCCAGGTTCTTTAAAATTAAAAGATATCAATGGAGATGGAGTTGTAGATAATGATGATAATACAGTAATTGGTGATGCTAATCCAGATTTTACTGGTGGTTTTACAATTGGAGCTCGAGCATATGGATTTGATTTTTCAGCAGCTTTCAACTTTAGTGTAGGTTTTGATGTTTATAACGCCAATAAAATTCACTCAAACACTCCTAGAGAAAGTGGTGATTTTGGAAACCTTACAACTACATTTGCAGATGGTGTTAGGTGGACAAATTTAGATCCTTCAACTGGGCAACTCGTAACTGATCCTACGCAACTTCAAGCACTAAATGCTAATACAACAATGTGGTCGCCTTATATGCAAAGATATGTGTTTAGTGATTGGGCTGTGGAAGACGGATCTTACTTAAGACTAAATACATTAACCGTAGGCTACACTTTGCCAGAATCGGCATTATCAAATTTTGGAATATCAAAACTTAGAATATATGCTACAGCGAATAACGTATTTATTCTTACAAACTACTCTGGTATGGATCCAGAGGTATCAACAAGAAGAAAAACAACATTTACACCTAGAGTAGATTACTCAGCATATCCTAGAAGTAGGCAAATTGCTTTTGGCATCAACCTTAATTTTTAAAAAATTTAGAAAATGAAAAAAACAATAATTCTAACATTACTAATTCTAGCAGGTGTTTTAAACTCTTGCCAAGAATTTGAAGAAGATTTTTTAGACGCACCAGCTCAATCATCGGGTGATGAGTCGGTTATTTTTTCAACACCAGACCTTGCAAGAGGTGCTGTAGATGGAATCTTGGAGCGCATGGGACAAACAAATTCATATAGAGGTCGTTATATTCCGTTTTATGGGTTTAATACAGATACTGAATGGAATTACAGTTCTGATGATGTAGGCAGTTCTCAAGGTGAATTAATGATATATGATGCAACACCTACAAACACTCAAATGAATAGAGATAATAATGTTTGGGCAATGATGTATGCAGGAATAGAACGTGCTAATCTATGTATTAGAGGTTTAAGAACTTACGGTAATCCACAGCCAGATACTGAACTTGGTCAATTACTTGGTGAAGCCCTAACTTACAGAGCTATATACTACGCTGATTTGTTAAAAACTTGGGGAGATGTTCCTGCACGTTTTGAGCCAATATCTGCCGAAACCCTTTATTTACCGAAAACAAGTAGAGATGTTATCTACAAACAAATTATTGCTGATTTAGGTGAAGCAGAAACTTTAGTTGCTTGGCCAAATGAAAGTTCTACGACTAGTACGGTAGAACGCGCCAATAAAGCATTTGTAAAGGCTTTTAGAGCACGTTTAGCTATGGTGGCTTCTGGTTTTCAACAATATCCAGATGGTGTTAGAAGAAGTAATGATCCTGATCTCTCTGTACAAAATATGTATACATTGGCGTTAAATGAAGCGACGGATATAATCGGAAGTGGAAATGCACATTTAGAACCATCTTTTGAAACTTTATGGAGAAATTTTAATGAAGAATCTGTTACTGCTGGAGGTGAGTCTCTTTGGGAAATTCCTTTTGCGGCAGGTCGTGGTAGAGTATTATTCTCGTTTGCTGTTAGGCACAGAGGTGTAGATCAGCATACAGGCCAGGCTAGGGGTGGTATTGCTGGTCCATTACCAACAGTATTTTATGATTTTGATGAAGACGATACAAGAAGAGATATTACATGTGTACCATATCAATGGGGAAACCCAACTGATGGTTTTTCTCAACAAGAATTGGTAGGATTGGATACATGGTATTTTGGGAAATACCGTTACGAGTGGATGAATCGCTATGTAACATCTACTAATGATGATGGAGTAAACAAAATATACATGCGTTATGCAGAAGTATTGTTAATAGCAGCAGAGGCTGCAAACGAATTGCAAGGAGCTGGAGCAGCTGCACCATATTTAAAACAATTAAGACGAAGAGCTTTTCCATCTAATCTACATGCAGAAAAAGTTGATAGCTATGTTGATGCCTTAACAAGTACTCAAGATATGTTTGATGCCATAGTTAAAGAACACATGTATGAATTTACAGGTGAAATGGAGCGTAAAATGAACTTAATTCGATGGAATCTACTTGGGGCAAATTTAGATGAGGCAAAAGTGAAAATGTTTAATCTAAAAAATAGAACTGGAGAATATTCTGATGTGCCTACAACTCTATATTACAAATATGAGGAAGACGGTGAAACTCTAGATATATACGGTCTAAACAGAAATGAAACTATGAATCCAGGTCCAGATTATTTAACACAAGATTGGACTATTTTAGAGGATGATATGATTAATTCTATATACAAACTAGGTGTAAATCCAGATGATAGACAATTTTGGCCTATATGGCAAGTGTTTTTAGATGCCAGTAACGGTCAATTAGTTAATGATTACGGCTATTAGAATTTACAATTAAGAAATTATTAAACGATGAAAAAAACAAAATATATATTAAAATCCACAATAGTAATCTTAGCTTTACTATTATCAGTTACTGGCTGTGATTCACCAGACAAAGTAATTGAAGAGCTTAATGTGAGTAGAGAATTTGCTCCTGTAGGACTACAAGCATTTATAAGGAATCAGGTTGTAGTAGAATTACAATGGGATTCTGATCCTTATGTCGAAGATTATTTAGTTGAGTTTAGTGAAGATTCTTCTTTCTCAACTATTGTCGAAACTGTTAACGTTACAGAAGGCGATTTACCTTTACAAGTAGAATTATCTCAAGAAACCTTTTACTATGTTAGAGTGCAAGCTATAAGCTCTAGAGGTTTAGAGAATTCAACATATGCTACTACAACTGCAGAAACATTAACGGAGCAAATTTTTTATCCAATTGTTCCAGAAGATATTTTAGCTACTGAAGCAACTTTAAGATGGTTACCAAATAGTACAGTGACTGAACTATTTTTAGTGCCAGGTGATATTACTTATACATTATCTGCACAAGAAATTGCAGATGGAGTTGCTACAGTAACTGGTCTAACGGGTGAGACAGATTATACAGTACAGATTTTAAATAATACAACGATAAGAGGAGTATTAAATTTTACAACAGGAATAGATATTGGAGATGGTATTTTAGTAACACCTTCAGACGATTTATTTCAAATGGTTGCTGATGCAGATCCAGATGATGTTTTAGTATTAGAGCAAGGAGATTACACTGCGCAAATAGGCACAATAGTTATAGATAAACCACTAACTATAAGAGGATTGTTAAGCTTTGATAAACCACTTTTAAAAGTAAGTTTCTCAATAACTACTGGTGGTACGGATGTTAGTTTAATAGACCTAGATTTAACAGGTGATATAGCTGCAGAATTAACAGATATGGTAAGATATTCAGATCCTGGAGCTTATAATTCATTATTGGTAAGTGGTTGTAATGTACATGATTACAATAGATCCTTTATTGCTGGAAATGTTACAGATGCTATTGTACAGACGGTCACTGTTGAGAATTCAGTGGTAACAAATGTACTGACAAGTGGAGGCGATTTCTTTGACTTTAGAAATTCTGATGTATTTAACGTTAATTTTATAAATAGTACCTTTAATAATTGTGCGCCTGGTCGTGATTTCTTTAGAATTGATGATGCTGGTACTTCTACTCAAATGGGTAATGTCTGCAACATATTAATGGATAGCTGTACATTATATGCTTGTTCTAACTCTTCAAGTAGAAGAATTTTATATGTAAGATTTCAAACTAACGATATTACAGTACAAAACACATTAATAACTGATACTGTATCAGAAGGTTTTTCTGACCAAGCCAGAACTGATGAGTTCATCGAATTTAGTAATAACAACTATTTTAATGCACCAACAATGTTTGATCCATTAGTTCCAAGATATGATAATACCACTTCTTTTGATACGTTAGATCCGGGTTTTGTAGATCCATTAAATGGTGATTTTACGATAACTACTCAGGCTTTAATTGACAATCAAGTTGGCGATCCACGTTGGAGACAATGATATTTTTGAGATAAGTTAGTCAAAAAAAGGAGTTATGTTTGAAAAAACATTTCTCCTTTTTTTATATTAAATTTTATATAATAAATAAGCAATGATTGAAAAAAGATATTTGAACTTAGTAATTTTATTATTGTTTTCTGTCTTAGTTTATAGTCAAAACTTAGCGTTTCCTACTGCAGAGGGTTTCGGTAGGTATACCACAGGAGGTAGAGGTGGTTTTATTTATAAGGTTACAAACCTTAATGATAGCGGAGAAGGAAGTCTAAGAAAAGGTATCCTAAAAGATGGAGCTAGAATAATTGTTTTTGAAATCTCTGGCACTATAGAATTAAAATCTAAACTAGACATTAATAAAGGTGATTTAAGTATTCTAGGTCAAACTGCACCTGGTGATGGGATTACAGTTAAAGGGTATCCAGTTACTATAAAATCAGATAATGTTGTTTTAAGGTATCTAAGATTTAGAATGGGAGATATTAATGGTATTGAAGGAGATGCACTCGGCTGCAGAGGTACTAATAATGTTATTATCGACCATTGTTCTATTAGTTGGGGAACCGATGAAAATGCCTCGTTTTACAATAATAAAAATTTCACTTTGCAATGGTCTATTATTTCTGAAGCTTTAAACAAGTCCATTCATAAAAAGGGTGCACATGGATATGGTGGTATTTGGGGTGGTGAAAGAGCTTCTTTTCATCATAATTTAATTGTGAGTAACAATAGCAGAAACCCTAGATTTAGTGGTTCTAAAACAACAGAAAATTCTGAAAATGAATTTGTAGATTTTAGAAATAATGTCATTTATAATTGGGGCAATAATAGTATTTACGGTGGAGAAAAAGGCACTTATAATTTAATAAATAATTATTTTAAACCAGGACCTGCAACTTCATCATCTAAGCAAAATAGAATAGTAAGTCCATCTGAACCTTATGGTAAATTTTATGTAGATGGAAATTTTGTATATAATAATGAAGAAGTTACTATTAATAATTGGAGTGGTGGTGTGCAATGTGAAAAACCAGAGTTAACCAAACTAAATATACCTATAGATATTTTAGGTAACATTACCACCACAAGTGCTAGGCAAGCCTATAAAGAAGTTTTGGAATATGCAGGGGCAAATATAAAACGAGACGCTGTTGACAAAAGAATAACCAAAGCGGTTACAAAAGGCAATGCAACCTATAAACAAGGAATTATAGATTCTCAAAAAGATGTTGGTGGTTGGCCGGTTTTAAAGAAAAAAAAGGCAAAAAAAGATTCTGACAATGACGGTATTCCAAATAAATGGGAACGAAAACTTAACTTAGATTGTATAAAGAAAGATGCTCATCTAAACACAATAGATGAAAACTACTCTAATATTGAAATTTATGCTAATTCATTAGTTAAAATGATTGACTAGCAAGATTGTATTAGCTTCACAATTTTAAAATACTTATGGAAACGGACAATGTTTATAATAAAATAATTAGTTTTGGGAGATTATTTAACCATCAGTTGAATGAAAAAAAAGACAACCATATATGATATTGCTGAAAAGTTAAACTTAACAGCAGCAACAGTATCACGAGCATTAAATAATAACCCTAAAATAAGTGAGAAGACACGTGAGTTAGTTCAAGCTACAGCCATAGAAATGAACTATGAGCAAAATACATTAGCTAGAGCATTAAAAAGCGGTAAAAGTTTTAATGTGGGTGTTATTGTACCACGTATGGATAGTAATTTTTTCGCCTCTGTGATTAGAGGAATCGAAGAAGAATTATACCCAAAAGGCTATCATGTTATTGTTTGTCAAACACACGACCAAGAAGAATTAGAAACCGGCAATATAATGTCTCTTCTCAATGCTCAGGTTGATGGTATTCTAATGTCTATTTCAAATTCAAAAACCAAGAATAAAATCTTTAATAGTTTATCTCAAAAACGAGTTCCTCTAATATTTTTTGATAGAAAAAAAGACATTTCAGGTGTTAGCTCAGTAACTATTGATGATTACAATGGATCTTATTTAGCTACTAAGCATTTAATAGAACAAGGATGTAAACGAATCGCACATTTATCTAATGATCGATCGTTAGAAATATTTAAAAATCGTTATCTAGGTTATAAACAAGCTATAATCGATCATGGATTAGAGTTTGATGAAGATTTAGTTATTGAAACTTTTAGTAAAGTGGCAGAAGGAAGAAAAGTTGCAAAACAATTATTAAACTTGGCCTCTCCACCAGATGCCATCTTTTCTTCAAGTGATTTTACAGCTTTAGGTGCAATACAAGAAATAAAAGAGCAAGGCTTTAAAATTCCAGAAGATATTAGTGTTGTGGGTTTCAGTAATGAACCTTTTACAAGGTTTATGGAACTCTCTATTACATCAGTTGATCAATCTCCCATAGAAATGGGAAGAAAAGCAGCTAAAGTTTTTTTAGAAGAAGTTGATGCTAAGGATAGTAAAAAGAATCCTCAGCAAATCGTTCTGCAGCCGGAACTAATTGTTAGAAAATCTTCTCTTAAAACTAATTTAGAGGCAATCTAGTTTTAAAGCGAAACTCCACGTTTCCATGGTATAAAATCATCTTGATTTAATAAGCTAGCTTTAGATGTAACAGTACCGCTAGCAACATCAATAATGTAGTTGAGCATAGTCTCAGCCATTTCTTCTATAGTCTTCTCACCTTTAATAACATCACCTGTATCAACATCAATAATATCACTCATTTTAGCAGCTAATTCAGAATTTGAAGACACTTTAATTACTGGTGTAATTGGATTACCTGTTGGTGTACCTAAGCCTGTTGTAAACAATACGATGTTTGCTCCAGAACCTACCATGGCTGTCGTACTTTCTACATCGTTTCCTGGTGTACATAATAAGTTTAAACCTGGCTTAGTAACATACTCGCCATAATCTAAAACATCAACAATAGGTGATGTTCCACCTTTTTTAGCGGCTCCTGCAGACTTCATAGCATCTGTAATTAACCCGTCTTTTATATTTCCAGGAGATGGATTCATATCAAAACCAGAGCCAGCATCTACAACCGATTTTTCAAAAGCTTGCATAAGTTCTAAAAATCTTTCGGCAGAAGCTTCTGTTTCACAGCGATTTACTAATTCTTGCTCAACTCCACATAACTCAGGAAATTCGGCTAATATTGCTGTTCCTCCCAAAGCAACCAACATATCAGATGTGTAACCTAAGGTTGGGTTTGCAGAAATACCTGAAAAACCATCAGATCCACCACACTCTAAACCAATTTTAAGTTTAGATAAAGGTGCTGGTTTTCTTTCTATATTATTTGCTTCTTTGATTGCAGCGTAGGAGTTTTTAATAATTGCTGTTAGCATTTCGTCAACAGTACCCATTTGTTGTTGTTCATACATCAACACTGGTTTTTTGTTATCTGGACTAATAGCCTCAAGAGCTTTATTAAAAATGTCTATTTGTAGATTTTGACAGCCCAAACTTAGCACAGTTGCACCTGCTACATTTGGATTCTTTACATAGCCAGCTAATAATCTCGCTAAACTTTCTGAATCTTGACGAATACCACCACAACCACCAGGATGCGTAATGAATTTAACATCTATATTTTCGAAAACCTTGGCCGTTTCTGGTTGTTGAACTAAGGTGTCATCACTATCATTAACCAAAGAACGTAACAGCATTTGATGAGAATTTAACTTCTTTGTTAGTAATTCTCTCTCGAATATATCTCTTAGTTTTTCAATATTTTTATTCTCGCAAAATACCAATGGAAAAAATAACCATGTATTTGCAGTACCAACCTGTCCATCTTCTCTGTGATAACCCATAAAGGTTCTATCTTTCCATTGTTCAACATTAGGTATATTCCATCCTATTGTATCGGTTTTTTGCGTCACCTTTGCACTTTCGTGTTTTACGTTAGCTATGGTTAATACATCTCCTTTTAAGATTGATGAATTTGCTTTACCAACAAGTACGCCATACATCTTAATTTTATCACCAGCATAGAAATCGGATAAAGCAATTTTATGCTTCGCTTTTACGTCTGAAACGACTTCAATTTCTTCATTTTCAAACTTAATTACCTCACCTGCTTTTAGGTTTACTAAAGCAACGGCAACATTATCTGAAGGGTGAACTTTTATTAATTTTTTCTGCATGTTATAACATTGTTAGTGGTAGTAATGTGGTTTAGTACATTTTACTAAAGTTCTCATATCCAAATTCAATACCATTAGAATCTATTTCTGCTAGTGCAAAAGCTATAGCAGTAGGTAGCTTTTTAACGCGAGTTAAATCGTTATCCCAATAATCTATATTACTTAAAACTTGATTTGCAATTAAATTATAATCTTTGTTTTTCCATATGTTTTTGAAGTTACTAACTACTTCTTCACTATCCTTAATTGGCAAATTAGCACCTTGCCAAGTCCCTTTATAAAATCTAATTAAGCAAGCAAATGCAAAGGTTAAATTGGTTGGTAGTTTTCCGTTTTTAGCTTCAAATTCTAATAAACTTGGAAGCACTCTTACTTTAAATTTTGAAATAGAATTTAATGCAATATCTGCTAGTTTATGCTTTATAAATGGATTTCTAAATCGATCTAAGATTTCTTCAGCAAAGCTATCTAGTTCATTTCTGTCCATAGGTAGCACATCATTAATTTCCTCAAAAATAGCTTTGTTTACAAATGCGCCAGTAAATTTATTATCAACTGTTTCTTTAACGGTTTCATTACCATAAAGTAACGAAAACGGTACCATAGAGGTATGCGCTCCATTTAAAATACGCACCTTTCTTGTACGATATGGTTGCATATCGTCTACAATTTTAACGTCTAAATCAGTTTTATGAAAAGGTAATTTTTGTTTTAAATCTTCTCCGCCTTCAATTACCCAAAGTAAAAAAACTTCGGCGGCAACAATTAAATTGTCTTTATAATCTAATTGTGCATTATAGACTTCAATATCGTCTTTTGGATAGCCTGGAACAATTCTATCAACCAAAGTACTATGAAAAGAGCAACTTGTATTTATCCAATTGGTAAATTTTTCATCTAAGTTCCAAAGTGATATATATTTTAATATAATCTCCTTTAAGGTTTCAGAATTATGGTTAATTAATTCGCATGGTATAATCGTTAAGCCTTTATCATTTGCGCCATTAAAATGATTGAAGCGTTCGTGCAATAACATTGTCAATTTAGCAGGAAATGAACTCGGAGGTTTCATATCCATTGTATCAGTATCAACATAAGCAATACCAGCTTCGGTTGTGTTAGAGATGATAAATTGAAGTTCTTCCTCTTTTGCTAAATCTAAATAATCCTGAAATTCTTTATACGGATTTATACCTTTTGCAATAGTGTTAATCAATTCTTTTTTCTGAATTTCTTTACCTTTTTGAATCCCTTTTAAAAACAGTGTATACAACCCATTTTGATCATTTAGCATATCTACCATGCCTCTTTCAATTGGTTGTATTACAGCAACTCCAGCATTAAAATCTGCTTTTGTATTTAATTGCTGAATAGCATAATCTACAAAGGCTCTTAAAAAGTTACCTTCTCCAAATTGTATAAATTTGATGGGTAGTTTTTTATTAATATTTAGGTTTTGTCTGTTTAGAGCTAACTTCTTTTTTCTCAATTCTGTCATATTATTTACTTATTACAAACCAAAAAGTCTTGGCAAAAACATTGATATTTCTGGGATAAAACTTATCAGCATTAACACTGCCACCATTATGGCTAAAAATGGTAACAAGGATTTTATAACTTTTGTGACGGACACATTTGCGACACCACTGCCCACAAATAATAAAGTGCCAACTGGTGGAGTACATATGCCTATACATAAGTTAAGTACAATCACTATCCCAAAATGAACAGGATCCATACCTAATGTGGTTACTACTGGTAGAAAAATCGGTGTGAATATTAACACAGCAGGTGTCATATCCATAAACGTTCCGATGATTAATAGAATAATATTAATCGCTAAAAAGATGGCAAACTTATTACTTAAAGAATCGAGTAAAAATGTGCTTATCATTTCTGGTATACCCTCAAAAGAAAACAACCAAGACATTGCCATAGATGTGCATATTAAAAACATAACAACAGCTGTGGTTTTTGCACTAGTTAAAAAGACCTTTGGAAAATCTTTCATTTTCATATCACCATAAATCAATGCTAATATGGCTGCATATAATACTGCAATTACTGAGGCTTCGGTTGCAGTGAAAATTCCGGCAACAATACCACCAACAACGATTACTAGCAACAATAAGCTAAAGAATGCTTTTCTAAAATAAGTCCAAACTTCTAAAAGTGTAGCACGTTTTCCTCTTGCATAACCTCTGTTTATAGCAATAAATGCTACATATCCCATAATGGCTAAGCCTAAAAGTATTCCTGGTAAATAGCCAGCAATAAATAAGGCGGCTACTGAAGCTGTGCCTCCACTAGCTAAAGCATAAACGATTAGTATATTACTTGGCGGAATTAATAAACCTGTAGTCGAAGAAGTGATATTTACAGAAGCACTTAAAGCTCTAGGATAGCCTTCTTCTTCCATTCTGTCTGTCATTATTGATCCAATGGCAGAAGCTGCAGCAACAGCAGAACCAGAAATGGCTCCAAAAAGCATGGACGCTAATACATTTACATAAGCCAAGCCACCAGGCAAACTCGCAACTAATGATTTTGCAAAATTTATAAGCCTGTTTGCGATACCACCTTGTTTCATAATTTCACCTGCCAAAACGAAAAAGGGTATGGCTAAAAGGGCAAAACTATCAATGCCAGTGGTCATGCGCTGAGCGATTGTTGTTAAGCCAGGCATTTTATCAATATTTAGCAATAGGCTTATGGTAGTTGAAATTCCGATGCTATATGCCACAGGAACTTTTAGCAACAAAAGCGTAAAAAAGCTCACAAACAAGACGATAATACTAATAATTTCTATACTCATAATTAGCTTTTGTTTTTATTAGAATATACACCAGATATGTGATAAATTGAAAAGCACATTATAAGAAAACCACTAAATGGCAATACCGCATAGACATAGCCAAGAGGTATTCTTAAAGTGCCAGATAATTGCTCTAAATGCAGTGTGGTGTACACTAGGTTTAATCCGCCTATAACCATAACGATTAAAGCAAAAAGAAAGATAAAAACCTCAATAAGTATTGCTGTCTTTCTTTTATTAGCTACAGACATTTTATCGTATAAAAAATCCATTGATAAATGCTCTTTTTTTGCATTGAGATAGGCAGCTCCTAAAATGGTCATCCAGATGAGAGAGAAACGTGCAAATTCTTCTGTCCAAGTAAATGATTGGCCTAAAAGATATCTTGAAAACACTTGAAACAATACATCTAAAACGAGTAATGCAAAAATGATTATCAAAAACCACTCAAGGATTTTGTTGACTTTATTAAAAATAAGTTCAGATTTACTCATATTAATTATTTTTAATTTGGTTAACAAGAGACTCCATTTCAGGATATTCTTTTACAAATTTTTCTACCACAGATTTCGATTTTTCTGCGAATAAGGATTTTTCTGGAATAATAATTTCAACACCGGCTTCTTTAGCAACTTTCATAGATTCTTCAACAGATTCTTTCCAAAATCTTTTTTGTGCTTGTGCAGATTCGTCTGCCGCTTCTTGTACCCAAATTTTTTGCTCTTCAGATAATTTGTCCCAATATTTAGTGCCAATTAATAGCACATCTGGTACTGAAGAATGTTCATCTAAGGTGTAGTATTTACTAATTTCGTAATGGTTTGAGGATACAAAAGAAGGTGGATTATTTTCTGCTCCATCTACAACACCTTGCTGAATTGCTGTGTATAATTCGCCATAAGCTAAAGGTGTAGCATCACCTCCCATGGTGTTTACCATGTTAATTGCCATTTGGTTGTTTTGCACTCTAATTTTAAGACCATTTAAATCTTCTGGTGTTCTTATGGCTTTTTTGCTGGTATAAAAACTTCTACTTCCGGCATCATAGTAACATAAACCTCGAAGCCAAAATTTAGAGCCTTTCTCTAAAATTGATTTGCCGATAGGACCTTCTAAAACACTAAATTGATGTTCTTTATTCCTGAACAAATAAGGAATTCCCATGACGTTATACTCTGGAATAAAATTCGATAATGGAGCAGCACTTACTTTGGTCGCAGCCACACTCCCAATCTGTAATAGTTCTAACAATTCTCTTTCTGAACCTAGTTGTCCATCAGGAAATATTTTAACCTTTAAAGTACCCTTAGATTTTTTTTCTAATGCCTTTTGAAACTCTAACATTCCTTTATGTACAGGGTGTGTTTGAGGCAACGTATGCCCTAAATAAAGCACCTCAGGACCTTCAGTGTTTTTGCAAGACGTTAAGCTTGTAAAAAGAATTACTAAAAGAATTATTTTATATCGCATGACTTGCATTAGTATTAAAAATTAAAATAGGCTTTTGCATTATTATAACTGATATCAGCAACCATTTTGCCAATCCATTCCATTTCCTCTTTTGGAAGTTCTCCACGCTTTACTTCATCACCTAAAAGATTACAAAGAATTCTTCTAAAATATTCGTGTCTCGGAAATGATAAAAAGCTACGAGAATCTGTAAGCATACCAATAAAACAGCTAATTAAACCCATATTTGATAAGGCATTTAATTGCTTGGTCATTCCATCTTTTTGATCTAAAAACCACCAACCAGAACCTAATTGCACCTTTCCTTTTACACTACCATCATTAAAGTTTCCAATCATGGTGGCCATAACTTCGTTATCAGCAGGATTAAGGTTGTAAATAATGGTTTTGGTTAATTTATCTTTACTATCTAATTGGTTTAAAAATGCTGATAGTTTTTCGGCTTGCGAATAATCTCCAATAGAATCCCAACCTGTGTCTGGTCCCAAAATAGAATGCATACGTTTGTTGTTGTTACGTAATGCGCCTAAATGAAATTGCTGCACCCAACCAAATTCGTGATAGGTTTCAGATAAAAATAAAAGTGTAGCTGTTTCAAATTTTAAGACCTCTTCATTTGATAGAGTTTCACCTTTTCGTTTCTTTTTGAAAATAGCTTCAATAGCACTATCAGTAAAAGATTCAAAAGAAATCTGATTTAATCCATGGTCACATAATCTGCAACCGTTTGCGTGAAAATATTCTATTCTGCTTCGTAAAGCATCTTTTAGATTTTGATAGGTTTCAATATTAATGTTAGCAGCTTTTCCTAAGCTATCTATATAATTGTTATAACCATCATTTCCAATTAAAATAGACTTATCTGGTCTAAAAGCGGTACTTACTTTTACTTCAAAATCACTTTTAGATAGGGCTTTATGATGTTCTAATGTATCAACTGGGTCTTCAGTAGTACATACCAATTCTGCATTTACTTTTCTTAGTAAATTTCGACAGCTATACTCAGAACTGCTTAATTTCTCTGAAGTTGCTTGGTATATCTTTTCTGCAGTTTTTTCGTTTAGTAAATCATTGACATTAAAATATCTGGCTAATTCTAAATGTGTCCAGTGATACAATGGATTACGCATAGTGTAAGGCACTGCCTTTGCCCATTGCATAAATTTCTCTTTATCCGAAGCATCTCCTGTTATATATTTTTCATTGATGCCAAGGGTACGCATCGCACGCCATTTGTAATGGTCACCATTTATCCAAACTTTTGAAAGATTATTATAAACCTTATCCTCCAAAATTTCTTGTGGTGGTAAGTGGTTATGGTAGTCTATTATAGGCTGATGTTTTGCATAATTATGGTATAATTCCTCTGCGTATTTATTTTCTAGTAGAAAATTATCGTGTATAAAATGTTTACTCATTGGTTTGGTTGGTTAGTCTTCGTTAGAAGGTTTTCCTATGGTTGCTAATATTCCACCATCGACATATACAATTTGTCCGCTAACAAAATCACTAGCTTTAGAAGCTAAAAATATTGCTGCTCCTTGCAAATCTTCGGGATCTCCCCAACGACCAGCTGGTGTTCTGCCTACAATAAAATCGTTAAACGGATGACCATCTACACGTATAGGTTCTGTTTGTGTGGTGGCAAAATAGCCTGGACCAATACCATTAACTTGCACGTTGTGTTTAGACCATTCGGTAGCCATATTTCTTGTCAACATTTTTAAGCCACCTTTTGCTGCAGCATAAGCCCCAACGGTATTTCTTCCTAATTCGCTCATCATAGAGCAAATGTTTATAATTTTTCCTTCACCACGTTTAATCATACCTTTTATAACATGCTTAGACATAATAAAAGGACTTACTAAATCTACCTTTAAAACTTGTTCAAAATCCTCTACTTCCATATCTTCGAGAGGTGTTCTCTTAATTATGCCAGCATTATTTACAAGGATATCAATGGCACCAACTTCCTTTTCAATTTTAGTGATGTTAGTTATCACTTTAGACTCATCTGTTACATCAAACAAATATCCAAAAGCATTTAAACCTTCGGCTTTATATTTTGCTATGGCCTTATCTAATTTGTCTTGCGAGGATGCTCCATTGATGACCAAAGTTGCTCCAGCTTTACCAAGACCCATTGCCATTGCCATTCCTAAACCATGAGTTCCGCCAGTAATTAAGGCAACTTTGCCTGATAAGTCGAATAATTGTATAGACATAATTGAATTATCTTAATTCGTTAATCTTGCAGACGTCCATATCTCCATAGTCTAAATTTTCACCTGCCATTCCCCAAATAAATGAGTAGCTAGACGTCCCAGAACCTGAGTGAATAGACCAAGGTGGTGAAATTACTGCTTCTCCATTTGCCATCCAAATATGACGTGTTTCTTGAGGTTGTCCCATAAAATGACAAACGGCTTGGTCTTCTGGTACTTCAAAATAAAAATAAACTTCCATACGTCTGTCGTGCACGTGTGCTGGCATCGTGTTCCAGCTACTACCTGTTTTAATGGTCGTCATACCCATTTGTAATTGGCAAACATCCACGACGCTGTTAACGATGTATTTTCTTAATGTTCTAGCATTTGCCGTTTCTGGTGCACCTAATTGTATAACTTCAACATCATTAGTTCCTATTTTTTTATTAGGAAACTTTTTATGAGCTGGTGTTGAGTTTAAGTAAAATTGAGCAGGATTATCTGATGATGTACTTGCAAACACCACGTCTTTATTGCCTTGACCTAAATATAGTGCTTCTTTGTGCTCAAGGTTGTAAGTTTCTCCGTCTGCTGTAATAATACCAGAACCACCAATATTAATTATGCCTAGTTCTCTACGTTCTAAAAAGAAACTGGCTTTTAAGGGGTCTATTGTGTCTAAAGCTACCGATTTGTTTATGGGCATAACACCTGCTGTCATAAACCTATCGTAATGCGAATAGACCCATTCTAGTTCGTCTTTTTTTAAAACGTTTTTAATAAGGAATTCATCACGTAATTCTTGGGTATTATAGTTTTTTACAGAATCTGGATTTGATGCGTATCTTGTTGTATATTTTGACATAATTATTTTAAATTGTAATCGATTACACAAATATATATAATTTATTTTAAAGCGTGAAAATTAAAAATAATTGATTTTTATTAATTCGTGCAGAAAAACTAATTTCTAGCCCACATTATATTCAGTATCAATTTAATAATATTAGAATAAATATTCAGTAAACTAACGTATTATTTTGAATTAAAATTTAGTAAAGATATAATGTATTCCATAAAAAAACCTCGAACTTAATATTCGAGGTTTTTAAATTAAAATATGGTTAAAAAGTTTTATCCATTCATAGAAATTAAAAACTCTTCGTTGTTTTTTGTTTGTTTAAATCGATCATTAATAAATTCCATAGCTTCAACAGGATTCATGTCTGCTAAGTATTTACGCATCACCCACATTCTTTGAATTGTTGTTTCATCTAATAGAATATCATCACGTCTTGTACTAGATGATGTTAAATCGATAGCTGGGAAAATACGACGATTAGATATTTTACGATCTAACTGTAATTCCATATTACCAGTTCCTTTGAATTCTTCGAAGATAACTTCATCCATTTTAGAACCTGTTTCGGTCAATGCAGTTGCAATAATCGTTAAAGAACCACCATTTTCTATGTTACGCGCGGCACCAAAGAAACGCTTTGGTTTGTGTAATGCATTAGCATCAACACCACCAGAAAGTATCTTTCCAGATGCTGGTTGTACAGTGTTATATGCTCTTGCTAAACGTGTAATAGAATCTAATAAAATAACTACATCATGTCCACACTCAACTAAACGTTTTGCTTTTTCTAAAACAATATTAGCAATCTTAACATGCTCGTGAGCCTCTTTATCAAAAGTAGAAGCAATAACT
Source organism: Winogradskyella echinorum (assembly GCF_014297365.1). GTDB lineage: Bacteria > Bacteroidota > Bacteroidia > Flavobacteriales > Flavobacteriaceae > Winogradskyella > Winogradskyella echinorum. Next base: position 286,270 of record NZ_JACOQD010000001.1, on the reverse strand, counting down.
TCACCACGAACATTACGTTGCATGTCAGTTACCTCTTCAGGACGTTCATCAATTAATAAAATCATTTGATAAACTTCTGGATGATTTGCTGCAATGGCATTAGCAACGTCCTTTAGTAACATTGTTTTACCAGTTTTTGGTTGCGATACAATCATACCACGTTGTCCTTTACCTATAGGAGCAAACAAATCCATAATACGTGTAGAAATAGTCGCTTGCTTTTCGGCTATATTGAATTTTTCTTGTGGAAATAAAGGTGTTAAATGTTCAAACGCAACTCTATCTCTAACAACATTAGGATTCTGACCATTAATTTTACTCACCTTAATTAAAGGGAAGTATTTTTCACCTTCTTTAGGAGGTCTTACATGTCCTAGAACAGTATCACCTGTTTTTAAACCAAATAGTCTAATCTGGGATTGCGATACATAAATATCGTCTGGAGAGGTTAAGTAATTATAATCCGATGATCTTAAAAATCCATAACCATCTTGCATAATATCTAAGACACCTTCACTTTCGATAATGGCATCAAATTCAAAATCTGGCTCACGGTAACGATTTCTATTATCCTTATTGCCGTTATTTTTTTGATTGTTATTGCGATTTCCGTCCTTAGAGCGGTTTTGTCTATTATCGTTGTTCTGATTGTTGTTAGAACGTCTATTATCGTCTTTACGGTCGTTAGACTTATTGTCATTACCTTTTTTATTCTGATTGTCTTTATTAGACTTTTCAGTATGAGACTTGCGCTCTTGAGGTTTACGCTCTTGGGGTTTACGTTCTTGAGGCTTTGTGTTAGTTTCTTCTTTTTTATCAGAAAATTCTAAAGTCTTTTGTTCTTTGTTTTCTTTTGGTTTTTGTTGAACCCTTGTTCTTTTTTGAGGTGGTTTGTTTTGTTGTTTTGGTTCTGAAGGAGTTTCAGATTCCACCTTGCCTTTTATAGCATCTGGATTGGCAGCTTGGTAATCTAAAATTTGATAAACCAAGTCTAATTTTTTCTGTGTACGGTATTTTGGTACCTTTAGTTGTTTCGCTATGTCCTGCAATTCAGGAAGCTTCTTAGCTTTTAACTGTGAAATTTCAAACATTCGTATGTAGTATAATGTATTATAATGTTGATATTATTAATTCAATGTTTTCTAGATGATTTAAAAAAAGAAAAAAAGTGAAATTAATTTGGAAGATTAGAAAGATACAACTCAGTGCGTTATGCCTTTCTATTGCAATAATACGATTTTATTTTAAAACAATTTCTATCTTTTTAAAAAATAAACTACTAATTTTGCAATGCTTTTTTAGTAAAAGATATGATTCAACGGATACAAACACTTTATTTAATTTTAGCAGCTGGTATTTCAGCAGGTCTAATATTCGTGTTTCATTTATGGACAAACACTGAAGGTGCTAAAGTATTTGCTTTAGATAACTATATGTATTTAAGTCTATTTATGGGTTCTGCCTTGCTGTCATTAATTTCAATATTTAGTTTTAAAAATAGAAAGTCTCAATTTGTAATGGGACGACTTAATATCTTATTAAACTTTGTTTTACTAGGAATCTTTGTTTATCAATCTCTAAATGTATCTGGAGAAACTAACGTTTCTGAGAAAGGTATTGGGATTCTTCTTCCTATTTTTTCTATTGTGTGTTTAGTCTTGGCTAACAAGGCTATTAAAAAGGATGAAGATCTTGTAAAATCTGTAGATCGATTACGATGAACCTAAAATCTTAGTATATTAGTGTGAAAAACCCAGACGCTGCCGTCTGGGTTTTTTATTTTATCTTTTTTCAAATTCAATAACTTCCAAATCCTTTATTTGCTTTCCGTCAATTTTAAATCGTAGCATTGTTCTTACTTTATGAAATCCATGTTTGCCAGCGGCTCCTGGATTCATGTGTAATAAATTCAGTTTTTTATCTGGCATTACTTTAAGAATGTGAGAATGTCCAGTAATAAAAATATCGGGAGGATTAGATTGTAATTCTTCTCTAACACGATTATTGTATTTAGGAGGATAACCACCAATATGTGTAATCCATACATCAACTTCTTCGCATTTAAATCTATTATGAAGCGGAAATTCTGTTCTTACTTCGGCATTATCAATGTTACCATAAACTGCCTTTAAAGGTTTAAGCTTCTTAATACTGTCTGTTACTTTTAAATCGCCAATATCACCAGCATGCCAAACTTCATCTGCTTGTTTTACATACTTTAGTATAGCATCGTCTATATAACTATGCGTATCTGATAATAAGAGTATTTTTTTCAAATGTAAACGCTTTAGCGATTATTAGTTTAATTTTTTTGTAAACGTGATTCCTGCCTTATTCATAATCTATTAATTTTAAGTTAAGGTATTCATGAATCTTCGATTTCACAGGAATAAGCCTATCTTTGTGCTTTTACAAAAGTAAGATTTCTATTGCGATATTTCATTGAACTTTCATATAACGGTAAAGCGTATCATGGTTGGCAAATTCAGCCTAATGCTATTTCTGTACAAGAAGTTATAGAAAAGGCTTTGAGTACTATTTTGAAAGTTAAAATTTCTATTATGGGAGCTGGTAGAACAGATACAGGAGTGCACGCTTCTCAAATGTTTGCTCATTTTGATTTTGAAGGTAATTTTGAAGTCAATAATTTAGTAAATAAACTAAATTCTATATTGCCAAAAGACATTGCAATTGCAGCTATTTTTGAGGTTAAGCCCGAAATTCATGCAAGGTTTTATGCTAAAAGTAGAACGTACCATTATAAGATTTCAACTTCAAAAAATGTGTTTGATTATGATTTTGCTTATCTGGTACAATTACCTTTAGATCTTAAGGCTATGAATGAAGCTTGCAAAATCTTATTAGAGTATAAAGATTTTCAATGCTTTTCTAAAAGTAATACAGATGTAAAAACGTATAATTGTGATATAAAAGAGGCTTTTTGGACTCAGAATTCTAATCAGCTTATATTTACAATTACAGCAGATCGTTTTTTACGTAATATGGTAAGGGCTATTGTTGGTACAATGGTTAATATTGGCTTTGGAAAAATAAAGCCAAAAGATTTGCATAAAATTATTGCTTCTAAGAATAGAAGTGAAGCAGGGTTTTCAGTTCCCGCACATGGACTATATTTGGTTAATATTGTTTATCCAGATACAATTAAGAATTAATAAGTTAAAAATTTCCGTTTTCGCGGAAAGTGAGCATGGCAGAAGAGAAGAAAAAAATATTTGATGTTACGCTTTTTAAGCGACTATTACAGTACATAAAACCTTATCGTACGGTATTTGTTATTTCTCTATTTTGTGTTATTGGTTTGGCAGTGTTTGGAGCGTTAAGACCTTATGTGCTTCAACAAGCAATTGATACGCAAATCGCAGAAAAAAAGTATGATGGTTTCGTTATCTACATAGTTTTAATGCTTGCACTCCTTATTGTAGAAGTGATTTGTCAATTGTTATTTATTTATTATGCAAGTTGGTTAGGGCAATCGGTGGTTAAAGACATACGTGTTAAGTTATTTAACCATATGCTTAAATTTAAAATGACTTATTTTGATAAGTCTTCAGTAGGGGTTTTAATTACAAGAGCCGTAACTGATATGGAGCGAATTGCAGACATTTTTGGTCAAGGTCTTTTTATGATATTTAGCGATATTTTAAAAATGGCCGTAGTTGCCGGATTTATGCTATTTATGAATTGGAAGTTGACACTTATAGTGCTCGTAACTATGCCAATAATAGTCATTGCAACCAAGATTTTTCAAAAATATATGAAACGTGCATTTGAAGATGTACGTACGGAAGTATCTAACTTAAATTCCTTTGTGCAAGAGCGTGTTACTGGTATGAAGATACTACAGTTATTCACTCGTGAAACGACGGAGTATAAGAAATTTAAGACTATAAATGAACGTCATAAAAAAGGTTGGTTAAAAACTGTTTGGTATAATTCTATCTTCTTTCCTATTGCAGAATTTGTGTCATCATTGACCATGGGAGCAGTTATATGGATTGGTGGTTTAAATACTGTCGTAGGGCAAACAGCATCTTTAGGTGATTTAATTGCTTTTACCATGTTCATCCCAATGTTATTTAGACCATTGTATCAAATTGCAAATAAGTTTAATACGTTGCAAATGGGAATGGTCGCTGCAGACCGTGTCTTTAAAGTATTAGATACAAATTCTAATATTGACGATGCTGGTACCATTGAAGCCAGTCATTTTAAAGGTGATATAGAATTTAATAATGTAAGATTCTCTTATATTAAAGATGAAGAGGTTTTAAAAGGGATTTCTTTTCGGGTAAAATCTGGTGAAACTATAGCAATAGTAGGGGCAACAGGTGCCGGAAAATCAACTATTATAAATCTATTGAATCGTTTTTATGAAATTAATTCTGGCACCATAAGGATAGATGGTACTGATATAAAAGATACCACTTTAAGTTCACTTAGAAATCAAATAGCAGTGGTTTTACAAGATGTGTTCCTTTTTGCTGATACCATACTTAATAACATTACATTAAATAATGATGCTATTACGGAAGCAGATGTCATAAAAGCAGCTAAAGCTATTGGTATTCACGAATTTATTTCGAGTTTACCAGGTGGTTATCACTACAATGTAAAAGAGCGTGGAGTTATGTTATCTTCTGGTCAACGTCAGTTAATTTCATTTTTACGAGCTTACGTAACTAATCCAAGTATTTTAATTTTAGATGAAGCTACTTCTTCAGTAGATTCGTATTCAGAGCAGTTGATACAAGACGCTACAGATAAGATTACAGAAGGTAGAACCTCAATTGTTATAGCTCATAGATTAGCTACAATACAGCAAGCAGATAAAATTATTGTTATGGATGCTGGTGAAATTGTAGAAATGGGTACACACAAATCACTCCTTGAAAAAGAAAGTGGTTACTACAAAAATCTTTATGAAGTCCAGTTTTTAAAGGCTGAATCTGCCTAACTACTTTTTGGTTTAAAATTATTGAGATCAAAAGTGCCTGTAATTAAACCTATTACAAAAGATATTATTCCAAATATAATATAACAAATAATAAAAAGTACTAGGAACAAAAAGGTTTTTAAAATTGTTTCGGAAAAGCTTAATTTAAATAGGCGTTTGAGTAAAAAACAATGATATAGTAGTATTACTGGATAACTTAAAAATACAAATGAAATATAATAGTTTGGTATAATTAAGAGGATTAATTGACCAATAATTATACTCAGTATAGAATATAATGACATACTGTATAAATAAATTACAATATGCTCAGTAAGATTATACTTTTTATCATAAAAAACTATCCAAGACAAAAGAGCAAAAACAGGTATTATGGCAGAAAAAATTAACGAACTATATTCCATAGAGTCGCTAGTAGAGTAGTTGGCCAAGGCTTGCTGAGCAGCTTCATTCGAAAATATTTCGAGATTCATCATCCAAGCTTGCAAGTCAAAGTATTCTAGATAAAATTTCTTTATTAAAAAAATTGAAATACCAGCAAGAGTAAGAGAAAGACCAAAAAAACTAATAGGATTAACAAATCGTTTTCTAACACCTTCAACATAACTACTAATAACAGTTTCTGGTTTTGTGATTAAAGAAACTATGGTTCTTAATAACTTATTATCGTAATTAAAAAACGTCTCGCTTAGGTGTGTAAAAAGATTCTTTAGCGTTAATCGGTTTCTAATCACTTTTCCGCCACATTTTAAGCAGTAGTCGTCTTGTTCTTGTAATTCGGTTTGGCAGTTTTTACAATTCATTTATTAAGGTAAATTACCATTCCTATTATTAAACCAACTATTAGCATCATCAATATAAATGCAAAAATATAAACTAACATTACCAAAATAAATTTTGCTGTGGTTTCCCAAAAACCTTCTTTAAAAAGACGCTTTAAAACATACCAAAAATAGATAAAAGTAGGAATGGTGATTATTGTTGAAACTATTAAGTAATTTAATCCAAAGATTAAAAATAGGATACTTAAAATAGCAGTAATTATTATAATTTGAGCAGAGTAATATAAATTAAGCACCAAATGCTCAGTAAAATTATAGCGTTTATCACCTAAGAAATAATAAACAATCCAAGAGCCAATTGCAGAGAAAGGCACCATGACGATATATATAAGACCTTGATATTTGCTTGTGCTTTCAAAATCTGAGTTTAAAAAAGGATTGTTTTCATTACCAGGAGCCTCTGCAATTGTATTGAGAAATTCTGACTCAAAATCTAAAGCATCTCTAAAAAAGGTGGTCATTAGAAATACTTGGATACCTGCCAAAGTTAATGAGATGGCAAAATACTGTAGCACATCTATATATTTCTTTCTTGTACCATGAATGTATCCATCGATTACTTCTTCAGGTTTCTTAAAAAGGTCTATAAAAGTGCGTAAGAACTTGTTGTCAATAGATATAAATTGCTCATTTACTTGAGCGGCTAAGACTTTAGGAGTTAAACGATTTTGTATCACTTTTGCCCCACATTCATCACAGAATCTTTGAGTATTATTAAGTACTTTATGACAGTTTTTGCAATTCACTAGCCTAAATCTTCTTTTATTTTTTTTGTAAGCTCATCAGTATCTTTAAACATTACAAATTCACCACCTTTTATATAAGAAATTTGACCCGTTTCTTCACTTACACAAAGTGCTAATGCATCTGTTTTTTCAGTGATACCAACTGCAGCTCTATGACGTAAACCAAAACGTTCTGGAATGTTTTTTTCGTTATTTACAGGTAGAATAACACGTGTTGCTTTTACCACATTATTATCTATTATTATGGCACCATCGTGTAAAGGACTATTTTTAAAAAAGATACTTTCTATTATTGGTTGAGAAACGAGGATATTCATTTCATCACCTGTATTTGTAAGAAAATCTAAATTGTTATTACGTTCTATGACAATTAAAGCGCCAGTATTAGTAGCTCCCATTTTATTGCAAGCATTAATGATAGCATCAACATCAGTAGAAGTTTGGTCGTCGTTTTTAAGAAACTTAAAGTTTTTAAATAAGCTTTTCTTTCCACCTATATTGGTAGAGCCAACCATTAATAGAAACTTACGTATTTCTGGTTGAAAGACAACAATTAAGGCAATAATACCAACTTTCATAAAACCATCGAAAATGCTATAAAGCATATGCATTTCTAGGTAATCGGTCAATCTCCATGCAAAATAAATGATAAGAATACCAATAAAAATATTGATAGCCACTGTACCTTTTACAAGTTTATAGATATAATACAAAAGAATGGCAACTAAGAAAACATCCACGAAGTCTATAAATCTAAAATCCCAAAGTTGTAAGTTTTCCAAGTAGTAAGTGTTTTTGCTAATTTAGTAATTAAAGTTAATAAATGAATTCGTTGGTGTCAATAATGATTTTATCAGTTTTGATTTTTAGTAATTCTGATTTCAAGGAAATGTAGTCTTGAAAGCTTAATTTTTGATTGAAGTTTAGAATTAATTTAATTGTATCATTTTTTATGAAACCAGTTATGGTTTCTACTATTTCTTTACTTTTTGATTTCTCTTGAATAGATTCAGTAATAATTCCTTCAATAAAAATATCATTTTCGTTAATGTAGTGTATTTCAATATGATTTCTTGACCATAAATGACGTTTCCCAGTCCAATAGTTACTTGAGTCTTTTTTAGCATAATTCACATCCGTAAACTCCAAAAACCCCAAACTACCAATACTAGTATCATTACAAGTAAAATAATTCTTAGCATTTTCATTCTTATGCATTTTAGCATTTCGCTTTTTTTCTTGTAAGAATTTAATATGCGGAATGGCTTGTCTCAAAGTTAAACGCTTGTCCACATTAACCAACCAGTTGGTTGTACTGATTAAGTTTTTTCGGTTTAATAAGGCGGAATCTGGTTGTGTTTCATCATAAAAGATATAAGCAGGAGACACATCTAGAACTTCCGTGACTTCTGCATTTTCAATTTCGGGAAGTAATAACACACGTTCGTTATTACAGCTAAAACAGCATAAGATAAAAAGTAAATAGATATAACGCATAGTTTAGTTGGCAGTTAGTTGATTATAGAGTGTTATACATTCCATGGCCTCTTTTACATCATGTGCACGTAAAATGGAAGCTCCTTTCTGTAAAGCAACCATATGTAATGCAGTTGTTCCGTTTAAGGCTTGGTCTGGTGTTGCTTTCAAGGTTTTGTAAATCATGGATTTTCTAGATACACCAGCTAGCATAGGTTTATCTAACATTTGCAGTAATTCCATGTGATTAAGAAGTTCATAATTCTGTTCTGTGGTTTTAGAAAAACCAAAACCAGGATCTATAATTATATCATTAATTTTTTCGGCATGTGCATTAGCGATTCGTTCAGCAAAATAAGAAATCACTTCTTTTACTAAGTCGACATAGTTTGTTTGTTGTTGCATAGTTTTAGGATTCCCTTTCATGTGCATCATAATGTACGGGATGCCTAATTTCCCAATGGTAGCTAACATGTTATCATCTAGTTTTCCGGCAGAAATATCATTGATGAGAGCTGCTCCAGCAGTTATACTTTGCTCTGCTACTTTACTTCGAAACGTGTCAACAGAAATTAAAGTTTCAGGAAAATGTTTCAGGATAAACTCTACAATTGGTATGACACGTTTTAGTTCTTGGTCTACAGAAACGAAATCGGCACCTGGTCGCGAACTGTAACCACCTACATCAATAAAAGTAGCACCTTGTACTAGCATTGTGTCTACCTTATTAAGGATTTCTGATTCATCTTTGTACTTTCCGCCATCAAAAAAAGAATCTGGTGTTACATTAAGAATACCCATCACTTTAGGTGACGACAAATCTATCAATTCACCTTTGCAGTTTATTGTCATATTAATTGTAAAAAAAGTGTTTAGAAAACTTTAAACCCTAAACTTTGAACTTCTAATTTATTTATGCGAAATTTACGGAAATTTTAACGGAACTTAATGCAAGATACATCAAAACAATACGATGCTGTAGTGGCGAAATGTAGAGCGCTTTTTGTGAATAAGATGAGTGATTATGGTAGCGCATGGCGAATTTTAAGACTGCCATCTCTTACAGATCAAATATTTATAAAAGCACAGCGCATAAGAGGTTTGCAACAAAATGCTGTTAGAAAAGTAGATGAAGGAGAAGTAAGTGAGTTTATTGGTATAATTAATTATTGTGTGATGGCACTTATTCAATTAGAAAAAGGTGTTGTTGAACAGCCAGATATGAATACTGAAGAGGCAACTAAACTATATGACGAAAAAGTGGCTTTGACTAAACAGTTGATGCTAGATAAAAATCACGATTACGGAGAAGCCTGGCGAGATATGCGTGTGAGTTCGTTAACGGATTTAATCCTTCAGAAATTATTGCGTGTAAAGCAGATTGAAGATAATGCAGGCAAAACAATTGTTAGTGAAGGCATTGATGCCAATTATCAAGACATGATAAATTATGCGGTTTTTGCTATGATTCATTTGGGTGAAAGTTAATAAATTCCAAATCACAAAAACTAAATTCCAAGAAATTTGGGAAACGATAAGATTTATAATTTAGAAGAGAGAACCTTTGTTTTTGCAAGAGATTGTCGTTTTTTGGTTCGAGATTTAAAAAATACAATTTCTAATATAGAAGATGGTAAACAATTGGTGAAATCTTCAGGTTCTGTTGGCGCAAATTATATTGAAGGAAATGAAAAACTAGGAGATAAAGATTTAAAGTTTAGATTAAAAATCTCAAGAAAAGAAGCTAAGGAGAGTGAGTATTGGTTAAGGCTATTAAAAGAGTTAAACGAAAGCGAAAACGATAGGATTGAAAATTTAAGACGGGAGGCTAATGAAATTAGAAAAATACTCTCGGCTATTATTAATAAGTTAAAATAAAAGAAAAAGTTGAATTTTTAATTAATTGTTTGGAATTTAGTTTTTGATTTTTGGAATTTAATATTTATGAAATACTTAGTACACATAAGCAGACTTTTAGTAGGCGTTTTATTCATCATTTCAGGATTTATAAAACTGAACGATCCACTAGGGTTTTCTTATAAATTACAAGAATATTTTGGGTCTGATGTTTTAAAGATCGAATTTCTAATTCCGTATGCATTAGGCATTTCAGTTATTGTTGTTGTTTTTGAAGTCGTTTTAGGTGTATTCTTGCTTATTGGTTATAAGCCCAAATTCACTATTTGGAGTCTTTTGGCAATGATTGTATTTTTTACATTCTTAACGTTCTATTCGGCCTATTTCGATAAAGTAAAAGATTGTGGTTGCTTTGGTGATGCACTTAAGCTAACACCTTGGGAAAGCTTTACTAAAGATGTAATTTTGCTAGTTTTAATTCTCATTTTATTCTTTGGAATTAAACATATTAAGCCCATATTTTCAAAACTACCAACTACTATAATTGCATTATTGAGTTTTGTATTGTCTTTGTGGTTTGGCTATCATGTTTTAATGCATTTACCATCAATAGATTTTAGAGCGTATGCTATTGGTAAGAATATTCAAGAAGGCATGACTGTTCCAGAAGACGCTCAAAAACCTGTTTTAGAATACACTTGGACGTTTAATGTTAACGGTGAAGAACAAGAGTTTGTAACCAACGGAAGTTACCCAAAAGTAGATGGTGAGTATGTTGGTGTAGAAACGAAGACTATAGATGAAGGCTATATTCCTCCAATTCAAGATTTTTCAATCGAATCTGATGACGAAGATTTAACATCGCAATTTTTGGAAGAAGAGAATTTAATTATTGTTGCAATGTATGATATTACTAAAGGTGAAGCCGATGGTAAATCAAAATTAAAATCGTTTACTGACAACGCCATAAAAAAGGGCTACACTGTAATAGGTTTAACTTCTTCTGGATCTAATGATAAGCTGCAAATAAAAGAAGACTACAATCTTAATTTCGATTTTTATCTATGTGATGAAAAAGTGATTAAAACCATTGTAAGATCAAATCCTGGTATTGTAGTTTTAAAGAAGGGAACTGTAATGAATAAGACTCATTGGAACGATATCGATGATATAAAATTGTAATTTGATTAGGTACCTCTTAAATAAACTATTTTACGCCTTTATCACCTTAATTGGTGTCATTACTGTTATTTTCTTTTTATTTACCATACTGCCAGGTGATCCTGCAAAAATGATGTTGGGACAAAATCAAACGGCCGAACAGGTAAAAGCTGTTAAACAAAAATATGGGTTTGATAAGCCTCTAAGTACGCAGTTTTTGTATTATCTAAATGACTTGTCTCCAATTTCTTTTCATTCTAATACACCAAAAGATTATACGTATTTAAGTAAGAATAAATATTCGGCTGCAGAATTATTTACTGTTGGTAATACAACGACAGTAATTAAGGCTCCATATTTGCGAGAATCTTTTACTAAACAAGGGAAAAAAGTCACGGAAGTTATTGGTGAAACATTACCTAATACATTCGTTTTAGCGGTTTCTGCAATTATAATAGCGATTATACTAGGTATTATTTTCGGAATTATTTCTGCATTATACAAAGATACGTGGATAGATAAATCTATTCAAATTCTTAGTACATTAGGTATGAGTGTGCCATCCTTTTTTAGCGCAATACTCTTCGCATGGCTATTTGGTTTTGTTCTGCATAAATATACTAACTTAGAAATGACAGGTAGTTTGTACGAACTTGATGATTTTGGGGAAAAAATAACCATAAAATGGAAAAATTTAATTCTACCAGCCATCGTTTTAGGTATTAGACCACTAGCCGTTGTAATTCAGTTAATGCGAAATTCATTGCTAGAAGTAATGAACCAAGATTTTATTAGAACAGCAAGGGCAAAAGGATTAAGCGAGTATCAAGTAATAAAAAACCATGCGGTTAAAAACGCATTAAATCCTGTGGTTACGGCGATTTCTGGTTGGTTTGCTTCAATGCTTGCAGGTGCTGTTTTTGTAGAATATATTTTTGGCTGGAATGGCTTAGGTAAAGAAATTGTAAACGCACTTAATACATTAGATTTGCCTGTAATTATGGGAGCAGTCTTGGTGATTGCCATTATATTTATAACAATTAATATTTTTGTAGATATTATATATGCTTGGCTCGATCCTAGAGTAAAGTTGTCCTAATTATTTAAGTGTTATAAGAATTAAGAGCATATAAATTTTTTTATCCTCTTCTATAACGTTTTCGCTTATTTTTCATGCTTTTAGAGAAGTTAGGTATGTCTTTTTTACCTTATTTTTGTATTTCAAAATTTAATATTAATTAATAAAATTCCCTTTCCTTTGGAAAGGGTAAGGGATAGGATGAGAAAAAATATAGTAGCAGGTAATTGGAAAATGAACAATGATTTAGCGCAAACTGAAACATTGATTACCGACTTATTAAAGCAAACTAAAACTTCAGATGCTGAGGTTATGATAGCACCAACGTTTACGAATCTTTGGCATGCTTTTCAGTCATTAAGACAAGAAAATATAGAAGTTATTGCTCAGAATATGCATTTTGCAGAGAATGGTGCTTATACAGGCGAAATTAGTGCAAGCATGCTTAAAAGTATTGGTATACAAACTGTAATCTTAGGACATAGTGAAAGACGTGCCTATTTTAATGAGACAGATGCATCTCTTGCTAAGAAAGTTGATGCAGCTTTAGCTAATGATATGCGTACCATTTTTTGTTTCGGTGAAGAATTAGCAGACAGAAAAGCAGGAATTGAAGAAGCGGTTGTAGAAAGCCAAATAAAAAATGCACTATTTCATTTAGATGCAGAGGCTTTTAAAAATATTGTTTTGGCATACGAGCCAGTATGGGCAATTGGTACAGGCGAAACTGCAAGTCCGGAACAAGCACAAGATATGCACGCTTTTATCAGAAAAACGTTAGCTAATAAATACGGAAATGCTGTTTCAGATTCTGTTTCTATCCTATATGGTGGAAGTGTTAAGCCAAATAACGCCAAGGAAATATTTGGTAAGCCAGATGTGGATGGTGGACTTATTGGTGGTGCAGCTTTAAAGGCTGAAGATTTTTATGCTATTGTAAACGCGTTTTAATTGTCATTTTGAACGAATTGAAGTATCTATAGTTTAAACTTCGATTTCAATTGCAACTTTATATAAGGGTATTCCCTAGTTTTTAGAAACTAGAGAATGCCCTTAATTATTTGATTTTAATTGTAGTTAGCTTGCAATCAGCTATTTATTAATTAAAATCTTAGATTATGGAATCTTTAAAACTACTCACAATTTTCTTTTTATTATCAGTATCAATTTCATTTGCACAAGCACCTCCAAATGATGAGTGTGCTAATAGAGAAACGATAACAATTGGCACATCTGATTATATTCAATATAGCGTCTCAATGACAGATGCTACTGAAAGCCTAAATGCTTCCTGTGAAAATTCAGCAGATACAAATAAAGATGTTTGGTATGAGTTTGTAATGCCTTTAGATGGCATACTTTTTATTAGTAATTTAAATTCTTTAAACTACGTGTCTCTATACGATAGTTGTGGTGGTATGGAAATAGATTGCGGAAGTGATGAAACCTCATTCAGTGGTCTTACTTCTGGAACAACCTATATTCTAAGACTTTCATATAGATTTAATGGCAATGTAAATTTTAGAGTACAAGCTTTTGAAGCAGCAGCAAATGACGAATGTGCAGATAGAGAAACTATCTCTGTAAGCACATCAAACTATACGCAATATACTATAGATTCAAGATTAGCTACCGAAAGTATGGATGCTTCTTGCGATACTGCTACTAATGATAATTTAGATCTTTGGTACGAATTTGTAATGCCAGTAAATGGAAATATTGAAATAAAGGAAGCGCAACAATTTCAATATCAAACGTATACTTTATTTGACTCTTGTGGAGGTAGTGAGTTAGGTTGTGTTTATGATAGAGGTTTCTTTTTAAATCTAACAGCAGGTGACACATATATTTTAAGAATTAGTGATAGAGAGGATAGAGCTGGTCCTATTAATTTTAGAATTCAGGCATTTGAGTTTCTTACTAATAATGAGTGCGCAGATAGCCAAAATATTACAGTTGAAACTGCTAATTCTATTGACTATACTATAAATTTTAGAGCGGCTTACGAGAGTTTCAACTCTTCATGTGAAACAGAATCTAACGAGAATTTCGATTTATGGTACGACTTTATAATGCCTGTAAATGGAAATTTGAGCTTAAAACAGCTTGGCGCGGAAGTAGTAACGCTTTACGATGCATGTTCTGGTAACGAAATATCATGTAAAACAGGTGCGCAATTTATTTATGGATTAGCGTCTGGTGTTAGCTATAAATTGCGCTTTTCATCTACTGTATTAGTATCTAGAAATGTAAGAATTCAAGCCTTTGAAGAAGCATTAAATGATGACTGTATTAATAGTGAAATAATAACTGTAGAAACCGCAACTCCTTCTAGTTATACTATCGATACCAGGCGTGCTACGGAAAGTATCAATGCTTCTTGCGAAAATGCTGCTAACGACAACCTCGATTTATGGTACGAATTTGTAATGCCAGTAAATGGGAATATTCAGTTGACAGGTTTGGTCACTAATAAAGATTATAGTGTTTTGTTTAATAGTTGTACAGGGGAAGAATTAGACTGTATCTCTGGAAATGGTACTTTTTTTAATTTAAATTCTAATACAACGTACAAATTGCGCTTTGGGCAATCTACGTCTAATGCCATAACTAGAAATATGAGCATTCAGGCTTTTGAAGTATTAACTAATGACGAATGCTCTAATGCTCAATCTATGTCTGTAGAAACATCTCAGATTAATACTTACAGTGTTAACCTAGCAGCTGCAACTGAGAGTATAGATGCTAGTTGTAATTCGGCAACCTTTAATAACCTAGATGTCTGGTATAGTTTTACAATGCCTGTTAACGGAAATTTGCAAATCACTAATGTAGAAAGTAGTCAGAGTTTTTCAATATTTGATGCTTGTGGAGGCAATGAACTGCAATGTTTTACAAATGATGGCTCATTTACAGGATTATTAGCTGCAACAGATTATATTTTAAGAGTTAGTGAACCAGAAACACAATCTGGAGTTATTAATTTTTCGGTGCAAGCCTTTGAAGTTGTATTGAATGACGAATGTGCTAATGCCGAAAATATAACGGTAGATACCACGCAAACCAATACAGTTACCATAAATTTAGCATCGGCTACAGAGAGCCTTGATGTTAGTTGTGAGACTTCATCAAATAATAATTTAGATGTATGGTATCAATTTAGTATGCCAGTAAATGGCAATGTTCAAATATTAAATTCGGATAATGCACAACGATTTACACTATTCGATGTATGTAGTGGAAATGAGATAGATTGCTTTTCTGGAAATGGATTATTCTTAGATTTGGCCGCCAATACCAATTATGTGTTACGTGTTGCCGAAAACGATAGTACTGCAGGTTTAATTTCGTTTGATATACAAGCTTTAGAAAAAGCTATAAATGACGAATGTTTTGACGCTGTAATGTTATCAATTGAGTCTGCCGAACCAACGAGTTATAGTGTTAATATAGCTTCAGCTACAGAAAGTATAGATGCTAGTTGTGATACCGCTTCTAATACAAACTTAGATGTTTGGTACACTATAGAACCAACAATTGATGGTAGTTTGGTGATTACAGGCGCAGAGAATGGTGATGGTTTTTCATTATTTAATGCCTGTGAAGAACCAGGTACTGATGGAACATTGAATATAGAATTAGGTTGTTTTAATGGTAATGGAAGTTTCGATAACCTTATTGCAAATACAACCTATATCTTAAGAATTAAAAAGAACGTACTATTTCCGACACCAGTTAATTTTGATATAAAAGTAGTACCTAATTTAAATGTCTTAGATAATGAATTAGAGCACCTCATGGTTTTTCCTAATCCTGCGAAAGATTCAATTGTTATCAAAAATCCTACTGGAGCAGTATTAGAGTATGCAGAAATTTATGATTTAAGAGGAAGGAAAGTAAAAAGTATAAATCTCACACTGACAAATGAAAATATCCTTATTGATATTTCAGAATTACAAAGCTCAATGTATGTATTACTTATAAGTAGCGAAAATGGAACTATAACTAAACGTATATTAAAACAGTAGAGGGATTTTGTATCTTTAAATAATAGATTCTCTTATGACGCGAAATTGCATATTAACGTTTCTCTTTCTATTTACAGTGTGCACAATGTATGCTGTTCAAGAAAAGCCTACTGAAAGATCCGCAGATAGTATAGAAATTATCTCGCTACTAGATTTAGGATATAGTGAAGAAGCACAAACACCAAATAAAGCAATTGCAACATATAAAAAAGCCGCTAGATTAAGTGAGTCTAGCGGTTTTGATTTAGGTAGTTTTAGAGCTAACAGTTATGTAGCCATTGTGTTTAACGATTTAGCGGTTTATGATTCTGCTATATATTATAACCGTTTAGCATTGCCTTTTGCAGAAAAATTAAACTATAAAAAGGGGATTGCGGCCACTTATATTAATTTAGGAAATACCTACCAATTCTATGGAGAGTATGATAAGGTGGTGGAAAATTATATTAACGGAATTAACATTTTTAAAAGTACAAAAGACAGTGTAAATGCTTCAAGATCATATCAAAATTTAGCGTCACTTTTTAGTAGTATCGGTCAACATGATAAAGAATTAGAATATTTAAAATTAGCATTATTAACTAATCCTAATGAAAATATTGAGCAAAACGGCATGGTTTACGGAGATTTAGGATTGGCGTATTCTAAATTAGATCAATTACCTAAAGCATTGTCGTTTTTTCAGAAAGCAGATAGTGTTTCAAAAAAAGTTTCAAATAAGCGACTCGATTTTTTTGTAGCGAGAAATTTTGGAGAATATCACATGCTAAATAATACATACAATAAGGCAATTCCATTTTATCTTAAAGCTCTTCAATTAAATGATAGTTTGAATGAAAAATACTATAGAGCAGACTTGCTTCGAAATTTAGGTGAAGCATATTCTAAAACTTCAAATTTCACTCAAGCCACGACATATTTAGAACAAGCATTAGCATTTGCAAAAGCCAATAATATTAAAGAACTACAAGAAAAGATATATTTAGAATTAGCCTTGATGAATGCAGCACAGGGTAATTATAAAAAGGCTTATGAATACAAAAATTTAAGTGAAATATTTTCAGATTCATTGAAAAATGAAAACCATATAAAGCAAATAAATAGACTAGAAAAGCAATTTGAAACCAAAAATAAAGACAACGAAATTACGGTTCAGAAACTTAAATTAGAACAACAAGAAAGCCAACTTCAAAAAAGAAAGATGCAAACAAATTATGCAATTGCAATAGCTATTTTTTCTCTAATAACTATGATTGGTCTTTGGATGTATTATAAACAGCGACAAAGACGAAAAAACCAAGAGTTATTAGTCTTAAAGAATGAAGCTCAAATTAATTCCTTAGAGTCGTTAATTGAAGGTGAAGAACGTGAGCGATTTAGAATAGCTAAAGAGTTGCACGATGGTGTAAATGGTGATTTATCTGCCATAAAGCATAAACTAAATACATTGCTAGAACTTAATAATAAAACCATAAAAGAGGCAGTAGTTATGATAGATAAATCGTGCGAACAAGTAAGAGCAATATCTCATAACCTTGTACCACCTGCTTTAGAGAATTTTGATTTGCAAACGGCTACATCAGATTATTGTACTAATATGAATAATATACATCCACCAAAGATTACTTTTAATTATTTGGGTGATGACGTTGTACTCCCTAAGATTGTAGAAATTAATATCTTTAGAATTATTCAAGAGTTAGTAACCAACAGCATTAAACATGCTAATGCTAGTAAAATTGATGTACAATTGAGTATTAGAGATAATAGCATACAGTTAGCTGTTGAAGATGATGGAACTGGCTTTGACCTTGAGAATACAGAATCGGATGGCATAGGCATATCTAATTTAAAACATAGAGTATCGTTTTTAAATGGTGAGATGGATATTTCGTCTAATAGTGAAGGTACTTTTGTAAACATATTTATGGATAAAACTCGATTTAATGACTATTAAGGTATCAATAACAGACGATCATTTTGTTGTGCTAAAAGGAATAGAGTTCCTATTAGAAGATGAAAAACATATCGAAGTAATTTCTATTCAAGAAAATGGACAGAGCACCTTAGATGCATTAGTACAAACACAACCAGATATTCTGTTTTTAGATATTAACCTTCCCGATATTAATGGTATTGTATTAACAAAAACCATTACAAAGCTATATCCAAAAGTGCGGATCATAGCACTTACAAATCACGAAGATGTATCCTTTGTAAAACGAATGCTAGATCATGGTGCTTATGGTTATCTACTTAAAAATGCCCATAAAGAAGAATTACTCCAAGCCATAGATACCGTTTACAAGGGTGAGAAGTATCTTCAAGAATCCATTAAGAAAAAAATCCTAAATCAGTCTTTAGGCAGGCAAGAAGACGCTGCATTTCAACCAAAACTTACGCGTAGAGAAACGGAGGTTTTAAAAGCAATTTCCGAGGAATTAACAACTCAAGAAATTTCAGAAAAACTTTTTATTAGCCCAAAAACGGTAGAAGCACATCGTATGAATATTATGAGTAAACTAGGTGCCAAAAATAGTGTAGGGATAATTAAAATAGCCATAGAGAAGCAGCTATTGTAAATGCATATAAAAAATACAGATCAAGCATTAACTTTAAAAATTACCTTTAACTTTGTAGTCTAAATAGGCTACATGTCAGACTCAATATACATAGGATACGAATTTAAGATAGAACCATTACAACCAGGTTCTGAAATTCTAATTGCAGAACTTGGTTATGCTGGTTTCGAAAGTTTTGTAGAAACCGAAGAAGGTGTTACGGCCTACATACAAAAGGACGATTGGAATGACAATATCTTAGAAGATATTCAAATATTAAATTCAGATGAGTTTAAAATAACTTATGAGTTTAATGAAATAGAACAAACCAACTGGAACGAGGAATGGGAGAAAAACTTTAATCCAATAATTGTAGACGACCTAGTTTCCGTAAGAGCTCCTTTTCATGATAAGCCAGACACCAAGTACGATTTAGTTATAGAGCCCAAAATGAGTTTTGGTACAGGTCATCATGAAACTACACACATGATGATTCAGCATATCTTGAAGAATGATTTTAATGGAAAGTCTGTTTTAGATATGGGATGTGGTACAGGTGTCTTGGCAATCTTAGCAGAAAAAGTAGGAGCCACTCAACTAGATGCTATTGATATAGATAATTGGTGTTATCTCAATAGTCTAGAAAATGTTAAGCGAAATAATTGCAAGCATATTTCAGTATACGAAGGAGATGTATCTCTTCTTCAGAATCAAAAATACGACATCATTATTGCCAATATTAACAGAAATATATTGTTGGCAGATATACCTACTTACTCTAATCATCTAAATAAAAATGGAATCCTCTTTTTGAGCGGTTTTTATGTAGAAGATCTAGAAATCATTAAATCAAAATGTCTTGACAATGGACTTGTTTTTAATGATAAAATTCTAAAAAACCGTTGGTTAGCTGTAAAATTTATTTTAAGTAATGTTTAAAATTACAGTCTAAAAACTGATTATATCGTAATTTATTATGATAAATTATCATAAAAAATTAAAAATATGCGGTTTTCCCGTAATCCTATCTTATAGTTTCATCGTATATTTGATGTAAATAATATTATTTTAATTGTAGTGATTTTGTGTTGATATTCATGTTAATATTAGCCTAGAACAACCTACGCCTTAGTTTACGTAAGCGATTAAAACAAATCATTAATTTTAACACATTTAAAATGAAAAATACAATTAAATATTGGGCATTTGCCTTATCAATATTTGGACTTATGTTCACAGCTTGTGAAAAAGATAATGTACAAGATGAAACTCTCAGTTTAGAGGAAGAAGTTATTATAAATATGAATGAATTAGGGAGTAGAACCTTAATTACTGATACCGATTTAATTAATTCAATAAAATCCTTAGATATTGATGCAGGAATTGTGTCTGTTGGAGATTTTCACCTTCCAGATGGTGCAGTAGAAGAGAGAATCTATATTGGTAGTGATATTAGTTTTACAAGAAAGGAGTTAAATAAACTAATTGAAGCGCATTCTAGCTCCGAAAAACAATATAGAACGTTCAATCTAGTAACAGGCAATAATCAAACTATTAATATTTTAGGATATACAGGTGGAAGCCAAGCATTATCTAGTAAAGCACAAACAGCATTAACTAGAGCAGTTGCTAACTACAATAATATTAATAATATGACTTTGCAGTTTAATTTAACCTTTGGTACAAATTACCAAGCTGCAGATATGGTTGTATACGATAACTCTGTTAATACACCTGGTGGAACAGGTGGAGTTGCTGGTTTCCCAAATTCTAGTGGTCAGGCAAATAAATTTGTTCAGATTTATGGTATTGAGCAATTTTCTACTAACGTAAATGAACATGTAATTACGCATGAGATAGGACATTCTATCGGTTTTCGTCATTCAGATTGGTTCGACCGTTTAAGTTGTCCTTCTTCTGCACAAGGTAACGAAGGTTCTGGTTCAGATGGAGCAGTACATATACCTGGTACTCCAACAGGCAGAGATTTATCTTCTGTTATGCAAGCTTGTTTTTCTACAAGTGTAAGCGGAAACTTCAATAGTAATGATATAACAGCTTTACTAGCTATGTATCCTGCTAGTTCAAGTCCTTGTGCTGGAGTTTCAGAATGGCAAAGTGGTGTTAGTTATCCTATTGGTGCGCGTGTAACCTATTTTGGTAATTTATATGAGCGTGTAAGTGGTGGCTGGACATTTATAGGATCTTGTTAAGAGCTATCATTGCAAATAATTAATTTATCTTTAAAAGATTAATTTAAAATGGACTGTTTAAATATTTTTGAACAGTCCATTTGTGTTTTCTCAGTTTTAAGCCAATTAAATAATAAAATCCAATAAGCGTTGATATCTTTTTTTTTGAAAAGAAATGCTTGGATTAAACTCATAATTTAACAAACACATGTTAAAATTTAAGGAAACTATACAAAAATGGTCGCGCGTTTCGTTAAAATTTATAAATTAGTAAAGCTTTTATAAGTTTGTAAAATGTAATAGGCTTGTATTAGTAAGCTATTAACCGAGATTCCTCAAATCCGTTAAAACAATGACAAAAGAAAAATATTCTGAAGAGCTACTTCTTGAAGAAGAATTATTAAACCAAAATGAAATTGTATTATTTAATGACGACGTAAATACTTTCGATCATGTAATAGATACATTAATATATGCTTGCGACCATATGCCAGAACAAGCAGAGCAATGTGCAATATTAGTACATTACAAAGGAAAGTGTACAGTAAAAACTGGTTCTTACGAGGACTTAGAACCACGATGTTCTAAGCTTTTACAAGCTGGCCTAAGTGCTGAAATTATTTAACAAAAAAAGAGCCCACTCACAGTGGGCTTTTTTTTAATAAATTAATGACTATTTAGTCATTCTACCAACCGCACAACTTACAAAAGATTTTGCCTTTTTAGGTAATGGGTTGGCTTCACCAACAATTGGATATCCTAAATGAGATAATTTTTCTTTTACTAAGTCTATTTTAGTGTCATCAATTGCATTAAAACTTACTTCGTCGGTATCATTATTTACATTAACTTCAGAAATACCGTCGAGCTTCAATAGCTGAGTTACTATTGTATTTGCACAACCTCCACATTTTAGGTTTTGTATTTGTATGGTATTTTTCATAATTATAATGTTGATGGACAAACAAAATTTGTAGTTGGTAAATCTGTATTTTTTATTGCACCAAAACCACCAGCTATATCTATAAGCTTATCGAATCCTCTAGCTTTTAAAATGGAAGCTGCAATTACGGAACGATAACCACCAGCACAATGTACATAGTAGGTTTTGTCTTTACTAACTTCATTCATTTTGTCATTTATAAAATCTAGAGAGAAGTGTTGTGCATTTTCTAAATGCTGAGATTGGTATTCTCCATCCTTACGCACATCTAATATGTTTATATCAGCAGCTTTTGCTCTGCTGGCAAATTCTTCAGCAGAAATAGATTCTAAAGTTTCTATATCTCTTCTAGATGCTTTCCATGCGTCCATTCCGCCTTCTAAATAGCCTAGTGTGTTGTCATAGCCAACTCTAGATAATCTTGTTACGGCTTCAGCAGATTTTCCTTCGGGTATTACCAATATAATAGGTTGCTTAATGTCCGTGATTAAAGCTCCGACCCAAGGAGCAAAACTACCATTTAATCCTATAAATATTGAATTTGGGATGTGTCCTTTTATAAAGTCAGATTGTGGTCTTACATCTAAAACTAACGCAGATTCATGATTGGCTAAGGCTTCAAATTCTTCAGGACTTAGCGGAACATCACCAGTTTTTAATACGGTATCAAATGCATCATAACCCATTTTATTCATCATAGCGTTTTTTGCAAAATATTGTGGAGGTGGAGCAATACCATCGAGCACTTCTTTTACAAATTCAGCTTTGGTCATATCTGCGCGTAAAGCATAATTGGTTTTCTTTTGTTCACCTAAAACACCTACGGTTTCTTTACTTAAGTTTTTTCCGCAAGCAGAACCTGCACCATGAGCTGGGTAAACTATAACATCATCTGCTAGAGGCATAATTTTATTTCGAAGCGAATCGAATAACATGCCAGCTAGATCTTCTTTTGTTAAATCAGATTTTATGGCTAAATCTGGTCTACCTACATCACCTAAAAATAAAGTGTCACCAGAAAAAATAGCATGGTCTTTTCCATCTTCATCTATTAATAAATACGTAGCAGATTCTAAAGTATGACCAGGAGTATGCAAAACTTTTATAGTTACTTTTCCTAACTTAAGTTCTTCTCCATCTATTGCAGAATGTATATCATAATCTGTGGATGCTCCTGGACCGAAAACAATAGTAGCGCCACTTTGTTTCGCTAAATCTACATGGCCAGATACAAAATCTGCATGGAAATGCGTTTCTAAAATATATTTGATTTTAGCATTATTCGTTTTTGCCTTATCTATATATTGCTGAATTTCTCGTAAAGGATCGATTATAGCAACTTCCCCTTCAGACTCAATATAATAAGCTCCTTGTGCTAAACATCCTGTATATAATTGTTCAATCTTCATTTTTTTATTTTTTGAGTGATGCAAAGTTACAAAACTTCACTTTTTTGAAATGTGATAATTATCATAAAGCTTTTAAAAAAGTTCTTTAAATAAGATATAAACAGCCATAATTATAGTGAAATATCCAAACCCTCTTTTTAAACCTTTAGCGCTAATTTTTTTAGAAATTGCCAGACCTATAAAAATACCTAAAATAGAAATAGCAGTAAAAGATAATAGAAAATGCCAATCTATATCTAAAGTTTTTATATCTCCTAAAAAACCTATTAAAGATTGAATAGCTATTATAAATAAAGAAGTGCTTATTGCTTTTTTTATAGGTAGCTTTACAATGAGCACTAACGCTGGTACTATTAAAAAACCACCGCCAGCACCAACCAATCCTGCTAAAAGACCAATACCAATTGCCTGTGTGCCAATTGCGAAATAGTGGTTGCTATCAAATTTTTTAATTACAGTTTCATCTTGGATTTCTTTAGACTTTATCATAGACCAACCAGCCAATAGCATTATAACTGCAAATAATAGCATTATAAACAGTGAGTTGGTAAGTTTAAAACTACCAATAGAAAAGAGAATTTCTGGTAAATTAGGGATAACTAAACTCCGAACCATAAAAACAGTAATGATGGACGGAATTGCAAAAACAATCGCAGTTTTAAAGTCTATATAATTATGTCTTATGTTTTTTAGAGTACCAACTGATGCAGCACTACCAACTACAAAAAGAGAATAAGCTGTAGCTACTATTGGACTAAAATTTAAAAAATAAACTAATATTGGAACGGTTAAAATAGAACCACCTCCGCCAATAAGCCCTAGGACCAATCCAACAATTAATGCTCCAAAATACCCTAAAATTTCAGTCATTTCCATTTAATGAGGTAGTTTATCTTTTAGTATGCCATAAGTGTAAGTCCCTAGCAATGCAGCTGCAATAACTATAAGAATAGTGAATACGCCTGTACCTACTAAAATATACATAGGTCCTGGGCAAGCACCACAAAGTGCCCAACCGAGCCCGAAAATTGTGCCACCAATGATATATCTTGTAAAACCGCGTTCTTTTAAAGGTACGCTTAGTGGTGAGCCTTCAACTGTTTTTACCTTTATAAATTTAGAGAGTAATAATAACACAATACCTGTACCAACTGCCGTTCCTATAATACCATACATATGAAACGATTGAAACTTAAACATTTCAAATATACGATACCATGAAACTGCTTCGGATTTTACCAATACAATTCCGAAGAAAATACCGACTAAAAAAAACTTAATATACCTTCCCATAATTTAAAATAGTATTGGATAAATAAGATGAATCATAACTAAGCCTCCTAAGAAAAATCCAATTACAGCAATTAGTGATGGCAATTGCAAACTACTTAGGCCTGTAATGGCATGTCCAGAAGTACAACCACCAGCATAACGTGTTCCAAAACCTACGAGAAAACCGCCTATTACTAATATTAATAACCCTTTTATGCTAAAAGCTGCGTCCCAACTAAATAGTTCTGGTGGTAAGAGACTTTGTCCAATATTTTCAAAACCGAGTATTTTTAAATCTTCAACCGTATTTTGACTAAGTGCTATATCTGTAGGGTTAGATAAAAAATTATGTGCAATAAAGCCTCCAACAATGGCACCAAGTACTACAACTAAGTTCCATCTCTGACTTTTCCAGTCGAATTTAAAAAATGCTACACGTTTTCCTGCTCCGCCAATTGCACAAAGTGTTCTAAGGTTAGATGACATGCCAAAAGTTCTGCCAAAATATAGTAGCAAAAACATTACAATTGCTATAAGTGGTCCAGAAACATACCAAGGCCAAGGTTGTAGTATTATATATTCCATAGTTTTAATTTGATGCAAAAATAGAGCTCTAACGTATACTTAAGGTTACAAAAGTTACTAAAAGTCTAGAACTGTAATTTTATTTCTTCCTAATTCAATTTTATGTTCGCGTTCTAATTGCTTTAAAAGTCTAGAAATAACCACTCTAGAGGTGTTTAAGTCTTCCGCAATTTCTTGATGTGTAATTTCTAAGTTAGTTGATGCGGTTAGTTTTACATGATCTGTAAGATATTTAAATAATCGCTCATCCATTTTCATAAAAGCAAGCGTATCTATAGTCTCTAACATTTCATCAAAACGAACTTGATAGCTATTTAGGATAAAGCTTCTCCAACTCTCATTAGAATTAAACCACTTAGTCATATAAGCAATCGGTATCATAATGACTTTAACATCTTCATCTGCAATGGCACGTATTTTACTCATAGATTTAGCCATACAACATGTTAAAGACATTGCGCAGGTATCACCCGATTCTAAGACATATAATAGTAATTCGTGACCATCATTATCCTCTCTAAGCACTTTGATGTTACCTTCAATAAGTATTGGAATATGCGTTAGGTCTTGCCCAATATCAATAATAATATCGTTTTTTTTGAACGTTTTTAATTGTGCAATATTAGAAATATCATTGATGATGGTATCATCAAATAAATAACTAAATTGCTGAAGGGTTTCTTTAGAAATCATGACTCAAAAATAAACAATTACAATTTTGAAATAAATTGTTTGGTAGGTTTTTAATTTATGTAGTATATTTGCATCCCAATTAAAAGGCCTCGTGGCGCAACTGAATAGCGCACTTGATTACGGCTCAAGAGGTTACAGGTTTGAATCCTGTCGAGGTCACTAAACGGGAATTTTCAATATTATTTTGAAAGTTCCCGTTTTTATTTTCTCCTAACTTATCTGATAAACAGGCGATTTGAGCAAAAATAGAGTTCACTCTAAAAGTTTGAACTCTCTTGTTTTTGAAGTCATACCCTAAACCGTCTGGAAAGACCATATATTGAAGTTTTCTTTTTACTTCAATATCTCCTGAACTCCATAATAGCGGTAGATTGAGTGCATACTTCAATGCAATATTTATCGACTTCTTAAGGTTTGAACTATCGAAGCTATGTTTTGATAAATTTTTCTTTTTTTGATTAACTTCTGCTACCAACTTAGTTCTGAATCTATCATATTGAGACTTATTTATTTCTTCAAAAACATAACGTTCTTCTAAACGATCTAACTTCATTTCAATAGCGACTATACCACTTGATAGTTCTTTGGTCTCTTTAATGGCTTCTTCATTCATACTTACAAAAGTGTCGTAAACCATTTCCTTTAATGGTGCTACAAACTTCTTATCCTTTAGCTTGTAGGTCTCTAAAAGCTCTAAAAACTCTTGATGTAGTTTCTTAGCACTTCTATTCTCCTTACTTCCCTTACGACGATTCTTATAATAGTAGAGCCCTTTTTTCTTTACGATAAACCCTGTGTAAGGAGTTCCACAAGTTGTGGACTTCAGGAAAGTTTTTAGAGGCAGGTTTTCATCATCTACGCAGTATTTTCTGGTCTCAGTTCCTGTATTCAATAGGTTATGAATTTTAAGAAATAACTCTTTAGTAATCATAGGCTGATGATTGCCTTCAATAACTTCTCCTGGTATGAGGCTATTAACTATAAGTCCACAATAGAATGGATTTCTAAATAAAACGCTCAATCTCTTATCATTTATTTTAAGCCCTTTCTCCTGTAATTTATTTGCGATTTCAACGTGAGACATATTGCTGTTTGCTTTCCACAAGAAAGCCTGCTTCAATAGCCTTCCTTCTTTAGTAATAACAAATTTGGGAGTTTTTCCTTTTCCTGGATTGGCATTTGTGTAGCCAAACGGATATGCGCCTGTCCAATGTCCTTTGCGAAGTTTCTCTTGCATTCCAGACACAGATTTATCTCTTCTCAATTCATTATCAAACTGAGAAAACATATAATAAAGATTTTGTTGGAATGATCCTGCACTTGTAGAAGTATCGACCTCTTGGGTAGCTGATATTGTGACAATACCTTGTCTTTTTAACTGATCACTTATGTAAGCACCATTTGCTCCAGTTCTTGAAAATCTATCGTAAGAATAGACAATGATATAGCCTACGTTACTTCTTCGCTTTACATAATTAAGCATCTTTTGAAATTCCTTACGCTCATCACTTTTAGCTGACTCATAGGTTCCTCCGAAATATTCACTTACCTCAAGTCCTTTTTTATTTGCAAGCTCCTTACAGTACTTTAATTGAGTTTCTAAACTGGCGTTGTTCTCTGCTTGTTCTTTGGTAGATACTCTTGTGTATATAACAGCTTTACCATCTGTTCGTAATTTTTGTCCTTTACCTTTTTTGGCAAACTGATAAAATATTGTTTGGTCTTTCATATGCTTAACTACTATTTTGAAGATGCTCACAAAGTACTTTTGCAAATTCTTCTAATTGGTTTATTGTCTCTTCTGCTTTCTTATCTGAATAATCTTCGAAGCCATCAAACTTTTGAAGCCATTCAGCATCATATTTCTTAAAAGTAGGTTTTTCTTCTACTGCAATTGAGTTAGACATCTTATTTTTCTTATCAATCGCTCCATTACTTATTGGTTACAGTTGAATCTGAAATAGTGATCCTTATGATCTCGTGGTATAGCTTCGGTATTTCCGATGACTATACTCAGTTGCTTTAATTGGTTTACTTAACCTTTGTTTTTACTGTTCTGTTAATCAAGACGATTCTGCCATCGCTTTGCTTAATTTCAATATTCTGATAATCGTGTTGTTTAAGGATATCTACTATTTTAGTTCTGTCCTCAATACGTTCAACTCCTTCAATCATATCTATTCGACCGTCACGTTTTACGATTCTCAATGATTGAAACTTTTGATTTCTTGTCATTTCAATTAACCGAAGTTCTTCTGGACTAAAATCATCTAATGACTTTGAATCCTTCTCTTCTATAATTAAGCTCATTTCCTTTCGTTTAATAGCTCTCTCAATAAATCCACTTCTCTTTTAAGAGAAATATCAAGTTTCTCACGCGTTTCTTTAAGCTCTTCTCTTAGCTCTCCCATTTCTTCTTTAAATGAAATACGCATTTCTTTTATTTCTTCTGATTTCTCAATTAAAATACGTTCTAATTTTTCAGATGAAGATTTGCTCTCCACTTGTATTTTTGATATAATAGTCAAGAACTGTTTTACTCGTTCACCATCTATTTGAGATATAAAGTTGTTAATCATTGTATTGACTTCGACAACTTCTACTAAGGTGTTTTTTGAGCCAGCCTCAGCATTATTAATCCCTTTTATCTTTCCCTTACCCGCGTGAATGTTAGTAGCATTATTTCCTGTACTACTTATTCCGTTCTTCTTTACAGTAATATTTGTGATAGTTGGTGGCTGATATTGTAACGGTGTTTCATTGTAGAAGTAATTCATATCCACATTAAAACGCTTAGCAAAATTGATGAGAGCTAAATGCGGAATATGTTTGGATCTACTTCTTACTGCAGAAACTATACTTCTATTAGTGGGATATACCTCTTTGCCGATTGAGCTATCATTGTTGGGTTTAATGCCTAATTCAGAATTCACAGCAATCACTTCATCTACTGCATTTACAAATTTGAGATCTATCTCGTCATACTGGGGATTTTCTTTCATCTATATCTATCTATTTATCAATACGTTATTTACTTTATTGTTTTTAAAACAACATTATTTTAGATTATTATGTTAATTGAAATGCAATATTAAGTATATTTGGCATCAAATAAAGTATAAATGATGTTTTATTTGCATTTTATTTACAATATGTTGTCAATTAATTTATTAAATATTTAATTAATGTACCTAACAGAAGATATTAAAAAGGTGGTTCTCAGGATGGAGAAGCTTTATGATAGTCCCGTGAACGTCATAAAGAGCAAAACACAATTATCACGTCCCACGATTACCAAGTTTTTTAGACTACAATCTATCAGACCCAGTAGTGTAGAAATTATTTATGAATTGTGTCTTGATCTTATTGAAGAAAAAGAAGAAAAGCGATCTTCTATTAAGAAACGAACAGAGATACTATTCAACGAGGCTTAAAAATTAAGATGCTCAAACGGGCACTTCACTCAAATTACCAGTACAGACAGCAAAAAAGCTGATTACTGGCTATTGTCTCAACAATGGCCATCATACAATACTCAACCGCATTTAATGCTTTAGAAGGTTACGTTAACCAGCATAATGCAAGCACTAAAGACCTTTCTTCGCATATAAGACAGGCAATGATCTTAACCACTCAAGAGATCATCAAGATTTATTCTATATCCTTACTGAAGGCAAACAGTATAGCTGCGATAGATTTACAGAACTTACCTCCATTAAAGACGAATAACGTGCAATTGGCAAAACGTGCCAAAGCAAGCACAAGAACCATCCAGCGACATCTTAAACGCCTTATAGAAGCTAATATCATCACTAAAAAGATATGGCACGGTTCCAACTCTGGATACGAGCTTTTTATCAACCCAAACATCTTGTTAATAGGTGGTGCAAAAGCCGTTAATAAGCCTAAAAAAGCGCTTCAAACTGAAAAATCAAAAACTACTGATAATCAGTTTTTTAAAAATATTAAAACGACAACTTGTCCTCATACAGATACTAGTAACAATGGTTACATAAATAATATAATAATAGGCGTTGATAAGTTGAAGACTAAAGCGAGTTCGTCACCACTCACGAACGGTTATGAGTCACGCAACGCTACTAGTAACACTTTTACAGGATACACAGGAAAAATAGACCCCAAAAAAAATAATGATGCAGGGGAAATAGAGCGGAAATCACGAGCCACAGATCAAACCAGCGCCGAAATTTCAGGCGTTGATCAGGCTCGTTCCGCTTCCCTATCATTTTATGTCAAGTCCTTCTGGAAACTGGCGCGAAACACCATCTACAAGGATCATTATCTTACTCAAAGTCAAGAGGAAACCGCGCTGAAACTGCTCCATTTGTGGTACGAGCCTGTCTCTGACAAACAATTACAAAACGTTCACGAAGTTTATATAAGTCGCTTAGGAATTGTACAAAAATACCTTGCAAAAGACCCAACAAAACGATACGTCCAGCTTCCAGACAAATACTTTGACCCAAAAAATCCATCAGGTTTTACAGGAACGAGAATCTGGTACCAAAAGCAGAAGAAAAGAGAGTACGAGGTTCGGTTAAAACTGATTTTACAAGCCCAAATTCGTCGTTTTCTCAACAATGAGAAAAAAGAAACTGCAAAACAAAAACCTCGACTTGAGCTATTTAGATCTTGCGAAACCAGAATCAGCAAATTAGGTCAACCAGAGTTGTTGAACACTTTTCACGCTTCTGTTTTGAATCATTCTGCACACAAATATTTACAACTTAATACTTAAAAAATGAACCCATTTAAAAAAAATGATGCGTCTTTGAGCAAAAAACTCAAAGGTGCATTAACCGATTTGACGGTTGATATTTTTGGT
This sequence comes from Winogradskyella echinorum, assembly GCF_014297365.1. Lineage (GTDB taxonomy): Bacteria > Bacteroidota > Bacteroidia > Flavobacteriales > Flavobacteriaceae > Winogradskyella > Winogradskyella echinorum. The sequence continues at coordinate 255,606 of NZ_JACOQD010000001.1, read as the reverse complement.
TACGAAAAGATGGTAACTAAAAATATCACTAACCGCACCAACTACATTTCCAACAGACTTCAAATTCCAAAGGATCGACTCTACATCAGGATTTTTCAAAAAGATCACATCATACGCTCATTTCTCTATAACCAAAGTAAACCTGTAAGCGCTATACCTACACAAGAGCTCACATATTTCTTTATGGAAGAGCAATTGGCACAATTGGATAACGTACAAAATAAAGTAGCCTTCAGCATCAAACAATACCTGAAAGAGTTTGCAGAAGCGAATCGCATTGATGAAGAAAGCGTCCGTATTTGGATTCATCTCAAGGACGATAAAGTCCAGGTTAGGGCTTTTCAAAATGAAGAGTTCATCAAACAAATCCCACTTAATTCACTAATTAAATATTTCAAATAATGGCACAAAGTAAAGGATGGAAACTAGGACAAGATTCATTTACAAAAATGATTGTCTGGTTTAAAGACGGTAACGTAAGAACAATGTATTCAATAGATTGGAAGCATAAATTGTCAAGAACACGCAGCAAAGAAACTGGTATGGAACGTTTCAGAAAAAAGATAAAACAATATGGTCCGCTGGCTGGTACCATTGAGATATATGACAAAACAACTGGACAGCGTATCGCCAAGTTTTATGAAGGCATTGAGAAATCACTTGAAACTACGTAATGAGGACAATCAAAGAATTACAAACAAGGCTCAATCCTAAAAACATTTTTGACAAGCGATATAACATAGAGGCAGATGATAAAATTCATCTGCTTTATGTGAGTCCCAAACTCAATGCGACAGGTTATTACAGGATGATAACACCTGCATTAGAAATCAATAAAACAGATACGCATAAGGCGATTATTACCAGTATCGAGACTAATGACTTCTCGAGGAAGCTCTCTGATTTTGTAAATCAGCTGGATGAGCGTTTAATTGCCTGGGCAGATTACATTATTTTCCCTTCACTGTTTAGTGATGTCAGCTATTTGATGCAGGCCATTAAAACGCTTAATCCCTCGGTTCAATTGGTAATGGATTTAGACAGAAATTATTTTGCAATACCTGTTTCAATTCCGCTTTCGCGAAAGCTGAAAACAGAAAAGCTAAAGAGTCTTGAAAATAATTTGGGTCTCATGGATATCGTGACTGTTGCAAATGAAACTTTTCAAAAGTTCTTGCAGCGATTCATTGACAACCGCTTAGAAAATGCAAATACATTTGTGCAATACCTTCCCAGTTTAGTTTCGAGATATGGCTATGAAGAAATGCCACCATTATCTAAAAACGCATCTAAGAAACTGCGTATAGGTTTGATAAAACCAACCGAAGAAGACTTGCTATCTCTTAAGGAAGTTCTTTTTAAAATGAGAAAAACTTTTGGAGATCAAATTGAGTTTATTTACTTCGGGAAGCCCTATTCTGTATGGGAAGTAGAAAAACTTTTTAAAGATTATAAAGTAGAAATACATCCTACCGTTTCATTCTTAGATTATTTTGAAAAGTTGAACAGCTTACAACTCGATGGAGTTTTACTACCTGCTTTAGAATGTCTTTTTAATAGGCATCAAAACCATCAGCTTTTTATGGAGCTTTCAACGTTTGGGATTCCTGTAATTGCATCATCTCACTATCCAGTTAAGAAATGGATTAACAATGGAGAAAATGGATTTTTAGCGAGTGAAGCTCCAGAGTGGTTAGAAGCTCTTGAAACACTTGTGAAATATAACAAAGAGAAAAACTTTTCTTCTAGTCTCATAAAGAATATCTGGAATAATAACAGCTTTACAAAGACATCTATTGATAAAATAACTTCCTTATATATTTAATCAATCAATATCCCTGAACTTAAAATGAAAGTTTGGACTTGCAACAAAAAACTGGACAATTAGTTGAATGACTAAGCTGCTAGTTCATGATTATACATATCTAATTCAAATTCTTTGATAGTTTTGTTCCCTAAAAAGGAATGTCTTCGTTTATTATTGTACCATGTTTCTATCCACTGAAAGATAGATAATTCAGCTTCAGATTTTCGTTTATAATTGTGCCTATATACCCATTCTACTTTTAAGGATTTAAAAAAGGATTCTGCCACCGCGTTATCCCAACAGTTTCCTTTACGACTCATAGATTGCTTAACTAGGCCATCATAGTTTTTAATGATAGAGGTGAATTTTTGACTAGCATATTGTATACCTCTATCAGAATGAAAAATCAGAGGTTCCAGCAAAGTTGTGTTCTTTATAGCCATATTCCAAGCTCTTACAATAGTGTTGTCTGCAGTGAGGTCTTCACTTAAAGACCATCCAACCACTTTTCTGTTAAATAAATCAATAATTACAGTGAGGTATAACCAGCCTTGTTTGGTCTGAATATAAGTGATATCACTTACCCAAACTTGGTTTTTCTGCTTAACATCAAAGCATTGGTTGAGTAAATTAGGAGCTATTGGATAATTGTGGCTACTCTCCGTGGTTGTTTTAAACCTCCGCTTTCTTTTAGCAAATAAATAATTAGCTCGCATAATACGGGCTACTCTAGGTTTAGATACCTTATACCCTAATGCTTCCAACTCTGATTTTATCCTTGGAGCACCATAGCTTTGAAAACTAACATCAAATATGGTTTTAATAAGAGAGCTTATCTTTTGGTTTTCTATCCACAACTTACTTGGCCCCGATCGTAACCAGAAATAATAACCGCTTTTACTTACTTTTAATACTTTGCACATCGCCTCAACAGGAAACCTCATAAGGTGTTGTTTTATAAACCTATATTTTTCTTGTCGCTCACGGAGAAGATGCCAATCGCCTTTTTTAAAATATCACGCTCTAATTCAGCTTCTTTTAAAGCTTTTCGTAAACGGTCTATCTCCTTTTCTTCATCAGTCATTTTGGGCTTACCTCGACCTGGAAAACTGTTTTTACCGTAGTCTTTTAACTCTTTTCGCCATCGATAAAGCACGGATGGAATAATGTCTAAGTCTTCACATACTTGCCTTACATTGTCTTTGGCATAACTTAGTTCTACAGCTTTTTGCTTAAATTCTAATGTGTAATGTTTTGCTTTACTTCTCATAATTGCTAAAATAATAACTAGCAAACAAATTCTCTCAACTTAATGTCTAGTCTAATGTAGTAATTCCAGTTCTTCTATATTCAGTTCACTAAACTGCTTTTTGAAAGAATCAAGAGAATTTTCAAATTTTACTTTAGTCTCTTTACTATCTTTTTTTAAGGATGATAGAAGTTTTCCTAAAGTTTCTAAATTTTCCTCCTTTTGTTTTATTGTCCCTTTAGATGTCTTATGCTTTGATTCTAGCCTTTGATAATCTGAATATTTACTTGATACTTGTTTAGAAAAGGAAGATAATTGAACATCAATATCTTCATCTGTAATTAGAATCGGTATTTGTAATCTTAGATTTTCTAGCACATTAAATGAGGCAGTGAGACTATCCTTATCTTTTGTGATTTTTGAAGCAAGTTTTTTTGATATACTCATCCCTTCTTTCGAGGATTCATAAAGAGAAAAATCTTTCAAATCTTTATTAATATTCTTTAAAGCCTCAATCAAAGATGAATCATAGGAATCTCCCTGCTCAAATTTCTGAATCTCTATAAGTTCGGCTTGAATCGATGCAATTTCATTATTTAATGCTATCTGTTTTTTAGCTTTAGCATCCTTCATTTCAGAAGTGTCTGCAAAAATTTGATTTTCTTCAGAGTAAGGGACAAAAGTCTGTAGTTTGCCGACCTTAAACCAGTAACCAGAATTGACTTTATCTTCTCTAATATTTGCTTCTTCTATCAGAGTGATGTCAGTTGTAAATTGCGAGTCCCTTATTGGGTTATCAGGTTCTTTCCAAGACACTTTTTTAAGTAATCCAAATAGAACGGTTTCTTGTGCTTTCGTCAAATTATTCCCTTCTTTTACGATTTGAGCTATTAATGAACCTTCATCACCAGCATCTAAAATTCGATGTAGTGTTTGCAATTCATCCAAGCTCTTATTCTTTTCGGACTTATAGAGGTCTATTTTTTCAATTTGTGATTGAGTTTTACTTCTTAAATTTTCTATACTTTCATATTTATCTATTACGCCGTTTAAATTTTCGATTTTTTCAATAATTAAGTCGTTACCATAGTTATCGATATTTATGTCATAAATATTGGAATGATCAATAGTAGGCAGCTCTATTTTTTGAAGCGCGTCAAGGTTTTTTAATTGTTGCGATCTTTCTTTTAAAACATCCTTATACTCATTGAAAGGTTTAAGGGCTTTGGAAAAGGATTGATGTTCTTCTTCCATTGATTTCATTTCTTTTTTTACTTCTGGAAGTGCCTTTTTGAGTATATCGATTTTATTTGTTTCGTCCTTGATCTTTTTTTCTGTTGAATCATATTCAGAAGCAACTTTTTCATAGCTCTCATAGTTCAAATGATACGTTGCAGTGAGATAATTTATCTGCGCCGTATCTTTTAGTAGCTGTAGCTCTTTTAGGTTGCCCAATACTTTTTGTTTGAGCTCAATCGTTTTTATATCTTCATCAAGCTCATTGTACTCATCTATAAGTTTTTCTAGTTTCTCTTTGTTCGACTTGTATTTGGACTGTAGTGTTTCAAGGCTATTTTCAAATAAGAAATCTTTTAAGATTTTATCGCTTTCGGTATCTAATGAATTAGCTTTTGAAAAGGATTGTATCACTTTCGCGAAAGCGTCAAGGTTTTCATTGATGGCAAGATTAATAGGAATTAATTCATTTTTATATAAAAACTCATAGTAATCTTTTTTATCATCTAAGTCTGTAAAGGATTTTAAGTAGCCCTTTTTATTATTTCTTAAGTGTTTTGCAAGCTGCTGTATAGGTAGGAAATGACCATCTTTCAAAAAATCTTTGCTATAAGCTAGCTGATCAGCATTTAGAGAAAGTGCTTCGAGTTCTTTTTTATCATTTTCATTGTATGCCTGATTGAGAATCCAAAAGGATTTTAATGGCCTACTGCGCTTATTACCAATATTGGTTCCTATAGTTATAAACTCTCCTTCCTTAAATTCTATGTGGATAAATACATAGGCATCGTCAGTTTTGTAAGGTAAAGTGTGTATGTGCCTGTCTTTATTTTTGAAACTTTCTGTTCCAAAATTTATTTTGCTCTTTTGACCTATAAAAATGAGTTGAAATAAATCTGCGATTAATGATTTACCGATACCATTGTTTCCGGTAAAATCCGTTCTTACACGATGTAGTAAATAGTCCTGATTGTAATGCTGTCTAACTCCGACTGTGGATAAGGAAAAAATTCTTGGATATTCTATCATTGGATCTGACTAAGGTATTTCTCACTGAATTGAGTGAAGTTTGTAATTTCATCTTCATATAGTTTTTGGAATCTGATTATGGGCTCTCTCAATTCAAAATGAATTTCTTCACCATCTTCAATGCCTAAGTTAGTAATCCAACCTAACTTATTAAAGTCCCTTAAAACACTCTTAAACGGCTTAATCACTTTAATAGACCAGTCTCCCTCAGTATAATCATCTTGCACTTTATTGAAGAAAAGTTTTTTGTACAAAATGTTATTGTCACTTTCTTTAATCTCCTTTTTTATATCAACGAAACGTACTTCTTTTTTATTTTCAAAATATTTCTCGTAATACATATTGAGTAAAATAATGCCTACTAATGTTTGTTTTGGAGTTAATTTTTTGTGGCGAGAAGTATGAGAAAGTGCTCCTTTGGAATCTTCCGGATAGTCAACATAATAGTATTTAGAATTCTCTCTGGTTTCTATTATCAGCTCAAGACCATAGAGTTTTTCATAATAGAATGATAACTCGTTATAATAATCTTTAAGTAATTTATATAGATAGAAACGGTCTTTCTGTATGTGTCTTCCAGAGAGTAATTCTATGTTTAAGTCTGCAAAGTGCTCTTGTACATCAGAATTTTCTAAAAAAGTAAAATTGTGTTTTATCTTTTTATTATTTTCATCTTCCATAATGCTATATTTTCTGATTTTGAGGACTCTGGTAATTCTCTATCAATTTCAATTTTGTACTCATTATCTTGCCTCGCAAATGCTATAAGTTCAAATCCCACCTTAAGTGCAATAAGGGAGTCTTTCTCTTTTGCAGCGATATCATAAAAATGTTTACTAAAATCGATTTCTTCATTCTGAAGCAAACGCTCTTTAAAATGACTAATCCATTTTGCAGTATTTTCTTGTCTAGTTAATTCTTCATTAAGTTTAAGCATCTGCGAGTTCAGATGTTTCTGATTGATCTGAGGCTTAATCACATAGCTCTTTTGGATTCCAAATTCTTCGTAATATTCAAGCCCAATGTGTTTAAAACGCTCAGCTACCATAGACTTGATGGGGAATATCACAGGTAGTTTGACACCTTCTTTTTTTGAAAAGCTTGCTTGTTCCAATGTGAATTTTAAAAATCGCTTTAAATTTACTCTAATTACAGATTTGTTTTTAAAGTTATCTTGAACAGTAATTAGCTGCGTACTTGCATATGCAGACCTATCTAAAAGCTGACCTAATTTATATTCTACTTCGACAAAAAATTCATCTACCTTCTTTTTTATCGATACAGACGTATTATAGTCTTCCTTAAAAACTTTATGCGTTTCGCGTTGTTCGTTCGTTTTAAAATCAGGTAGGCTATTTTTCCTCTCAAGAAAATAAGTGACTACTTTTTCTATTTCCTCGTCTAGCCTATTACTTATGAGCAACGTGTCTTTTATTTCATCACTTTTAGCTGTGATTTTTTCAAATAAAACTGAAACATTTTCAGCTGTTTCAAGCGCTGAGTCCTCATCTTGGTTAATATATGCATTAAGCTCTTCGATAGCTCTGTTTACATAGTCTTTAAGTGATTCTAAATGGTCAAGGATTACGGTGCCACTGTTTCCTTCAAAATTAAATTCGTACCACCTATTAAAATCATCTATAGTAATAATTTCAATAGCTTCGAAATCTGCAAGCTTTTTGAATGTATCACGTAAGGGGAATTTAGCATAAGGACTATAAAGCCTGTTATCTATGAGTTTTATAAACTTTTGCGCAAAATCAGTCAATGCGTATTTAAAACGTTCCTCTCTGGGATGTTCTAAATAGTATTTTAGTAAACCATTTACAATTGCATCCGTATGAGGTGTAGCCTTTAAGTCCAACTCAGATGCTTCTTTTATACATCTCTCTATTTCTTTATAACTAAAATGTTTATCGATTTGCTTTTCAATAACTTTTTTGTGTAAAAGATAAATCGTTATGCCCTCAACTTTTTTAGGTATTAAGCTGGAGTATGATGAGTGTATGTCTGTTAAATCGAAATCTATAATTGGTTAATTTTAATGATTTTAAGCTTACTAAGTTAAAAGAAATTCATTATGATAGGCGTCTGACTAAGCATAAAAATTAAGATTATTATAGTATTCCTTGTTATCTTATGACATTAAGATTTGCAATCCATTATGTTACACGCAGTAAAAGAAATTGAACAATTATTTGAACAAGCTATTGAAACCAGTGAGTTCGATGTCGTACTCACGCTTATAAACTATAAGGGTATAAGTTCACAAAACCTTAATTCCAATTTACTAGAATTTTTTGATGCTATCCCTTTTTATACGAAGTTATACAGAGAACTAGAAGGCAAGGAAAAAGCGAGAATGGGTTTGCAGCTATATTCAACATTTTTTGAAAACAGTGATTTCTATAATATGATAGGTAGCCTTTGTCGTATCACGCTTGGGTATAAAGGATCTTCTTATCTTTTTTGGAAAACTCGTAAATACGAAAGACTATTAGGTATAGGGGAAAAGCAAGATTTCTTAATGGAATTGTTTGCAGATACCGAGAAGCAAAGTTTAATTAACTTTTACGAGACTGTTCATTTTAAGGAAATCAGAAATTCATTTTTTCATTCAGCTTATTCTATAGAAGAGAATGAATACGTTATGCACGATACAGAACCTATGTTAGTAGATGGGATGAATAAAATGTCTTTTGATATTCCATCATTCTTTTATCCCAAAGTAGAAGCAGTAATACTATTATTTGATGCTTTTAAAAAGTGCTATTGGGATTTGTGGAATGGGTATAATGAAGACAAGATTGTAGACGCTTATTTCCCTAACCCATGTAAGGCAACAATTATTGGTTTAGATGAAGGACTCAAGGGATTTAGAATAAAAGATTCTGTAAGCCTTTATGGTAAACTTCACGACTCTGGTATTTGGTATGATGAAGAATACAAATTCTGGTCAGGACGTAATATCCAAATGAATATGGCTCGTATCGAGGAAATAGAAATAGACGACCAGCTAAAACGTTATGAAAGCAAAGAGAACATTGTAAAAAACGATAAGGACTTCTTTAACCTTGTAGATATGATAAGAGAGAAACAAGATCCTAAAACTTTGCGTCGAGCAACAATTTTACTTCTTAAATAGGGTGATTTTAAAAAGGATCAAATGGAAGCCGAAGAAAATCCATACAAGAAGAAGAGCTTTCCTAATATAATATTACCCTATTATAGATTGGCTATGGAAATAGGAGGTCAATTTTTTAAAGATATTGATAAATTCAACAAAACCATCAAGTCTTTAGAAACCGATAGTTAAGGTAGTTTACACTGGTGCTTAAATTTATTAATGATGATTAGGGTTATATCCTGATTTAAAAAGTTCGAACTCTGTCCCATTTTTATTTACTCTTAAGTTATATGAAATTGAGTTGATTGCGCTAAAATTTAACTATTACTCAACCTCAACCAATATTTTGAATAGTATGGATAATTAAATTCCAACGATCTATAATAGTTTTTCCTTTTTTAAAGTTTCTTTAAGTATTTTATGTTTTTCCCAAAATTGCACTTCTATTTTCTCAATAGTTTCGTCGTATCTTGGATGATTCTGCAACTGGTTCAATAGAGGGTCTTCCTTCATAAATAAAAGCACCCAATATTGGAAACCATCTTGTGAACTAAATTTATCGTAGGCTTCTATAGCTTTATCTGGTATATTTTCATAAAGATACAGCATAGCTAAACTTGCCTCTCTGTAAATTGACTCATCTTCTTCCAAATAATCTTTATATTTCTGAATATATTTTTCTGCTTTATTAGGAAGACCCAATTTTTTATAGGTGTAGGCTATTTTTATGTTCTCTGCTGGATACAAGTCAATTTTATCAGTAGTAAGTATACTAATATATTTCTCGTAATAAACCAATGATTTTTCGTAATCTTCCTGAAAATAATATGTTTTGGCTAATTCTTGAGTGATATCAGCGCGAGTAGTATCTTTACGCCACTCTATGAGCATTTTTTTTCTTAAGGATTCTAAATCTTTATTATTCGCATAATCTATAAAATTTTTTAAGTAGGTACTATATTGATTTTTAGGATTATACTTCAGAGATTCTTCAATGTATTTTGAAGCCTCTTTAGCAAACCCATTTTGGACTAATGCATTACTCAGGTTTAGATAGATAAAACTTTTAGATACACTATCGTTAGCTTCAATATTTAATTTAATTCCTTTTAATGCATAAGTGAGATACTTTTTTGTATCTGGAACAACTCTAGCATAGATATCAGATAAAATTAGCACTACAGAAGAAGCATTTGGATTATAATCTAGTGCTTTTTCCAAGTAAGGTATCGCTAACCTAAATTCGTTTGCGTTTATATAATACAGCGCTTTTGCAATCAAAGATAATTCTGAAGTTGAATCATATAACAAGGAATTGTCTGCGTATTCATTTAATTTGTCTAAATATTTCTTTTCAATTTTATTTACATCTAAATAATAGTAGCAAATTGCAACCTGAGCATAAGCGAGTGCAAATTTCGAGTCGTTTTCTATCGCTTTTTCAAATGAACTTATGGCGGCTTGCAAACCCTCCTCTGTCTTTGTTTGTAGGGCTTCAAGTCCTTTTAAATAATAGTCATATGCTAATACGTTTTCTGTTGGTTTTTTATCTATTTGTTTTAGTTCTGCTGGTGTTACAGTTACTTCGATGGCTTCTGCAATTTTTTTTGCAACTTCGTTTTGTATGGAAAAAATGTCTGCCGTTTTATGGTTGTACTGTTCTGCCCATATCGGAGTATCCATTGAAGCATCAATCAATTGAATATTCAATAAAACTTGATCACCAGCACGTTGCCCACTTCCTTCAATCAAGTAATTGACATTAAGTTCCTGTGCTATTTCTAAGATGGTCTTATCTGTATCTCTATATTTTTCTACAGAGGTTCTGCTTATAACTCGAATATCTTCTATTTTTTGTAGATTATTTAATGTCGACTCCATAAGTCCATTAACAAAATACAGGTTATCAGAATCGCTACTCATATTCTTAAACGGCAATACTGCAATAGATTTCTTAGAGTTAGCATTCTCTTCATCACCGTTCGATACTTCTTTTTTTGGATAAAACGAGAATGCTGCTATCACTAAAACCAAGAAAATTCCAAATAGTATTTGAATTCGGTACTGTTGGAAAAACCCTTTTTCAGCAACTTTAATAGTGTCTTTGTTTTGGTTATCTTCTTCTACCTTTACTCCATCTTGTTCAAATTCTATTTGCTCATCTATTTTTTTTCGGGCTTCGCCTGGCGAATACCCATAATAGTCCTTAAAACATTTAGTGAAATAGGAATTATTACTAAAGCCCACCTGATAAGAAATTTCAGAAATAGTAAGTTCCGTTTCTTCTAAAAGTGTCATCCCTTTTTGGAGTCTGACTTCACGAATAAATTGACTAGCACTACCTTGTGTTTGCTTCTTAATTTTCCGCAACAAATTTGATCTACTCATATTCATGAGTTCAGCCAATTCTGAAACCCCAAATTGCTCATTAGAGATATTCTCTAAAATAAGAGCCTCAGCCTGTTCTATAAATTTTCCTTGATATGAGATTTTAGACATGTTGTTTTATACTAGTACAAATTTAGAAATTTATATTGAACCATTCTATGGTTTTAAGTTTGAAATTCTTTAGCAAAAAAACAGTTGCTTGCGTCATAATTTATACTTCTGCGTCATAATTTTCTACCTCTCATCAAACTTTATACATTAGGCTTCATACACATTATCAGTTGATTAGGGTGGTTTCGCATCTTTGTAGGAACAAAAATCAAGTTATAAATCGTTACAATTTAAAATTATGAAAAAACTTACGATTAATTCAATAAAAACGACCATTCAGATGTTATTCTTAACGCTTTTATTAACAAGTTCATGTGCGCAATCTGACAAAAAATCAAACTCAGATAATATTGCTAAAACTACAAAAATTGCAACCAAACCAAGTATAGATATTCACGGAGCTGTACTCACTGGAAACTTAGATGCAGTTAAGCAGCATATTGAAGCTGGGACGGACATTAATCAAAAAGAGGCTATGTCTGGTTCTACACCATTAATGACCGCAGCCACTTTTAATAAACCAGAAATTGCAAAAGTATTGATCAACGCCAAGGCAGATTTGTCTATTGAAAATAATGATGGTGGCACAGCTTTACATACAGCAGCATTCTTTGGACGTATTGAAATTGTACAATTACTTATTGATGCAAAAGCAGATAAATCAGCTCGCAATAATTATGGAGCTACAGCAAGAGAAACTGTAATGGCAGATTTTGCTCAAATGAAACCTATCTATGAAATGCTAATTCAACAATTAAAACCAATGGGGTTTGAATTAGATCTTAATGAATTACAAAAAGCACGTCCTGTTGTAGCAATGATGCTTCAATAAACATACAATACGATGACCACAGAAAGAAGATACGATATTGATTGGTTAAGAGTAATTGCTATAGGCTTATTATTGATTTACCACATAGCTATTATTTTTCAACCTTGGGCCATGTTTATAGGTTTTATAAGAAGCGAAGACGCTTTGGTAGGACTTTGGGAACCTATGACGATGCTCAATGTTTGGAGAATACCTTTGCTATTTTTTGTATCTGGAATGGGTTTATATTTCGCAATGAAAAAAAGAAATTGGAAGCAATTGTTTATAGAGCGAGGTAAACGAATTCTATTGCCCTTTGTGTTTGGAATTTTGGTAATCACTCCATTACACTTTTTAGTTTTTCAGAACTACTATAATATGCCACTGAGCTATTTTCCACATATGGGACACCTATGGTTTTTAGGAAATATTGTGGTCTATGTGATTGTGTTGTTACCTCTTTTTTTCTATCTGAAGAAAAACGAAAATGGAAAATTTGGAATGACCATTTCAAAAGTCATGACCTATGCTTTAGGACCGTTATCTATATCAGCATTTTTTATGTTAGAAATTGGTGTTGTTCAACCACAGTTATTTGAACTGTACGCTGAAACATGGCATGGATTCTTTATGGGTTTTCTTGCGTTCTTTTTTGGTTTTCTTTTCGTATACAGTGGTAGCGCATTCTGGCAAACCGTTTCTAAATGGAAATGGTTATATATAGTCATAGCGTCTGTCTTATTTGCTATTCGTTTCACTAGATTTGAGTCTATATCAAATATGTATATCACCAGCATAGAATCAAATTCTTGGATATTGGGTTTATTTGGAATAGGATATAGTTACTTTAATAAACCAAGTGCCTTACTAAGCTATTTGAGTGCAGCTGTTTATCCAGTTTATATTATTCACATGTTTGTCTTATATGCAGGTGCATTACTCATTCTGCCATTAGATCTTCATCCTATGCTAGAGTTTGTAGGAATTACCCTATTTACGTTTATAGTCTGTTTTCTCATTTATGAATTCATCTTAAAAAGAATTACAATCTTGAGACCTTTATTTGGTTTGAAATGGAAATTTAAAAGCGTCGTACAGAAAGAATTAAAAAGGATTTAGAATCTAACTCAAACTTATCTTTTCACTTAATAATAGTTATCAGTACATCAAAACAATAAAATATAATTCATCAATCAATCATCAATCAAAAAACGAACAATTATGAAATTTTCTAACGTACAATTAGATTTATTTACGCTCATGTACTTTTCCTTTTGAGATAGAGACATAAGCTTTACATTGTGTTATCATTATTTTAAAAGTCTTATTATGAGTTATTTAAAAATAGTATTTCAATTAATAAAAAGCCTATATCCAGTGCTAATCTTATTGCTAATATCTTGTAAGGAAAACTCCGTTTCATTAGCAGATCAACCAACCCTTGCAGATTATTACGAGAATTTTTTGATGCCAAACGTTAAATTTAGGGAAATGGGCACTTCTTCAGACACTTATGGAAAAGACATTTATTTTGAAAACATGGTTTTAACGAGAATGACTACGATCGCACAAAATCGTGAGGCTTATGGTAATGCCATTGAATCATTAAAGAAGCTAAAAGACACATATGCTGAATTACGAAATACAAATGAATAATTCAGAAAAAAATCGTGAGGCTTATGGTAATGCCATTGAATCATTAAAGAAGCTAAAAGACACATATGCTGAATTACGAAATACAAATGAATAATTCAGAAAAATTTGATATCGAGTGGTAAACATCAATTTAAAAAATCAAAAAACAAACAATTATGAAATTAATTAAAAGTAAAAAAAGGAATTAGACTTGCAATTGGCATAGTTTCAGGAGTATTATTAGGCGTATTAACCTCAAACATAGCTTTGTGGCTTCCCATTGGAATTACCATTGGCGCAGCGTTAGAATACTCAAAAAAAAAATTAATGTATTAACTAAGAATACGAAATAAATCATCAATCAAAAACAAACAATTATGAAATCTATTAAAAAACAAATCTTATCAAGAATGGCTTGTGTAGCCTTTACATTATTATCAAGTATAACCTATGCACAAAACACAAATTCAGAAACAACAACACAAAGGGATGGTTTCATCTTCGAATTCGTAGTAGGTGGTGGCATTATCAGCATAGAAGATAGTGCAGGTATTCAAACCTTTGACAAGGCTCAAGGAACCTTTGTTTTTCCAGATCTAAAGTTTGGCTATATGTTAAACGAAAGACTTGCTATTACTGCCTCTTTACCAGGAAACATCTACGAATTTCAGGACAATGACAGAAATTTTGGAGCATTTATCCCATCTGTACAGTATTGGGTAAAAGATCGTTGGTGGATTCATGGTGGAATTGGATTAGCCATAGACTCACCTGCACTATATGATATTAAAGACAATGTAAATGACGATTGGAATTTTGGTGCCGCTGTTATGGCAAGCACAGGTTATGAGATTTACAAAAAGAAAAATTTTGCGCTCAATATTCAGTCTAAATTGGTGCTTGGTAGTGTGTCTTTAGATGGAGGTGCGGATAGAGATGCCGTAATCTTTAATGTAGGATTAGGGTTCAGCTGGTTATAATGTTGAATTTGACTTAAACACGAATAGAAAACTAATTTTTAATTGAAACATTATGAAACGTACAATAATAATATTAGCGCTAATTATCTTTTCCACGACGATTGGTGTTGCTCAAACAACAAGTGTAGAAAAATCAACATTCGGATTACAAACTGGAGTTTTAGGAATCTGGGCATATAATGAAGCAAAACTATCAAATACTATAGCACTGAGAATTGAACTTGGTTTTGATTTTGGTATTTGGGAATCTACGTTTTACGATGATTATGATTCTCCATTTTTGCTAACACCTGTAATAGTTATGGAGCCAAGATTCTATTACAATCTCAAAAAACGCTCAGAGAACTCAAAACTAATTGAAGGAAATAGTGGCAATTTTATTGCTTTAAAAATGGGTTATCATCCAGAATTGGCGCTGTTCAATACTGACGATGCTCCTGTGGTGAGTGATTTTTCTATCATACCTACTTGGGGAATTAGAAGAAATTTAGGCAAACACTTTAATTATGAAGCAGGTCTTGGTGCCGGATTTAGCTACACATTTGCTAAACGTGCTGGTTATTTAAAGAACAAAAGTGAACTGGAATTAAATATGCACTTGCGAATAGGGTATAGGTTTTAGCAAAAACAATTATGAAAGCAATAAAATGTCTAAAATATGGCGATGTAGATAATCTGGTGCTAGGTAATGTTGAAAAACCAACACCTAAAGCTAATGAAGTACTTATAAAGATACGTGCTACTTCAGTTACCACAAGCGATGTTCTTATTCGGAGATTAAATGAACCTTTGATCTCTAGATTTATACTTCAACTCATATTTGGTTTTGGTCGTCCAAGGAATCCTGTGTTGGGAATGGTATCAGCTGGAATTATTGAGGCTAAAGGCAAGGAGGTGACAATGTTTGAAAATGGTGATGAGGTTTTTGCCTATGGTTCTATCTCGCCTACTAAACGTCGTTTTGGTTCTTACGCAGAATATATTTGTTTACCAGAAGTTTGGAATCTAGCCCTAAAACCTATAGATCTTAGTTTTGAGGAAGCTGCAGCAATCCCTTATGGTGGCTTACTTGCTTCTCACTTATTAAAAAAGACGAGCATAAACAAAGGCGACAATGTTTTAATTTATGGAGCGTCAGGAAGTATAGGTACAATGGCGATACAATTGGCGAAGTATATGGGTGCTCATGTTACAAGTGTATGCAGTAGTCGAAATTTTGAATTAGTAACCTCTTTAGGAAGTGATAAGGTGATTGACTACACAATAGAAAATGCTGAAAAACAATTAGAAACATATAAATATGTGATTGATGCTGTAGGCAATTCGAAATCATCGAAACTAAAAGAAATGAGCAAAAAAGCGTTGACTTTGAATGGCAAATATATATCCATTGATCATGGGACTCCATTAACTCCAAAAGAAGCTTTTTTGAATTTAAAAAGGTTAGCCGAACAAGAGAAACTTAGACCTGTTATTGATAGAGTATATTCTTTAGAAGAAATGGCCGAAGCTCACAAATATGTGGAGATGGGTCATAAAAGAGGAAATGTGGTAATCACTATTTAGTTGGACTATAGATAATCTCAATCCATAAATCATTAATAAAAAAACGAACAGCACATGTTTTTTAAATCACAAGAAGGTAAATCAAAAATTTTAAGTCTTTACAATCAAAAGTTGAATGAGCTGAATATTGAATATTCAGAAAAATTGATACAGAACCAATTTGGGGCTACTAATGTTATAATTACTGGGGACACTAAAAACCCTCCATTAGTGCTGATTCACGGCACAGGTGGTTGTGCACCACAAATTTTAGATTCGTTTCCAAATCTAAGCTCTAAATATTGTGTTTATGCAGTTGATGTCTTAGCCCAACCCACCAAAAGTGCTGAGAATCGATTAGATATGAAATCTTTGGATTATGGCAAATGGTTGGTTGAAGTCATTCAGAAGTTAGACCTTACGGCAGTAACATTGGTTGGGTTTTCATTTGGTGGATTTATTTCTTTAAAGACTTTAGAATTTGATGAAACCCTTATAAAAAAGGCGTACCTCATTGCGCCAGTTTACATCGTAAACGGTAACCCTTTTACAGGATTGTTTAAAATGTTTATACCCTTAAAGAAATTCACAAAAACGAATAAAAGTAAGTATCTCAAAAAAGTCATGAATGTCCTCTTTAGTGAAGCCGATGATTTTGCTTTTCAATTCATGGGGACTACGTTTCAAAATTGCAACATGGATTTTTCGCCGTTGCCGGTTATTTCAAAAAATTCAGCAAAAGAAATTAATACACCAATTACCATTTTCGCTTCAGAAAAGGATATCCTGTTTCCAGGCAAAAAAATGGTAAAACGCGCCGAAAGAGTTTTTCCGACACTAAGCGAAACAGTATTACTGGAAGGTTCAAAACATGTCCCGAATGCTAAGAATTTTAAAAAAATAGAAGATTTAATTATTGATAAAAACTAACATTGAAATGACACAAGAATTTAAATTTTCAAATTTTCCCAAATCCAATATAATTTCAATAAATGGAATTGAGTTAGAAGTATTTGAAGCAGGTAAAGAAAATATGGGTAATCCAATTGTACTTTGTCATGGCTTTCCCGAACATGCTTTCTCTTGGCGCTATCAAATACCAGCGCTTGTTCAAGCTGGTTATCATGTCATTGTTCCAAATCAAAGAGGATATGGTAATTCATCGCGCCCTAAAGAAGTAACGGCATATGATATAATCCATTTAACAGGTGATTTAGTAGCTTTACTTGATTATTACAACTACAGAGATGCTGTTTTTGTGGGACATGATTGGGGTGCAAATGTAGTCTGGAACTTGGCACTATTACATCCAGATCGTGCCAATAAAATTATAAATCTTGCCTTGCCTTACCAAGAACGAGGTGAAAAACCATGGATTCAATTCATGGAAGAGCTTTTTGGTGAAGAGTTCTATTTTGTTCACTTCAATAAAAAACCCGGAGTGGCAGATGCTGTGTTAGATAACCATGCAGAAAACTTTCTTCATAATTTATTTCGTAAAAATGTACCTCTAGCGCCACCAGAATCAGGAATGTTAATGATGAATCTTGCCAAAGCTGAAAAACCACTTGGTGAGCCTATTTTGAACGACGATGATTTGTCTGTATTTGTGACGGCCTTTAAAAATTCTGGATTTAATGGCGCTATTAATTGGTATAGAAATCTAGACCGAAACTGGCACTTAATAGCAGATATAGACCCAATCATCAAACAGCCTACACTTATGATCTATGGTAATCTAGATATGATTCCAAAATTTGAAAGGCTCCAGGATTTTGTTCCTGATTTGGATATGATTTGTTTGGATTGTGGTCATCATATTCAACAAGAATTACCACAAGAAACTAATCAATCAATTTTAAAATGGTTGACAAAATTTAATGGTTCACAAAGAATTGAAAACAAGAATGGTAATTTATAGAGAGTAGGATGAATTGAAATAAGCAATTTTGAAGGTCTCGCTTTCGCGAAAGCGGAAACTATAATAGGTATGAGTTACTTAAGAAACAGCTTAGAAAACACAGGATTTTAATTCCGAGTTTATAAAGTGTTAGATTTGCTAACTTTAAGTAGAGAGCTGTAGATCTCTGGGCATCAATAAATTAAATATAAAATTAATTAAAATAATAAAATGAAAAAACGATTAAAAATAGTATTAACAATAGGGCTACTTATTGTCTTTCAAGAAATATCGGCACAATCAAAGTTGATTCAATCGAGTGAATTTGAAACTGAAATTATTGATACCGTATATTCAGAGACATTGAAAGAATATCGAGAGTTTTGGGTTAAACTCCCTGAGAATTATAACCCAAATAGTAGTGTAAAATATCCTGTTGTTTATTTGTTAGATGGATTTTCTTTGAAAGAAAATTTAGAAGCAGTTTATGACAATTATTGGGGACATTATTTGCCTCATATGATTCTAATTGGAGTTTCTAACAAAACTGACAGGATACGGGACTTAACTACTTCACAGATTAAAATGAGACGTGGGCAGGCAATGGATAAAGAAACTGGCGGTGCTGAAAACTTTACCCAATTTATTGGAAGAGAATTAATCCCATACATTGACAATAAATATCCCTCTTCGCCTTACCGTACCTTAATTGGCCATTCATATGCAGGACTGTTTACGATACATATGCTGGTTAATCATAAACATCTCTTTCAAAACTATATAGCCATAGATCCAAGTTTGGATTGGGACGACCAAAAATTATTGAAGGAGGCAAAAGAAAAGCTGAGTTCAGAAAGTTATAATGGCAAATCTCTTTATGTGTCTTTAGCAGCAGAACAGCTACACATGTGGGATGAAGAAATAACCATGGAGAATATTATGGACGACACTTCAGAATTCACTTTGTTTACACGTTCAATCATTGACTTTTCAACTTTTGCGACCTCTCAAAAACAGAGTGGATTAAATTTCTCATGGAAGGTGTACAATGAAGATTTACATGGTACTGTTCCGCTCCCAACGATGAGAGATGGATTGATTTTTCTTTTTAAATGGTACCAGTTTCAATCTCCACAAAAATATAATAATCCTGAAACAAAAGTAGAAGAATTGGTTAAGCTATTGGAAAAACAAGAAGAAATCTATTCAACTCATTTCGGTTATCCCTTCCCTCCAATGATTGAGGAAATGTTTAGTGGCTATGGCTATATGAATTTACAAATGGGGCAACCTGAAAAGGCTTTTATATTTTTCAAATCGAATATTGATTATTATCCCAACAGCGCAAGTGCCTATAATTCAATGGCAGACTATTATGAAGCTCAAAATGATATTACTAATGCACTAAGGTTTGTGCAAAAAGCTGCTGAATTAAGTAATGACGAATACTATAAAAACAGAATTCAAGAACTAAAAAACAAATAACAAAGGCTAATATTTTGTTTAACCCGCATTATGCATTAGAACTTTGTGATGAGAATCAAAAACACAATAAATCAGGATGTTAGATTTGAAAAGCATAGCACCGCTATGGTTAGAGAAGACAACGAAACGAAGTGGCTGATTTGCAGTGTTTTTGGTTCGTAATAGATTTTCTAATTCATAATGCGGGTTTAAGTAATGCCAAAGTAGAAGTCTTATAGGAAACTACCAAGCAATCTGCCACTACTCCTACAATTTATCGTTAGCACTTATTTGAGAAAAAAATGAAACCATTAATAAAATTCATAGAAAAGAATATTTCAGGCAAAAAGGTTTTAGGACTTTTTATCTTGACCAATCTTGTTTACACCTTTATGCTGACTGTTACAATTCCCAAAACAATGAAATTCTCTAACGGAATGAAATTGTTGGATATGATGCCAACGGGATATGATTTGAATTATGTCAATGAATTATTCACTTCGCTTGGAGAAAATGGACGTTTGACGTATCTAACCAATCAAATACCTGTTGATATGATTTACCCACTGCTATTTGGACTTTCTTACTGTCTGCTAATGGGTTATTTCTTGAAAAAATTGAACAAATTAAATTCCCCATATAGTTATCTCTGCATAATACCAATAATTGCCGGAATTACAGATTATTTGGAAAATATCGGGATTATCACAATGCTAAAAATCTATCCCGAATTGAAAGAATCTGCAGTGTATACAACCAATATATTTTCAGTTATAAAAAGCATTTCAACAAGTATAGTTTTTATTGCATTCATAGTAATCTTAATAACACTTGGAATTAAAGTATTAAACAGAAAAAAAAGTGCTAACACCGTATAAAATTAATTGCTTGTATTAGCCAATTTACGAAAGTCCTCGCTGACTTTCTATCTGTGATTTATTTGTTAAATCAGGTGCTTAAACACGCAACTGACCTTATACAAAACCCTTACCAAACATATAAAACAAACTATGAAAAATTTGACATTTGTAATTTTATATATTCTTCTTTCAGGAGTACAAACCACATTTGGACAAAATGAAACAGATATTATAGTAGGAAGTAAGTTCGTTATTAAATCTAATATTTTAGATGAAGAAAGAACCTGTTTAATAAGTCTTCCTGATTCATACAATAATTCATCTGAAGTTGATAAAAAATATCCAGTTATCATATTATTGGATGGATATACTCATTTTAAAACAGCATCTGGAATAGTACATTTTATGAGTTCTAATAGGAATCGAAACAATTTAATGCCTGAAAGTATTATTATAGCCATAGAGAATGTTGACCGAGAACGAGATTTTACAGTTACAAAAATTAAGACCAAACGACCGAATAATATGGGAGGTGGAAGGAATTTTTTGAATTTCATTGAGAAAGAACTAATACCTTATATTGATAAAAAGTATAAGACAGAAGCGTTTAGAACTCTTGTTGGGCACTCTTTAGGAGGACTACTTACACTAAATTCCTATATGGATGAAAATAGCGTATTCAATGCTTACATTTCTATAGACCCAAGTATATGGTGGAATGAGGAGATGATGAAAAACAAAGTTGATTCTATTTCCTCAATATCATTAGATAAAAAACTTTATATCGCTACTGCCAATCAAGGAGAGGCTAATTACGAAAGGAATAAACAAAGACACGACTCTCTCTATACTTTAATAACAAAGAAATCGGATAAACCTCTAAATATCGAAATAGAATATTTTGAAAAAGAAAACCATCGCTCTGTACCATTAGTAGCTTTATACGAAGGGTTAAAATATATTAATCAAGAGGAATGATTTCGAAGCTGGTAATATCAACAAATACGTTTGGTAACACCGTATATAATTTATTGCTGGCTTTTTGCCTACTTGCGAAAGTCTTTGCGGACTTTCTTGGTCGGTAATTAGTTGCTTAAAACACGCAACAAACCATATACAAACACGTTGTGTGCCATTAGGGCAAAACTGTAACAATTAATCTTTTACAGAGTCCGAATTAGTATAAAATAATAAAAATAAATAATCTATGATTGCAAATACAGAACAGAAAAATTTAATTAAGACCGCTAGAATAACTGGCTTATGGTATTTAATGATGGCTATTACAGGAATTCTAGGGTTTATGGTCTTTCATTCTCAAATATTTGTGTCTGGTAATCCTGAACAAACGCTAACAAATTTAGTAGAATTAGAATCTACAGCAAGAATTAGGTTGCTATTAGAATTTGGTATAGTAATTTCTCAGGCTCTTACCGCAGTTTGGTTCTTCAAATTATTTAAAGATAATTATGAATGGGAAGCTTGGACTCTAGGTATATGGGGAATGGTAAATGCTTTAGCCATTATGATAAGTGCAATTTCAATCGCCTCAGCAATAGGTATTGCAAATTCAGAAATAAGTGCTATGGAAGACAAAGTTTTACTAATTCAGGTTTTTCAAAATATTATTTCGAATGCTTGGGGTATTGGTGGCCTATTTTTCGGGTTATGGCTATTTCCAATGGGATACATAGTTATCAAATCTAAAAGGTTGCCTGTTTGGTTAGGAAGAATAATTATTTTAGGTGGTATAGGCTATCTAATTTCTACAGTTATACACTACGCAGGAATTGATTTTAGCTTCAATAGATTTCTAACTCTACCTGCAACCATTGGAGAATTTTGGATGATAGGTTATTTACTAATTTTTGGCATAAGACCTAGCTATAAGTAATTGCTTTGCTCTCCTACTTCTGAAAATCCTCACGAATTTTTAGTTTGGTTTATACTTGCAACGTTAAGTGATTATTCACGAAACTACTCATAGCCGAAATCGTTGTGGGTAATGAGAAAAATTGAACTTTCTTGAATAAAAGTAAACAAAAAATGATTAATAAAAGTTTTGAAAAAGCAAAAGAGCGAAGCAAATTATTAGAAAATGATTTGTATAAGAATCCTCAAAAGTACCGCGTATTAACGGGAGATAGACCTACAGGTAATTTGCATCTTGGACACTATTTTGGCTCAATTATAAACCGATTAAAATTACAAAGCTTAGGAATTGAGACTTATATTTTAATTGCTGATTATCAAGTGTTGACAGATAGAAATGTTTTTAATGAAATTTCAAAATTCACCTATGAACTAACTTTGGACTATTTAGCCTGTGGATTAGACCCTGAAAATTATAAAACTCATATTTTTCCACATAGTCATATTCCTGAATTAAATCAACTAACTATTCCATTTCTGACATTAGTTTCCAGTTCAGAATTAAACAAAAATCCAACTGTTAAAGAAGAAATTACTGCTTCAGGACTGAGAAATATTAATGCAGGAATGTATATCTATCCAGTTCATCAAGCTGCTGACATTTTGTTTTGTAAAAGTAATGTGGTTCCTGTTGGAAAAGACCAATTACCTCATATAGAATTAACTCGGAAAATTGCAAAGCGCTTTAATACCAAATTCAATAAAAATATTTTTACAGAACCAGTTGCACTTTTTACTGATACCCCTACTATTCTTGGGTTAGACGGTATTCAAAAAATGAGCAAAAGTCGCAACAATTCAATTATGATAAAGTCAACAGCTGACGAAACAGCAAAACTAATAAAATCTGCCAAAACTGATTCAAGTCGTTACATATCTTACGACCCCGAAAACAGACCAGAGGTTTCCAACTTACTTAAGTTAGCTTCCTTATGTTCAGATAAAAGTCCATCCGATATTGCTCATAAAATTGGCGACCAAGGATCAGGAAAACTTAAACAGCTAACAGAAGAAGCCATAAACACATATTTTGAGCCTATTAGAAAAAAAAGAATAGAGCTTGAAAAAAATAAAGATTATGTCAGGGATATTTTGCTTAAAGGTATAAGTAAGGCGAGAGAAACAGCGATTGAAACGCTGAGCGAAGTCACTGAAGCAATGAATATGAAAATATAATGGCACCATAAAAAAAAACTACTCATCATGATAAAATCTATAGAAAATAAAAAACAAACCTGGATAACAATATTCTTATTTCTGGGTCTTGTATTTGCTCTTACTTCACCATTCCATTATGCAATAGTTAATTTATATCCATCACGAATATATGTTGGCGCTATCATGTGGTGTCCTGCAATAGCTGCATTTATTACCTTAAAAATAAGAGGTCGTAAGATTTCATCTCTAAATTGGAATTGGGGAAATTGGAAATATATACGAATGTCGTACGTTATCCCAGCCTTATATGGTATAATCACTTATGTGCTTATTTGGATTTTCGGTTTTGGAAATTTAGCCAATAGCGAAGACATTACAGAATGGGGAAAAGAACTTGGCTTATTTGGCATAGGCACTTTAAGCCCAACATCAATAACTATCATAGCTATAATGTTGTTAGCAACTATAGAGGTTATTAGAGCCTCTGCAACAACATTAGGGGAAGAAATTGGATGGCGAGGATTTTTCATCTATGAATTAAGAAAGGTTCTTTCATATACTGGTGTATCAATTTTTAGTGGATTGATTTGGTCTTTTTGGCATTGGCCATTGCTTGTTTACTATAGTAACAATGTCCTATTAGAATTTACAACGTTCACTGTCGTAATTGTTTCTATGTCACTTATTATGACGTATTACACGTTTAAATCTAAAAGCCTATGGCCAGCTGTAATATTTCACGCAGTAAGCAATGTATATATTCAAAAAATATTACCTGAATTAACCATTAAAAATGAAGGAACGGAACATTGGCTTGGCGAAAACGGAATTATGTTTGCAATTGTGACTTGTGTTTTTGGAATTTACTTTTGGAGAAAAGCAATTAAAGAAAAATTATAAATAAAAATACAGTGAGAAATACCGTGTATAATTGCTTGCCAGTTCGCTGCGCTCGTTTCATTGCTAGTTCTAGCCTACTTACGAAAGTCCTCGCTGACTTTCTATCTGCGATTTATTTGTTAAATCAGTTGCTTAAATACATAACGAATCATACACAATCACATTAAAGCCAATATAGACCAACATATGAAAACAAAAATCACAATCTTACTATCAGCACTAATTCTGATTTTGTCATGCCAACCATCAATCGAAGACACTGTTGATTTAAATGTTCAAAATTGGATTCATGGTTCTGAAAACTGTGAAGATAATATTGACCCACCAATTCAGGTCGTTAAGTATAATAGCAATACTTATATTTTACGCCAAAACAAGTGTACAAATTACGAAGCACCTTTTATGTTTCTGTTTTTTGGTGAAAACAAAGCGCTATTAATGGATACTGGAGCTACTCAAGAAGATGATATTTTTCCGATTTATGAAACTGTAAATAGAATTGTTAACGACTGGTCTAAAAAGAATGGAGTGGTCAAATTAATTGTTGCGCATACTCATAAGCATGGAGACCACTTTGCAGGCGATGGACAATTCAAAGGAAAACCGAACACTTCTGTAATAGACCTTGAGGTTAAAGATGTACAAGATTTTTTTAAGATTTCAAACTGGCCCGAAGAAATTGTAGATTATGATTTAGGAAATCGTATGATGAAAATAATACCAATTCCTGGACACCAAGCTTCTTCAATTGCGGTTTATGATACTTCGACTAAAATTCTCTTGACTGGAGACACCTTTTATCCTGGTAGACTATACATAAATGATTGGATTGCTTTTAAAATGAGTATTGAAAGACTTGTAAAATTCACCGACATTAATGAGGTTTCAACCATACTTGGAAATCACATTGAAATGACTCAAACAGCTGGTGTTGATTACCCCATGGGAACTATCTACCAGCCTAAAGAACACCAACTTCCGTTAAGTGTATTCACATTAAAAGAACTTTCAAGTGCTCTAACAAAATTAGGAGATACGCCGACAAAACAAATTCATGATAGCTTTATAATATATCCAGTTAATTAAAAATACTGACACTAACAAAGACGTATACAGCTCACAACTAATTAGATAAATGATATGGAACCACAAAAGAAATACTTTAATATTAAAATACTTGTAGAAATAGCAATTGTATTCCTAACTATATTGAGCATAAAACACCTTGCGGATTATTTCGACGTAATTGGTGCTGGCTCAATAGCAATTTGGTGTGGTATTATAGTTAGTACGATTTTCATGAAACAAAAAAAAATAAACTGGAAAGAGCTTGGGCCTAAGATTCCAAAAGGCACAAAAAATTGGATGATTAATATATTGATAGCACTTGGCACTGTAATACTAGTTTTTTCAATTATGGGACTAATTGTAAAACCAATATTGGAAAGCTTTGGTCTAACGAACCCAGCAGGTGTAGCTGATAGATTTGCCTTTTTTATGGGAAAACCTCTTGTTTTTATAGGTTACCTAATTACAGTTGTTTGGTTTGGTGCAGCCTTAGGTGAAGAATTGTTATTTCGCGGATATTTACTAAATAGATTGGTTGATTGTACTGGAAATAATACATTGGGAATAATTATAGCATTAATTATACATGCTGTAATATTTGGAATGTTACACATTTACCAAGGATTAGCAGGTGTTATTGCCACTGGTTGTATTGCCCTTATATTTGGTTCAGTCTATTTTATAATTAAGCGAAAACTTTTTCCTATAATAATTGCACATGGAATTATTAACTCCTTCAGCCTTATTGGATTATACCTAAATAATGGCGTTGTAAGTTAGAGATAAAGAATTGAATAAAACTTAAGCCAACAAAGATGGATATAAAAAAGAGGAATCCTCTACTGAGACTATCATGAAGAAAGACAATCTTTAAGTCATGAATTCTCTTGTCTTCAATCTGTAAATTTTCTTTTTAGTAATTTATCCAAGCCTCATATATTCCATAGCCTAAATTCTTAAAATTAATAACAAACGCTTATCTCTTCTTATTCGCGCTCATGTATTTCTTTTTTCTATTTTTAAAGAAAATACGTTGCTTTGCTGTTCATATGAGTTTAAGTTATACCAATAAAATATCAAAAACCCGTTTATATTGGCTTTGCCAATTGATGGGCTGGTGCTTGGTGTCAACTTATTGGGCATACACCGTATATACCAGAGATAATTATGGAATTTTTTATACATTTTTAAATTATGTTTTGGATGTGGCAATTGGAATATTCTTAACACATATGTATAGAATGTATGCTTTAAAAGCTAACTGGAGTCAGTTGCCAATTAAAAAGTTACTTATTCGTGTTATTCCAAGTATACTTTTATTAGCGCTTCTATATGTATTAATAAACAACTTAAAATGGTATGCGTATTGGACTTTTATTGCAGGCGAGGATAAAAATTTCTTTGAAGCCATCATGTACTGGGATCCAATTTTACTTACAGGACTGCGACTAATGTCTATTTGGATATTGGCGTATCACTTATATCATTACTATCAAAAAGAAGTGGTTACGGCAAGAGAGAATGCTCAACTTTCCTTAATCGCAAAACAAGCCCAGTTAGATAATTTATCAGCGCAATTGAATCCACATTTCTTATTCAACTCATTAAATTCTATTAAATCATTAGTCATCGAAAACCCAAACGTTGCAAGAAGAGCTATTGATTTATTATCAGATTTGCTGAGGTCATCCTTATATGAAAAAGACAAAGATTTAACACCTATTAAAAATGAATTGGCTTTAGTTTATGATTACATTGAATTAGAAAAGCTGCGTTTTGAGGAACGACTTCAACTAAAAACCAGTATTGAAGAAGGCGTTATTAATTATAAGATTCCTGCGTTAAGTATTCAGTTATTGATAGAAAATGCCATTAAACATGGCATTGATTTAATAGTTGATGGTGGTATTATTTACTTAAAAATTAAAAAGAAGGATAGCCATATTCATATTACAGTTGAGAATCCTGGAATAATTAATCAAAATAAAAGTGTTGGATTAGGTCTCGAAAATTTAAAAAAACGCTTAGAAATTCAATATAAAGGTAAGGCTGTTTTTAGTTTAACAGAGAATGAAAATAACCATGTCTGCGCAGAACTAATAATTCCAATGCATATAAACGATGAAAAGATATAAAACCATAATCATTGATGATGAACGTTTAGCGAGAGAAGAAGTAAAACGTGCACTAGAAAAACATAAAGAGTTTGAAATTATAGCTGAAGCTAGTCATGTAGATGAAGCCATAACTTTAATTGAAGACTTACAACCAGACCTATTGTTTTTAGATATTCATATGCCTGGGAAATCTGGGTTTGATTTATTGGAAGAACTAACCAATGTGCCTGACGTCGTTTTTACAACGGCCTATGATCAATATGCTGTAAAAGCGTTTGAGATGAATGCTTTAGATTATTTGGTAAAGCCTTTAAGAGATGAACGTTTTTCTAAAACTATTGAAAAGGTAAAGGAAGAATTGTCTAATAGGGTAAAATTAGAGCCTACCACCTTACCGATGCATCAAAAGATATTTATAAAAGATGGTGAAAAATGTCATTTTATTCCTCTCACAGATATTTATTTTATTGAATCTTTAGAAAATTATGCACGTCTCTATTTTGGTTCGGATAAAGCAATGATAAAGCGTTCTTTAAATTTATTAGCAGAAAAATTAGACCCTAAAGTCTTTTTCCGTGTGAATCGAAGCCAAATGATTAACATACATTACATCAAAGAGATTCACCCCTACTTCAATAATAAATTACAAATTATGTTAACGACTGGGAAAAAAGTAGAAGTGTCTAGCAGGCAGTCCGTTAAGTTTAAAAACTGGAATAGTTTATAAAGAGAAAATCGCTAAATTTTCTAACGTTCATTGACTTTTTATTACGCTCATGTACTTTTCCTTTTTTGATAGAAACAGACTTCTTTACTTTGTACTATAATTAATTTAAAAGCCATATTATGAAGTATTTAAAAGTAGTATTTAATATAGAAAGAATCGTATATCTAGTGCTAATTTCAGTGTTGATATCTTGTAATGAAAACACTGTTTCAGTAGCAGAACAACCTATCCTATCCGATTATACAGTTGGAGAAAAATGGACTTGGAAATATAAAGGCGTAACCACTGAAGGCGAAGTACGTTCAGAAGGGGAAGACACAAGAGAAATAGTTAATATGAATGGCGGTTTAGGTATGGTGATTGAAAAAGATACGATTCCAGTTTCGGACATTGTAAAGCCAGAAGAAAGCGAAACACCAAGATACAAATGGCCTTTAGAGGTTGGTAAAACGTGGCGATATGAAAAAAATTGGACAAGTCAAGATGGTACCACAGGAACACAAAGTCAAGATGCAAAAGTATTATCCTACAAAGAAGAAACGGTAGACGCTGGTACCTTTATGGCGTACACCATAGAATACAAGGGAACGGTTTCTAATTCTAGAGGATACAACGCACAAACAGATGAAGTTTGGTTGTATGCACCAGAACTAAAAAACTTTATTAAAATGACGCAAACTCAAGACGGCTTTTTATACAATGAAGAGTTAATCAAATATGTATACCCAAATAAGAAATAGTTCTGTTTGCTATCAATTTTCAAACGTAAAACAATGAAAAAATTAGTCCTGATATTATTTTTAATCTCAATTAGCGTTACTTCTTTTGCACAAGAATTGCCATTTAAAAAGGTGAAACTATCAGATTCAGTAGCGCTTGAAAACCAAATGCAGCAATTAGCAATACAATGTGACATTCAAAGTCTATCAGCAATAGACCAGTTTAAGTTCCAGTTAATAAGAGGTGAATATAAAGACGCCTTAACTTCAATAAAAAAAAGAATAGCAGAAACACCAAGAGATCAAAGTCAGTATTTAGATGTCTACAAGTATTATGTAGAGGCAAAGCTTTCTACGAACTTTAAAGATGCGTTTAAAAACTCTTACAGCAAATACATAAAGAATTCTGATGACATACAAGTTATTAACTTAGATAAGGCTCTGATAGTTAGAGATCCTACAGATTATTATGTGAGTAAATTTAATAATACGTATACTAGTATTAAATCAGAAAAAATAACACAGGCAACAGCTACGGATTTAGTAAAAAAATATTTTTTAAGCACTGTATTTTCATCAACTAGAGTTATTTATTTTGATGAAATTAAACAAGATCATAAACGCAGATATGTCATAAATGATAGTATCGTCATTCCTATGAAAGATGGTGCCGAAGTTTCAATGGTAGTAGTTAAACGCAAGGGAAATTCAACAGCTAAAAAATCTGCCATACTAGTGTCTTCTATTTACGCAGGCACCAATGAGGCCTCTGCCATGTTATCAGCTTCCAAAGGCTATATTGGCGTGATTGCCAATACAAGAGGAAAAAGATTGAGTCATAGCGACATAAAACCACTTGAATATGAACATACTGATGTGTATGAAGTCATTGATTGGATTAGTAAACAAGCTTGGTCTAATCAAAAAGTAGCCATGTTTGGAGGTAGTTACAATGGTTTTACACAATGGGCTTCTATGAAACACAATGTGCATCCTGCATTAAAAACCATTGTACCCATGGTTGCTATTGCACCAGGAATTGACTACCCCATGGAAAATAATGTCCTACACAATTATTCGTATTCCTGGAATTTTTATGTCACCAATAACAAGTTTTTAGATTTTGAAGCTTCAAATAATTTTAATCGTTGGAATAACTTAAAAAACACCTGGTACAAAACAGGCATTGCGTTTAACAAGTTAGATAGTTTAGATGGACAGACAAATACATTATGGAACACCTATATGCAACATCCTAGTTATGATGATTTCTGGAAAAAAATGATTCCATACAAGCAAGAATTTGCAAAAATTGACATTCCGATTTTAACCATAACAGGGTATTATGATGACTCACAAGGAGGAGCCATGTATTATTTCAATGAGCATTATAAATACGCAAAAAATCCGAATCATTATTTGTTAGTTGGGCCTTATGACCATTGGACTGCACAAACGAAACCCGAAGAAAGTCTAAGAAATTACAAATTAGACAAAGCTGCTTTAATACATATTGAAGAAGATCTAATTTATCAATGGTTTGATTATATTTTAAACGGAAAAGCAAAACCGAGTATTTTAAAAGATAAAGTCAACTTCCAAGTCATGGGTACGAATACCTGGATGCACAAACCAAGTTTAAGCGCCATGACCAATGATACTTTAACATTTCATTTAAGTGCTGATAAAACCAACGATTTTTATGCCTTAAAATCAAAAGCAAATAATTTAGAGATTCAAATGTCTGTTGATTTTAAGGATCGAAAGAGTATGACTAACACAGAGTATTATCCTTGGCCTTTGGAACGTGACCAAATCAATTTAAAAGATGGTTTAATTTTTAATTCTGAAGCGCTAAAGGAAGATGTAATTATAAATGGCTCTTTTTTAGGGAATCTTGAATTTTCAATAAATAAAAAAGATGTTGATTATTCTGTAATCGTATATGAATTGACTCCAGAAGGGAACTATTTTCATTTAAGCTATTATATTGGTAGAGCGAGCTATGCTAAAGATAGAGAACAAAGAAATTTATTGATACCGAATCAAAAGACGAAAGTGTCTTTCGACAATTCGAAACTAATCAGTAAAAAATTAGAAAAAGGGAGTCGCATTGTAGTGGTGGTTAATGTCAATAAAAACAATAATGCTCAAATTAATTATGGTACTGGAAAGGATGTTAATAAAGAAAGTATTAAAGATGCTGAAATTCCATTAGAGATAATTTTTACAGGAAACAGCAGTATTTCTTTGCCAATTTGGAACTGATTTCAATAACTGTTAGAATCTCATCTCTTAAGTAAAATAAAGTTTAAATGTGCCTTTATTTAAAGGAATAAGCGCAGATGTCATAAAGATGTCATAAGCTTGGCGCAAGTGCCAGTAAGGTTTGTATTTAATTTTGTCCCATGAACATTAAATACAAATCAATGAATAATTTTTTTACAACACTCACTTTTCTTTTCATTACATATTTTAGCGTTAGTCAGAGCTATGAATCAAAAATAGATTCCATAGTTGCTATAAGTTACAATCAAAACGAGCCTGGTATTTCAATTCTGGTAGCAAAAGAAGGAGCATCTATTTATAGTAAATCTTTTGGAAAAGCTAATTTAGAATTAAATACACCTTTACAAAAGAGTAGTGTATTTCAGATTGGTTCAATTACAAAACAATTTACCGCAGTTTCAATTTTAATGCTAGCAGAGCAAGGCAAACTGAATATTGAGGATAATATTGGAAAATACATTCCTGAATATGTCGAGATTGGAAAAGATATTACCATTCACAATCTATTGAATCATACTTCGGGAATAAAAAACAGAACACCTGTTGGTGACAAGGGTTTTATTTCTAAAACTAATATGTCACCTACAGAACTTATTGCATATTTTAAAGATGAACCTTTGGAGTTTAAACCAGGAGAGCGTTTTAAATACAGCAATGCCGGCTATATTATACTAGGGCGAATTATTGAAATCGTTTCTGGACAACCTTACAGTGATTTTATAGAACAACATATTTTTGATAAAATAGGAATGAAGAATTCATCCTGTGGAGATACGAAACAAGGTATTCCAAACCCTACTAAGGGTTATATCATTGAACAAAATGATTTTGTAAAATCAGATGATATCAATTTGTCTTTAGCATATTCCGCGGGAGCTATTTTATCTACCACAGAGGATCTTTTAAAATGGCAAAATGCATTACTTTCAAACACACTTTTAAAAGCTTCTAGTATAAAACAAGCTATGACACCAACCTCATTAAACAGTGGGAAAAGAGTACCTTATGGATATGGTTTTCGATTTTCGAAATTGGGGAATTCTCCTGTAATTGCCCACACAGGAAGTACGAAGGGGTTTACCAGTATTGCGCTGTTTTTACCTAAAGAGAAACTGTATATAACTGCATTAACCAACTGTAATTGTAAGAATGTAAATAACGTGGCGAAACAAGTTGCTGAATTATTTGTAAGTATACCAGATGATAAAATAACAGAGGCTAAGCATAATCAACCTGAGAGAAAATCAATTAATGTACCTTCTGAAATATTAAGTGACTATACAGGTACTTACGAGGTTAAACCAAATGTAAACCTTACTATAGGATTGGATAACACAAATCAATTATACTTATTAGCTCCAGGTCAAACTAAAAAGGTTGAATTATTTGCTGAAACTCAAAATCATTTTTTTGTAAAAATTGTAGATGCAGAAATCACGTTTAATAAAAATGAAGCGAATAATGTTATTAGCTTAACGATGAATCAATCTGGTCGTAAAATTATCGCAAAAAAGAATTAGGATGAAAAACAAGGAAAAAACATCTTTACAGCAAGCCATTTATTATGGTAAAGCACCCATCATAATTGCATTAATTTTAACTCCAGTTAGATATGGTTTAGAATTATTGGGATTGCCTGAAAATGCTATTTTTATTATCGGGCTACTTTGGCTTACCTTAGGGATTGCTATATATCTAGGTATTAAATTAGGTAATCAAAAACAAGCTTACAAGATTCTTTTATTAAGCTTACTTATTTACTCACCTATTTCAAGGATTCCAGTTGCTATACTTTGGTGGGTAGATACAAAATGGGAAATTGGCACTCATTATGGATTATATTATGATAATTTTGGGCAAGCGCTATTAAATCATGTGATTTATGGGTCGTTAGTTCAATTGGTTCCTGGATTTTTATTAGGAATAGTAACCATAACAATAATGAGGTACAGAAAAACTTTAACTAAAAACAAACCTTTAGAAAATGGATAATAACTATTTAGCTTTAAGAGTAAAAGAATTGAGAAACCAGAAAGGGATGTCACAAGAATTTCTAGCAGAAGAATCTGGTTTAAGTTTACGAACTATTCAACGCATCGAAAAAGGGGAATCAAACCCTACAGGTGAGTCATTGAAGCGATTAGCCAATGCCTTAAATGTAAGTCCAGATGAGTTGATAGATTGGTCCGTAAAAGAAGATAAAAAGTATTTAACGTATCTCAATCTCTCTGCACTGTTATTTCTGGTCTTTCCATTGCTAGGGGTTTTAATTCCATTTATACTTTGGACATCAAAAAAAGGTAAGATAAAAAATAGTAATAAGTTGGGTAAAGATTTAATCAATTTCGAAATCACGTGGACCATTCTGTTATTTTTTATCCCAATAGTATTGTTCACCATATCAAAAATTGGACTCACAGACCAAATAACGTTAAGTACATTTTTTATGGTTATTGGCTTTTTGTATGTCGCCAATTTAATTTTAATATTGATCAACACACTGAGAATAAACAATGAAAAAGAGGTGATATATAGTCCTCGATTTAAGTTTTTAAAATAAAAGGCAATGAATATCATCGTTAACAGCCATATAGTATCAACTCAAAAAATATAAAACTATGAAATACAAATGTCCGAAGTGTGATAATACCACTTATGAAATTGGAGAAATGAAAGCCACAGGTGGTACGTTGTCGAAAATATTTGTTACCAAACATATAAAGCAAACTATGAGAACTTTTACATTTGTGATTTTATGTATTCTTCTTTTTGGAGCACAAACGACGTTCGGACAGAATAAAACGGATATTATAATTGGAAGTCAGTTCATTATTAAATCTAGTATTTTAAATGAAGAAAGAACTTGTTTAATAAGTATTCCTGATTCATATAATGATTCAACTGAAGTGGCGAAAAAATATCCAATTATCATATTATTGGATGGATATACTCATTTTAAAACAGCATCTGGAATAGTACATTTTATGAGTTCCAATAGATACCGAAACAATTTAATGCCAGAAAGTATTATTATAGCCATAAAAAATGTTGACCGTGAACGAGATTTTACCGTTACAAAAATTAAGACATTAAATTAATTACTTCCATGCCATTTTGCCCAATCTTGCAGGTTTCCAAATAAAACGTTTTTTCCATTAGAGCCGTTGGTAAGGATAATAATACCTGATTTTGATTCAAAATCGAGCATAAAACCAGATTGCCATCCTTCATTAGAACCACCATGACCAGATAATGTAAAATCCCCAAAACGATTCATAATCATATAACCCATTCCGTAATTCCCTTTGGATAGTTCGGTAGGTTTTATCAAAAGAGCAATGCTTTCTTCTGACAAAACAGGATTTTTTGAAAATGATGCTTTTGCAAAAAGAATAAGATCATCTATTGTTGTATGCAAACCTGCTGCTGCTTGCGCATTAAAAAGGCGTAATGGGATTTCATTTCCTTCTTCATCATAGGCCTTTGCAGAATTTTTTAAAACCTTTTTACTAATATTAAAACTTGTTTGTTTCATTTTTAAAGGCTTAAAAATATGTTCTTTCATGTAATCCGCAAAAGATTTCCCACTAACGTCTTCAATAACTAATTGCAATATAGAATAACCACCACCTGAATATTTCCATTTGCTTTCTGGTTCCATAACGAGTTCTACTTTCTCATCTAGATTAGTAGTTCCGGATAACGATGCATCAATTGAAGTTAATTCATCTTTAGTTTCATAACCGTTGTAACCATGAACAGACAAACCTGCAGTATGTTGCAATAGATTCCTGATAGTTACTTTATCTGAATCAAATTCACTAGATGGTAATTTCCAATTCAAAAGATATTTTGAAGCTGGAGCATCTAAATTAAGTTTTTGGTCTTCTACCAATTTCATAATTCCCCAAGCTGTAAACATTTTTGATATAGAACCAATATTAAAGCCTGTTTTACTATTTACAATCTCGTTTTCTGATACATCAGAAAACCCATATTCTTTTTTAATAATAACGTCGCCATTTTTAATAATAGCCAATGCCAATCCAGGTACTTTATTGTCTTGCAATGCCTTTGGTGTAGTTTCATTTAAAGTTTTTAATAGTTCTTTCTCAGAACTCGTTTGAGCATTTACAAATAAGGTTGATAATGCGATTGTAATAATTGTAATTAAAGTTTTCATATGTATTTAGTTTTAAATTCGATGTAAACCTAGAGCTGAATATTCGTTAATTAGAACTATTTTGATGAAGCTAGCGTATCAAATGGTAATCAGCTCATTATGATATTTAAAGTACCTTTATCATTAAATTTGATACGTTTACAATATGAAAAGAGACGTTCATAAAATAAAAGCTGTAACCTTGAATATGCAATATAGATTTGTGTCAAAATCATAAATAAATTAAAATCATGACACATAAAAAACTTTATAAAGCAGCAGCAGTTCTATCTGTAATCATTATTATTTTGATGCTAATCTTAAGAAACGCTCAAAGCGAAATATTCGCAGTGCTTTCAAGTTCATTGGGTTTAGTAGTCTTTTACACCCTTTTGAATTATCTCTTTCAAACTGAAAAAATAAAATTTGGGACTTCTAACCTTCGATTAAAATATCTCTTTTTAGGAATAAGTATTCCGCTTTTAATATTTGCTATTGATGCTACTACAGATTTAGATGGAGGCTTTCTAAAGAATAGCGTAAGAATTCTTTTAGCAATTGCAGTTGCTTATTTAATTTTCTATTGGACCTACGAATACCGAAAAAGTATTCAAAAACTTAAAAAGGATAAATTAGAAGCCGAATTGATGCTATTAAAAAATCAAATAAATCCTCATTTTTTCTTTAACACACTTAACAATTTGTATGCCTTAATAAAAAAGGATGCTGATGCAGCTCAAGACTATGTCCTAAAATTATCAGATTTAATGCGATTCACTATTTACGATAGCGGAAAGGAAAACGTGCAGTTAAAAGATGAAATAGATTATTTAATAAATTTTATTGATTTACAAACTGCCAGATACCATAAAGACATTGATGTGAATTTTGAAAAATCAATTAAAAATCCAGAAACAAAAGTGGCACCTTTGTTATTCATTATCTTGCTAGAAAATGCTTTTAAACATGGCATTGAAAAAGCAACAGATAATGCATTTGTTCATTTACAACTTATTGAAGATGAAAATAAAATAAGTTTCACAGTTAAAAACAATTATGATGCTGAAGAATCATCAGAAGACAAAGGTATTGGGCTCAAAAATTTAAAAGATCGCTTAAATTTATTATATCCAAACACACATCAATTGTATAATAAAATTGAAGAAAACACCTATTCAACAACATTAGATATATATAAGAAATGATAAAATATATAATTGTAGACGACGAAACTGCCTCTCATGATAATATTAAAGATTATGCGAGTAATTTGTCTTATCTATCATTCCAAAAAAGTTGTTATAATGCTTTTGAAGCCCTAGACTATTTAAATAAGCATTCTATTGATCTTATTTTTTTAGATATAAATATGCCAAAGCTTTCTGGTTTAGAGTTTTTAAAAACACTTTCTAATCCGCCAAAAATTATCATTACTACAGCCTACAAGGAATTTGCCTTAGAAGGTTATGAATTGAATATTGACGATTATTTATTAAAACCATTTAATTTCAGTCGTTTTGTAAAATCTGTTAGTAAAGTTTCCGATGCATTATCAATTAAAGCCAGCCCAATACAAAATACGGAAACCATAGAAGACACTAAGATTTTTATAAAGGAAGATAAAAAATACTACCAGATAAAGTTAAAGGACATTCTGTTTTTAGAAGCCTATGGAAACTATGTAAAGATTAATATGGTTGATAAAGTGATTGTTTCTCATCAAACGCTAACATCCTTTACACATAATTTACCAGAGACACAATTTATAAGGATTCACAAATCTTTTATTATCTCAATAGATAAAATAGAATTAATTGAAGGTAATAGAATACATCTAAGGAATCACAAAATTCCAATAGGAAAAATGTATAAGCTTAATGTAAATCGATTAATAAAATAAAATCAATTTTGACATTAACCTGTAATAATTCCTAATTTAAGCCACCAACCAATAAAACAACACTATTGAGTAGCGATTTTTACAACACATCCATTTTACCATTCGCAGGAATAATTATCAAATTATGTCGAGCTTACACCAGTTCACAACAAGATTTTGAAGACTATTACCAAGAAGTGTGTTTACAAATCTGGAGGAGTAAGGACAATTTTCGCGAAGAATCGCAATGGAGCACTTGGGTGTATCGCATTTCATTAAACGTCTGTTTAACCTTACTTAAGAAAAAGAAAAACAATGTTCAGCATTTTGTGTCTGATTCTATAACTGCTGAAGAAACCGAAAACAACTACGCGTTTTCAGACGAATCTCTAAATTTATTATATGATGCCATAAGAAAACTATCGGAAATAGATAGAGCCGTTATCATGCTTTATTTGGAAGAAAAATCGCAAAAGGAAATTGCTGAAATTATAGGAACGAACCCAAATAATATTGGTGTACGTGTTAAAAGAATTAAAACTAGATTAAAAAAATTATTAGATGGAAAAATCAATTGAAAACATTTGGAAAGAAGGTTTTCTCAAGAGCGACGCACTAGTAGTCCCAAAAATAAACAATCTTTACAACCAAAAATCAATTCATATCATTGATAAATTTAAAAGAATGTTTAAAATAAATTTGATTGCCATTGTGGCATTCTCGTTTGCTTTTTTAGTCGTCTCTTTCATTATAGGAATTCCCATAACAGGTATCATATTTTTTGTTACTCTTTCAGTTCTTGTTGTTATTAATAAGAGGTTATTAAACGATTTAGAGAAAATCGATATAGGTATTAGCAGTTATCAATACTTAAAAGCATTTAACCAATGGATAAACAAACAGGTATCTATCAACAAGAGATTTTCAAGGTTTTTGTATCCAATTATATTCATGTCATTGGTTTTAGGCTTTTGGTTTAAAGATGCCGAAGGCATGCCTTTAGGTGAAAGACTTGTAAATGAAATACTTGTTGGTTTTCCAGATACCTATTTAATATTTGGAATCCCACTCATCGGAATTGTTATCGTGGCAGTCATCTTGGTTTTGCTATTCCTTGTTGGAGGTCGAATTTATAAATGGGATTTAAACATCGTTTATGGAAGACTATTCAAAAAACTAGAAGAATTGATGACAGATATAGAAAGTTTAAGAAGCTAAACACCTGAATATAAGGTGTTTTAGTGTGATTTTTTAAAATAAATAAATTTTTGGTGTAATATTTTTTGGTTTGGGCCACTAACCAAGAAAACAGTAAAAATTATGACACTATTAAATGCAATTAACTTTTTTGAAAGTTTAAAAACTGAATCCTCTAAAAAATCTGAAATTAAGATTTATACTCAATTTATTGAGATTCTTAAAAAATTAGAAAATAGAGCATTCACCGCTAATGAAATTCATTCTATAGAAATGGAACTGGATAGCTTAAAACTAAACTCAAATCCAGACAATAGAAAAAAAATCTTTAAAAACGCACTGAGTAAATTTGAGACCTATTTAAAGGACACCTTTTCCTTGACTTCTCAAGGATACTATACAAACCTGAGTGTAACTTTAGGAATGTTATTCGGAGTTATAGCTGGAATTCTAATAGGTGAGCGTTTTGAAAGGTCTTTAGGGATTTCCGTTGGCATTTGTATGGGACTATTTATTGGCGCATTAATAGGTCGCCGTAAGGATGCTCAAGCTAAAGAAGCTGGAAACGTGCTCTAAAGTAAATCTAACTAAATCTCTCTTCAAATAGCTTCGATTACTAAATTAGTAATACTATTTTTTAATACCACAAGGCTAACGAAAATTTGGCCTAGACATCACCAATCAAAATTTAACGAACATGAAAACATTAACAATTATCATACTTTTAAATTTACTCGCCATTACTAGTGCACGTTCTCAAGATATTTCAGGACATTGGAACGGAACAACCAAAAGAGGCGATAAAGAAATCACTTTTGTTTTTAATATAAAACAAGAAAACGCTACGTATTCAACTACTATGGATGTTCCAACGTTTAGAATTGCTGGCATCAAACCATCAGCTACAACTTTTACAAATGGAAAGCTAATTATTGATGGCTCTAATGTTGGAATGAACTATACAGGAGTTTTTAATACTGAAGCACAACAATTTGAAGGTATTTACAAGGAAGGTGGCATAGAAATGGTCCTAAACTTAAAAAAAGGAACTATAAAAATAGAGGATTCGAAACGGCCGCAGGAACCTGTAAAACCCTACCCTTATTATGAAGAAGAAGTCATTTTTAAAAATAATGAAGCCAACATAACATTAGCAGGTACTTTAACCTTACCCAATAAAAACGGAAAATTTCCAGTAGTAATTTTAATTAGCGGAAGTGGTCCACAAGACAGAGATGAAAGTTTTATGGGACACAAACCTTTTTTAGTATTATCAGATTATTTAACAAGACAAGGCATTGGCGTATTGCGTTTTGATGATCGTGGAGTTGGAGAATCTACAGGAAATTTTGGTAAAGCAACCACAGAAGATTTTTCCAAAGACGTTTTGAGTGCCATCGCATACTTAAAAACTAGAAACGATGTAGATATTAAAAATATAGGTTTGATTGGTCATAGTGAAGGTGGTATTATCGCACCTCTAGCGGCTAACAACTCTAAAGATGTCGCTTTTATGGTGTTATTAGCTTCTACCGGAATTTCGGGAACAGAACTATCTGTAATGCAATCTAAAACATTGAGAGAATTTCCTGTTAAAGATGAGGTGGCTTATGAAAAAAACACAAGAAAAGCGATTGCAATTGTAATCTCTAATAAGAGTAAAACAGAAATTAAAATCGAATTGACAACTCATTATAATGAGTTTTTAAGACCCATTTTAACATCATTAAACGTACCAGAAAAGAATATCAATGCATTTATAGAAAACCAACTTAAAACAAGTATACAACCTTGGTCACGCTATTTTTTACAATACAATCCTGCTGATGAAATTGAAAAATTACAAATTCCAGTGTTGTCATTAAATGGCAGTAAAGACACGCAAGTAAATGCAAAAATTAATCAAGAAGCTATAAGACAAGCACTAATCAAAGGCCAGAATAAAAATTATAAAATAGTGGAATTAGAAAACTTAAACCACTTCTTTCAGGAGTGTGAAACTGGAAAGATGGATGAATATAGAAAAATAGAACAAACATTTTCCCCAACAGCATTGAACGAAATAAAAAAATGGGTAATAGAACATCTGAAATAAGATATAAAATACTTGTAGTAACCTCTTGAGTAATTCATTGCTAGTACTCACCTACTCATGAAAATCCTTACGAATTTTCAGACTAGATTATATATTGACATGGCAATAGCAATTACCTCAATAATTGATTAATGTTTGTTTTATATAGCTTGCCAATAGGTACAACATGATCGCCCATATAAATTCTATTTCCTTCTACTCTAAAGATGTGCTTTTTTGCAACCGCAAATGATTTATGAACTTGTATGAAATCATTATCAGAAAGCAGTTCTATGGTATCCGATATTTTTTCTCGAATGCTGATAGTACTAGTACTCGTAACAACTTTGGTATAATTGCCTGAGGCTTCAATAAATAGAATATCATCTACATCTACCTGAATATGACTATTATTCTGTTTTAAAAAAATATGTTGTCCTTCAGGTTTTATAGTCTCTTTACTTTCTTTTCTTATTGTACTGGTATCAGAAGAGGTCACTTTATTAATAGCACTCAAAAAGCGTTCAAAACTAAACGGTTTTAACAAGTAATCAACAACGTTTAATTCGTAGCCTTCAATCGCAAATTCACTATACGCAGTGGTTACAATAACTTTTGGTGGAGATGATAAGGTTTTTAAAAATTGAAATCCTTTTAATTTAGGCATATTCAAATCTAAAAAAATGAGATCTATATCATGTTTGCTTAAGTAGTCAATAGCTTCTATAGCATCATAACAATCTGCTTTGAATTCTAAATTTGGTAGCATATCACAATAGCCTTTTATAATATCGTGTGCAATATGTTCGTCGTCTATAATGATATATGTAATCATAAGCCCTTAATATTCAATGTAGCGTTATAGATGGTATCTGTTTTGGAAATTGTTAAGGTATGCTTTTTTGGATATACCAATTCTAATCGTCGTTTTAGGTTTTTTAATCCAATTCCTGTTTCAGGGTTATCTTGTGTTTCATCAAAATTGTTTTCTATTTCAAAGGTCAATTCACTATTATGCGCTGTTAATGTGATATGAACATAAGCATTTTCTCTTAAATTTTCCACACCATGCTTAAAGGCATTTTCTAAAAGAATAATGAAAAGAAGTGGCATAATCTCATAATTAGTGTCGTTTGTTTCAATATTGAATTGTATATCAATCGCTTTATGATAACGCATTTTATGAAGTTCAATATAATTCTCGAGATAAGCTATTTCTTCAGACAGTAAAACCCTGTCTTTTTCGCCATCATAAATACTATAGCGCATCATATCAGAAAGTTTTAGAATGAGCTCTTGAGCTTTCTTAGAATCCTTATCCACTAATCCATAAAGGTTATTAAGCATATTAAAAAAGAAATGTGGATTCACTTGACTCTTTAAATGCATTAATTCTGTTTTTACTTTTTCATTCTTCAATCTTATTAGTGATTTGATTTGTTTAAATAGCCAATGTGCAATGGTAATAAACACAAGGATAAAGTACAATGCAATAAATTCTACAAACCCTTCTAGTTTTCCAAAAGTGTCATTAAAAATGACGATGGCTAAGCCTATAATAACCAGCGCTATTTTATATAACCGCTTGATAGTTTTCCTTTTTCTTTCTGGTATTTTAAAATTCATAATTCAATATTAATTAAATAAAACACCTCAGACAAATAAGTTGACAAACAGTATCTCATCAGTGACAAACAATCCTAAATGTGTTTTGAGGTGTCTTTATACCTTAAAAAAATGTGTTTGTCACTAATGCATGTGTTTGTGTCACTAACACTTTTTAAAGGCTAAAAACGCTTATATGTTTGTCTCAATCAATCAAAAAATGAACAGTATGGAACTCAGAATTGACAATCTATCAAAAACGTATTCAAACGGGATTAAAGCTTTACAAAACATTTCACTTGATATACCAAAAGGGATGTTTGGTCTATTAGGCCCAAATGGTGCAGGCAAGTCTACGTTAATGCGAACTATTGCAACACTGCAAGAAGCCGATTCTGGTTCCATTGTTCTTGGAGACATCGATGTCTTACAACAAAAAAATGAATTGCGACAGGTATTAGGGTATTTGCCGCAACAATTTGGCTTGTATCCAAAAATATCGGCAGAAGTATTACTCAATCATTTCGCAGTGCTTAAAGGCATCACCAATAAAAACGAACGTAAAGAATTAGTGAAAGCACTTTTGTATAAAACCAATTTATATGACGTGCGACAACAAAATCTGAAAGGGTTTTCTGGTGGGATGAAGCAACGATTTGGCATTGCACAAGCCTTACTTAACAATCCGAAGTTACTTATTGTAGATGAACCAACAGCAGGATTGGATCCTGTAGAACGCAATCGCTTTTACAATGTTTTAAGCGAGCTCGGAGAACATACTGTGGTTATTTTATCTACCCATATTGTTGACGATGTCAAAGAACTCTGCACAAATATGGCCATTATTAATCAAGGTCAAGTATGCTTAAAAGGGCAGCCGTTGCAGATACTAGAAGGCCTAAAAGATAAAGTCTATAAAAAAACAATCGAGAAATCAGAATTGAACCTATATAAAGAAAATTATCAGGTCATCAGTGAACGATTATTTCTTGGTAAACCAACCATTCATATAATAAGCGAGATCAATCCTGGAGATGGATTTACAGCCATTAATGCAGAATTAGAAGATGTGTATTTCTCAGAAATTTTCAATAGAACTAAAACTAAATCTATTTAATTATGTGGTATGAAATTTTTAAGTTCGAAATTCAATATCGAATTAAACGACCAGACACTTATGTATTCTTTTTATTTATATTTCTGTTTTCAATTGTTGGTGTAGATTTTATTTTTCAAGGTACTGAATTAGGTCTAATGAAAAGAAATTCACCCGTAGTCATAGCGAAAACAATGGGAGCTATAACCGGATTCTTTATGATTTTAGCCTCAATGATTATGGGCGTTTCTGTGTTGCGAGATTTTGAGTATGAGATAGAATCATTACTATTTTCTACACCAATCAAAAAAAGAGATTATTTAATTGGTCGGTTTTTAGGCGCATTTACTGTTTTGCTGTTTGTATTTACAGGAATTATTTTGGGTATGATGTTGGGTGAATTTATGCCCTGGAATAGTCCAGATGATCAATTGGCTTTTAATGCATTTGTTTATATGAAGACCTTTCTAATGGTAACGCTACCAACGTTGTTTTTTGGTGCATCATTGTTTTTTGTAACTGGAGCTTTAACTAGAAATTTAGTAGTTGTATACACTCAGGGTGTTATTTTGTTTGTGGTGTTTTTGTTAACCAAAGCAATTACTAATGATTTCTGGCAAGCTATTTTTGATCCATTTTCATTAACAACAACAACCTATATTACAAAAACTTGGTCGGTCTTAGAAAAGAGCACTCAAGAACTTCCATTTATTAGTGCCTTGTTATACAACAAATTATTTTGGGTTTTATTAGGTGTTATCGCATTAATCTATGGATATAAAAAATTCAATTTCAATCTGGTTAAAGAAAAGAAATCAAAACGAAAGCAAGTTCAAAAGCTGGTAGATAAAAGTACTAATTTAGTTGGTGATGTGATGATTCCTAAAGCTAAAAAACAATATGGTTTACAATCTAAATGGACACAATTAAAAGAGTTTTCGTGGTTTTATTTTATAAGTATTTTTAAACAACCATCATTTTGGGGAATAGTTATTTGCGGAATGATTATCATCTTAATCAATTCTGTAAATCTTGGAACGGTATATGGAGTTGATAGTTATCCTGCAACCTATTTTATAGTTGAGGAACTTCAGGAAACCTCTTATTTTTTCTTTATCATCATCCTTGTTTTTTATTCAGGAGAATTGGTGTGGAAAGAAAGAGGTGCGAAGTTGAATTTAATTTATGATGCTACATCCATGTCAAGTTTTGTAAGGTTAGCTGGAAAGTTTATTGGATTAAACATAATTTATGTCGTATTAATACTTGCTTTAATAAGTTCAGGGATATTATTCCAAACGCTAAGTGGCTATTATAACTATGAATTGCAAGTGTAT
Organism: Winogradskyella echinorum; assembly: GCF_014297365.1. GTDB lineage: Bacteria > Bacteroidota > Bacteroidia > Flavobacteriales > Flavobacteriaceae > Winogradskyella > Winogradskyella echinorum. The sequence continues at coordinate 211,204 of NZ_JACOQD010000001.1, read as the reverse complement.
TTTAATGGATTCTTTTTAGAAATTCTACCCCTATTATCCATTTTTACTTGCTTAGCGTTTTTCATACAATCTTTAGTGAATAATAAGTTTGTAGGTATCATTTTGGTGATTGTATTTAGTATTGTCAATGTAGCTATTGCCGTGTTGGGGTTTGATCATGATTTACACTTTTTTGGAGGAAGTTCCTTAGGTGCTTATTCAGAGATGAATGGTTATGGGCATTTTTTACAACCCTATTTACTCATTAAATTGTATTGGTTTCTTTTCGGAATCCTTTTATTAATCATAGGATCTTTAGTCGCTGTTAGAGGAAATGAAACCAATTTAATAAAACGAACAAGAATTGCTAAGTATAAGTTCAGCAAGCCACTCATAAAGTTTACTGACATCATTCTTTTTGCTTTTATAATTATTGGAGGGTTTATATTTTACAATACGAATATTTTAAATGAATATTGGAGCAATTCTGAAGCTACTGAATTTAGAGTAGCGTATGAAAAAGAATTGAAACAATTTGAATATATAACGCAACCAAAAATAGTAGACTTAAACTTACAATTAGAGCTATATCCTTCTAAACGAGACTACACAGTAGAAGGGTATTATATGTTAAAAAACACATCAATTGAAAACATAAAATCCATCCATATTCAAAAACTTCTCGAAGAAAATGTTACGATAGACAGTATCGCTTTCGAAGGTGGTTTTACGACGAATCATCAATATAAAAAGTTTGATTATTCAATTTTTAACCTGAAGAAAGCTTTACAACCTGGTGATTCTGTAAAAATGTATTTTAAGCAAAGTTTTACAACCAAAGGCTTTGAGCAAGGTCGTTCTAATACCAATATAGTTTACAATGGTACATTTTTCAACAATGAACAGTTTCCAACCTTGGGTTACAATAAAAAATATGAACTTCAAGATGAAGATGAACGACGAGATCATAACTTATCAAGGAGATCTAAAAAAGCTAAAATAGATGACCCTAAAGAATTAGTCAATGCAAGATCTGGTGGTGATTCTGATGGTATTAATTTTGAAATGATTATTGGTACATCCAAAGATCAAACGGCTTTGGTTCCTGGAGATTTATTGCAGGAATGGACAGAAAATAATCGTAATTATTTTCACTATAAAACAAATACCCCTATTATTAATTTTTACGCAATAGTTTCTGCTGACTATGAAATTAAAAAAGACAAATGGATGACAAGCAATAAGGGGATTACTGAGCCTGTCGACCTTGAAATTTATTTTCAAAAAGGACATGAATATAACATCGATAGAATGATGAAGTCTATGAAAGCTTCATTAGATTATTGTAGTAACAACTTCAGTCCTTATCAATACCAGCAACTACGTATTATGGAGTTTCCACGTTATGCAACATTTGCACAATCGTTTCCTGGAACTATTCCATTTTCAGAATCTATTGGATTTGTGTTAGATATAGATGACGAAAAAGATGTTGATATGGCTTTTTATGTGACTGCGCATGAAGTAGCTCACCAATGGTTTGGTATGCAAGTGGAAGCTGCAAATGTACAAGGACAATTGATGGTCTTAGAAACCTTATCTCAATATGCAGCATTGATGGTTTTAAAGCAACATTATTCCGAAGAAAAAGTGCAACAGTTTTTAGCGCTTCAAATGGATAAATATAAAGAAGGAATACAACAAGAAAGTAAAAAAGAACCATCTCTTACTCTCGTAGAAAATCAAGATTATGTCTATTACGCAAAAGGAGCAATCAATATGTACGAATTTCAAAAAGCAATTGGCGAAGAGAATGTGAATTTAGCATTAAAATATTTTCTTGAAGATTGGAATACAAAAAACGGCAAACTAAAAATGCAGACTGATAGATATGCGACAACTCAAGACTTACTAGAGTATTTCAGAGCAGTTACACCAAGCAATCTCCAGCATATCATCGAGGAGCTTTTTGAATCTGTGGGTGTATTAAAAAATCACTAAGGTTAAATAAATCAACTTCTCATAAAAGCATAAAACCTGTGCTTATTGTGGCAAACCATTAAAAATCTTACGTTAGCTAAGAAGATGATCAAACAAGCGGAACACATTTATAATAAAGAAAGAACATATCTAAGCTTAAAATAAAACGAACCACCATATGTTTAGATCAATAAGGAGAGGTATGCTACCATTTTCACAAAAGAATAAAGAAAATCTGCAATTTTTGACCTTCTAAAAATCCAGAAATTAACGCTAAAAAGGTTAACTTACTTGCGTATAATAAAGACATTAACAATTCATAAAACTTGAAAAGCATTTATGTCAATTTATGATAAAAACAAGTCTAGATTCTTTCAAAGAATAGTCGATATTGGCGCTGAGTACAATTTTTCTATAACTGAACTCAGATATTTACGTGTTACGAATATTGCATCTCTTTTAGGTGTAGTTTATAATGTAACTTGGATGCTAATTGCATTATTCTTGACAGACGCATTAATAATTTACGGAAGTAATACTTTTTTGGGATTAATGTTTCTAATGGCGTTAATTTTCAATTGGAAAGGGTTACGAGTCCTGGCTTCCGTTTGGCTTATTCTAGCATCTTATATGTCTGTTCTCTTATTTCTTTACTTGCTAGGGTTTTCCTCAGGAGTTGGAGTTGTTTGTTTCCTAATTATTATTCTGCCATATATGACTTTTCCTCGTAAGGCTAGGAATATAGCCCATGTCTTTAGTATTCTAGCTTGCCTAACGTTGATTGCTACAGTAATATTTCAATCAAATATAAAATCCCATTTTGGAGGATTAGATCCCTATATATCACAAATAGTTAATATCAGTATTACTGCATTGATTTGCTTCATACTAATAGCAAGTATGTCTATTTTAATAGATCAATCTGAGGAATCTTTAATGGTTGAACAGAAAAAATCAGATGATCTTCTGCACAATATATTACCCGCAAACATAATAAGAGACTTAAAAGAAAGCGGTAAAACAATTCCAAAAAGACACAAAAATATCACTGTCCTGTTTACTGATTTTGAAGGATTTACAAATCTTGTGGCGTCCATGTCAGCAATCACTTTAGTCAATGAACTCAATGATATTTTTGGTCGATTCGATGAAATTATGGAAGAAACGAAAGTAGAAAAAATTGAAACGATTGGTGATGCGTATATGGCAGCGTGTGGCCTTGAAAAAGAAACGATAAATCATGCTACTAACTGCATCAAAGCCGCACAAAAGATGCTATCCTATCTTGAGGAGAGAAATCAAAGCCATGTCATAAAATGGAGAATGAGGGTTGGTATACATTCTGGATCTGTAGTAGCAGGGGTTGTGGGCAAGAAGAAGTTCGCATACGACCTTTTTGGAGACACGATAAATACCGCCAGCAGGATGGAATCTGCAGGTGAAGTAGGTAAAATCAATATATCTTCATCCACCTATAAACTGATTAAAAATGAATTTTCGTGTATTTCTCGTGGAAAGATCCATGCAAAGGGAAAAGGGAAATTGGACATGTACTTTCTGAATCAAACTTAAAACGCATAAAATTAATCAAGAAAACAAATAGTATTTTTATGTTGCATATAATAGGATCATATTTCCAAACATAAACTTTGAAACCCTGAACTTTTCTGAACTGTGTTACGAATAATACTTCCTAAAAATGAGCAATAATTATAACTTTACTATCTATGCTTAATTCTAAAAAACGAAATAAAAAAATTATAATCAGGATAGCCTTGTTCACAGGTACTGCAATTTCCTTGTGGTTTGTGCCTTGGATTTTAGTGAAAGCTTGGATATTACCATTGCCAGATACTGTTCAAGAACAAGTTGACCAAGCAATAAGTCACGGTTTGGATGGTATGATTGTTTATGTAGATGAGGCAGGGAAACAACCAGAATTTTATACAGGTGGTTGGCACAATCGAGAACATAAAATACCTGCTAAACCCAATGCACTATTTAAAATAGCTAGTATTAGCAAGTTATATGTAGCGGTTTCCATTTCTAAGTTGGTTAATGATAACAGATTGTCACTAGATAAAACCCTTGCTGATTATTTCCCTGAATTGCTAGGTAGGATTGAAAATGCAGATAGAATAACTCTAAAAATGATGGTACAACATCGAAGCGGGATTCCAAATTTTACAGACAGTGGAGGTTACTGGGAAAACCCACCTGATAGTGCTGAGGAATCGTTAGCATTAGTATTGGATACACCCGCGCTGTTTGAACCAGGAGAAGACTATAGCTATTCAAATACAAATTATTTACTCCTTGGTTTACTTATTGACAATACGGTGGGGTATAATCATCATCAATATATCAAAGAGCAAATTTTAGTACCACTCGAACTGAATAATACATTCTTCTCGTTAAGCGAGGTAGATATAGAGGATGTGATGAGTGGTTACTACGTTGGCTATGAACCTGATTTAAAAGAGAAAGAATTCGGTATGCTGGCTACTGCGGAAGATGTTGGTATATTTTTGAGAGCATTAAACGATGGTTCTATATTCAAAGAACGAGAACGGAAAATCTATTCTGAAATTTATGAATATGAACATTCTGGATGGGTTCCAGGATATCAGAGCTTTACAGAATATCATAACAATATAGACACTGTAGTAATTCTTTTTAATAATACAACTGATGAGGATTTATTACTGTGGAATTTGTCAGAAATAATGATAAATAGAGTGGTTAGAATTGTTGAGGAAAATAGAGCAAAATAATACAGGCTTTAACGAATATCAATTTATAACGAGAACCACTTTATCCCTTGAGCATTATCAATTTCAACAACCATATATTTGATTTTTTTAGAAATTACTGTACGACAATGTGATTACAAAAATAAAATCAAAATTAACAATTCTAATAAACTCTTGGGTTCGAAGTAATAAGGGTGAGTTTTGATTTATATTGATTTTGAGATAATTAAGTCAATATCTTCCTTCAAAAAGTTTGAACTCTGTCCCTTCGAGGTCACGAATAAATAGTTACAAAAGAAAAAACGCCAAGCTTGCTTGAGCGTTTTTTTGTTGAAACTATTTTCAAATCGGAGCATAAAGGATGCGATAGCAATCCTTAATGAAACGATATGCGTTTAAAGTCTATATGAAACACCAAGCTTGCTTGAGCGTTTTTTTGTTGAAACTATTTTCAAATCGGAGCATAAAGGATGCGATAGCAATCCTAAATGAAACGATATGCGTTTAAAGTCTATATGAAGCGCCAAGCTTGCTTGAGCGTTTTTTGGTTGTATATATTTAATCCGCTATATCTCACAAACGTTAGATTTCAACTCAACAGTATTTAATGTTTTCCAAATGGTATGATCCGTATTCTGAGGTGAAAGTCTAAAAACAACTATAGAGGTTTGCTTTACTTTACAGAAATATTGTTGAGCAAGGATATTAATGTCTATCACTTTTCTTGTATGAAAACCATCAAAAAGGCTCATTTTACCCTTAAAGACTTCATTTTTGTCTTCAATGTCCTTTTTCGTAAATAAGACCTTTGGATCTGGGAAATCTGTGGACCAATGATTTGGTTTCATTAAACCATTAAAATAAGCATCAAAATTAGATTCAATATCGTTAATCGTTAATGGTGAATCTGCTTTGACACTCCAAGCTATTACTATAGACCAAAAGGCATCACTATCCTTATCGGACCAATTTTTATGAAAACGAATCTCTTCAAAACCTGTGAGTGTCATATCTGATGCCCAATCTATTGGGAACTTAATAATTTCTTTCGCCCAAGTGCTATCTGCTTTCAAAATAGACATTTGTTCTTTTTCTTGAGCGAAAACCATATGGCATACTGTTATGTATGTTAAAACCAATATTAATTTTTTCATAATAAATATTTCTTGTAAGATAATTGAGGTTGTAAAAACTATTGTCAAAAAAGTGTAAAAAAACTGTCAAAGAATAATAACCAACAAGTTTTTATGAAAAAGCCTTAATGTTAGCCACCTAACATTTTAACTCATTCTACTAGTTTAATTTTGTTTTTGAACATTAATAAATAACGAGCAATGATTAAAAAAACAGTTTTAGGATTATTGGCAATAGGTTTAATTGCCATGTCCTGTAGTAGTGATGACGACAACAACAGTGGGCCAACTATGGCAGATTTAACGCTTAATCTTCAAGGGTTAGAAGTTCTTGGTAGTGACTATGTTTACGAAGGATGGATAATAGTCGATGGATCTCCGGTAAGTACAGGTACATTTACAAGTGCAACATTTCCTCAAACGTTTTCTGTGGATGAGACACAATTAAATAATGCAACACGATTTGTATTATCTATTGAGCCAGCAGTTGATCCAGATCCTGCACCAGCAGACACAAAAATTTTAGTAGGTGATTTTAATGGTACTACAGCATCAGTAAACACAGCCATAGTAGGCGATTTTTCTAATGCAAGTGGTGCATTCTTCTTAAGAACACCTACTGATGAGTCTGGAACCAATAATGGAAATGACGAAAACGGAGTTTGGTTTGGTACACCAGGTGCTCCTCCAACACCAAATTTTGTTTTACCAACATTACCTGATGGTTGGGCTTACGAAGGTTGGGTTGTTGGTGACTCTGGACCATTGAGTACAGGTACATTTACTGCATTTGATGTTGCAGATACTTCTGCACCATTTAGCGGACCAGCTGGTGGACCTCCAGTACCTGGAGAAGACTTTTTTGAAAATGCACCAACTGGTGAAACATTCCCATTAGATGTTAGAGGAAGAACCGTTGTAATTTCTGTAGAGCCAGTACCAGATGATTCTCCTGCGCCATTCGCAATAAAGCCATTGGTAGGAACTGCCGGTAATGATACGGCACCAGCTACACATGCATTTGGAGCTAACTTAGGGTCTTTACCTACGGGATCTGTAACAAGGAATTAAATTGAGAAAGATAATTTGCCGCTAATGCGATAGATTAAATTGAGTTTTTTAAAAGGCTACCTTATGGTAGTCTTTTTTATTTGAGAGCATTTTTAGTAACATAAACACGCCAGCCAATTATAGCCATTTGTAGCTTAGTTGCTTTGCTAAGGTCTAACTGTTTTTTACTGTAAGAAGGTAATATAGCTTTATTTAATTTAGCTAAAGCCTTAAAGATGGTTTTCTTCATTTTGCTTAAGACAAAGACTTTTTTTGTCTTTTGTCACTCAGCTACAAAAATAATAAAACTTATTCTAGAACTAAGTTTTATTTGTTTTGGTTGGTTGTTTGGTTGGTTTTAATTTAGAATATTGAAAATATAATTTCAATAATCAATTTTGCTAATGTCATCATAATTTTTTGGTTTTAGGGTTAATATTATACTTCGTTTGTTTGATTGAGTTTTCAATATATATCAGGTGACAATAGTTCTCCAAACGAATTTGCATAAATCGACGAATTTGCATTTGTATTTATAAGTTAAATGATGACTTTAGTTTTAATATTTTGTGACTTGCCTCTATCAATGCTACTATTTGTAATAATAAAATATGTTTTTTGTTTCATTTTGTAACATTTATAGGGTGTATTTAGAATGATTTTTAGAATCGTAGAGGCATTTCATCTTTAAAATCTGTGTTTTTTGAGTTTTCATTTTTTTATGAGAATCAAAACATGATTAAAGTCATATGTTAAATGAATTATTTTTAGTAAATAATTTTAAGTTAACATAGCGATATATTATTAGGTTATCTTTGTGAAAAATTGAAAGATGAATAGAATCATATTACCCTTAGTTTTTTTAATATCTGCATTTAGTTGGTCACAAGATATTGTGATTAATGAATTAGACGCAGATTCACCAAGCACAGATACTGCAGAGTTTGTTGAGTTAAAGTCAATGACTCCTAACTTTTCTACGGATGGATACATTCTTGTGTTTTTTAATGGTTCTGATAGCGGTGGTGACTCAAGTTATATGGTTATTGATTTAGATGGTTATTCAACTGATAATAATGGCCTGTTATTAATAGGTAGTGGAGGTGTATCACCTTTTCCACAAGTATTGATTGCTGAAAATGTAATACAGAATGGAGCAGATGCTGTAGGGCTTTATTTAGCTTCTGTTGATGATTTTCCAGAAGGTACTTTAGCAACACAAACTAATTTAATAGATGCATTAGTTTATGATACCAATGATGCTGATGATGTTGGTCTATTAGCATTATTAGGTGAAACTAATCAATATAATGATAATGGTACAAATGCTAACCCTAAATCTATTCAACGTTTTGTTGACGGAATGGGTGTGGAGTCATTTTCTACAGTTACACCAACTCCGAGACGAGAAAATGATTGTTCTGGTATACCTATAAATCCTGTAGCTATTTCTGTAATGGAAACTCAATATGACGAAGGTGCTACATTCGAAATAACCTTTACAGCTGAATCTAATGTGACTTCAGATTTAAACTTTACGATTAGCTTAGATAATTATGGGTTTAATTCATCTGATTTTACAGGAAACTTAAACCTAACAATTCCAAATGGATCAAATTCTACAACGACAACAATTAGTTTAGTTGATGATGCAGCAGATGAAGGTGATGAGGTTATTCAAATTCATTTTTTAGATTTAGTTGAGCCAATAGTGCCATCTAACAACTATGTCGAAGTTAGAGTAGTAGATAATGATTTTACAATGGCACCTTGGGGAACACCCATACAACCAACTACAACTTTTGTGCAAAGTACGCAGCCAACAGGTTATTATGATAGTTTAGATGGTTTAGCAGGTAATGCACTGAGACAAGCCTTACAAGATATAATCGCAGATCCTACAACAGTAAGAGCGCAAACTTATGCGGATGTTATTGACATTTTAAAAGAAGCAGATCAAAATCCTGAAAATAGTAACCAAGTTTGGCTATTATATACTGAAGAAGGGAGACCTAAATTAGATTTACAAACAAGTTCTAATAATTCTGGTAAGTGGAATAGAGAGCATACTTTTCCACGCTCAAGAGGTGGTTTTTTTGATATAGAAGAAGATGAAATTGCGGACGGAATTGATGTCTTTTGGACTACAAAGGCAGATTCTTTAAGACACGGAAATTCTGATGCACATGCGCTAAGAGCGGCAGATGCTTCTGAGAATAGTTCTCGTGGCAATCAACATTATGGGCAATACGTTGGGCCAACAGGAACGTTAGGAAGCTTTAGAGGTGATGTTGCTCGTAGTGTACTTTATATGGAAATTAGATACAACGGATTGCAAGTTGTTAATGGTTTCCCTAATACTACAGGGCAATTAGGTGATTTAGTTACGCTTTTAGATTGGCATAGAAATGACCCACCAGATGATTTTGAAATGAATAGAAATAATGTGGTTTATAATTGGCAAAAGAATAGAAACCCATTTATAGATCAACCACTTTTAGTAGAATATATTTGGGGGACAAATATTGGAGATATTTGGATGCAGTCCTTAAGTACAATTGATAATGAGCAATTAGAGATTTCTATCTATCCAAATCCTACAACAGGTAGAATTTATTTCTCAGGTATAAATAACACTGCTAAAGTCGAAATTTTTTCTGTTGAAGGTAAACTTTTAAAGCAGTATCAATCTGTTGATAATTATATAGATTTAGATTTAGCATCAGGTTTATACATGCTAAATTTGATAAATAACAATCAATCAGTAATTAGAAAAATAATTATAGAATAAAAGTTTTCATGACTTTAATTGAAAAAGCCAAACTAAATGATTTTAGTTTGGCTTTTTCTGTTGATTGATTGATGAAAGCGAACTAGTTTTTCTTTTTGGTTTTTATAATGATGACTCCGTTTTTGCCTTTTTCACCATAGTTGTCGATAGCGCTTTTGTCTTTGAGAACCGTCATAGATTCTATGAGATCGGTCTTTAAATCTTTAAATTTATCGGGTGATACCTCTTTGCCATCAATGATATATAAAGGTTTTTTGTGCTCATCATCAGAGACAAAAATGCTTGTTTTGCTATCATCTAATTCGAGAATAAATGGACTGTCTTTATCGTCAACCCTAGTTACCCAAACTTTTTTCTTTTTTCCATTGACTATCATTGTTTCTTTTTCATCATTAGTATCTTCATCAACAATAATTTCTATAACTTCATCATTACCATCACCAGATATTACATGTACTTTACCGTTACTCTTTATTGTTTTTACCTTTCCATTGCTAGCCTTAGCTTTTGAAACATAAATTTTATCCTGTCCATGTTGGTGCTCATCATCAGATATAACATAAACATAACTTCCATTGCCAGATTTATGGATTTTGTGTTTGGCATCTTTAGATTTAAAAACAAAAGTATTTTCTCCGTGACTTGCATTACTGTTACCAATTGAAATACTATTTTTATCTGCATCGTATGCTATTTTTATAGAATCTATAGCTTCATCTGAATTGACATTATAACTAGTATTAGAATTTTTAGACTTCACTTCAATTTTAATTGCAGTAATCTCTCCCTTTTTATTGCGCTTTATTCCTTTGAATTTGGCTGTTAACCCTTCTTTTTTGAGTTGTTCTTTTATTTTGTCAATTTCGGAATCTGTAGAGTTTTTTGTTATTATTGATATTAAGATATCTCCATTAAATTGAAAAATTTTATCCGATTTTAAAGGTGTAGCAATGGCTATATTCTTGGTGTTTTTATTTGGTTGACTCTTTGAAGACTTTTTTGCTGGCGTTAAGGTTTTTTTCTTTTTGGTTTTATCATTTTTATTAAGGAATTTTTTCTTGTAATTTTTTAAGTCCTCTTTGCTCTGTAAACCTGAGTTTAAAATTGCTTTAAATGCCCTTTCTTGTAATGCTTCAATGGCTTTTTTGTCGTTTGTGTTGTCGTCAAAATGTAGTGTTGCGCCATTAATTCTGCCTACATAGCCACCACCTCTATCAAAAAGTTCTTTATAGATTATGAATGAATCTATTGGAGAATTAGAGTTACCACCACCATAACTGTGATTGTTTAACTTTAGAAATAAGCTGGTAAGTTCATCGGAGTTGTTTCTCTTTACTTTACTAAAAATTAGCGTGATACCTTTTTTCTCAAATTTATCAGACATAGCTTTTAGTTCCTGGTCTGTTGTGTTTTTTGTAACCACAAATTCAATAGTTTTTTTGTTTGCTATTGTATGGGATTCCGTTTCGACATAAATGGTTTCTGTATTCATACTCATTAATAAACCAGCTAAAAGCGGTAACATTAGTAAGTATCTCCATTGTTTCTTTTTGTTTGATCTCGATTTTTTTAACATAACGATGCGTTCTTTGATTAATGAATTATAAAAATTATTTGATAATGAAATATTATGATTGGCAACACTGGTTTTAAGCAACAAATGTTGATACGTTTTTTCATCTACAGAAGTAGATTGTGTTTTATTATCAGCTATATATTCTAAATTTTGCCGAACTTCTTTTCTGTAAAGCCAAATCAAGGGATTAAACCAAAATATAATACAGGCTAATTGTGTTAATAGTAAATCTATAGAATGTAATTGTTTAGCATGCACTTTCTCGTGCGTTAAGATGAGCTCAAGTTCATTTTCATTAAATGCTTCTGGGTTATAAACAATCCATTTAAAAAATGAAAATGGTGAAATTTTGTTTTTTACAATAACATAGGTGAAAAGTTCGTCCTTGTATTTTGGATTTTTAAGTAACAATAGTGCTAATGATCCAAATTGTAATATAAATTGAATTAAAAACACAACAAATCCTATGCTATATATAATTGAAAGAAGTTGAGTCCAATCGAAAGCATTTTCTGGTTGTGTGGTTATTTGGTTCGATGTTATTGCTTGAGTATATATGTCTTTAGTATGTATGACTTCTAAAGTAACAGCGGGTTCAATTGCTATGTAAATAGGTACAACAATAAATGGGAAAATTAGAGCTATTATTAATCCTATTAGTAGAAACCAACGGTTATGCTGAAAAAATGTTTCTTTCTTTAAAAACAGACTAAAGCATAAATAAAAAAGGATAACGACTACACTCGCTTTTATAAGATATTCCATGATTATGCTTTATTTTCTATTAGTTTAATAATTTCTTTAAGCTCATCTACACTTATCTTTTCTTCTTTTGCAAAGAAGGACACTACATTTTTATAAGAGCTATTAAAGTAATTCTCTATAGCAGTACTCATAAATTTAGTTTTATAATCTTCTTTAGATACAATAGGGAAGTACTGATGCGTTTTTCCATAAGCATTATAACTTACATAGCCTTTTTCTTCTAAATTTCTAATTATGGTAGAGAGCGTATTGTAATGTGGTTTATCTTCCTTTATCTCTGCCAACACATCCTTTACAAAAGCTTTTTCAAGCTTCCATAAAATGTGCATTATTTCTTCTTCTTTGTTTGTTAGTTTTTGCATTTTAATAAATTCTTTAAATCAAATCTATAACTATTTTTGTAGTTATACAACTAAAATAATAGTTATTTAACGAAATTTTTAGTTTTTAGTATCTATAAGAATGAAATGTTATCTTCGCGACTTTAATTAAAATGGGATTAAATAATTGAACAATAGATGAGTGTATTTCTTGTAATTGCAGGTTTAGCGTTATTAGTAGTTGGTGGGGATTTTTTGGTTAGAGCATCAGTTGCGCTTTCGTTTAGACTTAAAATTTCTAAACTAGTAATAGGTATGACGGTTGTGTCTTTTGCAACTTCTGCGCCAGAGCTACTAGTGAGTTTACAAGCTGCTATGGATGGCATTTCTGATATAGCATTAGGGAATGTTATTGGCTCTAATATTGCAAATATTGGTTTGGTTTTAGGGATAACGGCAATTATTTCTCCATTAGCGGTAGATAAAGATTTTTATAAGCTGAATTGGCCAATGATGATGTTGGCATCATTTGTTTTATACTATTTTCTTAAAAATGATGGAGTTTTAACTGCGGTTGAGGGACTTTTATTGTTTATAGCTTTAATTGTATTCTTAATTATTTTAATAAGAAGTTCAAGAAAATCGACAAAAGCTAATCTAGAGGAAGTAGATGATACACTTGCTCAAGTTTCGGATTTTAAAATAGTAATGTGGCTTCTAATTGGTGCCGCAGGATTGTATTTTGGTTCAGAATGGTTGGTTGAAGGAGCTAAGCGTTTGGCTAAAGCTGTTGGTATAAGTGATTATGCAATTTCTGTAACTGTTATTGCTATTGGAACAAGTGTGCCAGAGTTAGCAGCTTCAGTTATAGCTGCATTAAAGAAAGAAAAAGCAATTTCTTTAGGTAACTTAATTGGCTCTAATATTTTCAATATTGCTTCTGTATTAGGTTTAACAGCAATTATTAAACCTATTGTAGTAAATCCAGATACTCCTCAAATACTCTCTACTAATATCTTTTGGATGATAGCTTTTGCAGCAGTTTTAATTCCACTTATGATGATACCAAAACGATTTGAAATAGGTCGTTATAAGGGAATGCTATTGTTTGGAGCGTACATTGTTTTTATATACTTAACACTTAAATAAAAAACAAAAAAAAGACTTGTAACAGTTACAAGCCTTTTTTAGTTATTTGTAATTTCTAATTAAGAAATATTTGCACTCTTAACTGTCTTAATAATACGACCTGCAATTTTATAAGGATCACCATTAGAAGCTGGTCTTCTATCTTCTAGCCAACCTTTCCAGCCTTTTTCTACTGTAATGATAGGAATACGGATTGAAGCTCCTCTATCAGAAACACCATAGCTAAAATCGTCTATTGAAGCTGTTTCATGATCACCAGTTAAACGTTGATCATTAAATTCACCATAAACAGCAATATGTTCTTTTACTACTGGTCTAAATGCTTCACATATTTTTTCGTAAGTCTCTTTAGATCCACATGTTCTTAAAACAGTGTTAGAGAAGTTTGCGTGCATACCAGAACCATTCCAGTCCATATCTTTACCTAATGGCTTTGGATGGTATTCAATATAATAACCATACTTTTCTGTTAAACGGTCTAATAAATATCTTGCGATCCAAATTTCATCTCCGGCTTTCTTTGCACCTTTTGCAAATAATTGAAATTCCCATTGTCCAGAAGCAACCTCTTGGTTAATACCTTCAAAGTTTAATCCTGCCTCTATACACAGATCTGCGTGCTCTTCTACTAAATCTCTACCATGTGTATTTTTACCACCAACAGAACAGTAATACATACCTTGTGGTGCAGGATAACCACCAATAGGGAAACCTAAAGGTAATTGTGTCTTAGTATCCATAATAAAGTATTCTTGTTCAAAACCGAACCAGAAATCGTTGTCTTCATCTTCAATTGTTGCTCTACCATTAGAAACGTGTGGAGTGCCATCTGCGTTTAAAACCTCAGTCATTACTAAGTATCCATTAATTCTGTCTGGATCTGGGTAAATTGCCACAGGTTTTAATAAACAATCAGAAGATCCACCTTCAGCTTGTCTAGTTGATGATCCGTCAAAAGACCACATACCTAATTCTTCTATGGTACCTTTAAAGTTTTCGTGCTCTTCTACTTTGGTTTTACTTCTCATGTTTTGAGTTGGGAAGTAACCATCTAGCCAAATGTATTCTAATTTAATTTTTGCCATAATGAAATTTTGTTTATATAAAATAATGATACAAATATTGCTATTTTTTTTATGTAGTCAAAAAAAATAGGGGGTTTTAGATGAAATGTTATTAATTATTGTTAACAACCCTATTTTTTAGTGGGTAGCCATATAAATTTTAAATATTTCGTATTTTTGAAGCCAAATTTTAATAATATGTCAACACTTAGATTTCACGCCATAAAAGAATCATTAAAAAGAAAACCAATTAAGATAAAAGAGGAGAAACGACGCTCCGAAATTTTTGGTGAAAATGTATTCAATGAAGCAGCAATGCGTCAATATTTAACGAAGACCGCTTTATCTAGTATAATGGAAGCTGTTGAGAAAGGCACTAAAATAAACCGTGTAATAGCAGACCATATTTCAACAGGAATGAAAGAATGGGCAATTTCTAAAGGAGCAACACATTATACACATTGGTTTCAACCTTTAACAGGTGCTACTGCAGAAAAACATGATGCTTTTTTTGAAACTATAGGTGATGGAATGGCTATTGAAAAATTTGGAGGACATCAGCTAGTGCAGCAAGAGCCTGATGCATCAAGTTTTCCAAATGGAGGTATAAGAAACACATTTGAGGCTAGAGGTTATACGGCTTGGGATCCAACTTCTCCAGCTTTTATCTATGGTACAACTCTATGTGTTCCAACAGTTTTTGTGTCTTATACTGGCGAAGCATTAGATTATAAAACTCCGCTTTTAAGAGCGTTGCAGGCAGTGGATAATGCCGCTGTAGATGTTTGTAAGTATTTTGATAAGAATGTAAAAAAGGTTAACGCCTCATTAGGTTGGGAACAAGAGTACTTTTTAATTGATAGTGATTTAGCAGCTTCTCGTCCAGATATTGTTTTAACAGGTCGTACACTTTTAGGGCATTCGCCTGCCAAAGGTCAACAGCTAGATGATCATTATTTTGGTACAATACCTAATAGAGCTATGGCATATATGCGCGATTTGGAAAATGAATGTATGTTATTAGGTATTCCTGTAAAGACAAGGCATAATGAAGTAGCTCCTAACCAGTTTGAATTGGCACCTATTTTTGAAGAAGCAAATTTGGCAGTAGATCATAACTCGTTACTTATGGATATTATGCAGAAAATTGCTAAACGTCATAAGTTTAAAGTATTATTACACGAAAAGCCTTTTGCCGGAGTCAACGGTTCTGGTAAACACAATAATTGGAGTTTAAGCACTAATACAGGAGTTAATTTATTATCACCTGGTAAAACGCCCATGAGCAACCTTCAGTTTTTAACCTTCTTTATTAATACAATAAAAGCTGTACAAACCTATGAAGAACTTCTAAGAGCTGCAATTGCTTCTGCTAGTAACGATCATCGTTTAGGAGCTAATGAAGCTCCTCCCGCAATAATTTCAGTTTTTATTGGTCAGCAGCTTACTAAAGTGATGAATGAATTAGAAACTGTAACTAAAGGAAAGCTATCACCTAAGGAAAAAACAGATTTAAAACTTAATGTGGTTGGTAAAATTCCAGAAGTAATATTAGACAATACAGATAGAAATAGAACATCTCCATTTGCATTTACAGGTAATAAATTTGAATTTAGAGCTGTTGGTTCTACTGCTAATTGTGCCAACCCAATGACGGTTTTAAACACTATTGTAGCCAAACAATTAATTGATTTTAAAGCAGAAGTTGATGTGTTGATTGATAAGAAGTCAATGAAAAAGGATGATGCTGTCTTTAATGTATTAAGAGAATATATTAAAACATCAAAAGAGATTTTATTTGAAGGTAATGGTTATAGTGATGAATGGGAAAAGGAAGCTAAAAAGCGTGGATTAAGTAATAATAAAACAACACCAGAAGCTTTAAAAGTTAAGGTTTCAAAATCTTCAATAGAGCTTTTTGAAAGTCTAGGTGTTATGAATAAAGTAGAATCTGAGGCACGTTACGAAATTGAAATGGAAGAATATATTCTTCATATTCAAATTGAAAGTCGAGTTATAGGCGATATAGCACGTAATCATGTAGTGCCTACTGCTGTTCGTTATCAAAATATTTTAATTGAAAATGTAAATGGGTTAAAATCTATTTATGGAGATAAGTTTAAGAACTACGCAAAAGAGCAATTATCGCTTATTGAACAAATTTCAGGACACATTGAAGCGATTAATTCCTTGGTAACTTCTATGACTAATGAGCGCAAAACTTTAAATGAGCAGAATGATATTGAGAAAAAAGCAAAAGGGTATTGTGATATAGTTAGACCAATTTTTGAAGATATAAGATATCATTGTGATAAACTTGAGCTTATGATTGATGATGAATTATGGCCATTAACAAAATATAGAGAGCTTTTATTTACCAAATAATACTAGTACAGTTCTTAATGTTTGTTTCTAAACATGAAATTAATGTTATGACGTACGTATTTTTACGTATTTAAATTAGTTTAAAGTGCGTATTTAGTGTCGTTTATCGATGACTTAAGCTAGTTGTCGAAAAGACATTAATTACATGTTAAATAATTGAGTTTAGTACTTTTTACATTACGTTTATTGTTTATCTTTGTAGTGCTATTAATCAATATTTGTAAAATGAAAAAGTTACTACTTAGTGTAGCTATACTTGTGGGTGCAACTCTAATTCTTTCTCAAGATAATTCAGAAGATCTGAATAACGTTACTAAAGATGATGTTGTTAACATTCAATCCAAACTACAAGCAGAATCTTAAAAAATAAGATTACACTATAAAGGTATTTTTACCAGTTAGAGAAAAGATAAAATCGTTTATTCGGTTTTATCTTTTTTGTTTTTGTTAATTCTATAATCATAGATATTATTTCACAATTATTTTTCTATATTGTGAGCCTCCTCAAAATCTTCAATGAAGAAAACTTACCTTTAATTTAAGGTATATATGATTACTAAATTCCATACTATACTATTTGGTGTAGTTATGACCCTAACAAGTGTAAGTATTTCATATTCTCAAGAGGTAACTGATGAGAAGAGTGATAAATCTAATATTAGAAGGTTTTCTTTTTATAATTATAGAGGGTCTCATGCAATTGATTTAGCAGCTGGTTCTGCTATTGCAAATGCTGATTATCCAGATGCAGAATTCGAGTTATATTTTAGAGTAGGTTATAAACTACATATAACAAGTCACTTAAATATCAACTTTATTTACAATAAGTATAACGTTGCGTTTAAAGAAGTTTATAACGAAGGATATATGTCTTTTGATCTAAATTTAGAATTTCTATTAAGTCCTTACACCAAATTTACACCTTACTTGTATGCAGGTGGAGGTTACAACGCAAATAATTATTTTGATACAACCGCAACAAAGGCCCAAGGAGGTTTTGGATTTGAGTATATTGTTGCAGAAGGTGTAGGTCTTAAGCTTTTTGGTGAATATAATTATATGTTTACCGATGAATTAGAAGGGCTAATAGAAGGGGAATCCGATGATACATTTATGCGCATGGGTTTAGGGCTTAATATTTACTTTGGCGGTAATAAGAAAAAGGAAGAGTTACGCAAAAAGTTAAAAACTGTTATTAATTCCAATCCAATCCTTACTTATAATAAAACGCAATCCTTATTTTTGTAGGGCAAAAAATAAGATAAAAGTAGAATGAGTAGTTCGGTCAGTAAAAGATATGCACAGCGAGGAGTTTCTGCATCAAAAGAAGATGTACATAATGCTATAAAAAATATTGATAAAGGACTGTTTCCAAAAGCATTTTGTAAAATAGTGCCAGATTATTTAACCAATGATGAGGATTACTGTTTAATAATGCATGCAGATGGAGCAGGTACAAAGTCGTCATTAGCTTATATGTATTG
The DNA here is from genome assembly GCF_014297365.1 of Winogradskyella echinorum. Lineage (GTDB taxonomy): Bacteria > Bacteroidota > Bacteroidia > Flavobacteriales > Flavobacteriaceae > Winogradskyella > Winogradskyella echinorum. Next base: position 192,775 of record NZ_JACOQD010000001.1, on the reverse strand, counting down.
GAAAGAAACTGGCGATGTTTCAGTATGGAAAGGTATAGCACAAGATGCCTTAATAATGAATATTGACGATTTACTTTGTGTTGGAGCAACGGACAATATTATGTTGTCTTCTACTATAGGAAGAAACAAAAATTTAATTCCTGGAGAGGTGATTTCGGCCATCATTAACGGTACTGAAGAATTAATAGAAGATTTAAAATCTTTTGGAGTAACTATTCATTCTACAGGAGGTGAAACTGCAGATGTTGGTGATTTAGTAAGAACAATTATAGTTGATTCTACAGTCACAGCACGTATAAAAAGAAGCGAGGTTATTGATAATGCAAATATTGCTGAAGGAGATGTTATTATTGGGTTAGAGTCTTTTGGGCAAGCTTCTTACGAAACCGAATATAATGGTGGTATGGGAAGTAATGGATTGACCTCTGCAAGACACGATGTGTTTTCTAAATACTTAGCAGATAAGTATCCTGAAAGCTTTGATGCATCTGTACCAGAAGATTTGGTATATTCAGGGCAAACTAAACTGACAGATTCAGTTGAAGATTCACCATTAGATGCAGGTAAATTAGTATTGTCACCAACACGTACTTATGCTCCAATTATAAAAGCCATTCTAAATAAGTTTAATAGTGATTCAGTACATGGAATGGTGCATTGTAGTGGAGGAGCTCAAACCAAAATTCTTCATTTTATAGATAACCTTCATATTATAAAAGATAATATGTTTCCAATTCCTCCGTTATTTAAACTTATTCAAGAACAATCTAAAACGGACTGGAAAGAAATGTATCAAGTATTTAACTGTGGGCATCGTATGGAATTGTATGTTAAACCAGAAGTGGCTGACAACATAATAGAAATTTCAAAATCTTTTAATGTAGATGCAAAAATTATTGGTAGAGTAGAAGCGTCAAGTGCTAAAAAACTTACCATAAAAAGTCAATACGGTACATTTATTTATTAATTATTATATAAATATGAAAACTAATTCTTGGTTTATCTTAAGCATATTTATTATTTGCTCTAGCCATCTATTTGCACAGCCAGATTCATTATATCTTTATAAGAAGAAAAAAAAGAAAGAAGCCGTAAAATTGGGGTGGCGAACAAAGAAAGAAGTCGGTTTAACGCTTAACCAAGTGTCTTTTACCAACTGGAATTCCGGAGGTACTAATTCTATTTCTGGAATTATTACAGGGAAAGCATCTGCTAAATACAAACAAGAAAAATGGTTTTGGAATTCAAATTTTAATATTCGTTATGGATTAAATAAGCAAGCAGATAAGGAAATAAGAAAAACAGATGATGTTATTGAGGTAATTTCTAATGTAGGCCTCGAAAAAGACCCAAAAAGTAATTGGTTTTATTCTGCTAAGTTTAGTTTTAATTCGCAGTTAGCAAATGGCTATAATTACCCAAATAGAGATGAACCTATTTCAGAATTTTTGGCACCAGGTTATATGTTTTTTGGTTTAGGAATGGAATATGGTAGACATATTGAACGTTTGTCTTTTTATGCATCTCCTTTTACCTTAAAGACCACTTTTGTTTTAAATGATGAATTAGCAAATAAAGGCGCTTTTGGTGTAGATCCTGCTATCTATGATTTGGAGGGCAATATTATTAAAGATGGAAAAAAAGTAAGACAAGAACTCGGTATTTTACTAACAAATCAATATCAAGAAGAGGTATTTGAAAATATAAAAGTGAACAGTCTTCTGCGTTTATATACGGATTACATTAATAGTTTTGGTAATATAGATATTGAGTGGGAATTGAATCTAGACATGAAAGTCAATAAATATGTAAAAGCAACATTAGGCTCACATCTTAGGTACGATAATGATATTAAAATTGAAGTTGAAAGAAACGAAATGACCAACGAAGAGTTTGTAATTGAAGGTCCAAAACTGCAATGGAAACAAATTTTAGGTGTAGGTGTTGTTGTAGATTTAGATAATATTATAAATGCTAGTGCAAAGCCTTAACTAAAGACTGCCTTCACTCAAATATTTGTAATCTTCGAGTTCTGTAAGTTTTTCAATCTTTTTTGTGGCTCCGTTTTTTAGCAAGTAGATTGTATCAGAAACTTCAATTATATGCTGATACAAGTGGTCTGAAATAATAATGACTTTATGTTCTTTTTCTTCGGCAATCATTTGTTTTACAGTTTCAATATGTAAAGGAGATAGGTGCGAAAAAGGTTCGTCTAAAAATACAATATCACTTTTCGTTTTTAAAATAATATAGGTTTCTACAATACGTCTTTCACCTCCAGATAAGGCTTTCAGTTTAGAACTTTTATAAATTGAAAATGCTTCAAAATTTTCAGTAAAAGAATCCCAATCTAATTGATATAATTTAAAAACAAAAGAGAGTTTTATTCCAGATGGAATAAAATTATATTGAGGTAGATACTTTGTTAAGCCTGTTAAATATAAAGGTTTTAAAAGCGGTTTGCTGTTAAGTCTAATTAGCTTGTATTTGGGTTTTAAATTTCCAAATGCAATATTTAGCAAACTACTTTTGCCACAGCCATTTCTACCTAAAATAGCTGTTACTTGTCCAGTTTCAGCCTTTAGGTATATGCCGTTTAAAATTCTTTTGTTTTTAAAGTAAAGTTCTACATTGTCTAATTCAAATATCATTATTTTGTTTATGTAAATTCCTTAAATAATATAAGGAAACCTATCGTTAAAATGCAGTCTACAATAAAAATTGAGGAAAATAGCTTCAAAGGCGATATTCCTAAATTTTTATAAAAGGTTAATTTTCGTTTGTTAGGTGTTTCGCTAACATAATACCACGCAAAAACCGTTAGAAATAATTTGGTAACTATTGCTGGCACTAGTTGAGGGTTAAAAAAACCTATAACTGCGGTGATAACAAAAGACCAAACTACAAACGGTTTATAAAATGCAAGTATAGCTAGGAGTCGCTGCATAATAATAGTGTAACGTATGTTTTAGCTATTTTATTTTTAAATGTTGATATGTACTTATAAGTGACGTTTTAAAATTCATAAATTATCGTATTTTTGAAATTCAATTTTTGAAGAGAGATGTTAGAGAAAATACAGATAATAAAGCAACGTTTTGATGAGGTAAATGACCTTATTATTCAACCAGATATTATCGCAGATCAGCAGCGTTACACTAAGCTGATGAAAGAATACAAGGATTTAAAACTCATTGTAGATAAAGGAGAAATATATAAAGAAGCCTTAGATAATATTTCGGAAGCGGAAGAAATTATTGCAGATGGTTCTGATGCAGAAATGGTAGATATGGCCAAAATGCAACTCGATGAATCTAAAGAAACCATTGATAAGCTAGAGGAAGAAATTCGTTTTATGTTGATTCCGAAAGATCCAGACGATGCTAAAAATGTAGTTGTAGAAGTTAGAGCTGGTACAGGTGGAGATGAAGCTAGTATTTTTGCAGGTGATTTATTTAGGATGTATTCAAAATACTGTAGCGATAAAGGCTGGAAAGTCGATGTTGTAAGTCAGAGTGATGGAACATCTGGTGGTTTTAAAGAAATTATTTTTGAAGTGTCTGGTGAAGATGTTTACGGTACTTTAAAGTTTGAAGCTGGTGTGCACCGTGTGCAACGTGTGCCACAAACCGAAACGCAAGGTCGAGTACATACAAGTGCCGCAACAGTAATGGTATTACCAGAAGCAGAAGAATTTGATTATGAATTAGACATGACCGAAGTACGTATTGAGCGTACTACATCAACTGGTCCTGGTGGTCAATCGGTTAATACAACCTATTCTGCTATTAAGTTACATCACGAGCCAACAGGAATGATTGTAAGTTGTCAAGATCAGAAATCATCACATAAAAACTTAGAAAAAGCCTTAAAAGTTTTACGTTCACGTTTATACGATTTAGAGTTAGCGAAACAACAAGCGGCAGATTCTGAAAAACGTAAAAGTATGGTAAGTTCTGGTGATAGATCAGCCAAGATTAGAACCTATAATTATCCTCAAGGACGTGTAACTGATCATAGAATTGGATTAACGCTTTACGATTTATCAAATATCATTAATGGTGATATTCAAAAAATAATAGACGAATTAATGTTAGCTGAAAATACAGAATTGTTGAAAGCTAATGACGATGTAATTTAAATTTGAGCCTCATTATGAGGCTTTTTTTATGAGCAAGAAAAATATCATATTTCTCATAGCAGCATTTATAGTGTTCGTGATTTTGTTTAGATGGTCAGGGGTTTTAAGAACATATAGTATATCTTCAACATCTAGTGAACCAAATTTAAAATTAGGAACTACAATTTTAGGTTCTAGCTTAAAAAGCCCAAAACGTTTAGACTTTGCATATTTTAAATATTCAGATAGTTTAGATGGTTGGACAATAGTGAAAAGATTAATTGCGATTCCAGGGGATACCTTAGAATGTAAAAACGGGTATTATTTTGTTAATGGAAAAAATATTGATGAAGAACTTGATTTAAGATTTCAGTATCAGATAATGCCTGAATATTATGATAAGTATATTAAAGATAAAGTTGAAAATCCAGAGCCCTATTCGCATTATAGTTCTGATACAATTAGGGTTTTTTTAGATGATTCATTTGTAAAAAACCTTCCAGTAGAATTAGAAAGATATTATTTCTCGGGAAGAGATAATTTATCTAAGGAAATTTTCATAAATAACTCTGATTGGACTTTCAATAATTTTGGACCAATTATATTACCGGAAGGAAAATACTTTTTTTCTGGAGATAATAGAGATAATTCTTATGATTCAAGATATAGAGGTTTTGTAAATGAAGAACATATACTTGGTACAGTTTTAATTAATTTTTAGATGACAACACAACAACTAGTAAACCAAATTAAACAAAAGAAATCCTTCCTCTGCATTGGATTAGACGTGGATTTAAATAAAATACCAAAGCATTTATTAAAAGAAGGAGATCCTATTTTCGCATTTAATAAAGCAATCATAGATGCAACACATCATTTATGTGTGGCTTACAAACCAAACACTGCCTTCTACGAAGCATACGGCCTTAAAGGTTGGCAAGCATTAGAAAAAACGATTAACTATCTCAATATAAACCATCCAGATATTTATACCATAGCAGACGCTAAACGTGGAGATATTGGTAATACAAGTACTATGTACGCCAAAGCTTTTTTCGACGATTTGGGCTTCGATAGTGTAACAGTTGCACCTTATATGGGAAAAGATTCTGTGGAGCCTTTCTTGGCTTTTAAGAATAAGCATACCATTCTGTTAGCCTTAACTTCTAATCAAGGTGCATTTGACTTTCAAACTAAAACAGTTGATGGTATAGAGTTATACAAGCAAGTATTAGAAACTTCTAAATCTTGGCAGAATTCAGAAAATTTAATGTATGTGGTAGGTGCTACTAAAGCTGAGTTTTTAGGTGATATTAGAAAGATTATTCCAGATAGTTTTTTGTTAGTACCTGGTGTTGGAGCACAAGGAGGGAATTTACAAGATGTTTGTAAATATGGAATGAATGATTCTGTTGGATTACTGATAAATTCTTCAAGAGGAATTATTTATGCGTCGCAAGATGAAGATTTTGCTGAAGCAGCGGCTAAAAAAGCTGAAGAGTTGCAGTTGCAGATGAAAGAAATCCTATCTAATTAACTGTTATGCCGAACTTGTTTTGGCATCTTTTTGTATGATTTTTAAAGACCAACTCAATAGAGAAATTCAAATTAATAAAACACCAAAACGAATAATTTCGTTAGTGCCTTCTCAAACCGAACTATTAGTAGATTTAGGTTTGGAAGCTTCACTTGTTGGTGTTACTAAGTTTTGTGTTCATCCTAAGCACTTAAGAATATCAAAAGCCGTAGTTGGTGGTACAAAGCAAATTAATATAGAAAAAATAAAAGCGCTTAAACCAGATATTATTCTGTGTAATAAGGAAGAGAACACTAAAGACATTATAGAGGAGTTAGAGGCTTTTGCGCCAATTCATATTAGTGATATTTATAACCTTAAAGATTGTTTTGAGCTTATTTCAATGTATGGTAACATCTTTAATGTTAAAACCAGAGCTTCTGATATTATTAAAAGTATTCAACAAGAGCGTGAAGCATATCAATCTAAAAATATAAAGAAAATAAAAGTCGCTTATTTTATTTGGAAAAACCCTTGGATGGTTGCTGCATCTGACACATTTATTAATATTATGATTAATGAAGCTTGTTTTTCAAATGTATTTGCAGATGAAACTCGATATCCAGAGATTGATTTAAATAATTCTAAATTGAAAGAGGCTGATCTTATTTTTCTTTCAAGTGAACCATTTCCATTTAAAGAAAATCATATTGCAGAATTACAAACTCAGTTTTTAAATAAAAAAATTAAAATTGTGGATGGAGAAATGTTTTCTTGGTATGGTAGCAGGCTACTCAAGTCTTATGAGTATTTTAATATATTACATCCATAAATAAAAAAATCGGCACCTAACTAAATGCCGACTTCTTAACTAACTAACTGTTTTAATCTTTTCTTTAAAACCTAACAAATGTCTCTTTTGCACTGCAAAGATAGACTGACTATGTGCAATCAATGTTATGTTAATATTAGCATATAATTAAATGTTGTTTAATAACTTAGTGCAAATCAAATTACTATGAAACATTTATTTATAGCAATTGTATTTTCAATTTTCACCTTATCTGTGACCGCTCAAAATACAAGTTGCAAATGCTGTACAGAAGAACATATAGCGTTCGATTTCTGGTTAGGTACATGGGAAGTTACTAATGCAGATGGTACTAAAGCTGGTAAAAATATAATTAAAAAAGTTCAAGGAGGTTGCATTCTACAAGAAAACTGGACAAGTGCTACGCTAGGTTACACGGGTACGAGTAATAATTTTTACAATTTAAAAACAAGGCAATGGGAGCAAATATGGATTGATAATCAAGGCGCTTCTCTTCATATGAAAGGCAATAAGTTTGGTAATCAAATGATATTACGAACCGATGATGAAATCAACTCTGAAGGTAAAGTGTTTTTTCACCGCATTACTTGGACAGCAAATAACGATGGTACTGTAAGGCAACTATGGGAAACCATAACTAATAAAACAGAAATCACTGTAGCTTTTGATGGACTCTATAAAAAGATAGACTAAAATTTAGTCTTGTAAAGCAAACACTTTTTTTAATAAATCTGTTGTACGAGAAGAAACTTTATTTCTAATTTCTTTTTCTTCTACAGCAATCATTGTATAAACACCTTTTAGAGCTTCACCTGTTACGTAATCTGTCAAATCAGGATTTACATTACTTGTAAAAGGTATGGCGTTATATTTACTAATAAGGTTAGACCAAATTTGATCTGCACCTACTTTAGCAAAAGAACTATTAATAACAGGTTGAAATTTGTTATAAAGTTCAGTTTGTGTTTTTGATGTTAAATATTCTGTTGCAGCATCATCATTACCTAGCAATATGTTTTTTGCATCATTAAATGTAATGTCTTTTACAGCATTAACAAAAATAGGTGTAGCTTCTTTAACGGCATCTTCAGCAGCTCTGTTTAAAACTTTAAGACCTTCGTCTGCTAAGTTGCCTAAGCCTATATCGCGTAAACCTTTATCTACTTTTTGTAATTCTTCTGGAAGTAAAATTTTTACCAAATCGTTTTTAAAAAAACCATCTTTTTGAGTTAGTTTGGTAACTTGTTTATCTATGCCTAAATCTAATGCTTCTCTAAGTCCAGAAGCTATATCAGCATTACTGAGTACTCCACCAGATTGCGGTATAGAATCAACTACTTGTTGTAATTCTGCACAGGCAGTTAAGTTTAAAACTATAAGTAGGGCGAAAATTCTTTTAATCATGACTTTGGGTTTTTATATCTTTAACAAAGATAAATTTTATAGATGAAAATATTCCAAATATCGTTCCTAATATGTCTTTTGGTAGTAATAAATTGTGATTCTGCTAAAGATGATTCAGTTACAAAACCAAATACTAAAAAAACACAAACTTTAAATCAATATATCACAGTTTTGGGTACAGCTCAAGATGCTGGTTACCCACAAATAAATTGCGAAAAAGCATGTTGTAAAGCTTATTATAATGGTTATGAAGATAAAAAGTTAGTGTCGTGTCTTGGATTGGTTGATTTACAGTCTAAACAAAAATGGTTGTTAGATGCAACACCAGATATTGTAGCGCAAACACATATATTAAAAGAAGAACATTTAAATAATAGTAAAGTGGTGGATGGTGTATTTTTAACTCATGCACATATGGGTCATTACACAGGATTAATGAATTTTGGAAGAGAAGCATTAGGAGGAAAAAGTATACCTGTTTATGCCATGCCAAGAATGAAAAATTATTTAGAAACAAATGGTCCTTGGAGTCAACTAGTTGCCTTGAATAATATAGAATTAAAAAAGTTGCAAAACGATTCTGCAATAATTATAAGTACTTCTTTAAAAGTAATACCGTTGTTGGTACCACATCGCGATGAGTATTCAGAAACGGTAGGTTATAAGATTGAAGGCAAAAACAAATCGGCATTGTTTATTCCTGATATAGATAAATGGCATAAATGGGAAAGAAACATTATTGAAGAAGTAAAAAAAGTAGATTATGCTTTTTTAGATGCTTCATTTTTTAGAGATGGAGAATTAGAAAGAGATATGAGTAAGATACCTCATCCTTTTACTACAGAAACAACAACGCTTTTTGAAAAAGAATCAATAGCAACAAAAAATAAAATTCACTTTATCCATTTTAATCATACTAATCCTGCGATTCGAGATAGTCATCATTTAAAGGATAGTATTCAGAATTTAGGTTTTAGATTCGCAAAACAAGGTGACAATTTTGAGCTTTAATATGCGTTAGTTGTTTTACAATAAAGTTAAATTGTTATTTTAGCACAGTATTTGATTAATACTAGTAAATTATATTTTTTCATTATGAATAGTTTTAAAATAAAACGCTTTTCATTAATTATAATTTGCGTCCTAACAGCATCTTATTCTTACAGTCAAATTAAGGTTTCAGAATTTATACAATATTCTAAAACTGCTTCAACAAATAACAATAAGCTTATTTTTATTGATTTTTGGGCAACTTGGTGTGGGCCTTGTATTACCGCAAAAGAGCATTTGGGTGTTTTGCAAAAGCAATTTCCTTCAGATTTTTATGTGGTATCGTTAACTCAAGAAAATCCGTTAACCGTAGAACGATTTCTAAAAAAGAAACCAACCGACTTAGCAATTGCTATAGATTATTATGGTGAAACTTTTAAAAAATATGGTGTACGAGCTTTGCCAGAAGGTATTTTATTAAATGCCGAAGGAAAAGTGTTATGGCAAGGAGGTGCACCAGATTTAAAAAAGGAGATTGTATCTAAGTTTTTACGCAAACAAACTACAAAAACATCGTTAGAATCGTTTTTTAATGTAGTTGCTGTAGACGAAGTTGTAAATTCTGAATATATTCCTAAAGAAGCCATGGAAATTAAACCAATAGCTACAAATAATAAGGATATAGAAGTTGTTGATAATGATAAATACCTAAGAATTAATGGTTCTCTAAAACAAATTATTGGGTATTTAGCGAGAATTTATAAGAATCAAATCGTTTTAGAAAAAGGCTTAGATACCAATTATGAAGTCTATTTTAAAAAACCGTTTAATTCTAACGATAACCTGGCTTATAAGCTTATAACCGAAATGAATCTTAATGTTGAGCGCAAGTACAGTAAAGGTGAGGGTATTAAGTTAGTGGTAGAATCTCCAAAGTTTTGGGATACAAATCAAATAGATTGGGGGAAAAATAATTCTAAGTATTTAATAGGTGATTCTCAAATTAAGGCAGATAATGTGTCTTTAAAGGATATGGCTTATCAATTGGCTTATGTTTTAGATATGCCAGTAATAATTCCTGATGATAATGAGCTAAGTTTAAGTTTACACGATTGGGATTTTCATTATAAATTTTTTCAGTTGATGCAAACAGATCTTGAAGATAATTTTGGGATAAAGGCAGACAAAAAAGAGGTTACTTTCCCAGTATATCATATACAAAAAAAAGCTCCTTAAAAAGGAGCTTTTTTAATCTTATAACGTAACGGAAATCTTAGTTACTTAAAATTCTAAATTCTGTACGTCTGTTTCTTTGGTGTTGTGTTTCAGAACAATCAACTCCGTTAGAACATCTGTTTGTTAAACGAGTTTCACCATAGCCTTTAGCAGATAATCTGCTTCTAGAAATTCCTTTAGATACTAAATAGTTAACTACTGAGTTAGCTCTCTGTTGAGATAAAGACTGGTTAAAGTCGTCGTTTCCTCTAGAATCTGTATGAGACATAATCTCAATACTAACAGGCTTATCATTTAAGATAGTTAATAATCTTTCGTCAATAACTTTCTTAGAATCGGCTGTTAATCTAGCACTTCCTAATTCGTAGTAAATTGGAATTGGAGTAGCATTTAATAACTCACAATCAACTTCTTCCCAGCTAGTAATACCACCTTTTTTATCTAAAACAGTTCTAGTAACTGTTTGGTATTGTGCAGGTACAGTGTTTGTTGTTGTAGTAGCAGGCGTTTCTACAACTCTTCTTTTAATTGTAGCGTACTCAGCAGGAATTTCAATTTCATCCATTCTTGCAGGAGTCTTAATTACTCGCTTTTTGTACGTTGCAGTTTGCTCAGGTACAGGCACAGAACTTGTACTTGCGTCAGATGATAAAGTTGTAAAACCAACACTTGTAGATTGTGCAGGATACTCAACAAAACATGCAGCAACACAATCGTCCTTGTTTACAGATGGACAATCTTCTAATACTTTGTATTCCCATCCTGAAGTCTTTGGATAGATTTCAAAAGTTCTAGAGTCATTACCAAAAGTAGCAGGTACAACTTTTAAATCATTACGGCTAGCTTGCTTTACGTAAGATACTTCTACTGTCTCATAAGTAGCAGGTACATACACAAACTTTTTTGCAGCCTCTTTTACTAAAACTCGATCTTCAACCGTTTTATAAGTTGCTGGTACAACCTTTAAATTGGTGTAAGCTGGATAAGTTTGAATTGTTTCTTCAACTTCTTTAAACTCATCTTTTGTAATACACTTTACGTAGCATTTTCCTGGCGTAGGATTTGTTGGCAAGTCTTGAGCTTGCGAAAATCCAATACCTGCTATAAAGCAGACTAATAATAATAGTTTTTGTTTCATAAGAATTAAAAAATTAGTTAATGGTTATAGTTTGTTTTTAACACAAGAAATTAACCTTGGCTGTTTTTTAAGACACATGAAGTTTAGTAAAAGTCACTTTTTACTTGAAGATATCAAGATTTTCACTCGTGTAAGCTTAATTGAAGGTGTGTTATTATTCTTAAAAACTAATTAATTATAAATAAAACGGTATTAGGAATTTATACCTATGACTTCTAAGAAAAGATTACAGTTTTATTGTTAAAAACCATAACTTTTCTATTCGCATGAAGCTTTATAGCATTGGACAAAACAATTTTTTCTAAATCTCGACCTTTAGCAATTAAATCCTTTATGGAATAAGAATGTGAAACATGTGCAACATCTTGTTCAATAATTGGTCCAGCATCTAATTCTTCTGTTATATAGTGACTAGTTGCACCTATAATCTTAACACCTCTTTTATGCGCAGAATGGTAAGGTTTGGCACCAACAAAAGCAGGTAGAAACGAATGATGTATATTAATAATTTTGTTTTTGTATTTATCGATTAGCATTCCAGAAACAATTTGCATATACCTAGCCAAAACTATAAAATCTATATTGTAAGATTCTAGGAGTTCCAATTGTTGTAATTCTGCTTTTTTCTTAGTTTCCTTTGTTACAGGTATATGGTAGAATGGAATGTTAAAGCTATCTGCAATAGGCTTTAAGTCTGCATGATTACTAAGTATAAATGGAATTTCTAAAAATAATTCACCCGAATTATAACGACCCAAGATATCATATAAACAGTGATCATATTTAGAAACAAAGATCGCCATTTTAGGCTTTTTTTCAGCAGAATACATGCGCCACTTAAATCTGAATTTATCTACCAAAGCATTTTTGAATAATTCCTTAAAACTTTCAATTGAAAAAGAATCGGAGCCAAATTCACATTCCAAACGCATAAAAAATATATTCTGTTCTCTATCAACATGCTGGTCAATATATACAATGTTACCATTGTTTAAGGCCATAAAATTGGTGACCGAAGCAATGATGTTTGGCTGATCTTCACAGTGAATTTGTAATGTAATTTTATTCATAAAATCTAACTTAAATGAAATGCCAAAATAAATTAAAATATGTTGCCACGTTTACTTTTTTTAACTTTTAGATAATTAATGATTATTGCTTAAAATTTTTGAATATTCCGTAAATTTGCCGCTCAAATAAGCTAGAATTTTACGAATGGAACAAGTCGCACCCTATAAACCAAAATATAAAGTACGTATAGTAACCGCAGCATCACTCTTCGATGGACACGATGCAGCCATAAATATTATGCGTCGTATCATCCAATCAACTGGAGTAGAAGTGATTCATTTGGGTCATGATAGAAGTGTAGAGGAAGTGGTGAACACAGCCATCCAAGAAGATGCCAATGCAATAGCAATGACCTCTTATCAAGGTGGACATAATGAGTACTTTAAATACATGTACGATTTGCTTAAAGAAAAAGGAGCAGGTCATATAAAAATCTTCGGTGGTGGAGGTGGTGTTATCCTTCCTGAAGAGATTAAGGAATTAATGGATTATGGAATTACCAGAATCTATTCTCCAGACGACGGACGCGAACTTGGTTTACAAGGGATGATTAATGATTTGGTTGAAAAATCAGATTACCAAAGCCCATCCTTAGTCCTTCCCAAAGAGAAGGAAATCACTCAAAGCCTTAAAGACAAAGATGTAAATACAATAGCACGACTTATTTCATTTGCCGAAAATCAACACGATAAATTCGAAGACTTATTTTCAAGCCTGAGTAAGAGTTCTTCCCCTTTGGGGAAGCTAGAAGGGGCTTGCCCAGTTTTAGGTATTACAGGAACAGGTGGAGCTGGTAAATCATCATTAGTAGATGAGTTGGTAAGACGTTTTCTAATCGATTTTCCTGAAAAAACAATTGGATTAATTTCAGTAGATCCATCAAAGCGAAAAACAGGTGGTGCACTTCTTGGTGATAGAATTAGAATGAATGCCATTAACTCACCTCGAGTTTACATGCGTAGTTTGGCAACACGTCAATCTAATTTGGCATTATCTAAATATGTCAACGAAGCTATTGAAGTTTTAAAAGCAGCCGAGTACGATTTAATTATTCTTGAAACTTCTGGAATCGGACAATCGGATACCGAAATTATAGAACACAGTGATGTGGCTTTATATGTGATGACTCCAGAATTTGGTGCTGCTACGCAGTTAGAGAAAATTGATATGCTAGACTTTGCTGATTTGGTAGCTATCAATAAATTCGATAAAAGAGGTTCGCTTGATGCCTTACGTGATGTGAAGAAGCAATACATGCGTAACAATAATCTTTGGGATATTCCACAAGACCAGTTGCCTGTTTATGGAACTATTGCGTCTCAATTCAATGATCCAGGAATGAATACGCTTTACAAAGCTATCATGGATAAACTGGTAGAGAAGGCAGATTCTCAATTAAAATCAACATTCGAGATTTCTAAAGAAATGAGCGAAAAGATTTTTGTGATTCCACCAAGTAGAACACGCTACTTATCTGAAATCGCAGAGAACAATCGTGCTTACGATAAAAAAGCGAATGAACAAGTTGAGGTTGCTCAGAAATTATACGGAATTTATAAAACTATCTGTTCTGTAGCTGTCATTTCGAACGACAATGAGAAATCTCACTTGAATAAATTTGGTATAGATCAAGAAGAGATTCTGAAACAAGTTCAGAATGACAATAAGGATTTTGTTAAACTCCTTATTGCCGAATTCGACCGTGTAAAATTAAACTTAGATCCATATAATTGGGAAGTTATTACAGGTTGGGACGAAAAAGTAAACAAATACAAAAATCCTATCTATTCCTTTAAAGTAAGAGACAAGGAAATAAAAATTGAAACACATACAGAATCGCTTTCGCATACACAAATACCTAAAGTGGCTTTACCAAAGTACCAAGCTTGGGGAGATATTTTAAGATGGTGTTTACAAGAAAATGTACCTGGCGAGTTTCCTTATACTTCAGGATTATACCCATTTAAAAGAACAGGTGAAGATCCTGCACGTATGTTTGCAGGAGAAGGTGGACCAGAGCGTACAAATAAGCGTTTCCATTACGTGAGTATGGGTTTACCAGCAAAGCGACTTTCTACTGCTTTTGATAGTGTTACGCTTTATGGAAACGATCCAGACTTGCGTCCAGATATTTATGGTAAAATTGGTAATGCAGGTGTGTCTATTTGTTGCTTAGATGATGCTAAGAAATTATATTCTGGTTTTGATTTGGCAAATGTAATGACCTCTGTAAGTATGACGATTAATGGGCCAGCACCAATGTTGTTAGGCTTCTTTATGAATGCTGCGATTGATCAACAATGCGAAATCTACATTAAAGAAAACGGACTTGAAAAAGAGGTTGAAGCAAAAATTGCTAAACTTTATAAAGGTAAAGAACGACCAAAATATAATGGCGAATTACCAGAAGGGAACAACGGTCTTGGCTTAATGTTATTGGGAGTTACTGGCGACCAAGTATTACCTGCTGACGTTTATGCTGAGATTAAAAAGAACACCATTGCTCAGGTAAGAGGAACTGTTCAAGCTGATATTTTAAAAGAAGATCAGGCACAGAATACTTGTATCTTCTCCACAGAGTTCGCATTGCGACTCATGGGAGATGTACAAGAATATTTTATAGAGAATAATGTACGCAACTTCTATTCGGTTTCAATTTCGGGTTATCATATAGCAGAAGCTGGTGCAAACCCAATTACACAATTAGCATTGACTTTATCTAACGGCTTTACTTATGTAGAATATTACTTAAGTAGAGGTATGGATATCAACAAGTTTGGACCTAATTTATCATTCTTCTTTTCAAACGGAATTGATCCAGAATATGCTGTTATTGGTCGTGTTGCTCGTAAGATTTGGGCGAAGGCTATGAAGAATAAGTACGGAGCTAATGCAAGAGCACAGATGTTGAAATACCATATTCAGACTTCTGGTCGTAGTTTACATGCTCAGGAAATAGATTTTAATGATATACGTACAACGCTTCAAGCATTGTATGCCATTTACGATAACTGTAATTCATTACACACAAATGCGTATGATGAAGCCATTACAACGCCAACGGAAGAATCAGTGAGGAGAGCCATGGCCATTCAGTTAATCATTAATAAAGAATTAGGTTTAGCTAAAAATGAAAACCCAATTCAAGGCTCTTTTATTATAGAAGAATTAACCGATTTGGTTGAAGAAGCAGTATTGATCGAATTCGATAGAATTACAGAGAGAGGTGGAGTACTTGGAGCTATGGAAACGATGTATCAACGTTCTAAGATTCAGGAAGAGAGCTTATATTATGAAACGCTAAAGCATAATGGTCAATTTCCAATCATTGGTGTCAACACCTTTTTAAGCAGTAAAGGTTCTCCAACTGTTATTCCGAAAGAAGTGATTAGAGCTACTGAAGAAGAGAAGCAATTTCAGATTAAGATATTAGAAAATCTGCATAAGGCTAATGATACTGAAGCTTTATTAAAAGACCTACAGCAAAAGGCAGTCAATAATGAAAATATTTTTGAAGCCTTAATGGATGTTTGTAAAGTATGTTCATTAGGTCAGATTACATCTGCGTTGTTTGAAGTTGGTGGACAGTATAGAAGAAATATGTAAGCAGGATTTCAATTTTGAAAAGTTTGCGCATTCAAAATTGTGAATATCGCTTATCCCGAACTTGTTTCGGGATCTCAGAGAACCATTTATTTATTTTAGTAAAATTGCATCTTTTTGAAGTATTAGTCGTCTATTCCTAAAACGAACTAATGACTAAATTACAGCTAAAGCAAGAATTTTACAATCAATTAAGTTTAGGTAAAATAGCTTTAAAGCAGAAAAGCTATTCTGAAGCTTTTTATCACTTTGAAAACGCTCATATTCTTGGGCAAAAACATTTATACAGGCATACCATAAGTCATTTGTGGATGCTGCTTTATGGTGTGGAAACTAGGAGTGTAAAAGAAATTATTGGACAAATTTTAAGAACAATTGCTTCAATTTTTTTTACCTTAGTATGGATTCCTGTAGGCAATACAGGTGGTGCAAACGTTTCGGCAATAAAACCAATGCCTATTAGAAATGAGCTGAAAAAATATTTTGACTAAATAATGCATCTTTTTAATGCTTTCTTCGTCTATTATATGAACATTAAAAAATCTTGAATTATGAAAAATAATAATGAATGTATGAAAAATAATAATGAATGTACTTGTAATTGCTCATCTTGTAAAGATGGTCAATGTAATAACTGTACGTGTGAAAATTGTACATGTACAAATTGTAATTGTTAACTTATTGCCAGTTTAAGTATTTAGAGAATCACTTAAACTGGCTTTAAATTTTTTGAAGAATGACAACAAATAAAGTTTGGAAAACCTATGCAGAAGACTTAAGATACTTTATTTTAAGTAAGGTTAAGGATGCCGTAATTACAGAAGATATATTACAAGACACGTTCATAAAAGTGCATACTAAATTACATACGCTAAAGGATGAAAGTAAACTAAAACCTTGGCTATTCTCAGTGGCACGATATACGTTATTAGATTATTTTAAAGCAACTAAGCATACACTTCAAGTTGCTGATTTAGAAATAGAAGCAGAGTCCTCAATTAAAGAACATACAGAACAAGATTGCCTTAGAGGGATCTTAAAAAACTTACCAAAAAAATATAGAGATCCTTTGTTTTTATCAGATATAAAGGGGTTGAAACAACAAGAGGTAGCCGACCAGTTGAAGCTACCATTGGCCACAGTTAAATCTCAAATACAAAGAGCAAGAAAGCAAATAGCTCAAGGTTTTATGGACTGTTGTGGCTTTGTTATGAATGATGATGGACATTTAGTTGGCGAAATACAAGACAAGGCAGATTGTAAAGTCTGTGGTTAATAGTATCTTTGAAGGAAATTGTTTTAAATGTCCTTTAAAAAACTACATCCTTTATTAAAAGAATCTTTAGAAAATGCGGGTTATGAAACCTCTAATGCGTTTCAGAAAAAAGTACTGCCAACTTTAAAAGGAGGAGCAAGTGCATATATTACTGCTCCAAGAGGAAGTGGTAAAACAACAGCATTGATAATTACCACCATTCATAAATTAAAAGCAGCCGCTTTTGAAGATTCTCCTAGAGCTATAGTTGTTGTTAAAGATAAAGTTGAGGCTTTAGCTTTAAAGGAAGAATTTGAAAGATTTACCCAAAACACAGATCTTAGAGTCTATGCACTTTACGACGAATATGATATTGAAAAACAAAAAACAGAAGTGTATTACGGACAAGATATTGTCATTGCAACTCCAACTCGTTTAAGTAAATTATATTTTTTAAACGGCATTCATTTAGGCGAAATCCAGTTATTTGCCATTGAAGATGCAGACTATTTAGGACGCAACAATGCTTATAATCATATATTACGTATATCAGAAAGTATAAATAAATGTCAGTTTGTAATTGTTGCTGATGAGATGAATTCTAAAATTCTCAATTATCAGAATTCATTTATGGTCAATGCACATTTAATACAACAAAAATAATTATAAAGTCATCATCCAACTACGTTGTAGTTTTCTGAATTTTCTTAACTCGTATCGCAACATGGGTAGATAGTCTTTACCATTACTATTAGAGCGTTCTAATCTTCTGCAATTACTGTATAAACGTGTCGTTAAAAGATCTAAACTTTCTAAATGCTTATGTTTTTTGTCAGAAAAACGCTCACGTTCAGCATTTATAATTTCAGGAGCTAAATTTGTTGATTGCTGCACTATGTCACCTGTAAAATAGATGTTGTTATCTTCAGTTCCATCAGGATTTAAATAAGACAAATCTTGACTAATATAAGTGGATATACTGCGTGAAAGCATGATAATATCCATTGCCTTTTTGTAAATAGGCAAGTCAGAAAAATGTGATGGAAGGTGATAACTCATTTTTTAATAGCAATGTACACGAAATTACACACTAGAAACTATATTTAACTTTATATATTAAAGTAAAATTGTATATTTACTTTAATTATTGTGTTATTATTACTTAATTACTTTAAATGAGTGTCGATAGTTTAAATTGGAAGATTTTGAAATGCTTACAAGAGAATGCGCGCATGTCTAATGTGGAGATTGGAAAGCGTGTTGGAATAAGTTCACCTGCTGTTAGTGAGCGCATTAAGAAGATGGAAGATGCCGAGATTATACAAGGATATACAACCTTAGTTTCTCCTTTTGAATTGGGTTATCAACTTAAAGCATTAATTACAATTCGCGCTTTTATGGGAATGTTAAAACCATTCCTAGAAAAAGTCAAAACTTACGATGAGGTTCTCAATTGCTATAGAATTACTGGTAATGAAAATATTGTAATGGAAGTCGTATTAAAAAACCAAAAACATTTAGAATCATTTATTGATCAATTAATAACATATGGTGAGTCTAAAACGCAAATTGTGCTGTCTCATGTGGTTAAACATAGTGAGGTAAAACCTTTAAAATAATCACTTTATTATGATGTGAGGAACATTTTCTAAATTCCAATCAATCACTAATCCTCCTGCTAATGACTCAGCAATTTTTTTTCCGTATAAATGTTCGGTTAAATATAGAGCAGCTTCAAAAGATTTAGCACCACCAGCCGAGGTAATATACTTACCATCGTGCACAAATAAGACATCTTTTCTTATGTCTAAACTTGGGAACATTGTTCGCATTCTATCAATATCACTTGGAAAAGTTGTGGAGACTACATTATTGAGTAAACCAGCTTTGGCTAAGACAAATGCGCCATCGCAATGCGAAGTGATAAATTGTGCTTCTTTATCTACTTTGCGGACAAAATCTAACATAGCGTCATCTTCTAAATCTGTATCTAAATGATGTTCGGCACTTGGTACAACCAGAATATCAATTTTTGGTATTGAATCATTCACATAATTATAATCTGGTAGTAAGCGCATGCCTTCAAAAGTAGTAATGGGTTGATCTGTATTTGCAACTGTAAATACATTCATCGCTTTAATGCTATCTCTAAAAATAGTATGCTGAAAAATATCAAAAGGAGCAGTGAGTTCCGTGTTGAATGTGCCATCCATTATTAAAAAGGCAACATTATAGCGGTTAGGCTCTAACTTCGGAAATACTTTAACAATAGCATCAGCATTAGGTTGATTTGATGGCTTTTTGTTTGAAGAAGTACAGCTTCCTAAAACAATTAATAGAATAAGTAATATTGTGTTTTTCATATTTTAGATTGTATATTTTTTGCTATGATCTTAGCGTGTATTCGAGAATTTTCTATAAACCATTTATGAGTTTCCATACCACCACAAACAACTCCTGCTAAATAGAGACCATTAATGTTAGATTCCATAGTTTCGGGATTATATGTCGGTATTTGCTTAACATCATTAGAAAATGTAATTCCAGAATGTTTTAGGAATTCAAAATTTGGTCTATAGCCCGTTAATGCGATAACGTAATCATTTGGAAGTGTTATTTCTCCTTCTGGAGTACTCACTATGATGTTATCTGGTTTAATTTCTTTGATTTCAGAATTGAAATATGCTTTAATACTGCCTTCCTCAATTCTATTGAGAATATCTGGTCGTACCCAGTATTTAACACGTTCTCCAATAGTTTCACCTCTAATTATCATTGTCACATTTCCTCCTTTTCTATAAATCTCTAAAGCAGCATCAACAGAAGAGTTACTTGCACCTACCACAGCAATATTTTGAAGAGTGTAAGGATGCGCTTCTTTGTAATAATGTGTAACTTTCTCTAAGTTTTCACCTGGTACGTTCAATAGCTTAGGGATATCATAAAAACCTGTCGCAATTATGACTTTTTTAGACTGATATATTTTTTTATCAGTTACTACTGTAAATCCATTACCATTTTGTTTTACAGTATCTACCTTTTCATATAAACTGATGTTTAGTTTATTAGATGTTGTAACTCTTCGGTAATACTCTAAAGCTTCATTTCTTGTTGGTTTTGGATTATTACTAATAAATGGAATCTCATTGATTTCTAATTTTTCTGAAGTAGAGAAAAACGTCATATTTAAAGGGTAATTAAACAAAGAATTAGTCAAAGACCCTTTTTCTATAACGGTATAATCCCAGTTATGTTTTTTACATTCTAATGCACAGGCAATACCTATTGGTCCAGCACCAATAATGATAACGTCTTTATTAATTTTATCCATTCAATTAATTTAATTTACTCTCCAAGGTGGATTTTTTCTGTTTTTTCCGGCATAGAAAATTATAAGCTTATGACCATCAGGATCTGTTAGATTAATATCTGTCCACAGCCAAGATTGTTCTGTAATTTCGGTATTAAAAGTAATACCTTTTTGTCTTAAGTCTAAAACTGTTTTTGAAAGATTATCAACTTCAAAATACAGTGTTATTTTATTTCCCTCAGGAAGTGAATCAACCTTGCTAATTGAAAATGTAGATTCTCCATCCGGACATTCTAACCTTACATACCTTGGTAATGCATCAACGATTAGTTTTAAACCTAAAGTTTTATAAAATTCAGTTGACTTTGCAACATCTAATGATGCTATTGTAACTTGATTTAGATTCATATTAATACGTGTTATAGTCTTTAGATACTTTTAATCGTTTAAATAAATAGATGGTAAGGAAACTTGCAATAATTAAAATGATAAACATCACATTCCATGTAGTTTCAAAACCATATTTGTCAATAATATTCATACTAGCGTTATGACCAATAATATGCGAAAATGAAAAGCTCATACTAAATAGTCCCATATACGTACCTTTTCGACCTTTAGGCGCCATGTCTAAAGCTAATGCACTAGCAAATGGTGAGCCTATCATCTCACCTAATGTCATTAAAATCATTCCGATGATTAGTATGCCAAACCAATGAGACATGTTTAAAATGATAATACTAAAAGCAAGTAAAATTATACCCCAAAAAGTAGCCATGGTCTTAGATAATTTAAGTCTCTCTAACCAACTAATTAATGGCATTTCTAGGATAACAATCATTGCTCCATTCAAAAACATTATCCAGCCAATTATATCTTCAGTTAATCCATATTCACTTTTATAAAATAGTGGTATGGTAGAGAAGTATTGCACAAACGCAATACTGTTAATAAGCATAATTAAAAATAGTAGTAGAAAAAGATTGTTCTTTAAAGGCCTAACACCTTCTTTTATAACAATTGGTTTTTCTTTTTTCTTATTAGCTTTTTTCGGCTTTAAGCCAAATAAAAGTATAAATGAAGCAATAACACAAGTTATACCATCTACCCAAAAAATTGAATTATAGCTTACTTTGGCAATTAGTAGACCACCAAGTACTGGGCCAATTGAGAATCCTAAATTTATGGCAAGTCTAATAAGACCTATATTACGTGTGGTATCTTTATCGTCACCATAAACATCTGCGGCCACAAATACACCAGGTCTATATACATCTACCGCAAACATTAAAACAAATACGCCAATACACATGCCAATATAGGAGCCTATAAATTGTAATAAAATAAAACCAATTCCTCCAAAAAATAACGATAGAACTATGGTTTTATAAAACCCTATTTTATCTGTTAGAATTCCTCCTATATAGTTCCCCAAAAGAGATCCAACTCCGTAGCAAGTCATAATCATACCTACTTGTGGTAAAGTAAAACCTTTATCGCTCACCAAATAAATAGATAAGAAAGGAATTACCATGGCACCTGCTCTGTTAACGAAGGTAACAAAAGAGAGAATCCAAATTTCTGGAACAAGTCCCTTAAAGGAATTTACGTAGTTGGCATAAAGTTGTTTCATGTTGGTCGTTGTTATAAAAATAAAAAGTCCGACGTTAACGTCGGACTTTTAAATATTGTTTAATAGTATATATGTATAGCTACAATAGATAATGCGTCCGAATGTATTCCGAAGAATTCACACAGGTTTGCTTTGTATATCTAATTACTTGTAACATTATTTTTACTTAATTATACTTCAAAGCTAAGATAAAATTTGATAAATCGTACTTTTGAATTCTAAAATAATTTGAAATGAAGAATTTGTTTTTACTTTTTATACTTGTTCTTTCTATTAGTTGCGCGCAAGAAAAGACAGTTTTGAGCGGAGAAACTAAATGGCAAAAGAAGATGAATGCAGATTTTAAAGACGCTTCAAAATCTCCTTTAAAAGATAAAGATAGAAAGACATTTACTGGTCTAGATTTTTTTAAGTTTGATTCTAATTTTGTGGTTAAGGCAATTTTAAAAAGAACTCCAGATTCTGAATGGTTTAACATGAAAACTACAGATGATAGACTTTCTAAAGAGCGTATTTACGGAGTTTTAAGTTTCAAATTAAAAGGTAGAAAATATGAATTAAATGTATATCAAGGAGAAGAACTAATGAAAACGGAAGGTTTTACAGACTATTTGTTTTTACCTTTTTTAGATGATACAAATGGAACATCAACTTACGGTGGAGGTCGTTATATAGATTTAAGAATACCTAATGGAGACGTAATAGAATTAGATTTTAACAAAGCTTATAATCCATACTGCGCATATGACGAAAAGTACTCTTGCCCAATTGTTCCGCGCGTAAATTATTTAGATATCGAAGTTAAAGCAGGAGTAAAGGCGTTTAAGAAATAGTTTTGTTAAAAGTTATCTTATCTAACACCTAACACCTATTTCACCAAATATATACCAGTAAAAACTGCTAAAAAACCAACCACAAAACTAGCAATTGTGTATAGCGCAAAACTGGTAAAGTCACCAGATTTTAAAAATACATGGTTCTCATAAGCAAAGGTCGAAAACGTCGTAAAACCACCACAAAAACCTGTAGCCAATAATAAAGTCTGATTCTGTGATAAAGTTTCATTTTTTGTAGCTAGTCCTAGTATAATACCAATAAGTAAACTTCCTATAATGTTAGCGGCAAATGTGCCATAAGGAATGCCCGTTTCAGAATTATTGAGCCATTTACCAATTATAAAACGCAGAACACTACCAAAGCCACCACCAAGAAAAACTAATAAGAGTTGTTTCATTTATTCTATACTCTAATAAGAGTTAACTGTCAGTTCGAGCGTAGTCGAGAACCAACTTAATTTATTTGCATCTCGACTATGCTCGATGTGACAGAAGAGAACTATTTCACAGCCACATAAATCTCAGTAAGCCATTCAGCAGGATTTGGTTGTTGCATAGGATCCGTAATATAGGTTTCTAACATTGAGCCACCTTCTACCATTTTCAGATTATTATCTGCGATGTATTTCATTGTGGCTTCCCATGCTTCTTTTAGATTATCGTAATTTCCTTTTAAAACTGTTCTAACAGCTCTAAAGGATTCTAACTTACCAGTTAAAATTCCAGGTTCGTTAGAAACTATTTTAGAGTTAGTAGGTACAGCACACGAAAAGATAACAGCATCATTTTCTTCATCCCATTTATGATATAAAATAAAAGGTGGTCCTGCCATAGTTACATTATGTGTCATGGCATAAGCACCAACTTTTGGTAACATGGCTTTCATGTTTTGTTCAAACTCACTGAACTTACAAGACGTTGTATTGTAAAGATAATAACCACCACTGTGTTGCGTTACGCCTTCAACATTAATACTATACACTTTCATTTCTGCTTGTACAACACTATCTAGTTTAAATAAACCACGTTCAAAATCTGGTCCTGTTGTAGACTCAATAGAGCCAGCAAAAGTGGTAAAAAGTTTGGTCATAAAATCTTGTTTACCCTCCATATGCCAAGTTACTTTAGTGCCTTCTTCCGAAGGTTCAAAAGTCCAATCAATATTTGCATTCGCTTCAAAAGGCTTTATAAATTCAATTTTTTGATTTATTGAATTGTTGGCAACAGTCTCTAATGTAGTCATTGATCCTTCTCCTAAAACTTCACCATTCCAACTGTAACTAGCATCTTTTCCAACGGTATTATCCGAATAATTAAGTGTAGCTTCTTTGTCTTGTTCTAACCACGGAGAAAATTCTGGCCATTGCTTAAAATCATTGACTTTATTATAAATAATACTTGCAGGAGCTTCAATAGTGCGGCTTCGGTTAAATTTATAATCGTTAGGTTGTACTGCAACGTAAATAGACAGTCCTATCACCAGTATAAGCAATAGTAATAAGATATATTTAAGGATTTTCATTGTTAGATGATATTAGATGTTTATCAAAGATAGCAATTTTATGATATGTGATATAAATATTACATTTGTGAGAATTCAATAAAAACTAATTTATACATGAAATTAAAATCAATATTTACAATCTTTCTTATTGCTGTTTTTGCTTTGTCCTGCAAAGATGATAGTAAACAAGCTGCAAAAGATGAAGCAAAAGTTACTGCTGAAACAAAGTTTGACTATAATGTAGAGCAATTCGCGGACATTAAAATTTTACGTTATCAGATACCAGGTTGGGAAAACTTAAGTTTAAAAGAGCAAAAATTAGTGTATTATTTAACTGAAGCTGGTTTGGCTGGTCGTGACATAATGTGGGACCAAAATTACCGACACAATCTTAAAATTAGACATGCTTTAGAAAACGTATACACTACCTATTCTGGTGATAAAACGTCTGATAATTGGAAAGCATTCGAAGTATATTTAAAGCGAGTATGGTTTAGTAATGGTATTCATCATCATTATTCTAACGATAAGCTTAAACCAGATTTTACAAAAGAATACTTAAATGAACTGCTTTTGGCAACTAATACAAAATTAGATGGTGCTGCCTTAGATGTTATTTTTAACGATGAAGATTCTAAAAAAGTAAACCAAGCAAAAGGCGTTGATAATGTAGCTTTGTCTGCCGTTAACTTTTATGGACCAAATGTTACCAATAAAGATGTAGAAACCTTTTATGGTAAAATGAAATCACCAGATCCTACTAAGCCTTTATCTTACGGATTAAATTCACAATTAGTAAAAGAAAATGGTGTTTTAAAAGAACGTGTATATAAATCTGGTGGTTTATATGGATCTGCAATAGATGAAATTGTAAAGTGGTTAGAAAAAGCACAAGGTGTTGCAGAAAATCAAGCACAAGGGGATGCCATTGGGTTATTAATACATTATTATAAAACAGGAGATTTACAAACATGGGACGATTATAATGTGGCTTGGACAGCTGCAACTGATGGAAATGTAGATTATATTAACAGTTTTATAGAAGTTTACAACGACCCATTAGGTTATAGAGGCTCTTATGAAACTATTGTACAAATCAATGATTTTGATATGTCAAAAAAAATGGCCGTACTTTCTGAAAATGCACAGTGGTTTGAAGATAATTCACCTTTAATGGATGAGCACAAAAAGGATAGCGTGGTAGGAGTGACTTACAAAGTGGTAAATGTTGCAGGTGAAGCTGGTGATGCCTCTCCAAGTACTCCAATTGGTGTAAACTTGCCAAATGCAAACTGGATTAGAGCTGCAGTAGGAAGTAAATCTGTGTCTTTAGGAAACATTATTAATGCTTATGCTAATGCAGGTAGTTCTGGTCGATTAAAAGAATTTGTGCATGATGATGAAGAGTTACAGCTCGAAGAAGAGTTTGGCGGTTTAGCTGATAAATTACACACTGCTTTGCACGAAGTAATTGGGCATGCATCTGGGCAGCTAAATCCAGGTGTAGGTGAGACCAAAGAAACACTTAAAAATTATGCATCTACTTTAGAAGAAGGTCGTGCAGATTTAGTTGGTTTGTATTATTTATACGACACAAAACTGCAAGATTTAGGCTTAGTTGAAGATTGGAAGAAAGTTGGTATGGCAGCTTACGATGGTTATATAAGAAATGGTTTAATGACACAATTAATTCGATTAAACCTTGGTGACGATGTTGAAGAAGCACACATGCGAAACAGACAATGGGTTTCTGCTTGGGCTTTTGAAAAAGGAAAAGCGGACAACGTTATTGAAAAAGTAACTAGAGACGGAAAAACATACTTTAATATTAACGATTATGAAAAGTTACACGAACTTTTTGGTCAATTATTAAGAGAAACTCAACGTATAAAGTCAGAAGGAGATTATGCGGCAGTTGAAGCCTTAGTAGAGGGTTATGGTGTAAAAGTAGATCAGGCAATACATGCTGAGGTTTTGGATCGTAATAAGCAATTTACATCTGCACCTTATAGTGGTTTTGTAAATCCGGTTTTAGTGCCAGAAATGAATGATGCTGGAGAAATTACTGCTATTAAAGTAACACAGCCAAAAGGTTTCCCTGAGCAAATGTTAGAATATAGTATAAACTATAGCAATTTACCTAAAGTGAATTAGTATTGAGACCTTTTTAGAAATTAAAAAGCACTTACATTTTTTGTAAGTGCTTTTTTTTGCAATTTTATCTCTAAAATTGCGTCGCTATCAATCAATCACAATCAACTAAAACATAATTAATAAGGAGGTCGTAATATTTGTTAATAACACTAATTAAATATTATAGCTTATTATTTTGGCATTACTACAGTGTCGATAATATGGATTACACCATTATCAGCAGTGACATCTGTACCTTTGATTTCACTATAATTTCCAGCAGCATCTTTTAACCATATTTTTCCATCTTTAGACATCACTGTGAGTATTGTTCCATTTAAGGCTTTAATCTCAACTTTTCCTTTACCTTTTTTTAATGCTGCAACAACATCGCTAGCCATTAATTTACCAGGAATCACATGATAAGTTAAGATATTTGATAAAGCATCTTTGTTTTCTGGCTTTAGTAAATTTGCTAAAGCGTCTTTATCAATTTTAGCAAAAGCATCGTTAGTTGGTGCAAAAACTGTAAAAGGTCCGTCTCCTTGCAAGGCTTCAACTAAATTTGCCGCTTTTAAGGCAGTTACTAAAGTTGAAAAATCTTCATTTCCTGCAGCTACATCTACAATGGTCTCTTGAGCAGCTACTGTGTTATTAAATGTTAAGGCTACGAATGTTGTTAAAATAAACATTAATTTTTTCATGATTTCTTTAAATTATTGGTTAAACTATTTATGCACTTATTTCGTTTTTGAAGTGCTTTCAATTATATTTACACAGTCATGTTTGCTCTGGATGAGCAATATTTTACTTTTAGGAAATCTTTAACATTAATGCAAAACGATAACACACTTATTCAACAATTAAAAAGTAAGGATGAGCGTGCGCTATCAATTCTATACGATAAGTATTCTGGAGCTATTTATGGGGTAATTATAAAAATGATACGCGATGAAGGCAAAGCACAGAATATTTTGCAAGATACGTTTATGACAGTTTGGGATAAAGCCGAAAATTATGATGCTAATAAAGGCCGTTTTTATACTTGGGTGTACCGTATTGCTAAGAACAAAACGTTAAATGTTCTGAGAAAATCAGATCCATTCATCCAAACAGATGATTTTAGTGTATATACTAATAAAAAAGAAGATATTAGTATAGATTCGGAATATTTAGAACTTAATGGTGCTGTGAAACAGCTAGAAGACCACCACAAAGAAGCGATTGAACTTGTATACTTTAAAGGATTAACACATAGAGAAGCTCACATAGAAATGGATGTGCCTCTAGGAACGTTTAAATCGTACGTGCGCCAAGCCTTGAAGCAGGTTAGAGAAATATACTCTAGGACTTTAAGTCTCATAATACTAATACTAAATGCGCTATGAAGATGGATAAGAAGACGCTGTTAGAAGATGGATTATTAGAGCAATATCTGCTTGGGCAACTCAACGCAAATGAGTGCGATCAGATAGAGAAAATACTTGCGTCTGATGCTCAACTTAGAGCTCAGTTCGATCAATTAGAACTAGATTTTGAAACTATTGGTTTAGAAAATGCCATTACACCTCCTACAGTAGTAAAAACAGAATTATTAGATACTATAAAAACGACTGAGAAGAAGGTTACAAAAGTCGTTTCTTTATCGAAAGAGCGTCCTAATAAAATGTATTTAGGAATAGCGGCAAGTATTGCTGCGTTATTGATGTTAAGTAGTATTTGGATGTTTTCGCAACTTAATAAGGTACAAGAAGAATTACAAATTGTAAAGTCCGATAATACAGAACTTAACTCCACTATTGAAAATTTAAACGTGCAATTAGAGGAAAGCAATGTGGCTTATAATGCCATTGCCAATCCAGATACCGAACAATACATTTTAAAAGGTAATGACTTAGCGCCAGATGCTAAAGTGGTAAGTTATGTTAACCATAATACAAAAACGGTAATTGTAAACTCCGAGCGTTTGCCAGAATTAGATGCTGAACACGATTACCAAATGTGGGCAGATGTAGAAGGAGAAATGATTAATATGGGCGTGATTTCTAAAAATAAAACCCTAATGGCAATGACGTACATTGACCATGCAGAATCACTTAATATTACCATAGAGCCTGCTGGTGGAAATGATCACCCAACCGTTGAGCGTTTAGTGACCAATGTGTACCTGAGATAATCGCCATGTTATAACTTATATTGAACCGAACCAACTAAATAATCTAAATGTTATTTAATTTTTGGGAATCTGTTTTTATTAAAAATTATGTAATTATTGAATATATGTAAAGTTTAAGCTTACACAATTTATTCTTTAATTGTATTTGGTTGAGAAGAGTGTGTAATATAAAGTATTCTAATTTGAGTTGTTATATCAATATAAAATAATATTATAAAACCTATATAAACAATGGATAATCGACAAAACTCAATAGAAATTAATAAGGAAGATTTTCAAAAAATGGGTTACCAACTCATTGATACCATTTCTGAGTTTTTAGATACTATTTCAGAGAAACCAGTGACCACATCTCAGTCACCAAAAGAATTACAAGATATACTAGGTCAGTCATCTCTGCCAAAAAAAGGAATACCAGCAGACCAATTATTAAAATCTACATCGAAATTATTGTTTGAAAATTCGTTGTTTAATGGTCATCCTAAGTTTTTTGGATTTATAACTTCATCTGCAGCACCAATCGGAGCACTAGCAGATTTATTAGCAGCTTCGGTTAATCCAAACGTAGGTGGCCAAATTTTGAGTCCGATGGCAACAGAAATAGAAAAGCAGACTATTAGTTGGTTGGCAGAATTTATTGGAGTCTCTCCAAGTTATGGAGGTGTTTTAGTAAGTGGTGGTAACATGGCAAATTTTACAGCGTTTTTAGCAGCAAGAACAGCGAAAGCACCGAAAAGCATCAAAGAGAATGGATTATCAAATACAACTAAACAAATAATTTCATACTGTTCTAAATCTACACATACATGGATAGATAAAGCCGCTATTTTATTTGGTCATGGTAGCAAATCGATACGTTGGATACCGACAGATACTTCCAATAAAATGGATATGGTGAGTTTAGAGCAAACTATAAAAGCAGATTTAAAGCTAGGACATCAGCCTTTTATGGTTGTCGGTACTGCTGGAGATGTAAGTACAGGTGTTGTAGATAATCTCGAGGCAATTGGGGCTGTTTGCAAAAAGTACGATTTATGGTTTCATATAGACGGTGCTTATGGAGTACCTGCGGCTGTTATAACCGAATTAAAGGAAACTTTTAAAGGGATAGAAAAAGCGGATTCAATAGCCTTAGATCCTCATAAATGGTTATATAGTCCGTTAGAAGCAGGTTGTACTTTAGTGAAAAACCCTAAACATCTCATAGATACTTATAGTTCTCATCCAGAGTATTATAATTTCAGTTTAACGGAAGAAGGAGGTTCTCTAAATTACTTTGAATATGGGCTTCAGAATTCTCGTGGTTTTAGAGCCTTAAAAGTTTGGCTAGCTTTACAACAAATAGGAAGGGATGGTTATGTAAAACTTATTAAGGAAGATATTGCCTTATCAGAGTACTTCGCGAAATTGGCTGAACAGCATGCAGAATTAGAAACTATAACTCAAAATTTGAGCATTACTACAATGAGGTATATTCCAAAAAACCTAAATCTTATTGGTGAAGAAAGAGATACGTATTTAAATACTTTAAATGAAACATTGGTAAATACAATACAGGCTGGTGGACAACTATTTTTATCTAATGCTATAGTCGACGAAAAATACTGCCTAAGAATCTGCATTGTTAATTTTAGAACAACAAAACAGGATGTCGAAGAAAGTATCGAAATCATTATTAATGAAGGTAAAAAAGCCCACAATGCCTTACTTTCAAATTAAGGTTTTGCTTTCATAGGTTATTGATTACTACAATATATCCTCTAAAGCAGGTCTCAAATTAGCATACTTAAAATGAAAACCTTCAGCTTCGGTTTTTTGAGAACTGACTCTTTGACTTTCAAATAATAAAATATGCATTTCACCTAGGACCAGTTTCATGGCAAATTTCGGAATGTTTGGTAAAATTAATGGACGTTTTAAAACGCTTGCAGCAGCTTTAGTTAATTCCTTATTACTAACAGGATTTGGTGCAACACCGTTATAAATACCTTCAAAATTATTTTGAACAGCAAATACGAAGAGTGATGCTAAATCTTTAACATGAATCCAACTTTGCCATTGTTTACCGCTACCAAAAGCTGCTCCTGCTCCATATTTTATAGGTTTAACTATTTCGGGTAAAGCACCTCCATCTTTTGCTAATACAAGACCAATTCTAATTTTTGCAACTTTACAGCCTAAAGCCTTAAAATCATCAACTGCGGCTTCCCATTGATACACTACTTTTCCTAAAAAGGATTCTGAAACTTCTGTATTATCTTCTTCATAATAGTTAACTAAACTTGTTGGATAAATACCAATAGCACTAGCAGAAACCACTTGGTCTATCTTATAATTGTGCGTTTTTATAGTATTTGATAAAAGCTGTGCTGTTTTAGTTCGGCTTTCTAGAATTTCTTTTTTATAATCGTCAGTCCAACGTTTAGAAATAGATGCACCAACCATATTTATAATGGTTGTAACACCTTCAAAGCATTTGTGGTCTATTAGATTTTCTTTAGGATTCCAGTAAAAGCCTTTGTAGTTAGCTTCTGTGCTGAGTTTAGATTTAGAAGTCGTGAGGTAATTAACCTTTTTACCCTCTGCATGACATTGTTTTACAATTTCCTGCCCTATTAATCCTGTCGCTCCTGTAATTAAAACTGTCATTTTTTGCTTTTTATGTAAAGATACGAAAGGGCAAAAGTGCTAAACGAGATTTTAGATTGGATTTAACGTTTAAAACGTTTTTTTAAATTGTTTTAACAATTCAACATCTTTTAGACCTGGTTCAATTTCAAATTTACTATTTACATCGATGGCATAACAATACTTAGATTCTTGTCTTTTTAGGAATGACTGAACATTTTTTACATTGTTTAATCCTATGCCACCACTCAAAAAATAAGGCTTAGTAGATGGATAATCCTTTAATACTTTCCAATCAAAGGTGTAACCATTACCACCTGGTAATTTTCCTTTGGTATCGAATAAATAATAATCGCAGACATCTTCATAGTCGTTTAAAACAGAAAAGTCAAACTCATCCTTTATTGAAAAGACTTTGATGATGTCTTTTTTTGTAGATTTTAAAAGTCTACATGTTTCTGAAGATTCGTGGCCATGCAACTGAATAGCATCTAGTTTATGTTTTTCAATTTTAGCTACAATAACTTCGACACTTTCATCTACAAAAACACCAACCCGTTTAATAGATTTTGGTAGCTCTGGAATTGTATCTTCAAAATTTCTAGGTGAGTTTTCGTAAAATATAAAACCAAGATAGTCTGGTTGCAGTTTTGCAACTTCAGCTATATTGAGTTTCATGCCACAGACTTTTAGCTTCATGATTCTAAGTTTTTAATAAAGTTTGCTGCACTATCTCCAGGTAGCTCTGTCTTCATAAAGTTTTCACCAATTAAAAACCCTTTGTAGCCATAAGGTTGTAATTCTTTTATAGCGTTTACAGTACTAATTCCAGATTCTGAAACCTTTACAAAGTCATTCGGTATTAGTTTACTTAGTTTTTTTGAAGTTTCTAAATTGACTTCAAATGTTTTAAGATTTCTATTGTTAACACCTAACATATCTAATGATGGCATAATAGATTTATGCAATTCTTCTTGGTTATGAACTTCGAGCAAAACATCGAGATTGAGACTTTTAGCTAATTCTGAAAATTGTTTAATTTCCTCTCTAGTTAGTATGGCGGCAATCAATAAAATAACATCGGTGCCATAGGCTTTGGCTTCAATAATTTGGTAATCATCGATGATAAATTCTTTTCTAAGAAGTGGTAGATTAGAACTCGCTCTGGCTACTATTAAATCGTCAAGAGAGCCACCAAAATACTTGCCATCTGTAAGCACTGACATACCACAAACGCCAGCTTTTTCATAGCCTCGTGCTACATCTTGAACGTTTAGACTTTGATTGATTACAGATTTAGATGGTGAGCGTCTTTTGTGTTCTGCAATGATTCCAGATTTACTATTTATTAAGTTTTGAGCAAGTGAATTTGTTTTGCGTTCAAATAAAACAGATTGCTCTAATTGAAATAATGGAATTATTGATTTACGTAATTCTACTTCCTTGCGTTTATCTATTACTATTTTGTCTAATATGTTCATCTTTATTTCTGTAAAGTAAATAATAGTTTGATTATATTGATGTTTAATAATGAGTTCTTGAAACTTGTTTGGGTGACACTACACACCACTCAACTCAATAAGTTTACTTAAACTCTCCTTTGCCTTTCCGTTCGCTAAAGATTCTTTGGCTATTTCAAAACCTTCTTTATGAGAAATTTGTTTTACCGTTGCTATTGCCAAACCAGCGTTTGCACAAACTACATCGTTTTGTGCTTCGGTGCCTTTCCCATCAATTATATTGGTAAAAAGTTTTGCTGCTTCTTTTACTGTATTGCCGCCAAAAATAGCCGTTTGTTCAATTTGAGAAACTCCTAAATCTTTAGGTTCAAAT
Source organism: Winogradskyella echinorum (assembly GCF_014297365.1). Classification (GTDB taxonomy): domain Bacteria; phylum Bacteroidota; class Bacteroidia; order Flavobacteriales; family Flavobacteriaceae; genus Winogradskyella; species Winogradskyella echinorum. Next base: position 159,557 of record NZ_JACOQD010000001.1, on the reverse strand, counting down.
AATGTTTCTGTTGCGTTAGAAATTACTTTAGTTTTTCCTGTTAAAGAGATTTCATCGTATCCATCTAAAGCGTGGACGACAGCATAATTTTTATCAGTTTCTTGGTACAAATAACCATAAAGTCTTAATAATTCGAGATTAAAAACACCAACCATTTGGTTTTTAGGAAATGCCGGGTTTACCATTGGTCCCAACATATTGAAAAAGGTTTTTACGCCCAATTCTTTTCGTATTGGAGCTACATTTTTCATTGCAGGATGAAATAGTGGAGCGTGTAATACACAAATACCGGCTTTGTCTATACTTTGTTTTAAAAAGTCAAGGTCATTTGTAAATTTAATCCCTAAATATTCCATAACATTAGAAGAACCACATGCAGAAGATACTCCATAATTACCGTGTTTGGTTACATGAATTCCGGCTCCTGCAGTTACAAATGATGATAAGGTAGAGATATTAAACGTGTCTTTTCCATCGCCTCCTGTACCACATAAATCAATGGTATTGTAGTCATCTAAATCTACAGGAATACAAAGTTCTAAAAGTGCATCTCTAAACCCTCTAAGTTCTTCAATAGTTATACTTCGCATCATATAAACAGTAAGAAAAGAGGCTATTTGACTTTGATTGTACTTGCCTAGTGATATATTTACCAAAACGTCTTTAGCTTCCTCTGTTGAGATACTTTCTTGGTTGATTAATCTGTTTAGTAGTTGTTTCATGTTAATGCCTGCGAAAGCAGGTATCTTATTAATTAAACTTTAATTCATAATAATGTGTGGAATGACGACACTAATTATTCACCCAATTCTCCAATATCTTTTTACCATTTGGTGTTAAAACAGATTCGGGATGATATTGTACACCCTTTACGTCATACACTCTATGTCTTAAGGACATTATCTGTCCGTTTTCATCAAATGATGTGGCTTCTAAACTTTCAGGTAAATTTGTATTTACAACCCAAGAATGATATCTGCCAACTTCAAAAGTTTTGCCAAGTCCATCGAAGAGTTTTTCATCGTCCACAGAAAGTGTAACATTAGTAGATACACCATGATAAACGTCATCTAAATTTTGAAGAGAGCCACCGAAGACTTCACCAATAGCTTGTTGTCCTAAGCATACACCTAAAATGCTTTTGGTTGGAGCATAAGTCGCAATAATTTCTTTTAATAAACCAGCTTCATCAGGAATTCCTGGACCTGGAGATAACACTATTTTATCAAAAGCATTGACTTCGTCTATAGTGAGCTTATCATTTCTTTTTACAGTCACGTCACAATCTAAATCCTCTAAATAGTGAACTAAATTATATGTAAAACTGTCGTAATTGTCTATTACTAATACTTTTTTCATGTTTACTTCCTGCGTATGCAGGAATTTTTTTTAATTAAACTTCTTTTTTTCTGTTCATTTTGTCTTTAAACAAAACGAATCAAAAATTCAAAACGATATGTTAGGAAATTGCTAAAGCACCATTCGCTTTCAAAGCTGCATGCTTTAAGCTGTGCTTCGCAGTTCCGCTTCTACGCTCTTTATTTCTAAAAATCGTTGATTCCGACTGCGTCGAAAATTGGGATATTAACCTTTCCTCGTTTTGTTTCTTCCCAAATAATATTTTAATTTTTTCTTACTTCTTACTTCTTACTTCTTACTTCTTACTTCTTACTTCTTACTTCTTACTTCTTACTTCTTACTTCTTACTTCTTACTTCTTACTTCTTACTTCTTACTTCTTACTTCTTACTTCTTACTTTCAAATTTCCTTTGCCTGCTCAATCGCCTTTGTTAAAGCTCCAAGCTTATTATATACTTCTTGTAATTCGCTTTCGGGATTAGATTTGGCTACTAATCCTGCTCCTGCTTGCCAGAAGAGTTTATGATTTTTACTGAGAAACGTTCTAATCATTATTGCATGATTAAAGTTACCTTTAAAATCCATAAAGCCAATAGCTCCGCCATAAAACCCTCTACTTGTTTTTTCGTATTTTTCTATCAATTGCATTGCCATATGCTTAGGTGCACCACTTAAAGTTCCGGCAGGAAACGTATCTGCAACGACTTGCATAGTATCTGTGTTTTTATGAATGCTTCCTGTAACTTTACTAACCAAATGTATAACGTGTGAGAAAAATTGAACTTCTCTATAGTTTTCTACAGTAACATTGCTACCATGTCTGCTTAAGTCGTTTCTAGCTAAATCAACTAACATCACATGCTCGCTATTTTCTTTGTCGTCCGCAATTAATTTTTCTGCGAGCTCAGCATCTTTTAAATCATTACCAGAGCGTTTAAAAGTGCCAGCAATTGGGTGTATTTCTGCTTTACCATCACTAACAACGAGTTGTGCTTCTGGTGAGCTACCAAATATTTTAAAATTACCATAATCGAAATAGAATAGGTAAGGGGAAGGGTTGATACTTCTTAAGGCTCTATAGACATTAAATTCGTCTCCACTAAATTCTTGCGAGAATTGTTTTGATAATACTAATTGAAAAACATCACCTCTTGCACAATGCTTTTTTGCTAGTTCTACATGCTGTTTGTATTCGTCATCTGTAAGATTAGATTCAATAGTTCCTTTTGGCTTAAAATCGTAAGAAGCGTATTGTCTTGTTTGTATTAATTGAAGAATTTCATCAATATTATTTTCAGTATCAAAGCAATGCGCAAAAATGTAGGCTTCATTTTTAAAATGATTTATGGCTATGATGTTTTGATAAACGGCATAATAAATTTCTGGAATGTCAATTGCTCCATCTTTTTTAGATATTTCAATATCTTCAAAATATTTTACAGCATCATAAGCTGTATAGCCAAAAATACCGTTATTGATAAACTTAAATTCTTCGTTAGAATCTACTTTAAATCGTTGGGTAAACTTGTGAATTTCATCTATCACACCAACAGTATCAGCAAAATTACTTTTAGAACTACCATCTGGATAGGTTTGGTGAATTACATTTCCTTCTACCTTAATAGAAGCAATAGGATTACAGCAGATGTAAGAAAAACTATTATCGTTAGCATGATAATCACTACTCTCTAATAATATACTATTAGGAAATTTATCTCTAATTTTTAAATAGATACTAACAGGAGTAATGGTGTCTGCCAATATTTTTTTGTAATGTGTGTATAAACTAAATGTTTTCATATGTTTAAAATTAAAAAAGGCTTGTCGTGAATGACAAGCCTTTTTTTATATTATTACATACCAAGGGTTACTTCACGAACATGAGTTTGAGAAATTCCACCACCAAGTATTGTTTATTGTTGTTTTCATTTGAGTGTCAAATATAGAAATGAATTTTTGTATTTCAAACTTTATTTAAAAAAAGATTCCTGTAGTGATATTTATATATCTCAACAGGAATCAAAATCTAAATGTGCTATTAATTAATTCTAGGGTTATTAAAACTTTAGAGTTACATCTAGATCAAACTCATCATAAATTGCTTTATCTTTTAAAGTTTCTAAAAGTGATGGAGATTTATAAGTTATTTTATGTTTTGTTCTATCAATTTTAAGACTTGCTTTAGCAGAGTTTTCGGTAACTGTCATTGGAAACTCTATGGCTTCAGTAATTCCTTTAATTGTAATATTCGCTTTAACATTATATTCTTTACCATTTGCTGATGCAGATGTAATTTCTAATGTTGCTGTTGGGAACTCTTCAACACCAAAAAAGTCATCAGATTTTAAATGCCCATCTAATTTGCCTTTGTAATCGCCTTTTAAATCTGTAGTATTTATTGAGGTCATATCTATTGTAAATGTTCCACCAGTTAAGGTTTTATCATCAAATACTAAAGCACCACTTTTTAAGTTTATTGTTCCGGTGTGTTCTCCACCAACTTTATATCCTTTCCATACTACTGTACTTTCTTTAACTTTTATAGTTTTTTTAGAAAGGGTTGTGTAAGACATAAATGATAATGCTAATATTAATAACATTGCAATTTTTGATTTTTTGTTTTTCATAATTATTGATTTTTCAGTTTTATTAAAAGTTTATTTAATTGAATTAACTCATCTGGAGTTAAGTTTTTTGTTAATTTTTCTTCAGTAGAGTGTATTATTGGGTCAACTTTTTTTAAAGTTTTTAGCCCCAAATCTGTAATTACAATTTCTACCTTTCTTCTGTTAGTTTTGCATATGGTTCGTCTCACAAATTTTTTCTTAATAAGTTTATCTACTAGTCGTGTAGTATTACTCATTTTACTAATCATACGCTCTTGTATATCTTGTAAATTGATAGGTTTTCCTTTCTGACCTCTTAATATTCTTAGAACATTAAACTGTTCTAGAGATAAATCAAAAGGTTTAAGCTCTAATAATAAATCGTCTTTAATCCAAATGTTTGTAAGAAAGATGTTGATTACCGTCTCTTGAGATAATGGAAATTTTGCGTTGGATTTTAATATTTTATTTAATTCTTTCATATACAATTGTTGTATATACAAATGTATATATATTATCTAAATAATTAATTAATGTTTTGTTAAAAATTAAGAGTTGAAGCATTTGATTAATAAATTTATGATATGAAATATATGCCACTTTTAGTTTTAATGATTTTTATGTCATGCAAAAATGAATCAACAACTACTGAAGTTGCAGATTCAGAGACAGAAGGAAAGGAAGTTAAAGAAGAAAAAGTAATACCTAATCGTAAATTTAAAATTTATGATTATGATGGTTTAGAGCCTTTAATTAATAAGGTAGATGATAAAGTCCATGTTGTAAACTTTTGGGCAACTTGGTGTGCTCCATGCGTAAAAGAACTACCTTATTTTGAGAATATTAACGCAAAGTATAAAGAGGATGGTGTAGAGGTATTACTTGTGAGTTTAGACTTTCCAAAAGATTACGATTCTAAATTAATACCGTTTATTGAGAAACATCAATTACAATCTAAAGTAGTAGCTTTTGATGATACTGATCAAAACCGTTGGGTGCCAGCAATTAATAAAGATTGGTCAGGAGCATTACCGGCAACTATTATATATAAAGGTGATAAACGTCATTTTTACGAAAAATCATTTACAAAGGAAGAATTAGAAACTGAGTTAAAACAATTTTTAAAATAAATAAATCATGAAAAATTTAAAATTACTTGCAGTTGTATTATGCGTGTTTACACTTTCTGCTTTTACAACAATAACAGATGGAGACGGCTATAAAGTTGGTGATGTGGCTACAGATTTTAGTTTAGAAAATATAGATGGCAAAATGGTGTCTTTGGCCGATTATAAAGATGCCAAAGGCTATATTGTTATCTTTACATGTAATACTTGTCCTTATGCTGTAGCATATGAAGATAGGATAGAAGCATTAAATAAAAAATATGCTGATAAAGGATATCCTGTAATTGCAATAATGCCAAATAACACAGATGTTAAGCCTGGTGATAATATGGAAGCGATGCAAGCAAGAGCCAAAGAAAAAGGGTTTACCTTCCCATATTTAATGGATAAAGGACAAAAAATTTACCCACAATATGGGGCAACAAAAACACCGCATGTATATGTTCTTGAAAAAACAAAAAAAGGAAATGTTGTTAAGTATATTGGTGCAATAGACAATAATTACAAAGATGCGGCTGCAGTTACTGAAACTTATACAGAAGATGCTGTAGATGCCTTATTAAATGGTGGTGAGGTTAAAACAAAGACAACCAAAGCTATTGGCTGCTCTATTAAAGTATAATAACTGAAGTTCTCTTAGTTGGGGAATTATGTTAAAAATTGAATCCGAAGTGTAACACTTCGGATTTTTTTACGTCTATATCATAAGGAAATGTTAATTTTGCGACAAGTAATAAAGAAGATTATGGCAGATTTATCGCAAGAAGATTGGACAAAACAACTAGAAGAAGACAATAATTCAGTTGTTTTAGATGTGAGAACACAAGAAGAAGTTGACGAAGGAATTATTCCAAACGCACTTCATATAGATATTTATAAAGGTCAAGGTTTTATATATGAGCTTGAAGAGCTAGATAAAACTAAGAATTATTACGTGTATTGCAGGTCAGGTGGTAGAAGTGGTCAAGCCTGTGCAATAATGGCTCAGTTAGGTTTTAATAAAGCTTATAACCTAGTTGGAGGATTTAATGAATGGCAAGGAGAAGTTGCCAACCAAGAATAATTTAATTTAAAAAATTATGAAAAAGCTAATTGCAATTTGTTGCCTTTTTGTAGTAACGAGTTTTTATACTAGTTGTATAGATAGTAAAATTGAAAATGCAGAAGTTAAATTAGTAACTGCAGAGGAAATGGAATCTATTTTAGAATTAGAAGATGTACAATTAGTTGACGTCCGCACGCCAAAAGAACACGAAGAAATTCGCATTTCTAATTCGCAAAATATAGATTTTCAATCTCCAACTTTTGATGAAGATATTGAAAAATTAGATAAAGATAAACCCGTTATTTTATACTGTAGATCAGGAGGAAGAAGCGCGAAATGCGCTAAAAAAATGAAAGACGCAGGATTTAAAAAGATATATGATCTAGATGGCGGTATCTCAAAATGGAAACATTCCGACAAAATAAAGATTGAGGTAAAGTCTTAAAACATATACTAAACCGAACTATTAGTTCGGTTTTTTTATTCCTAAAAATTAATTGAATTTCTTAAGGTTTTTATAAATTAGGCGACAGTTAATCATTAATAAGAACACTTCAACTACATTTGTGTTTTAATGCTTTATTTATGACAATTAAGAAAGTTGTACTGCTTTGCCTGCTGGCATTTTGTTTTTCATTCAATTTATCTGCTCAAGAATTAGAACCTGTAAAATGGGAGACTTCTGTTGAAAAAATTTCTGATACTGAATATAACTTAGTTTTTAAGGCTGCAATTGAGAAAGGCTGGTATATGTATTCTCAAGAAGAACCTGAGGGTTTAGGACCATATCCAACTTATTTTGAATATAGAAATCAAGACGGTAATTACAAACTTATAGGCGAAACTTTAGAACCAAATGTAAAACCTAAATTTGATAAAGTTTTTGAGATCGACGTTAAGAAGTTTGATGGTGTAGCTCAGTTTAGTCAGCGCATATCATTGTTAAATAAAGAATTAAGCATTGTTGAGGTTAATGTAACTCATCAAGTATGTGATGATGCTAAATGTATTATGCAAGATTTTACGTTTAATTTCTCTTTAGATGGAACCGCAATAAAAGAGAAAGTTATTGAGATTGATGATAAGAGTAAGCAGTTATCTGAAGAACTTAATCTAAACGTTACGGGTTGGGATAAATACGAAAAACAATCAGTAGAAGGTAAAAGTTACTTTGGTATATTTCTACTTGGGTTTTTAGGTGGACTTATAGCCTTACTAACTCCTTGTGTTTTTCCTATGATTCCATTGACAGTTTCTTTTTTTACAAAAAGTTCTGGTGACTCTAAAAAGGGATTATTTAACTCAGTTTTGTATGGTCTATTTATCTTTTTAATTTATGTGTTGTTAAGCATTCCTTTTCATGTCATGGATTCTTTAGATTCTGGCATTCTAAATACCATTTCAACCAACGTTACTCTTAATATAATATTCTTTATCATTTTTGTAGTTTTTTCATTTTCATTCTTTGGTTATTTCGAATTGACATTACCACAGTCTTGGAGTGCAGCAATGGATAATAAAGCCAATAAAATAGGTGGTATAATGGGCATCTTTTTTATGGCGTTAACTTTGGCCATTGTATCCTTTTCTTGTACAGGTCCTATTTTGGGAGGCCTTCTTGGCAGTACTATGGCTTCAGATGCAAGTGCTATGCAATTAAGTATGGGAATGGGTGGTTTTGGACTCGCTTTAGCATTGCCTTTTACATTGTTTGCTATGTTCCCTAAATGGCTAAATTCTTTACCAAAATCTGGTGGATGGTTAAACACTGTAAAAGTGGTTTTAGGTTTTATAGAATTAGCTTTAGCACTTAAGTTCTTATCTAATGCGGATTTGGTAGAGCATTGGGGGATTTTAAAACGTGAAATCTTTATTGGTCTATGGATTATAATTGCGATTGGGTTGGCTTTATACATCTTCGGAAAAATTAGATTTCCACATGATAGTCCTTTACAAAAACTAAGTAAGTATAGAGTTACAACTGGAATATTATTAGTGGCATTTATTATTTACTTAATTCCAGGATTAACTAATACCAAACATGCCAATTTGAAACTTCTCAGTGGATTTCCGCCACCAATGTTTTATAGTTTGTATGATAAATCGTCGGATTGTCCTTTAGATCTTAATTGTTATAAAGATTTAGACGAAGGCATTACCGCTGCAAAAGCAGAAAATAAACCTATTTTATTAGACTTTACAGGATGGGCTTGTGTTAACTGCAGAAAGATGGAAGAACAAGTGTGGAGCACATCTCAGGTTTATGAAATGTTGCAAGATAATTATGTAATTATATCACTCTACGTAGATGATAAAAAAGAATTACCAGAAGCTGAGCAATTTCAATATCTAAGAACTAATGGAACCATAAAAAATATTGAAACTATTGGCGATAAATGGGGAACATTACAGACTATTAATTTTCAGAATAATTCTCAACCTTTTTACGTGTTATTAGATGAAAATATGCAATTATTAAATACAACTAACGCATACGAACCTAATGCCGATGCTTATTTTAATTGGTTAAAAGTAGGACTAGAAAATTTTAAAAATAAACCTAAATTTAAGTTTTAAAATACTTCTAAATATCGCCTACAAAAGGTTTAATCCATATTAATGTTGAACGAAATAAACTAAATTTTAGCTAACATTATTTTTAATAGGATTTACCTTACTTTTGATAGTTTATAGGTTTTCTTGAGAGTCTTTTTATGTATTGTAAAATATTTAAAATCAGTTACATTCGAAGAATTATATCACTTAAACAGAAGAACATTACATTACATCTAAAAATGTCACGTTTTTAAGTTTTTAATTTTTTACTTAAAGGTATTAAGTTTAATTTTATCGTGCTATTAATTAATGAATTAAACTTTTTGAACCTAAAAGGGTGCAATATCCCAATTCTAATCAATACAAATTAATTTTTATAATTTTTTGTATAGATTGGTTTATAATGATCCCAATAAATTTGGCGCGTACTATATTGAAAGCCATCAGGGATTTTATTAGGCTAGAAGTGTTTTACGACTTCTTACTTCATGTTTTTTATTTCTTACTTATAGCAGTTTATTTTTTACAAACCGTAACTTTTAATACCAAGTAATTACTGTTGCATAATGACAAATATTATACCCCAAATTTCATGAAAAGGATATTTTTTTTATTGTTTTTATTACCTTTTGCATTGAGTGCGCAATTTTCGATTTCTTCAACAACGCCTTCGAATAATGCATTAAATATAAGTGTTAATAGTAATATTTCTATAAACTTTAATCAAAATGTAAATGCTGCAACACTTACAAATGCAAGTATTACTATAACAGGTAATAATGGTCTTGTACTTAGTTTTTCTTCACCCGTAGTATCTGGTAACAATGTCATTCTTAATCCAAATAGAGACTTTTATCCAGGAGAGATAATTACTGTTACAATTACAACTGATGTAGAAAACACCTCTGGTGTTAATTTAAATAAAGCTTATACCTTTCAATTCAATACTGAAGTTTGTACCAATAGCCCAGGTCAATTTCCGCTTGGGGAAAATACAATTTCTTTAGCAACAGATGGTGCTATTAGTGTAACAGTTGGCGACTTAGATGGTGATGGTGACCTAGACATACTATCTGCTTCCTCTTTAGATGACCGCATAGCTTGGTATGCTAATGATGGAACAGGGAAATTTGGTGCTCAACAAACAATTACTACATCAGCAGATTATGCTCATAGAGTAACAACTGCTGATTTAGATGGTGACGGTGATATAGATGTAATTTCCGCATCCTCAGTCGATGACCGTATCGCTTGGTACGAGAATGATGGTTCTGGAAATTTTGGACCACAACAGACAATTACTACGGCAACTAATTTGGCTTACAATGTAATAGCTTCGGATCTAGATGGCGATGGTGATATGGATATAATATCGGCTTCTGCCTTTGATGGTCTAATAGCATGGTATGAAAATGATGGTGCAGGGAATTTTGGTGCTTTGCAAACTATTACTACTTCAGCACCTGGAGCTAGAAGTGTTTATATTGCTGATATAGATAATGATGGAGATATTGATGTACTTTCGGCTTCTTCTGATGATGATCGTGTAGCATGGTACGAAAATGACGGTTTAGGAAATTTTGGACCTCAACAAACTATTACTACACTGGCAGATAGAGCTTTTAGTGTTAAAGCAGCAGATTTAGATGGTGATGGTGATATGGATGTAATTGCAGCTTGTAGTTCTACATCTTCAGCAAGAGATTGGCGTATAACATGGTACGAAAATTATGGGTCTGGTACTTTTGGGCCTCAACAAACTATTTCTATAAATGTATTTCAGGCAAGGAGTGTATATACAGCAGATTTAGATGGAGATGGTGATTTAGATGTGCTCTCTGCTTCTAGTAGAGATGACCGTATTGCTTGGTATGAGAATGATGGTCTAGCTAATTTTGGGCCACAACAAACTATTACTAGTAATGCTGATGGTGCATGGAGTGTAGTTGCCGCAGATTTAGATGGCGATGGTGACATGGATGTAATTTCTGGGGACTATAATGGTGACCGTGTTGCTTGGTATGAAAACGCACTTAATGAAGATAGAACATTAGCAACATTAGAAGGAACAGATTTAGTTTTAAGTCCAACTTTTGATCCTAATATATCAAGTTATACAGCTGCAGTTTGTAACACAGTTTCCTCAACAACGATAAGTGCAACAGTATCTAATACTGGTGACACTATTGGAGGTTTAGGACTTATAAACCTAAATGAAGGTGCAAATGTAATAACCATCAGTGTTACTGACCAATGCGGTGGGACTGATTATTATACAATTGAAGTGACACGTGTTCCAATGTTTACACAACAAATTACTTGGAACGGTTCCGTATCTTCAGACTGGAATAACCCAAGCAATTGGACGCCTAATATTATGCCAATTGAATGTTTGGAAATAATTATACCAGAAACAATTAATCAACCTTTAATTTCACCTGGTGTTACAAATATAAAAGACTTAAATATAAATAGAGGGTCAAATTTAGAAATTCCAGTTGGTGCAACTCTTAATGTGAGTGAAGATGTAAACATGCATTCCGAATCAGATAAATATTCTGGCTTAATAGTAAGAGGGGCATTGTCTGTTGCCGGTAAAACAAGGTATCATAGATATACAAATACACAATCAAATGGAAATGATTTAATTGCTCCACCATTGTCTGGTCAAAGTTGGACCTCTTTTTTAACGAGTGATGCTTATTATAACGCTGACATAATCTATAATAATGGTGTGGATCCCGTTACGACCTATCTATTTGGGCCTTTTGAAAAAGGATCTACAGATGATTATGTATTGTATAATGATAATAGTTCTGCATTTTTAGAGTCTGGAAAAGGATATCGCTCAGCGACAAATACTCCAAATGGAGACCCATTAATTTTTACTGGATCAGTTGTTACAGGTTCTGTAAATAGTCCAATAGTAAATGAGATGACTGGAGATTTTCCAGAATGGAACTTAATTGGAAACCCATATTCTGCTTACATAGATGTTAGTGCTTTTCTAAATCATATAGGTACAGTTTCTGGAGTCACAAACCTTAGCCTATTAAGTGATTCTACAGCTGCCATTTATGGGTATGATGCTGATGATTCTGATTCTTCGGGCAGTGTTTGGACTTATGCCAACTTGGTAGAAGGTCCAGCTTTAATTGCACCAGGTCAAGGCTTTTTTGTGTCTTCAAAGTATGCTTCTGCAAATATTGAATTTACACCAGATATGCAGATTAAGGGGTCATCAGACGACTTTATCTTGGGCCGTTCAACAAATAACAATTATATAAAATTAAAAGCGGCAAACGGTTCTAAAACCTATTCAACATCATTTTATTTTCATAATAATGGAAGTCAAGGATTAGATAAAGGTTATGATGCTGCAGTTTTTGGAGGTACCATACCAAATTTCTCATTGTATTCTCATTTAGTAGCAGAAAATGAAGGTGCACCAATGGTTATACAAACCTTAAATACAGATGATATTGAAAATGTTGTTATACCAATTGGTTTAAAAGCAAATGTTGGAGAACAAATTACAATAAGTTTAGGTGATTATAATATACCAGATAATGTTTCAGTATTCTTAGAAGATAATGTTAATAATAGTTTTACTGAATTAAATAATACAGATTATATATTTACCCCAAACTCAACGCTAAGTGGTACAGGGAGATTCTATCTTCATTTTACGACTGGATTATTGTCGGTAAGCGAACAAAATTTTAATGAACTAAATATCTATACCAATCAAGTAAATCGTTCTATAATTGTTGAAGGAGTTCTAATAAATAAAACTCATGCTGTAATTTATGACATTCTAGGTAGAGAAGTAGTTAGACAAGATTTAAATACTGCAGTAAATAAAAATGTTATAAATGCTAAAACTTTAGGATCTGGTGTCTATATTATTTCTTTGGACAATGGCAATAGAAAACATGTTAAAAAGCTAATTCTTAAGTAATCTAATTGAGAATTTAAAGAAGGTTGTGTATTTAAAACACCAAACTAAATACAGAACCTTCTCTTTCTATACTCTTTACAATGATTCTGCCTTTATGAAGTAACATTATTTGCTTACATAAGCTCAATCCAATGCCACTTCCAGTAGCTTTACTAGTAAAGAATGGTACAAATATATTCTCTAATATATCCTGAGGTATACCAGAACCATTATCATAGACTTTAATAATTAAATCTCTATTTGAGTTCTGAGTAGCGATCACTTTAATTTCTGCATTTGCTTGGTCTTTAACAGCATCTACAGCATTAAGAATTAGATTAATTAAGACCTGTTCAATAAGGTGAGTATCTATGTCTAATTCTAATTTAGGTGGAGTTATATCGAATTCTATATTAATATTTTTTGCTTTTATAGATGGCTCCATAAGAAGTTGAATATTACCAAACAACTCAGATATTTTTATTCTTTGTAAATTTAGATTAGTAACCTTACTCAAGCTTCTATAGGTCTTAGCAAATTGTAAAAGACCTTCGCTTCTGTTTTTTATAGTTTTTATACCTGCGTTGAGATCTTCTAATTCAAGATGCGATTCGTTTGGTTGCTCTATGGCTAATTGTAAATTGCGTTGAAGTGTATCTGCAAGCGAGGAAATTGGTGCAATGGAATTCATAATTTCATGAGTCATGACACTTAATAACTTTTTCCAAGATTCAGATTCATTTTTGTTTAAGGTATTATCGATATCTTGAATAACAATTAACTTAAACGCATCATCATCAACTTGAAAAACAGTGTCAGAAATTAATATTTTAATACTATCATTTTGAAGCGCTATAGATATTGAATTTGGTTCTCTATGATAAGTTTCAAATACGGTATTGTATAATTCTGGTTTTCTGTTTTCAACAAATTTGATGTTTTTAAACGACGGTATATCTAAAATTTCACCAAAAGAATCGTTACTCCAAAGCACATTACCAGTTTCTAGATTATAGGCTATTATACCTATATCTACCATTTCTAAAATTTTTTGAAGGTATACATATTGTGCTTCATTCTTAGAATTGATTTCCTTTATTGTGCGGTTAATTTCATTAAACCCAGTGTACAAAAACCTAATGTCTTTAGGTCCTCTATCTTCTGGAAACCATCTCGAAAAATCACGATATTTTACAGCTTCGAAAAAGTCTTCCATAGCCACAAAACGACGTTTTACAAAATTGTATGTACTACCTATTAAATAAAGTATTAAAACCGCCAGTACAATGGAATATACTGTCTTTTCTAAGTAAATAGTGTAAATAAGACCTATGATAGCTCCAACAAGAAGAAGTATTCTAAAAAATAGTTTAAAGATGTATGTTCTATAGTTCATACTTCTCTAATCGTCTATATAAAGCTGCTCTTGTAATACCAAGTTCCTTGGCAGATTTAGAAACATTGCCTTTATTTTTTTCTAAAACGGTAAGGATGGCATTTTTTTCAATGTCATCTAAGTTTAAACTTTTGGTTTCTAAACTCGTTGAAGAGGTAGAACGTTCAATAGACGAAAACACCAAATCATCGGGTTTTAAAACCGAACCATCTGTCATAATCACAGCACGTTCTAAAACATACTGAAGCTCTCTTACGTTGCCAGGAAAATCGTGCTTCTTTAATTTTGAAATAAAACCAGAGTCAAAAGTAAAAGGGTTCTTGTTATACTTTTCGGCATATAAAGCAACAAAATGTCTTGAAAGTTCTGTAATATCAGTACCACGCTCTCTTAAAGGTGGTACGGTTATATCAACGGTATTAATTCTATAGATTAAATCTTTTCTAAACTTTTTCTCGTCAGCTAATGTTTTTGGATCTATATTAGTGGCACAAATGAGCCTAATATCAATTGGTATAGCTTCATTTGAGCCCAAAGGCGTCACTTGTCTGTTTTGTAAAACGGTTAATAATCTTACTTGTTGACCCAAACCAATATTACCGATTTCGTCTAAAAATAAGGTGCCACCATTTGCAGCCTCAAAACGTCCTTTTCTATCTTCTCTAGCATCTGTAAATGCTCCCTTTTTATATCCAAATAATTCACTTTCAAAAAGTGATGCCGTTAATGCACCTACATCTACTTTTACAAATGGCTTATCGCGTCTGTTTGAATTATCGTGAAGTGCTCTAGCAATTAAATCTTTACCTGTACCATTTTCGCCAAGTACTAAAACATTGGCGTCAGTTGGAGCTACTTTTTTAAGCTTCACAAAAACGTCGTTCATTACCTCGCTTTCACCAATAATTTCTACCGAGTTTGAGTTTAAACTTTTTGTTTTAGAAGTGTTAGATTTTTTGCTTTCTAATATCGTAGAAATGGTTTCAATCATTTTCTCATTCTTCCATGGTTTCATTAAAAAGTCCGAAGCCCCTTCTTTTAATCCTCTTATGGCTAAATCTATATCAGCATAAGCAGTCATAAGAATTACCGACGTTTCAGGTTTTTGTTTTCTAATTTTATTCAGCCAAAAAATACCTTCATTACCTGTATTGACTAACCCATTAAAGTTCATGTCTAGAATTATAATGTCGTAATTAGTACGCTCTATTTGCGAAGTAATATTACTAGGATTTTTTTCTGTTACAACCTCTTTAAAAAGCGGTTTTAATAGCAATCGTAATGCTGTTAAAACATCAACATCGTCATCAATAACTAATATTGTAGCGTTTTTTAGTACCATCAATACAATATTACGATTTTATCTTGGGCTTATAAAAATTACAAAACCTAAATTTTGGTAAGGCTTAAAAGTGTGCATTTTCGAACATAAAGTGTATCAAAATCGAACACTTTTATATTCGATTAAAAATACAACTATTTGATTTATAGGTGTTTGCTGTTTTGGCATCATCTTCACTATATAAACTGTATAAATCAAAAATTAAACATGGACGTTCCAATTCAAAAGAAAAAATTTTCAAATCAAAAGATAGCTCTTGCCTTAGGTGTTTTAGCCATTATAGCACTTATCGTATATGTGGTCTTTCAAACTTCAGGAGGCTCAAAATTAAATGTTGAAAAAGAACGAATTTCAATTAGCACAGTTAAAAATGATGTGTTTCAAGAAAACATTCCGGTTAACGGAATTGTATTGCCAATTACAACTATTTATTTAGATGCTCTAGAAGGTGGACGCGTTGAAGAAAAATTTGTAGAAGATGGTGCAATGCTTAAAAAAGGTGAGCCAATTCTACGATTATCTAATACAGATTTAGAATTAACTCTTGTTAATCAGGAGACATCAGTCTACAATTTATTAACGCAAATGCAGATCTCACAGAACGCAGCACGTCAAAACACTATTAATAGACAAAATCAATTTACAGATGTAGAAAATAATTTAATTGAAGCAGAACGCGTATATAAATTGAATAAACGCCTATATGAAAAAGGAGCCATAGGTAGAATGGATTATGAGTCGTCTCAGAATAATTTTGAGTATCAGAAAGAACGCATGAAGTTAGCAGAGCAAGTATTGTCTGAGGATTCAATATCATCTAAACTCGAAGTTAATCAGGCAAAAAATTCATACGCCAGAACACAAAGTGCCTTAGAACTCATGAGAAAAAAAGTAGGTGATTTAGTGGTGCGTGCTCCTATTGATGGTCAGTTAACATCGCTTGATGCCGAAATCGGACAATCAATAAATAAAGGAACACGATTAGGACAAGTAGATGTAACTACGGCTTATAAAGTTAGAGTAGATATTGATCAACACTATATTTCTAGAATTTATAATGGTCAAAGAGGCACATTCACCTTAAATAATAAGACCTACACGTTAGAGATAAAAAAAGTATTTACACAAGTAATAAATGGTCGTTTTCAAGTCGATATGAAATTTGAAGGTGAAGCGCCAGAGGGCATTAGAAGAGGGCAGAATCTTCAGATTCGTGTCGCCTTAAGTGCTGAAAAAGAAGCTTTATTGGTAGCAAAGGGTGGTTTCTTTCAAAAAACAGGAGGTAACTGGATTTTTAAAGTCAGTGAAGATGGCAATACAGCCTATAAAGTAAATATTAGATTAGGAAGCCAGAACACAGAATATTATGAAGTATTAGAAGGCTTAAATCCTGGTGATAAAGTTGTGACATCGAGTTATGATTCCTTTGGTGATACCGAAGAGTTGATTTTGAAGTAGAATCATGAGCCAAGATAATAGAGAAAAGAGTATAGATAAAAGAAATAATTTTTAACCAACAACTAATAGCTAAAGGCTAACAGCCAAAAGTTAAAAAAATATAAAAACGAATACAATGATACAAATTACGGACTTAGAGAAATTTTACAAAACTGAAGAAGTGCAAACAATTGCTTTAAATAAGTTGTCTTTTAATGTAAAGGAAGGTGAGTTTGTTGCCATTATGGGACCTTCAGGATGTGGAAAATCTACCTTATTAAATATATTAGGTTTATTAGATGATCCAGATGGCGGAAGCTTTATGTTTAACGGAACAGAAGTAGCAGGTTACAATGAACGCAAACGATCAGAATTACGAAAGCATAATATAGGATTTGTGTTTCAAAGCTTTAATCTTATTGATGAACTTACAGTTTTCGAAAATGTAGAATTACCACTTATATATACTGGTGTAAAACCAGTGGAGCGCAAAAAACAAGTCGAAGCCGTTTTAGAGAAAATGCAAATAATGCATCGCCGAAATCACTTTCCTCAGCAATTATCTGGTGGTCAGCAACAACGTGTTGCAGTTGCTAGAGCTGTAGTAAACAATCCTAAGTTAATACTAGCAGATGAGCCAACTGGTAATTTAGATAGCACCAATGGTAATGAAGTAATGGATTTATTAATAGATCTAAACGAAGCTGGTACAACAATTATTATGGTAACACATAGTGAACATGATGCTAAATACAGTCACAGAATTATTAGAATGTTAGACGGACAAAAAGTAACCGAGAACATATTAGCATAAAACGATTTTCATCAATCAATCAATCAATCAGGCAGAAAACACTTCAGTAAACATTAAATCAACCAACCAATCAATTTTACTGAAGTGTCGAAGCCAAATCAATCAAAAAACGAATAGTAATTCATAGAAACTATGCTTAAAAATTATTTCAAAATAGCGTTTAGAAACCTTCTTAAAAACAAGGTGTATTCTATTATAAATATTTCTGGATTAGCAATTGGTATGGCAGCTACCATGTTAATTGGGCTTTGGATATATGACGAATTAAATTATAACAACCACTTTAAGGATAAAACGACTATTGCACAAATTTTTCAGCACGAATCTTCTAATAATATTATAGAAACAAGTCCTGCGATTCCAAGACCATTAGAATTTGCTTTACGACAAGATTATAATGATAATTTTAAGCACATTATTATGTCCTCTTGGGAGCAGCCAAGATATTTAAACTTTGGCGAAACAACTATTTACAGAACAGGAAATGCCATGCAAGAAGGTGCGCCTGAGATGTTAAATTTAGACATCATTTCCGGAGAAAAAAATGGACTTAAGGAAATGAATTCTATAATGATTTCGGAGTCTACGGCTAAGACATTATTTGGATCTGAAACTGCTCTTGGCAAAATAATAAAAGTTAATAATGAAGATGATTTAGTTGTAACGGCTGTGTATAAAGATATTCCCTCAAACAACTCTTTTAGTGATATGGAATATTTAATTCCATGGAAATTCTATGTAACAACACAACCATGGTTAGAAAATGCTAAGGATTCTTGGGGAAATAATTCTTTTCAGGCGTTTGTTCAGATTAATGAGAACACAACAATGGAAGCGATTTCTGCTAAGATAAAAGATGTAAAAAAAATAGGTGATCCTAGTGAAGCAGAGTTTAACCCAGAAATGTTCTTATTTCCAATGGAGGATTGGTATTTACGATCTGATTTTGAAAATGGTGTACAGTCTGGTGGTCGTATTGAAAATGTATGGCTCTTTGGTATTATAGGCTTGTTTGTTTTATTATTAGCATGTATCAACTTTGTAAATTTAAGTACAGCCAGATCAGAAAAACGAGCTACCGAAGTTGGTATTAGAAAGTCTATTGGATCGCAACGGAGTCAACTTATATTTCAATTTTTAAGCGAATCTTTTTTAATTGTTTTGCTGTCTTTTGTAGTGGCTCTCGGTATCGTTTTATTATTCCTAAATGGTTTTAATAATTTGGCGAGTAAAGCGATTGAATTTCCATGGAGCAATATTCAGTTTTGGCTGGTCTCATTATTATTTGTTGTAATAACTTCGGTTTTAGCTGGTAGTTATCCTGCCTTGTATTTATCTTCTTTTAATCCGGTTGCAGTGCTTAAAGGCACATTTAAATCTGGTCGCTATTCCTCTTTACCTAGAAAAGTGTTAGTGGTAGCTCAATTTACTGTTTCTGCGGCACTAATTATAGGAACACTTGTAGTGATGAATCAAATACAGTTTTCAAAAGATAGACCAGTTGGTTATGAGAAGGAAGGATTGATACAAATTCCTGTAATGAGCTCAGAATTTTTAGGTAAGCACGAAGTAATGCGAACACAATTTATAGCTTCAGGTGGAGCCACAAGTATGACGACATTAAGTGGACCAACAACAGAAGTTTGGTCTAATCGAAGTGGCTATAATTGGGAGGGTAAGCCTGTTGGCTTTCAAGAGGATTTAGCTTACACAAATGTTAACTATGATTTTGTTGAAACCTTAGGATTGAAGTTGATAGAAGGAAGAGATTTTTCTCGCGAATTTGCAACAGATTCTAATGCAGTTATTCTTAATAAAACGGCTGTTAAGTATATGAATATTACCAATCCTATTGGAAAATAT
The DNA here is from genome assembly GCF_014297365.1 of Winogradskyella echinorum. Classification (GTDB taxonomy): domain Bacteria; phylum Bacteroidota; class Bacteroidia; order Flavobacteriales; family Flavobacteriaceae; genus Winogradskyella; species Winogradskyella echinorum. Next base: position 140,072 of record NZ_JACOQD010000001.1, on the reverse strand, counting down.
ATAAGAGATTCTGATACTGAAGATCCTTTTACGCCTTTAAAAATTGTTGGTGTAATTGATGATATGATAGTGCAATCACCTTATAGTCCTGTAAAACAAGCTATGTATGTTTTTGAACAATATGGAAATATCGCTTATTACTGTCTAAGGCTAAATCCTAATAAAAGTACCAGTGATAATTTAGCACTAATTGAGGGAGTTTTTAAGAAGAACTTTCCAAACACACCATTCGATTATCAATTTGTGGATGAAGAATATGGTGCAAAATTTAGATCAGAAGAACGCATTGCTAGTTTAGCTAGAGTATTTACAGCGCTAGCGATATTTATTAGTTGTTTGGGCTTATTTGGATTGGCATCTTTTGTAGCGGAACAACGAACAAAAGAAATTGGAGTACGTAAAGTACTGGGAGCTTCAATTAGTCAACTGTGGTTATTACTTTCAAAAGACTTCATCACTCTGGTAGTAATAGCTTTATTAATCGCTTCACCAATTGCATACTACGTTATGGGTCAATGGTTGCAAAAGTTTAGTTATCGTACGTCTGTCACTTGGGATGTATTTGCAATTGCCTGTTTCGGAGCCTTAATTATCACATTAATCACTGTGAGTTTTCAGGCTATAAAAGCTGCAGCAGCGAATCCTGTAAAATCATTGCGCACCGAGTAAATCAATCAAAAAACGAACAATCATGATTAAGAATTATTTAAAAATAGCAATTAGGAATCTTTGGAAAAATAGAACATTCACAGCACTCAATATACTAGGACTTACAGCTGCTTTTGGTGTAGCTATTTTATTAGGAATGTATGCTGTCTTTCAATTGTCTTATGACCGTTTTCATGAAAATGGAGAGAACATTTTTATGGTATACTCAGAGGATAGTGTGCCAGATGGAGTAGAAGCTAATATTTCAAAATCAGAACCTTTTGCGGCAGCCTTAAAAGAAGAAACAACTGGTGTGGAAAAAATAACACGTTATGTTGGCGCTGGAGTGTTATTAAATCATAAAGACAAACAACTACGCATGAGTGGTGTTTATGTTGATCCTGATTTTTTTGATATGTTTAGCTTCCCAATAATTGAAGGAGATAAGCAAAACCCAATAACTTCAGAAACTTCTGTTGCTTTAACCAAGCATGCTGCACAACGAATATTTGGCGATAAAAATGCTATAGGACAAACCATATCTATCTTACGCGATGAGGAAATGGTTCCATTTACAGTAACAGCTATAGTTGAAAATTTTCCTGAAACCAGCTCAATGGGTTTTGATGTAGTCTTAAATTTTAAAAGTCAAGGTTATCACAGTTACGAAAGAGCAATTGGACGTTGGGATGTGGAGAATCATGAGGTGTATATGCAACTTGCACAAAATGTAAGTCCACAACAATTTGAAAAAAGCACAAAAGATTTTACACAATTACACTATAAAAATGAGATTGATAACGCTATTCGCGATGGCATTCAGCCCAATAGCAATGGTGATTATAGACAAATAAAATTGTTGCCCTTAACAGATATTCGGTTTGCTAATTTTAATCAAGGTCCTGTAATTGTAAGTCGCACAATGCCTTATTTAGTATTAGGAATTGCGATTTTAATTCTTTTTATCGCTTGTGTAAATTTTGTAAACATGAGTATTGCAAAAAGCGACCAAAGATTACGAGAAATAGGAATGCGTAAAACACTAGGCGCAAATCATAAACAATTATTTTTTCAGTTTTGGGGAGAAAGTATTTTAGTCTTTCTAATCTCAACAGGCTTAGGAATTCTGTTGGCTGTACTTTTATTGCCTCAGTTTCAGGTTTTATTTAGCACAAGAGCATCGCTTTCTGCCTTATTAGAGCCTTCATGGTTAGTGATATTAATAGTCAGTTTTATTGGTGTAACGTTAATTGCTGGTGGTTATCCTGCTATTTTAATGAGTCGTCTTGGTACTTTACAAAGTTTAAAAGGAAAGCTAGAAATTAATGGAAAAAATCATTTGAGAAATAGTTTAATGGTCTTACAATTTAGTATCGCCATTTTACTTATTAGTGGCACACTTGTGCTTTGGGATCAAGTAGAATTTATGAGAACTAAAGATTTAGGGTTCAATAAAAACCAGGTGATTGCTTTTCCTTTAAACGGAGCACGTAACGATCAACAAGCGCTACAACTACTTCGAGACGATCTTCAAAATAATGTAAATGTTTTGAGTGTCACAGCATCTAACAATATTTTAGGTTTAGGAAAAGATGGCTCTCGTTCTACAAGTGTTTTGGGTTTTGAATATAAAGGTCGTGGAGTAGAAACTCACATGTTGGTAGTAGATGCAGATTATATTGAAACATTAGATTTAACTTTAGTAGAAGGGAGGTCTTTTAGAGAAAATCTTGCTAGTGATAGTTTGTCGGTTATTATTAACGAAGCTATGGCAAAACAGTTGAATGAAGAAGATGTTTTAGCGTCTCAAATAGATTTAGACGATGCTGTTTATTCGGTAGTTGGTGTTGTTAAGAATTTTAATTTTCAAGAGCTCGATCAGCATATTGCACCAATGAGCTTATTTGCACTTCCTAATTGGAATTTAAGAAATGTTTACGTCAAGGTAGCTCCTCAAAATTTAGAACAGGCTTATACAGATGTGAAAGCGGCATGGAATAGAATAGAGCCTAATGCCGAATTTCAAGGCTCGTTTTTAAATGAAAATATAGATCGTACACTCCGTAGCGAACGTACCATGACAACAATGATTGGTAGTGGTTCTATTCTGGCCATTATCTTAAGTTGTATTGGTCTTTTTGCGATGTCATTACTTATTGTAGCGCAAAGAAGAAAAGAAATTGGAGTGCGAAAAATTGTAGGAGCAAGTGTGTCTTCTATCACTGTTTTACTTACAAAAGATTTTCTAAAATTAGTAATTATAGCTTTTGTGGTTGCAACACCAATTGCATGGTGGGCAATGCATCAGTGGTTACAAAATTATCCGTATCGTATTAATCTTAATATATGGATATTTCTTGGAGCTGGAGGAATTGCAATAGTTATAGCCATGTTAACCATAGCAAGTAAAACTATAAAAGCGGCAACATCTAATCCTGTAGATTCTCTAAGGGCAGAATAAATTAATCTAAAAAAAAACGAGCAGTTATGATTAAAAATTATTTCAAAATAGCATGGAGAAATATTATGAAGCATAAGGTGTTTTCTCTAATCAATGTTATTGGTCTTACAATTGGATTGAGTGCGTCTTTTGTTATTGGATTAATGATTTATTACGACTATACCTTCGATACATTTCATAAAGATGGAGATCGTATTTATAGAGTAGTTACGGATTTTCATTCGCCACAAGGAAACTTTAATAATCCAGGTGTAACCTTAGCTCTAGAAGAGGCGATAAAGGAAAATTCTAACTTTGATGTTGTTAGTGGATTCTATCAAGAGCGGCCTGCTAAAGTTGAAAATAAAGCAATAGATAAAGTTGTAAAATGGCCAAACTTTGTAATTTTTACGGATGCCAATTACTTTAAAATATTTGACTATAAATTTTTAGCTGGTGACAAAACAAACATACTTTCTCAGCCAAATAATGTGGTTCTTACCGAAAAACGCGCTGCAGAATATTTTCCTAATACTGCTCCAAATGAGATTATTGGTAAAACATTGGTGTATAATGATTCTTTAAATGTTACTGTAACAGGTGTAGTAGAGAATTTTAAGGAAAGAACAGATTTTGTTTTCGAAGAATTTATTTCTCATCCCACAGTATTACAAACACGTTTAAGAGAAGATTTTCTCAATAAAGAATGGGCAAATACCAATTCTAGTGCTCAGCTGTTAGTAAAAGTTAGTTCATCTGCAGATTTAGTTGCTATACAAAATCGTTTTGATGCTTTGGCAAAAGAGCATGAAGATGAGGATTCTAAGAAATATGGATTAACGCAAAAATTTGTTTTACAGCCCTTATCAGATATTCATTTTAATGAAGCCTATGGTATTTACGACTGGAGTAAAGGACAGGCAAGCAGGTCATTACTAACCAATTTAGCGTTAGTGGCATTATTTTTATTGCTATTAGGTTGTATAAATTTTATAAATCTCAACACAGCACAAGCCTCTCAGCGTGCTAAAGAAATAGGAATCCGTAAAACCCTTGGTAGCTCTAGAAAGCAACTTATTGGTCAGTTTATGGGAGAAACATTTTTGTTGGTTGTAATATCAGCCTTATTATCTTTTTTACTTTCTCGTTGGCTTATTAATGTGTTTTCAGATTTTGTACCAGAGGGTTTGAGTTTCGATCTGTTTAAAGCTCCAATAATTATTATAGGCATAGCAGTTTTATTATTGGTTGTAACATTTCTTTCAGGATTTTATCCAGCAATGGTACTATCAAAATTTAATGCCGTTTCCGTGTTAAAAAACCATTTAACCGTTGGAGACAAAAAAGTGAAACTGCGTAAATTCTTAACTGTTTTTCAGTTTTCAATAGCTCAGATATTTATCATAGGTACATTACTTGTTGGTAAGCAGATAAATTTTTTATTAAATAAGGATATGGGTTTTAAAACTGATGCTGTTGTATCCGTTTACAATCCAAGAGGAGAAGGGGAAATTTCAAAAAAAGAAATTTATGCCGAAAAATTGAAGGCCATTCCTGCCATTAAAGACATAAGTCTTGGCGGTCATGCACCAGCTTCAATGTCTTCAAATAGTTCTTCGATTTCTTATGTAGATGATAATAACGAAGTTAATACAGATTTACAATTTTTATTTGGTGATGCTAACTATGCTAATTTATTTCAACTTGAAATTTTAGCAGGAAGAGGCATTAGAAATGATTCAGTTAAAGAATTAGTAATTAACGAAACATGTAGAAAGAAGCTTGGTTTTACGTCTCCTGAAGAGGCTATCGGTAAAACGGTATTAATGAGTGACGAAAATATTCCTATAGTTGGTGTGATGTCAGATTTTCATCAGCGCTCTCTAAGGTCAGATATTAAACCAATGGCGTGGAGAGGTGATTGGTATCGTGCCAGATTTAGCCAATTCCAAGCCGTTCATGTTAGTTTTCAAAATAATGCAGAAGGAAATTTAAAAGAAACACTTTCTAAGATAGAAAGTGCTTATAAAACAGTCTATACAGATGTCGATGATTACAGAGTTGAATTTCTAGATGAGAACATTGAGAAGTTTTACAATAGAGAAAAGAGAATATCAAAGCTACTAAATTGGGCAACTGGTCTATCTATTTTAATTAGTTGTTTAGGACTGCTCGGACTTGTAATTTATACAACCAATAGACGTGTAAAAGAAATAGGTGTTCGTAAAGTTTTAGGTGCTTCATTATTACAAATTAATACCTTGTTGTGCAAAGAGTTTTTAGTGTTGGTTGCCGTGGCATTTATTATTGCCTCACCAATTGCATGGTATGGAATAGATAGTTGGTTGCAAGATTTTGCTTTTAAAACAAGTATCAGTTTCTGGGTCTTCTTAATAAGTGGTTCTGCAATGATATTTTTTGCTTTGTTAGTGATAAGTGTAAAAACGCTTCAGGCTGCAAACGCCAATCCCGTTAACTCATTACGTTCGGAGTAAAAAATGTAGTTAGTTGAAGTGTCCGATTACGAACAAAAACTGTATCGAAATCGGACACTTTTGTTTTTATCAACTTGTTTTATGTTGTTGATATTCAGAATATTAAATGTTTGGCATCATCTTCACTATATAACACAGTAAGTGAGAATAAAACATTTCATCAATCAAAAAACGAATACTTATGTTTCTTAATTATATCAAAATAGCATTTAGAACCTTATTAAAAAACAAAGGCTATAGTTTCCTTAATATTTTCGGGTTAGCCATAGGAATTACATGTGCAAGTTTAATTTTTCTTTGGGTTGAGGATGAACTAAGTTTCAACAAAAACTTTGATAAGCAAGATCAAGTTTACTATGTGCCAACTAACCAAAACTATGAAGGAGAATGGCGTACATTTTACTCTACACCTGGTCCATTAGCTCAAGATATGCTAAATGACATTCCTGGAATAGTTAAAGCCACCCGTTCTAGTCTCGAGGAGCGATTATTTGTTGTAGGTGATAATTCTATTACAAGAAGTGGACGTTATGCAGATGCAGATTTTTTAGAAATTTTTAGTTTAAAGTTTGTTGAAGGTAATAGAGAAGATGCATTTGTAAATCCTGAAGCTATTGTGTTAACACAAGAAACAGCAGAACAACTTTTTGGTAAGGATGAAAAAGCCCTCGGAAAAGTTGTAAGAGTTAGTAATAAGGATAATTATTTGGTTACAGGTGTTATAGAAAATCTTCCGAATAATGTGTCATTTCCCTTTAATTGGGTTGCACCTTTTGAGCGTTATAGAGATGGTGCAGAATGGATGACGGAATACGGTAGTAATTTTTCAGATACCTTTGTAGAATTAGCACCAGAGGCTAACTTTGAAACTGTAGATACTCAAGTAAGAGCATTAATTGGTACAAAAGAAGAAAACACAGATGATTATGCTTTTTTACACACTATAAAAGATTGGCACTTAAGATCTAAGTTTGAAGGTGGTGAAATAGTAGGTGGTCGTATAACCTATGTGCGTTTATTCACAATTATAGCATTTGTAATTCTATTAATTGCTTGCATTAACTTTATGAATTTAAGTACGGCTCGAAGCGAAAAACGTGCCAATGAAGTAGGCGTCCGTAAAGCTATGGGATCTGGGAGAGGACGATTAATTACACAGTTTATTTCTGAAGCGTTGATACTATCGATTATAGCTACAGTTTTTAGTGTAGTGATGCTGGCCATACTATTACCGCAGTTTAACCTCATCATAGATAAAAACTTAACCTTAGGATTGGCTAATCCAATGCATATATTAAGCCTTATTACAGTGGCAATTGTCTGTGGACTTTTGGCAGGTCTTTATCCAGCATTTTATTTATCGTCATTTAAACCCGTAGAAGTTTTAAAAGGCTTAAAAGTAACTGAAGGTTCAGCAACACTTATAAGAAAAGGGTTAGTTGTTGGTCAGTTTACAATTTCAATAGTATTTATTATTGTTACAATTTTAGTCTATCAGCAAATTCAATTCGCAAAAAATAGAGATTTAGGCTATAACAAAGATCAACTTTTGTCCATGCGAATTGACCTTGACTTTATTCCTAAATTTAATGTCGTACAACAAGAATTGATTAGAACAGGTTCTGTAGATAATGCAACGTTATGTAATTCTTCTCTTTTATCTGGTGGAAATAATGGGTCTGGATTTTCATGGAAAGGAGGAACAGATACCGAAGATGTTTTAATTTCTTTTAGAAATGTTACCCAAAGCTTTTTTGATACCACAGGAATGGAGATTATTGAAGGTAGAGGTTTTAGTGAAACTGTTGAAGCAGATAGTACATCTGTTTTAATCTCTGAATCCTTAGCAAAAATGATGGGTAACGAAAGCCCAATCGGAAATATTATTAGCAGAGGAGATGATGTATTGGAGGTCGTAGGTGTTGTAAAAGATTATGTTTATGGTGATATGTTTGATGCCAGTGATCCTGTACTTTTTATGCACTTTCCTAGTTACACTAGGTATATGTTTATAAAAACAAAAGCAGGAGTACCTATTAATGAAGCATTATCAGATATTGAAGCTGTAATGAAAACTCATAATCCAGCATTTCCATTTGAATATTCATTTATAGATGAAGCTTTTAATGAAAAGTTTAAAAACGAACAGTTGGTTGGAGAGTTATCTCAAATATTTGCCATATTGGCCATTCTTATTTCTTGCTTAGGTCTTTTTGGATTAGCAGCTTACACAGCACAGCAGCGACGAAAAGAAATTGGAGTACGTAAGGTTTTAGGTGCAAGCGTTTCTGGTATTGTAAAATTACTTTCTCAAGATTTTTTGAAACTTGTTTTAATATCTATTGTACTAGCAATTCCAATAGCTTGGTATTTTATGCAAGATTGGCTTCAAGATTATGCATATCGTATAGAAATTAATTGGTGGGTATTTATTATAGCTGGCGTTGTTGCGATCTTAATTGCTATGGTAACGGTAAGTTTTCAGGCCATTAAAGCGGCAATTGCAAATCCTGCTGATAGTTTAAAAACCGAATAAAAAACGAATAGTTATGATAAAGAGTTATATAAAAATTGCTTGGAGAAATATTAAAGGGAGTCCTCTTTTTTCATCAATTAATGTTTTGGGACTCACTTTAGGTCTTACAATAACGACGTTGTTATTTGCATTCGTTCAACATGAGAATAGTTTTAATTCTATGTTTTCTCATAAAGATCAAATTCATAGAGTTTTAGTTGAAACTGCTGAAAGTTATAACAATAAAACGTATGCAACAGCTCCTGCAATGGTTGCTCCAACGAGTATTGAGGAAATTCCAGAAGTTTTAGATGCAGTAAGATTTTTAAAACATGGTTTTGGTGAGGCTGCTTATATAAGTACAGGTTCTTCAGAATTTATTGAATCGTCATTATATTATGCAGATTCTAGTTTGTTCAAAATTTTCGATTTAAAACTAACTCAAGGAATTGCGAAAGAAGCTTTAACAAAACCAAATACAGCTATTGTGTCTAAAAGTACAGCTAATCGTTATTTTGGAACAGATCAAGTTATCGGAAAAATTTTTAAAGTTGATGATAGATTAAATATTGAAATAACAGGAGTATTTGACGATTTACCAGCAAATACCACATTAGATGCTAATGTATATGTTTCGTTTGCGACGAGCTTTTTTTCTAGGCAACCAACCTGGTCAAATTCAAGTTTAGAAACTTATTTGTTATTGGCTGAAGGAACAAATGTGAGCGCTCTAAAGTCGAAGATGCAAACTATGTTAGACAAATTTGTTGAAAAGGATGCGCAGTGGTACACCTTAAATGTGCAACCTTTAAACCAAGTGCATTTATATTCTAATCAAATTGAAAATGCTTATAGTTCTCGTAAAGGTTCTATAGAGCAGGTTAAGAGTTTAAGTTGGCTTGCACTTCTCATTCTTGTCATTGCATGTATTAATTATATGAATCTTACAACAGCAAGATCTCAAAAACGATCTCGAGAAGTAGGCGTAAGTAAAACACTTGGTGCTTCGGTATCTAATTTAATAACCCGATTTTATGCAGAAACAGGATTAATAACTGCAATTTCAATAGTTTTTGGAGTGTTATTAGCGCTATTATGCTTGCCATATTTTAACCAAATTTCGGGTAAAGAGATTCCTAGTTCTATGCTATGGTCTGGCACTTTTATAGTATCACTTATTGTTATTTGGGCAATTACAACTCTGTTGGCAGGATCTTATCCAGCAATATATATGTCTAATCTTTCGGCTAAAAAAATATTGAGCGGAGGTAAGATAGGTTCCTTCTGGGCAACACGCGTTAGAAAAGGATTGGTTGTGGCTCAGTTTGGTGCGTCTACCATATTAATTATTGGCGTGATTGTAATTTATAATCAACTAAAATATATTCAAGAAAAAGATTTAGGATTTAATTCGGAGCAAATTATGGCTATTTCCGTTAATGGCATTAACGAAGCATCTAATGTAGATTTGTTGAAGTTAGAATTGGGCAAATTACCTATGGTGTCTAATGCTGGTGCCGCACAAGGTTATCCTGGTAAAACAGTAAGCGGTAGAATGGTCCAAAATCCTTTAGAAGATGATGGCGGTTTGGCAGTACAAACTAATCGTATCGAGGCAAAAGCAATTGAGCTAATGGAATTAAATTTTGTGGCGGGAAAAAACCTTCCAGAGATAAAAGCCGAAGGCGATTCGCTTGTAGATGTTGTAATTAACAAAAAGATTGCAGATTACCTTGGGTATACTCCTGAGGAAGCCATTGGTAAACCTATTCAAATGTTGCCTAGTCATAATTCGTTTATTGTTGGTGTTGTAGATGACTTTAATTTTGCATCGTTACGAGAACCAATAGGAGCTTATGCTTTTCATAATTATTCTAGTGAGAGGAAAGAATATATGTTAGTTAAAATGTCTGTTACAGATTTGAGTCAAAATTTAATGAGCATAGAGAACAGTTTTAAAAAGATAGCACCAAACGTTCCTTTTGACTACAGCTTTTTAGATAAAAATATAGAGAAACTGTATTTAGAAGAAAAGCAAACGGCTTCAATCGGAATGATATTTTCATTACTCGCAGTTTTTGTAGCTTGTTTAGGCCTTTTCGGTTTAGCAGCTTTTACAGCAGAGCAACGCGATAAGGAAATAGGAATCAGAAAAGTCTTAGGTGCAACTGTAACCGGAATTGTAAAATTATTGTCTATTGATTTTATTAAACTAGTAGCAATTGCTCTAATTATAGCATTTCCGTTAGCTTATTATATTATGAATAATTGGCTTCAAGATTTTGCATACAGAATTACAATAAGCTGGCACCCATTTGTTTTTACAGCAATTTGTGCATTAGGTATAGCCATGATTACCGTAAGTTTTCAGGCGATTAAGGCTGCCGTTTCAAACCCAATAGATAGCTTAAAAACAGAGTAAAATAAAATTCATCATTAATCAGAAAAATAAAGAATTATGAAACTTATAAAAAACACATTAATAATTGCCTTGGTTTGTATTAGTCAAGTGATGTTAGGACAAACAAAGAAAGCTGTAGCATCTTTCAACAAAGTTATTATTAGTCCACATATTGAAACCACATTTGTACAAGGAGAAGAAGAGTCAGTTACAATTTTAGAAAATACGTTGTCTAATGATATCGTAAACATAGAAGTTAATAATGGCACACTTAGAGTTTATTTAGATGATGCTAAAACGACAACAAAGCATAAGAAAGTTGTAAAGAATGGAATGAAAATGAAAGAACCTATTTATAAAGGAAAAGTTCTAACTATAAAGGTGGTTTATAAAACTATCGATAATTTATCGTTAAGAGGAGAGCAAACAACTGTATGCACAAGTCTTATTGATGTAGATAAATTTGATCTTAAAATATATGGAGAATCTCAAGTAACATTCAATGATGTTAACATTAACAATTTTGATGTTGATGTTTATGGAGAGAGCCAATTAACTATCGCAAATGGAAGAATCGACAATCAACATATAACTGCTTATGGTGAGGGCGAAATCAACCTAGTTGAGGTGGATAACAAAACCTCTAAACTCAAAGCGTATGGAGAAGCACAATTTAGAATTCAGGCATCAGAAAGTATAAAATTTACAGCTTATGGAGAGGCTGAATTGTATTATAAAGGCAGTGCAAAAATTAATAAAGGATTGAGCTTTGGAGATTCGCAAATCAATCATATAGACTAAAAAAAACTGAAAATGACAAATACATTATTAAGCCTAAATGAGGCTACTCGTACTGTTAATTCTGGAAGTAATAAAGTCACGTTACTAGATAACATCGATTTACAAGTTAAGGAAGGAGAATTTATTTCGCTTATGGGACCTTCGGGTTCAGGCAAGTCCACATTATTAAATTGTATTGGTATGCTAGACAGTTTTACCGATGGTGGTTATACATTTTTAGGTGAGCCAGTTCATAGCATGAAAGAAAAAAACCGCTCTAAACTTTATAAAGAGTACATAGGTTTTGTATTTCAGGCTTATCACTTAATTGATGAGTTAAACGTTTGGGAAAACATTGAAACACCATTACTATATAAAAACGTGAAATCTTCTGAGCGAAAAGCGATGGTTGCAGATATGCTAGACCGTTTCAATATCGTTGGAAAAAAAGATTTATTTCCACAACAGCTAAGTGGTGGACAGCAGCAATTAGTTGGTATTGCAAGAGCACTTATCGGACAACCAAAATTGATTTTGGCAGATGAACCGACAGGTAATTTAAATTCTAAGCAGAGTACAGAAATTATGGAGTTGTTTTCTCAATTGAATAAAGAAGGAGTAACCATAATACAGGCCACACATTCTGAAAAGAATGCATCCTATGGATCAAGAATTATAAATCTACTTGATGGGAAAATAGTCTCAGAATAACAAAAGCATTATGATAAAAAAACAATTAATATTTGCCCTCGCTATTTTGATGGGTTTAGTAGGATACACTCAAAATTTAGATCAGAAAAGTTATTCTTTAGATGAGTGTATATCTATGGCACTAGAGAATAATCTCGATTTAAAGTCGGCAGATTTACGAGCAAATTCCGCTAAAGTTAACCACCAGCAATCAAAAGCTAATTTGTTGCCTAGTATAAATGGCAATTTTAATTTAGGAGTGAATGATGGTCGAAGTATAGATCCTTTTACAAATGATTTTATAAATCAGGAATTGACGTTTTCCAATATGGGATTGAGCATAGATATGACCATTTTTAATGGATTTAGATTATTAAATTCAGCCAAACAAAATAGCCTAAATAGAAAGGCTTCTGAGTTAGAAAAAGAAGCAGCGCAACAAGACTTAATCTTAAATGTTACTTTAGCTTATTTACAAGTTTTAAATAGTAAAGCGGTTTTAGACCTAACAAAGCAACGTTTAGAGACGACTAAAGAACAACTAAAAATTCAAAAGGATTTTTACGATAATGAATCTGGTAATCCTGCAGACTATGCAGATATATTAGGACAAATAGCTAGTGATGAAACCAGTGTTTTAAACTCAGAATCTAACTTAAATAATGCAAGATTAGCACTTGCAAGATTATTAAATCTTCCTGATTCTATTGAGGTTGATGCTGAATCAATTCTACTCGATTTTGAAAAATATAAACTTTCTGCAGACGAGGTTTATAATGAAGCACTTCAAAATTTGGCGACATTTAAAGCTAATGAATTAAGAATTGAAGCTGCAAAAAAAGGAGTTAGTGTGGCCAAGTCTCAGTTTACACCAGAGATTTCTGTTTTTGGTGGTATAAATACAAATTACTCTAGTGCAGCTCAGTTGTTTAATTCAACCGGAACAAGTATCGTCACAACTGGTGATTATGTGACCGTAGATGGTGATGATTTACCAATTATGACCGAACAAACAAATTTTGAGGCAGAAGCCATAGGTTATAAAGATCAACTAGATAATAATTTAAACACAGTGGTTGGAGTTGCTGTAAATGTTCCGCTTTTTAACGGGTTTAGAGCTAAAAACAATGTTGCGTTAGAAAAAATTAGAGTAGAGGAGTCAATTTTAGAATTAGAGCGCACGCATTTAGATATAAAAAATGCGATTGCTCAAGTTCATTTTGATATGGAAGCGGTTTATAACCGTTATCTAAGTTTACAAAAACAGGTGGAAGCCTACCAAGAATCCTACCGTATTAATGAAATAAGATTTAATAACGGAGTATCTAATTTTCTAAATTATGTAACAAGTAAAAATAATTTAGATAATGCTAAAGTAAATTTAGCTAATACTAAATATGAATATCTTTTGCGAGTAAAGGTTTTAGATTATTACAGAGGATTAACAAATTAAATTTGTTTTAAGCAGTTGTTTATGTAATTCATTATTAGTTCTATATCGTATTCTATAAGTTAAAAATCATCCTTTCTGTAGACTAAATTTTCAAGCTTTTAATAATGGCTCAACTACTCGGTTCAAAAAATTAATGTCCTTTCTATTTAAGTGAATAAAATTTATTCAGTGTCTCTTAACTTATCTGAATGTAGCTTTTTTAGTTTAGCTAATTTAGGATCAATTACGAAACTGCAATACCCATAATCTGGATTGTTTTTGTAAAAATCTTGATGCTCTTTTTCAGCTTCAAAAAAGGTGACAGCTTCCGAAATTTCAGTTACAATCGGATTTTCATAGTATTGCTCCAATTCCTTAACAATAATCTCAGCAATTTCTTTTTGCTTATCATTATGATAAAAAATAACCGAACGATACTGCGTACCACGATCTGCTCCTTGTCTATTTAAGGTCGTAGGATCGTGTGTAGTCATAAAAATAACCAGAATATCCTCGTATGAGATTACATTAGCATCAAAAGTAATTTGTACAACTTCAGCATGTCCAGTTAAGCCAGAACAAATTTCTCTATATGTTGGTTTTCCTGGTACTGTACCACCAGAATAACCCGATACTACATTTTCTACACCTTTAATTTCCTGAAATACAGCTTCAGTACACCAAAAGCAGCCACCACCAACTGTGGCAATTTGCATATTTTTCTCCATTAATTGATCTCCTTATCTAACGTCATAGACTCTGAATTAATACAATAACGTAATCCACTAGGTTCAGGACCATCTGGGAACACATGTCCTAAATGTCCGTCGCAAGTATTACACATTACTTCTACGCGTACCATACCAAAAGAAGTATCTCTATGGTATTTAATGGCATTTTCTTTAATAGGTTGTGTAAAACTTGGCCAACCAGTACCCGAACTAAATTTTATAGTAGAATCAAACAAAGGTGTATCACAACAAACGCAATTATATTTACCTTCATCATAAATACTACAAAGCTCTCCACTATGCGGTCGTTCTGTACCTTTTTGTCTTGTAATTCTGAATTGTTCTTGAGTTAATTGAGCCCTCCATTCGGCTTCTGTTTTTTCAACACGTCTCTCTGGTGTTGGGTTTCCGTTTACGGAAAAGTTGATAACATCTTTCCAAGTTAGCATACTGTTGTTTCCTTTCTTTCTGTGAGTTAATAATTAATTAAATAGGTCAGAAACAACCTCGTCATTAAAATCTATAATATCAATTTTAATTGAAGTTATTCGGTTTCTTTTCTAATTAATAATATGCTTTATAAAGATATGAATATAGTCGTAGTGTTTTTGGTTTTCTTACATTAATCTAGTTATAGAAAAACTTTTAATCAGTGTTATTTTAATATACGATCCATAACCCAAGCCGTATGTGTTGCCGTTGATCCAGTTGAAGGGTGAAGTGATTCATTTAATAAATGAGATTTTATATTCTGAACATGGTGAATTTGAATGTTTTCAGGGTTTTCAATATGGAAACTTTCAATTTTACCGTTAGAGTTAATGCTAATTGGGTTTTCATCAAAAACTGAGAACCCTATTTTTCCTTTATTGCCAAAAATTTGAACATGGTCTTCCCGTTTTTCGCATCCAAAATTCCAACTGCCAGATCCTGTAATACCAGAATTATGAATCCAGTTTCCTGTGACAGCATCCATTGCAGAATAGAGACCTTGTTGGTTAATAGAAAAGCCGTTAGCTTCAGAAATATCTCCTAATAAAAATGTAAATAAGTCTAACCCATGGGAAGCTAAATCATCAAAATAACCACCATAGGCAATAGCGCTATCAGTACGCCAATTATACGTTTTAGACAAATCTATTGAATTAGCGGGTTTGTTTAAAATCCAAGAGATATGCCTTATATCACCAATTTTATTGTCGTTTATCCAAGATTTAATTTTTGTAAATCTAGGTAAAGAGCGTCTGTAATAAGCGACAAAAAGAGGTAAATCTTTTTCTTTAAATGCTTTGTTAATGTTTACGCATGCTTCATAAGAAGTAGCCATAGGTTTTTCAATACAGCAAATCTTACCTGCTTTTGCAACCTTTAATGCGTAATACTCATGAGAATCTGGAGGTGTTGCAATATAAACAGCGTCAATTTCAGAATCGTTTATAAGTTCATCTGCATTCGTATAAAATTTAGGTACACTATGTCTATGAGCATAATCTTTAACTTTCTCAGCATCTCTACGCATAACAGCTACAAGATTAAAACCATTTGTTTTTTGGTACGCAGGACCGCTTTTTAGTTCTGTAACATTACCACAGCCAATAATTCCCCAGTTGTATGTTTTCATTGTGAAATTTATTCAAAAAGAGTTAGCAATTTAAGTTTTGATTGTTAAAGATATAGGTTTTGGGGATTAACTTCCTGGTAAAGCAGTAAAACTAAAATTGTATGGACCTATTTTAAACTAGTCTTTTATTCCTAAAAGCAATGCCTGAACCAGTTTTTAAATAGCGTTCAAAATCATATGTTTTTTGTTTGTTCTCAAATTGAAAGAGATTGATTAGCTCAACAGGTAACCTAGATTTTGTGTAATGAACTTCTCCTTTATTATGAGCTTTTAATCTGTTCTCAATGTTTGTTGTGTACCCTGTATAGAATGTATTGTCAAAACATTTTAAAATGTAAACAACGTAAGGTAATTTCATAAAGTTTGATTTTAATTAAAATTATGAAATTTTGTGAACACGTCCACCGAAGCTTTATTTAATGAAGTTGAATTTAACAATTAATGTCTATTCAAAATAAAAAAAGCTCTCTTTCGCACAAGGCTTCAGAGAGCGTAGGTGGAGTCGGAGAGAATCGAACTCTCGTCCAAACAAGTAACCAAAGAGCTTTCTACACGCTTAGTCTATTCTTAGGTTTTCGATTGTAAACTGGTTAAAGACAACCTACTTACAACTTAGCTTCTTAATCTCGAAAAGGCATCAAAGCGCTACCTAATCTTAGTCAATTTTTACGATGCTCCTAAAAGAAACGCCACTGACTAGGGCTTTTCGGGAACATAAAGCTTGCTCACCTAGTGAGCCGAGGCTTAATCTTACTGTAATTCAGATTATGCAGCTAAAGCGTAGTTATTCTCGCCGTTTAAAATTTGGTCTAGCCTTTTACGTGTTTCAATGCCATTACACGACGTGCTTACCATTTAATTAATCTCGCTGTCAAAACCAGTCGACCCCTTAATTAGATTACAAAACCAAGTTTTGCTGTATCGAATTAACCCTGAATAATTTTCAAGATTTCATCACTAAATGATATTCCTTTTCAATGGAAAAGGATGGCGAAGTTACCAAAAACTTTGCAAATGGTAACAAATCCAATTATTTTCGTGCAAAAATTATTCCATAGTATAAATTGACTCTTTTTGTCAGTCTAAAATAATCCTTACATGAAATTTGCCATAATAAAAGAACGTAAAAGTCCACCAGATAGACGTGTAGTATTTTCTCCAGAAACTTTAGCAGAGGCTAGAAAACAGTTTCCAGAAGCAGAATTTGTTGTGGAATCTTCGGATATTAGAGTGTTTCCTGATGAAGCATATGCTAAATTAGGGTTTACAGTTACAGATGATGTCTCTGATGCAGATGTTATGATTGGAGTAAAGGAAGTACCTATAGAGCATTTAATACCGAATAAAAAATATTTTTATTTTTCGCACACGATTAAAAAGCAACCCTACAATAGGAAGCTTTTAGTTGCTATGCTAGAAAAAAATATTGAAATGTTTGACCACGAAACTATAGTCCGCGAAAATAATATGCGTCTTATCGGTTTTGGACGTTATGCAGGTTTAGTAGGTGCATACAACGGTTTTAGAGCTTTAGGATTAAGAGATGGATTATTTAATCTACCTAAAGTTGAAACATTGGCAGATTTAGAAGCTGTAAAAGCAGAGTTAGACAAAATTACATTACCTAATATTAAAATTCTTTTAACAGGTACAGGTAAAGTAGCTCATGGTGCAAAAGAAATATTAGATCATTTACAAATAAAGCAAGTAAGTGATGCACTTTATTTAACCTCACAATTTACTGAACCAGTTTATGTAATGGCGGATGTAATGGAATATGCTAAACGCAAGGATGGTAAAGTAGGAGATAAGTGGGAGTTTTATAAAGATCCATCAGGTTACGAAAGTAATTTTATGCCTTATGCTAAAGAAACCGATTACTTTATTGCGGGTCATTTTTACGGAAATAATGCGCCTTATTTATTTACAAGAAATGATGCAAAATCACCAGATTTTAAGATTAATCTAGTCGCAGATATTTCTTGTGATATTGATGGACCTGTGGCGAGTACCATTCGCCCATCAACCATTGCCGACCCTTTTTATGGTTATAATCCACAAACAGAACAAGAAACTGCTTTTGATGCAAAAGATGCAATTACAGTAATGGCCGTAGATAATTTACCTTGTGAATTACCAAAAGACGCTAGTGAGGGATTTGGTGCTACTTTTTTAGAGCATGTGATTCCTGCTTTTTTTAATAATGATGAAAACAAAGTTTTAAAACGTGCTAGAATTACTGAAAATGGTACACTAACGGAAAGATTTAGTTACCTTCAGGATTATGTGGATGGGAAATAATACTAAAACTGCTTTAGTAACTGGAGCTGCATCTGGATTAGGATTTGAGTTAGCGCTAATATTAGCTAAGGATTCTTATGATCTTATTTTAATAGATATAGATTCCCAAAAATTAAATGAAGCAAAAACGAGTATTTTAGAACAATGTAACATTAAAATTACTTTGATGGTAAAGGATTTGAGCGTTGTAAATATTGCTCAAGAAATTTATAATGATATTGATAATACCACAATAGATGTTATTATAAATAACGCTGGTTTTGGTTTGTTTGGTAGTTTTTGTGATACAGATTGGGAGCGCGAATCTGAAATGTTACACTTACATATTTTAACAACAACACATTTAATAAAACTGTTTTTACCAGATATGGTAAGACGTGGTTCTGGTAAAATTTTAAATATATCGTCTTTGGCCGCATTTCAACCAGGTCCATTAATGGCATTGTATTATGCGTCTAAATCCTATATTTTATCTTTTTCACAAGCCATTGCTAATGAATTAAAAGGAACAGGTGTAAGCGCCACCGTATTATGTCCTGGTCCTACAAAAACGGCATTTCAGGAGGTCGTTTCTGTAGGGAATAATGACAATAAAATCACCTTTAATATGGCTTGTCCAAAAGATGTTGCGGTTTATGGATACAAAGCAATGCATAAGGGTAGAGTTGTAGCTATTCCTGGACTTTTTAATAAGTTTTTATCTATTTTACCAAGAGTGCTAACTCGTAATAGAACGACCAAAATTGTTAGACAAATACAGAATAAGAATAGGGATATCTAATTAATTAAGGATTTCGTTTCCAATATTACGAATAGATTCTTTTACCTGTGGTAATAAATCAAAATAGCCTTTTTGGTCCGGTGCATCAAATTCACTTGGGAGTAAATATGATATTAAAGCAATGACATCTTCTTCTGTTTTAGCTAGCTCATAATAACTATTTGTCATATCTATTAAGATAGATTCTTCAAAACCAGCATCAGTATAGAAATCTAACCATTGAGACTCCATTATTAAGACTAGCTTTTGAGTTGAATTTGTACGTTTAGATTTTATCAATTCTAATCGACTTAGATATTCAGTATCATTTTTTGGGTCAATAGTTCCGTAACGGTCAAAACCAACCCAATCAATATCATCAGTAATTTCTAATTGGTTAATTACATCTGGTGCTTCAATTACCATTAAAGGAATGTCTGGGAAACTCTGTTTAATACGAGCTGCTATCGTTGCTAAATCTTCCATGTTCATTTGGTTCCAAGCAGGTTCATCTACAAAATCAAAAGCAGCGACTAAATCAGTGTTTAGGAATTGGTTGTTTTGTGCCCATTCAGTGAATAAAGTTTCATAATTAAATAGTAATTCGTATCGAAAACCAGAAGGAGAACTTGAGTCGGCAATATTATTAATAAACAAACCTTGTAAATGAATAAGTACTTTGTTATTACCGAGGATGTTTGAAGATACTCTACTTTCTATATTACCTAAATCTGTAGGACACATGTCAATTAAATTCACAAAATCATCAACTTGATTTGTATAGTTGGTACCACAATCTGTTATGGCGAAACCAAAGTATTTTAAATGTGAACTGTCAGCATCACTACTATTATTTGATGTAGAGCATGTTTGAAATAAAATGCAAAATGTTATTAAAATTCTATAATTCAACCTTGTGTTTTGTTTAAAAATAGGACGATTATTTTAGTTTTAGGTTACATTCTTTGAATAAATTATATTCTTAAATATTAAATATCCAACTACCAAAAAGCCACCAAAGCCTAATGTAAATAACCAAGCACCAGAATTTTGAAATGGTGAAACTATAATATTAAAAACATCTGAAATTAAAACTTCTGGATTACTGATAATTTCCCAAGAGTTATATCTTAAAAACCGACCTAAATACACACCAAAACCGCATAAAAACATTATAAGTATTGATAATGTTGTAATTGGTATTTGTTTAAATTTTACTGCTATCAACTTTTCCATATCTCGTATAGAAAGATAAAATAAAAGTAAGCCGCTAAGAGCAAAAGACAGAATAACCATAACATCTAACCACAATAAAGTGTGATTTCCAATTCTAATATGAATTAAGTCCGTAACAATATATGGTGCATTTGGTAATAAAGCCAACCAAATGAAAAACCAAAACCCAAGTTTTAATTTACTTAAATTGGTTTTAGTATTTAGATACATTGTTATTATATATGGAATAAATGCCAAAAAGATATTCCAAACTAAAAAAAGATAGAAGAATGACTTATTAAGTTTCATACGTACCATTAACATTATAAGACTAAAACTTAATGTGGCAGTTACTAAAACTAGAGTTTTAAACTTTGATTGTATGGGTTTTTGTAATGTTTCCATAATGTTCAATTATTAAAATAGTTAAGATTCCTAGTGAATAGGCTATAATATCACTAAAGTGAAATGTAGTGCCAAAGATGAGTTTTGCTGTATGACTATTTTCTAAATTAAAGTAGGTTAAAAATGGAGTGAGTTGGAGGACTTCTATACTATAGGCAATAAAGAGAACGACAAAAGCTGAGGCCCTCACACTCAAGCTAGAGCATCCTCTTATAATTGCGTATAGTAAAATAACCACGAGATAATCGCCAAATGTGTAGCGAATAAACCCGGTTTTTATGATAAATGCGATTGCTAATTCTATTAGGAATAACGAATGTGCAAGCGCTAAATAGTTTTTGTTGAATTTTAGTTTCATGAGGTATCTTGTTATTGGATTTTAATAGGGTTACCTAAAAATTTGGGTTGTACATTAAAAACTAAATCAAAACTAGCTTTTGAGCGCGCTAAATATTCGCGTGCACGAGCCTTTCTACCACTCAAAGGATCTTTGGCATTAAAACCAACAGCTTTAATATTAAAATGATTTGCAATGTATATAGCACGTTGATTATGAAATTTTTGAGAGATAACCGTTACTTCAGTCTGACCAAAAATTTCTTTAGCTCTTACTACAGAATCTAAGGTTCTAAAACCAGCATAGTCTAAGAAAATTTTGTGAGCAGGAATACCTTTGGAGATTAAATCGTTTTTAAAGTCAGTAGGTTCATCATAATCTTTTCTTCCATTATCTCCGCTCACTAAAATGTACTCTATTTTACCAGCATTGAAAAGTTTTACGGCTGCATCAATTCGGAATTTATAAAACAGATTAATAGTTCCGTTTGCTGTATATTTTCCAGTACCTAAAACCAAACCAACCTTATTTTTTGGAATAGTATTTACATCATCGTAAACAAGATTGCTGGTTTTATAACTTATCCAATGGTAAGTGCTAAAGACACCAATGCATATAAGGACAATGAGTACGAGTGCAATTTTAAATTTTTTCATAGTGAGGAAAGGTTGAGATTATACAATTGAGACTTAGAGAAAATGGCTGTTCTAAGGTCTTTAATAGATACGTTTAAAAGTTTTTTATAATCGAAATGATGAAAAGGGTTGGCTCGTTTACCTGTTTTATAAGATGTATAGTAATACTTGTAATAATCTGGTAGAATAGTAACTCCAAGGATTATAGCTCCATATAAATATGGGCTGCGTTTTCCATTGCCATAACAAAAGCATTGTAAAGCGATTTCATCTTCTACTTTTGTACTGTAACCACAAAGCACATGGTAACAATCGTGACGTTCTACTTTCGGGATCAATTCAAAATTATTTTTGTCTAAAAATTCACCAAGATGTCTTCCAAAAGTAGGTTCCGGTAGCTTTAATAATTCAGCTTTAGTGATGTTCCAAGATTTATGCTTTTTAAACATAGACGTATAGATGCGTTGCGAATGCTCAAACAACCAAATGATAAGTTGCTTTCTTAGTGCTTTTATTTTATAAAATAGGGTGTTCATGGTAGATGGGATTGATTTGGTTCAACGGCAAAATTTTTCTTCTTTTTTATTCTAGATTTCATCTCATTTCTCCAAATTGATAAAGCTATAATGTAAACAGCAGAGAAATAGTAAATAGCTAACAGACTCTTATTGAATTTTATAATAAATGCTATACATATTATGGATAAAATGATGATGTAATAAGGGAAATAAACTTTAAAAATGTGTTGCTTGTCATTTGGGTTTTTTGAAGACCAAAACATGCAGGATATGCTAATTCTTACAATAACAAATGTCATTAGTCCTGTAAAAAATATGCCAAATAATATTAAAGCTATCATCTTATTTAGTTTCAAGTTTTAAATTGTCGTACTGTAATTCTTGCCAAGAATTTGTTCTCAGTTCATAAACATATTTGTTATACTTATCTTCAATACGTTTAATGGAATCCTGTCCTAAAACTTTGGTTTCTGCTTGTTCTTTTAATAAAAAGGTGTTGTTGTTAGACAGTTCTATGAGATAATTAAAATCCATAGACTTGGCGTAGTTGAAATTGTAATTTGTAATATGGTAATCCCAATTTATAGTACTAGATATAATTAAAACTATAAAAGCAGCTTTGGTATTTAAACGTAGCAAGTACCAGATGTTTTTTATTTTATTAATTTTTACTAATGTTGTTATAAGACCAGTAACTGCAAGCGTTAAGTAAACTAATACACCGATTCTTTTGTAAGTGAGGCCATAGTAGTAAATGTATTGTCCATTTTTAGCGGTAATACTTAGTACTAAAACGATGTTTAGGATAATCCAAGTAAAGGCTAGCTGTTTTAATGTTTTATTGTCCTTGTAGAAATTAATATCACCTCTAAAAACATATAACAAAATAATAATGGCAATAACAATTGAGGCTATTAAAGCATTAATACCACTATGTACTTGAGACGAAAAAACGGATGCTCTTACATCGTCATTTGTAATTAAAAAAGTAATATCAGTAATTAGGAATAGTAGAATTAAGGCATTTAATAATGAAATGAGAATAACACCTAATTGATTTTCTTGTTTCAATTTCGGAATTGAAAATGCATTGGTTTTACTTAATGAATTTCCGGTTTTTAAATCAATCTCAGTAGCTGGTTCAACTTCTATAGGTTTATGAATATTTGACAATAAATAGTAACCCAATCCGGCGAACAATAACCATTGAACGTTTATAAAGCTTAAATCTATGCTTGCAATTATTTTACTAAATAAAGGGTTCCCGTTTTGATATAAACCTATAAATATGATTAGAATTATAGATGGAATAAAAATGATTTTAATTAAATGTATGTAGTCTACGTTCTTTTTTGGCTCGACCTCTTGAGTAGCTTCATTAAAAGTGAAATTGCGATGAAATAAACCAGCAATTGTGGTATATAGGCCGTTTAGCCAATTGATGTAGATTGAAGATTTATGTTGGGAAAGTAAACCAATTAAAGTAAAATACGTTACAAAATTTGCGATAACAGAGACTAAAGAATCATGAAAAAAAACAGCTAAACCAGTCATGAGATACAAACTAGCGTAAAGTAGGGTTCTTTTATTTTTAAAATCGTCTTTGTTGTTTACATAAAGAACACTAATGGTAATAATGCTAAACAAGAATAAGTTAAGTCCAATACGCTTATCATAGAATAATGTACTGAATAAAATGGCTCCGATAAATAATAATAATTTTTTCATATTTGGGTTATTAAAAGTACTTTGTATTTCAAAGTAAAAGATTAAAAAAAATGACTATGTTTTCTTTATTAGTTTTTCAAGGGCTTCAATATGTTTTTTAAATTCTGCTTTCCCCAATTTTGTTGCACTATATCTTGTATTTGGTTTTCTTCCTATAAATTGTTTTTCAACTAAAATATACTCTGCTTTTTCTAGAGCTTTTGTATGGCTTGCTAAATTGCCATCTGTGGCACCTAATAACTCTTTTAGCATATTAAAATCTGCAAATTCATTTACCATTAGAACAGACATAATACCTAGTCTTATTCTATGGTCAAATAGTTTATTTATGTTGTTTATTATACTCATAATACTTTCTGCGAAGGCAGAAATTTCATTTCTCTAATAAGAATTGTTAAACTTACCATTAATCAAAATAGTATCATTTAAAATTCTAATATTAATCACATCTTCAATTTGATACCCATTAGTATAATATCCAAATCCTTGTGAAACAATTTGATTTGTTCCTGATTTTTTGAAGGATAAATAATACCTTCCATCAGATTTTACTTCATCCATTAATATGCTATGATTTACAATATCGCCTTTTTTTAAGGCAATTAATTTCTTTTTAGAATCTGGTATAATACTCAAAGAATCAATATCAAAATCACTGTCATTAGTAATTGTAAACTTTCCTTTGTTTAGACTGCATGATATTGTAATAAGAAATATTACAGTTAATAAAAGACTGCTACTTTTTTTCATCTTACTTAGTATCATATTTAAAATGCATCCAAGTACCATATACAATGTGCATAATTCCGAAACCTGCTACCCAAAGCCAAAATCCATAACCTGGATAATAACTGGCTATTAGTCCTAAAATAATTTGAATATATCCTAAATATTTAATGTCTCCTATACTATATTTTGAAGCACTTACTAAAGCCAATCCATAAAAAATAAGCATTAAACCACCAGTTTGTCCATACCTTCCTTGATTTAAAATAATCATACAGTAAAGCCCACCAACAATAAGTGGAATGAGAAAGTTAAAGAGCAATCTGCGAGAGGTGATGTCCCAAATCTTTTCATTATTCTTTTTTGCTTTTCTTGTGGTGAGAATTATACCTGTGATGGCACTAAGTACAGCTATCATTAAAAGTACAGCCATACATGTCCAAAATACCCAACCATGAAATATAAATAATGTTCCATCGCTGTAATTCATTACTAAATAATAAGCAATAGCAGCTCCAATTAACGCATAGATACCAGCTAAGATTCCAGATAAACCACTTAATGAAATAAAACGAGACGATTTATTCATTAAATTTTTAATCTCGCTAATGTCTTTTAAATAATCTTCGTTGCTCATAATAAAAAGTACTTTGAAATACAAAGTAAAATAAAATATTCGGTTTCAGCAAATAAATTTTATGGATTTGATTAAATTTATGTTTTAATAATTAAATGAACTTAAGATTATGATCGGTTTACTTTTAACAATAGCTAATATTTCTGGTGGAGTATTACTTGGACTAGCAACATTAGATAAATGGGATGGCGAAAGCAATTTTTTTAATAAGATAGCAGGTGTATTGGCACCTTTTCAAACTGTAATAGGTGGAGCTCTTATTGTATTAGCAATATTAGTATTTTGGAGTGGAGTCCTTTACAATATAGTGAGTATCCTTGGTGGAATTTTATTACTTACACATGTTTTTGGTAAAGTGCCAGCATTAGAAGCTAGTTTAAGGAAATTATCTTCTAAACTAATGCCTTTTAAAGCGATTATTGGTATTGCGTTAATTGTAATTGGATTAATTAGACTGTTCTAAAACTTATTTTGAATCCTGCCGAAGCTTATATACTAAAACAACCAGAACCGTATAAATCTATATTACTTCAACTTCAGACTATAGTTGAAGCGGTAGCTCCAAATACTGAATTGTTGTATAAATGGAGACTTCCGTTTTATTACTGCAATGGTATTCCGTTATGTTACTTTAATCAATCTAAAGATTATGTGGATTTGGCCTTTTGGCATGGAGAACGCTTTGAAGAGTACAAGGAGCATTATGTTACAGAAAATCGAAAAACAGTAATGTCGTTACGTTACAAGTCGGTTGATGATATTGATGATAAAGTTATTGTTTATGTCATTGAGCAACAATTAAAAATTAACACTAATCCATTTAAGTTAATACTAAAACCTAAACAATCAAAAAGGTAAACACTGCTATAAGCCTAATAATCTAATGTTAGCTTTATGTAATCGCTTGTTTAAGTTAATGCTTAAAGCTAGTCTATGATTAGAAATACTACGGATTGAATTTTTAAAACTAATTCCATAGCCATAAGTAAGGTTAAACATACCTCCAAGACTTGCTCCAACTTCTGGTAGAATTCTAAATTCAGATTGATGGTTTTTAAAATAGTTAAGCGCAGATAATCTAATTGAGAAAAAAGTTAGAGAAATTTCATAGCCTAATTTTGGTGCTATAATAAATTCGTCATTTCCATTAAAATTAGTTTCTAGACCAATTCTTAAACCTTCAACTCCAACAATTGGAAACATTTTTGGAGGAAAATCGTCACTTATTTTACCAATTATAATATTAAATTCAGTAAAAATTTCTTTTTGAATAAAAACTCCAGGAGATACAATTACCTCAAACTTAGTTGGGGCTTTTGGTATTTCATTTTCACCAGATTGAGAAAAGCAAAAACAACTTAGTAATAAAAATACTATTACAAGCTGTCTCTTAATCATTATAAACTTTTAATTGTTTTACGGATAGCAACTAAATTACTTAATAATCCTTCTAAATTATCTAAATGCAGCATGTTAGCACCATCACTTTTAGCATTTGCAGGATCAAAGTGGGTTTCAATAAATAAACCATCAACATTATTTACAACTCCAGCTCTGGCAATCGTTTCAATCATATCTGGTCGTCCACCAGTTACACCAATACTCTGATTAGGTTGTTGTAACGAGTGTGTTACATCTAAAACCGTTGGTGCATATTGGCGCATCGTTGGGATGCCTCTAAAATCTACAATCATATCTTGGTAACCAAACATAGTGCCTCTATCTGTAATCCAAGCTTTATCATTACCAGCATCCTTCACTTTTTGTACGGCATGCTTCATAGCTTCAGGACTCATAAATTGTCCTTTCTTTAAATTGACTACCTTATCTGTTTTTGCAGCGGCTACAACCAAATCGGTTTGGCGGACTAAAAATGCAGGTATTTGTAACACATCAACATATTCTGCCGCCATTGCTGCATCAGAAACTTCATGAATATCAGTGACCGTTGGCACATCAAAAGTTTCAGAAACTTTTCTAAGAATTTTTAAAGCTTTTTCATTTCCAATACCTGTAAAGCTATCAATTCTGCTTCTATTAGCTTTCTTAAAACTACCTTTAAACACGTAAGGAATTTCAAGTTTGTCTGTAATAGAAATAACTTTTTCGGCAATACGTAATGCCATATCTTCTCCTTCAATGGCACAAGGGCCGCAAAGCAAGAAAAAATTATCTGATTCGGTATGTTTTAATTTTGGAATAGTAATCAAAGTTTTAGACTTAAATATTAGGTGACAAAGATAGTATTAATCTTGATTACTTTTTAAGTTGATGAGTTTGTTAAATTTAAAAGATTAAGTCTTGATTCTTTGTTCTGAAGGCACAACAGTCTAACATCTTTTTCAAAATACCTTTCTTATGCTATTTCTAACAATCCAGAGCGACATTAAAAAATTAACTACAACCAAAAATCCTCCATAAAAAAGAAATTTCTTAGCAGAAACTGTCCAATTTATAATATGAAATAAATCGGTTAAATAAGCTAGTATAAGATAAGATGATAGGCAAACAAAAACGATTCCTAACGAGAAATTTAATTTTCTGTTTGGTTTAATTAATTGCCACAAAAAAGGAATGCCAAATAATAAAATTGGATATGCAGAAATTCCTTCACTTTTGTTGAGGTCAGTAAACCAATAAATAATTATTGATAAAAAATATAAATATGGTACAAACTTAGTGTACTTGCTAATTGTTTTCATCTGTTATTAGTTTAAGGGTTTAGATGTAAACAGCCCAATTAGCGATTGATTTTAAAAGGATAGGCTTATTACTATTAATTAGTTCTATAACGTAAGTTACAAACTCTAGTTGTTTAAAAATGAAATTATAACATTTAATTAACGCAATACCGATAATAAGACGTACCTTTGCGCGCTTAAAATCAGCATCAGTTATGGCTAATATTAAAAACATTGCAATTATTGCACACGTCGATCACGGAAAGACCACTTTGGTAGATAAAATTATGTATCACTGCCAGTTATTTCGTGAAAATGAAAATACAGGAGACTTAATTCTAGATAATAACGATTTAGAACGCGAAAGAGGAATTACAATTACCTCTAAAAACGTTTCTGTTGTTTATAGAGATACTAAGATAAATATCATTGATACACCTGGTCACGCCGATTTTGGCGGTGAAGTAGAGCGTGTATTAAATATGGCTGATGGTGTTTTACTATTAGTTGATGCTTTTGAAGGCCCAATGCCACAAACACGTTTCGTATTACAAAAAGCAATTGACTTAGGTTTAAAGCCTTGTGTGGTTATAAACAAAGTTGATAAAGAAAACTGTACACCAGATGAGGTGCACGAAAAAGTTTTCGATTTAATGTTTGAATTAGGTGCTGAAGAATGGCAGTTAGACTTCCCAACAGTTTACGGTTCTGCTAAGAATAACTGGATGAGTGATGATTGGAAAAATGAAACTGAAAACATTGAGCCATTATTAGATATGGTTATAGAGCATATTCCTGAACCAAAAATTGAAGAAGGAACAACGCAGATGTTAATTACGTCGTTAGATTTCTCTTCATTTACAGGTCGTATTGCAATTGGCCGATTAACAAGAGGTGGTCTTAAAGTAGGTCAGCAAATTTCTTTAGTTAAGAGAGATGGTTCTATTGTAAAGAGCAAAATTAAAGAATTACATACGTTTGAAGGTTTAGGTCGACTGAAGGTAGAAGAAGTACAGACAGGTGATATTTGTGCTATTGTAGGTTTAGAAGGTTTTGAAATTGGTGATACAGTTGCGGATTTCGAAAATCCTGAAGGATTAAAAACCATCGCAATCGATGAGCCAACAATGAGTATGCTATTTACAATTAACGATTCGCCTTTCTTTGGTAAAGACGGTAAGTTTGTAACCTCTCGCCATATTAAAGATAGATTAACCAAAGAATTAGAAAAGAACTTAGCGCTAAGAGTTGAAGAAACTGATAGTGCAGATAAGTTTATGGTATTTGGTCGTGGTGTATTACACTTATCAGTTTTAATCGAAACGATGCGTCGTGAAGGTTATGAATTACAAATAGGTCAACCACAAGTAATCATCAAAGAAATTGATGGTGTAAAATGCGAACCTTTTGAAGAAATGACTATTGATTTACCAGAGCACGTTTCGGGTAAGGCTATTGAAATGGTAACGATGCGTAAAGGTGAAATGCTTAGCATGGAGGCTAAAGGAGATCGTATGGTATGCGAATTTATAGTACCATCTCGTGGTATTATTGGTTTACGTAATCAATTATTAACGGCTACTGCTGGTGAAGCTATTATGGCTCACCGATTTGTAGATTACAAACCACTAAAAGGTGGAATTCCAGAACGTCAAAACGGATCGTTAGTATCTATGGAAAATGGGCAAGCGATTCCTTATTCTATTGATAAATTACAAGATAGAGGTAAGTTTTTTGTAGATCCAGGTGAAGATATTTATGAAGGTCAAGTAATTGGTGAAAACTCTCGAGGAGATGATATGACGGTTAACGTAACGAAGACTAAAAAGTTAAGTAACGTACGTTCTTCTGGTGCAGATGATAAGGCTAAGATTGTACCTGCTATTAAGTTTTCTTTAGAGGAAGCTTTAGAATATATTCAAAAAGACGAGTATGTTGAGGTAACACCAAACCACTTAAGATTACGTAAAATTTGGTTGAAAGAAGTAGATCGTAAACGTAATAAAAGCCTTTAAGACTTTACAGAGTCATAAATTTAAAAAGAGAAATACTGAAAAGTGTTTCTCTTTTTTTTTGTCATAATTTTTTTTTTGATAACTTTAAATTCCTTAAATAGATTTAATTTTTGTTGACCAACAAATAACATTTTACCCTTAAAAAATGTTGTAATGAACTCTTTGAGCTCATAATTCAAAATCTGAATTATTAACAATTAAATCTAATATATTATGAGAAATTTAGTTTTATCATTAAGCACTTTAATGCTTTTTAATTTTGTACATGCTCAATGGACAACAGATAGTTCTGGTGCATTATTTACAACGCAAACTTTGAGAATTGGAGAGTATAATACTGGAAAAAACCCATATAGAATGTGGTATGAACCTTCGGCAGACCACTTTTATTTTGCAATGAAAAATAACACTGATAAGAGTGTTTTTAGTGTGAGTTATAATGATGCATCTACCTATATGGCTTTAAAAAATCGATTAGGGTCAGACTTGTTTAAAGTTGGTATTCTCGGAAGTGATACCTCAATGTTTTTGCATATGCCTTATTCAGATTCAAGATTAGTAATAGGTAGTACTGGAAGTTATTTGCTAAGTGAAGGACATAAGCTAGTTATTAAAAATGGAAGCGCAAAAGTTGAAGGAAACTTCTTTTCTACTGGAAGTATAGGTATAGGGACCATGTCTTTCGTTGATGGGGCTGATACTTACAAATTATCTGTAGAAGGCAAAGTCAGAGCTCATGGAGTCAAAGTTTATACGGATTGGGCTGATTATGTATTCGAGGAAAGTTATAAACTACCAACTCTTGAAGAGGTTGAGAAATATATTAAAGAAAATGGACATCTAAAAGATATTCCAAGTGCTGAAGAGGTTGAAGAGAGCGGTATTGATTTAGGCGAAATGAATAAACTCTTGCTGCAAAAAATAGAGGAACTAACACTTTATACAATTGAGTTGAAAAAAGAGATAGAGGTATTGAAATCTAAAATAGATTAGTTATGAAGGTTAAGATATTTATTTTAATACTACTAATTTGTTTTTCAGATGTTTTTGCTCAGGAAAATTCAGTGTTTTTTGCGGAGATACCTAATTCAAAATATATACCTGAGATTTCTCATGATGCAAATGGAAAACTTATGGGTTCGACAAAAACAGGGAATAAAAGTTTAGACAACCTTATTAACTCTTATAAAATTTATGATGTTAACAGAGTGTTTAAAAACTCTAATCAAGTTTCATTACAGAACATTTATATGATTATTTGTAATGACTTAGCATTAATGGACAATTTGTATAACAACTATAAAACTTACTATCCTAGAGTAGAGAATGCAACTGGTAAAACGCTATTAGATCCAAATGATTTTGGAACTAATGGAGGGTATACTGTCGATGACCAAGAAGAGTTAAATTTTATTAGAGCTAAAGAAGCTTGGGACATAACTACGGGTTCATCAGATATTATAATTGGGGTTGCGGATACCAATTTTATGACAAATCACGAGGATTTGATAAACACATTAACAGTTGCAGTTAATGCAAGTTCAAATAATATTAATGGTCATGATCATGGGTCAAGAGTAGCTTCTAATGCAGCAGCAGAAACAGACAATTCTAAAGGCATTGCTGCTATAGGACATCAATCCTATATATATGGAGGAGTTGGTCTTAATGCAAGTGTGTTAGATGATCTATCACAATTGGATAATGTAAAAGTTGTAAATGCAAGTTGGTATGATAATACATCTACAAATCCACCAACAATAACTAATACTCTATATGCAGATATTAACGATAGAGGTGTTGTTACAGTTGCTGCTGCGGGTAATGGTGGTGGTTTTGATGCTACAAAGTTTTATTATCCAGCCTCTCATAATAATGTTATTTCTGTATCTGCTATAGGTCATAAAGATATAACATTTGATTATGGTGATGGAGTTACCTATCAAGTTTTTCATAACGGACATGATAGAATAAGAAATGGGGTGTCAAGCCCTTTTCAGCATAACGACTCCATAGATATTGTAGCCCCAGGTTATCATATATCTGAAGTTAAAAGATTAGGGACTAATGTAACGAATGGATATGGTTTCAAGGATCAAGGTACTTCATTATCAGCGCCAATTGTAGCAGGTACTATAGCATTGATGTTTGATGTAAATTATTGTATTGATCCAAAAGAGGTTGAAACTATTTTGAAATTGACAGCTATAAAAATAGATACCTTACCCCAAAACTTATCATATCATGGGAAGTTGGGAGCAGGCAAACTTGATGCGTATAAAGCTGTAAAAATGGCAAAAGATATGGCAGAACCATATGGCACAGTTGAGGTGAAAAACAGGATTTTATATAGACCTTGGTTTTATAAATTAGTAACGGCACCTTATGAAATAAAAATGGATAATAATGATGTGTCTGCTCAAGCAAAAATAAAATTTAGAGCTAGAAATAATATTGAAATATTGAGTGGAGATTATTATCCAAGTTCTGGTGGTTATATTGATCTTAAGATTGATGAATCCATTGCATTAAATTGTCCACCAGCACCAACAATGGCTAAACGAGGATATAACATAAATATCAATAATATAAAAGAAGAAAAAATTTATTTTGAAGTTTTTCCTACCTTGATTGAGGATGGAACAGAGATCGTTAATTACGCTTTAAGTAAAAATAGTCAGGTAGATATTAAAGTATATAATTTATATGGTATAGAAGTTTATGACAAAAAAAGAATTACAGCTAAAAAGGTAAAGTTAAACCTGTCTAAGCTAACTGAAGGAATTTATGTAATTAAAATATTTAATAGTAAAGGAAGCATTTTGCATACTCAAAGAGTAATTAAAAAATAGATTATTATTTAAGAACATAAAAAGATGAATTGAAGAATGATTAAAGAGAAATACTGAAAAGTGTTTCTCTTTTTTGTTTAAATAAGAGGATTTTGTTTCTAGCTTTAGATAAGATGCTTATTAAACTTGGTCTTAAGCTCAATAAAAACTTTAATAAATGAAACTCCCAAAAGTTTAGTTTTTTATTTACTTTGGTCTCAAACTAAAAAACAAACACCATTTTTTCAGTAAAAAAATATCAGCCTAACTTACAGTCCGAGTGGGATAGTTTTGTAAAAAAAGCAAAGAACGCCACATTTTTGTTTCAGAGAAATTTTATGGACTATCATAGCGATAGGTTTAAAGATTTTTCTGTAATGATCTATAAAGATGAAGAATTGTATGCTTTGCTTCCTGCAAATGTGGTTGGTGATAGAGTGATTTCTCATCAAGGATTAACTTACGGAAGTTTCGTGCTTCAGGATAAAGCAAAATTATTTCATGCTCTCGATGCTTTTAAGGCCATGCTTGCCTTTTATGAAGCTGAAGGTATCAAAGAGCTAGAGATAAAAGTGATCCCAACATTTTATAATAAAATGCCTGCCGATGAGCTCGACTATTTTCTTTATAAAGCGAATGCACAATTATTAAAAAAAGAGGTGTTAATGATTGTAGATTATGCTCATAAATTACCTTTTCAAAAAAACAGAAGAGAAGGCGTAAATAAGGCATTACGCGCTGGTCTAGAGCTTAAAGTAGATGCTAATTTTAAAGATTTTTGGAATAATGTTTTAATACCTAATTTAAAAAATAAACATGGCATTAATCCAGTTCATTCTTTAGAAGAAATAGAATTACTAGCTTCTCGTTTTCCAAATAATATTAAACAAGTAAACATTTATAAAGGTGATACAGTTGTAGCAGGCACTACTGTATTTTTAACAGAAACAACTGTGCATCCTCAATATGTGTCTGGTAATGCAGATAAAAATGCTTTTGGAAGCCTCGATTTGGCTTATGATTATATTATTAACAAAATGTGCGATGATAAGCGATATTTCGATTTCAATATTTCGAGTGAAGACAATGGTAGCAAAATTAACGATGGGCTAATTTTCTGGAAAGAAAGTTGCGGAGCAAGAAGTTATACTGCAAATACATTTGTTGTTGAAACGAATGTTCATAAAACTTTAGAGATACCTCGCGTATAGCAGTGGTCTTAGTTTTTAAAAATGGTACTATAATTATTATACTCTGAATTTCTTATTTATCTCGGAGTGTTTTTATATATATATTTACCTTTTATAATCATTTTATTAATTTTTGAATTCAAAAGTATGCAATGAATCAATACTTAAATAAGTTACCTTATTTTACATCATTAATGCGAGTTCCACAATGGATTAAGAATCTATTTGTTTTTCTTCCCATGTTTTTTAATAAACAGTTTGTGTCTTACGATAGCCTTTTACAAGCAAGTATTGCTTTTATTTCATTTTCATTAATAGCAAGTGCAATTTATTGCTTTAATGATATTGTTGATATAGAGTTTGATAAAAAACACATTAAGAAAAAAAATAGACCAATTGCCTCTGGTTTAATTTCTAAAAGAGAAGCTCAAATATGCATGTTTATTTGCATAGTATTGGGTTTTTTAACGTCGTATTTTTTTAATGGTTTAGGGTTGTTTTGGGTAATACTTAGCTATTTTATAATCAACATATTATATTCACTAATGTTTAAACAAATCGTTGTTGTTGATGTTGTTTTTATAGCTGTTAGCTTTGTGTTAAGGTTAATAGCAGGAAGTGTTGCTACTAATACGAGACTTTCTCATTGGATAATAATAATGGTAGTTCTATTAGCTCTTTTTCTTGCTTTTGCTAAGCGACGAGATGAATTGATTATTTATTTAGAAGAAAAGGTGTTGGTAAGAAAAAACATCGACAAATATTCGCTTAAACTTTTAGATGCTACTTTAAAGATTTTGGCATTATTAATAATTATATTGTATTTAATGTATTCATTTTCTGAAGAAATTAAGATGCAATTCAATAGTGAATATATATGGCTTACATCTATCTTTGTAGCTTTAGGATTGTTTAGATATGGTAGGTTAATTCAACTGAGACATAACTATGTCAATCCGACAAAAATATTACTTAGAGATTTTCCTTTGCAACTTATTGTTATTGGTTGGATTACAAGTTTTTATATTATTATATATACATAATTTTTTGTAGTGAATTTATTTCTGAAAGTAAAAAGAGTTTATACAAACTATCCATTAGCTTTAACAATAAGTTTTGTCTTAATTGTTTTGTTTTTGTTGGCTTTACAGGGTTTTGATGTTGTAGATGAAGGTTGGTATATGACATTTTACCAACAGTTTTACAATCATCCTGAAACGGTGGAATATAATTTTGCGTTTTACTTAACGGGTATTATTGGCGGATTGTGGTATGAACTATTTCCAACAGGTGGTATTTTGTCATTTCGCATTCTAGCAATGTTGTGCATGGTTTCGACTTTTGTAGTTTCATATAAAATACTTTCTAAGTATATGCCTAAAAATTATGCTATTATAGGATTATTGATGATTCTCTTTGTTAATGATTTTGGCTATGTGGCTTTTTATTACAATCAATTATCGGCATTTTTTGCAGTGCTTATCATTTACTTTTTGCTTAAAGGAATTAATGAAAAACATAAATTATCATTGCTAATTGCAGGCGGCTTAACAGCAATTAATGTATTTTCTAGATTACCAAATATTACATTATTTGCCTTTAGTCTTGTTTTTCCTATACAACTATTATGGACTAAATCAATAAAAGCAAAATATTGGCTTAACCAATTGCTTGTATATGGCTGTGGTGTAGTAATTGGTTTTGGTATTATCTATATGGTATTAGTTGCACTCGGTCATACACACATAATGCATAATGCTATTTTAGGTATATTGGATAAAGGTCAAAACACAGGGAGTAATCATAATTTTTCGAAACTTTTACTGGTTTATATAAAGGAGTATGGTTTAATAATTAAGTCATTTTTGAAATTAATAATAGTATTTGCAATTTTATCTTCAATAGGTAAAGTATTATCTGGGGCTTCTAAATTTATAGGGTATATTCTTGGGGTGATTCTATTTGCTTGTGTTTTTAGAATTAATGCTATTTATTCATTATATGCATTAGGAATTATAGGATGTTTAAGTTTACTTTTTTTAAATAAAGTAAAGCCTAATTATAAAACCTTATGTCTTCTAGCATTAATAATGATGTTGTTCTTACCCTTAGGTAGTGATGGTGGTATTCATAATGCTGGTTATGTGTGTGTTTGGCTAGCATTCCCAATATTTTTTTATGCTATAGAATTTATTAATGATGCTTTTTTTAATTTAGAAGCTAATAATTTTTCATTAAGAAAGATGAAATTACTAAGTGTTGTACCATATATGATTGTCGGCTTTTTTATACTTAAAGCGTACAATATTTCTTATGAAGCTTATTTTGATAAAGGAAGTAGAATTTATAAAGTTTTTTCTGTAAAAAATGATTTAGCTAAAGGTATTTATACTACTAAAGAAAGAGCGCAAATTTTTAATGAGTTATTATCCGAGCTAGAAAAATATATTAGTAGAGACGATTATTTATTGGCCTATGATAAAATTCCAATGGTGAATTTTTTAACACAAACAAAGCCTTATATGTATATTTCTTGGGTGTGGGTATATGACGGTGTAATGTTTAAGAAACAATTACATAGAGCAGAAGAAGAGATAGGTGTTTTACCAGTTGTGGTACAACAAAAATTTGAAACTATTGGTACGTTTTCTGAACCTGTTTTAGATTATTTGTCAGAAGAAAAAGAAGAAAGTTATAGGTATAATAAAGGACGTGTTATTGCTATGAATGATTTTTTACGTCGTAATCATTATGAAATTGTATGGAGTAATCCCTACTTTAATATATACAAGCCAAAAATTAGCAATTATTAGTTATGAATCATATTGTAGCCTTTGATTTTGATGGAACGTTGACAAAAAAAGATTCCTTTATTGAATTTATAAAATTCTCTAGAGGCAAGACTATATTTTATTTAAGTCTTCCTTATATTATTGTAGTTTGGAGCCTGTCAAAATTAAAATTGATAACAACACATAAGGCCAAAGAAAAAATTTTCACCTTTTTTTTTAAAGGAATATCTAAGATAGAATTTGATAATTTATGTGATGATTTTATATGTCAAATAAATAATATACTACGTGATGACTCTAAATCTATAATAAAAGATCATCTTATAAAGGAAAGAAAAGTGCTTATTATTAGTGCATCAATTGAAAACTGGATACAACCTTGGGCAACAGCTATTGGAATTGACTCTGTACTGGCTACTCAAATAGAAATAAATAGTAATGGGGAGTTGACAGGTAGATTTAGTTCACTTAATTGCAATAAGGAAGAGAAAGTAAATCGATTATTGCAGGTGTTTCCTAATATCAAAGAATTCCACCTTACAGTTTATGGTGATACTCAAGGGGATAAAGCGTTGATGAAAATTGCAGATAAAGTATTTTATAAAACCTTAAGTTAAATACCGTATTGCGGCAAGATTTATCTTATAGTTAAATAAATCTCATATTTTAGCATTATATAATTTCGGGATTTTAATAGAATGAATTATATATTGTATGATTAAATTTCTAGACTTACATAAAATCAATAATCGTTTTAATGATAAATTCAAGGATGCATTCAGTAAATCCTTAGAAGATTCCCGTTTTATATTGGGTAATAATGTTTCCAAGTTTGAAAATGAATTTGCAGCTTATTGTGGTACTAAATATTGTGTTGGAACGGCAAATGGATTAGATGCACTCACATTAATTTTAAAAGGTTATGTACAACTCGGTGAATTAAAAAAAGGGGATAAGGTTATAGTCCCAGCAAATACGTTTATTGCGACAATTTTATCCGTTTTACATGCTGATTTAGTTCCAGTTTTAGTGGAACCAAATCCTGAAACATACAATTTATCTACAGTAGAGGTTAGGGATAATCTTAACGATGAGGTTAAGGCTATTATCATGGTGCATTTATATGGTCAATTAGCAGATGTTGAAGGTTTAAAACAACTCGCAAATGAATACAACTTAATTTTAATTGAAGATGCTGCACAAGCTCATGGAGCTATCGCAAATTCCAAAAATCAAAAACAAAATTCCAAAGCTCAGACACAAAACACAAATTGTGATGGTTCGATTTCAACTTCAACTTCAACGTCGTGTTCTTTCAGAGCGGGCAACCTTTCTCATGCCGCAGCTTTTAGTTTTTACCCAAGTAAAAATTTAGGAGCGCTTGGAGATGGAGGTGCAATAACAACTAACGATTCAGAATTATTCGAAACTGTAAATCTGTTGCGTAATTATGGAAGTAAGGTTAAGTATAAAAATGAAATTATTGGCTATAACAGTCGTTTAGACGATATGCAAGCTGCATTCTTAAGCATCAAACTAAAGTCCTTGGATAAGGATAACCAAAGACGAAGAGAAATAGCCAAGGCTTATTTAGATGGTATTAATAATTCAAAATTAAAAATGCCCATCTATAATGGGTCTCAAAATCATGTGTTTTATGCTTTTGTAGTTGAGGTAAATGATAGAGAAGGTTTTACAAAATTTTTAAACCTAAATAACATTGAATGGCTGATTCATTACCCAATTCCGCCGCATAAGCAGCAAGCCTTAAAAGCATTTTTACATTTTAGTTTACCTTTAACCGAAAAGATTCATAAAAGAATAATAAGTTTGCCAATCAGTCCTGTTATGACTAATAAAGAAGTACAAACTGTAATTGATGTCCTAAACACCTACTAATTGAAAAAGTTTTTTAACTATATAAACAGCGAAGTACTTGTAAAGTCTGCGAGTTTAAATACAGCTAATATTAGTATTAAGATTTTAGCAGGTATTTTAATCTCTAAATTTATTGCGGTTTATATAGGTCCTCAAGGTATGGCACTTATTGGTAACCTAAGAAATTTTTTAAGTGCCATACAGTCTGTTGCTATTTCTGGGCTTTATAAAGGTGTAGTTAAATTTATTAATCAATTTAAAGAAGATACGGTTGCCCTCACTAAAATCCTTTCCACAGTTTTTTATTTTGGATTTTTCTCGTCAGTATTTCTAGCTTTTATGTGCTATTATAATGCGCAACTTATTAATGATTTAATTTTTTCTACAAACTATAATTATGCTTATGTCATTGAGACGTTAGCATTAGTATTACCATTTTATGCGCTTAATATGTTTGCATTCTCCATCATGAATGGGTTTTCTAAATATAAAATTTTATTGATAATTAATATTATAGGACAAATCTTAGGGCTTTTAGTGACCTTAATTTTAATTTATCAAGAAAACATTGATGGTGCTTTAGTTGCTGTTGTTATAACACCTGCACTTAATCTGCTTATAACCATTGTAGGTATTGCTTTTAGAAAAAATTTAGTGAATTCAATAAAAATTACTAATGTTAGTTTATCCGTATTAAATAAATTAAGTCCTTATATGATCATGGCCTTAGTTAGTGCAATTGCTTTACCTATTGTAATGATTATTATTAGAAATTATTTAATTTCTGAAATTGGGATTAAAGCTGCTGGCTACTGGACCGCCATAACACGTGTCTCAGATTATTACCTCATGTTTATTAATTCTTTAATGGCACTCTATATTTTACCGCGTTTTGCTGAAATCAATTCGAAAAAAGAATTTAGAAAGGAAATATTTAGTTTTTATAAAACTGTTATGCCTGTATTTTTAGCGCTATTGCTTATAATTTATCTTAGTAGATCGTTATTGGTAAATCTATTGTTTACAGAAGACTTCAGGCCAGTAGAGGACTTGTTTGGCTATCAAATTTTAGGTGATATTTTGCGTGTGCTTTCTATGGTAATAGCCTATCAGTTTTTAGCAAAAAAGATGTTTATGCACTTTATTATATTAGAGATATTTTTATTTGTCATTATGTATTTCTCAAGCATTTTTCTAATAGACGAATTTGGACTTAAAGGAGCAGTAATGGGTCATTGCTTGAGTTATTTTCTGTACTTCGGAATAATATTATTAATATTTGGTAGTTCATTATTCGGTGTACTTACAGAAGAAGGTTTAGACGACCATTAAAAAGATATACGTGAAGCTTCCAAAATTTATTAGTAATAATATAGTGCTTAAGATTACTTCGCTTAATGCTGTAGTTATTACTATTAGATTAATTATTTCTGCATTTATGCAATGGCTTTTGGCGACGATGGTTGGTGCTGCTGGTATTGCTAATATCGGAACGATAAGAAATGTAATGTCAATGCTTACAAGTACTTCTACATTGGGCACATTCAATGGAATTGTAAAGTATGTCGCAGAATTTAAAAAAGACCAACCCGAGCTTTCTAAGTTATTTTCTACTGTTACCGTTTTTTCAATAATTGGGTCGTTTTGCTCTGCAGTAATTCTATTTTTTGGTGCATCGTATTTATCAAATTATCTGTTTAATTCTACAGACTTTATTTATATTTTTC
Organism: Winogradskyella echinorum; assembly: GCF_014297365.1. GTDB lineage: Bacteria > Bacteroidota > Bacteroidia > Flavobacteriales > Flavobacteriaceae > Winogradskyella > Winogradskyella echinorum. Next base: position 99,943 of record NZ_JACOQD010000001.1, on the reverse strand, counting down.
AAATCTTAGCTGTAATTGTTCCTTTTATTGCTATAAACAGAGTAGTTAGTGGTGTTGTTAATGGTATTTCAGATTACAAAAGGTATGCTAAAATTGAACTGATTAGTTATACTCTAGCCATTGCAGCCCTTGTTTTTGGACTTTATTATTCAGAGTTAAAAGGTGCGCTTATTGCTATTGCTATTGCGCCTGTAATTCAGTTAATAGTATTAGCAATGGTTTTTGGTAAAACATTGAAAGCCTATGTGCCATTTAGCTCGTTAAGCCTAAACTTAAGTTATAAAAACAAGTTGTTGGCATTTACATTAATGTCATTTATTTCCACAATATTATTGAATTATATAGAACTAGATGTAAGGACTTTAATATCTGATGAGATTAACATTGACGAAGCAGGTTATTGGACGGCTATTACTTTTATCTCAAGAAACTATATGGTATTTGCTACTGGATTATTCACTTTGTATGTTTTACCAAAATTTGCCAGCATACATACTAAACACGATTTTAAAAACGAAGTCATTAATATTTATAAAACCATTTTACCCATTTTTGCACTAGGTATGATTTTGGTTTTTCTTTTAAGAAATTACATTATTAAGTTTATTTATCCAGAATTTACAGGAATGGAACCCTTATTTAAATGGCAACTATTGGGTGATTTTATAAGATTAGGTGCCTTGGTGTTGTCTCATCAATTTTTGGCAAAACGCCTGGTTAAAAGTTTTATAATTACTGAAGTAATCTCGTTAGGTCTGTTTTTTATACTTTCAAAGTTATTTATACAACATTATGGAACAGAAGGTGTTGTAATTGCTCATTTTGTAAGGTATATACTCTATTTTATAATTGTTGTTTTTGTTATTAGAGCATATTACAACACTGTAATTTCAAAAAAGTAAATAATTTTTATAAATGTTTCTGCCACGTTTTTAAATATTGCTCAGCAACATACTTGTGGTTATGGTAAGTTTCTACAAACTGCCTAGCATTAATTGAAATATCAATAATTTTTTCAGGGTTTGTAATCAGCCATTCTAGTTTATTGGCTATACGTTCTGCATCTGGTAAAGCGTTAATTGCAACAGCGTCATCAATAAGATTATAATAGTCTAGCCATTCTTTTTCGGCACCAGTAAATACAACTTTACCCATCGCCATAGCTTCTAAGGCATTGAAACCTTGGTCGAAAGCATAGACTTGGTCTAACATTATATGAGCTTCATTATATGATTTTATGTATTCATTATAAGGCAAACTTCTTACGGTTACAACTTTTATTTTATCAGAATATTTGCGATTTATTATAGATAAAGCTTCTTCAAAAATATCACTACCCTTTTTGTAATAACTATGTGAATTAATACCATGAAAAATCACAATTTTATCTTCAATTTTCAATTTTTTAAATTCTAATTCTTCTGTATTTATTGGATTAGGTATTAACCCTAAATATTTAGGATGATTTTTTAATGGTAAGTGATAATCTAAATCTGAAGCAATAACACCTTCAATCGATTGATAAATATGGTTATGAAGTTCTATAAAATCTTGTTGTAAAAATTTTAAACCATAATTGCTTAAAAATTGATGTTTTCCATTTAAATATGGAGTAAGAATTGAATATCTTGGTTTGCCGTCGTGTGCATATTTTATACTTATATAATCAGCACCACATGATAAGAGAAATACTTTTTTATTCCAAGTTGAAATTAAATCGAAAATATCTTTTTCAATGGATGCTGTGCATCCAAAAGAAGCTTCATTAATAAATTGCACAATATCAAAGTCACTAATTTTAGGTTTTAGCTTAATGATTTGTTTCTTAATTTGGAGCGATTCGAGGTCAATTTTTGTCAACCTATAAATTATATTTTTAAATTTTTTTAAAAAACCTTTTGTGTATTTTTTATGTATTGGTAAATCCACATCATAATTCTTAAAGCCATCTTTTGTAGCAACTATTGTTACGTCATGGTTAAGCAATATTAATCCTTCTTTTAAAGAATTATGAAGCCTACTATATTCACCAACCAATAAAATCTTCATTAAACTCGTTATATTTGTTTCAAAGATACTAGTTAATGCCAAAAGCTAATAACAAAAAGATTTGTATTGTAGTGATGTCTTTAGGCAAGGGAGGTGCAGAACGCTCATCTGGTTTATTATCCAAAATGCTTTTTGGGGCTGGTTATGATGTTTATGTGGTAAGTGTGCTTAATAATATTGAGTTTCCCTACAAAGGAAAATTACTCAACTTAGGTGAGCTTAAAGATAAAAATGATTCGTTATTAGGAAGATTAAAAAGGTTACATGTATTAAAAAAATACCTTAAGGAGCATAGTTTTGATTATGTCATTGATAATAGAACTAGAATAGGTACAATAAAAGAGATTATAATTTCGCAATTTATCTATAATCCAAAAAATACTATTTACTGTATCCGTAGTTATAACCTTGGTCTGTATATTCATTCCAATAGATTTTTAGGACGATTGATGTATGGAAATGCTTATATAATTGTTGGTGTTTCTAAAGCTATTGCTAAAAAAGTAAAAGAAAATTATAATTTGAGTAATGTAACTTCAATTTATAATGTTGTTTCATTAGAAGAGAATATTATAAAGGATAATACAAATGAAAAGTATATTTTGTTTTTTGGTCGTTTAGATGATGATGTAAAAAATCTTTCTTTATTGTTAAAGGGATATTCAAAATCAAGTTTACCAACTCATAATATTAAGCTTAAAATTTTAGGAGAGGGAAAAGATTTAGAAAAATTAAAAAAGCAAGTTGAAACTTTAAAATTAGCTTCAAGAATTGAGTTTTTAGGATATAATCCAAATCCTTCGGCAGTGGTAGAGTCTGCTTTGTTTACTGTATTAACAAGTAGGTATGAAGGTTTTCCTAGGTCAATCATAGAATCTCTTGCAATTGGTACTCCAGTGATATCTGTAGATTGTAAATCTGGACCAAATGAAATAATTCAAAATAAATCTAACGGACTATTAATTGAAAATAATAATCCTGATGCATTGGCAGAAGCCATGAACCGATTTATAGAAGATAAAGAATTATACTTACATTGTAAACATAATTCTAAAAATAGTGTTGCTCATTTTACTAAAGAAAATATAGTAAAAGAATGGCAATCCATATTAAAGTAAATCCTAACATGAATACAGTAGATAACGTTAATTTAGTAGATATCCCTAAAGTACATGATGAGCGTGGATTTTTAGCGGTTATAGAAAAAGATGTCATTCCTTTTGCTATAAAACGTGTTTACTATTTGTACGATGTGCCAACTGAAAGTAGCAGAGGAGGACATGCTCACAAAGAGCAACAATCTGTAATTATTGCTCTAAGTGGAAGTTTTGAGGTGGTTGTAGATGATGGTAAAACTAAAAAAAGAGTAATGCTTAATAAGCCTAACCAAGGTTTATATATTCCTACACATATTTGGAGGGAAATTGATAATTTTTCTTCAGGTGCTGTATGTTTGGTTTTGGCTTCTACAGCTTATGATGAAGCTGAATATATACGTGATTATAGGGTCTATAAAAATCAATTATTTGGATAGTATAATTTTTCTCCTTTAAGTGATAATATTTTAAGCAAAAACTGTAATAACCATTTAGGACTTTTTAATAAAATTTTTCGCCTTGTATTTAAGCTTTTTATATCAAGGTGATTGCGATAATAATTGAAACTTTTTTTATCATTTTGTAATTTGCCCATAATAGCCATTGAATAGCGATTTCGATCTAAAAAGGTTTTTAAAAATTTATCCCCTTTTTCTTCATTTAAATATTTATCAAATTTTGGCTTTTTACTAAGGTCAAAAGTAGTGTTAGATAAGCTTAATGGATTATAATTATAAAGAACTAATAGTTTGTTAATAAAGACGACGTCAAAAAATAATCCAAAACGAATCCACATATCTACATCTTCACCTGAAACTATGGATGTATCAAAAAGGCCAGTTTTTTTTAAAATGGATTTATTAAAGACAATACTAGAACTTGTTAAAATAGAATATTTTTGACTTGCCTCAAAAAAGTTATGTATACCATAAAGCTTATCTTGTTTAAAACTATAATTTAAAGGCACGATTTTATGACCATAGTTTTGGGCAACATGAACTGTGAAAATTTTTTTATCTGGAAATTTTAAAATGGCTTTGTGTAAACATTCAAGATAATCTATTTTCCAAGTGTCATCTCCGTCCAATAAAGCAATATAAGCAGCTTCTGCCTTTAATATACCAAAGTTTCTAGCTGCTGATACGCCTTGATTTTCTGTGGTGAAAACAGAAATTCTATTATCCGTAAAACCTTTTAAAACTTCTAAACTATTATCTGTGCTACCATCATCTACTATAATAATTTCAAAATCCGTAAAAGTTTGGTTAACAACACTTTTTAAAGTTTGTTCAATATAAGAGGACTTATTATAAACCGATATGACTATAGAAAAAAATGGTTTCATATGGTTTTTGCATTTAAATCAAAATAACACATATAAGAGATTCTATATAATTGTAAAATTTTAATTGAAGGTTTACTACTTGTTAAATTACGTTTTAGTAAGTTTTTAAAAATTTTATAAAAACCAGAAGCTATATAGTTTAATTTATAACGTTTCAATTTTTTAAATAATTTAAGTAAATCATTTTGATGATTATTTATTTTATTTTCTCGATATAGGGTTATTAAGGTTTCTGCAGCCTTTTCTTTCTTTTGAATGTATAAAACACTTTCTTCAATACCTATATGATAAACTTCGTTATCTATGTGATACACTTTTATTTGATTACTTTTTAATGAAGCTCCAAAATAATTGTCAAGCCCATAACCTTTATAATCTATTTTAGAATTAATAAGATTAAAAATTTTTCTCTTAATCAAAAAATTAGCTGAGATAGTTACCTTGTACGGTTTTAAGTTACGGATTTTGGCAGGTACTTCTTCATTAGATTTCCCATACGTCCAACGTAGCATAAAATTTGGCTTCGGCTTTATGGTATTATATGCAAAACCCCCATAAATTACATCATAATTACTGTTGAGTACATCTAAGTAGTTTTTTATATAATTTTCAGATTTAGGAATTACATCAGCATCGATAAATAATAAATATTCATATTTTGCTTTATTACAAAGTTCTTGTCTGGCAGCTACTCTTCCAATATTATGTTTTAAACTGATTAATTCTAAATGAGATAAGGAACTTATAACTTTATTTATGTTTTCTTGAGAAGAACCATCTTCTAAAACAATAATTTCAAATGGAACTTTACAATCACTTATTTGACCGTGAATGTCTTTAACCAGATCAGTAATATTATAATTATAAACAGGAATTAATACTGAAATCATAAAGCATTTAGTCTGAGGTTAAAAATACATTTTTTAATTAAAAACGTTAAATTGCAGCAATAAAAATTCTACTAGTATGGTGATGCCGAAAACGGAAGATGTTTCTAATCTTATTTACAATAAAATTTATAGTGAAAAGGCAAATCTTATAGAGCAGTTTAAAAACTCTAAAGAAAAAATTGGTTTTTTCTATATAGATGATTTATTACCAAAAGAGATTGCAGAGGCGTGTTTTAAAGTTTTTCCGAAATCATCCGAAATGCGTTGTTTAAAGAGCCTCAGGGAATTTAAATATGTTTCTGCTCAAATGGATAAACATCATAAATTATTAGAAGATGTGTTGTATGCATTTCAGGATAAAAAAGTGGTAGATATAATTGGTGAAATTTGCAGTATTAATTCACTATACGCAGACGAATCACTTTATGCTGGTGGTATTTCCTTAATGGCTCAAAATAATTTTTTGCACCCTCACTTAGATAACTCGCATGATGCAGAGCGTTTAAGATGGCGTGTTTTAAATCTTTTGTATTATGTAACACCAAATTGGGAAACGGAAAATGGAGGTCATTTAGAATTGTGGCCCAATGGACCTAAAAAAGAAGCGGTTACAATAGAGAGTAAATTTAATAGGTTAGTAGTTATGGCAACGCATGATTTGTCTTGGCATTCCGTAAATAAAGTAACTGTAGATAAAAGTAGATGTTGTCTTTCTAATTATTATTTTAGTGAGTCACCATTGAGAGAGAAAGATAAATTTCATGTTACAAAATTTAGAGGAAGACCAGAAGATACGTTTACTAATTTCGTTTTAGATCTAGACTCAAAAGTGAGAATGTTACTTCGTAAAGTATTTAAAAAAGGAGTGCGTAAAAACCCACATGTGTATAAGAAGTAAGAACAATTTTAATTTTTCCTTGCTACGATTACGGTTTCGTTTTTTAGACCTAAATAAAAATCATTTTCATAAATCTTAGTTTCAACCATAAAACCTACTGATTCTAGTCTTTTTTTTAAACCGTTAATAGAGTAAATTCTAACATGGTCTTCTTGCCCAAATGCCTTTTTTCGTTCTTTTGGCGTTGTAATTTTTATATCTTCATAAATATCACCTTCTTTAAAAGGGGTTTGTATATAGCAGCTTCCTGAGGGTTTTAATACGCGATATAATTCCTTCATTGCTGCTTGGTCATTTTCTATATGCTCTAATACATGGTAACATATAATAAAATCAAAGAAATTAGACTCACGTGTTATAGATGTAATATCATAGTTATGATCAGCTAAGAATTCATTTTCAAAATCAGAACCAAAATAACTTAAGCCTTTTTGTTTTTTTAACTTTTCAAATAGGGAACGTGGTGGTGAAAAATGCAAAACTTGTCCGCTTAGTAAATTGCTTTTTTCCAATTGAAGGAACAATCTTCTTGTTCTACTACGACTACCACATCTTGGACATAGTAAATCGTTGTTTTTTAATTCAATGAATTGCTTTAGTTGAAAGTTGCAGATGTTGCATTTGTGCTTTTTGCCTTTATACTTAATACTAATGAGTTTTCTTAAAAAAATCTCATTTTTACGTAAAACTTGCTTAGGGATTATAAAGTTTGCAACTTTCTTTAAGCTTTTATACATAGCCGTTAGCTCTTTCGTTGTACAACCTCAAATACCTTATTCTCATCACATTTTAAAGTTTTACTAGGATATTTTAGGAGTAAAGCATAATCGTGTGTAGCCATTAAAATAGTATTACCATTTTTATTAATGTCTTGCAAAACTTCCATAACCTCAATACTGGTCTGAGGATCTAAATTACCGGTTGGTTCGTCAGCTAAAATAAGTTCTGGATCGTTTAATAAAGCACGTGCAATAGCAATACGTTGTTGTTCGCCACCAGAAAGCTCATGAGGATATTTAAAGCCTTTTGTTTTCATGGCAACTTTATCTAAAACATCATCAATACGGTCTTTAATTCGGTCTTTTTCTTTCCAGCCAGTCGCTTTAAGAACAAATTCTAAATTACCAATAATTGTACGGTCTGGTAACAGCTTAAAATCCTGAAAAACAATACCCAACTTTCGCCTCAGAAATGGTATGTCACTCTCTTTCATGGTTCTGAGATTAAAATCCACAACAGACCCTTCACCTTCAGAAAGCTCTAAATCACCATAAAGTGTTTTCATAAAGCTACTCTTACCACTTCCTGTTTTACCTATAAGATAAACAAAATCTCCCTTTTGCATTTCAAAATTTACATTTGAAAGCACCATGCTCTCTCCCTGGTATATCGTTGCATCTTTTAGTTGTAGAACCGTTTCAGACATATTTATGGCTTAAAATTTGATAAGTGTAAATGTATTATTAATAAAATCAAATATCAAATCAACATTAAATAGATTAACGCAGAATTTTTTTATTTAATGTGTAATCAATTTTAACATTTAATAAGTCGGTTTATAATTATACAGAATTTCTATCGTTATAGATTTTGTATTGAATTATATTTGAATCATCAATAAAATAATCAAAAAACGAAGCTAATGCTATTATTAAAAAGACAAGTCCTCATCGTTTTTCTTTTAGTTTCATCACTTGCTATAGCGCAAAAATCGGCTATATATACTAGTGATTTACAAGATTATCAGAAAGCATTAACCTTATACAACAATAAGCAATATAAAGCGGCTCAGTCCTTGTTTGACGATATTGAGTACAACACAAGTGATGTTACCATAAAATCAGATTGTGCCTATTACATAGCTAATTGCGCTGTACGATTAAATCAGAATAACGCAGACGATTTAATTGCCGATTTTGTTGAAGAGTATCCAACAAGCACCAAACGAAATACTGCATTTTTAGATGTAGCGGACTATTATTTTGAAAATTCAAAGTATGCCTATGCTCGCAAATGGTATGATAAAGTAGAAGAGCGCAGCATTGCACGTTCAGAACGCGATCGATTTAATTTTAATTATGGTTATAGTTATTATGCTACAGGAAGTAAAAAAGAAGCGACCAAGTATTTAAACCGTGTCGTTAATTCTCAAGAATATGGTTCACAAGCCAAATATTATATTGGTTATATGGCGTATGAAGGTGATGATTACGATACAGCCAATGAATATTTTGACCAGGTTAGCGATAACGAAAAATACAAAGAGAAACTATCGTATTACCAAGCCGATTTAAACTTTAAATTAGGGAAGTTTGAAAAAGCCATAGAATTAGCAGAAGAGCAATTACCAAAGAGTAGAGGTGATGAAGAATCTGAATTATCTAAAATTATCGGAGAAAGTTATTTTAACCTTCAGAAATACGCTGAAGCCATACCATATTTAAAAGCATATAAAGGTAAAGGTGGTAAGTGGAATAATACCGATTACTATCAATTAGGCTACGCGCATTACAAACAAAATGATTTTGAATCGGCTATATCTGAGTTTAATAAAATTATAGATGGTAATAACTCTGTAGCCCAAAATGCATACTATCATTTGGGTGAAAGTTATATCAATCTAGATAAAAAACCAGAAGCATTAAACGCCTTTAGAAATGCATCACAAATGGACTATGATGTGCAAATACAAGAGGATGCATGGCTAAATTATGCTAAAATTAGTTATGAGATTGGAAATCCATATCAATCTGTTCCTCAGGTTTTAGCTGGTTATTTAGAGAAATATCCAGAGACAAGTTACAGAGAAGAAATTGAAACGCTGTTGATAGATTCTTATATCACTTCTAAAAACTATAATGAGGCTTTAGATTTGTTAAAAGGAAAAAACAGTTTCGAAAATAAAGTAGCGTATCAAAAAGTAGCTTTTTTTAGAGGTATTGAGTTGTATAATGAAACTAAGTATAGAGAAGCTTTAGACTTATTTAATAGTTCGTTAAAAGAGCCTAGAGAACCAGTGTTTGTGGCTAAAGCAACTTTTTGGAAAGCAGAAACAGAATATAATTTAACCAATTATAACGATGCTTTAATCGGGTTTAAGCAATTTAATGGTTTAGCAGAATCTTCAGACTTGCTAGAAAATGACAATTTAAATTATAATCTAGGCTATACCTATTTTAAGTTGAAGGATTATGCAAATGCTTCAAACTACTTTCAAAAGTTTATAGATAAAAATTCTAATGACAGACTTCGTAGAAATGATGCTTATTTAAGAGTTGCAGATGGTTATTTTGTGTCTAGTAAATATCAAAATGCAATTAATGCTTATGATAAAGCGATTCAAATTAACGAGATTGAAACAGACTATGCGTCTTTTCAAAAGGCAATGAGTTATGGTTATTTGGGTAAAAACTCTACTAAAACTTCAGAGTTAAAAACATTTATAGATGGCTATCCTAAATCAGCTTTACGAGATGATGCTATGTACGAGTTAGCAAATTCTTATGTAAAATCTGGAGATACAGATAAAGCGATGCAAATGTACGACCGATTAAATTCAGAATACAGACGCAGTGCATTTACATCTAAAGCATTATTGCGCCAAGGTTTAGTGTATTATAATGGAAATGATAATGAGAGCGCATTAAATAAATTTAAAAAAGTAGCTAAGGATTTTCCAGGTTCGGGTGAAGCTGTTCAGGCCGTCTCTACGGCACGTTTAATTTATATAGATTTAGGTCGAGTAGATGAATATGCACGTTGGGTAAAATCGTTAGATTATGTTGAGGTTACAGATGTAGAACTAGATAATACCATGTATTTAGCGGCAGAAAAACCATATTTAGATAACGATACTGATAAAGCTATCCGACAATTTAATAAGTATCTTAATCAATTTCCAAGAGGTATACATGCTTTAAAATCTCATTTCTATTTAGCGCAGATGTATTACAAAAAAGACTTGTTTGATAATGCGCAACCACACTATGAGTATGTAGTTGATGCTTCTAAAAGTGAATACACAGAGCAAGCTATAGTGAAATTATGCGAAACTTATTTAACTAATTCTAACTGGTCTAAAGCAATTCCTATTTTACAGCGTTTAGAAGGTGAGGCTGATTATCCTCAAAATGTGGTGTATGCACAATCTAATTTAATGAATGCCTATTACCAAACTGAAGATTACAGTAATGCTGAGGTTTATGCTGAGAAAGTTTTGGGTAACTCTAAATTAGATAAAAAAGTAATGAGCGATGCTAAAATTATTATTGCACGTTCGGCTATTAAGACTGGTAACGAAGCTAAAGCAAAAGACGCTTATGCAGATGTAGAAAAAATTGCAACTGGTAGTGTTGCTGCTGAAGCATTATTCTACAATGGATATTTTAAAAACAAGGAAGGTAAGTATGAAGCCTCTAATGCCACCATTCAAAAATTAGCGAAAGATTATAGTAGTTACAAATACTACAGCGCTAAAGGTTTGGTAGTAATGGCTAAAAATTTCTATGCTTTAGGAGACGCTTTTCAAGCCACCTATATATTAGAAAGTGTGATATCGAATTTTCCAGATTTTGATGATGTTGCACAAGAAGCAAGAACTGAGTTAAATAAAATAAAAGCTGAAGAAGCAAAAACAAATTCATCAATCGAAACAGACGATAATTAGACCCTTTTTTGGTCACTGAGCAGAGCTCAACTGAAGAATAAACCTTAATAATCGTCAAATATTTGTAATCAAAATATTAAATATGAAAATCAAGTTTTTAATTTTTATAATCACCATAACAAGTTCTTTAAATTTTGTATTTGCCCAAGAACGAACAAAGGACACCATAGACGACCAAGTTGTAAATGTTGTAAAACCATATACACCTACAATATCTGATGCCTTTAAAATAAAAGACACTCCGCAATTAAATGATTCTAGTGTGGTTAAGAAAAAGGAAGTGAAATACAATATTTTTTCTATACCTGTAGCCTCCACCTTTACTCCTGCTAAAGGAAAAGCAGCAAAAGTTGATAAAGCAAAATTTGTGAAACTTTACGATAATTATGCGTCATTAGGCGTAGGAACTTATACTTCTGTTTTAGGTGAGGTCTACCTAAACCATGAGTTAAATAGTGGTGAAAATGTTGGTGGTTATTTTAGTCATCATTCTTCCGCTGGAGGCATTGAAGATATAGAATTAGATGACAACTTTTCTAAGACAAGTTTAAACGTTCATTATTCTCAAAAGCTAAGAGATTTTTCTTGGAAAGTAGATGCAGGTTTCGATTTGCAAACTTATAATTGGTATGGTTTGCCATCAGATACATTTACACAAGATCAAATAGATATGATTGATCCAGGGCATTCTTTTAATAGTTTTTATGTTGGAGGTAAATTAAAGTTCGATGATGCCATTATAAAAGATGGTAGTGTACGTTTTAGACGCTTTGGAGATAACCAGAACTCTGGAGAAAATCGTTTTGTAGCTAAAACAAGTTTCGATTTACCAATACAAGGAGAAACTATTAATACCGAATTTTCCATAGATTATATTGGAGGAAGTTTTGATAGAAATTATAATGTAGATGAAGAATTAAGGTATGGTAATGTAGCTTTTGGATTAGCACCATCATACCGAATGACTCAAGACGATTTAACTATTGATTTGGGTGTAAAACTGGTATATCTAAATGATACAGAATTTAGTAATAACAAATTCTTTATTTACCCAAATATTGAAGCATCCTATCGATTAGTGGATGAAATAGTTATCGCTTATGGAGGGCTTAAAGGAGACTTAATTCAAAATTCATATTACGACTTTGCTAATACAAATCCTTTTGTGTCACCAACATTATTTGTGTTACCAACAAATCAACAATACAAAGCTTTTGTTGGCTTAAAAGGAAAATTATCTAACAATGTGAGCTATAACATTAAGGGGAATTATTATGCGGAAGAAAGCAAAGCTTTATATAGAATTAATGAGATTTCGGATACGCAAGAAGAAGATTATCAATACAGTAATTCTTTTGGAGTCGTATACGATGATGTAAAAACATTTTCGGTTGCTGGTGAATTAAGTATAGACGTAAATAGAAATTTCACGTTGGGTATTAAAGGAGAATATTTTAATTATAACGTTGATGAGCAAGCTGAAGCTTGGAATCTACCAGACGTTACAGGATCTGTCTTTTTAGATTATCAAATTTCAGAAAAGTGGTATGCTGGCGGTAGTCTGTATTATGTTGGTGAGCGTAAAGATAGAAGTAATTACACAGGCACTTTACTAAATCTAGAGCCAACGAATTATACATTAGATAGTTATTTAGATGCTAACGCGCATTTGGGTTATAAAATCAATGAGCAACTTTCAGTTTTTGGTAAGGTTAATAACATAGCGAATCAAGATTATAACAGATGGGCAAATTTCCCTGTGCAGAGTATCCAATTCTTAGCAGGTGCTACTTATCAATTTGATTTTTAACACGTAGAGTATAGCTAAGCTTTCTTGTTTTTAGCTAGCATCTGTAATTCAAGATATTTTAAAGCATTCCAAATCGGAATGCTTTTCTTATTTTTACAATAATTAATAATTCTGTCTGGTCGAGCGTAGTCGAGACCTTAATTTTAAATAATATATAGCATGAAAAAACTACTCTCAATTGTAACTCTTATCACCATTCTTTCATGTCAAACAGACAAACAAGAAGCAGACTTAATAGTTACAAATGCAAATATTTACACCGTAGATGAGGCTTTTAGTAAAGCTGAAGCATTTGCTGTAAAAGATGGGAAAATAATTGAGGTAGGAAATAGCAGTGACATTGAGGATAAGTATGAAGTTAAATATGCTATTAATGCAGATGGTAAAACCATTGTGCCTGGATTAATAGATGCACACTGCCACTTTTTAGGTTTAGGGTTCAATGAACAAGCCGTGGACTTAGTCGGAACAACAAGTTTTGATGAGGTTGTAAAGCGGGTTTTAGATTTTCAGAATAAAAGAAAAAATGATTTTATATTAGGAAGAGGCTGGGATCAGAACGATTGGGAAGAAAAGAAGTTTCCAAATAAAAAACTATTAGATAAACTATTTCCTAATACGCCAATTGCACTAACACGAATTGATGGTCACGCAATTTTATGTAACCAAGCGGCTTTAGATATGGGTAATGTTACTGTAAACAGTAAAGTTGAAGGTGGAGAAGTTGTTATTGAAAATGGAGAACTCACAGGTGTATTAGTAGATAATGCAGAATTTTTGGTAATGGAGCATTGGCCAGAATCAACACGAAAAGATGCTGTTAATGCTCTTTTAGAAGCTCAGAAAACATGTTTTGATTTGGGCTTAACAACTGTTGATGATGCTGGATTAGGACAGTATGCTATAGAACTCATTGATAGTTTGCAAAACACTGGTGATTTAAAAATGCGAGTGTATGCTATGGTTTCAGCCTCAGAAGACAATCTAGATTACTTTTTAGGTAAAGGAATCATAAAAACAGACCGACTTAATGTACGATCATTTAAGTTTTATGCAGATGGAGCATTAGGTTCGAGAGGTGCAATGCTAAGAAAACCTTATTCGGATAAACCTGGGCATTTGGGTTTAATGGTTACAGATTTAGAAACACTGAATAAGTCTGCTGAGCGCATAGCAAACTCAGATTATCAAATGAATACACATGCTATTGGAGATTCAGCAAATCATGCTGTACTGCAAACCTACAATAAAGTATTAAAGGGAAAAAGCGATAGACGTTGGAGAGTAGAACATGCGCAAATAGTATCTCCAGAAGATTTCGATTTATATAAAAATGTAATGCCATCGATACAACCAACTCATGCAACAAGTGATATGTATTGGGCAGAAGATCGCGTAGGTGAAGAGCGTATAAAAGGAGCTTATGCCTATAAGCAATTATTAAAAGCTTATGGAAAAGTAGCTCTTGGTACCGATTTTCCGGTAGAGCGCGTAAGTCCGTTTTTAACCTTTTATGCGGCTGTTGCCAGACAAGATTTAGAGCAGTATCCTGAAGGAGGTTTTCAAATGGAAAATGCCTTGAGTAGAGAAGAAACGTTAAGGGGAATGACGATTTGGGCGGCCTATTCTAATTTTGAAGAAAACGAAAAGGGAAGTATCGAAGTGGGTAAGTTTGCTGATTTTATTATGTTAGATAAAGATATTATGACGGTTGATGCTAATGAGATTCCTAATATTAAAGTGCTGAAGACTGTAGTTGGAGGTGAGGTGCAGTAATATTTAGTATAAAAGGTTTAAACAGTGTTTTACTAAGTGAAATTCTGTGAAACTCCGCGAATCTCAATGTAACAACTCAAGAAATCCTAGCCAAATAATCAAAATGCTCACCATCCATAACCTTCTCACATTTTAAGCCAACCGTTTGGCAAGCCGTATTTAAAGTTTCAAAATCGATATATAACCATTTCATTGGTGCTTCTTGTTCACCTTTATAACTGATGAAATAATTGAGTTCACCAAAATAGCGTTCGGAGTAATATTCATCATACATATAAGAAATATCAGAGGAATCTATTAAGATTTGGCCATTAGGATTCAAGAGCGATTTTAAATGCTTCAAGTAATTAGAAACTTGAGCTAATTCTTCAAAAATTCCTGTGCCATTCATTAATAATAGAATAGTGTCAAACGATTGAGTTTCCTCTAAAAGAGGCTTTAATTCAGTATTTAAAACACCACGTTGTTTAGCAACTTCAATTGCGCCTTTGGAGCTGTCAATGGCTTTAACTTTAAACCCTTTTTGTTGTAAATACAAACTATGACTTCCGGCACCACAACCAACATCTAAAATAGTTCCTTTTGTTAGTTGTAGAGCTTTTTGTTCGATTTTTGGCATTTCAAAATAATCTCTAAATAAATAGGGAAGTGGTAATTCGTCTTTATCAGAAATGTTGGTCCAAGTAATAATATCTTCAGAATAATTTCCTGATTGGTAATCTAATAATGCTTTTCCGAAGATATCCTTATTCATATTTTTTGTGTCATTTTGAGTGATTTCGATTTTATCGAAATTGTATCGAGAACTTTAGTTAAATTTGTTTTATGCAAGACCAAATCAATAATCTTCCAAAGCTCGCCAAAGATAAGCATAAGGAAAACAAAACCTTTTTTGCTAAGCTAAAAAAGAAGCCGCCAAAGCAGTTAGATTATCTAATGCAAGAGTTGCACGAAGAGGAGTTTGAAAGAACCGATTGTTTAGATTGTGCCAATTGTTGTAAAACCACAGGGCCTTTATTTACAGATAAAGATATACAACGTATAGCAAAGTCATTTAAAATGAAAGCACAACAGTTTATTGAAACTTACTTACGTCTAGACGAAGAAAATGATTACGTTTTACAGTCCGTACCATGTACGTTTTTAGGTGCAGATAATTTTTGTTCTATTTATGAAGTGAGACCAAAAGCTTGCAGAGAATTTCCGCATACAGACAGAAAGAAGTTTCAACAAATATCTAACCTAACATTAAAGAATGTGGCTATTTGTCCGGCTGCATATAATATTGTTGAAGAAATGAAAAAACGAATTCAATTGTAATATTTGGATTCGGAATAATTTTTGATGAGATATTGAATAAAAAAATAACATGAAAAACCTCTTCTTAAAATCTCTATTTATACTATTTGCGGTCAATATTTCATTTGCTCAAGCTTGGATGACGGATTTAGATATCGCTCAAAAACTAGCTTTGGTACAAAACAAAATGGTACTTATGGTTTGGGAAGGGGCTACAGAGTATCCTTATCCAATATTTGTGGATGATGATAAAGGAAACCTTGTATATATTGAAAATTTATTTACAGACGAAGAGGTGAGTCCACTTATTTGGGAACATTTTGTGCCAGTTATTGTTAGTGAGGATAAATATGGGCTAATGTATTATGAAGTTAAGGGTAAACGTAGCCAGAGATATATTGATAAATTTAATGACAACTCTATTAAAATTATGGATGTCAATGGAAACATTTTAAATATATCCAATTCATATTCTGAGGATATACAAAACATTACAAAAATTATTCAGAAATATAGTTTAAGTACAACATTTATAACTCCAGAACTAAAAGGTTACCAAACCGAAAAATCATTTTATTCTGCCTATTATTTGGCTTCAAAATATTTAGATTTTTCTATGTATGTAAATGAAAACCTAAGGTCAGACTTATTGACTTTATCGAGCGTTTATATTGATGAAGCAAAAGCCTTAACAAAAAAGGAAATTAAAGAAGATCAATTACTATTGCAACAACGATGCGACTTGCTAGAACTGCAGCAATATTTATTGTTAAAACGCCCCAAAAAAGTATTGAGGCAATTGAAGAAAATGGATGCAGAAAGCATTCAGAATAAAAATAGAACATTTATTGCTTTTTTATATTACACTGCCTATAGTATTTTAGAAAATGAAAAAAACACTAAAATATGGAAGGTTGAAGTTTCTTCAGTAAATTTGAAAAAAGCACAACTCATTATTAATCTTAATTCTTAGATCTATTGGAGAGTATAATAACTTATTTCGAGACTATTCCTTCATCGCATAGAAGCCTTATTTTAGTTGGTGGTCTCACATTTTTTTGGCTTTTAGAAGGAGGTGTGCCTTTATTTAAGTTTAAATACAAAAAATGGAAACATGCCTTACCAAACCTCTTTTTTACACTAACAACAATAATTATCAATTTTGCATTGGCGTTTTTATTATTAGCTACCGCAGATTGGGTAAAGGCTAATGATTTTGGTATTATTAATTGGTTTCCAGAGATGCCACTATGGTTATATGCTTTGCTGGGACTTTTGTTGCTTGATTTTTTTGGAGCCTATCTCGCACATTTTGTTGAGCATAAGGTAAAACCGCTTTGGATGGTGCATTTGGTACATCATACAGATCATAAAGTAGATACAACCACTGCCAATAGGCATCACCCAATAGAAAGTCTTATTAGATTTGCGTTTACATTGCTTGGTGTTTTCGTAGTAGGTACACCAATAGCTTTAGTGTTTTTGTATCAGTCTATGTCTTTAATATTTACTCAATTTACACATGCTAATATCAAAATGTCTAAAGGTTTAGATAAAGCATTGAGTTATGTTATTGTATCGCCAGATATGCACAAAACACATCACCATTATAGATTACCTTATACAGATTCTAATTATGGTAATATATTTAGTATTTGGGATCGTATATTTGGAACCTACATGTATATGGAAAGAGAAGATTTGGTGTATGGTGTTGATGTATTTCCAGATGAAATAAAAAATAGTAGTATAAAAGAATTGCTAAAACAACCTTTTCAGAAGTATGAAAAACCAACACTTTCTGCAGATGTTGAGAAATAGTTCATTTATTATTTTAATTACTCTGTTTATGAGCTGTAATTCAAAAAAACAAATAGACATACAAGGTCATAGAGGTTGTCGAGGGTTACTTCCAGAAAATTCTCTACTAGCGTTTCAAAAAGCTATAGATTTAGGAGTAAACACCTTAGAATTAGATATAGCAATTACAAAAGATAATAAGGTTGTGGTTTCTCACGAGCCTTATATGAATCCTACAATTTGTCTTAATCCAAAAGGTGAAGAAATCCCAGATTCGTTAAAAATGACATATAACCTTTATGAGATGACTTATGAGGAAATAAAAGCCTTTGATTGCGGTACTAAATTTCATCCAACCTATCCAAAGCAAGAAAAGTTTAAAACCTACAAACCACTTTTAGCTGAAGTTTTTGAACTAGTAAAATTTAATAATTCTAATGTTAAATTTAATATTGAAGTTAAATCTGAACTAGCATATTATGGTGTTTATACACCACAGCCAAATGCTTATGTTAAGATAGTTTTAGATGAAATAGAAAAACATGGAATGTTTAATCGTGTTAATTTACAATCTTTTGATATTGAAATTTTAGAGGAAATAAAAAAGCAATCTCCAACTATGGTAGTTGCTCTTTTGGTTGATGAGAATGAGAATATCTTAACAAAAATGAATAAGATGTCTTATAAACCAGATATTATAAGTCCTTATTTTAAATTATTAACTGAAGAAGCAATTAATGCGCATCGAGTTAAAGGTTTTCAAATTATTCCATGGACTGTAAATAAGGAAGAAGACATGAAACGACTGATATCGTGGCAAGTAGATGGTATTATAACAGACTACCCAAATACACTGATTGAAATCCTTAAAAAATAGAGTTATTAACAGACTTGTTAACAAAAAATACCATTCCTCTAATATTTTTGCAGTTGGTAGATGTTCTGCAAATTTTGAATTAAAACCAATTATGTTTACTACGGATTGATTAATTAATGTTGAGTTAAAGTAATAGAGTTTAACTTAAGTTTCTACATGCATTGAAAAATTTAATCCGTATCTGTCTCGTTCTAATCCTCGTATTTTTATTAAGCTTTACACTTCAAGCACAAGAGGGATATGCAAAACTTGAAAAAAATAGAAATATACAAGCTAAAGGTTTATTACATTATTTAAATAAAACTAAAGACACACTTATTCTTAAAAGTGACAAGAAGATTAACTACTTATATTCTATAAATAAAGAATACGGAAGAGAGCTAGATTTTCTAGTAGATACTACATATTATAGGCTTCCTTTAAATAAATTGTCTAAAGGAAAACATGTATTTGTAGCTATACAGTCACCAATGCGAATCGTTTTCGTGGTTAGAATTTTAAAGGATATTCCTAAAGAAACTCCAGAGGAAGTTATTGCTGAAGATATTGTTGCTGTTGAGCCTGTAAGGGTAGTGCATGCAAACAACGAATAACTAATTGTAAATTAAATACTTGCTTCGTGTTTTTTTATAAGCGTTTAAACCATCTTGCCAACTCGCTTTAATTTCAGTTTCACTTAAACCAGCTTCTATTTGTTTTTGTAATTTTTCAGTGCCAGCATGTGCTGTAAAATTATGGGTATTAAAAACTTTAGATTTATCAGTAGCATGGTTGTACGCATCCATAATATATTTTAAAGTAAAATGCCTTTCGGCTTTCACTTTAGATAAATCTACACCATAACAAATTTCATTTTGGTGTTTAGGATATTTTGCGCCGAAATTAGCGATAGGAGTATAACTAAACTGATAGTGGTTCTTATCTAAAAACGGTGAACCATAACGCTGAAACTGAAACTCAGTACCTCTACCAGCATTAATATCTGTGCCTTCAAACAAACCTAAACTAGGGTATAAAATTATCGACTGATCGTTTGGTAAATTAGGTGATGGTCTAAGTGGTAAACTATAAGATGAATCATGTGTATAATTCTCTATTTCTATAATTGTAATATCGCAGGTTACACCATTGGCAAGCCAAGATTCACCATTAATCATTTTTGCGTATTCGCCTAAAGTCATACCATGAACTAAAGGAATAGGATGCATGCCTAAAAAGCTGCTATGTTCCTTTTCTAAAATAGGACCATCAATATAATTACCATTAGGATTCGGTCGGTCTAAAATTATAAGTGGAATATTTTGTTCTGCACAAGCTTCCATAACATAATGTAATGTAGAAATATAAGTGTAGAAACGAACACCAACATCTTGTATATCAAAAACCATGATGTCAATGTCTTTTAGTAGTGCGTCTGTGGGTTTTTTGTGTTTACCATGAAGTGAATAAATAGCTAATCCTGTATTGGTGTCTTTACCATCTTTTACCAACTCACCAGCATCTGCAGTGCCTCTAAACCCGTGTTCTGGGGCAAACACTTTTTTAATGTTTATTTTGAGTGATAATAAAGAATCAATTAAATGGGTATAAGATATATTCTCTTCGCCCTCTTTAAAAATAACTGAAGTCTGATTAGCCACTACACCAATACGTTTTCCTTTAAGAAGTGGTAAATACTCTTCCGTTCTATTAGCTCCAACAATAATTTTTTTGTCTTCTTGAATTGTGGTGTCATTCTGAACTTGTTTCAGAATCTCATTATTTGAAGACATATCATTCTTAGTTTTAGAACCACAAGAAAGGACTACCAAGACTAATAATAAAACTGTATTTTTGAAAACCTTAAAACACATATATCGGTTTGAATTTTGAGTTGTTTATAGCTAAACGTATAATTGGCAATAAAACGTATAAAAGTAGTGTTTCGGCACCAATTATTAAAATTGGTATTGCTGCAATTGCTATTGGTATTATTGTAATGCTTATTGCCATTGCTACAGGCTTTGGTTTGCAACAAAAAATTAGAGACAAGGTTGTAGCCTTTAATGGGCATATAGAAATCACCAATTACGATACTAACGCCTCAGACGAGTCGCAAGTACCTATCTCTATAAACCAAGAGTTTTACCCAAATTTTAAAACTATTGAAGGTATAAAATTTGTACAAGGAGTGGCAAAAAAGTTTGCCGTTATAAGGACTGAAACCGATTTTGAAGGAGTTGTTATAAAAGGAGTGGGAGCTGATTATAATTGGGAGTATTTTCAAGAGTTTTTAATTGATGGCCGTTTACCAAACTTTAAAGGAAAGCGAAATGAAGAGATTTTAATCTCTAAACATTTAGCAAACAGGTTAGGATTTAAAGTAGGTGATAAATTTCAGACTTTATTTGGTGAGCAATTAGATAAATTACCGAATATTATCAATTATGAAATTGTAGGGATTTACAATTCGGGTTTTCAAGAATTAGATGAAAAATTCTGCATTGCAGATATTAGACATATTCAACGGCTTAATAAATGGGAGGATGACCAAATAGGTAATTTTGAAGTATTTATTGAAGACTTTAAAGCGCTTGATGAAAAACAAAATGAGGTCTATAAAGAAATACCTTCATTATTAAACGCAACACCTATTACACAAAAGTTTTATACAGTTTTTGAGTGGATAAAGATTTTTGATAACAATACTTATGGCATTATTGCTATTATGATTATCGTTGCAGGTATTAATATGATTACAGCATTGTTAGTACTGATTTTAGAACGTACAAGCATGATTGGAATTCTTAAAGCTTTGGGTAGTTCTAATTGGACAATAAGAAAAGTTTTCCTTTACAATGCTTCCTATTTAGTTGGTCTAGGTTTACTTTGGGGAAATATTATTGGTTTAGGTTTATTATTTGCCCAGAAGTATTTCAAACTATTTCCTCTTAATCCAGATACATATTATGTAAGTGAAGCTCCTGTTTATATCAGTTGGGATTATATTGTATTATTGAATATAGGTACATTTGTAGCCTGTTTATTGATGTTACTAATTCCTTCAATTATTATTTCTAAAATTTCTCCAGTTAAGGCAATTCGCTTTGATTAAAAAAACATAACCAATATTTAACTTTCTACTAATTACTTTATACTTAAATTTGCATCGCAAAATTATACTATGGACTACGCAGAAAATATATTAGGTACAATAGGGAATACACCATTGGTAAAAATGAATAAACTAGTGGAAGATTTACCATGTTTAGTACTCGCTAAATACGAAACTTTTAATCCAGGGAATTCAGTAAAAGACCGTATGGCTTTACAAATGATCGAAGATGCCGAAGCAGATGGACGATTAAAACCAGGAGGAACAATTATTGAGGGAACCTCTGGTAATACAGGAATGGGATTAGCATTGGCTGCTATTGTTAAAGGTTATAAATGTATTTTTGTTATAAGCGATAAGCAATCGAAAGAGAAAATGGACATCTTAAGAGCCGTTGGAGCTGAGGTTGTAGTTTGCCCAACAGATGTTGAGCCAACAGATCCAAGAAGCTATTATTCTGTATCTAAGCGATTAGGAGAAGAAACACCTAACTCTTGGTATGTTAACCAATATGATAACCCAAGTAACGCAAAAGCGCATTACCAAAGTACTGGCCCAGAAATCTGGAAACAAACAGATGGTAAAGTCACTCATTTTGTAGTAGGTGTTGGTACAGGAGGTACTGTTTCAGGTGTTGGTAAATATTTAAAAGAGCAGAACCCAAATGTTAAAGTTTGGGGAATAGATACTTATGGTTCTGTATTTAAAAAATACCATGAAACAGGTGTATTTGATGAAAATGAAATTTACCCGTACGTTACAGAAGGTATCGGTGAAGATATTTTACCAGAAAATGTAGATTTTAGTATCATTGATGGATTTACTAAGGTAACCGATAAAGATGCAGCAGTTTATACTCAAAAATTAGCTAAAGATGAAGGTATGTTTTTAGGAAATTCTGCAGGTGCAGCTATTAAAGGAGTGTTGCAATTAAAAGAACATTTTAAGCCAGATGATGTAGTGGTTGTGTTATTTCACGATCATGGTAGTCGTTATGTTGGTAAAATGTTTAATGATGATTGGATGCGCGAAATGGGTTATATTGATTAAATTTTATCTGCAATTATTGTCAAAGATAAAAGTGAAACTTAAACATATGAAGCCAAAAAATCCTGATGATGTCATCAGGATTTTTTTATGCAATAAATTAAGATATAATTATTCTATTTTATGTCTATTCTACAACTCTAACCCAATTTTCAGTAATAACATCGCCATTATCTTGTTCAATAAAAAGCTGAATGTTAAGAGGGTTTAAAAAATAGCGATGTGTTCTTGTTTCATCAGTACTAGACGTAAAAGTAATGGTGGCGTTTCTATTATTCAATGCAAAATTCCCGTTACTATTCTCATCTGACATAAGCTGATATTTACCTTTATAGTTATTAAGGCTATTATCATCAGTAATAATTAATTGTTCAGTATTAATTTGTAAAGAATTTACATCATTTAGAATTCTGCTTTGTAAGGTCCACTCTCCCAATAATGCATCAATAGCAGATATATTTACATCAGGATCATCAGTTTTATCGCAACTTATTACAGTATTAAAAACCATTAATAATAAAAGTAGCTTTCTCATAAGTCTCGTTTTTATTTTAAAGTTAAGAAAAAGCCGTGAAGTATAAAAATGAAGTAATTATGTCAATAAACATTAAATAGGCTTTAATATTTAAATATACTGCAATTAATACAGCATTATTTTATTAATATAATTTCTTGTCAGTGAGTTTTATAGTGACTAAAATTTGCATATTAGATAAATATTTATATATTTGGTAAACCAATCTGGTAAACCAATTTTATCGTGAGAATTCACTCTGTATTATTTCCGTTGATTATAATTACATTTTTTAATAGTAATACAAAAAGTGAGCCTAGCGTTAATTCTAATGATTTTGATAATTCTGACAATGTTAATATGACTCTATCTATTAACAATGCAGAAGTATTTTCTTATGTAAAAGACTATAACTTATATATATAAATCACTAACTAAAAAACAATCATTATGAAAACAAAATTACTTTTTACTTTATTATTAGTTTCTGCCTTTGGGTTTTCCCAATCGTTTAGTAATATTCCAACAGGATCAGGTATATATTTTAATAAAGTGATAATAAGTCCTAATGGACCCGATTTAACAAATGAGTTAATAGAAATTAGAGGTACAGCCAATGCTGTAATTCCAAATGATTTGTGGTTGGTTGTTGTAGAAGGAGATCCTAATGCAGGTAATTACGGAAAAGTAACAGATGCAATGAATATTGGTGACGGCACAAGAACATTTGGTGCAAATGGCATTTTTGCTATCGTTTGCAATTATACGGACGAAAACACGGCAGTTGTTACAACAAATCCTTACGAATCACTAATGCATGCTGATGCTAACGTATTAGTAATAGAATTAACAGGTAATGACGTAACAGGTGGTAGCAATAGTAATACATCTACTCAAACGCCAGATATTGGTTATGATGGCAACTTTGCCGATGCTACAGGTTCTTTTATGTTAATTTCTGCTACTGATCCAGATGGTGCTGTTATAGATGCAGACTTAGATGGAAATATTGATGCTACTGGAGATCATACATCTTGGACTTTATATGACTCAGTGGCATTTATGGATGATGATTTAGAAAGTGGCGGAATTGAAAGAGCTTATGCTCAAATAGTTTTTGCGCAAGAAAACAGCACAATTGGCGCAAGCCAATCTGTAACAGCAGGTGCTACTTTAATAGATTTTCCGTTCAACACAGATGCACATATTATAATTAGACAAGGTGCGAGTACTGGTTACACAATTAACGATTGGGCAATTGGAGATACAAGTGGAGATTCACCAAATTGGGAATTAGATTCCGATACGCTTCCAGCAGCTTTTGAAGATTGGGCTGGTATTAATACTGTATATGGAGCTTTAAATCCAACAGCAGCGACATTATCTACAGAAAGTTTAGAAATAAATGATTTCAAAATTTATCCTAATCCGGCAAAAGATTATATAACAATTGAATCTAATGTTCAAATTTCTTCTGTTCAGGTACACGACATCTTAGGAAAAAAAGTTATTTCTCAAAATGAGATAACTAACAACCGATTAGATGTTTCAAGTTTAAATAATGGTGTTTATTTTATAAAAGTTAATGCCAATGGAAATACGATAACTAAAAAAATAATTATTGAGTAGTCTAAGTTTAGTTTATCTTAAAAAGCCTTTTAGTTTTAAAAGGCTTTTTATGTATTTTCATAATTATAAAACAATTAACTCTAACATCAACGACCTTTCTATGAAAAAGAATTTATTTTATCTCTGTCTATTTTTAATAATTTCTTCCTGCAAAACGGATTTAAATGGTAATCTAACTAAGGTGTCCACTTTAGAAGAATTAAACACTGCTATTAATAATGCAAAACCAGGAGATCAAATTGTTTTAGCAAACGGAACATATAAAGATGCTGAGATTAAGTTTACAGGAGAAGGAAAGGATGGTGAACCTATTACCTTAAAAGCAGAAACACCAGGAAAAGTATTTATTGAAGGAGAATCAAGTCTTGAAATAAGCGGGAATTACTTAGAAGTTAATGGTTTATTTTTTAGAAACGGACATTCACCAAAAGCTAATGTCATAGCATTTAGAACCAATGAAAAGGATGTCGCTAACCATTCGAAAGTGACTAATTGTGTGATTTTAGATTTTAATAATTTAGAGCGCGACCAAGACAATCTTTGGGTACAACTTTACGGAAAACATAACGAATTAAGTAACTGTTACATTGCTGGTAAAACCAATGGCGGACCAACCGTTAGAGTAGATTTAAAAGGTAATCAAAGCATAAGAAACTATCACAAAATTATAAATAACCACTTTGGTCCACGACCACGAAAAGGTGGTGCAAGAGGAGAAACTATTCAGTTAGGAAGTAGCTTTACATCTATGAGTCCGAGTAATACATTAATTGCAAATAATTTATTTGAAGAATGTAATGGTGAGGTTGAAATCATTTCAAGTAAAACCAATTTCAATATCATTAAAAACAATGTGTTTTATAAAAGCGAAGGTTCAGTAGTTACAAGACATGGCAACTATGTTGCTGTAGATGGTAATTATTTTATTGGTGATGGTGAAAACGATCAATATGGTGGAATCAGAATTATCAATACTGGTCACTGGGTGACGAATAACTTATTTTACAAAATAAAAGGCAAGAATTTTAGAAGTCCGATTGCAATTATGAACGGGATTCCAAAATCGCCTTTAAACAGATACAATCAGGTTACTGATGTTGTTGTGGCGTACAATACATTTGTGGATTCCGATTCGCCATGGCAATTTGGTGTTGGTACAAATATTTCGCAAGCTGATGTATTACCACCATCTGAAATCCGCTCAGCAAGACCTTTAAGAACTGAAGTTGTAAATAATGTTATTTATAATTCTAAAGGTGATCCAAACCCAATAATAGAGCATGATAAAGCTGATGGTGTCACCTTTGCCAGTAATATTATTGATAACAATGGTGTAGAAATTAAAAACAGTTATGGTTTAATTTCTAAAGAATTAACGTTAACAGATATTGGTACTGATCTTTCGGTTCCAACTTCTGGTTTTGATGATGTTGAAGAGTATAATGGTTTTGACTTTGAAACGATTACTGAAGATTTATTAGGGAATTCAAGAAGCAAATCCAATCAAATTGGAGCGATTTTAAATGTAGAAAACATCAACTTAAATCTCTTAGATAAATCAAAATATGGTGCAGATTGGTATTCAAATGAAGTTGAAGCTAAAGAACCTATTACGCATACAGTTTCAAATGCTTCAGAATTAGTCGCCAAACTTCAGGAAGCCGAAAGTGGTGATATAATCGACTTAAGCTTTGGTGTTTTTACTATTGATGAATCTTTAATTATTGATAAATCAATTACAATTAAAAGTTCAGGAGATGGTAAAGCACAGATAATTTTTTCAGGTAAAGAAAATACACCACTATTTCAGTTAAGTCCTTATGGTAAATTAACACTTAAACAAGTAATTCTTGAAGGAAATAATTCCAATTATGCCTTTGCGAGTTTAAAAAAGAATATGTCTAATCACTTTGGACTTAATGTTTCTGAATGCGAAATCAGCAATTTTAATTATGTTCTAAGGGTTTATAAACAAGCCTTTTCAGAAGAAATCACATTCAAAAACACTTCTATCGCAGATTGTGAAAATGGGATTGAATTATCCGAAGAAACTAACGACAGAGGCGATTATAATACTGAATATCTCACCATAGATAATTGTAATTTCAATAACGTTAAACAAAACGTGGTAGATTATTATCGAGGTGGTTATGATGAGTCTACTATTGGAGGAAATCTTTTAATAACTAACAGCACTTTTACAAATTGTGGTGAAAAAGAGAAAAATAAAAGACTATTTAACCATAATGGAATTGTAAATGTAAATATCAACAACAATACATTCAAAAACAATAAGGTGCAATTTGTCTCAATTCTTTGGGGAGCAAAAAATAATGTAGAGTCTAATAATACAATCATCAATTCTGGAGAAATTAAAACAGAAGAAAACTTAGTAATGACGCTGATGTATTAACCGGTTCCTGTGAATCAGGAATCTCATGAACTACAATAAAACGTATAAAATGAAAAAATCTCTAATTATAATAATCACAATTTCAACACTTTTTTCATGTAAAAATGAAGCAAAAAAAATGGATGCTGGTGCTGAAGTTAAAAATGAAACAACTGTAAAATATCCAAGTGATGTCATTCCGTTTATGGACAAATGGAAAATTCTTTTGGGTGATGGGACTTATGTAGACAGCTTAGTCAACTATCAAAAAGATGATTTCTTTTATGTAGAAAACGACGGTCAAACAGATTGGGTTGTCTATAAAACACCTAACTCTGGTATTACTTCCAAAACTTCTAGTAATACAAGAACTGAGTTAGGTGAAAAAAAACATTGGATTCCAGAAGAGGGTGGAAAGCTAACAGGAACACTTAAGGTTCAGCATGTATCCACGACAGGGCATGCTAATGTTTCGTCATCATTTTCTGTGGTCGTTGGACAAATTCATAGTGACGAAGGTCATGAAAACGAACCTCTTAAAATCTTCTATAAAAAATTCCCAGGCCATACGAAAGGGTCTGTGTTTTGGAATTATGAAATCAATACTGAAGGTGATAATTCTGGACGTTGGGATTATTCTACCGCAGTTTGGGGTTATGATTTTTCGGTTAAAGGACCAGATGAAACCACTAATCCTGAAGAGCCAAAAGACGGCATAGCTTTAGGTGAAGAGTTTAGTTACGAAGTTAACGTGCACAAGGGTATTATGTATTTAACGTTTACAAGCGAAGGTCACGACACAAAAACCTTTACTAAAAGTTTAATCAAATCCGATTTTTCTACACAAGAAGCAATTCCACAACAGATTATTGATGTGTATGCTTCTAGAAGAACGCCAGGTATAGAACGAGAAATTGCTTATGCTGGTGAGATTAATTATTTCAAACAAGGTGCTTATAATCAGGCTAACGGAAAATCTACTAAGTCTGAAATCTATGGTGGCGATATCGCAAAGCAGTACGAAAACGGAAGCTATGCTGAGGTTTGGTTTAAAAAAGCAACTGTAGGAGAATCTACTGAACCTAACAAATAAAGCATTGAACAAAGCCATATTTATAATGGGAGTTTCAGGTTGTGGAAAAAGCACAATTGGAGAAATGCTAGCCAAAGAATTAGATATTCCTTTTTTTGATGGAGATGACTTTCATCCAAAAGCTAATATTAAAAAAATGTCTAACGGTCAACCTTTAAATGATGATGACCGACAAGGTTGGTTAGAGGCCTTAAACAAGCTAACAAAAAAGCAAATAGCTAAAAATAGTTGTGTTATAGTTTGCTCTGCGTTAAAGGAAAAGTATAGAGAGACACTAAGTGTAGATATTAATCAAGAAATTAAATGGGTGTATTTATCAGGCTCTTTTAATCAGATTTACAATAGAGTAAATAAGAGACCAGATCACTTTATGCCATCAGATTTATTGCAATCTCAATTTGATGCTTTAGAAGAACCTAAAAATGCATTAAAGATTGATATCAGCTTAACACCTGAACAGATTATAAAAAAGATAAAAACGGATTTATGAATACTTCAGAATTTGGATTATTTGGTTTAGGAGTCATGGGAAAAAGCCTATGCCGAAACTTAGCTAACAACGGTTTTAAAATAGCAATGTTTAACAGACATGTTGATGGTGTTGAAGTTGATGTTGCCAAAAACTTTAAAGCTGAGCATCCCGAATTATCTGAAGCTGTTGCTTTTGATGATATTTCAGCATTTGTAAACGCATTAGAAACACCAAGAAAAATCATGCTCATGGTAAATGCAGGTAAAACAATAGATTATGTTATTGAAGATTTGCTGCCTCATTTGTCTAAAGATGATATTCTAATTGATGGTGGAAATTCAAATTATAAAAAAACAAAAGAACGCTTCGAGTATTTAAAATCTAAAGGCATTCATTTTATAGGCACAGGTGTGTCTGGTGGTGAAGAAGGTGCTCTAAAAGGACCATCTATAATGCCAAGTGGAGATCTGGAAGCTTATAATAACGTAAAACCTTTTTTAGAAAAAATTTCAGCAAAAGACCAAAATAACTTACCCTGTTGTACTTATGTTGGACCAGAAGGTAGTGGTCATTTTATTAAAATGGTACACAATGGTGTCGAGTATGTTGAAATGCAATTACTGGCTGAAGTTATTACTATTTTGGAAGCTACAGGTCATAACTTAGATGAGATTGCTAACATTTTAGAAACTTGGAAAAATACGGCAAATAGCTATTTATTAGAAATAACTATTGATATTTTAAGAACAAAAGAAGGCGATGATTGGCTGGTAAAAAAAATACTGGATAAAGCAGGAAATAAAGGCACTGGAAACTGGACAACTATCGCCTCGGCAGAATTGGGTGTGCCAAGTACATTGATTGCTGCGGCTTTATTTGCCAGATACACCTCTTTTTATAAAGAGGAACGTATTCAGTTAAATTCTAATTTTAAAGGCGGCACTGTTTCAGATTTACAGCTGTCTTCAACCGAAATTTTAGAAGCCTATCAGTTTGCAAGAATTATCAATCATTACCAAGGGTTTAAACTCATTGCTGAAGCTTCAAATAAATTCTCATGGAACTTAAATTTAAGTGAAATTGCTAGAATCTGGACAAACGGTTGCATCATAAGATCAACATTAATGGAAGCACTAGTTGAAGTCTTCAAAGAGACAACGAATATATTAACCAACTCGCAATTAATAGCATCAATAAAACACTACAAACCATCTGTTAAAAAGGTAGTGTCGCAATGTGTGCTTAATGATATTACAGCATCATGTTTGGGAGAATCAATTCAGTTTTTTAACGGGATTACTACAGTAGATTCCTCTGCAAATATCATACAGGCGCAACGTGATTATTTTGGAGCGCATACATACAAAAGAAATGATGATGATGGCGTGAAAAGTCATCACACCATTTGGAATAAAACAAACTAATATTATGGAAACAACAACACCGAAGACATCGTTACTTAAAAAAATTATTGCCATAGTATTAGGGTTTGGTCCTGGTATTTTTGCCATAGGTTATACCATAGGTACAGGTAGTGTGACGTCTATGATTGTTGCAGGAAGCAAGTTCAATATGCAACTGCTTTGGGTGCTTTTATTAAGTTGTATCTTCTCTGGTGTACTTATGTTTGCTTATGGAAACTACGGATTGATAACAGGTGAAACAGCACTCTACGGATTTAAAAAGCATTTAAAATATGGTAAAGCTTTAGCCATATTAATCATTATAGGTATCACCTTTGGGCAATGGAATTCCTTAATGGGAATTCTTGGGATTTCCTCAAATATCATTTATGAAATCTTAAATGTAAACTTTGATGGTTTGGCAGATTATAAATATCAAACCGTTTTAATAACAGCCATTATCATCATCATTACATTCTACCTGTTAATGCTCGTTGGAAAGTACACGTTTTTTGAAAAAATATTGGTCATTTTTGTTACCTTGATGGGATTCTCATTTATACTCTCATTATGTTTTGTGCAACCACTTCCAATGGATGTTGTAAAAGGATTAATACCAACCATTCCAGATGTTCCTGGTGGTAAAATGCTAGTAGCTGCTTTTGTTGGTACGACAATGGCTTCAGCAACTTTTTTATCTAGACCCTTATTTGTAAAAGGAAAAGGGTGGACGATTAAAAACTTAGATCAACAAAAAAAGGATTCTATTACAGCTACGATTTTAATATTTATAATTAGTGGCGTCATTATGGCAGTCGCTGCAGGTGCTTTATATTATCAAGGTAAGGAGGTGAGTCAAGTACTAGATATGGCAAATACTTTAGAGCCAGTAGCTGGAAAATGGGCGGTTACTATTTTCTTTTTTGGAGCTTTAAGTGCAGGTTTATCTTCTATTTTTCCGTGTTTATTAATAGCCCCTTTATTAATTGCCGATTACCAATCTGGTGAATTAGATACCAATTCAAAACAATTCAGAATTATAACCTTTATCGCTTGTTTGGTGGCTTTAATTGGTCCAGCTTTTGGTGCCAACCCTATTGAAGTTCAAATTCTTTCTCAAGTGTTTAATGTATTTGTATTACCAGCCGTTGTATTGGGAATCATTTTAATGGTAAACAGTAAAAAAATAATGAAAAACTATAAAACAGGGTTAGGTGTTAACATCGGACTTTTTGCAGCACTGTTCTTTTCATTAGTCATTTCATATAACGGGATAGTTGCACTAACAGAATATTTCTAAAAAATTAAAACATAAAATTAAATAATACCACCATGAATAAAAAAATAAGCACAATAGCACTTTGTATTTTATGCGCCATTTTTACACTGCATAGCTGTAAGAATTCAGCTGAAAAATTAGAGGAAACAACTGAAGAAAAAGCGACTGAAAAAACAGTATATGCCAGTGATGTCATTCCGTTTTTTGATCATTGGAAATTAATCTTAGGTGATGGATCAAATGTTGGAATTGCCAATAACTTTGAAAACAAGGATTACTTTTATACTACTAACGACGGTGAAAATAATTGGGTGGTTTTTAAAACACCTAATGGAGGAAATACACATGGCACCTCAAATAATACAAGAACCGAATTAGCACAAACCAAAAAATGGTATCCTAAAACAGCAGATGATAAATTAACAGCAACCTTAAAAGTTATGAATGTATCTGCTACTGGAGATGCAAGAGTTGCGGCTTCACATGCGGTTGTTGTAGGGCAAATTCATAGTGCAGATAAACATGAAAACGAACCTTTAAAAATTTTCTACAAAAAGTTTCCAGGTCATACCAAAGGTTCTGTGTTTTGGCATTATGAAATCAATACAGCTGGTGATGATAATTCTGGACGCTGGGATTTTTCTTCAGCAGTTTGGGGACATGATTTTTCAGTAGTTGGTGACACAGAAAACACCTATCCAGAAGAACCAAAAGATGGGATTGCTTTAGGTGAAGAATTTAGTTATGAAGTGGTAGTTAAGGATGGTGTTATGACATTGAAGTTTACAAGTGAAGGTCATGAAACCAAAACGTTTACTAAAAATTTAATTGAATCAGAATACACAACAAAAGCAGACATACCAGAGCAAACGCAAAAGTTATTTGTGCCTATTGGTCAAGATGGTGTGGAGCGAAAAGAAGCTTATGCAGGTGAAGGCTGTTTTTTTAAACTTGGTGCCTACAATCAAACTAATGGTAAATCACCTGAAGTGAATAGAAATTGGTGTTCTGGAGCTGAAACGCATGGTGGCGATGTTCAAAAACAATATGCCGACGGAAATTATGTTGAAGTTTGGTTTAAAACTGGAAGCATTTCAGTAAGTGACAATGCGGTATCTAACGAAGGGTATTTCAGCAAAAATGATAAAGTAAAATAAAAAATAGATTATGATGAATAATAAGATAGCAGGAAAAAATGTACTTATCACAGCTGGTGCACAAGGTATTGGTGAAGCAATTACCAAACATTTTATAGATAGTGGTGCTAATGTTGCCATTCACTATTTTTCTAGTGCAGATACTGCTAATACATTGGTTGATTATGCAATAGGCAAAGGGCAAAAAGCGGTTGCTATAAGTGGTGATTTAACAAAAGAATCGGATGCTAATACCTTGGTTAAAAAAACTGTTGAAACCTTAGGGAGCTTAGATATACTTATCAATAATGCAGGTTCATTAGTGGCTCGTAAAATGTTGGATGAATTGGAAGCTGACTTCTGGCATAAAGTTATGGATATAAATATGACATCTTTGCAATTTGTAACTCGAGCTGCTGCACCTCATTTAGCAAAAAACGAAAACAGTAGTATTGTTAATTTGGCATCACTTGCAGGACGAAAAGGAGGTCATCCAGGTTCATTAGTGTATGCTACAAGTAAAGGAGCTATACTAACCTATACACGTGCACTTTCTACAGAGCTTGGACCAAAGGGTATTCGCGTTAATGCGGTTGCGCCTGGTTTAATTTTAGGAACGTCATTCCATAACACACATACCACAAAAGAATCTGCTGCCAAAACTATTGAAGGGATACCTATTAATCGCGCAGGAAATGCTGACGATGTAGCAAGAGCAGTTTTATATTTAGCTTCAGAATATGATGGTTTTATTACTGGAGCAACCCTCGACATAAATGGTGGTGTTTATAATATGTAATTAATAGCTTGTTTGTATGTAATTGGAATTTAGGTGTATACCGTTTATTGTTCATTAATCTAAATACTAATTCAATAAATAAATTCATCTAAAATTTCAAAAAAATATCCTTATATTTGGTAAACCAATCTGGTAAACCAATTTAAAATATGTTAATTATGAAGAAAATTACTTTTTATTTAATGTTAGTATTTTCAATATCAGTTATTGGGCAAACAACCTATAATATTACGGATCCTGAGCAATTAGAAGATAATACATATGTTGCCGGAGATGAGATTATTTTAGCAAATGGTGTATATAATACCGATGAGCGCATTGATTTTATTGGCAACGGTACACCTTCAGATCCAATTATTTTTAGAGCTGAAACACCTGGTGGAGTAAAATTTACTGGTGGCTTACAAATGAATATTGGTGGTGACTATGTTATTGTTGATGGCTTCCATTGGCAAGGTGGTTATGGTGCTAGTAATTTTATTCAATTTAGAAATGGGACAGATTATGCCAATTATAGTACCATTCAAAATTGTGTTATTGATGGTTTAGCAATACATCCAGACGATGTGGCTGATGATATAGCTAATAATTCAATTACAAAACATAGATGGATAGTTCTTTACGGAACTTATAACACCGTAATTAATTGTTCTTTTATGAATAAAGCGAGTGCAGGTGCTTTAGTTTTAGCGGAATATTATTATAATTCTCAAAATGATCCTTGTGCTATAGTTGGCCATAACATCAGTAATAATTATTTCTTTAATTACGAAAAAATAGACAATACCTTAAGTAATTCTGGGGACAGCGAAACTATTCGTATAGGTTCTAGTGATACTCAGAATGTAAGTAGTGATGTTGTAGTAAGTAATAATTATTTTGTTGAGGCAGATGGTGAAAATGAAATCATAACCAATAAAAGTAAAGGCAATGAATTTATTAATAATACATTTAGAAGGTGTAGAGGATCTTTGGTGTTGCGTCATGGTTCTGATGCGACGGTAGATGGTAATTACTTTTTAGGTGAAGATGTAGAAGGTACAGGTGGTATTAGAATTTCAGACAGTAACCATATAATTACTAATAATTACATTCAAGATTGTATAACTGTAAATAGTCAAGCAAAATGGAACAATGGTATTACATTTTTAGGAGGAAGTGCAAGTCATGCTGTTACTTGCATGTCTACAAATACATCAAACGGTTATCAATTTACCGAAAATCTTAACCTTTCTAATAATACAATTATAAATACTAATGCGCCTTTATTTTATAATGCAGATAAAGGAACAACTGATCCAACAGGTACAGTTTCAAATAACTTAATTTATTTTGCAGCAGGAGACCCAAATTTGTCTGATGTCATTTCAGGTGATACTCCTACCTCTTATGCTGATCTTGGTACGTCATTAACTTATATAGATAATGTTTATACAGGAACAACTTTAGGTGAAACTAATGCAGGTTTTTCTGAAGAGAATGGAATTACAGCGACCGCAGATGGGGAAATATTTACATTTTCTGGATCTGGCTCTTCAGGGAAAGGTGCAAATATGGGAACATATGAACCAATAACAGATGATATGGTTGGTTACGGAATAGGTGCTTGTTTTGTGGATAATTTAGGTGCTAGTATTATCGATGGCGATTGTACTATTGAAGTGCCCGAATCTTTAACTGTTGGTAACTTGCCAAATTTTACTTCAGATGCTGGTAGTAATGATGTATCTGTGAATGCTAATGTGAGTTGGACAGCCGTTTCTAATGATGCATGGATATCTATTGATATTAGTGCTGGTACTGGTGATGCTGTAGTGTCCGTTTCTGTTACCGAAAATACAGATACAAATAGCAGGGCAGGTACTGTAACATTTAGCCAAGATCCAGGAGGTGACGATATTGTAAGAACTTTAAATGTTATACAAGATGGTGCTGATTTAACAGATTTGTACGATCTTATAAATGACGTACCAGGAGGTGGCCCAGTTTCAGTACATTCTTTTTCTCAACAACAAGTAGAGCCAGAAAACAATAGGTTTAATTACGCCACAAATACGTTAGATAAGGTTAGTGATTCGCATTGGACAGCACAAGATGGTGCTATTCTGCCAGATGATTATAAAGGTGATGGTGAGTATGTTATTTTCGATTTAGGTAATGAATATGACCTTGATTTAATACAAATTGCAACCGACGATAAAGATGATCCATACGGTTTACAAATATGGGTATCAACTACCGGAACCGATCCTTTAGATTTTACATTGCTATTGCCAGCATCTTCCGATGACCTATTAATCACAACAACTACAGGAACTGATGAAGGTTTTGACCAATATGAAATAACAACTAACGCGCGTTATGTAAAATTAATGGGCTTTGGAAGATTTAACTCAGCTGGTACGTCAAGAGTAAGTGCCTGGAACAATATTACAGAAATAGAATTTTTTGGTAATCAAGTGTTATCGGTAAATGAACTTGATTTAGAAAATAGCATATCATTTTATCCAATGCCTGCAAAAGATAAATTGTATATTAAAAATCTGAATAATCAGACAATTGATGTAATTAAAGTATTTAGTTTAGATGGTAGAAAGGTTATTGAAAAAATTGTAAATTCTTCTTCCAATGAATTCATTATTGATACATCGGCATTATTCGGTGGTGCTTACATTGTTAACCTATCAAATTCAAATCAAGCTATTTCTAAAATGATTGTAATTTCAAATTAAATTGATGACACAAATTATGAGAATAAAACTTAAAATACCTTTCAAATTAGTAATTATAGCAATTGTTTTTGCATTTTATTCTTGTAAAAAAGAAAACACAACTTATTCAGAAAATAAGGCTCAAACCGATGTGTCTCAAGAGCATCCGAAGCTTATTTTAACAGCTCAAGGCGTAAAAGATATTAGAGCACAATTAGGTAGCATTCCAATTTTTGATCAAACCTTAGAAGTTGTTAAAGCAGAAATTGATGCCGAAATTGAAGCAGGTATAGAAGTGCCTATTCCCAAAGATTATTCTGGTGGTTATACACATGTTAGGCACAAGCGAAATTGGTTTGTATTACAGCAAGCAGGTTTGTTGTATCAAATTTTAGATGACGAAAAATATGCTAAATATGTAAAAGATATGCTGATGCAATATGAAGCATTGTATAAGACATTGCCATTGCATCCAAAAACTAGATCGTATGCAAGAGGTAAATTATTCTGGCAATGTTTAAACGATTCTAATTGGTTAGTTTATGTTAGTCAGGCGTACGATTGCATTTATAACTACCTGTCAGAAGAAGAACGTAATAAATTAGAAACTAATTTATTCAAACCATTTGCAGATCACATCTCAATAGATAGTCCGCAGTTTTATCAGCGTGTGCATAATCATAGTACATGGGGAAATACAGCTGTAGGTATGATTGGTTTGGTAATGGATGACCAAGAATTGATTGATCGTGCTTTGTACGGAATTAAAGACTTAAAATTAGATGCCACAAAAAAGGATGATGATGGTGGCTTTTTAAATAAAGACGGAAAAGCTGGTTTTTTAGCCAATATTGAAGAGCCTTTTTCACCAGATGGTTATTACAATGAAGGGCCATACTACCAACGCTACGCCATGTATCCGTTTTTAATTTTTGCAGAAGGGTTACATAACGTAAAGCCTGAGTTAAAAATATTCGAATATAAAGAAGGCGTATTAATGAAATCAATAAATGCCTTATTAAATCTATCGGATGCAGATGGTGATTTTTTTCCACTTAATGATGGTCAAAAAGGTATGTCGTATTACAACAATGCTTTAGTTACAGCAGTAGATATATCATATCATTTTGGTGACCAAGATCCAGGTTTGTTAAGTATAGCTAAAGAACAAGATCGTGTGCTATTAGATGATTCTGGTTTGGCTGTAGCATTAGGAATTAAAAATGGAAAAGTAGAACCATTTACTAAAAAATCTATTAATCTCTCAGATGGACCAAACGGAACCCAAGGAGGTGTTGCTATTTTAAGAAACGAAGCTATTGAACTAGTTTTTAAATACGCAGCACAAGGTTCTAGTCATGGACATTACGATAAGTTATCTTATTCTTTATATGAAGATGGTGAAGAAATTCTTCAGGATTACGGTTTATCTCGCTATGTTAATATCGAGCAAAAAGGAGGAGGTAATTACCTAAAGGAAAATAAAACTTGGGCAAAACAAACTATAGCACATAATACAGTAACACAAAATGAAACATCTCATTTTAATGGTAAGTATGAAATAGGAAGTCAGCATCATTCAGTTTTAAATTATTTTTCATCAGATAATCCAAATGTGCAAGTCGCAAGTGCAAAAGAAAGTAACGCCTATCCAGGAACAGAGTTATTGCGTACTATGGCAATTATAAAAGACGAAGATTTTGAAAAACCATACATGCTAGATATTATGAAGGTGACTTCAAATGAAGCAAATCAATACGACTTTCCTTTTTATTATTTTGGTCAAGTTTTACAAACAAATTTTGATTACAATTCACCAAAAATATTACAACCATTAGGCGCAAAAAACGGTTATCAACATTTGTACTTAGAAGGTATAGGAAATGAATTAGATGAAAATACAAAGTTTTCATGGTTCAGTAATAATAAATTTTATACACTTACAACGATTACGAATAATAAGGATGAGATATTGTTTACGAGAATTGGTGCCAATGATCCAGAATTTAATTTACGTCGCGATCCAGCTTTATTACTTAGAACAAAAAATGAAAAAAACAAAACATTTGTTTCTTTGATTGAAACCCACGGAAGTTATAGTCCAGTAACGGAGTCTGCAAAAAATTCTAACAGTAGTATAAAAGAAATTAAGATGGTTTTAGATACCGAAGCATATACAGCAATACAAATAACAAATATAAAAGGTAATACAAAACTGTTTATAACAGCAAACATAAATGCTTCAGCAGAAGCAAAACATACTTTAAAAATTAACGATAAGAATTATGAGTGGTCAGGTTCTTATTATTTTAAATAAAACAAAACAATAATACTTATGAAAAGATTTAGTGAAAAATACATTATTACAAAGGACATGGAATGGGAAGAACTTGGTGGAGGTGTATCAAGAAAATTCTTAGGTTATGATAACCAAATTATGATGGTACGAGTGAAATTTGAAAAAGGTGCGTTAGGATCTCCACATCAACATTTTCATACACAGGCAACTTTTTGTGTGTCAGGTAAGTTCGAGTTCGAAATTGATGGTGTAAAACAAATCGTAGAAGCAGGAGATGGTGTGTATATAGAGCCTAATTTGTTGCATAGTGCGGTTTGTTTAGAAGAAGGAGAACTTATTGATACATTTAGTCCTGTAAGAGAAGATTTTTTAAGTGGTGATGGTGTGTCTTATTTTGGTGACAAAGAATCCTAAATAAAACGTTAGACTAATTATGTGTAAAATTTAAAAGTTTAACATTATTATTAAATAAAAAAAACCTCCGTTGAAGAAACGGAGGTTTTTTTATTCTTTACTGTTTTAACATAATTGTATACCATTTTAACACATAAAATTTACGAAAACGTTGGAATTAACAAAATTTTATATATATTTGGTTTTCCAATCTGGTAAACCAATTTGGTAAACCAGAAAATAAACATTCTAAAACGGCCCCTTTTTTAATGTTTTTAACAGAACCTACAATTATATAAGTATTCAATTAATTATATATAACTAACAAATTTAATCTAAACAATGAATTATGAATCTAAAAGTTAAACTCACTACAATTGTTGCACTTCTTTTTAGTGTAATGATTTTTGCTCAAGAGAGCTATACCATAAATGGTACGGTGAAATCTGCTGACACTATGCCCATTCCAGGTGCAAATATTTTAGTTGTTGGTACTACAAATGGAACCTCAACAGATTTCGATGGTAAATTTCAAATCGAAGTTAAAAAAGGTGATGTATTGCAGGTTTCTTATGTAGGCTATGTAACTAAAACGATTGTTATTGATAGTCAGCAAAATTTAGATGTAGTATTAGCCGAAGACAATGCTCTAGAAGAAGTTGTAATTGTAGGTTATGGTACACGTAAAAAATCACACAGTACAGGAGCAATTGCGCAATTAAAAGGTAAAGATGTCGCTGCTGTACAAGCAACGCGTGTTGATGAGGCATTAGCAGGTAAATTATCTGGTGTATTAGTTCAAAACCAAAGTGGTGAACCTGGTGCAGATTTAAAGATACAAGTAAGAGCAGCTTCATCTATTTCTGGTGACTCTGGTCCTTTAATTGTAGTAGATGGCTATCCAATTTCTGGAAATTTAGCGACCGTAAACCCAAATGATATTGAGAGTTTGGAAGTATTAAAAGATGCAGCCTCTGCAGCTATTTACGGTACATTAGGTGCAAATGGTGTTATCTTAGTAACTACTAAAAAAGGAAAATCTGGTAAAGCTAAATTTAGCTATAATACATATATTAGTTCTTCAAAAAAATACCGCGATAATATTTTAAAGTCTGGTCCAGAATGGGCTGCTTTTTCAAGACAAGAAATTGCTGCAGGTAATTGGGATCTTTCTCAAATTGATCCTGCATTTGTAGAATATAGATTAAGGGCTTATGAAAATTCACCTGGTGCAATTAGTCCGGAAGATTGGTTGTTTAGAACAGGTACTACTTCTAATCATGATTTTAGTGTTAGTGGTGGTTCTGAAAATGTTAACTATTTTGGTTCAGTAGGATATCAAAATGCTGAAGGTGTTGCAATAACACAAGGCTTCGAAAGAGTTAATGCGCGTTTAAATGTTGACGCTAATTTGGGTGAAAGATTAACAGCTGGTATAAGTTTTAATGGTTTTACATCTAAAAGAGACATCTTAGCTCATGATATGAGGGATTTATTAAGATCTTATGGTGTTCATCCTGTTTATCATACTGCTGCGTCAATTGCTTTTGTTCAGTCTTTAGATGTTGAAGCTCAGAATTTAGGTCTAGCTGCATTTGATAATGGATATAGAGGAGGTGTTGGACCAAGTAGTATTTATGATTTAGTTCCTGGTAATAGAGTTGATGACTGGCATTATGGTAGAGCCAACAATGGTATTGGTGGATCTGGTGATGCTGGACCTGCACAAAAATTGGATAATGCAGACCAATGGGAGAGAACTTATTTTGCTAACGTTTCAACTTATTTACAGTACGAAATTTTAGATGGATTAAACGCAAAAACTATTCTTGGTGCGGATATGAATGATACTCAAAATTATTATTATCAAGGATTAGCTGCAGACTCAAGAGCACGTACTGACCAGACGGATTTAGATCAAACAGATTTAAAAAGGTCAAGTATGTTAAGTATTACAACATTAGATTATTCTAAAGTTATAGGGAAGCATGATATTTCGGCTGTTATAGGTTATGAATTTCAAAATACATATTTGCAAGGAACTGCTTTAAGAGGTACAAATGTTCCTTTTAGTGATATTATTAATTATAATTTATTAGAAGCTGCAGATATTACTGTAACTGAGAGAGACGAGACAAGAACAAGAAATAGTGTTTTTGGTAGAGTGCAATATGCGTATGATGATCGTTATTTAGCGTCATTCTCTGTAAGAAGAGATGGTGATTCTCGTTTTGGTGCTAACAATAAATTTGCAACTTTTCCTGCATTCTCTTTAGGTTGGAATGCGCATAACGAAGAATTCTGGAATTCTGAACTTGTAAGTCTTTTAAAACTTAGAGTTAGTTCAGGATCTTTAGGTACAGCTTCGTTCTTAGGATCGTATGACTCACTTAGTCTTTTAAATCCAGGTGCAACCATATTTGGTACAGGATTTTTATCTTCTGCCAATATAGATAACCCAGATTTAACTTGGCAAACAAATACAGAAACTAATTTTGGTTTGGATTTAGGATTTAAAAATAATCGCTTCAGATTTAGTGTAGATTATTATACGTCTGATATTGAAGATATGTTATTTGGAATTTCACAGTCTTACACATCAACTGGTCAAAATTCTCGAATTATTAATGGAGGTGATATGACAAGTTCTGGATTAGAATTAGAGCTCTCTGCTGGTTTAATTCAAACAGAAGATTTTAGTTGGAGTGTAAATGCCAATTTATCAACTGTAGAAACAGAAATAACAAGTTTAAATGGTTTAGCTGAATTACCACAAGTACAATATGGTCAGAGTGGTAGAGGCCCTGTTTTTAGAAATTATGTAGGTGGTGAACTAGGTGAAATGTGGGGATTAGAAACTATTGGTGAAGTTGAGATGTTATATTTAGAAGATCCAACAAGGCACCCAAATAATACTAGTGGTGAATCTTATGTGGTTGACCAGAATAATGATGGTGTAATTAATAGTGATGATTATGTGAAAATCGGACAAGCAACTCCAGATTTTTATTGGGGATTCAGTAGTTCAATGAATTACAAAGATTTTGACTTATCATTTCAATTTCAAGGATCTCATGGAGCTGAGGTGTATAATATAGACCCGCTTTATTACGAATCTCAATGGTCTGGTAGATTGGTCGATAGCTTCGATGCTAACGATGATGGTATAGCTGATCATAATGGTGAACATTATATTGGTAACAGAAGACAAACAGATTCTGGTATTCAAGATGCATCATATATCGCTTTAAGAAATTTAACTTTAGGTTACACACTTAGACCAGAATGGATAAGTAAAGTTGGTATTAGCTCAGCAAGAATATATGCAGCTGCGACTAATTTGTTATACATTATGGGAGATGATTACACTTCATATAATCCTGAAGGTGTAGAGACTACAAATACTGGTTATGCAGGTCCAACAACTTATGGTGTTCAAGTTGGTGCTAGTCCAATTGTAAGAAGCTTTACTTTAGGTTTAAATGTTAATTTTTAAATAAAAGAAAAATGAAAAAAATATTTTTATTATTAGGAACATTATTAACAATAACTGCGTGTAATAATGATTTGGATCAAGTTCCACCTAATATTGCTACTGCAGATTCTTTAGACGATTTTGGAGGTGTATTAAATGCAGCATACTATTACCAGCTTGGGTCTGTAACGCCATTAGCTGTAATGGGTGACTTTAGAGCAGATAATGCTTTAATGATTGAAGAACCTTATCCTTCATTTGATAGGTTTAATAGCGATTTATTAGATATGGAAGATCAATTTTTCGAACCTTTTTATATTGCTTTATATAGATCGATAGTAAGTGCAAATAATGTTATCGAAAACTCGGATAGCCCAACAGATGTTGGAGAAGCTAAATTTTTAAGAGCGTTATCTTATTTCAAATTAGTAAAAGTGTTTGGAGATGTTACTATAATTTTAACTCCGGGTACACTAATTACAGATACATCTCTTTTAGTAAGACAACCTGCAACTGATGCTTACAATGAAGTAATCATTCCAGACTTGCAAGATGCTATAGCTTCACTAGATAATTCTGGATTATCAAGTGGCAGAGCAACACAAATTGCTGCACAAG
Source organism: Winogradskyella echinorum (assembly GCF_014297365.1). Lineage (GTDB taxonomy): Bacteria > Bacteroidota > Bacteroidia > Flavobacteriales > Flavobacteriaceae > Winogradskyella > Winogradskyella echinorum. The sequence goes on along the minus strand of NZ_JACOQD010000001.1, from coordinate 57,082 downwards.
GTTTATTAGGAAAAGTTTATGTTCAAATGGGCAATTTTGCAAGTGCAGAGCCTCATCTTGCGGCCGTAGTAAGCGGAGCAGCAGGAGCTGGTGTCACTTTAGAATCTAATTTTGCTGATGTTGTAACAGATGATAGCTCAGAAATTCTTTTTGCAACTCAAGTATCTAGTTCAATACCAGACGAATATGGTTTTACAGAATTTACAGGATGGTTTATAGGAAATGATTCAAAATCTTTTGAGCCATTAGATATGGATTTAGTAGCTGCTTTTGATGCTGCAGGAGATGTGACAAGAAAAAATTTAACTGTAGATGTACCTAATATTAGATCAATAAAGTATGGGTCAGAAAATCCAGATCAAGACTTTATAGAACTAAGGTTATCTGATGTTATTTTATTGTATGCTGAAGCATTAAACGAAAATAATAATGCAAGTGGTGCACAATCTGCAACTATATTATCGTCTTTAGATGCTATTAGAACTAGAGCTGGTTTAGGTAGCTTAAGTGGAACAGCTACTACTCAAGCAGAAGTTAGACAGGCAATTGCTGATGAAAGAAGATTAGAATTAGCTTTTGAAGGTCAAAGATGGTTCGATTTAGTAAGAACAGGCACCGTTGATGCAGAAATGGGTGAAACAATTAACTCTAATTATCATTTATTTCCAATTCCAGTTTCAGAAATTCTTGCAACTGATGGGGCAATTACTCAAAACGCTGGATATTAATTAAGAATAGTTTAATTAAGTTTTTTTAGTCCCAATATTTTTGTTGCATTCCTGCAAAAAAATATTGGGATTTTTTGTTTAAATATTTATGCATTTGTCAAATATTGCTTCAATTCTAATTCAATAGTTATTTTAATTTGGCAATATGTTGATTTGTAAACATATATGGTTTTTTGCGAGTAATGATTATTGTAGAAATAAATTTGGTTTAACAAAAAAATAACATATATTTGGTAAACCAATCTGGTTAACCAATATAAAGTTGATTAACCAAGAGTTATCAAAGCTCTTTAAATGTAATTAACTAATCTAATCTAATATGAATTTAAAAATTAAACTGACATTAATTCTTGCATTATTATTTAGTGTAACAATTTTTGCTCAAGAAAGTTTTACCATTACTGGTACTGTCACCTCGACAGATAAGATGCCTATACCTGGTGCTAATATCATTGTGGTAAATACTACAAGAGGAACTTCAACAGATTTTGATGGTAAATATCAATTGGTAGTCTCTAAGGGCGATGTTCTTCAATTTTCTTATGTAGGCTATGTATCAAAGACTGTAATCATAGATAATCAAAAAACATTAGAGGTTGTTCTTGCTGAAGATACAAATACTCTAAGCGAAGTAGTTGTTATTGGTTATGGTTCTCAAAAAAAGAGCCACTTAACAGGTGCGATTTCTAAAGTTGTCAATGAAGATTTAGATCAAATAGCAGTGTCTCGTGTAGATGATGCTTTAATTGGTCAAGTTTCTGGGGTCAATATTCAGGCTACAAATGCTGAGGCTGGTGGTGCTCCTACTATAAATATTAGAGGTGTAGGATCTGTTACTGCTGATTCTGGTCCTGCTTTGGTAATTGATGGAGTAGTTGTAAGTTCTGAATTTCTTGGAAATTTAGACATGAATGATATTGAATCTTTTGAGGTTTTAAAAGATGCAGCTTCGGCGGCTATTTATGGTAGCGAAGGAGCAAATGGTGTTATTATAATAACAACAAAGAGTGGTAAAGAAGGTAAAACAAAATTTAGTTTTCAAACTTATACTGGTTTTAAAGAGGCTCATGGAAGTGATGACTACAGAAAAAGTGTTTCGGATTGGGCTAAGGCTGAACAAGCAGCAACTGGTACACTTTCTGGGGAAACTTTATATGCACAATTATTAGTTGCTACTACGGGAGTAGATAGGGATTGGCAGGATGTTTTCTTTAATGGAGGTGTTATTACTAGTCATTCTTTTTCAGCACGTGGTGGTAGCAAAAACACTAAGTTTAGTACATCTTTAAGGTATTTAGATGATGAAGGAGTTGTAATAACTGATAATTATAGATTATACACTGGTTCGGTAAAGATAGATACTAAGTTTGGTGATAGGCTTAAATTTGGAATTAGAGCAACACCGTCTTACTCTAAGCAAAGACGTTTGCCAACATCTATTCATAACCCTACAAGACAGTCACCTTGGTTGCCAATATATCACACAGAGGAGACTTTACAATTTATTGATCGTGATAGTTATCCAGATGTTGGTGTTGGAGATTATTTTTGGGAAGACCATTTAGATAATTTAGATTTAGATGATGATGGAAGTACAGAAAGGCCGCGTACTTCAGGTGATTCTAATCCGTATCAACAATATGTTGAAAGAGAACATTACGAGTTTAATACAAAATTATTGGGCTCTACATATTTGAGTTATAAGATTTCCGACGGTTTAACAGCTAAGACGTCTTTAGGTATTACTGTAGATCAAAGAACAAGAGAAAGATGGGATGGTACCAATTATCATGCTTCAGGAGCAAGTAGATCATTATATAATTTGCAAAATAGATTTAGAACTAGAATTATTTCTGATAATACTTTGAATTTTGTTAAAGTATTTGGGGATAATCATGAGATTAATTTACTTGCTGGGCTTACCATACAAGAAAGAAAAAGCAAAAATAGTGATGTAACAGGAAATGGTTATACCAATGATTTTCTTCCAAATCTGCAAGGTGCAACTTCCGTTTCAGAATTTGAAGAGATAAAAACAACTAGAAGAAAAATAGGATATTTTGCAAGGGTAAATTATGCATATGCAGATAAATATTTAATTAATGCGTCCATTCGACGAGATGGTAGTTCCGTATTTGGCTTAGATACAAAATGGGGTACTTTTCCGGCTGTATCTGTAGGTTGGAATGCGCATAATGAAGATTTTTTGGCTGATAGTGATTTAATTAGTAGATTAAAATTTCGAATGAGTTATGGACTCACAGGTTCGGAGAATTTTAATGTTGGTAACGATATAGTAAATACTTGGCCTTATTTAGCGCTTTTAGAAAGTACTAATGCTATTATTAATGGAAATGTTGCTACAGGTTTTTCTGCATTAAATATTGCAAACGGTAGTTTAGGTTGGGAAGCTTCAGAAGAGTTTAATCCTGCAGTTGACTTCGGGTTTTTTAATAATAAAATTTCAGGTTCAGTAGATTATTATAGAAGAACTAGTGATGAGTTACTATTATTAAATCCAGTTTCATATGTCACAGGTTTTAATTCTGGAATTATAAACTTAGGTAAAGTGCAAAACAGAGGCTGGGAAATTGAACTGAGAACTAGAAATATTTCTAATGAGAAATTTTCATGGACTTCTACTCTTATTGGATCCGCAAATCAAAATGAGTTGCTGGCTTTCGGTGAATCTAATAATGCCTTATTGGAAGATACATACGGTAGAAATTCGCAATGGATTAATAGAGTAGGAGAACCTATATCATCTTTCTGGGGCTATGTCGTGGATGAAGAGGCTTATGATGACACAACCTTTAGAACTACCTATGTTGATAATCCATGGAATAGAATTAATGGACAAGCTGAAGATACCATTGTAAAAGATCTTAATGGTGATGGTATAATTACAGATGAGGATAAAACTATTTTAGGTGATCCTTATCCAGATTTAGTTTGGAGTTTTACAAACGATTTTAAAATTGGCGACTTTGATTTTTCATTTATGTTACAAGGTAGTTTAGGTGCTCAAGTTAATAATATAGGTGATCAATATTTTTATAATTGGTTTGGAAATTCAACTAGAAGTGGAGGTGCAGCACAAGCGGTAGCAGATGGTTTAGTACCACATGAATCTTTTATACAAGAAAAAGTATTAACTAGTGAGGTTATAGCTAGTGCAGATTATTTCTCTTTAAGAAATGTGAGTATGGGTTACAATTTTAATGATGATTTTACTTCAAAAATTGGCTTATCGTCATTAAGAGTATATGCAACAGCGCAAAATTTATTATATATTACTGCAGATGATTATCATGGCTTTAATCCAGAACATGTAGATGGATCCAATCCTAGAGCTTATGGTTCGCAGAGAGCAGGTACTCCGATATTTAGTACAGTAACTTTAGGTTTAAATGTTGAATTTTAATTTTAAAAAAAACGAATTATGAAAAATATAAAATATTTAGTTGTTATCATTTTTGGTTTTATACTTTATGCCTGTGATACTGAAGATTTTTTGAATCCTGATCCAGAATCAGCAATTACTCAAGATACATTTTTTCAAACAGATGATGATGTTTTAGCAGCTATTGTAGGTGTTTATGATGCGTTTCAAGGTGTTAATGAAAATACAGATACAAATATTGGTAGGGTTAATAGAGGAGTGCAATTTGAACACCTTTTAACCGAGCATAGGTCAGATAATACTAGAAATGCAACCTTAGAAGGTTCTAAGTCAGATTTTCATAGATATACTGTAGTAGCAAATAATGTAGAGTCTGAGGATTATTATGCTTCAATGTATCAAGCAATTTTTAGAGCAAATACAGTATTAAATTTTATTGGAGTAGCAGACGAACAAAATCAAGCAAGTTATCAAGCAGAAGCTAAATTTTTAAGAGCTTATGCCTATTTTAAGCTTGTAAGAATGTATGGGGACATACCATTGGTTACTACACCAGTTGAAGCTGAAAATTTAGATGCTCTTTTTACAAGAGTTCCTGTAGCTGAAGTTTATGCCCAGATTGTAGAAGATTTACTAGAGGCTGTTAACAATTTAGATAATACTTATAAGTCTAGAGCGTCTAGAGCAGCAGCACAGGGTATATTGGCAAAAGTATATATGTCACAACCAAATCCTAATTATACAGGAGCTCGACTATTATGTGAAACAATAATCTCTGGAATGGATTATAGTTTGCAGAGTAATTATAATGATGTATTTTATAATGAGTTAAATAGTGAAATTATTTTTGCAATACAATACCAGACAGGTAATGCTCTAGAAAGTCAGAGTTTTTCTTCTGAGTTCACGTCAACTTTCCGTCAAGGTAGAGAGGATGGTCAAAATATTGTTAACGCTAATCTATTTGCAGATTTTACAACATATGGAGGAAATAGAACAGAATTTTCAATTACAAATTTAGGTTTTCTTGGACAAGATGAGAATGAAGTAATAAAGTATTTGCCAGATGGTTCAGATATTACTACATCACCACCAACGTATGGTACAAGTACTCGTGATGCAGGTAATGATTATATTGCTTTACGCTATGCTGACGTACTTTTATTACATGTAGAAGCTGTTATTGGTGATGGTACAGTTACTAGTGATCCAGATGCATTGAATTCTTTTCAAGAGGTGAGAAATAGAGCAGGTTTAACTGATTTAGTTACTAGCGTTTCAAAATCCGATTTATTAAAAGAAAGACGAGTAGAGTTGGCTTTTGAAAATCAACGTTGGTTTGATCTACTTAGATTTGGTGTTGCAGATACAGTATTAGCCTCGCATGCAGCTGATAGAGGATATGTTTTTAATCCAGGTAGAGATTTATTGTTACCAATCCCAGCAAGCGAAATAAACTTAAGTGGTGGTCGTTTAACACAAAATCCAAATTATTAAATAAAAAATGTAATTATGAAAAATAGTAAAATAAACATTTTTAGGCAGACATCATTATTACTAACTAGTATAGTTATTGCTGTATTCTTAGTTGGATGTGTTGGTGACGAACTTTTTAGAGATGAATTGCCAGATTCAAATAGTAAAGAAGATTTAAAAGGTCCAGAAGCTAATTTTTCTTATGCTTCTACTCTTGAAGATTTTAGAACAATTAATTTTAGTAATCTTTCAAACGAGTCAACGACATACTTATGGGATTTTGGAGGCGGAAATACATCGACTGAGCAGAATCCTACATTTACTTTTGAAGATGGAGAAGGAACCTATCCAGTAACATTAACGGCTAGTGATGCCTTAAATGCAATTGGTACAATAACTATTGATGTAATTGTAGTTGAAGGTCCATTTCAACCAATTATTTTAGAGCCAGGTTTTGAAGATGATACTTTACCAGGTGGTGGTGGAGATGGTAGAGATTCTTGGAGAAATAATGATTTAGGAGGAGTTATTCAAATTACGGGTAGCCCTGTAACTTTTGGAGATCAAGGAGCTAAATTGCCAACACCAGCAGGAGACCGAATCGGATATCAAGAAATCACAGTTGAGCCGGATACTAATTATGATCTTAGGTTTTACTATACAATGTTAAACAATGCAACAGATCCTTGGTTAACCGTTGCTGTTCTAGGTGTTACAGAACATGGATCACCGACTAATACACAAGAAGTTCTTGATGCCACTATCGCTTCTAAAACTGTAAACGATACTGAAGATCCTTCAGTTTATATCCAAGAAACTTTAGCTTTTAATTCAGGAGTTAATAATACTGTTGCTATTTATTTTACCAACGGACCTGTAGAATGTAGATTAGACGATTTTACTATAGATGTTGGTGCTGATGGAGCTGTACCACCTTCTGCAGGATTTAGTTCTGAACAAAGTGAAATTAATTATTTAGAGTATACATTCTCTAATACATCCACTGGTGCAACAAGTTACTTATGGGATTTTGGTGATGGCAATACATCAACTGAAGAATCCCCAACACATGTTTATGATGTTCATAATACATACACGGTTACACTTACAGCCACAAATGATGCTAATTTGTCAACAACTCTAACTCAAACTATAGACATTCAAGCACCTGTAACTGCTGATTTTACATATGAAGTAGATCCAAATAATTACAGAACATATTCTTTTATGGATGCTTCTGAAGATGCTGTAATGTTACTTTGGGAATTTGGTGATGGTTTCCAATTTACAGGAATGAATCCATCACATACATATGCAGAAGATGGTATTTATACTGTAACGTTAACTGCTACAAGCGTTACTGGTAGTATGAGTGTAGCTAGTGCAGAACTGGTTGTTTCACAAGGCTTTGTAGTACAAGTTCTAAATGGTACTTTCGACCTTTATGGAACTACAGTAGGATGTGATGGAGAAAGTACTGGAGATAACGCAGATGCTTGGGATATGACACCTAATTCTACGATAAAAGATTGTGATGGTAATAATATTCCTAGTCCATATGATCCTCTTTGGGATAATGGTGCTTTGGATTCTTGGCTAGATAGCTTTTATGGAGATGACAGTGAGCAAGCTGGTTCTACAAGTGAAGGAAATAACGGTACAAGAGGAGCTAAATTAGATGAAGCAGGTCGTCGTCTGTATCAGGTAGTTACAGTACAGCAAGGTGAGTCTTATACCTTTTCTATTGATGTAAAAGGGGATAGTGATGGATTAACACCAGAAGTATTTCTATTAAATACTGAGATTCAAGATGAAATAGGAATTAATGCTTCTACTTCCGATGCTGCAGTGGATGCATATTCTCAAATTGCTGCAACTACTAGTTATGAGACATATTCTTTCGATTTTACGGCATCTTCAGGTCAGATAGTAATCTATGTAAGAAATGTAGTCGGTTCAGTTAGAATCGACAATATAACTATACAATAATAAATGAAGAGTTTGATCACCTAGACTAGACTTAAGTCATTATTCTAGCTAGGTGGTTAATTAATAAATTAATAATTGGAAATAAGTGGTATAATTTTTAATACCTGTGCTATTAATTTTTTGTATTGAATGAAAAACTTGAGAAAAAAAATATTAATTACTTTATTCGCAGTAGCAATATCTGCTAGCGTAACTTCACAAGAAAAGAAAAGTGAAACTACTGGATCGGATACAAAAATTGAAAAAACAAAGAAAAAAAAGAAGAAAAAAAAGAAAAAAGTAAAGCTCCCAAAAATTGATTTAAGTCATTGGAAAGTAACATTACCTATTACAAATGACAAGGGCAAGCCTTATGAGATAGAGCCACCAGAAATTTCAGAATTTGCTTCTAACGAAATTGCAAAACCTTATATGTATATTGATTCTACTCGAGGAGCCATTGTTTTTCATGCTATGCCTACAGAATCTAAAACGAGAAACACTAAATATACTAGGTCAGAGCTTAGAGAACAAATGGTACCTGGTGATAATAATGCAAATTGGACATTTAAAGATGGTGCCTACATGAAAGGTAAGATTGCAATCGATGAGGTTACAAGAGATAAAGATGGTAAATACCATAGAGTTATTATAATGCAAATTCATGGTAGATTAACTAATGAACAAAGAGATTTAATAGGCGAAGATGATAATAATGCTCCACCAATGTTGAAAATTTATTGGGATAAGGGTAAAATAAGAGTAAAAACTAAGGTTTTAAAAAATCTGAGTGCTTCAGATACAGAGATATTACATGAAGATGCTTGGGACAATGATGAGGGATTTAATTTTGAACAAAAAGTTGGGTTTAGAAAATTTACTCTTGAAGTGAAGGTTTCAGATGGTAAAATGGTAATTATACTTAATGAAAATGAATATAAAGTATATGAAAATATCCACATAAAAAAATGGGGAATATTTGAAAATTATTTTAAAGCAGGCAATTATTTTCAAACAAGAGATGAAGGTGCATATGCTAAAGTTAGGTTCTATGAATTAGAAGTGAGTCATTAAAAATATTTTGAGTTAGTTGCTTATTGAATTCTGCTATTTTAATTGATTTAGGTAGGATTCTTTAAGCACTAATAAAAGTAAATATTTTATTACAATTAGTGTTTAAATTCCATAAATTTAGCATATAATTCAAGTTTGTTAACGTAGAAAATTTAAGGTATGAAACTAGAAATATTAGCAAAAACGGATAGCCAAAACTTACAAAAGACAATTATAGGTAAAATAGGTGACCTTATTAATTATAAGAACCTTGAACCAGGTGATAAATTACCTTCTGAAAGAATGTTGTCTGAAAAGTTTGAGGTGAGTAGAAGTAATGTTAGAGAAGCAATTCAAAAGCTAGAATTTTACGGACTATTAGAATCTAAACCTCAAAGTGGAACCTTTATTGCTAATATTGGAGTGGTTGCAATGAATGGTATGATTGAAGATATTTTAAGGTTAGAAGATCCAGATTTTAAATCTTTAGTTGAGACCAGAATTTTATTAGAACTTAAAACCGTTCGCTTAGCATCTATTAGAAGATCAGAAGATGACTTAAAGAAAATCAAAGAAGCTCTAGAAGCATATACAAAAAAGGTGTTAGAAGGTGAAGATGCAGTTCAAGAGGATCTATTATTTCATCTTGCCATTGCAAGAGCTAGTGGTAATAGTACTATGAATACGTTTATGTTAATTATTACTCCAGAGATTATTACCAATTTCGAAAAATATCATGTTTGTGATACTGGGCTTTCAAAAAGAGGAATAAAAGAGCATGAAGAAATTTTTGATGCCATAAAAAAGCAAAACCCTCAATTAGCAAAAGCAAAAATGAAAGAGCACTTTAGTGTACTATATCAATATTGCTATAATGTTTAAAACTAAATAAATGAAAGAAGTAGGAAAAAAAATGAAAGGCCTAAGATGGTGGGTTGTAGGCCTTGTGGCATTAGCAGCTATTATAAATTATATTGATAGACAAGCATTTGGTGCATTATGGCCAGATATTGCTAATGATTTATTTCCTGATATGGATAAAGATGGACATAAGGCCATTTATGGTACTATATCTACTGTATTCATATTGTCTTATGCTGGAGGTCAAGCACTCTTTGGTAAAATTTTCGATTGGATAGGAACCAGACTCGGTTTTGCACTATCCATAGGTGTATGGTCTATAGCAACAATGTTGCATGCCTTTGCACAAGGACTGTTAAGTTTTTCAATTTTTAGATCAATATTAGGTATTGCTGAAGCTGGTAACTGGCCAGGAGCAGCAAAGGCTAATGCAGAATGGTTTCCAACGACGGAGAGAGCACTTGCACAGGGTATTTTTAATTCTGGTGCTGCAATTGGCGGTATAGTTGCATATCCAGTAATTGGTTTGTTATCGTATTACTTTGATTGGAAAGCAATTTTTATTGTAGTAGCTGTACTTGGTTTTTTATGGTTAATACCATGGTTCTATGTCGTAAAGAGCCCACCAAAAACTCACCCATGGTTAACCGATGATGAAAGAAAATATATTCTCTCTGGGCAAAGAAATCAAGATATTAATGAAGATGGAACTTATGATGAAGGCTATACACCAACGACTGGTGAATTATTTAAACATAAAGAGAGTTGGGGAGTTGTAATTGCATCTGCAGCAATAGATCCAATTTGGTGGTTGTTCATTGTTTGGATTCCTTTATACTTATCAGAAGTTTTTGGGATGGATGTTAAACAAATAGCATTCTCGGCTTGGGTACCATACGTTGGTGCAATGATTGGTGCCATATTTGGTGGTTTACTTGCTAAAAATAGAATAAAAGCAGGCTGGTCTGTGGATAAAACACGAAAGATGACAATCACTTTAGGAGTGGCATTAATGATTCCTTGTTTTTTCCTTTTAAAAGCACCAGGAACTGCTATTAATGCTGTAATTATCATGGCAGTATTACTTTTTGGATTTCAAGTGGCAATTGGGAACATACAAACCTTGCCAAGTGATCTGTTCAGCGGAAAAATTGTTGGAACATTATCTGGCTTTGCGGGTATGGCAGCAAAACTTGGAGCTGCAGGATTAACTGCCTTAGTTACATTAATTACAACTGGAGGAAACTATACACCAGCTTTTATAATAGGTGGAGTATTAGCAATAGTTGCACTTTTAGCAGTTTGGTTTTTATGCCCTAAAATAGAACCGTTAAAACCTAAAATTTAAATTTATTACTAAAACATAAAACAAGAATAATTTAAGAATTAATAATATGAGTAAAAACACTGGAAAAGTTGCTATTGTCACAGGAGCAACAGGAGGAATAGGATTTGAAGTAGCAAAAAGATTAGGCAAAGATGGTTATACAGTAGTATTAAATGGTATTGAAGACAGTGCTGGTGCTAAACGAGTTGAAGAACTTAAAGCAGAAGGTATTAATGCCGAATATTATGGGTTTGACGTTACAAAAGAATCAGAAGTTACTTCAAACATTACAAAAATCGGTGAAAAATACGGTAGAATAGATGTACTAGTAAATAACGCTGGTGGATTAGGTGGAAGATCTCGTTTTGAAGAGATGACAACAGATTTTTATAGATTTGTTATGGCATTGAATTTAGATTCAGTCTTTTTTGCATCAAGAGCAGCAATACCATTTCTAAAAAAAGGGGAACATCCTTCAATCATTAACTATACATCTAATGCAGGTTGGACTGCTGGTGGACCAGGTGCAGGAATCTATGGTACATCTAAAGCAGGTGTGCACGCTATAACTAGAGCTTTGGCAAAAGATTTAGCTGAATATGGAATTAGAGTAAATGCAGTATCTCCTGGTACTATCGATACACCTTTCCATGCACAGATTAAAGCAACTAAGCCAGAAGTATTTGCTTCATGGGCTAATAATATTATGTTAGGAAGATTAGGCCAGCCAGAAGATGTTGCAGGAGTTATTTCTTTCTTAGCAAGTAAAGATGCAGCATTTATTACAGCAGAAACTATTCAAATTGGTGGTGGACAAGCATTAGGTATATAATTAGAAAATTTTACTAAATGAAATATGCCTTTCTACTTTGAAAGGCATTTTTTTGTAAATTAATTGAAAATAAACTAACCATGAATCAAACAGTAACATTTGGCGAAGTCTTAATGCGACTTTCCCCTGAAGGAAATAAAAAGTTTATGCAATCTAACCGTTTAGAATTTTATTTTGGAGGTACAGAAGTTAATGTTGCTATTTCAATTGCAAATTTTGGTGGAAAAGTAAGACATGTTTCATCTATTTCAGATGATTTTATTGGTGATACTGCAAAATCATATTTAAGAAAATTTGGGGTAAGTACATCTGCTATTGTCAGATCTAAGCGTCCGTTGGGTGTTTATTTTTTAGAAGTAGGTGCAGTGATGCGTCCAAGTTCTATTTCTTATAATAGGTCGCATTCTGCCTTCTCAGAGATTACGCCAGATATGGTAGATTGGGAAAAATCACTCAGAAAATGTACTTGGTTTCATTGGACAGGTATAACACCAGCACTAAGTGAAGGAGGTTATCTTACATTAAAAAAAGGATTAAAATTAGCAAAAGAAAAGGGTATAGAAGTCTCTGTAGATCCTACGTACAGAAGTGGATTATGGAAATATGGTGCTAACCCACAAGAAACACTTTCGGATTTAATGGACTATTGTACCATTTTTATTGGTGGTATCAATGAAATGAATGAAGTTTTAGGAACTAATTATAAGTATTCTAATGAAGATTTTATTGAAGCCAGTAAAGCCTTAATCAAAAAATTCCCATCCATAAAGAAAACATTTGATAAAATTAGAACTCCAATAAATGCCTCTTGGCATAAAATACGGTCTAGAATGTGGAATGGAAGCGAGTTTAGAGAAACTACAGACTTAGATATAACTCATATAGTAGATAGAATAGGCACTGGTGATGCTTTTGCTGGTGGCTTAATATATGGATTACAACATTTTGATGACTATAAAGCTATGGAGTTTGCTGCAGCTGCGAGTGCCTTAAAACATACTTACGAAGGAGATGTTAATTTTTCTAATGTAGATGAGGTAATGAATATTTTAGGAGGCAACACATCCGGAAGATTCAATCGATAAGCTATCTGTTTGAAGAGCTTCTTATTATCAACTCAGATTTTAAAATATTTTTTTCCAATTTTGGAGTCCAATTGTCTGTATTAATTCTTTTAATAAATGTTTCTGCTGCAATTTTACCAATTTCATTACTGTGTTGATTTACAGTAGAAATTGAAGGGCTAACTAAAGAGGTAAAAGGTTCATTACCAAAACCTACTAAACAAATATCTTCAGGTACTCTTATCTTCTGTTCATTTAAAACTTGAAGTGCTCCCAATGCAGCATAATCACCAGCAACATAAACTGCGTCTGGTGGGTTCTTTAGTTTAAGTAATTCCTTCATCTTTGCCCTTCCATCTTCAAGTGTTAAACTACTTTCCAACAATAAATGATCCTCATGTGGTAAATTATATTTATGAATTGCATCTACATAGCCTCTAATTCGGTTATTAAAAATTCTTGTACGTCTAAAGCCACCAATATGAGCAATACGTTTACAACCTTTAGATATTAAATGCTTTATAATCATATGGCTACTTTCGTAATCGTCAATACCAACATAATCTACATTTAAGTCATTTTCACCTCTATCAAATAAGATTAACGGAATACCTTTAGATTTAACTTTTTCATAATAAGATAAATCTACAGTCTCATTAGCCATTGAAGCTATAATACCATCAACTTGTGTAAATAATAATGTATCAATATTACTACACTCTTTTTGGAAAGACTCATTAGATTGTGTAATTATAATATTATAGCCTTCTTTATTAAGTACTTCTTCCATATTTTCTATTACGGAAGAGAAGAAGTTACTATTCGTTCTTGGAACAATAACACCAACCAAATTACTTTTTCCTTTTCGTAAAGCACTCGCTATATGATTAGGTTGGTAATTCAATTCTTTTGCAACACGATTAACAGCTTTCTTTGTTTTATCACTTATCCGAGAGTCATCGTGCATTGCTTTAGATACTGCAGCAGGAGAAATGTTTAACACTTTTGCTATGTCTTTGAGTGTTGTTCTTTTTTTATTGGCCAAGTTTTTATATATTTGCTTAATCGATTAAGCAAATATACTGTTTTACTAAGAACCTTCAAAGTTTTAAACATTTTGATTTATTTTTTAACTAATTTGCTTAATCGATTAACCAAACAACAATTATATAACTAATTAAACTAATATTAAAGAATGAAAAAAGTAGTCACTTTTGGCGAAATAATGCTAAGATTAGCGCCACAACAATTTTTAAGATTTTCACAGGCATCAAGTTTTGATGTGGTTTATGGTGGTGGAGAATCTAACGTTGCAGTATCATTAGCTAATTATGGAGTTCCTGTAGATTTTGTAACTCGTTTACCAAAAAATGACATTGGCGAGTGTGCAATGATGGAAATGCGAAAAAGAGGAGTTGGTGTAGATAAAATTATATACGGTGGTGATCGTTTAGGAATTTATTTTTTAGAAACTGGAGCCGTAAGTAGAGGTAGTAAAGTGGTTTATGATAGAGCACATTCTGCAATTTCCGAAATTGAGCCAGGTATGGTCGATTGGAAAGCTGTTTTTAAAGATGTAGCTTGGTTCCACTGGACAGGTATAACACCTGCAATTTCTCAAGGTGCTGCAGATGCGTGTTTAGAGGCTGTTAAAGTTGCCAGTGAAATGGGAGTTACTATTTCTACAGATTTAAATTATAGAGCAAAATTATGGACTTATTGTGATGATGCGCACAGAGAAAAAATAATGACTGAACTTACTTCGTATTGTGATGTTGTTTTAGGAAACGAAGAAGATGCTGAAAAGCACTTTGGGATTCATCCAGAAGGTTTAGATGTTCATAAACATGGACACGATGTAAAGGCTGAAGCTTTCTTATCAGTTTGTAAACAAATGATGGAAAAATTCCCAAGAGCTAAAAAAGTAATTACTACTTTAAGAGGTTCAATTTCTGCATCGCATAATACTTGGGCAGGTGTTTTATATGATGGTAAGAAAATGTACGAAACACGTCAGTATCAAATTACTGATATTGTCGATAGAGTAGGTGGAGGTGATTCATTTATGGGTGGATTAATCTACGGATTATTAAAGTATCCAGAAGATGATCAAAATGCATTAGATTTTGCTGTTGCAGCTTCATGTTTAAAACACACAATTAAAGGAGATGCTAACTTAGTAACAGTTTCTGAAGTGGAAAAATTAATGGGAGGTGATGCCTCTGGACGTGTAGCAAGATAAATTATGGCAAATTATACAAGAATTGAAGTTGCAAATGTTATGAAACAAACCGGAATGGTTCCTCTGTTTTATAACTCAGATATAGAAATTAGTAAAAAAGTAATAAAAGCAACCTACGATGGTGGAGCACGTTTATTAGAATTTACTGCTAGAGGTGATTTTGCTCACGAAGTTTTCGGTGAATTAAATAAGTGGGTACTTAAAGAATTACCAGGAATGATTATGGGAGTTGGTTCTGTAACAGATGCTGCTTCTGCTTCTCGTTTTATGGCTTTAGGTGCTAATTTTATTGTAACACCTGTTTTAAGAGAAGATATTGCAATAGTTTGTAATAGACGTAAAGTAGCTTGGTCACCAGGATGTGGATCGTTAACTGAAATTTGTAGAGCTGAAGAATTGGGTTGTGAAGTTGTAAAGCTTTTTCCAGGTGGTATTTATGGACCAGATTTTGTTAAGGCTATAAAAGGGCCTCAGCCATGGACAAGTGTTATGCCAACTGGTGGTGTTTCTCCTACCAGAGAAAATTTAGAAGGTTGGTTTAAAGCCGGAGTAACATGTGTTGGTATGGGTTCTAAGCTCATAGCCAAAGGTGCTGATGGTACTTATGATTTGGCTAAGATTGAATCTGACACTAGGAATGCATTGTCAATTATTAAAGATTTAAAATCATAGAATTTGAAATCATCGGCTGTTACAATAAAAGAAATTTCTTCTCTGTCTGGATTTTCTATATCGACGGTCTCTAAGGCTTTAAATGATAAATTAGAGATTAGTAAAACCACACGAGAAGTAATTAAAACAATAGCAAAACAGCATAATTATGTACCAAATAATTATGCTGTATCGCTTAGAACGCAAAAAACAGGTTCCATTGCCGTAATATTACCAGAGGTAACTAAGACTTGTTATAGCCAATCATTAGGTCATCTTCAAAAAACAGCTGAGAGTTTTGGATATAGAATACTATTTTATCAATCCCATAATTCTTACACTAAGGAATTAAACTATATAAAAAGTCTTAGTGATGGTTCTATTGACGGAATTATTATTATTATTTCAGAAAAAAGTAAACAAATAGATCAATATGGTAGTCATGCAATACCAATTGAATTTCTAAAAATTAACCTAGATCAATCTATTGAGGAGATAAAGCATCGCTCTCATAAAAGTTTGATAGAATTACTTAAAAGTTAAATTTGTTTTTTGGTCAGTGTCCTTCATTATATTTGAATTACATTGTTTTAACTTTCAAAATTTAATAATAGTTTATAAAGCAACACTCTGAAAAAAGTAATACTATACATGGTAATTAGTGCTTTGGCATTTACATTTTTAAATGTATTTGTGAAGTCATTAAAAGATTTTAGTGTTTACCAGATTGTCTTTTTTAGAGCCGTTGGATCTTTGTTTTTTACAATTCCTTTTTTATTAAAAAACAAAATTTCATTGTTGGGTAATAAAAAGAAATTATTAGTAATACGAAGTGTATTCGGTCTTATCTCAATGACCTTATTCTTTTTATCCTTAAAGTATATAGCTGCCGGAACAGCAGTTTCAATAAGATATATTGCTCCAATTTTTGCAGCATTCTTTGCTTTAATTATTTTAAAAGAAAAGGTAAAGCCTATTCAATGGTTGTTTTTTGCAGTGGCTTTTTCGGGTGTTTTAATATTAAAAGGTTTTCAAAAAGACGTACAATTAGAAGGTGTTTTATTCGCTTTAGTGTCCGCCATATTTGCCGGATTGGTATATATTACAATTAGAAAAATTGGTAATGCAGACCATCCTGTAGTAGTGGTTAATTACTTTATGATTATTTCTGCAGTAGTTGGTGGATTATTATCTATTAACGGTTGGATAAATCCTATCGGTATAGAATGGCTAATCTTACTTAGTTTGGGTAGTTTCGGTTATTTTGCCCAATTGTATATGACCAAAGCTATGCAAGTTGGTGAGACTAACCAAGTAGCTCCTTTAAAATATATGGAGGTTCTTTTTACCATATTAATTGGGGCAATTTGGTTAAATGAAACTTATACTATAATTAGTTTATTAGGAATATTATTAATTTTAATAGGACTAATATTAAATTTTGTTGTAAAACGCGAAATAAAATAAAAGTAATTTACAACAAGAAAATAATTCTACTTTATTTTTCAAAATAGTGATTACCGATTATGTTTTCATTTTATTTAGAAATTTTTTACTTAAGTTTAGTATATCTATTTTAAGACCATGCAAGAAGATTTTCTTCATTACATCTGGAAACACAAAGCATTTGGTTCCTCTCGGATTAAAACAACAAAAAATGAACCTATAAGCATTAAACAACTTGGGCAACATAATCGCAATTCAGGTCCAGACTTTTTTAATGCGCAATTAACTATTGGAGAGCAACTATGGGCAGGTAATGTTGAGATTCATATAAAATCATCTGATTGGTATGTTCATAATCACGAAGTTGATGCCGCTTATGATAATGTCATTTTACATGTGGTTTGGGAGCATGATACTGAAATTTTTAGGAAGGATAATTCAGAAATTCCTACTTTAGAAATTAAGAATTATGTTGATAAAAGTTTAATCCATACCTATCAGAAATTAATGAGTTCTAGGTCTTGGATTAATTGTGAAAACGATTTTCATCAAGTTGATGATTTTTTGTTAAACTATTGGTTAGAAGTCTTGTATATTGAAAGATTAGAACGGAAATCTAAAGGTATTCACCATCTTTTAAAAACATCAAATAATGATTGGGAGTCAGTGCTTTTTAAGATGCTAACTAAAAATTTTGGTCTTAAAGTAAATGGAGATTCCTTTCTAAGTTTAGCTAATTCGTTTAATTTTTCAATAGTTAGAAAGCTTCAAAATGACGTTTTAGATTTGGAAGCTTTATTCTTTGGACAAGCCAATTTACTCAGTGATGATGTACAAGAGACTTATTATTTAAATCTTAAAAAACGATATCAGTTTTTAAGGCATAAATTTAATATTGATAGTCAGGGTGTGTTACCTCTTCAATTCTTTAGATTAAGACCTCCAAATTTTCCAACAATTCGCTTATCGCAACTAGCAACCTTATACAATAGAAATACAAATATTTTTTCAGAAGTTATAGCTGTAAATTCTAGAGAGGAAACTTATAAAATATTCAATATAGAAACTTCAGATTTTTGGAAATCTCACTACACATTTTCTAAAAAATCTAAGGTGTCTAAAAAAGCACTAACCGCTTCGTTTATAGACTTGCTAATTATTAATACTATTATACCTTTAAAATTTACTTATTCAAAATCTCAAGGTAAATCAATAGATGATGCTTTATTTAATCTTATTAGAGAATTAAAAGTTGAAAATAACAGTATCGTTACCAAGTTTTTAGATTTAAAATTAATAGAAAAAAATGCTTTAACGTCACAGGGATTAATTCAATTAAAGCAAGAATATTGCGATAAAAATAAATGCTTGCAATGCGCTATTGGTAATAGTTTAATAATTAAAAATTAACTAAATTGCAGTATGAGTTTATTCTATACTTTGCTGCATTATTTTCAAAAACGAGGATATTATGTTTGCCAGCGAATAGCAGACCGTTTAGGCATTAGAGCCAAAATTGTAAGAACATCATTTATGTACTTAACTTTTGTAACTGTTGGCTTTGGTTTTGCGTTATATTTGTTTTTAGCGTTTTGGATGCGAATTAAAGATATTGTTTACACAAAACGCTCATCGGTTTTTGATTTATGAATGTAGATAATCCATTAATTAGACTTTTTAGATCTAAAATTTATACAGCAATAACGTTATTTTTTTTGTTATTGTGTATAGGTGTACTTGGATTTAGAATTATTGCTGATTACGAATGGATTGATGCTTTATACATGACGGTTATAACAATGACCACGGTTGGTTTTGCAGAAGTAAATCCACTAGATGTAAATGCTAAAATATTCACTATCTTTTTGATTTTAGCAAGTGTAGTAATTGTAGGTTACGCAATTTCTATAATTACTGAATATATACTCAGTAGAAATAATTTTGATGATATAAAACAGAGGAAAATGCAAAAGAAAATTGATGCCATGACTAACCATATAATTATTTGTGGTTATGGACGTAATGGAAAGCAAGCGGCTAAAAAATTATTAGCATACAAAAAGTCTTTTGTTGTTATAGAGCGTGATAAAGAAGTAATAGAAAAGTTTCAAGAAGACGATATTCCTTTCATTTTTGGAAATGCTAATGAAGACGACATTCTTTTAGACGCAGGTATAAAACGTGCAAGTACTTTAATAAGTGCATTACCAAGTGATGCTGATAATTTATTTGTTGTACTGTCTGCTAGGCAAATGAAAAAAGACTTAGTTATCATTAGTAGAGCATCACAAGAAACATCCTATAATAAGCTAAAACTGGCTGGTGCCAATAATGTTATCTTACCAGATAGAATTGGAGGTGACCACATGGCTTCATTAGTCGTTATTCCGGATTTAATAGAATTTATTGATAATTTGGGTATTGTAGGAGAACGTAATATTAATATTGAAGAAGTTAAAGTAGAACTACTTTATGACGCTTCTGAAGAAAAAACAATTAGAGATCTAGATTTACGCAAAAAGACGGGTTGTACAGTGATTGGATTTAAAGGCAGTAAAGGGGAATATATAGTTAATCCAGAGGCTGATACAAAGTTGATTCCTGGTTCAAAAATAATTGTTTTAGGGAGGCCAGAACAAATACATAAGCTAAACTCAGAATATAATATAGCTTAAGTTACTCAGCCATTTTAACGCTATAGGCTTTAAAAACTCAAAAATTTTTAGCATCTTGTCACCATTAAAACTAAAAACTAACTAATAACTACTCTCATGAAGAAATATCTTCTATCTATTTTTGCTTTAGTATTACCATTATTAAACTTTGCTCAAGAGACCCAAGAAATGGGTATTGACCAAAAAATCGACCAAGCATTCGGTAATGCTACAGGATGGTTTGTAGAAGCCGTATTTTATCAAATTCCTTTCACAGATACTGTTAGTGTTTATTGGGTATTATTTCCTTTGATTTTAGGAGCACTATATTTTACATTTTATTTCAATTTTATAAATTTTAGAGGATTTTTAACTTCTATAAATATTGTAAGAGGAAAATATGATGAAATAGATCATCATGAATCTTTGGTTGCTGCAGGTGATGCTACTCCAGGTGGTGATATTAGAGAAACAATAGCCGTTGAAGATCATGACGGTGAGGTGTCTCATTTTCAAGCATTAACAGCTGCATTATCCGCAACCGTTGGACTTGGTAATATTGCAGGCGTTGCCATAGCAGTTTCAATTGGTGGTGCGGGTGCTACGTTTTGGATGATTATCGCTGGTTTCTTAGGGATGGCATCAAAATTCGTCGAATGTACACTTGGTGTTAAATATAGAGATATTGGTGAAGATGGAACTGTTTATGGTGGTCCTATGTATTACTTAACTAAAGGACTAAAGTCTAAAGGTATGGGTGGATTAGGTAGAGTACTAGCTGTTTTATTCGCCATTTTCGTTATTGGAGGATCTTTCGGTGGTGGAAATATGTTCCAAGTTAATCAAGCTTTTCAATTAGTTGAAAATATTTCAGGTGGAGAACAATCTATACTAAATGGTTATGGTTGGGCATTTGGATTGGTAATGGCAATACTAGTTGGTATCGTAATTATTGGCGGTATCAAGAAAATTGCGAAAGTTACTGATAAGATTGTCCCTTTTATGGTTGCTATATATGTAGCAGCGTCATTGTTCGTTATTTTTGCCAAATTTGATATGGTAGGTAGTGCATTTGCAGCAATATGGAATGGAGCTTTTAGTCCAGAAGGAATTGCAGGTGGAGCAGTTGGTGTTTTAATTCAAGGATTTAGACGTGCGGCTTTCTCAAATGAAGCAGGTATTGGTTCGGCTTCTATTGCGCATTCAGCTGTTAAAACTAAATATGCAGCAAGTGAAGGTATGGTAGCATTGTTAGAACCTTTTATAGATACAGTTGTCGTTTGTACAATGACAGCTTTAGTATTAATTATTACTGGTTTTGTAGATCCTTTAAACCCACCAGCAAATGATGCGCAAGCTATATTATTAACTTCTAGTGCATTTGAATCTTCTATATCATGGTTTCCATATGTATTGACAGTTGCAGTGGTATTATTTGCCTTTAGTTCAATGATTTCTTGGTCTTACTATGGTTTTCAAGGGTGGTCTTATTTATTTGGAAGATCTAAAAAAACCGAATATACCTACAAAGTGATTTTCTGTATTTTCGTTATTATTGGTGCGGCAGCTAGTTTAGATTCAGTTATTGGTTTTTCTGATGCCATGGTATTTGCAATGATGGTACCAAATATGGTAGGTTTAATACTCTTAGCACCAAAAGTAAAAGAAGAACTAAAAAGATATATGAAAGCAATTAAGGTCTCAAAAGCCTAAATTTCATTCATAAGTTTAATAGTATATGAAATCCCATTTCCAGTTTTCTAATCAACAACGGAATGGGATTTTTTTATTGATTTCAATTATTCTTGTGGCTCAAATAATTTACGCATTTGTAGATTTTTCAGAAGATGAACCGCAATCAAATCAAAATGAACTTGATGCTTTTAGAAAAGAGTTAGATTCCTTGCGTTTAGTTGAATTAGAAAAAAATAAGCCAAAATTATATCCATTCAATCCTAATTATATTACAGATTATAAAGGTTATACTCTAGGGTTATCGAATGAAGAAATTGACAGACTTCATAAATTTAGAGAAAGTAATCAATGGGTAAATTCAGCTAAAGAATTTCAACAGGTTACTAAAGTTTCAGATTCTTTATTGGATAAAATTTCACCATATTTTAAATTTCCAGAATGGGTTACTAATCCTAAATCCAAAACAAATTCCTATAATAATGCTTATTCAAGTAATAATACTCCAAAAACCTATGCTCAAAAAGTTGATTTAAATAAAGCGACGTCAAGTCAATTACAAAAAGTAAATGGAGTTGGTGAAAAACTCTCCGAGCGTATCGTTAAATATAGAGATAAATATAAGGGAGGTTTTATTTCAGATGTGCAATTAGCTGAAGTTTGGGGTTTAACTCCAGAAGTGATTAATCGTATTAAGAATGATTTTACAGTAAAAACTCCAAGACCAATTCAAAAGTTTAATCTCAATACAGCAACAAGAGATGAACTAGTTACCATTCAATATATAGACTACGAAGTGGCTAACAATATTATTGAAGAAAGAACCCTAAGAGATGGTTTTAAATCGCTAGAAGAATTAACAAAAGTTGAAGATTTTCCTGTAAAGAAGATAGAGATAATTAAGTTATATTTGCACTTATAACAAATTGTAATACATGTCTAATTTATATTTCACGGAAGAGCATAATTTATTTAGAGAAAGTCTAAGAGATTTTTTACAAAAGGAAGTTGTTCCTCACATTGATAAATGGGAAGAAACGGGTCATATAGAGCGTTTTATCTGGAAGAAATTTGGAGACATGGGTTACTTTGGTTTAGCAACTCCGGAAGCTTATGGTGGATTAGATTTAGACTTATTTTACACCGTTATTTTTCTTGAAGAAATGCAGCGTATTAATTCTGGTGGTTTTGCTGCTGCGATGTGGGCGCATGCATATTTAGCAATGACGCATCTTAATAAGGAGGGAAATCACGAACAAAAAGAAAAGTATTTAACACCAAGCGCATCAGGTGATGCTATAGGTTGTCTTTGTATTACTGAACCTTTTGGTGGTAGTGATGTAGCAGGTATGAGAACTACTGCTGTTAAAAAAGGTGATACGTATATTATTAATGGATCTAAAACTTTTATAACAAACGGAGTTTATAGTGATTACTTAGTAGTTGCTGCAAAGACAAATCCAGAATTGGGAAATAAGGGTATTAGCATATTTGTAATGGATAGAGATACACCAGGCATTTCTGCTACAAAATTAGATAAGTTAGGTTGGAGAGCATCAGATACAGGAGAAATTGCTTTTGATAACGTAGAGATTCCTACTTCAAGTTTAATGGGTGAGGAAAACCAAGGTTTTCCATATATAATGCAACACTTTGCATTAGAACGATTAATTATGGGAGTTAATGCGCATGCACGTGCTGAATTCGCTTTAGAATATGCAAAACAATATATGTCTGAGAGAACAGCTTTTGGCAGAACTATAGATAAATTTCAAGCATTGAGACATACTTATGCAGATTGCGAAACACAAATGGAAATTTGTAAGCAATTTAATTATTATGTTACAAAGCGTTTAGATATGGGAGATTATGTGGTTAAAGAAGCTACAATGTCTAAGTTGCAATCTACAAAAATGGCTGATGATGTTATTTATCAATGCCTTCAGTTTTTAGGTGGTTATGGATATATGGAGGAATACCCATTGGCGCGGATGTCAAGGGATAGTCGTTTAGGACCAATTGGTGGAGGTACATCAGAGATACTCAAAGAAATTATCGCTAAAATGGTAATTGATAATAAGGATTATAAACCAGCAACTTAACGATTAAATAGATTTACTTGTTAGGTAAAACATATTGTTAAATTTACGAACCTGTGAAAATATTCACGGGTTTTTTGCGTTTTATCGAATTTATTGCTAAAAAAATAGCGATTTATCAACACGAAAACGTTTTCGTAATATTCTAAATTTTAATTCTATGTGATATTAATTTAGTTTTAGATATAACCAATTTCTAAAATTTATGAAATATTTAAAACTTATTGGTATTACATGTTTAATGTTATGCCTTTTTAATTGTAGTCAAGATGAGATCGCTACAGAAGAGCAATCTAATCATTCAACTAAGCCAAATACTTCAAATGCTAAAAATGGACTAAAACCAATTGGTTCTGGTGTAATGATGCAAGCTTTTTATTGGGATGTACCAGCAGGTGGTACTTGGTGGAATACCGTAAGCTCTAAGGTAGCAGATTGGAGTAATGCTGGTATTGATGCTATTTGGGTTCCACCAGCATCTAAAGCACAAAACGGCCCATTTTCTATGGGTTATGATCCTTTTGATTATTACGATTTTGGTGAATATAACCAAATGGGAAGTATAGAAACACGCTTTGGTTCGAGAACTGAATTAATCAACATGGTTAATGCGGCACATCAAAACGGACTTAGCGTTATTGCAGATATTGTTCTTAATCATAATAGTGGTGGAGATAGTGAAGCAAATCCATATACAGGAGGAAATACATGGACTGATTTTAACCCAATGTCAGGAAATTTTTATCGCTCTGCTACAGATTTTCATGCCAATAACGTACATTCAAATGATACAGGTGCATTTGGAGGATTTCCAGATTTATGTCATCACCAAAATTACGTTCAAGATTGGCTATGGAAAAACTCAAATAGTGTAGCAAAATACTATAGAGATGTCATTGGTTTTGATGGCTGGCGATTCGATTACGTAAAAGGTTTTGAACCATGGGTTGTAAAAGATTGGAAAAATGAAGTTGGAGGTTTTTCTGTTGGAGAACTTTGGGATAGTAATGTGTCTTTATTAGATTCTTGGACAAGTTCTGCCGAAGCTAGTGCTTTTGATTTTGCATGTTACTATAAAATGAAAGATGCTTTTATGGGGAACAATCTAAATGCACTTAATGATAATATGCTATGGAAACAGAATGCTTCTAGGGCAGTAACATTTGTAACTAATCATGATACAGATGAAATTATAAACAATAAAATTCTAGCTTATGCATACATATTAACACATGAAGGTTATCCAACAATCTTTTATAAAGACTATGAAGAATGGTTAAATAAAGAAAGAATGAATAACCTTATATGGATACATAATAATCTTGCTGGCGGATCCACCAATATTTTACACGTAGATAACGATGAATATATTGCAAGAAGAAATGGGTATAATAATTCGGGTCTTGTGGTATATATTAATAACTCAAATTCTTGGCAAGAGCGATGGATAGAAACCAATTGGTCTAGTACAGTAATAAAAGATTATACAGGTCATTCTAATTGGGAGCCAACAACCCAATCTGGTAAATGGGTTAAAATTCAAGCCCCACCAAATAGCTATTCTGTCTGGTCGGTTAAATAATTGATGCTGAACTTTAAATTAAAAATCCTGACATAGTGCAGGATTTTTTTTGTTCAAAATCTAATATAACTTATAACTAATAGTTATATTTAGTATCAATCTTAAAAAGACATGAGCCTCAAAGCATTTTCAGATTATTTATTGTTAGAAAAGAAGTATTCCAAACATACAGTATTGGCTTACTCTAGAGATATTGAAATGTTTAAGGACTTTTTAAACGAACACCACCAATCTGAATCTTTTTCAAAAGTTGGATATTCAGAAATAAGACAATGGATAGTTGAACTCGTTAATAGTGGGATTTCAAATAGAACCATTAACAGAAAAATATCTTCTCTAAATACTTATTATAAGTTTTTATTAAAAATCCAAACAATAGATGTTAATCCTTTAAAACAACACAAAGCTTTAAAAGTTGGAAAGAAAGTGCAATTACCTTTTTCCGAGGAAGAATTAAAAGCGGTCCTCGAAAACTCAATAGAGATAAACGATTTTGAAAGTGCCAGAAACCATTTAATTATAGAATTGTTTTATGCCACAGGTATAAGGAGAATAGAGTTGATAGAAATAAAGATAAATGATATAGATTTTGAAAATAAACATATAAAGGTATTAGGAAAACGAAATAAGGAGCGATATATACCTTTAATAGATTCTTTAATAATTTCTATAAAAAGTTATTTAGAATACCGATCGCAATTAAATGCTATAGATGATAAAGAGATGTTATTTTTAACCCAAAAAGGTCTTAAAATTTACGAAATGCTTGTTTACAGAATAATAAATAAGTATTTTAGTAAAGCATCTTCTAAGGCAAAATGTAGTCCACATGTATTAAGGCACTCTTTTGCAACACACTTATTAAATCAAGGTGCAGATTTAAATGCAGTAAAAGAACTTCTTGGACATACCAGTTTAGCAGCCACTCAAGTTTATACACATAATAGTATAGCAGAATTAAAAAAAGTGTACGCTAATTCTCATCCAAGAAATCTTCGTTAAGTTTTTACTTAGCAATAATTAATTTGTGTTAAATAATTTTTAGCACACATGTTTAATCTAAAAAAAAGTTTGTGAAACATTCATAAATATACATTTCAATAATTGAAGAAATGATTTTTATGAATGTTTCATATATCTATTAATAAATAAAAATAAAGACATATGAAAGTAAACACTCAGTCCGTAAATTTTAATGCAGATAGTAAGTTAATTGATTTCATTCAAAAGCGAATGGATAAATTAGATATGTTCTACGACAAAATAATTCAATCCGATGTCTATTTAAAAGTAGAGAACACAAGTGATAAAGAAAATAAAATTTTTGAAGCCAAGGTAAGTGTACCAGGAGATAGTTTCGTTGTAAAGAAACAATGTAAAACGTTTGAAGAGGGCACAGATTCAGCAATTGCGTCGCTTGAAAGGCAAATCAAAAAAAGAAAAGAAAAATTAAGAGCAAAAGTTAGATAAAATTTTTTCAAAAATGTTTTGAATAAAAAAATAAAACATTACATTTGCAGTCCG
The DNA here is from genome assembly GCF_014297365.1 of Winogradskyella echinorum. Taxonomy (GTDB): domain Bacteria; phylum Bacteroidota; class Bacteroidia; order Flavobacteriales; family Flavobacteriaceae; genus Winogradskyella; species Winogradskyella echinorum. The sequence continues at coordinate 30,480 of NZ_JACOQD010000001.1, read as the reverse complement.
TTAGAAATAGCGGGCTTTTTTATGGTCAATTTTTGATAGTAAAAAAGTAAGAAAAAGCCGATATAGCTCAGCTGGCTAGAGCAGCTGATTTGTAATCAGCAGGTCGTGGGTTCGAGTCCCTCTATCGGCTCTTTTAAAAGTCTAAATTTTAATTTAAAGTTTGGATTTTGAAATTGAAATAATGAATTATTTGGGGAGATACTCAAGCGGCCAACGAGGACAGACTGTAAATCTGTTGGTTTTCACCTTCGCAGGTTCGAATCCTGCTCTCCCCACAAACAATTTGAAATAAGAAGTTGTCAAAAGCTAGCTTTTGTAAAACTGCGTTTTAAAATTGTTTGGATTGGTTTACCAATCCAGGATCACCGAGCGTAGCGAGGTAATCTTCAAAAACGAAGTTTTGGTTGATGAAGATTGAACTCAGCGAAGTAATCCAAACTTTGAAATATTGAAACCAATCAATCGTCAAAGATTAAATCATTTTTCATTTTTGGAATTTTGAATTTGATTTTTTTGAAATTGAAAAAAAGCGGGAGTAGCTCAGTTGGTAGAGCGTCAGCCTTCCAAGCTGAATGTCGCCGGTTCGAACCCGGTCTCCCGCTCTATTTTTTCTGCGAAGGCAGAAATCTCATTTACTAATGAGAATCTAAACACTTTACGCCGGTGTAGCTCAGGGGTAGAGCGTTTCCTTGGTAAGGAAGAGGTCACGAGTTCAAATCTCGTCATTGGCTCTTTTTTCTAAGAATGATTTTAGAATTAACAATTGAACACTAATAATAATTAAGAATAAAATAAATTAAACATGGCAAAGGCAACTTTCGATCGTTCAAAACCACACCTTAATATAGGTACTATTGGACACGTAGATCACGGTAAAACAACTTTAACTGCTGCTATTACTAAAGTATTAGCTGATGCAGGTTTATCTGAAGCAAGATCATTTGATCAAATTGATAATGCACCAGAAGAAAAAGAAAGAGGTATAACAATTAATACTTCTCACGTAGAATATGCAACTGCTAATCGTCACTACGCTCACGTTGACTGTCCAGGTCACGCGGATTACGTAAAGAACATGGTTACTGGTGCTGCTCAAATGGATGGTGCTATATTAGTTGTTGCTGCAACAGATGGTCCTATGCCACAAACTCGTGAGCATATCTTACTTGGTCGTCAGGTAGGTATTCCTCGTATCGTTGTATTCATGAATAAGGTGGATATGGTTGATGATGAAGAGTTATTAGAATTAGTTGAAATGGAAATCAGAGATTTATTATCATTCTACGAATATGATGGTGATAATGGTCCTGTAGTAGCAGGTTCTGCTTTAGGTGCACTTAATGGTGAGCAAAAGTGGGTTGATACTGTAATGGAATTAATGAATCAAGTTGATGCTTGGATTGAAGAGCCTAAGCGTGAGGTTGATAAAGATTTCTTAATGCCAATCGAAGATGTATTCTCAATTACTGGTCGTGGAACTGTAGCAACAGGTCGTATCGAAACTGGTATTGCTAACACTGGTGATCCTGTTGAGATTATTGGTATGGGTGCTGAGAAATTAACTTCTACTATTACTGGTATTGAAATGTTCCGTCAAATATTAGATAGAGGTGAAGCTGGTGATAACGCTGGTATCTTATTAAGAGGTATTGAGAAAACTCAAATCTCTAGAGGTATGGTAATTGTTAAGCCAGGTTCTGTAACACCACATGCTAAATTCAAGGCTGAGGTATATATCCTTAAAAAAGAAGAAGGTGGTCGTCACACACCATTCCATAATAACTACCGTCCACAGTTCTACGTTCGTACAACTGATGTAACTGGAAATATCCAATTACCTGATGGAGTTGAAATGGTAATGCCTGGAGATAACTTAACTATTACAGTAGAGTTAATCAACACAATTGCAATGAACGTAGGTTTACGTTTCGCTATCCGTGAAGGTGGTAGAACAGTTGGTGCTGGTCAGGTAACTGAAATTTTAGACTAAACAATATAGTTGAATTTATAATTAAGGTGTCCCGATTTTTCGGGATGCCTTGATTATTGTATACGGGTTTAGCTCAGTTGGTAGAGCACTGGTCTCCAAAACCAGGTGTCGGGAGTTCGAGTCTCTCAACCCGTGCAACGCAGGTTTGTTAGTAAAAAGTTTACTGAGTAGTAAATAAATTAAAACTCTCAAATCGTTCAAAAATAATTATGGATTAGTTTTTTTTAATCCAAAAAAATAAATCAAATGGCAGGATTAATAACATATATAAAAGAATCTTTTGAAGAGTTAAAGAACAATGTGTCATGGACACCTTGGCCAGAAGCTCAAAGATTAACAGTAATTGTAGCTGTGTTTTCAATTATATTTTCGCTAGCTATTTGGGGAGTTGATACTGTTTTTAGTAGAGCAGTAAAAGCTTATTTCGAAATGATTCACTAACAATTATACAAGTAGAATATGTCTGATAAAAAATGGTATGTTGTTAGAGCGGTAAGCGGTCAAGAGAACAAAATCAAAACTTATATTGAAAATGAAATTTCAAGATTAGGTCTCGATGATTTTGTAGATCAAGTACTAGTGCCTACTGAAAAAGTAATACAAATACGTAACGGAAAAAAAATAAACAAAGAGAAAGTTTATTTTCCAGGTTACATTATGATACAGGCCAATTTAAGTGGTGAAATACCTCACATTATTAAATCTATCACTAATGTGATTGGTTTTTTAGGTGAAACAAAAGGTGGTGATCCTGTGCCATTAAGACAATCTGAAGTAAACAGAATGTTAGGTAAAGTTGATGAATTAGCAATTGAAGCAGATGCAAATGTTGCAATTCCATTTACTAAAGGAGAAACTGTAAAGGTTATCGATGGTCCATTCAACGGATTTGATGGAACTATCGAAAAAATAAATGAAGAAAAGCGTAAGCTTGAGGTGATGGTTAAGATTTTCGGAAGAAAAACACCATTAGAGTTAAGTTATATGCAAGTAGAGAAAGTTTAATAATTGTTACAATAAAGAGCGTTTTATCTATGCTTCCAATATAGATAGGCGTATAAACATTAAGAAATGGCAAAAGAAATAGACAAAGTAGTTAAGCTACAAGTTCGGGGAGGTGCTGCGAATCCATCGCCACCGGTAGGACCCGCTTTAGGTGCCGCTGGAGTTAATATCATGGAGTTCTGTAAGCAATTTAATGCTAGAACTCAAGATAAGCCAGGTAAAGTTTTACCTGTGGTAATCTCTGTTTACAAAGACAAATCATTTGAATTTGTAATCAAGACTCCACCAGCAGCAGTACAATTATTAGAAGCGGCCAAAGTAAAGAAAGGATCAGGAGAACCAAACCGACGTAAAGTAGCAAAAGTAACTTGGGATCAAGTTAAGCAAATTGCTGAAGACAAAATGGTAGATTTAAATGCCTTTGAAATCGGATCAGCTATGAAAATGGTTGCCGGTACAGCAAGATCGATGGGTATCACTGTTAAAGGAGGTGAAGCTCCAAACTAAATTTTTAGAAATGGCAAGATTAACAAAGAAGCAAAAAGAAGCGCAAGCAAAAGTAGATAGTAATAAAGTTTACTCTCTAGAAGAAGCTTCAGCTTTACTTAAAGAAATTACATACACTAAATTTGATGCTTCAGTAGATTTAGCAATTAGATTAGGTGTAGATCCACGTAAAGCCAATCAAATGGTTCGTGGTGTAGTTTCGTTACCACACGGTACAGGTAAGGACATGAAGGTACTTGCGTTAGTAACTCCAGATAAAGAAGCAGAAGCAAAAGAAGCTGGTGCTGATTATGTTGGGTTAGATGAATACTTACAAAAAATTAAAGATGGTTGGACCGATGTAGACGTTATCGTTACTATGCCAAGCATTATGGGTAAGTTAGGACCATTAGGTAGAGTATTAGGACCAAGAGGTCTTATGCCAAACCCTAAGACAGGTACAGTAACAATGGATGTGGCTAAAGCAGTTGCAGAAGTAAAAGCTGGTAAGATAGATTTTAAAGTAGATAAGACAGGTATTGTACATGCACCAATTGGTAAAGCATCGTTTAGTACTGATAAAATTGTTGGGAATGCTCAAGAATTATTATCTACAATTATGAAGTTAAAGCCAACGTCGTCAAAAGGTACGTATGTAAAAAGTATTTACATGTCTAGTACTATGAGTCCAAGTATCTCAATTGACACAAAAATAGGATAGTAGTTAAACTTAGAATATTATGACAAGAGAAGAAAAATCCCAAGTAATTGAAGAGTTAACTGCTCAATTAGCAGATAATACAAATATCTATTTAACAGATATTTCTGGATTAGATGCAGTAGCGACTTCAAATTTAAGAAGAGCATGTTTTAAATCTAACATAAAGTTAGCTGTAGTTAAGAATACACTTTTAGAGAAAGCTATGGAAGCATCGGAAAAAGATTTCGGTGACCTGCCAACAACTTTAAAAGGAAATACATCAGTAATGTATTCTGAAACTGGAAATGCTCCAGCCAAAGTAATTAAAGAGTTTCGTAAAAAATCTGAAAAACCTTTATTAAAAGGTGCTTTCATTGAAGAAGCAATTTATGTTGGCGATGAATTATTAGATACATTAGTAGATATTAAGTCTAAAGAAGAACTTCTTGGCGAGATTATTACATTATTACAATCTCCTGCTAAGAATGTTATTTCAGCACTTAAATCTAGTGGTGGTACAATCGCAGGTATTGTAAAAACATTATCCGAAAGAGAAGGATAATCTTAACAAGTACACACATTAAAAAAAAATAAACACACACACATTATTAAAACAATAGAAAAATGGCAGAATTAAAAGATTTCGCAGAACAATTAGTTAATTTAACAGTAAAAGAAGTTAACGAATTAGCAACTATATTAAAAGAAGAATATGGTATCGAGCCAGCAGCAGCTGCAGTAGCAGTAGCAGCAGGTGGTGGTGCAGCAGGTGGTGATGCCGCTGAAGAAAAAACAGAATTTGATGTAATCCTTAAAGCAGCAGGTGCTTCTAAATTAGCAGTTGTAAAATTAGTTAAAGAATTAACTGGTTTAGGCTTAAAAGATGCAAAAGGTTTAGTTGATGATGCACCAAGTGCAATCAAAGAAGGTGTTTCTAAAGACGAAGCAGAAGGCTTAAAATCTTCTTTAGAAGAAGCTGGAGCTGAGGTTGAGCTTAAGTAAGCTTACCTTAACCTACAACATATGGTTTAGGTCTGGAGTAGTGCTCTAAGACCTAAACCCTTTTGTGTATATAAACGTTATATACATTTATTAGTATTTTTTAATAAAAATCTCGTTCATCAATGTTAGCAAAAAAGGCTGAAAGAATTAATTTCTCTTCTATTGTAAATAGAACAGATTACCCAGACTTTTTGGATATTCAAATTAAATCCTTCCAGGATTTTTTCCAATTAGAAACAAAGTCAGAAGAAAGAGGAAATGAAGGCTTGTACAATACCTTCATGGAAAATTTTCCAATTACAGACACACGTAATCAATTCGTATTAGAATTTTTAGATTACTTTATTGATCCACCTAGATATTCAATAGAAGAATGTATAGAAAGAGGATTAACATATAGTGTGCCTTTAAAAGCAAGATTGAAATTATATTGTACAGATCCTGAACATGAGGATTTTGAAACAATCGTTCAAGACGTATATTTAGGTACTATTCCTTACATGACACCAAGTGGTACATTTTGTATCAATGGTGCTGAGCGAGTTGTAGTTTCACAATTGCATAGATCACCTGGTGTATTCTTTAGCCAGTCTTTCCATGCTAATGGAACAAAATTATATTCTGCAAGAGTCATTCCTTTTAAAGGATCTTGGATTGAATTTGCTACAGATATCAATCAAGTAATGTATGCTTACATTGATAGAAAGAAAAAGTTACCTGTAACAACGCTTTTCCGTGCAATCGGATTTGAGCGAGATAAAGATATTTTAGAAATTTTTGATCTTGCTGAAGAAGTAAAAGTTTCTAAATCTGGATTAAAGAAAGTTATTGGTCGCAAGCTAGCGGCTCGTGTACTTAATACTTGGCACGAAGATTTCGTTGATGAAGATACAGGTGAAGTTGTATCTATTGAACGTAACGAAATTGTATTAGATCGTGACACAATTATTGACAAAGACAATATTGAAGAAATCCTTGAAGCAGAAGTAAAAACTATTCTTTTACACAAAGAAGGTGCGCAACAAGGAGATTATGCAATCATTCATAATACATTACAAAAAGACCCAACAAATTCTGAAAAAGAAGCTGTTGAGCACATCTACCGTCAATTACGTAATGCTGAGCCGCCAGATGAGGAGACAGCACGTGGTATTATTGATAAATTATTCTTCTCTGATCAACGTTACTCTTTAGGTGAAGTAGGTCGTTACAGAATGAACAAAAAATTACAGTTAGATATCGGAATGGACAAGCAAGTTTTGACCAAATTAGATATTATAACTATCATTAAATATTTAATTGAGCTTATCAATTCTAAAGCAGAGATTGATGATATCGATCACTTATCTAACCGTCGTGTACGTACAGTGGGTGAGCAGTTATCTTCTCAGTTTGGTGTTGGTTTAGCGCGTATGGCACGTACTATTCGTGAGCGTATGAATGTACGTGATAACGAAGTATTTACTCCAATAGATTTAATTAATGCTAAGACGTTATCGTCCGTAATTAATTCATTCTTTGGTACAAACCAGCTGTCTCAATTTATGGATCAAACGAATCCTCTTGCAGAGATTACGCACAAGCGTCGTCTTTCAGCATTAGGACCAGGTGGTTTATCAAGAGAAAGAGCAGGTTTCGAAGTACGTGATGTTCACTATACTCACTACGGACGTTTATGTCCTATTGAAACACCAGAAGGACCAAACATTGGTTTAATATCTTCTTTATCTGTATTTGCGAAAGTAAATTCTATGGGATTCATTGAAACTCCATATAGAAAGGTAGAAGATGGTGTTGTAGATATTAAAAATGCACCAACATATCTAAGTGCCGAAGAGGAAGAAGATATGTTAATTGCACAAGCAACTATAGAAGTAGATGAAAAAGGTAAAATACTACCAGAGAAAATTATCTCTCGTCAAGAAGGTGATTTCCCAGTAATTGAACCTACAAGTGTAAATTACACTGACGTTGCACCAAATCAAATTGCATCGATTTCAGCATCTTTAATTCCATTCTTGGAGCATGATGATGCCAACCGTGCATTAATGGGATCTAACATGATGCGTCAGGCCGTACCATTATTGCGTCCTGAAGCACCAATTGTAGGTACAGGTTTAGAGCGTCAAGTTGCATCAGATTCTAGAGTATTAATTAATGCTGAAGGAGCTGGTACAGTTGAGTATGTTGATGCTGAAAAAATTACAATTAAGTACGAACGTACTGAAGAAGAAGGAATGGTTAGTTTCGATAGTGATACTAAAACTTATCCTTTAGTAAAGTTCAGAAAAACGAATCAAGGTACTTCTATTAACTTAAAGCCAATCGTAGAAAAAGGAGATAAAGTTGCTAAAGGTCAAGTACTTTGTGAAGGTTACGCAACTCAAAATGGTGAATTAGCACTTGGTAGAAATATGAAAGTAGCCTTTATGCCTTGGAAAGGGTATAACTTTGAGGATGCGATTGTAATTTCTGAAAAAGTAGTTAGAGAAGATGTATTTACATCTATTCATATCGATGAGTATTCATTAGATGTTAGAGATACTAAGTTAGGTAACGAAGAGTTAACTAATGATATTCCTAATGTATCTGAAGAAGCTACTAAAGATTTAGATGAGAATGGTATGATTCGTATTGGTGCGGAAATTAAGCCAGGTGACATCTTAATTGGTAAGATTACACCTAAAGGAGAATCTGATCCAACTCCAGAAGAAAAACTTCTTAGAGCTATCTTTGGTGATAAAGCTGGTGATGTAAAAGATGCTTCCTTAAAAGCGTCTCCATCATTAAGAGGTGTTGTTATCGATAAGAAATTATTTGCTAGAGCAGTAAAAGATAAACGTAAAAGAGCTCAAGATAAAGAAGATATCGAAAAGCTAGAAGATGCTTACGATAACAGATTTGATGATCTTAAAAATATTCTTGTAGAGAAATTATTTAACATTGTTAATGGTAAAACGGCTCAAGGTATTTATAATGATTTAGGAGAAGAAATTATTCCTAAGGGTAAGAAATATACGTTAAAGATGTTAAATGCTGTAGATGATTACACACATTTAACTTCTGGTAGATGGACTACAGACGATCATACAAATGAACTTGTTGCAGACTTAATCCACAATTATAAGATTAAAGAAAATGATTTACAAGGATCATTAAGACGTGAGAAGTTTACAATTTCTGTAGGTGATGAGTTACCAGCAGGTATCATTAAATTAGCTAAAGTTTACATCGCTAAAAAACGTAAACTTAAAGTTGGTGATAAAATGGCAGGTCGTCACGGTAACAAAGGTATTGTTGCCCGTATCGTTCGTCAAGAAGATATGCCGTTCTTAGAAGATGGAACTCCAGTAGATATTGTATTAAATCCACTTGGTGTACCTTCTCGTATGAATATTGGTCAGATATACGAAACCGTATTAGGTTGGGCTGGTCAAGATTTAGGAAGAACATACGCAACACCAATTTTCGATGGTGCTACTTTAGATCAGATTAATGAATATACAGACGAAGCTGGTATTCCAAGATTTGGTCATACTTATCTATATGATGGTGGAACAGGTGATCGTTTTGATCAACCAGCAACAGTTGGTGTTATCTATATGATTAAACTTGGTCACATGATTGACGATAAAATGCACGCACGTTCTATTGGACCTTACTCATTAATTACACAACAGCCATTAGGTGGTAAAGCACAATTTGGTGGTCAGCGTTTTGGAGAAATGGAGGTTTGGGCACTTGAGGCTTATGGAGCATCTAGTACACTACGTGAGATCTTAACTGTAAAATCAGATGACGTTATTGGTAGAGCAAAAACTTACGAAGCTATCGTTAAGGGTGAGCCAATGCCAGAACCAGGACTTCCAGAATCATTCAATGTACTTATGCACGAATTGAAAGGTTTAGGATTAGATATTAGATTAGAAGAATAAAAAATAGTAGGCAGTCGTCAGTATGTAGTAATCACTGCATACTGAAGACTGAAGACTGAATACTATAAAGAACATGGCAAGAAGACAAGATAAGAATACAGTACAGAAATTTAATAAAATTTCTATTGGTTTAGCTTCACCTGAGTCTGTTTTAGCAGCATCTAGAGGAGAGGTATTAAAGCCAGAAACTATTAATTATCGAACACACAAACCAGAACGTGATGGTTTGTTCTGTGAGCGTATTTTTGGTCCTGTAAAGGATTTTGAATGTGCTTGTGGTAAATATAAAAGAATACGTTACAAAGGTATCGTTTGTGACCGTTGTGGTGTAGAAGTAACAGAAAAGAAAGTACGTAGAGATAGAGTAGGGCACATTAATTTAGTTGTACCTGTAGCTCATATCTGGTATTTCCGTTCGTTACCAAATAAAATAGGTTACCTACTTGGATTACCATCTAAGAAATTAGATATGATTATCTATTATGAGCGTTATGTAGTTATCCAACCGGGTATTGCAATGAATGCTGAAGGGGAACCAGTTCAAAAAATGGATTTCTTAACAGAAGAAGAGTATCTAAATATTTTAGAATCTATTCCACAAGAAAACCAATATCTAGATGATACAGATCCTAACAAATTCATCGCTAAGATGGGTGCTGAGTGTCTTATCGATTTATTGGCTCGTATTGATTTAGATCAGTTATCATACGATTTAAGACACAAGGCTAATAATGAAACATCTAAACAACGTAAAACTGAAGCTTTAAAGCGTTTACAAGTAGTAGAAGCATTTAGAGATTCTAACGAAAATAGAGAAAACAGACCTGAGTGGATGATTATGAAGGCTGTGCCTGTAATTCCACCAGAATTAAGACCTTTAGTGCCTTTAGATGGTGGTCGTTTTGCAACGTCTGATTTAAATGATTTATACCGTCGTGTAATTATCCGTAACAACCGTCTTAAGAGGTTAGTTGAGATAAAAGCACCAGAAGTGATTTTACGTAATGAAAAGCGTATGTTACAAGAATCTGTAGATTCATTATTTGATAACACACGTAAGTCATCTGCAGTAAAAACAGATTCAAACAGACCATTAAAATCATTATCAGATTCACTTAAAGGTAAGCAAGGACGTTTTCGTCAGAACTTACTTGGTAAGCGTGTTGATTATTCTGCACGTTCTGTAATTGTTGTTGGACCAGAATTAAAATTATTTGAATGTGGACTGCCAAAAGATATGGCAGCGGAATTATACAAGCCATTTATTATCAGAAAACTGATAGAAAGAGGTATTGTGAAAACTGTAAAATCTGCAAAGAAAATTATAGATAGAAAAGAGCCTGTAGTTTGGGATATCTTAGAGAATGTTCTTAAAGGACATCCAGTATTGCTAAACCGTGCTCCTACGTTACACAGACTTGGTATACAAGCATTCCAACCTAAGTTGATTGAAGGTAAAGCAATTCAGTTACACCCATTAGTTTGTACTGCATTTAATGCCGATTTCGATGGTGACCAAATGGCGGTGCATTTACCATTAGGACCAGAAGCAATCTTAGAAGCACAACTTTTAATGTTAGCTTCTCACAATATATTAAACCCAGCAAACGGTTCGCCAGTAACAGTACCATCTCAGGATATGGTTCTTGGACTTTATTACATGACCAAACTTCGTAAAACTGATGATACTTATACAGTTAAAGGTGAAGGCTTAACATTCTATTCTCCAGAAGAAGTAACTATTGCTTATAACGAGAAGAAAGTTGACCTTAATGCTGGAATTAAAGTAAGAACTAAAGATTTCAATGAAGAAGGAGAGTTAACAACTCAAATTATTGAAACTACAGTAGGTCGTGTACTTTTTAACGAAAAAGTACCAGAGGTAGCAGGATATATAAATGAAGTATTAACTAAGAAATCTTTACGTGAAATTATTCACGGTATTCTTAAAGTAACTTCTGTTCCTGAAACAGCTGAGTTCTTAGATGAGATTAAGACTTTAGGATATAAATTTGCATTTCAAGGTGGATTATCATTTAGTTTAGGTGATATTATTATTCCACAAGAAAAGCACACCATGATTGATGCTGCAAATAAGCAGGTTGATGGTATTATGGGTAACTATAACATGGGACTTATAACTAACAATGAACGTTATAACCAAGTTATTGATATCTGGACATCTACAAATGCAGAATTGACAGAATTGTCTATGAAGCGTATTAGAGAAGACCAGCAAGGATTTAACTCGGTGTTTATGATGCTAGATTCTGGCGCAAGGGGTTCTAAAGAACAAATTCGTCAGTTAACTGGTATGCGTGGATTAATGGCTAAGCCTAAAAAATCTAATGCAGGTGGTGGTGAAATTATTGAAAATCCAATTCTTTCTAACTTTAAAGAGGGACTTTCAATTTTAGAATACTTTATCTCTACTCACGGTGCACGTAAAGGTCTTGCAGATACGGCTCTTAAAACTGCCGATGCAGGTTACTTAACACGTCGTTTAGTAGATGTTTCTCAAGATGTCATTGTTTACGAAGAAGATTGTGGTACACTTAGAGGAATCGAAGTTTCTGCACTTAAGAAAAACGAAGAAATCGTTGAAAAACTTGAAGCTAGAATTGTTGGTAGAACATCATTAAATGATGTTTACGATCCGCATACAGAAGAGCTATTAGTAGAAGCTGGTGGTCATATTAATGACGTTATTGCTAAGCAAATAGGTGATTCTGCAATAGAATCTATTGAAGTACGTTCACCATTAACTTGTGAAGCTAAAAAAGGTATTTGTGTTAGTTGTTACGGACGTAACCTAGCTACAGGTAAAATGGTACAACGAGGTGAAGCTGTTGGTGTAGTTGCTGCTCAATCTATTGGTGAGCCAGGAACTCAGTTAACATTACGTACATTCCACGTAGGTGGTATTGCAGGTAACATTTCTGAAGAGAATAAATTAACAGTTAAGTTTGATGGTGTTGCTGAAATTGAAGATCTTAAAACTGTAAAATCTAAAGATAACGAAGGAAACGAAGTTGATGTTGTTATTTCTAGAACTTCAGAACTTAAATTAGTAGATGCTAAAACAGGAATTGTTTTAAGTACAAATAATATTCCTTATGGTTCATTTATATATGTGAAACCAGGTGACAAGGTTAAGAAAGGTGATGTAATTTGTCAGTGGGATCCTTACAACGGTGTAATTATTTCAGAATTTGCTGGTAAAGTGAAGTATGAAAACATTGAGCAAGGTGTCACTTATCAAGTTGAGATAGATGAGCAAACAGGTTTCCAAGAGAAAGTAATCTCAGAATCTAGAAACAAGAAGTTGATACCAACTTTATTGATTGAAGATTCTAAAGGTGAAACTATACGTTCTTACAACTTACCAGTTGGAGCTCACATTATGATTGATGATGGAGATAAAATTGAAATCGGTAAGATTTTAGTTAAGATACCTCGTAAGTCTGCAAAAGCAGGTGATATTACGGGTGGTCTTCCTCGTGTAACTGAATTATTTGAAGCACGTAACCCTTCTAATCCTGCTGTAGTAAGTGAGATTGATGGTGTGGTTTCTTTTGGTAAAATTAAACGTGGTAACCGTGAGATTATCATTGAATCTAAATTAGGAGAAGTTAAAAAGTACTTAGTGAAATTATCTAATCAGATTCTTGTACAAGAAAATGATTATGTAAAAGCTGGTATGCCTTTATCTGATGGTTCTATAACACCAAACGATATTTTAAATATTAAAGGCCCTTCTGCTGTACAACAATACTTAGTTAACGAAGTACAAGAAGTATATCGTTTACAAGGTGTAAAGATTAATGATAAGCACTTTGAAGTTGTTGTAAGACAGATGATGCGTAAAGTTAGAATTATTGATTCTGGGGATACAATTTTCTTAGAAAATCAATTAGTTCACAAATCAGATTTCATTGAAGAAAACGATAAGATGTTCGGAATGAAAGTGGTTGAAGATGCTGGTGACTCAGAGAATTTAAAATCTGGTCAGATTGTATCTGTAAGAACTTTAAGAGATGAGAACTCTAGCTTACGTAGAGAAGATAAGAATCTTGTAACAGCAAGAGATGTAAGTCCAGCGACTGCAACTCCTATCTTACAAGGTATTACTAGAGCTTCATTACAAACTAAATCGTTTATATCTGCAGCATCGTTCCAAGAAACAACAAAGGTTCTTAACGAAGCAGCTGTAAATGGTAAAGTTGATACTCTTGAAGGACTTAAAGAAAACGTAATTGTTGGTCATAGAATACCAGCAGGTACAGGTGTGAGAGAATATGAGCACATCATCGTTGGTTCTAAAGAAGAGTTTAATGAAATGATGAAAGCTAAAGAAGAGATGAACTTCAACTAGTAATTGTCATTCCTGCGAAGGCAGGAATCTATATACTATAAGCCTTCACGCATTAATTTGTATGAAGGCTTTTTAATAAATAATAGTAATAAAAAGTTTTTAATATTATGGCAGACGAAAAGAAAAATCCTAAACCAGGACAAATTAATATAGAATTAGATGAGAAAATAGCTGAAGGTACCTACTCAAACCTAGCAATTATTAATCATTCCGTTTCAGAATTTGTGGTGGACTTTGTAAGTATTATGCCTGGTACTCCAAAAAGTAAAGTTAAATCTCGAATAATTTTGACACCACAGCATGCAAAACGATTATTAAAAGCATTAGGAGATAATGTTACACGTTTTGAAAAAGCCCATGGTGAAATTAAGGATTACGAGCAACCACCTATACCATTAAATTTTGGACCAACCGGTCAAGCTTAATTGTAAGAATTCATACAAAGCTTGAATATGTTAAAGTGGTTCTCGAAATGTTTAATTACGAGCAAACCACCTTTACCATTAAATTTTGGACCAACTGGCCAAGCTTAAGAATTGGAATAGATATTAACTATATTAAAAATAGATATGAGAAGTAGTTTTAATAGTTTTTCTCAATTAAATTTGATTTAGTTTAAGCGTGGTTTAAAATGTTTTTAAAATCACTACATATAAATGTAGTTCTTTATGAATTAATCGTCTTAAAACGCTTAAAATGAATTTTAACTGCTAAATTGAGCATTTTACAAACTAAAAAGCCCTTTGAATTTAATTCAAAGGGCTTTTTAGTTGCTTAAGTTGTTTTAGGCAACATCTTTTTTGTGCAGATAATATTTTAATGCACCAGATGGACATTTATCTACCTGATTTATAATTGCATCAGTTTGCGCTCCTTCTAAATCTATCCAAGGAATCACAGATTTTCTAAATACATCTGAAAGTTGTAATGCACAAATGCCTGCATTTGCACAACAGCTCGGTTCGTAGGTCACAGTAATCTTATCGTTACTGTAAACGTTTGCATTAGTTTCCATAATAAGTAGATTAGTTTGGGGTTAATCTTTATATCAATGTATAAATTGACACTCAAGAATAGTTTAAATAACGATAAAAAGCAAAATAATTCGATAAAATGCATTAAAATTTATCACTATTCGACGAAATACTTGCTCTATTTATTTAAATTCTGACGTCATATGGAACGTAATGCTTGGATACTTTTGCTGTGTCATTTGTAAAGAAAACATAGAATCTGCTAAAAATACCAGTTGATTATGCTTGTCTCTAGCGAGGAAACGTTGCTTAACTCTCAAGAATTCTTTAAATTCTTCACTCTTTTCGTTGTCAGTTTCAACCCAACAAGCTTTATGCACATTAAGGTTTTCGTAAGTACATTTCGCACCATATTCATGCTCTAATCTATATTGAATTACTTCGTATTGTAAGGCACCAACCGTTCCGATAACTTTTCTTCCATTCAAATCTAAAGTAAATAATTGAGCGACTCCTTCATCCATTAGCTGATCAATACCTTTATAGAGCTGTTTAGATTTCATTGGGTCAGCATTATTAATATACCTAAAATGTTCGGGTGAAAAACTAGGCACACCTTTATAATTAATAATTTCTCCTTCTGTTAGAGTATCACCAATTTTAAAATTACCAGTATCTTGTAAACCTACTATATCACCAGGATATGATATATCTACAATTTCTTTCTTTTCTGCAAAGAACGCGTTTGGGCTAGAAAATTTTAATTTTTTGTTATGTCTTACATGTAGGTAAGGGGTATTACGTTTAAACTCACCAGATACAATCTTTACAAATGCTAATCTGTTTCTATGATTGGGATCCATATTGGCATGTATTTTAAATACAAATCCACTAAAAGTTTTTTCATTTGGTTTTACTAAACGTTCTTCACTTTGCTTAGGTCTTGGTTTAGGTGCAATTTCAACAAAACAGTCTAATAATTCTCTAACTCCAAAATTATTTAAAGCAGAACCAAAAAATACAGGTTGTAAATCACCATTTAGATACTCTTCTTTATCAAATTTAGGGTATATGCCATCTACTAATTCAATTTCATCTCTTAGTGTTTGGGCAGCTTTTTCTCCTATTAAATTATCTAACTCTTCAGATTTTAAATTAGAAATCTCAACAGTATCATCAATAGCTTTCTTACTATCTCCACTAAATAGATTAACATTCTTTTCCCAAATATTATAGATGCCTTTAAAATCGTAACCCATACCAATTGGGAAACTTAATGGAGTCACTTTTAATCCTAGTTTTTGCTCAACTTCATCTAAAAGATCAAATGCATCTTTTCCTTCACGATCTAACTTATTAATAAACACAATCATTGGTATGTTGCGCATTCTACATACTTCAACCAATTTTTCTGTTTGTTCCTCAACACCTTTAGCAACATCAATGACTACGATTACACTATCTACTGCTGTTAAGGTTCTAAAGGTATCTTCTGCAAAATCCTTATGTCCTGGTGTATCTAAAATGTTAATTTTAATGCCATTATACTCAAAAGCTAATACAGAAGTAGCGACAGAAATTCCACGCTGACGTTCTATTTCCATAAAATCACTTGTAGCACCTTTTTTAATTTTATTACTTTTTACAGCACCAGCTTCTTGTATAGCTCCACCAAATAGTAATAACTTTTCAGTTAAAGTTGTTTTACCTGCATCTGGATGCGAAATAATGCCAAAAGTTCGTCGTCTGTCAATCTCTTTTATAAAACTCATAATAAAATTTAAAATGATTGCGAAGATACTAATATATACAATTGAAAAAATGTTAGGGAACAAATTATAAATTGAAAATTTGGATGTTAAGTTGTTCAGAATAAAATTTAACAATCAATTTTTTACAAATTGGTTAATCGTTATAACAAGTGCTAAATGTTAAAAAAAAGTGTATTTCATCGAAAAAATATGAATTTCCTTGAGGATACAGTAGTCTAAATGTTAAATTGTTAAATAATCAAGTGTGATTTATATTACAAATCGGTAATGGTCCTTTTGATTACATTAATTTTTAAATGTTGACTAATCATTTAAATTTATTTCCCCTTAAGAAATAATTTATTAATGAACACTAATGCGATAGGTCCTTGTAATAAAGGATGTTATGTTAACGCATGCGTCGTGTTCAATTTTACAGGAATCGGCTGAATATTTGGCCAATTGCTTGTAAATGTAATTTAGATTTTAATCTCAAATACTAATAAATTATGTCAACACCTACTTATCACTACTTTGTTTTTAGAAAAGTCTTTCGAGTAAATTCAATGCTTTTTTTGATGGTAATTGCATTGGTCTTCTCTTCTTTTGCACATGTTGATAATCATGGCTTTTACGAAGAGAGCAATCCTATTTTTGGTCCAATTACTATTCCCTGTAACACAGATTTACCCGTTCCTATTTCGTTACCAGAACAAGACGATTTAAATGTAACATCCATTACGACTGGCATATGTGTCTTGGGTTGTGGTGTTCAGGATGCAGATAATTTAATAGATGTTGATCAAAGTAATTTTGCTTCTTTAACCACTGCTATTGGCTTGGGTGTAACCCATACACTTACTGTCTCAGATAATACTGTAGACGAGTTTTATAGTGCTGGCGGTTTTGCAGGATTTTTAATTGAAAACAATTCAGTTTTACAATTAGATTTACTAGACGCGATTGTTATTAGAACATATTTGGATGGAATTGAACAAGAATCCGAATCGAGTAACTCTTTAGCCACAATAAATAGTGCTTTGTTAGTTGGTGATCAATTCTATGTAGGTTTTTACACCACTGAAGATTTTGATACTGTGGAAATTTCAATATCTAGTTTAGCAGGTGTATCGACTACTACTAACGTATACTATGCTGTAACTAACGATTTTTGTTTAGGTCCAGCATTAGAGTGTAATACCCCAACCGTACTTACTAAACCAGATTTTCCTGCTAGGATAATAGATGAACATACAGGTATGGGTGGTCTCTTAGGTGTTGGAAGTGTTATTAATGCTGATGCAGCTGTAGATTCAGATCCTAATTCTTATGCTAGTATAGACTTTAATTTAGGGGTCTTGGCTACAGGTAGTTTATCTATAAAAGATGAATTAACTGATTATTCAGCTAATACTTACGCTGGTTTCGATATCGAAAATTCAACTATATTAAATTTAGATTTACTCAATGGAATTACTGTTATAACCTATCTAGATGGTGTTTTACAAGAAAGTAAAACAGGAAGCTCAGAATTATTATCTGTTGATAGCGGTTTACTGTTTACTGGAGCCGAACGATCTCAAATTGGCTTTGTTGCAACTTTACCATTCGATGAAGTACAGATAGCTATTCAACAAACACTAACATTAGATTTAGGAAGTACAAGAATTTATGGGCTAGTTTTAGAAGCATTTTGTGAAGGCTCATTAGAATGTAATATAGCCACAGTATTAAGTAATCCATCTCAACCAGTAATAATTAATAACCAGAATTCTGGTGTGGATGGTATTGCATGTGTTGGTTGTGTGGTTAACAATGCTACTAATGTTATTAGTGAAGATAATTCTGATTTTGCGACAATAAATGTTGCAGCAGGTGTTGCTAATACAGCTTCAATTTCAGTTGAGAATGTACTGAGTGTATTTCCTGCAGGCAGTCATGCTGGATTTGTTATTCGCGATACAAATGATTTATTAGAGATAGATTTATTAAATTCAATAGAAATTACAACTTACTTAGATGGAGTTGTTCAAGAATCTCAATCAGGTGCTAATCTACTTGCATTAGAAGCATTAGGTTTAATTAATATTACTCCTTCATCAACAGATGGTTTTTATCTATTAGGATTTACGACTACTTCAACTTATGACGAAGTTAAACTTTCGGTTAATGCACTTTTAGCACTTGTAAATAGTATTGAAGTATATGGTAGTTATGTTGATTCAACTATTCAAATTGAAGGAACAGTTATAGATGAAACCTCTATAGGATCATCAGACGGAAGTATAACAGTTTCCGTATCAGGAGGAACACCACCATATTCATATATGTGGAGTCCTAATGGAGAAATAACGGATACAGTAAGTGGTTTATCTCCAGGAACGTATTCGGTAACAGTAACTGATGCTTTAAGTTGTGAGGCAACTTCAGAATTTACAGTGAATACAGTTGGTGTTCAACTTCCAGTTCCTTGTAATACAATAGAGCCTGTTGCTATTGTTGATTCAGGCTTTACAGATTTAACTGTTTCTGAATCTACCACAGGTGTTTGTGTTATAGGTTGCGGAATCACAAATGAAGAAAACATCATTGATTCAGATACTGACAATTACGCTACAGTAGCTACACTAGTTGGTTTAGGAGTAACGCATACTTTAACTGTAACTGATGAAACTAGTGATGAATTTTTTACAGCAGGAGGTTATGCAGGCTTTTTAATTGAGAATAATGCTGTTGTTAGAGCAGATTTACTTGATGCAATTGTTATTAGAACAT
Organism: Winogradskyella echinorum; assembly: GCF_014297365.1. Classification (GTDB taxonomy): domain Bacteria; phylum Bacteroidota; class Bacteroidia; order Flavobacteriales; family Flavobacteriaceae; genus Winogradskyella; species Winogradskyella echinorum. The sequence continues at coordinate 11,487 of NZ_JACOQD010000001.1, read as the reverse complement.
ACTTAGATGGTGTTGAACAAGAATCAAATACAAGTATAAATTTATCGACAATTGAAAGTTCAGTATTAACACCAGATGCTTACTATGTAGGTTTTTATACCACAATGGATTATGATGCTGTTGAAGTGTCTATTTCAAGTCTTCTTAATGTTGTTTCTTCAACCAATGTTTATCATGCAGTAACTAATCGTTTTTGTGAAGGTCCAGAATTAAGCTGTAATGCGCCTATTTCAGTTACTAAACCAGAATATCCGGTAAGAATTGTTAATGAACGTACAGGTATTGATGGCTTGCTGAGTGTTGGAAGTGTTAATAATACTAATAACCTATTTGATGCAAATCTTGGAAATTATGCAACCATTAATTTGATTGCTGGTGTTGCTGCAACAGGATCAATAGCTGTTAAAGACGAAGTTGCTGAATATCCAGCTCAAACCTATGCAGGCTTTGATATTGAAAATGCCACAATTTTAAATTCACAATTATTAGATGCTATTACAATTTCAACGTATTTAGATGGAGTATTAGTAGAATCGCAAACAGGAACAAGTCAATTAATACCTGTTAATTCAGGATTACTATTAACGGGCACTGAGTCTGTAAGAGTTGGTTTTGTTACATCAGCACCTTTCGATGAAGTGCAAATTACATTATCTCAGATAGTATCATTAAATTTAGGCAGCACAAGAGTTTATGGTATGGTGCTTGAAATTTTTTGCGCCAGACCAATAGATTGTGACTCAGCATATGCCTTAGATAATCCTAACGACCCAGTTATAATTAATAACAACTTAACCGGAATAAACGGAATAGCTTGCGTGGGTTGTGAGGTAGATAATACTCAAAACCTTATTTCTGGAGATAATAGTGATTTTGCACTGATTAACATTACTGCTGGTGTTGCAGCAACAGCATCTTTTTCTATAAAAGATGTGCTTTCAGACTATCCAGCTGGTACTATGGCTGGTTATACCATAAGAGATACCAATGGCTTATTAGAAGCGGAATTATTGAGTTCTATTACTATTACAACTTACCTTGATGATGTTCAGCAAGAGCAGCAGACAGCAAGTAATTTAATAGCTTTAGATGCATTAGGAATTATTGATATTATACCATCATCTACAGATTCATTTTATTATATAGGCTTTAATACAACTGTAGATTTTGATGAAGTACAGATGACAGTAGCGTCACTTGCTGGTGTAATTAATTCGCTCGAAGTTTATGCCTGTTGTGTTGATGCCACAAATTTAGATTTATGTGATGATGCAGATATTGCTTTAGTAAAAACGGGTGCTTTTAATGATGAAAATGGAGATAATTGTAGCGATGCAGGGGAAACCATTACTTATACATTTACAGTTACTAATGAAGGTAATTCAAGTATTAACTCTGTTGAATTATCAGATCCATTATTAGGTGGAGTTATTGCGCTAGATTCTGGGGATACTGATTTAGATAATGAATTAGATACTAATGAAATATGGATTTACACAGCAGATTATACAATTCTACAATCTCAAATAGATGCCGGAGAAGTTATAAATCAGGCTACTGTAACAGGTATCAGCCTAGAAGGTAATGCTTTAAGTGATTTATCAGACAATGATAGTGTATTAGAAGATGAAAATACAGTAACAACTTTATGTCAACGCTCAGACATAGCCTTAATAAAAACAGGTGAATTTAATGATGAGAATGGAAACGGTTGTAGTGATGTAGGAGAAACTATCACTTATACATTTACAGTTACTAACCAAGGTAATACAAGCATCAATACAATAGAATTATCAGACCCATTATTGGGAGGAGTAATTACTTTAGGGTCGGGAGATACAGACTTGGATAATGAATTAGATGTAGACGAAATATGGATATATACTTCAGATTACGCAGTTAATCAAACTGAAATTGATGCAGGAATTGTTCTTAACCAGGCCACAGTAACGGGAGTGAGTATAGAAGGAGCAGTTATCAGTGATTTGTCTGATGATGATGCTTCGTCTGAAGATGATACTACTGAAACAACTCTATGCCAAGTAGCAGATATAGCCCTAATTAAAACAGCTGTATTTAATGATGAAGATGGTGATGGTTGTAGTAGTGTGGGTGAAACAATTACCTATACATTAAGTGTTTCTAACCAAGGTAATACAACCATAAGTTCTGTAGAAGTGGTGGATTCTATGTTAGGTGGAGTATTAGTCTTAGCATCTGGAGATATTGATTTAGATAATGAGTTAGATATAGACGAGTTATGGGTTTATACGGCAGATTACTCAATACTTCAAACAGATATAGATGCAGAACTTGTAGTGAATCAAGCTACGGTTACGGCAATTAGTTCTGACGGAGTAGTGTTAAGTGATTTATCAGATAATGATAGTGTTACGGAAGACGATACTACAGATACAGTTTTATGTGATAACCCTGGTTCAATGTCTTTCGAAAAAGTTGGTGTGTTCATGGATGATAATGGTGATAATATGGCAGAAATTGGTGAAACTATTGCTTATACATATAAAATTGAAAATATTGGTTTAAAACCATTATTTGATGTTGTGGTACAAGATGCTATTCCAGGTACTTTAATCGTGGGAGATCCTATAGCTGTATTAATGCCAGGTGATATTGATACTAGTTCCTTTACAGCAACGTATCAATTAACACAAACGGATCTAGATAATATGCAAGTTACAAATCAATCTACTGTAGTTGCTAAAAATGAAGATGATGAGGTAGTTACTGATTTATCTGATGATCCATTTGATTTAGAAGATTTCGATGAAAATAATGATGGAGAACCAGACGATCCAACGGTAACACTATTACCCGATATTCTAGACCCTGATTTCGAAATATTTAACGGAATTTCTCCAGATGGAGATAGCGATAATGAGTTTTTTAGAATTGTAGGTATAGAACGTTATCCGAACAACAATTTAAAAATCTATAATAGATGGGGAATTTTAGTCTACGAGATGGATGGGTATGGTATAAACGACAAAGTCTTTAGAGGTATTTCTGAAGGAAGAGCAACCATTAAAAAGGACGAAGAATTACCTACCGGAACTTACTTTTACATTCTAAGAAGATTCCTAGACAGCGAGACCCTTACCAACAATGGCTATTTATATATAAAGAGAAAATAAACCCCAAAATCGTATGAAAAATTATTACACTTTATTATTAGTTTTAATGTGCGCTTATTTTGGCAATGCACAGCAAGATGCACAATACACACAATATATGTATAATACTCAGGTGATTAATCCTGGTTATATTGGGTCTAAAGAAGCATTAAGTTTTGGTTTGTTGTATAGATCGCAATGGGTCGGATTTGATGGAGCACCTAAAACAGCAACATTTACAGTAAGTAAACCATTTGGTGAGTTAAAGCAATCTAGTCTCGGTTTATCTCTTGTAATGGATAAGATTGGGCCTTCAACAGAAACAAATCTTGTGGTAGATTATTCGTACTCATTAATTTTATCGGAAGAAGGAAGACTATCTTTTGGAGTTAAGGCAGGTGTTGATTTACTTAATGTAGATTATACAAAATTGAATATTTACGATAGCAACGACGTTCAATTTTCAGACAATTTAGAATCTAAATTACAACCGCAACTTGGTGCAGGTGTTTATTATAATACAAATAAATTATATCTAGGTTTATCTGTACCTAATTTATTGAATTCCAAGCACTATAATTCAGAGAATTTAGATGATATCAATGCAGATGCTTATGCTATTGATAGATTACACTACTTTTTTATCGCTGGTTATGTAGCCAGTATTAGTGATGAGGTAAAGTTTAAACCTGCAACTATGCTAAAGTTTGTTAGCGGATCTCCACTACAAGTAGATCTTTCTGGAAATTTTCTTATCAATGATAAGTTTACGATTGGAGCTTCGTACCGTTGGGATGCTGCAATAAGTGCTATGGCAGGATTTCAAATTAATAACAAGATGTTTATTGGTATGGGATATGATTTTCAAACAACTGATGTTGAAGATTATAGTGATGGTTCTTTCGAAATTTTCTTAAAATTCGATGTTTTTGAAAAAATTGAGAAAATATTAACCCCAAGATTTTTCTAAATTATAAAAAATATGAAAACATATATATATAAAACTATTTTAAGCTTTTTAGGCCTTATTGTTTGTGCTAATTCTTTTGCTCAGATATCAAAAATTCAAAAGGCAGATGCAAAATATGACAAGTATCATTATATAGATGCGCGCGAAATTTATTTAAAGGTGGTTGAAAAAGGATATCATTCTGCAGAGATTTATAGAAAATTAGGTGATACATATTATTTTAATAGTGAATATTCAGGTGCTACGAAATGGTATTATAGTTTAATACAAGAATTTCCTAGTGAAGCAGTAACAATAGATTATTTCAGAGCTGCACAATGTCTAAAAAGTATTGGGCAACATAAGGAAGCAGATAAATTAATGGCCATTTATAAGTCCAAAGGCGGAAAGGCTATAGCTATAGATTCTTATAAAAATGTTGCAGATACACTTTTCGAAAAAGGAGTACATGATAAACTCTTTGAAATTGAAAAAATTAAAGTAAATACTGAGTTTTCTGATTTTGGACCGTCATTTTTTGGGGATAAAATTGTTTTTGCCTCAAGTGATAAGTCTATAAATGAATTTGAGGATAAAAATGTAGACCTTTCCGGATGGGATAAACAGCCTTTTTTAGATTTATACCAAGTAGTTGTAGATGAAGACCTAAATCTTCAAGAGGTAGAAATTTTAAAAGGGGATGTAAATACAGAGTACCATGAGTCATCTGCGGTATTTACAAAAGATGGAAATACCATGTATTTTACTAGAAATAATTTTTTATATGGTAAAAAAAGAAGGGATAAAGATCATGTTGTTAGGCTTAAAATTTATAAGGCTACCAAGATTGGCGATACTTGGGGAAATGTAAAAGAACTTCCATTTAATGATGATAGTTACTCAATTGGTCATCCTGCACTAAGTCCGGATGAAGATAGACTGTATTTTGCTTCTGACATGCCGGGAACTCTTGGTATGTCTGATATCTGGTATGTAGACATTTTGAGTGAAGACCTTTATACAACACCAACAAACTTAGGAGATAAAATCAATACAGTGGCTAGAGAGACATTTCCATTTGTTAGTGCAGAAGATAATCTCTATTTCTCAAGTGATGGCCACAAAGGATTGGGTGGTTTAGATATTTTTATTACTAAAGTAATGGAAGATGATTTCGGTGAAATAGTAACGTTTGGAGAACCTATTAATAGTACTAAAGATGATTTTAGCTTTATAATAAAGGAAAATAGAATTGGGTATTTTACATCAAATAGAGAAGGTGACAGAGGAAGTAAAAGTGATGACATATATCAAATTTGGGAGCGTTGCCAAATTACTATTCAAGGCCCAATATTAGATGAAGAAACAAATGAATTAATACCCAATGCAGAAGTTGCCCTCTTAAATAGTAATAACGATGTAATACAGACCATGACAGTTGGTGATGATGCTATTTTTACATTCAATTTAGATTGTAATGAAGCATATGTTTTAAGAGCTAAGAAAGATGGTTATAATCCCGAAGAGAAAGTACTAGAAACTCCTAAAAACCCTAAAACTATCGAAATGCCTATTGTTTTAAATATGCCTATGACCCTAAAAGAGACAGATCCTTGTCCGCCTAATGACTTGGGCTGTAAATTAACACTTCAGCCCATTTATTTTGATTATGATCAGTCTAATATTCGATTAGATGCAGAAATAGAGTTAGCTAAAATTTTAACGGCATTAGATGAATACCCTCAATTAAAGATTAGTATAGAATCGCACACAGATTCTAGAGGTAAAGATTCTTATAATTTAAAGCTGTCACAAGCTAGAGCAAAATCGACTTTACAATGGTTAATTGATAAAGGTGTATCTAAAAATAGGTTGTCGGCTAAGGGGGTTGGTGAATCCCAGTTAATAAACAAATGTGTTAACTCTGTTGAATGTACAGATGCTGAGCATCAATTAAATAGAAGGTCAATGTTTCTTATTAAAGAATAAAATCGTTTTATGTCTAAAGCTTTTTATTACGTACTTTTCAATAATATAGAGTTGTTACTTTTCTAAATTATTTTCACATTTTTATTCTATAATCTTTTTACGCGAAATTGTGTAAAAAGATTATAGAGTTATGCGAGTTAGTAGGATAAACTTCACTTTTTTAAAACCAGGCTATTATCAAATTCGTAAGTATTAAAAAGATGTTATTCTTTTTTGTAATTTTGCGTTAAGAAAATTTTAGAACTGATTTTCTTACATTTTTTTTGAAGTTGACTAATAGCTAATCTCTTCATAAAAAAAGATTTTGATTTTAAAAGCAAAATCTTAATGTGACTTGTAGACATCCTAATGTGTCTTATATATCATATATTTTAAATAAATATTGAATCTATTTTTTATTGATTAATTCTATAAAAATTTGTTTTTATGCGTTTCGTCGGATATATTTGTCACTTTAACGATATTTTTGAATTTAATTTTACAGATAGATTGAATAAGTAATACGCGCTTTATCTAAGAAATATGTGCTTTAGCGAAAATGCTTGGTACAAATTAGGTTTAAGGTGTTTTAATAAAAAGAATAATACTGTAGCATAATTTTACTCTTATAATAATATGAAAATTTCTAATCAATTCTTTTTTAGTAAGAATATCAATTATAATTTATACTTAGACTTTGTTTTGGATAAACTAATCTTACTTAAGGTTAGTTTTATTTTTGGTTTATTATCGTCATTTCTTATTGTCAATGCACAACAAAGTGTTACGACTATATATGGTGACCAAGGAGGGTTTTTTGAGTCGTCAACGGTGTCCTCTGTAATAGCCACAGATTCAAATAATTTATTAGGGTTTATAGCTAATGGAATTACTTATTCTACTGGTGTAGATGATGCAGTACTCACCTCTAATGGAATTACATTTACGCCGACGAATTTTCGTGCTTTCCCCATTCCAGGAGAAATAAATTATAGTAATCCAGAATTATTGGGTGTCGCTTATAACTGGGGAGGGGTTAATCAGACAAATACAGCTTCAGATTATATTTATAGCTATTCGCCTATTGTTCCTACAAATTTCGTTAGGGATGGATCTAATGGTCTAGAAATGAGTACAAATTTTTTTAATATTGATTCACAAGATATTGAATATGATGATTTAACCGTACTTTCTGTAGCAAATATTACTGATAATATTCCAGACATAATTGTAAATCAGACTGGTGCGCCAGGAGGAAGTGACACTTTTAGGTTTGTTGATAATTTAGGTAATACTGTGGGTAATTTAGTTGTAGTAGATTTTTCTTCTACACCTGTAGTTGCTGGGGTTAACTGGACAATTTATAGAGTTGATCCTAATACTGGAAATGTTGTTAGTACATTTGCTGTTAACTCTTATCGAGACTTCAGAGTATTAGCATTTTTATTAAGTGATTTTGGAATAACTGCTGGAAATTCCGCTCAAATAGTAAAGTTTATACATACAACCTCAGGAAACACTGATATAGCTTTTACCGCTTATAATTCTGATAGTTTAGGTTTTAATACATCCATAGATTTAAGTATTGATGCCGATATAGAGTCGTCAACAAGTGTATGTACATCTTCATCGATAAATATTATTACTACTGTTACTAATAACAGTGCAAATTATGCAAACGATTTTGAGATAGAAGCACCATTACCAGCAGGTTTAACTTACACAAATAGCACAGCAATTTTTTCGTCAGGATCAGGATCCGCGACATATAATTCAGTAGATAATAAGTGGGTGATTTTTGGTTTACAACCAGGTGAGAGTGTAACACTTACAGTAGAAACAAGTGTTTCGTCAATTACATTGCCTATAACATATAGTGCAAAAATAAATGGACTAACACAAACAGATACAAATCTTTCAAATAATAAAGTAAGTATCTCTGAAAATGATAAAGATTGTGATGGTGTATTTGATTCGTCGGATTTAGATAATGATAATGATGGGATTTTAGATGCAAATGAAGGTTGTACTCCAATTACCGCTACACCATTTAATTTAAATACGGCTCTTAGTCAAACAGGTGATGTTGATACTCCAGGTCGATTAGTTTATGAAGATGCGCAAGGAAATCAAGTTATTCTGACTGCTGCTGGAGGTAACGGTACAAACAATATACTCGGAGTTGGTCCCAATGATGGTACAATAATAAATGATACAACAAATGGGACTATCTATTTTGAGGTCGGTAGTAATGATCCTAATGATCAACCAAAACTTTTAATAACAGCGGTTTCTGCCAATGGTGTGCCTTTTAATATAGAATCAATTGGCTTTGGCAATATTGGTAATATGGATAATTCTACAGCCAAGGATGTAATAGCCGCAGATGTTACTGGTACATGGTCTAATTTAACTAGTGGAACTAATACACTTGCTTCTGCCCAGATTGTTACATTTCCTGCAGGTGCCACTCCAGTTTCAGGTGTTACTCAAGCAGAACTCGATGGTTGGAATTTTACTAATTTAGTTGCTCAAGGTGCTGTTTCAGAAGCAATCTTTAATAATGGAGACAATGGAATTCAATTTGGTTATGGAGCAACATTTATACCAGATACACCAACAAGCTCTTTTAATTTAATAGTTGATGATATTGATGGTTCTAGAAATATTATTACAGAAATCACAACAACTTCTATTACAATTTCTGGAGTAGTATGTCAAGATACGGATGAAGATGGTATAACCGATAATTTAGATATAGATAGTGATAATGATGGTTGTAATGATGCCATAGAAGCAGGTCATGTAGATGATAATAACGATGGTGAAGTTGATGGTTCGGATTATGACTCTAATGGCCAAGTAACAGGGGCAACGACAGCTTACAGCGGTACTAATAGTAATGTAACAACAGCTACTCAAGTTAATTATACTGCGCCAGCAAATCAATCAGAATTGGCGGGTAATACAGCGACCTTTAGTGTTGAGAATGCGACAATCACAAGTACTTCTGTTTACACTGGTACAGCACCAAATACAACTCCAGATTTCACAGACCCTTCAGCAACTACTGCCGCTACTGGTTTTATATATCAATGGTATTTAGGTGATCCAAATTCAGGTGGGACTACGTTAGTTGATGATGCTACTTATTCTGGTGTAACTACTTCGGTACTTAGTGTATCTACAGATGCTTCATTGGATGGTAATCAATATTGTGTAATTATCACAAATACTAATAATTTATGTGAAAATGTAGAATGTGCTACATTAACGATAAGCCCAGACCCTTGTGATGCAGTGGCATCAGGAAATCCAGATAATGATGGAGATGGTATTAGTGATCTATGTGATGAGGATGATGATAATGATGGTATTTTAGATATTAATGAATTAGACTGTTCATCGGGCTTTGTCACTTTAGGTCAAACATTTAATGATAATTCTAGTGATCCAGTTGTTGTCAATAACATATATGCTTATGGCGGAGTTGATGTTGATGCTACTTTTGATTTACAGGGAAGTGCTGGCTGGAATGGTGGTGTGGAAGATGATACAGCAGCTGGTGTTACAGGTGCATTTGTAAGAACACAACCGAACAATACAGATTTTACCAATGGTGATGTTGCTGTGTATACATATACATTCTCAGAACCTGTATATAATGTAAACTTTAAGTTTGGAGGTTTAGATAATCAGGATAGAGCGGATTTTACTGCAATAAATGGAGCGCAGAATGTTCCAATAAATATAGTGGGTGTAGATCCAGTAGGAGAGCCCAATATTACTATTACTGGGCAAAGCGTAGTGAGTACTCAAGGAGGTGCAAATGCCCCAAATAATGCTATTGAAGTAGATATTAATGGACCAGTTACAACGATCGAGATAACTGTAGGAAAACAAGTTGCATCAGGAGGTAGTGACGTGACTATGCAGTTTTATGAACTTAGTTATTGCGTGTCCTTAGATACAGATAACGACGGTGTCGATGATATTTTCGATTTAGATTCTGATAACGATGGCTGTAACGATGCAATTGAAGCAGGACACATAGATACTAATAATGATGGAGAAGTAGATGGGACCGGTTATGATGGTAATGGTCAGGTAATAACTTCAGGAACTGCGTACACTGGTACAAATACAAATGTAACCACAGCAACAGAGGTTGCAATAGATAGTTCACCAACTAATCAATCAGAAACTGATGGAAATACCGCTGTATTCGCAGTAACTACTACAGCAACAGCTACTACAGATTATACAGGAACAGCACCTAATACTATACCAAACTATAGTGGTGGTTCTGCTGTAAATGTTTCTGGGGCTACTACTTATCAATGGTATTTAGGAGATCCTGCTTTAGGAGGTACAGCATTAGTAAATGATGCCACGTATTCTGGGGTAACAACTGCTAACTTAAATATTATTACAAACCCTACATTAAATGGGAATGATTATTGTGTAGTGATCTCTCATCCCGATTTAGAATGTTCTCAAACCCAATGTGCTACTTTAGCTGTAACAGCCGACCCGTGTGATGCTGTGGCATCTGGTAATCCAGACAATGATGGTGATGGTATAGCGGATTTATGTGATGAAGATGATGACAATGACGGTATATTAGACGTAGATGAAGGATGTGGAAATCTTGTAGTAAATGGAAATTTTGAACTTAGAGATTTTTCTAGTCAAGCAGAATTCCCTGATGCAAGTAACACGAGTTCAGCGGGCACATTTATAGGTGCTACTTATAACACTAATACTTTAACAGGATGGAATTACACGCAGAATTTAGATGGCTGGATAGGTGGACAATCGCCTAGTTGGTCGTCTAATACTTTTGCCAATGCATATAATGGTAATCAATACTTAGATGTATTAGGAAACAATAATGTTACTGGTGGTGTAAATAATGTACTATCTCAGACTATAAATACAATTCCAGGAGAAACTTATACACTTTCTTTTTACTGGGGAGAAGATGTTGGTCATACTACTGGTACTGATGTAACTTTAGATGTTGATGTATTGGATGCAACTAACGCATCGCTTTACAGTCAAACGCTTTCTGCAATTGCTCAAGGAGAAATAGGCGGGATTATTGGTCCAAAAACTTGGTATTTATTTTCACAAACATTTGTAGCTACAACGAGTGCCACAACGATTCAATTTGAAGCAACTCCTCCTGGTAGCTCTACTTCCGCAGGAGCTGCGCTCGATTTTGTTAGTGTTTTCTCAAGTAACTGTGCCGATTCTGATGGTGATGGTGTTGATGATGTTTTTGATTTAGATTCAGATAACGATGGAATATTCGATGTAGATGAAGCTGGTAATGGTAGTCAAGATGATAATAATGACGGAGTTATAGACGCTTCAGATGTTGGTTTTTTCTCAGATCTTGATGGAAATGGTGCTGATGACACAGCTGAGGCT